>NZ_JAIVFX010000038.1 GCF_020829625.1 Nostoc sp. XA010 | reverse complement strand
TTGGATGATGACAAGCTCTTAGTTTTGGTTTGAGAAATTGTGAAGGTAGGTCTGGCAAGGGTTGTAGAGCTATTGTTTACAAAACTTTACAACGTGTCCCATTTTGCACGTATCCCGGCTGTACCCCTAGTACGAGAGGACCGAGGGGAACGCACCGCTGGTGTACCAGTTATCGTGCCAACGGTAAACGCTGGGTAGCCAAGTGCGGAGCGGATAACCGCTGAAAGCATCTAAGTGGGAAGCCCACCTCAAGATGAGTACTCTCACCACGTAAGTGGGTAAGGCCACGGGAAGAACACCCGTTCTTAGGCGGTAGGTGCAAGTGCAGTAATGTATGCAGCCGAGCCGTGCTAACAGACCGAGGGCTTGACCTCATTAATTATTGGTTTTCAACAAGTTGCTGTGTAATCAAGAGGGTTTTGTAAATTTCAAAACTATTTTTAATTCTTCTTTTAAATTAATTTTCCTGGTGTCTATTGCGTAGTGTCACCACACTGAACCCTTCCCGAACTCAGAGGTGAAACGCTGCTGCGGCCACGATAGTTTAAGGGTAGCCCTACGCAAAAATAGCTCGATGCCAGGTTTTATTATCATAAAAAGCCTTTCTAAATGTAGTTAGAAAGGCTTTTTGTTTAGCTGATAAGATGGCTTAATATTTAGCGCTTAAGCCTTATAAGCCTTTACCAGCATTTATCAACAACAAATCCATAGATTCAACGCTTTTTCGTTTCTCACTTTGTCCCTGCCGGAAGGGCGGCGGTAAGCTTGGTCGTTATACGCCTGACTTATTCAAATCGCATCAATATAATATAGTCAGTAGTTACACGTAATTAGTCAAACGTGTAATCGATGCCTCAAAGTCTTCTAGATTCATTGATGTCTACAGCTTACGCCTAACACTACCTCAGATGGTAGTGAGCCACGCTCATTTGATTGTTACCTCGCTTTCGCCACTACCGCCAGAAAAATACCCCCAGAATATGGGGGCGATTGATGTGGTTGATGTGCTTAAAAGGACACAATCGAATAATGAGAGTTCGCTATAAGGATTTCTGTATATATGCCCATCTTAGAATGAACTGTCGGTGGATGTCTTCGGTGATCACCTTTTCTTCAAAATCGCTTCACAACAACTTTTCAATAACATGGCTATTTACACTGTCTATGAAGAAACACCAGCTTCAGATACAGTAGCCCCTACATCTGGTTTTACCTCCTTCGCCTTCTTTTCAAAAAGCTGAATTCCCGCGTCAATAATCTCAAACCCGTTTTCTGTTCGCACGCCAAGCTTGCCCGATACAGCCCCAGCCCAGTCTGCGAATTCCGAGGCGCTAGTTTCAGCCTTACGCCAACTTTTGGCGTTAACTTGAGCGGTGAAGACTATGCCGTTCTGATCGGTCAACTCGATTGCAACTTTTTTATTTTCTGCTGGTGTAGCTGTTGGTAGTTCGCCACTAAATTTTATTGTCACTTCGCTTTTGACTTCCATACCTTACCCTTGGCTCATCATCAATGAACTTTTTTTCGCTCTTGATTTTATCAGGGCTGACGAAAAACTTCGCATACTAAACATTATTTAACTAAAAGGCATTTATAAGGTATTTACAAGGATTTTTTTAAAAAAGGCATTTGTAAGGTAAACCAATGGCATTTCAATGGCATCTGAATGGTAAATATAAGGATTTATTTAGACCTTTAACACTGAAAATCACCGTTTTTTACAAAATGCCTCTTTTTTGTCAAAAATAAGGTAAAACAATGGCATCTCCAAGGTATTTACAAGGTAAACATAAGGTAAATACAAGGATTTTGACCCCAAAAACCTAATTTACCACCCTGATTTCTTCCCCAAAAATTCCTGACTAAAACTCTCGCACAGTACGCCAAAATATAGGGCCAGTTTTTTTTGAGCCAAAACTAAAAAAAGCAAGAATAAACTCTAAATACGACTGAAAAAATACATAGTCACGACAATTGCCGCCTCACAGTTAACAGCTACAACTGCTCAGGCGATTCTTATGCTAGTTCTTCGCTCAATCTCCTCCAAAAATCGCATCCAATTCTTGAGACGAAGCCTGACCTTGAACTATTGAAGCGGGTCTGATTGAATCAGCCGCTTCTCCCTCAAGCTCAGGCGACTCTAAAGCATTACTCTTGTAGCTTGGGGCATTGACCGCTACAACTGGTGCAGTCAACGCTGGCTGTGACAGAACAAACTGCGGTTGTTCCACACCCAGAGCAAAACGCATATAACTACCGTGTTTATTCAACGAGTCCTGCGCTTCCCAACAAGCAAAACGGATCTGCTCTGGCGTAAAATTACCGCTTGAATATCGCGCCACTGGCAAGAAAGCAGCCACCAAGATATCAGCCATCTTACGCTGTGCCTCATCCTTGGGCAACGAGTTCAAGTAATCGACAACCTCCGCTAAAACATCACCCTCATAAGGCTGAAGCCGCAAACTCAGAGACTTGCGTTTCTTTTTGCTTTGGTTCATTGACTTGTCTCCATCCCCAACAAATAATCAAACATCCCAAAGCAGTCCACCAAACGCGCTGAGGTACTATACCTATACGTTTGCTGCTCATCTAAATTAAAAGTTTCTTGCACCTGAGTTATAAAACCACTACCCCAAACCATCGGTATCATTGGCAATTTGTCGTCTTTGGGGATGTATTGACCAGTTCTCTCGTAAACACTGCTATACGTATCTATTTTCTTGAGTTGCCATGCACAATTAAAATATTTCTCCAACTCAACTTCTACATGGTAAGCAGCGCCCCCACCGATGATTACTTCGTTCAACGGTCTGGGTAATATTTTGTCCATCCACCGCTGTAGCTTATCCCAATATTGGGCTGTTGCCACTCTGATTGCATCAGCAATATGAGAAATTTCTTTTTGTCTTAAAGTGGGGTCTTTCGCACTTGCTAGGGCTTGTATTCGGTCAAAAGTTATCCAATCAGGGCGTGCCGAGCAATTACGGTCTTTGCTGTAGACCTTATCAATAATCGTGTAGCGTGCATCAAATATTGCCGAAGATAAACGCTCTCGGTCTAAACCGCTCGTCATATCCAGCACGATATCCAACATATTGGCAAAGCCCAACAGTGGACTATCCCCCAGCTTCAGTTGCCCCCGGTCAAAATAAAGTGCTGTCGTGTTCCTGTGACCAAACATCAACACCGCCAGTTGGGAAGTGCGTAACCAGTCTACCCCCTGCTGTTTGATTCGCAGTGCTGCTAATCCCCCACCTTCAGGACGGCACAAGAAACGCTCTAAGTTCACCTTTAAATATTGTTTGCGTACCGTAAAATTAGCCAGCATCACCCGTAACTGTTCTTCAAAGCGGCGGCGATCGCTGTACTCATTCCACGGCAGAAGTAACGCCAACTCCAAATTAATTTGTTTTTTCGCCGTCACCTTAACTAAGCTGAGTTCAACAATTAAGCCAACAGCACTCAATACTTTCCACAAGGCATTCTCATATTTGAGTTCCTTAATGCGGTCAAGCGGATCAAAGTTAGCCGCGAACTCACCCAACACCACCACTCTGTTATTCCACTCAACCCACAGTTGTTGGTCTGGTGAAGGGCTACCAATCCAGCCCAAGCGTTCCATGAAAAAATTAAGTTTATCCTTAGTAATCTCTTCTATCGCTGGTGGCAGCAGAACATAATTTGGTTTAGTCTGGTCATCCACTTGATAAATTATCTTAGTTTGCGACCCACCAACGTCCACGCTGAGGTAAATGTCAGTCATGCAAATAGCTGGTTAAAACGATGATTTGATCTTAGTGCAGATTTAGAGCAGATTGGCACTGAATAAGTGCAGATATTGCACCAATTTAGCACAATCTGGCACTCGTGATTCACCTCGGTTCATGACCCTAAATGCTGATTTTAGCTGACCAAATTGTGCCAAGTTGCTCAAGATTTGTGCTGAGTTGCTCTATTTTTGTGCCAAGAGGTCGCTTTGCAGCAGGAGTGGGTGCTGTTGCCGCAGAATTTCGCCTCGGTGTACCATGTTGGTGGTGTACTCACTACACTTCTGCGCCCTGCGGGTGGGCTGCGCCCATCTTTCGCTTCGCTCAAGACGCAGAAGTTTCGTTCGCCCCTGCGGGGAGTTTGCACCCTATTGGCACAGGGTGTAGGGTGTGGGGTGTAGGGTGTAGGGTTTACTTGTTTTCCAGAGAGCGAATAAGACCTTGGAGTAGCCTACCAACTAATTGACACTGAGCAAGAACTGGATCAATTGTTGGGATTTCTGCAAGTTTTATTCGTTTAGATAAGATTAGGTGGGTTTCCAATTCTTTAAGTGAACCTTGCGCTATATATAAAAACTGAAGATACTCTCCTCTACTTCTTCGTCCATAACCTTCAGCAATATTAGCTGGAATAGATACTGCTGCTCTACGGATTTGTGATGTCATCAAGAAGGGTGTGGGGGTTAGGGTGTGGGGTGTAGGGAATACGGCATTGGACGGAGCTTGGGACTCCGCCCAATGCAATCGTCCTAAAAAACGGGGCTTGTGTCCCGATGGTTGTTGGGGCTAAATATTCACTACACCCAACACCCCACACCCAACACCCCGCCCCAACGGGGCTTGGTCATCCCATAAGTTTCTTCTTTTGGAAAGGATTTTGTTACGAAATAGCAGGCTTCTGCTAAATTCATCCCCTCCTGCCAAACTTGTAAATCTTGATAAGACTGTATTGGAGATTTACTCATCACTAATTCCCTTTATCTCATCCCCCTACACCCCACACCCTACACCCTACACCCTCCTGAAAACCAATGGTGGCTTTAGCGATTCTGCGCGTTGAAAAACTCAAGTCTTTCGGCAACATTGGCGGTAGTGAAAAACATACTGCCCGTTTACAAGATACCCCAAATGCCGACACCACTAAAAAAAATATCCGGCTGATTGGCATGGAGGATGATTCACCGCTTGAAGTTTTGGTGAAAAACAAGATAGCCAACACAACTTTACACAAACCGCGCAAGGATGCCGTGCTGTGTAGCGATATTTTTCTCTCGGCATCCCCAGAATATTTTCGCCCCGATAATCCATCAAAGGCAGGCGAATGGGATAACCCCCGAATGTTGGACTTTGTTAAGGCTTCTCGCAGTTGGCTAGTCAACAACTATGGTGATAAGTGCGTCAGGGCAGAATTGCATTTGGATGAAGCTACTCCCCACATTCATGCCTATGTTGTACCCATCAACCAGAAAACCTTGCAGTTAAGCCACAAAGAAATGTTTGGGGGTAATGGTCGCGCTGCCAGCATTAAGTTATCCAAGTTGCAAGATAGCTATGCTGCTGCACTCGCTCCTTTGGGCATTGAACGGGGGGTCAAGGGCAGTAAGGCAACCCACACCAAAGTAAAGGAATATTACCAAGCGGTTAACAGTGAACCACTCACTGCCGTCTGGTCGAATAAAAAACTTGAACCCGAACCTTTTGAATCAGCTACAAATTACGTTGCCCGGATTCAGAATGATGACCAATTCCATGTCCTCAACCACCAACTGGCTGACCGCGCTTTCATGCAAGAGCGACTAGAGAGTGCAGAGCAACGGGCTAGGGCTAGTGAGAAGGAACGACAGCAACTAGAGAAGCGGGTGCGATCGTTAGAATCTCAGACCAATCAATTGCGCGACTTGCCACTTGTTGATGTGGCTTGGGAATTGGGGCTACACAATAGCCAAGGAAAATGGAAGGGTCACGGACACATCATTAATATAGATGGGCCCAAATTCTACGATTTCGCCCCCGATCAACAGAAAGGCTCAGGTGGGGCGATTGACTTGGTGATGCACGTTAACCAATGCAATCTGCGTCAGGCGGTCGTCTGGTTACATGAGCGATTTGGTGAAGCTGGAGCAGAACGAGCAGCGATAGCAAAAAGTCGTCAAGTGACTGCTGAAATTATCCAGTTAGAACCACGCGACAAATTCAGGCTACCAGTTGAGGATAAAAGCAAGTGGTCTTCTGTCTCCAACTACCTGACCCAGAAACGGGGGATACCATCAAACTTTGTGGAACTTCTGCATAAAAGGGGGTTAGTTTACGCTGATGATCAGCAAAACGCTGTGTTCGTCATGCGGAATCTATTAGAAGAACCCCAGGCAATAGGAGCATTCCTGCGGGGGACACGGGGCGAGAACAACACTTTCAAAGGTTACGAAAAAGGGACTAAGCGGCGTGATAGCTGGTTTCACTTCCGCTTAGGCGGACAGCCAACTGAACCTGTAGAGAAAGTGGTGCTTTTGAAATCGCCCATCGATGCCGTTTCTTTTGCCATGCTGGAATATCAGCTTAGAGGCGACGTGCCACCCAATAGAACTTTGTACATGGCGGTAGATAATCCCAAAAGCTTACCAGTAGAGCAATTGCAGCATATTCCTAATTTACAAGTGGCTTTTGACTCGGACGATGAGGGTAATGCAGCTGCACGAGTTGTTAAGGAATTGCTGCCACAGTCATTCAGGATCAAGTGCAAGGCGGCAGATTGGAATCAGCAGCTTATAAATTATGGGCAGCAGTTAAAGCAACAGCAACAGCAGGAGGAAGATTTGAGTCTTTAACGGGAATGACTTTATGTAGTCAGTGCAAGGAGATTTCAGGCTCTATATTCTCAAATCACCTCAATTTGACCCACTGCGGCGATCGCTACTCTTGCTGAACTGTAATCTCACTCACAATGCCATTTAGCAATTTCGCTAGTTCATGAGGACGACTCAACATAGCTGTATGTCCTGTATTCAGAGTTAAAACCTTTGCTCCAATGTTTGCTGCCATCTCATCCTGTTTTGACGGTGGCAGAATACTCTGATCTTGCAGCAACTTAATGTAAGTGCAAGAAATCGACGGCATTTGTAACCGTGAAACTAACTCGTAAAATATCGCTGGTGGTTCTGGGTGCTTACCACCTGCCAAGACTTGTTGCACTGTTGCCTCATCCATATCATTGCAAAGGGTTTTCCGCATATCTTCCTCCACAGCTTTATCCATGAAGGAAATCTTCCACGCCATTAATCGCAACCACACTCCAATTCCGAAACGTTCAGACGGACGGAAAATCGAAATCGCTGAATTTCCTTCTGGCGGAATATTGGCTCCCACAAAAACGATATGCACCACTCGTTGGGGTAACAACGTTGCAACGGTCGGGGCAAGAACACCACCAATCCACTCGTAAGAGGTTAGAGTGATTGCACATTTGTCAAGAGGGTGCAGGAAAAGGAGAGAAATCTAGCTTGGAGACTGGCTTTCGCAGATATTTAACCACGCCTAAGTCTTGATTCTCTGGGGCAGCGAAGTACTTAATCGGGTCATCCGCTTTGCCTTTGTCATTTGCGACGCTAAAATGGTACAAACCGCGAAATATCATCTCCAAAGAAATGCGGTCGAATGGTAGGGATAATTCGTCTGCAACAGCATCTCCTAAGTCAATCAAAACAGCATAAAATAACCAAGTAGCCCAGACTTGTAGCTTGATACCATTAATAGAACCAGTCCACAAATAAGATAGCCCCAGTAAACGTTTTACTGCGTAGAAAGCTTCTTCAACTCTCCATCTTCGACGATATAAATCTGCAACGACATAGGGAGGTAATATTTTGGGGTCAAGGACAGAAGTAATGTAAGAATAGCTAGTTTTACCAATTTTAATTTCGATTAAACGTAAAGTGAGAACTGGTGCGCCACGACGAACAGTTCCAAGTTGAATCAATCGGTCTTTAAGCGAATGGTCATAGCTAAAAATCTTTAAGTATTTAATAGATGCTCTGGCTTTTAAGCGAGTAATAAAATTAACTTCTTGGTCAATAAGTTGTTGCAAAAATTGGAAATGATAAAAACCTCTATCAAGTAAAATTAGAGTTTTAGGAGATAGTAAATTTAGTAATGCAGTTTCAAAATTGGTGTCTGATGCTGCGGGATTATTGTTAAACCAAACCTCGACGGGTAAACGAGTTACCAAATCAATAACTGTACAAATTTTTCCGGCTAACTGTCCTGTTTTTAAGTCTTCCAGGCTTTTGAGCTTGCGAAATAATGCTTCTAATGTAGAGCCATCAGCTATCCAAATATGTTCAAAATTCGCCCGTGCAAACTTAACGCTGTCTGGCAGTGTTCGCCTAAGTCGTTGCTGCCAATTTAATTGTAACTGAGGTAGTAAATCTTTAAAGACCCGCTCAAATAATTCAGCAGGGAAAACTAAAAATCTTTCTGATAATGATTGTTGAGCAACTTTTGTGGGATGACACCATAATAAACCTTCTCGTGCTAACAGACGATTCAACTCTTGAACGCCAGGAACTTGTCGCCACAACAGTGTTAATACTGCTGCTACCATTAACGATAAATTAAGAATCCTGTCTCGACATCCTAACTGCTTATAATATTTTTGTTGAGCAAAAACTGCTGGGGTTAATAAAGCTTCTAAGCGTTTAGCGATCGCTTCATTATCTATAGTCGGAGTATGATGTCGTTGTGCGTGGTCAGAGTTGACTTTTGGTCGCTTGGACATGGTAGAAAACCAAACTTTTCATTACCTCATTTGATCATTGAATTTACCTAACAATGTTGTCCACTTTTTACATCGTTACAATACTTTTTCATCTGCTGTTTAAGCTATTAAAGACTTTTAAGATAATGATAATCAAAAATAGGGGGAGGAGGCGAGCGTCCCTCGCCTCCTCCCCCTTCCCTCCACACGATTATCATTATTATTAAGGATGTTTTGAGTATTTTAACTGATTGACAAAAAGCGCTTTATCTTAACCTTTCACCGATGCCACCAATCGAATGGGCAACTAAAATCACTCGCTCAAAGCCTGCTGATTCAATTTGCGACTGAATATATTTTGCAGAATCAGTAATACTCAATCGATTCAGGTTTGTCCCTGGAACTGCACGATGCACAGCCAGCGCCGGAAATTCGAGCAGTGGAGTTATTCGCTCCCAAACCCATGTATCAAGTCCACCACCATGAATTAGTACAAAAGCCAAATCCATTTCTGAGTCCTCCATACTCAATAGATATTGTACGCAATCACCTCATCAGCAGTCGGAGATCATCAGCAGTCGGAGAACTTGAATCTTTAAAAGTCAGCCTTGACGAGAGTGAACTGCACAGTGACTTTTGTAGCATAACAGTAGTTCTTTAGTAGTTATTTTTGATGAAAGTGATCTTGAATTCGCTTTGATCATCACTTTTTTTTCAAAAAAACTTACCAAACTTTTTGGCGTACTGTGCGTCAAAAAATCATATTATTCTTTTCTCGGAGCATAATATCACTGTGATATTTAAAAATGCAGAATTTCTGACATTTTCCATTGATTTGCCATTACTGTGCCATAATCCTGCCATTCAAATGCCATAATTCTGCCAGTTTTAACCCTAATTCTCAATAGTGATAATTAGTTGAGAAATAACTTTTCACTCCTTCCATTCATTTGCCATTCATTTGCCATTGAGATGCCATAAATCAGCCATAATGGGAGCCAATTTTTGATAATACATAAATTTGCCATAATTCTGCCATTGGGGTAAGTTTTTAGTTCGCATACGAAGTTTTTGACAAGGAACTCTCTAGCGTTTACCAATTTGTGGCAGTCAAAAAGAATGACAATAAAATCGGTCAAGAAAAAAATGAAATTGATAATGAGCTAGGGGTGAGCTATGTCTACCCCAAAATCGGACATACTAGAAGATTCAAACGTGCAACTCTAGAGAAGCAGGGTAGAGAACTGGTATTTACCCATGATGAACGAGGTGAGATTTTCCGAGTGGCAGTCAACCGAAACCAGTCAGGTGAGCTTGAGTATTCACCAATTAATCTAGGGGAAGTAGAAACAGAAGATATAATCTTTTGGCAAGAAGCAGAGCGCGTATTGCAACAAATAAGAGAAGAAGCTCTTCGACAAGAAAGAAGACAGACTAAAGGAATGTCTCTCGCTTGTGATGGCGCAACTAGGCACCGATCAAGCTCAAATCTGTACCGTATTTGCTGTGCTGTTTCTTAAATCCTTTGTCAGTAAACCTTTCAAGACTTAACGCGAAAAGTCAGATTCTAAAATTATTAAAGAGATTTTAGGGTATCAGGGGGGCGCAATTCGCTAGGGGGAAGCAGATTTTGGAGCAAATCAAAAAATCTTGATAATTACTTAGTATCCGTTTTTAGCGGTTTTTGGGTGGATACTACATATATGAGGCGGAGCAGCTCATGGTAGCTTGATAAGAACCTATTAGTAAGTAAGTCGGTGCAATAAAAGCAAACTATGTGAAGAAAAGTAAACAAGGTTAAAACCCTGTTTCCCTCTGCTTCCTGTCCCCAGCAAGAACTGCCTTATCCCAACGATAATTATTTACGCCGACCTCCTTAGTACTTAAACGAAAAGTTACCTATATGGATATTAGTAGTCTTAGTCGTGTGGCGAAAACTGACTTTCGTAATTATTTATTATTAAAAATTTATATTTTCGTTAAAAGGCTTTTTAAAAACATTTAATTTTTAAAACTAAAACTTTTAGCTGCAAAGACTAGAGGTTTTAGTTTTTGCATTATTTTATTGCACTAACACAATGTAGCCGCATCAAACCTTAATCTGTGGTGAATCAGCTGTCAACAGAGCGCACTTATCCACAGCAATTGCAAAACCTTTTCATTTATCTCGCCTGACGGATACTCAAAGCCGCAGGTAGGATTTTGGTTTAAATGAAGTAGGCATTTAGGAGAAACGTTTCTCCTAAAAGAATTATTTGCACCTTGGTATCAGGTGGTATCGCTTGAAATATAGATATTCGACACCATACACGGCAGTCACGGCAGTATAGCTAAGACTGTCATCGCTTTTTCCCAAGGTTTAGTTTAATATGATTGGTCGAGTTAAATTTCTTTGATGAAATTAGAGTGTTATTCTTACTCATTTATTTGTCTTTTACAAACATCTCGGCTCAATCCCTTGAAGCATAATCATTATGAAGCGAGAAGTTACAGGCAACCAACGGTTACCTGTAAAATAACATACTCCTATTTTCCGTTACATATTATTCAACCTAAAGCTGTTTAACTACTGTAGATACACTGAATGTTTTTTCTAGTAAAAATTTCTAGCTTTAACGTGTCGCCAAAGTCCTGGAGGCTGTTCCCGATGAATTGGGAAGCCTCGTCCGTCTTACGGCGGGGTAGTTCACGCTGTAAGAGGCATCAGCGTGTCAACTTAACTAAAGTGTTAGTAGATTGATTAGTTGTTGTAAAGAGATTTTGAAGAGTCAGTGAGCGCCCAAGTCCTTGAGAGATATCTTGCTACTATGGGCACATATACCGAAATCCTTATACCGAAACAGAGTTATTCTCTTCTGTTCTTTAAAGAACATATACCACATCATTCGCCCCCAGAATATGGGGGTATTTTTATGGTGGTAGTTGCCAGCGTTCGCGCCCTTGTATGAATGAATCGAGAAGACTTTGAGGCTTGTATTCCACGTAATAGCCCATACGTGTAGCGCAACTATATAATATTGATGTGATGATGTTTTAACTCAACTTGCTCCCTAATTGCATGAGAGTCTCTATAGCTTTACCTAGATTTCAACAATTATGCTGAAATTCTAGCGTTTTTGTTTTGTATTTATTATCATTAGCAAACTACACATGAAGCCATGCTTTATCTTTCTAGCTTAAACCTTAGCAAGCGGTCGTATTCGTCTTTGATTACCCCATAACACTCGCAGGAGGTCTCTTCTAGGCTCTGCGGATCAATGATTTTGATTTTCTTTCTGCTGCATTGGATGAGACCTTTCTCTTGAAGACGCTGGGCTGTCTCGGTAACACCAGAACGGCGCACGCCCAGCATATTGGAGAGGAACTCATGCGACAGGAACAGTTCATCCGAGGCAAGACGGTCACTCGATTCGAGCAGCCATCGGGCCATGCGTTGTTCTATAGTATGAAGGCGGTTACAGGCAACGTTTTGGGAGATTTGCGCCATATAAGCCTGCGTGTATTTCAGCATCACGTCGCGCAGCGATTTATTGGTATCGAACTCCGAAAGCAGCAAATCTGCTTTCATTTTCATCGCTTTGCCCGGAACCTGGACGATGTACTCAGTCTGCGTCGTCTCCCGACCGCCCATGAAGGCGTTGATCCCTACCATCTCGCGGCTGCCGACCACTCCGGCTTCAACCGTCATGCCATCCATCATTGTGATTGTTACCGAGATCAGGCAGGTGAGAGGGAAGTAGACCTCGTTGATGGTTTCGTTGGGGCGGTTAAGTATCGAGCCGGATGAAAGCTCGACCTGCTCCATGTTGTTTTTGAGATGCTCGTACACATCAAGGGACAAAGCAGCAAGCAGAAGGTTTTTAGTATTAGGCAAGTGTGACACAGTGCGGTGTGGTTGTGTACTACCAATGTTTTTTAGCATTACTAATGCTCACGTTAAGCAAGTTACAATTCAACGAATATTAAAGCTGTGTAACAGCTAAAACTATTATGTTACCAGGGCGGCCGCATCATGTCAACAAGACTAATCTATTCTCAATAGATGTAAAATTAATCTCATTAAACCCTGCTTATTGACAAAGATTTTAGCGATCGCTTTGAGCCTTGGAAAATAAATCAAGCCAGAAATACTAATTTTTTCGTTGATTCTCAATTTCAGTAGTCATTACGTATACTTTAGATGCGTTCGCCCTGATTATGTTACCTACCTAACATAATAGCTTTAGCTGTTAATCGCGTGCCAGTAGCATTACCCTTGCTGCCTCTATTATTCAGAGGGCGAGGCTAATCGAGTATGTTCGCGGTCAAATGACTATCTTTGATCGTGATGGTCTTGAACCCACTATTAATGTTCAAATCCCAAAATTTTTGGGAATACTAAGTTTACGTTTTTACGAGACATAAATAGATACTTTACAACCCTAGATAAATTGCAATCTCGATAGAGTTGGTATTTATCCAGGGTTTTTTATATGCAATAGGTTTATTACCCCACAGTATGTCCTTACCTCTGCATTAGAACGAAATCCCAATTTCTTGTCGGCTACAAGTCTATTGAGGGTGCTATTAAATCCTTTAATCCTGCTCTATGCTCCAAGGGATTTGCAGTGTAAAGGTGATCCACTTCTGCTCACTAGACACAATAATGGTGCTTTGAAGTTGTTCCACTCGCTTACGAAGCAATGCCAGCCCCAATCCTGTTCCTCTATGCTTCCAAGGGTTATGACTGGGAATGCGGTGGAATTTATCGAAGATATGAGCAAGTTCATATGTAGAAATTTCTACACCAGAATTGCTCACGCTTAATCGCAAAGCTGACGGTGTGGCACGTAGCAATACTGCAATAGTTTCGTTGGCAGGAGTATATTTGTAGGCATTGTTGAATAGCTCCACTAGAATACCCTCTAATTGGAAGAAATCAGTAGTTAAGACAGGTATTTCAATCGGAATATCTATGTGCAACTGTTGCTGCTGAGTACAAAATCGTTCTTCAAAAGGTTCAATAATCTGAAGAATCCATGAACTAAGATTCTTGCTGGTCAGCACTAATGGTTCGGTCTTGGTATCAAGACGAGTTAAATCCAGCAGGTCATTAATCAGATTCATTTCTCGCTGGCATTCATCTCGTAAAATTCGCAGATAACGAGTGGCACTACTGTGTTTAGCTTCAAGTATCTGTGATTGTTTCAAAATAGCTTCTAACATCTCAACTGCCATTCTGATGTTAGTTATGGGTGCGCGTAACTCATGTGAAACTGTACTTACGAAATCATCTTTAAGATGATTCAATCGTTCAAGTTCCTCAATTCGCTGTTGAGATGCCTGATAAAAACGGGCTTGACGAATAGCAAAAGCACATTGATTTGCGACCTGTTGCACCACCCCGATTTCTAGCTCACTAAAGGCATCCGTTCTCTGTTTGAATAGCCAAAGGTCTCCTAAAATGGCTTGATTATCAATAATAGGGCAAGCCAAAATTGCCAACGGCTTGCGAACCGCGCTGACATCTATTTCACAGAATTGGAAATGCTCACCTTGCAGAAGCTGACGGTACACTTCAGGGAAAGCGTTCATGAAAACTACCTGACCAACAGATGAAAGTGACGAGGCAATAGTTTCATATTCAGAGGTTGTGTACTGATAAAGGACAGTGGAAGTGGCAGATTCGAGGTTATAGGAAGCTGTATGGCAACAGATTGTGCCTAGCACGAGGGTTAATTCCTGCACAACCACTTGCAATATCTGACCTTCGTCCAGACTGTTGCGAATTTGATCAGTGATCCGTTTGAGTCTTACTTCAAAGTCCAGTGCTTGCTGCAACTGAGCGATTCGCTTTTCTACCTGGCGTTCAAGCTCCATATTGAGACGTTCCAAAAGCAGTTTCACCTGCTTGCGCTTGGTGATGCCGTGTAATTTTATTTAGATATGAGGCGACCGATGAGTGCATAATCACGCCATCAGATAAGGAACCAGACTCGCTATTTTAAAAATTACTGATTATATGCTGTTGATATGCTGTTGATATGCTGTCGAAATAATACCATTGCGTCTACTAACTTATTTATCTATCTCAGGGAGTAATTGAAGGAGGCAGAAGGAAACTGCCCTCTGCCTCCTACCTTCTGCCTTTTTTCGCGTGGGACATTAAACCAATCATCATCATTGGTTTACAAGTTGTGCTTGCACGACCTAACAAGAAAGTTGAAGCCGAACGCTGCGAGACATTGGCGTTCAAAGGTACAGGGTAGAATGGCACTAAGTTAAGCTGAAGGGTAGGCGGCGTAAGGATTGCAGAGGAGCAGGGGGGCAGAGGAGAATTTCTCTTGCTTCTTTCCGTATGCCTCTTGTGTCTGTCCGTATGTTTCTTCCTTCTTCTTTCTCCCCTGCTCCTCCGCTCCTCTGCACAAGAGCTACCTCAACGATTTTCCCTTTTCTTAGTGCCATTCGGTACAGGGTATTCCTCATTAGGTCGTCTCCATCACTTTCCAATTAATGGATTGAAGATTGGCAACGATTCGGCTCTGACCGGGCAGCCCTTGTTAAAAGCTTTGTACTAAGGAGCCAAATGTCTGAAACCGTACAGAACCCTAAGTTTGAGTGTGTAATACTCAGTGAGCCAAATATTAAGCTGTCGGTTAGAGAATTTTTCTCTTTTGACAGCTTTGCTTTTAGAACTGAAGGCTATAAAAGTTGCAACTTGTAGGCGCAACATTTTAGAACTACATAAGAAATAGTTGATGACAATAATGAAAGCTACTCATCAAGAAAACCAATCTTTAGTTCTCATTGTTGACGATGAAGCATTTAACCGTCAACAACTGCGACTTTTGCTAGAGCAATCAGGATATCGAGTAGCCCAAGCAAAAGATGGCACGGAGGCAATAAATGTTTTTCAACAATTGCGCCCAGAACTAGTACTGCTTGACACCATCTTGCCAGATATGAAAGGGTTTGAGTGTTGTGCCAAGTTGCTGAGTATTGACTCAACTAAGTACACCTCAGTTTTAATGATTACAGAACTTGAGGATACTGAGTTAATTGAGCGAGTATTTCTTGCAGGGGCAATGGACTATGTTACCAAACCGATTAACTGGCAAGTTTTGCGTCAACGGGTAAGACGTTTGATTGAGCAATCGCAGCTACATCAAAAACTCCTTGCCGCTAACGAAAAATTGCAGCGATTAGCTACGTTAGTTACTATCGATTTTTTAACTCAAGTAGCTAACCGCCGACGGTTTGAAGAGTATATAGACCAAAAGTGGCGGCGCATGGCACGCGAACAACAGCCTTTGTCTCTCATCCTACTTGATGTTGATTTCTTCAAATCCTACAACGATACTTATGGTCATCAGGCAGGCGATCGCGCTCTTAGGGAAATTGCTAAAGCCATCAAAGATGTTGTTCAACGTCCTGCTGATTTAGTTGCCCGTTATGGTGGGGAAGAATTTGCTCTTGTTCTACCTAATACAGGCGCATTAGGTGCTACGGGAGTCGCACAGAGAATTTCCTTTGCTATTCAAAGGCTGGCAATTCCTCATATAGATTCACAAGTTAGTTCTCATGTAACCCTGAGTGCTGGGTTAGCCACAATAATTCCTGAGCCGGGTTCTAACTTTGACGAAATAATTGCAGCAGCGGATAAAGCACTATATCAGGCAAAGGCAGCAGGACGCGATTGCTTTAAGCACAATAACCGACTTATGGATATGAAGTGCAATATGCGAGCTTCCGTCAGCCAAATATTAATGGCAGGATGAACTGATGGGACAGCACAATCAGTGACGAAGAGCGTCACAGCCAGCCTTAAAAGTAGACATCGCTTTCATCCACTGCCTAATCATGCAGAAATTTTATCCAATCACTCCTAAAGATTTCTAATTGGCATACTTTACCTTTAAAGCCTCGATAATCAATTGTTGCGCTACAAAAATATGTATCCATTAGTTGAACGCTCTTAATGATTCCTACTTGCCACTTGCGAAGACTGTCATTGAAAAATTCAACTTTATCCCCAACTTTCAATTCCGGGCGAGATAATTCGCTTTCTCGTGTATTTATCAATTCACCATCTGGTCGGCGAACCATAATTGAGCCATCTTCGGTGTCTATTCGAGAAACAGACACCGACTGTCCACAGTAGTTAGCTTTATCCCCAACTTTCCATTGTCCATGATCCAGGCTGACACCAATATTTGCCACATCAGCTGATTTAACTGAATTCGCAATGACTGGGGCCGAAGCTAGCGCAGTGTTTACTTGTGGAGAAGCATCTTGGTGAGTAGAAAACCCAGCTACAGCAGGGGTGTCCAAGCTGTCCAAAGAGTTTTCGACAATATTTACTTCCTGGACAGGCTCAAACCCAGTCACAGCAGGGCTGTCCAGGTTGCCCACCAAGTCTAGGGGGACTGAAGGGTTATCAGTTAAATTGACAAATTGATTAACTTCACTTTCAGAATTTAACTCATCTTTTTTTTGCAATGCTAATTCTTGGGGAGGGACAATTGGACAGGGTGGACAGCCCTGCTGTGTAAGGGTTTCAGGCTGTCCAGGGTCAAATCGAAGGGTATTTAGTGGGTGGACAGGGTGGACAGTCTTGCTGTGTAAGGGTTCTGGCGTTTTGGTAGGATGAAAAAACTCCTCGAATTCTTCTATTCCCCCTTCAAGGCATTTATCTTTAAAGCAATACCAAAATTCCGCCCTGGAAAGTGAAGAATCCGGTGGCCCCTCCGGTACTTTCATCTCAAAGACCCCAGCCAGTGGTTCAATGAATGCAAAGTGGGACTGAATTCTTTCGCGCTTTCCGTTGACCGTGGGTGTCCAGCTACGTTCCTTGAAGTTGTGGGGCAAGACTGTTTTTAAATGACTAATAAATTTGGACATCCCCAAAGGTGCATAACCATGTTCCCGGCAGTAAAGTACATACCAGCTGTGTAAACGACTTTGTGGGATAAATGTTTCGGTCGTTGAAGGGCGTAAGCACAAGTCCACAAAGGATTTGGTCGAGTCCCCGTACAAAGATGCTTCTAGCGCGAGATTCTTCGCCCGATCCGAACTTGGTGGCGATAACAAAATGCGATCGCGTTCTGCTCGTGGCATTGCTAAAGCCCAAGAAATTATGTCCGACTTCACCTCTTGTAGCTTCAGCCACAAGTCTGGGTCAGGGGTTACATCTCGGTTTTTTACTGGGATTGGGTAAGCTCGACGCATCCAGCCGTCTCCAGCATTTTCGATTTGTAGATGACTTACAGAGGCAACCCAAAACCGAATGTACCACTGGATTGAATAAGCTACTGGATTGAATAAAGCGCGTCCGCTCATTGGCCCATTGTCAACTAATTCGTAAAAAGCTCGGACTCCTTCGGCATAACCTCCTACATCAGGGAATCCAAATATCCGCTTTCCACTTAAATATTGATGCCGTCCTTCAGGTGTAGAAATATCCGCAAAATGTGTGGCGCTACTAGAGCCGGACTCGCCAAATAAACTACTCCAAAACCTTCCCAATGTCCCCTTGCCTCCACCACTTAAGCCAATTAAGTGGGGAAACCGACCATAAGGGGCAGTTGGGTCTAAAAACATACTCGTGAACGCCCGAATCACTTCAACCAATTCTGACCCAAAGCTTTCATTTAGAAATTTGAGAAAAACTTCTGGGCATGGTTTGTTGGCTTCGTAATCGTGGGGAATAATATTAGTGAGGTAAAAATCTTTGCGATGAGGCATTTGTTCACCAGTTCGCAAGTCAACGACACAATTGTTAAACCCTAATAAATGAGTATTGGTTGGCAGTGGTTCAGCTGGTTCTAAGCGACTGCGGCAATATTTAAAGGCAGATTCCTTGTGTGCGTTAGTTTCGTAAGGTTTGGTTATTCTCCAACCAAATGTCTTTGTGTAAGAGAGCTTGTAAGCAGATTCTCCAGCGTCAGCGAGGAGCTTGTAAGCTTTATTATCATCTTGGTGCTGCCATTGCTTATTCTCTTGTGACCACTTGTAAAAGGATGAATTCAGTACCATCCATTCTGTTTGAGGAAAGATTTTTCGGTAAGCCCAGCCATCAAAAGTACCCGCCGTTACGCAGTTAGAGTAGGGTAAATTCATGGATTGGCAGACGGATTTGTAGAATGCCTCCGGGTCTGCTGGGTCAATATCTATACTGAAATTAGATAAATCTGTAACTTCTTTTTCAATAGTTTCAGACTCTGCCAACTCAAGCGATCGCTGCGCTACGGCCGCGTGGATCTCCTCTTCTAGCCTGCGGATAAATTCTGGTGTTTCCATTTGCCCCAAAATTTCTTTGATGTCACTTGATTTATATGGTAAATCGGGGCAGATGTCGTGAGGGTTAATTCCAATAAATCCAATCCCAACCTCGGCTGCACAGTCCTGGCAGGTCTGGAGTTTCTTTAGCCCAGTGTCATCGGGGTCATGCAGAAAAACGATTAATCCTATGCCTGCTTCAATTGCGCGTTGATATTCGGGCGTGATAGTCTTTTTATCCCATCCACTGCCCTGAAACGTAATCCCAGCAAGACCATGCTCCCGACCAACTTCTACGCATCCCTCGCCTTCATGCTGGAGTAGTGCCGGGGTTCCCGTCACGGATTTAGCAGCAGCTAGAGCTTCATCAATGCGATATGCTCCCCAAGGCAAATCGCCTTTTTTCATTTGGGGTGTGCCATCTGAAAGCCTATGCCATTGCCGAAAGGTCTTGCTGTAACCTTTCTCCTTATTGGCATCTGGCCACTGGTAGCGAACCACCCATTGCGATTCTGAGTAAGGATAAATTGTTTCGGTGGCACTGCCCTCAACATCTTTTGGTGGTCTACTCGTTAATTTTTGAGGTTGGGGAATATCGGTCGCAGTATCCGTCAACATCACCAAACCTAATTCACCATCTGGAATTGGTGCTGGTTTGGGCAAGATTCTCTTGGGCTTGGGTATTCTCGCTTTTGGGGAAGTCGTGTAATTAGCCCCTGCCCTTTCTGCCACTACTTCAGCCCAAGGTTTAATCGCCTCTCTGATGTCCTTACACTCACAATTATTGAAGCATCTGTACTTCCCGGTTTCTGGGACAATAGATAAGTCATTACCGCCACAAACTGGACAAATAAACTTATTTTTAGCTTTGGACGGTTCTAGCTGGTCTTGAAAATTTCGGATGTCGAAGGAGGAAAACGCCTGTTGATTGGAGAATTGTGCAACCATTACGCGATACCTCCTTGAAGATTATTTACTTTTTGGCAATTGCTTAATACATAAGTTGGCGATTGTTTCGGTTGAGCCAGTGCATAGTTAGGCTGATGAAAGCGATCGCAGACTGTAAATTCTCCTATTGAGTAGCACCAGTCTGGTTTACCGCAGTGGGGGCAAGGGTTCGCAATAGTTGCGAATAGCAGCTTGCTGGTAGTATCAGTATGAAATAGCTGTTTTTTTGACACTTTACAAATCCTCCATTATGTGTGTTGGAGGAATTGGAGCTATCCCGTGGCAGTAATCTTCTAGTACAAACGTTCAAAAATCAGGCTTTGCTAAAACTCCTGAAACGCTCTTTACATCTGGTGAGCCAGTATTACATTGGCTTTACACCAAATCGTGTAAGATAAAATTACTATTAGGGATACTAATTAGGCTGCGAAACCCAATCCCCAATTCCAAGTGAATAAACTTAGAAAGCCCCGTTGTCCTAGCAGGAAGCGGGGTTTTCGCTATTTATTCTATTCATATTTGCTTAACCAATTTCTGACAAACTCGGTTACTTCCTCCTCTGGAATTACAAATGCACTACCTTTTCTCTTGAGAACTAGAACTTTCATGTTTCCTATCTCCGTATAAAGATGTTCTTTGTGATTTGGGGATGCCTTTGTCGGAGGCCATAAAACCAAAACTCTTGCTGTGGGTGTCTTTTGCGCTTCACGCGAAGACATCCCGAACAAATCTCTATTTTTGTCAAACCAGCTTTTGTAATCTGCCAGTTCAACTAGAGGGCAAGGTTCCCAAGTCCCTAAGCGATTCTTTTTTCTTCTCACCTGCAAAACCTCTTTGGCTTCGTTGTAGACAATCAAGCTGTCTCCTTTCGATCTGATGGAGATAAACAGGTGGGTTTTCCCAGGAAACCTAATAAATAAGTCTACAGGGTTCTTGTCTTGTATTTTCAGTATCGGAAAGACTTGTATGCCTTTGCTTTTAAACTCTTGCAAAAGTAGGGTTATTATTTTTTCCAGCCGCACAAGTTTTTGAACTCGTACTAACGGCTTGTAAGCCAATGCAAAAGCAAGCCAGCCAAACGGATTAATGAAGCTGCCTGTACCAAGCGCAACACCACCAGTCACTAGAGCCAGACCAGATTCATGGTCTATCGCCTCCCTAATCCACTCTAACGCCGCTTCGTTATGCGGCGGAAGTTGAAAATCGGTTGCTGGGTCTTTCACGGTAGTCATTGGAGACATCAAAATTAATGATGTGAAATTATACGAACTGTACTGATAGTAATGCTTTACACTACATTTTTGAACTAATAGCCATCTATTAATGTCATGTTTGGCGATCGCTTGCCTCTACTCTTCTGTAAGCAGGAGGATACTTGGACGGAAATTTAGCTCTTATGGCTTGTTCCACAAGAAACGCTACGAGATTAGCTGTGGCTCTACCTTCTTCATCAGCCCATATTTGTAAATCTTCATAAACTGCATCCGGTAAAACAATAGTTGTTCTCTTAGTCATGTCGATGAAAGTTTCTTTATTCATCGATTCTAGCCTCATGTGGTAATTGTCTTTGCTTATTTCATGCTATCGCATTTTATATTCATGCGATTCTATGCTAATATAGCATTAAGCAAACCAAAAACAGTCACCCCACAAAGGCAACAGAAGCCAGAAAGTGATGCTATGGCTTGCCCCTAACTGGATATCTGGATTTATCGTGATTTCACTAAAAATCAACGTCAAGCCAGAAAAAACAAGACTTTAACAAACAACAGAACCATGACAACGACATATACCAATGCCAAAAATTGGCTAGTTCAAGCGGAGTTGTTAGCCAAATCCGGGCTAACTGACCTCACAGGAGGTAAAGATGCAGGTGCAGGGTATGGCAAGGCAATCATCGGTGATTTTTCGATCATGATGCCTGCCGTATACTCACTAGTTCGCAACCGAAACATCATGCACCACGAAACCATCTCAAAAGATGGGGCATGGGTGCGTTATGTAGAAGGAACGCGGCTTGACTTAAAAGATGTTCAATTCTTCTGGGGCAGTGCTGCTCTAGCTCAAAGTGACCACACCCTGCTGCACGAGGACAAAGCGAAAAAAGCAGAACTAGCACTAGAAAGCATTCTTGCAGACTTAGCCGTTCTGAATATTCCCGATGGAGTCAAACTTTCAATTAGTTTGAGCAACCACAACCCAGAACGCTGGGGCCAAGAGATTAAACGCCGAGTAGAAGGGACTCACACCTTTGAACATCTGCACCCTGTAACCCGTTCCATTGTCACCAAGACAGTTGAAATCGTAGTCACAGGCATTTATCCCGAAGGTTTTGGAAGCATTGCCCACTGCTTATTCGGTGAAGCATCCCTGGTGCTTGACCCGTCAGAATTAGCGATCGCTCTCGATATCGGTTCATCGACTTGGTTGATTACGGTGTTCAACGGCAGTGGTGCAGTGATTGACCGTCACTTGATTGAAGGTGGAGCGGGTGAACTGCATTCGATGATTGCAGAGGCACTAGACAAACGAAACGACCGAGTGAGTTTGCTGTCCAAGGATGTGAAGCACTCGCCCAGTCTCGTTAACCAGGGGATTGTAGAAGGGACTTTCACTTATGGCGGCAACCATCTGACAGGTAAGAAGTTCGAGGCAGAGTACAGCCAGTGTCTAGATGAGTGGTGGTCAAACAGGATTGAGAAATTCGCCAACTTTGTCACTGCTGGTAATTATCTAGACCGCGCTAAATACCTTGTCGCCTGGGGTGGGGGTGTTTCGCTGCCAGTAGTGGATCAAAACTTAGCCGATTTAGGCTTTGTGGTCTTAAACAATCCCCAATTCATCAATGCTTTGGGGTTGAAACTATTAACTCAAATATCTTTGGGAGCTTAATTAATGAATTACGAATCTCGGCGTATAACCATCTCCTACTTAGCAGTAATTGAATTGTGCAAGATTTTTGATTTACCCCAAGATGCACCGACACAAGCACTTTCAGCAGGTGTAGAGAAACTGATTTTTCAACACGGTAATGTACAACCATCGCCCAAAGTTGAAACAGCAACATCTACACAGCCTAATAAATCGGCACTTAGCGCAATGGTCACTAATTTTAAGGGGGCAGCATGACCAAATCCAGATTTAGAAACACGGTTTTAGGCATTGGTGCAACAGCAGCAGCGTTAGCCCTTGGCTACTTCGGAGTCCAGCAGCTTGGCAGAAACAATATGTTTACCATCGCCGCAGTTGTGGGAGGTGCAGGGGCTATCAGCTATGTACTTCAGAAACCGAGTCAGCCAGAAGCGCTAACCGCACCGATAAAAGCTCAAAGAAAAGGAAAGAAGTCATGAGCGACCAAGACACCCAAAAGACACAACCAAGCCTAACAACAACCGAAATAATGACCATCATCCTCGGTTGCGAACAGACTTTAAGGTTTGTGCAAGCATCGCCAAATTACAAACAAATCGAAGCCTCCGAGCGGTTCAGTACATCAAACGACCTAAAAATGGGTGATGCAGTGCAAGCCTTGATGGAGATTCACGAAGCGATTCTAAATATCGAGTTTTATTCGCAAGTTGAGGGACAAGCTTATGCTTTCAACGACAGCCTTACAGCGTAATCATTTGTACCAATTCCGTGGTCAACAACTGCGCTATAGCCACCACTCTAATTGTCGAGTCAATGCACCTTTCATATTCAATGACTCCAAAGGCAGACGAAAAGAATTAAGTCAAAACCAAGTGCAGAGGGAGGTTTTTGAACTTGTTGAGTTTTGTGAGAACTGATGATGAAGCGATCGCACCTGCCGGCAAGCTTGGCGATCGCCTAATCAGGATGTATCTCTCGCCGCAAAAACGAAAGTACACAAGGATTCTAACAAATGACACTCGATTACAAAAATCCCAACGATTGGGGCAAATCGCCTCTGACCGACTCCGCCCTGAGAAAGCAGCAATTCAAAGCAGAAAATCCTGAACAATGGGCAGCAATGATTTCGGCAGATATTGAGGCACTCTCCACACCAATATTTGAGAGTGAAGATTACCCACCCTTCACCGGAACTGAATTCTTAGCAACTCATGAAACCATTGATGACCATCCATACTCTGCTGCATTTGGTCAATTCTTGGGTAATGGGATTGACGCGGACATTGCAAATATCTTGGCGTTTGGCTCTAACCGATTTGATTTAATTTCTGAAGATTTTGACGACCCCGTAAGGCAACTAGCAACTAGAATTTATAGCCGATTTGAAGACATGGGCTATTGGGATGAATTGCCCCTAGAGCCGAGTGATATCAACTACGACTTAATACCTTATTAGGAGAATAACGCAATGGACTTTGCAATACGCAATCCGGTAGTTGGTCATAGTTCCCATATCGATGAAAAAGCACAATCTTGGGGAGGATTTGAGTCTGACATTTTGGGGTATCTCTCTGATATAAATAAGCTCGAACAGTTCGCTGATTATGCAAATAATGCCCAAGAGTTGAGTGATAGATTAGAGCCATTTTTGGACAACGCCAAGGTCGTCTTTGAGGCGATGGAGAAGCTGACCAAAGGGCAAGTAACTTGGACTGAACTTCGTAAACAATACGGCTCTCATGTAGCGGGTGCTATCGCAAAAATTCGCAAACTCAATTCGGAATTTGATTCAGAAATGAGTAAGATAGATGCCCAAGATAGAGCCGACTTGCTGCGAATTGACCAGAAGCGTAAACACGCATTAACCGAAGTTGCAGCCCAATTACATCAAGATTTACAAGCTGAACTTTGGCGGCATGAAAATAAAATCAGCAGCATAGAAAATAAGCAAGTTGTACAAGCAGAGAGACAAGCAATCACAACAGGGCTGAGAGAGAAACGCCAACAACTTTTAGCCCGTGCGCGGTACGGCTCAAGGGCATTAGAACCCAATCAAGCACCCCAAGAAGTAATACCAGTTACTAGCCAAAATCATGCACCATCTTCTAGTGTTTCTGCAACAGGAACAGTTCGCGGTTGGGGTGCAATGTTGGGTAACTTGTGGCAGAAACTAGGCGACCGATAACTATTAGTTGAAAGGACACAGGCTGATGCTAGTAAGGAAACGAAATGAAGATCCTCATAGCGTCAGCCCTTTTTTGCATGAAGGGCTGGCACAAACACCACAATCAACTAAGCAGCAGAAACAACCCGAACAGTTACCACCACTCCCAGAAAATAACAGAGGTAGAACATTTAGACGTGCTGGTAATGCTTGTGAGATTGTTGCTGGCAGTTGTCTAAACAGTGCAGTAATTTTCACCTTTCACCTGTTGCAAGTTCACCCAGTTGGAATGTTCCTTGCTGTGGGAACTGCACACCTGTATTTTACTGCCACTGCAACAGGTGAAGGGTTCAATAATTTCGTTACTAATTTAATGACTGGTTGCAGTGCATCACTGGCATTATTGTGTGCCCTCAATGAACCGATTAGTGAATGGAATGAATCTCGGACTTCCACTATTACTGCTAATACTTCAATTGAGTCGGTTTATAAGCCAAAAACTGCTGAATCTTCCAGTTGGATGGATGGTGCAGGAGTGGGCATATTTCTAGCGATATTAATGATTTTTTTATTTGGTGGAAGGAAGAGTAAATGAATTATTTAAGTGAGAAACATAAAACTTTATCCGAGTCGCAACAATCGGGTTTTATGTTGTGGTTTGGTCGCCTACCAATGGATAAGAAAGCTGTTGCAATTGGGCTGAGTCTGACTGTTGGTATTAGCTCGGCTGCAATGGCGTGGAAAGGGGAGTCAAGCGACCGCATTTATTTCTGCGTTCGGACTCCCCAAAGCTACCTAATTTGTCAAGACAAGAATAACAGACCTTTTAGGATGACCCCCTTTTATTGGAAGCAATGGAAACAAGAAGGAATGCCCCCTCAAGTAGTGCGTGACCCAGCTATGGGGGTTAATGGGCTGGTGAAGGCAACTAACCCATACAAGCCGTTTTGGGGTTTTGGGGGATTCCTGGGGTTTGCGCTAGCTGGGTGGATGCTGCGGCACTGCCAATCGGAAGAGAAGCAGAGAGCAGTTTTTGAAGACATAGCCCAAAAACGGGATGCAGCAAAAGCAGAGATGGCGGCACGTTCCGAGTTGTTAGAGAGCTACCGAGATGTTGCGATCGCAGAAGTTCAACTACAAGCCGACTTGGATCTAATCGCCAACGATCGCACTGTGGATATCACCAAAGCTGAGATTTACGCCCACACGGAAATTGAAGTGACCCAAATGGAGGCAACTGATGCCATTTTTGAGGCGCAAACGGCGGGGATGACGGAGCAACAGAAGGCAGATTACATTAAGCAGTTGCGTGAGATGAAAACCCCTTATCTGCAAGGGAGTCAGACTTTACAGGGGACGATTGACCCCAACGATAAGGTTACTGGGGCAGACAACCAAGCGGCGATCGCAAACAGTGACAAATATCGCTGGATCAACAACACCATCGGCTACCCCACTCTGATATTTGGTGGCATGGGTGCAGGTAAATCATGGACTACCAGAGAGATTATCTGGAAGAAAGTACAAGCTGGGTGGAACATCGTAGCGCTTGACCCTCACGGAACTGAGGTTGAATGGCGAGGTGTGCGGCTGATTACTGGCTACAAAGAAATAGCCGAATTCATGCAATGGTACATGGATGAAATGCGCCAGCGCTATGAAGATTACCGCAAGAGTGGCATGACTGAAGAACAATGGACGGAGAACCTAAGAGCGTCGGGCAAGATGCTATCAGTTATCTGTGAAGAATTTACCACCTGGACAGATAACATTGTTGAGCCAATGCCAGATGATTGTGAGGATGAAAAATGGAAGCCCGACCCTGATTTTGTTGGCAGGTGGTTTCGCTGTGCCATGACTGAATCTCGCAAACAATTAATGATTCCTTTGTTCGTAGCTCACGACCGGACAATGGAGATTCTAGCCAAAGCTAAAGGGTTATCAAAACTTCGAGATGCGGCACTGTTAGAAGTAGAACTAATCGCAACTATTGACCCAATCACCACAGAAGCTAAAGCTAGTGGTAAAGGAGCAATTAAATTACCTGGGCATGGGCAATGGATTGATATTCAACTGCCTAAACTTGACCACAAACGAATTGATTTTAGGCTTGATAAACCTTTGACCAGTGATGAACCGCCAACCATCGATAAAGCCACTTTAGAGCGGATTTATGAACTGGAATTCAATCTTGGTAACAAAGCAGGTGACACCCAAGATAAACCGAACAAATTATCACCAATGGCGCAAAAGCTGTATGAATATCTCACCCGAACTGAACGACTTGAAGCTGATGTAAGAGAGTTTAAGGGCAACTTTAAAGTGAACGGTGAGAGATTTACTGTTGAGCAAATAAAGGGCTGGATGTATGAAATTGTGGGGGCAGAATTGGCGGACTGGATAGCCGAGGGTGTTATCAAGCTTAATCAAATTTGACTGCGATTGGTGTCTGGTGTCTCGCCCCAAAACCGCCCTTTTTTCGCGGACACCGGACACCGGACACCACAGACACTAAACCCCAAAAGCCTTATACAGCATAGGCACAAGCAGACACTACCCCAGACACCACCCAGACACCACCCAGACACCCAGTGTCTTCAACGTGTCCGCTAGACACCAATAATAAATACCCGAATAAACAGCCATTTGTTATTAGAGGATTAATAAAATCATGCTGAAAATAGTAATTGTTGAACCAGAAACATTCACTCTCTTGGGCTTCAAGACTGCTATTTCACAATCTCCAGATATAGAAGTTACTGGTGATGCTACTAGTGGAAAGCTAGGGTTTCAGTTAATTGAACAGACCAACCCTGATGTTGTGTTAGTTGATTTACTCTTACCCGATATGAGTGGTCTAGAACTTACTCGTTCAATCAAAAGGAAAACTAATAGTAAAGTGGTGATTTTTACTAATCAGACTCATTCAGACTTTATTAAGTCAGCTTTCCGTCATGGGGCTGATTCTTATATGCTCAAAAGTGCTGATGTTGAATTGATTGAACTAGCCATCAAGAGAGCTTACTTTGATGAATGCCTGCTTGACCCGAAGCTGGCTAAAAAACTGTTAAAAAACCTTGATAAAAATAGATATATTGACCCTAGTTTTGCTGATAAAAACTTGCTTGACTCTCCCACCGAACGACAAATACAAGTCCTGCGTTTACTGGCTCAGGGTTTAGGTTTTGAACAGATTGCCAAAGAAATGTTTCTCTCTGTTAGTACAGTCAAACGTTATGCCAGTGATTTGTACAGTAAATGGCACGTCAAGAACAGTTATGAGGCGATAAAAAGAGGGGCGATGCTCGGTTATATTGACTATAACTTGATTGTGAATGAATGATGTATTGGTGAGGAGAGGGAAGGCATTAAGTCGGGTATTGGTGGGGTTTATTTTTGTACAAAATCTCTATATCCCTAACTAGCCCAATCGTTGCTGCAATTCCTCCAACGTACCGCAAGAACATCGGCAGTCATTATTGAGATACAGCCCAACTTTAAGGTAAAAGGTCAACGGTTCAGTTCGGAGGAATTGAAGCGACTGTTTAATGAATTGGTAGAGGCGAGTCTGGCCGTCTGGCTAGATGCTACGACCATCGAAATCAGCCCAAGTTAGACAGATGGACAGAACGGACAGAATTAGACAGAATCCTTATGCAGCAAGGGGCAGACCAGACAGACATCTAGACAGACACAGCTTCAGCAGACAGAATTTAAAAGCCTCTGGTGCATTACCAGGGGCTTTCTATTGCCGGAATAATTCCCGTTTCGGAAATTACTCAGTAACTAATAAGCATGGTGTTTGCTTGTGTTATCTTGTAGGTTTTACGCCAATTGATATTTAATCTTTATGTCTACAGAGAAATCTATGGAGAAGCAGACTGAGCGCCTGAAGGTTTTGGAAATGGTTCAGCAGGCGATAAAGCAACGAATGAATCCTGATTCAGTCACAGCGTATGTTGTAGTTGCTAGAGAGTATGGGCAAAAGTACGGCATAGAAAGTCTAGTGAACAATTGGATTATTGAAGGGAGAACCGTTTTCTTGACTCCTGAAAGCGCAAGATCATGGACGGAATCCTTACCGTAACCTAACTAGCCATCTTTTTAAATTAGGGGTAATTTAAATTACAATTATTTTTAGCGGTATCTTATTAAATTCTTAAGCCTACCGTTGTTTCAATGTGCGTTGGGTTAATAAGAAGTATTATATTTCTTTTGCTAGAACCTCATTAAGTTTGTCTAAAAATTCTTTAGAGTCAGCAAAATAATTTGGATATGCTTTTTTAAGGGTCTTTATTGATTTTGCATTAACTAATACGATGTCTACCTCTTTTGTGTCTTTGTATTTTTTCTCAAAATTAATATAGTCTTCAGTTGCTTTAGAAAGGTATTTTTCTTTGTAAGACCATATCTGAACATTTTGCTCATCAATATTAAGCAGTATCAGAAAATAACCAGAATAATCTCTACTTACAGCATCATTGATTAGATTGGTTGAAACTGAAAAAGCTTGAAGTTTTTTGAATACTTCTAATTCTGTTGCTAGCAGATTTACTTCATCTTTGATTTCTTTTAGCCTTGGGTTGGTTATATTCTTTGGTAAACAATTTTCTAGAAATGCAAAAAGTAAGCTTACTAACTTAAAAAAATGCAACCAATTTTCAGAACCTTCTCCTGATTTCAGAGGTTGTTTTAGGAATGTTCCTGCAACTTCTACTGCTGTAGCCCATGAGTGTTGTATCTTTGTTCTTACTTGTATTTCAATTGTATACCCATTATATATCTCATCTTTTTTACCTTTGTATTTATAAATTAAATGTATCCCTCTATATCCTGAATCTTTAGGATTTTCAATATAATCATTTTCTTTTACCAATTCATTTTTTGTTCTGCTATTTAATAGCAAGTTTCTTAAAGTATTTACTTTTTTGATATCTGATAAAACGACTCTGCATCCTCCAATATCCTGCATCCTGTGTAATCTCATTTCATGATAACGTTTGAGCTTTCTTAGTATTGATGGAATACGCTTTAATCTTTGGGTAATTATTGCATTTTTTTCAACAGTTTTTACCTTAAACCTTAATAAACTTGTAATATTATTTAAGGGAAATGTATATGATGACCTCCAATTACTGACAATATCTAATGCTTCTAGGCATTCTTTTTCAGATGAATTCAAATTTATTAAATTATCCCCCGCCCTGCTTACTGCTTTCTTGCTAGATTTTGGTTCAATCCAAGTCATATCTTTGTTATATGTTTTGTATTGTTTGTAAACTGAAAATAACAGATTTAAGGTTTTGTAATACCGTAATTTATTGCATATTCTTTCAGCTTTTCTAATATATAAATTGATACTTTATTGTCAACTGTTTCAGCTTCCGACTTGTGATGAAATTCTATCAAGCAAGAATTATAATTTAGTTCAGCAACAACATCTACTTGAAGTCCTTTGTTTATACCTTCCAGTGATTCATATCTTGCGTTTGAGAATCCACCTCCGGCTTTTTCTATTAGCTGCATGATTGCTGAGTTTATTTCCTTGTGCTTGTCTTTCGAGCTTTCTTGTATTTTGTAATATGAATGAATGGTTTCATCCTTAGCAGGTTTACCATATTCTCTCGTGTCTGCACCCTCTCCAATAGAGTACTTGTACAGCTCTGTCGATTTAATAACATTTTGTGCATTTCCAAGATTTTTTTGAACGCCTACAATAAAACTACTTAATTCGTCAGAGCCAAAATTGTGAACAGCATGAACTACGGCACTACCTGATAAAGAGGTTAGCTGTGTATTAAATAGAGCTATTACATAGGGTAAACTAGTTTTAAGTTCGCTATTACGCTCTTTCCACCACTCTGCGACATTTGATCTCTTGGTGTACATAAGAAGCCGGGAACCTTCAATATAAAAGCTATCTGCCCTTCTGACATTTCTACATATTTCTCTAACTTCTTTCTTGCCAGAACTCAGCGCAAATATTAATTGGGGAGGTTCAAAACCTATTTCATCTACATTAAACCTTTCAGCAATTGCCGCTTGAACTCTATCTAAATATTCACCTATATTTTTTGAGCCATCGGTAACTCTTTCAACTAAATCCCAGTCTAGAGCAGCATCTTCCAACTGCCAGTTAGCTACCTTCAGTATCCCTGAGACTACAGAAGAAAACTGCTCTGATGAGAGTCCTTTCATACGATGAATAGGATGATTCCCAAAAGGGCTATTACCTCCAACAGACTTGAGGATTGAAACAATCTTTTCTGCAAAAGATAAGTCATTAACTGGCCAAAGAATGATTAAGTCGCGCCTGTTACTAATTAAAGTATTTAGCTGAACTGCAAAGTTTCTATATTCATTGTCTTCAAAAATAAAGGATTCGTGACCATCCAAATTGAAAATCTTTATTTTTTCCGTTACTCGGCTATTGCGAATAGTTTCTATTATCCCATTAAGAGCATGACTGTTATCGTTTGTAACTCTTATTACTGAGTCCACCAAATCATGTAGAAATAAGTCTAATGAGTGAACGAAAGTAGTTTTTCCCGCGCCACTTTCTGTTGGACTGTAGACAAATTGCAGTTTACCTTGAAAGGCGCTATTGCCTTGGTTTATTAATCTTGCTATTTCGCGTAAGTCATCTTCTTGCTTCACAAAGGTTGTCTTCGCTCCATCACCAAATAATCCTACTAGAGGCTCGTATCGACTTGGGAGAGCTTTAATACTGCTTTGTATCATCTCTTTTATATTTATTCCTTATAACAAGTAATACCAATTTGTAAAATATAGCTAAATATAATGTATCCAAGACAGAACGGCTTATAATAATAGATGCTATACCTAGACTTTGTATATAAAATTTTAGTGGATGGTTTATTAGCCTATCCTTTTATAAAGATAAAAATCTTTGATGTAAGCATGAAAATACTTCCCGTGAGAGGAAGCACTCATTAGCCCCCTGTAAATAGACTCCGTAACTTTGAAATATTGGTATATGCCTCCACTATGAAACTTAATTTCAAGTGTGCAAGTTGTAGCATCATAGCCAACACTTTGCAAATCGCTTGAGTTAACTTGTGTTTTTAGCATTCTTTGTCCCTATAGATAAAGTAGATGTCAGGTGAAAAATACTCACCTGACAGTCCATCTTGAGCTAATATACTAGTCTTTAACCTTTGGACGATCGCGGATCGTTACCATAGCTGTTCCGCTCTCGAATTTGTCCTTTTTGGTTATGTATTAACAATTCGGACTGCTGATTAATAGCAATATCGCGCCCTTTCTCAATAGCTTTTTGCTGGGTGTCGAATACTTTAGTAGCCTTACTAGCACCCTCAGACTTAACTGCCCAGCCTTCAGAGTGAGGAACGATGTGTTGGTCTTTACCTTTAGACATTAGTAATATTATTTATACTGAACTACTTTTACACCCTAACACAATATTTATTTATGTATTCACTTTATGGCATAAAAAATATTAAATAATTAGTAATTTTCTTGGTTGTTCTTTAAAAATCAACTTTTTAAACTTTTCTCTTTCAAAAGTCATTTGAATACTTAACTAAGGTAAATGCAGAGTGGTTATTCACGTAATAACTAAGTGAAGCTCATATTTGATATCAACCTTGATATCAAGACTCCACCTAGATGCTAAGAGCGTGGAGCTTTTGATTTGGAGTGTGCGAGGGGCGATCGCTCTTGGCGGGCGGTTACGCCATCGCTTGGAGCAATTCTGTATTTGGCATGCAACATAAAAAATAGTATCAATAACTATGCCGATTGACATTTTTGACCATAAAGCCGATGCTTTAGAGTCAAAATAATTACAAAACTCACTTAGAAGCCAAGAAGTCTTAATCCCAGGCATTCCAGAATCGGAAAATCTGTTTGTGTGTTTGGGATGGAATGAGAAGAGTGTATTTTGCGTTGGTGATGTGTGTAATGATATAACACGTTAATGAAAAAGTGCATTGTCATTAACGGTAAAAATGAATAAGTTAAGTACATATACTGAAAGTTCTATTACCTCTGTGGCCAGTCAGTTGCAAGCGTCAAATGATTTTTTGGCGGAGTTGCAGCAGAAGGCTAAGACAACTCAAAGGGGGTATGCTGGCAATATACGGATATTTTTTGAGTATTTTTTGCAAAGGGAGCCGAATCAGAAGGATGTTGAGGAGTTCTGGGGGTTGGATGACCAGACGGCTAACGGGTTAATCCTCAAGTTTAAGAATCATTTGGTGGCAGAGGGTAGGAAGGCGGCGACGATTAATCGTTACTTGGCCGCCCTCAAGTATTTAATTAAGGTGGGACGGAACCTCAAGCACTGCCGATATCACTTTGATAGCGACCGCATTGAGTCTTTAAAGGTGACTAAGTACAGGGATACGCGGGGTGTTGTAGTTGATGAATACAACAAAATTTTTGATGTAATTGATACCACTTGCACCAAGGGAAAGCGGGATTATGCTTTATTTCTGCTGCTTTGGGCAAATGTTTTGCGGCGGGGGGAGGTGGCGAAGTTAATGGTGGGAGATTTTGATTACCACGATTTGACTTTAATTATTTATGGCAAGGGTAAGGGCAATGATTCTACTAGGATTGACTTAAACCCAGAAATTGCAGAGGCGGTTAGCGACTGGCTGGGCTGTCGTACAAATATTAAACCCAGCGATCCTTTGTTTATCGCGCTTGACTTCCACAATTATGGACACCAACTCACCGGGGATGGCATCTACGCCATTGTGAGAAAAACCTGTGAACGTGCTGGCATCAAAAAGCGGATGACACCCCATAAAATCAGGCATTCGGGGATTACCGATGCTCTTGATTTGGCTTCAGGAGACTATCGGAAGGTGCAGCATTTGAGCCGTCATGCTGACCCCAGGACTATTTTGGTTTACGAGGACAATAAGAATCAGTATCAGTTGGAGTTAACTAATAAATTAGCAGCCCGTGTGGGGAAAAGGCGGCAATCCCAATAAAATAAATCAAATCCAACTTTCTACAGGAAATTCCCTGACTTGACGCATTCTTTGAAAATCACTATCTGATGTAACGAGAATTAATGAATGGCGTAAAGCTGTAGCAGCAATCCACAGGTCATTTTCACCGATGCCAATTTCTTGTAGTTGAGTTGTTTTGCGTTTACTCTTTTCTTTGGCTGCAAATCTTTTAATAATTTCCGACTTGAAATCTCCGTAAATTTCTGCCGTTTCATCATCAATTGGATAAATATCAATTCGGTTGATAAATGCGCGAATTTTGATGAGATTTGCAGTTTTTTGTTGGGAGTTTTGTGCCATGAATCTGAGTTCACCTGCGACAATAGCACTAGTGGCGAGTGTAACCTTACCTAGTTCACGAAAGTGATTGACAACTTTTGGTTCACCTTCTATCAAAAAAGTGCAATGATTTGTGTCAAGCAAATACATTCTTAAAATTCCAGTGGCATACGAGCATCATGAACAAGCTGAAGACATTCTCTAATATCATCACCTGACCAAGTTCCTGCAAATAAGAGTAAATCTTCAGCTGTAGAACCACGTAAGTTATTTGTACTTGACTGTTTTGCTGTATGACTGGTTTTGATTTCTCGAATAAAATTAAGTGCTTCTGTTAACAATTCTGGTGGTAAAGTTTCTATTTCTTGGATTAATAATTCTTTGCTAGTCATCTTCTACCTCTAATCATCGTCCTTACTTTCCACATTGTAAACGGTAGGAATAGCGGTTCAGGGGCCGTGCTGCTGACGCACTTTCTCCCGTGCTAGTTCACCTGCACGCTCTCCTCATTCAGCAACGACTCAATTTTATTTAGAATTTCGCCTTGGCGTAAATTCGTCAATTAGCAAATTTATATTTTCACCTTGCTGCCATTTTACCCAGACAGCCATGAGAAAATCTACCAATTCGCTTTTGTCAATCTCTACGCCACGTCTTTTTAGTTTGAGTAACTCCTCCTCTACATCTAAATCTGTTGAGCGTTTCACATAGTAGGTGCGCCCAATCCAAGCATCATCAGACCGCTTTCCAGTTGCAGGTCTGCCACGTTTGCGTGGTTCTTCTTGAGTTGGTGCTGGCGCAAGTGGTGTTGGAGTCTGTGTCACGTTACTCTCTGTAGTTGCCTCAGTAGGAAGTTCTGGCTCAGGTTGTGGTTCGTCTTTGGTTTCAAATAACTTTTTAAAAGGGCTAGGCTTAGGCTTGCTCATGACAATATCTCCTTACCCACCTCTTGATACTCCCGCCATGCTATTTTGCTGCTGCGGTCTTTTACTTGATAAACTGGCAACCCCTCCAGTGCCGCTTTTTCATAAACAGCAAATCGTCTAATCCCATGTTGAAATAGTGGTATTCCCTCTGCCGACAATGCTTCCCGTGCCTGCTGTCCGGTTAAGCGGGGGGCTGGGGGAATGATTGTAAGCAACACACGATAGCGATCGCTGCCCAATGATTTAAGTGCCCCTACAGTCTGCAATAGCGCATCCATCGCTAAAGCATCAGGGGTAGTAGGCAAAATTAATAAATTACACCCATCTGCGAGTGCTTCCAAATCTTCGTGGCTTGGTCTAGCGGCTGTGTCAATAACTACATGGTCAAAATTACGGCTGTGCATAGGAGCTTGTAGTAAATCCACAACTTTAAAGGGTAATGCTCCTCGCTTTGCCCATCCTGTAGCACTATGGTTTGGGTCGCCATCAACTAGCAAAGTACTGCCATGCTGAGATAGAAAGCAAGCAATGTGGATGGCGCTTGTCGTTTTAGCGACACCTCCCTTGAAACTGGCAAGGGTGATTATCACGAGATGTACTCCAATAAATGCTGCTAGTTTACTCTTAAAATGGCGAAAATTTGTATTTCTTAATTTCTAGAATGTTAGCTTGGCGACAATACAAAATTTCGCCAATTCAAAAATCTAAAATATTCCAAGTATCAACCGTCAGCTTGGACAGAGTAAATCTGAACAGGGGGTTCAAGTCCCAAGTGGTTGACGTTCAATATTGTTAAATCGGTACTCTTTGCTGCTTGACTGAGAATAGGACTCGCCAAAGCTGACCCAGAGATACAGAGCCTTGCTCCTGAACAAAAACCAAGGGCAAGAGAGCAGCCGTCCGTAGGACGGCTGAAAGAACAAACAGTCCCAGTAAGCCACCGGCACCAGGCAGAGTCGCGAGAAAGCTACCAGCTATGATTCCCATTGCTCCAGTGACACCAGCTACCGCCCCAGCGATCGCGAAGTAAGTGGATTGATTAGTCACCGGTGCCACTCCAATCCCCTGGTAATCCTGGTCAAACCATCTGTAACTTAGCCTCTACGTGGGGTGCTGATCTAATCGTAGTTGGACGTCAGGGTCTATCTGGTTTGAGTGAGTTAGCCTTGGGCAGTATCAGCAATTACGTACTCCACAATGCTCCCTGCTCAGTCCTGACTATGCAACACATAGCAAAAATGAATACTGAATCTGCTCAAGACGAATCAAGCAGAGTTAGTGCATCGGATTGATATAATTAAAGCGAAACTGAAACTACTATAGAGTTGGAGTAGTCAGCGAGATATTCAGGGAGTGAAACCATTGCATATTTATCAGAGCGCTCTGATATGGGGTTCCGCCGGGATACGCGCAAAACAAAACACGTTGTAAATTTTTGTACGGCACAGTAAGGATTTGAGGCTTTTAAATTTCAGAGCCTTCAATTGGTACAGGTTTATAAGAGGCGATGGCTGCGGCGGCAAGCTACGCAATATTCAAAACGGCTAATCAATTCCAAGCGCGTAAGTTTCTGTTCGACAGCTCATTTCACCCCGATCTGCTTATGTTGCGGCTGGGCTGGCTTGTCTATACTCGCTTTTATACCCTTGGTTGATAAGGGAGTTGCTATCAATGCGTGATATCAACCATATTGCTATTTAATCGGCGATTACACAGAATCTCGATGTTGATGAACGATTTGTTTCATCAAATGGGAATGATACTAAAATAGGTTAGTGATTGTACTGAATATGTTTTAGACTCATTCCCAGTACCAATTTGTATTAAGCTACCGACATCGGTCTCCATGCTGAAATTATATCTTCTAGCACAAATAATCTCTTTTGAGAATTGGCAGTTTCAGTTATTAAAACTTGTAGCGTTACGGTATACACATTGTTGATTATTTGGTGTCCGTAACCAATGACTTTTCCTAACTGTCCAGTTTGGGAATTTAGTACATACTCATCAATGGTGAACATAACAGCAACCTTTCCAGTTGGAATTAAGATGATGAAGGTGCATTTAAATGCATCTTCTAATCAAATTTAAATATAATAAATAACGTTTATATGTACGATTTCGTACATATAGACTTAAAATACTTCCCAGGAAAGACAGAAGTAATAGGGCAGCTAGACTCAAGTCATAAATAACATTTGAAAAACAAAACAAGTTCTTCAACTTCTGGTATATGCCGAAAGTTAAAACTATTCATTTTAAGTTGATTGGAAGATAAGTGAGTAACAATAAGACTCTACTTTCATCAAATAAAATTAACTCGGACAATCACTTTCACCTAAAATTACCACAATTGCTCAATTGGTGGACGCTAACATTTAAGAAGCACGGCAAGATACAGAATTATGCCATGAACCATGAAGCGTAGTAGCAGGTGCATTTGCTGTGAGTTTTGCCTCTCCTTTGGCATCTATCACCCACCCAGTAGCTTCTACAATGGAAGTAAATACATCCTCTAAAGGACTTCTGTAACGCCAAACTGGACAGGCTTGTGCAATGTTGCCCACTTTTTACAAGCTTGTGTGACAAGTTGTATCTCTTCTTGCGCCAAAAGCTCGTTTGGGAACCCAGATGCTAATATCTGAGCTACTTTTACCGCTGTTTCGGATTCTACACCGTACTTTACTAGTTGTGTATAAAATAAGTCTTCATTCTCCACAGACATTAAAAGCTTAAGCTGCATAAATAAGGCGGTGTTAAAACTTAACCTTGGAACTCCATGTAATTTTGGTTCTTAATTAATTAGTATAAAAAATCTGATTATTGGCATCTGTCCGATTTCGCACATAGAACCTATCGCGCTTGGTTTACTTCGGTGGTGGTTATTCCTTTGTCACAGAAGAAGGTCAAAACACACCGTTGGGCAATCAGAACGCACCTGTAGTGACTCTTGGTGCTGAATCAGAAATTAGCAAAAATATCATCGCTTACGGTGATGCTAAATGGGGCATTGATGCCTACAGAAACAGTGAAGCTGATGCTGTAAGCTTCCAAGCTGGATTGGGCTATCGCTTCTAACAATTGCGAGTCAGAAAACGGCTTATTTGAAGTTAGGAGACAGGAGAGGCGTATTTATCCCCCTTGTTCTCCTCATCTTCCCCAGTCCTTCACCTTTACAAGGTGAGGGCATTTTCGCGTAATAGGGGTTCAGATGGGATACCGTTAGTTCTGATGTAACCCTGAGTGCTGGGTTGGTCACAATAATTCCTGAGCCTGGTTCTAACTTTGAAGAAATAATTGTAGCAGCGGATAAAGCATTATATCAGGCAAAGGCAGCAGGACGCGATCGCTTCAAGCACAATAACCTACTAGCTGCCTCGACCTGCAATTATAAAAGACACAGAAGTAGCTTAATGTACGAAACCGAACCGACTCCCAAGGTTGAGTATGCGTAAAGTTAAATCATTATGCACTTTAACGCCATTGCTAGCCAAGGAAAGAAAATTACAGCAAGGGATGATTGATGCATTGTCAATCCATCTGCTTAATGATCTACGCTGTTCGGAGAACTAAAGTGAACATAGAATTATTGAGCAAACGCACAGAAGCATTGCACAAAGATTTAGCTGATTTATATCAGACTGCTAGTGTTTTGGCTTGGATTAGCCCAGAGTTGCAGCCGCAAGCTTTTCAGGAAATACTTAGCTCTGCAAAGATGGCGCACTTAGCGATGGAAGAACTGCGTCAGCAAAATGAGGAACTAATACAAACACAAAATTTGTTACAAGCAGAATGCGAACACTACCAAGATTTATTCGAGTTGGCACCAGATGGCTATTTAGTAACTAATGCAGATGGCATAATCCAAAAAGCAAACGCGGCGGCGGCTAAATTACTCAATGTTTCAAAACAATTTCTGGTGGGTAAAGCCATGATTAACTTTATCTCATTAGAAGATCATCAGCACTTTCGCAGCGAACTTAACCAACTATTACAATCAGACACAGCCAAAGAATTAGTAATGCGTTTGCAGCAACGTCATGACGAGTTCTTGAATGCAGCTTTGAGAGTCACAGTTGTTCGTAATCAGCAGGGTAAGATAACACATCTATACTGGCTGCTGCGTAACGTCACTGAGCAACAGCAAACCGAATCAATAACCATTCAAAATGAGAGTGACATCATCCAAAACCGCCAATTGTATAAATATTCTAAAGGAGAAAATATTTGTCTCAGACCACGAGTAATTTGGTATGTTCATCAGGGAGTAGTCAAACTCAGTACTTTTTGTGAAACGGGCGAAGAAGTTTTGATAGGTTTAGCCAAAGCAGGGATGGTTTTTGGCTCTAGTATGACTGGTTTAAATATTTACCAAGCAACAGCCCTGTGTGATGTTGAGTTAGTATCATTTTCCGAAGCAGAAATAGCAGCATCGCCAACGCTAAACCATAGCCTTTTACTAAAAATTAATCGCAGGTTACAGCAAACAGAATGTTTATTATTCAATAGTGGAAGACTCCATGTACAAGAGCGCTTGCACCATTTATTGCAACTTTTGAAACAGGAAATCGGTGAAACTGTACCGCAGGGAACTCGCCTAAGTGTTCGTTTTACACATGAAGATATCGCTAGTGCCTGCTGTACTACCAGAGTCACAATTACAAGATTTCTGGGCATACTAGAACAACTTGGTAAAATTAATTTTGATTCCCAGAATCACATTATTTTGAAAGATTGATGTTAATTAACTAGACAAAATTAGCACTAATTAATAATGTATTATTATAGATTAGATAAGTGTGAAAGTTATGAATTTGGCTAAATAACTTAATAGTAAATATTTAAAAAATGCGTTTATCTCTAAATAAAATAGTGTAACTACCCGGAAGAAAGTACGGTTGACCTCATCTCTAAGAGATAGCTGCCAAATTATATTAGAGAAGTGTCAAGCAAAGCTAATCTAATGTAATGCGCTGACAGCCAACCGAAAACTAAATGGGTTTTACCTAAGATAAAAAGTAGTGTAACCGCCCAGAAGAAAGTACGGTTGACCCCATCTCTAAGAGATAGCTGCCAGATTATATTAGAGAAGTGTCAATTGAAAAGTCTTTGACACGCAGAACCTTGAAAAAAAGAATAGTTTGAAAGCCAAAACCAAGCATTCAATTCTCGTCAAAAAGTATTTATGGGGACAACTTCAGAATATGAGTCCCTAAAATATAACGAAAGAATTATCAAAATCCAGAACAAATTGTTCTGGAGCCAAACAAACTCAAAACATCATAATTGAGAGTTTGATCCTGGCTCAGGATGAACGCTGGCGGTATGCATAACACATGCAAGTCGAACGAAACCCTTCGGGGTTTAGTGGCGGACGGGTGAGTAACGCGTGAGAATCTGCCAAGAGGTTTGGGACAACAGTTGGAAACGGCTGCTAATACCAAATATGCACAACTGTGAAAGGGGTTTACCCCGCCTCGTGATGAGCTCGCGTCTGATTAGCTAGTTGGTAGTGTAAGGGACTACCAAGGCGACGATCAGTAGCTGGTCTGAGAGGACGATCAGCCACACTGGGACTGAGACACGGCCCAGACTCCTACGGGAGGCAGCAGTGAGGAATTTTCCGCAATGGGCGAAAGCCTGACGGAGCAATACCGCGTGAGGGAAGAAGGCTCTAGGGTTGTAAACCTCTTTTCTCAGGGAAGAACACAATGACGGTACCTGAGGAATAAGCATCGGCTAACTCCGTGCCAGCAGCCGCGGTAATACGGAGGATGCAAGCGTTATCCGGAATGATTGGGCGTAAAGCGTCCGCAGGTGGCAATTTAAGTCTGCTGTTAAAGCATCTGGCTTAACCAGATAAAAGCAGTGGAAACTACATAGCTAGAGTGCGGTAGGGGCAGAGGGAATTAAGAGAGTAGCGGTGAAATGCGTAGATACTCTTAAGAACACCAGTGGCGAAAGCGCTCTGCTAGGCCTGCACTGACACTAATGGACGAAAGCTAGGGGAGCAAATGGGATTAGATACCCCAGTAGTCCTAGCCGTAAACGATGGATACTAGATGTTGGGAGAATCGACCCTTCCAGTGTCGTAGCTAACGCGTTAAGTATCCCGCCTGGGGAGTACGTTCGCAAGAATGAAACTCAAAGGAATTGACGGGGACCCGCACAAGCGGTGGAGTATGTGGTTTAATTCGATGCAACGCGAAGAACCTTACCAGGGTTTGACATGTCGCGAATCCGAGTGAAAGCTTGGAGTGCCTTCGGGAACGCGAACACAGGTGGTGCATGGCTGTCGTCAGCTCGTGTCGTGAGATGTTGGGTTAAGTCCCGCAACGAGCGAAACCCTCGTCTTGAGTTGCCAGCAAGTAAAGTTGGGCACTCTCAAGAGACCGCCGATGATAAATCGGAGGAAGGTGGGGATGACGTCAAGTCTTCATGCCCCTTACATCCTGGGCTACACACGTACTACAATGCTGTGGACAAAGGGCAGCAAGCCGGCAACGGCAAGCCAATCCCATAAACCACGGCTCAGTTCAGATCGCAGGCTGCAACTCGCCTGCGTGAAGGTGGAATCGCTAGTAATTCCAGATCAGCATTGCTGGGGTGAATTCGTTTCCGGGTCTTGTACACACCGCCCGTCACACCACGGAAGTTGGTTTTGCCCGAAGTCGTTATTCCAACCCATTGTGGAGGGAAACGCCGAAGGTAGGACTGGTGACTGGGGTGAAGTCGTAACAAGGTAGCCGTACCGGAAGGTGTGGCTGGATCACCTCCTTTTTAGGGAGACCAAATCAATTAAAAATGAAAGATGAAAAATTAAAAATGAATCGATAGTAATTTTTCGTTTTTAATTTCTAATTTTTAATTGATTCATCCCAGGTCGGTCGAGAATGATGCTCAGGCTTTCAAACTTTCACTTGGTTCCAATCACAAGTGTGGTAGAAACTACCATTAACAGGTTCGGTTCTGCCCCCTAGTAAGACACGAAAGCTTTAGTACATTAGTATTAATTGCGAAAGAGACAGGTAGATCGAACTTCAAGGGTAGTGATAACAACTCACATGAAAAAGTTCGGTTTTACCCACTGATGATCTGCTCGAATAAGCAGTACATTAGTATTAATGGTGAATGAGCCAAGTAAATCAAACTTCTTCAGCACCTTATCTAGTAGAGCTAGAGAGAATGCTGGATGAGTAATCCAGACAGAACCTTGAAAATTACATAGCAACTTGTCAGGTAGAAATTGTCATCAGTCAACCGTCAAGAGTCATTTGTCAGTAGCGAAGTACTGCTGACAAATGACTCTTGACAAATGACTTTTGACAAATTCACAGACACCAATGTAGAAATGTGGTCAAGCTAATAAGGGCTAACGGTGGATACCTAGGCACACAGAGGCGATGAAGGACGTGATTACCGACGAAATGCTCCGGGGAGTTGGAAGTAAACCTAGATCCGGAGATGTCCGAATGGGGCAACCCCTTGTACAGCCTGTTGAATATATAGACAGGTATGAGCCAACCCAGCGAACTGAAACATCTTAGTAGCTGGAGGAAGAGAAAGAAATTCGATTCCCCTAGTAGCGGCGAGCGAAGCGGGAACAGCCCAAACCAGTTGTTATTACAACTGGGGTTGTGGGACAGCGACATGGAATCTATTAACTAGACGAAGCAGTTAAATACTGCACCAGAGAAAGTGAAAGTCTTGTAGTCGAAAGTGAAAAGATACTAGCTGCATCCCAAGTAGCACGGCTCACGTGGAATCCCGTGTGAATCAGCGAGAACCATCTCGTAAGGCTAAATACTCCTGTGTGACCGATAGTGAACAAGTACCGCGAGGGAAAGGTGAAAAGAACCCCGAAAGGGGAGTGAAATAGAACATGAAACCGTTAGCTTACAAGCAGTGGGAGGACTATTTAAAAGTCTGACCGCGTGCCTGTTGAAGAATGAGCCGGCGAGTTATAGGCAGTGGCAGATTAAGCCGAAAATGGCGAAGTCACAGCGAAAGCGAGTCCGAAATGGGCGCAAATATTTTATTGAAGTCACTGTTTATAGACCCGAACCTGGGTGATCTAACCATGTCCAGGATGAAGCTTGGGTAAAACCAAGTGGAGGTCCGCACCGACCGATGTTGAAAAATCGGCGGATGAGGTGTGGTTAGCGGTGAAATGCCAATCGAACCCAGAGCTAGCTGGTTCTCCCCGAAATGTGTTTAGGCGCAGCGGTTGTGATTATAGTTGGGGGGTAAAGCACTGTTTCGGTGCGGGCTGAGAAATCGGTACCAAATCGAGACAAACTCTGAATACCCAATGCACACACAGCCAGTGAGACGGTGAGGGATAAGCTTCATCGTCGAAAGGGAAACAGCCCAGACCATCAGCTAAGGCCCCCAAATTGTCACTAAGTGATAAAGGAGGTGGGAATGCTTTGACAACCAGGAGGTTTGCCTAGAAGCAGCCAACCTTAAAAGAGTGCGTAATAGCTCACTGGTCAAGCGCTCCTGCACCGAAAATGAATGGGGCTAAGTGACATGCCGAAGCTGTGGACTTATCAATTAAAAATGCAAAATTAAAAATTTTTAATTCTTAATTTTTAATTCGTGAGTGGTAGGGGAGCGTTCCGTTGAGAGTGAAGCAGTAGCGGTGAGCAGCTGTGGACGAAACGGAAGTGAGAATGTCGGCTTGAGTAGCGAAAACATTGGTGAGAATCCAATGCCCCGAAACCCTAAGGTTTCCTCCGCAAGGTTCGTCCACGGAGGGTTAGTCAGGTCCTAAGGCGAGGCCGAACGGCGTAGTCGATGGACAACGGGTTAAAATTCCCGTACTGATTTAGGTTTGTGCAGAGGGACGGAGAAGGCAATTGTCAGCCAGCGATTGGTAGTGCTGGTTCAACTGTCCGAGGTGATGAGAGGTGGTGAAAACACCTTGAGCTAAGGCAGGAGTACGAGGGGATAAGTCCTCGAAGTGATATAGTCATGCTTCCAAGAAAAGCTCGATTGCACGTTAAACCTAAATTACCTGTACCCGAAACCGACACAGGTAGGGAGGTTGAGTAAACCAAGGGGCGCGAGATAACTCTCTCTAAGGAACTCGGCAAAATGGCCCCGTAACTTCGGAAGAAGGGGTGCCCACCTAAGCAGTGGGTCGCAGTGAAGAGATCCAGGCGACTGTTTAACAAAAACACAGGTCTCCGCAAAGTCATAAAGACGCAGTATGGGGGCTGACGCCTGCCCAGTGCCAGAAGGTTAAGGAAGTCGGTTAGCGGCAACGCAAAGCTGGCGACTGAAGCCCTGGTGAACGGCGGCCGTAACTATAACGGTCCTAAGGTAGCGAAATTCCTTGTCGGGTAAGTTCCGACCCGCACGAAAGGCGTAACGATCTGGATGGTGTCTCGGAGAGAGACTCGGCGAAATAGAATTGTCTGTGAAGATGCGGACTACCTACACCAGGACAGAAAGACCCTATGAAGCTTTACTGTAGCCTGTGATTGACAACTAGCTCTGACTACGCAGTATAGGTGGGAGGCGATGAAGTATTCCTTGTGGGGAATATGGAGCCATTCGTGAGATACCACTTTGTCAAAGCTGGGAGTCTAACCTATGACCGTTATCCGGTCAGGGAACAGTTTCAGGTGGGCAGTTTGACTGGGGCGGTCGCCTCCTAAAAGGTAACGGAGGCGCACAAAGGTTCCCTCAGCACGGTTGGAAATCGTGCGACGAGTGTAAAGGCAAAAAGGGAGCTTGACTGCAAGAGTCACAACTCAAGCAGGTAGGAAACTAGGTCTTAGTGATCCGACGGTTCAGAGTGGAATGGCCGTCGCTCAACGGATAAAAGTTACTCTAGGGATAACAGGCTGATCTCCGCCAAGAGTTCACATCGACGCGGAGGTTTGGCACCTCGATGTCGGCTCATCGCAACCTGGGGCAGTAGTATGTCCCAAGGGTTGGGCTGTTCGCCCATTAAAGCGGTACGTGAGCTGGGTTCAGAACGTCGTGAGACAGTTCGGTCCATATCCGGTGTAGGCGCAAGAGTATTGAGAGGAGTCCCCTTTAGTAGGGGTACAGCCGGGATACGTGCAAAATGGGACACGTTGTAAAGTTTTGTAAAGAAATCAGGTTGAAACCATTGATTTTAGGTTCAGTCGAGCCAGAAATTGTTGAAGCGATCGCTCGATAGTTCTGT
>NZ_JAIVFX010000037.1 GCF_020829625.1 Nostoc sp. XA010 | reverse complement strand
AGTTTTATCTTGATCGCTAGTCAAAAACACCCTTAAACGAGCGCCCATATCTTCGTCACCTCGGTAGATGCATTCTCCGTATTTACTTATCTTTACATAGTTTAGTTTTTTCGCGCCGACTTACTTACCATTTGAATTACACTTTGATCCTCCCCGATTCTTCGGACGGAAAAATATCTCAAAGCATCTGAATGCCACCAGATACCGGTAAGTAAACTCCAGTAACAAATTTCGCTTCATTAGATGCAAGCATGAGAATGGCCCCAGCAATATCTTCTGGCATCGCATTTCTCCTTAATGGAGTTGCCTGAGCCGTATTTTCCCTATATTCTTCAGGAAGAAACATAGTGGCTTCAGTCAAAGTTAGACCAGGAGCTATGGCATTAACTCGAATCCCTAATGGACCTAATTCTAAAGCCAAATTTTTGATAAAAGCGTCTAGTCCTGACTTAGCTGTAGAGTGAGCTATAAAACCTTCAGAGGGATAACGAGACAAACCACTGCTAATAGCTATAATGCAACCACGTTTATCTTCGATCATTGAGGGAACAATAGCTTTACAAGGGTAGAAAACTCCTTGAAGTTCTCCTACTAACTTTTCTTCAAAATCTGACCATTGGTAATTTATAAAGGGAGCAATTGTAAATGTTTTGTTAGCAGAGAGTACAAGGGTGTCAATCTGACCAAATGCTTCTGATATCCGCTGCACCATTTTCTGAACTTGCGCTTCATCAGTGACATCAGCTTGAACTGCAATAGCTTTACCATCACTGACTTCTATTTCCTCTACAATTGACTGAGCCGCTTCATAGTTGTTGTAATAGTTAACGCCGACTGTCGCTCCATGATAGGCTAGAAGTTTAGCTGTAGCTGCGCCAATTCCTCGACTAGCTCCAGTCACCAAGGCTACCCGACCTTTCATTAACTTAGTTTCTTCAGAGTACTTTCCGTCTTGAGTAGATATCGCAGTCATGTAAATGCCTCCTACCTAGAAAAAAGAAGAAATTAAAACTCGTAGTCTCAGCCCTAGGGCGTGTTTTCAAACTATAGTCACAACAGAATGGAGGCGATCGTTATCATAGCTGTATAATTTACAGCAAGTTTTTCATATCGGGTAGCAACGCGGCGAAATTGCTTGAGGCGGTTGATAGTACGTTCAACAATGTTACGTTGACGATAGATTTCACGGTTAAAAGGGCCGCGACGTGGTTCATTTGATAACCGTGGTATGGTAAGACGGATACCGCGACGGCGCAAGTAATGACGTATGCGACGACCAGTGTAACCTTTGTCTCCAACGAGTCTTAAAGGCCTCACACGCGGGCGACCTTGCCCAGAACGCTTAGACTGCAACTTGTTCCATCAATTGTTCCAGAAAAATCGACTCATTACGATGACCTGGACTAAGGATAAAAGTAATCGGCTTACCTTTGCCTTCACAACGTATGTGTATTTTTGTACTGAAACCACCACAAGAACGACCTAGTTTCTCATCTTCTTCACCCCCTTTTTTCCACCAGCTGCGTGCTGATGGGCGCAGATCACTGTTCCATCGACGTAATGAACTTCCCAATCAAGTTTTCCTTGTTCGTCGGCGATCACTTGCGGATGTTCTAAGATTTGGTTCCAAATTCCGGCTTTTGCCACCGATAAAACCTTGTTGCCGCACTCTCCCACTTCCCATAACGTTCTGGCAAGTCTCGCCACGGCGCTCCGGTTCTCAATATCCAAAGAATGCCATTCACAACTGTGCGATGGTCATTATTTGGCTTGCCTGTAATCGGTTTTTGTGGTGGTAGTAGCGGTTTTAACTTTTCCCACTGTTCGTTGCTGATATCTCCTCGATTCATCTTTTCTACACAGCGATCACCTATTTTTTCAGGATACAACTAGTTTGAAAACACGCCCTAGTCTTCAGACATAGGTGCGATGTTTGCTCGACTAAGGTAAACAGAAATATCAATGCACGGTATATCCTCCATCAATCATCATGTTGTGCCCCACAACGAAGGAAGCTGCGTCCGAACACAGCCACACCACGGCTTCTGCAATTTCCTCTGGCTTACCACTACGTCCGATGGGATGCATTGCTATCATCTGAGCAAGTTGGTGTGCAGGAATAGTTGCCAGCATGTCAGTATCAATTGCACCAGGACTGACAACATTTATCCGAATACCGAATTGAGCATACTCGATTGCCGCAGATCGGGTTAAGGCGATAACCCCACCTTTACTAGCACAGTAACTAGCATAGCCCGCAAAACCGACCACACCACCCATAGAAGCCACGTTCACAATCGCGCCGCCACCTTGGAGCAGCATCGCCTTAATCTCATACTTGAGGCAGAGCCATGTTCCTTTAAGGTTCACGTCAATTAAACGATCCCAGTCTTCTTCTAATGTATCAGTTAGCAAACCAGCAGATGGGATACCAGCGTTATTGAAGGCGCAATCCAGACGACCATAGATATCTACAGTTTTGTCAACCAGCGCCTCAACTTCAGCCGCTTTTGACACATCGGTTTTGACAAAAATAGCCTCGCTTCCTGCCTCTTGTATTTGACGGACAACTTCCTCTCCCTCGGTAATCCGACGACTAGCAACTACAACTTTTGCTCCAGCCTGTGCAAATGCTAGCGCTGTTGCTCGACCAATACCTGACGAAGCTCCAGTTACCAGTGCCACTTTTCCATACAATTGCCTTAGCATGGGTGTCTTCCTTGAAATTATGTATGGTTTTTGTCGAAAGAATTTTTACTATCTTGTCCTTTTGCCAGTAAGTTCTCTGAATTTTGAGTCAGGTTGCTTGTGGGGTTGCGAACTTAGAGTCACGTCACCCCAGCGCATTACACTTGCAGAAGCGGAACTGGCTGCACCAAAACCATAGATTAAAACCAAGTCATTTTCACGAATCTTATCTAGCTGTGCAGCGTGGTAGAGATTGGCTAGAGACAATGTTGGCCCAATGTTTGCATAAAAAGGGTAAATATTGATTGTCCGTTCTGGGTCAATGCCTAGTACACGGATACAGAAACTGGCAAACCAAGCTGTGGGTGTATTGAAAATAAAGAAGTCGATTTGCTCTAGCGTCACATTAGCAGCAGCGATCGCTCCTTCGCAACATGTACGAAGAAGTTCCACAGCAGTTTCGCCAATCACTTTATTCGTGCCTTTTAGGACTTGCATACGCAGATGTGGATTGCCCTGCTCATCTTGAGTGAGTTTAAAAGGGAATTGGTCACACAAGACGCTGGTATTAACGGTCTTTGATCCCAATAAACCTTGGCTAGGTTTGAGAGCACTAACTAAAAAAGCTCCAGCACCATCACTAAAAAACCACGAAAGAGTATCGTCTCGATCAAAAAAGCGAGAGTAAGTACATGAAATGACTACTAGGGCATGGCGATACCCTCCACTTTGTACCAAGGCACAAGCAGTTTCCAGCGCCACCGGAGTACTAGCGCATGTTGCATCTAGATTCCATGCAGCACAGGACATACCAAGTTGACGAGCCAGGAAAGCTGCATTGCCAAAGCCTATTTGCTCAGGTAAAAACGAGGCAACGAGTAGGATATCTACGTCATTGGGAGAAAGCTGGGCCGCCTCAAGGGCATCCATTGCTGCGCGATACTCCAATGTAAGTGATGACTCGTCAGGGCCAAGTATCCACCGCTCAACAGTACCACGAAAAGGATCTTCTAGATAGGGCATCATCTCTAACTCATACTCGTTGCTAGGAGTAAAGTTAACTAGCGAAAACAGCCTTGCCAGGTTTTTTTGCTCGACACTCGCTAGCAGATCCGGGTAATTTTCTCTATAATCATCTTTGGCCAGTTTAATACTAGGAAGGCTCAATGCGAGTGAAGAAATGCCTACTGAAGGATATATCATCTCCAATTTCCTCTTGTATTATTTATTATTATTTATAGTTCCTTGAGAAATCAAGTTATGAATACGACTCCCAATCGGTGCAGGGTGTGTAGGGTCGATAATTACATCAACAACGAATGGGCCTGTGGAAACAAGTGCTTTCTCTAGTGCTGCTTGAATGTCAGACTCCTTTTCAACTCGGATGCCATTAGATCCCATACCTTGGGCAATCTGAACGAAATTTGTCTGTGAAATCTTCGCGTCTATACCCTCGAACCCCAGCATAGCCATTCCTTGATCGCACATATTGTAACGAGAATCGTTAAGTACAATCCAAACAGCAGGAATCTGATGTTGCACGGCTGTGCTGACTTCACTATTCATCAACATTGCGCCATCCCCGACGATCGCAACAGCCTTACCATTTCGTGCCAGTGCGGCACCAACCACGCCCGTGACAGCATGACCCATAGCCCCAAACCCAGAACTGACACGGTAACGACCGGGTTTTGTAAATCGCAGCAGATGATTTCCCCAAGCAAATGAGTTACCAGCCTCAGTGATTACCACTGCATCGCTTCCCTCGACAATTACTTGTTGAATTACATTCATGAGAACTTCAGGTCTTACCAGATCACTGTCCTGGAGATTGATAATATGGTTCTCAGGTTTTGGTAGTGATCGGGCTGTTGACTGACTATGATGCTCTGGAATGTATGCAAGCAGAGCCTTGACAAACAATGCCACGTCAGATTGGATAGCAAAAGTCTTAGCTGATGGATACGCTGTTCCTGGTACTTCCGGGTCGATGTCAACATGCACTAAGCCTCGTGAGGGAATCATCGCCGGATTCCAAAAAGAGGTAAATTCACCTAAGCGGGTTCCTAGTACCAGCGTGTGCAGCGGAGGCTGCTCTCGCATATATTTCAGAACAGACCGATGTCCAGCAAAGCCTGTAACACCTACGAATTGAGGATGATCCTCTGGGAAAATACCTTTGCCACGCGACGAACACATCACCGCAGCCCCGGTTCTCTCGGCAAGCTGCCGAATTTCTTGTGCAGCACCTCGCGCGCCAAAACCGACCCAGATTGCAAATGAACCTTCAGATAACAATCTGGCAGATTCTTTAATCGTTTCTTCATTAGCACTGATCGGAGGATGAGAAAAGCTGAGTTGTGGTAAGGCTGTTTTGAGCAAACTCTTTTGAATAGCTGTAGGAATACTCAAATGGGCTACAAAACCTCCGGGTCGTCTAAGGCCTGAAGCTAGTCTGTGACAAACTTGTGGAAGTTCATCATTGCATTCAAAGGTAGTTGCATAATGAAACAGTGTTCCTGAGGTAAAAAGACCTGTGTTGGCCATTGTATAAGCACTGGTTTCTTGAAAAGCCCAGTATCCACGCTGCGATGTTGAGGTCGAAGGAGATAAGAAAATTACCTTAGCACCCTCCCACCGGGCAGCAAAAAGCCCAGTAAGCGCATTAGTAATTCCTGGACCAGTTGTAGTAAACACTACGACCGGACATCCATTAGTAAAGTACGACTCGATAGCTGCAAAAACCGCTCCAACTTCGTGGCGAAAGTGCAGCACTCGGATTTTACTATGCTGTAGTGCGACCCACAAGGGGGCAATTGCACCTCCTGAAACACCAAACGCATCTCTGACTCCCATTTCTTCCAACATCTTAACCACTGCTTCGGCAAGGGAAAAAGAAATATCCCTCTGCTTGTTAGGGAGAGGGATATCTGACTCAGTGCCCTGCTGGACATCAGGAAAAGGTAATTTTCGCCAAAATGACAAGGATGATAATACAATTGAAGATTGCGATGCCTGTTTAACTGAGTCCATCTGTTCAACCTTCTTTGTGGCTAGATTTTGACATTTAGTGTTCATAGTAGAAAGTTAGCCCTACTTTTGGTAAAGATAATAGCTGAATTGCACGAAGTTAGGATAAAACCCTTAGAGGATGTTTTAAAAGTATCGAAAGATATAATTTTGCAGTTTTACACAAGGTTAAGTGCAACGCCAAATCAAAGTTTTCGTCATGTACTTAAATAAAAAGACCCTTTTAAAATATCCCCTAAGAACCTGTCAAGAAACAACTTTTACAATTTGGCACTTAAAAAGCTTACTGAGAAAGCATTTCTAACTAAAAAGAAGGAAGGTTGTTTCGTGACAAGCTCTAAGGTGGAAAAAACAAGAAAGCAAAATAGAACTAAAGACGAACATGAACAAACCTTTGGTTCATTAGAACACCGATTCAGTATTCATAGTTATGACAAAAAACTCGGTTTATTTGGGTTGCAACAAGGAAAATTTGGTTTTAAAGGCGTAAAAATTGGATGTCTCAGCCTCGTTTTTTATTACTGAATCGATGTTCTAGAACTCACACCTAAAAACTTTTGACCTAATGGCAATTTCTTAGCTATGTAAAGGTGTAAGCTAACGAATTTTCATCATTTTAGCGATTTAATTTTCAAGGACTGATGTTTGTTGATAATTAAATATGGTCAGCATGAAAGCGATCTGCTTTCATTTTTATAAAAACTAAGGTTTGGGAGATAGTTGCAATCACCTTAACATCGGCTGAGGATTTGCCCTTAATCTTAGTGCTATTTGATCGAAGCGCACATACATGATAATATATGCAAAAAATAAAACAATTTAGGAAAGACCTGAATGAACCTATCAGATGTCTATTCTCAGCCTTGCCTCGACTGCACTTATCATTCTAATTATCTTGTGATACATTCCTGACTATCTTGAAGTAACTCCCAGGCAGCAGATTGAATCTGATACTGTCTGAGATCAAACCAAGATAATATTTAGTTATCAGACACGACACAGCTTCATATTTTATTAATATCCCCAGATGATGATGTGTAGTGCTGAACTCTTGTAAATCTATAACTCATAATGGTCTCCAAAAGCCTCATTGGCTAGCTACAGCGTTATATTTTTATCCTGGCTTATTGAAACTGATTAGAGTTGTATTACCCTATTTGTCTGAGCTAAAAAGTTTTTCTAGCTTCAAATTGCATCTTTCATTACTAACTTACATATAGAAGTTCAATATGATGCATATTCTTAAATTTACTTTACATACATAAATTCAACACTATCTATAAATTTAATCAACTAAAGAACAAGAAGTTTACCGGGAAGTTAAGGCGTTTCCTAACGCTCTTTTATATCTCTGAGGAAATAAAAATAAGGTGCTCACCTTGAATCTTTTTTAAAGCCTCACCTGATCAGGGCTTACGCATCAGATATGTAGCACTCCGCTTTGATTTCTGAACAAGCGCAGTGTAAGCGCGATAGGTAGGGGATGGGGAAGTCTTAACGGGGAATAGGAAAAAGGGAGTAGAAGTGTATCTAAATTCTATGATTTCTATATATGGTGTTTTAGCTCAGGCGATCACCCACAGTTTTTATTACTCTCATTAGAGAATATTTCTGTGCTTGTTCCCAAACAAGAATTTTTTGATTTTGCTGGTAAAGCGAGGTTTTAAAAGAGATTCAGGATCGACATCCGATTTTTCTCTTTTCAGAGACATAAAAAAGTTTCTAACGCCCGTTTCATGTTAAGTTTTACACCAATGCATATCTGTGAATCTCTACGATTTGTCTGTACTCCACACAATTGCAAATCGCTATATAAACAAAACACCCGATCTTGCTTAAGTTGACGATCAAAAGCTCGATCTTTAGTGGTAATTCCGATTTGGAATTGGCAAGCTAAACGAAGAAACGCAACGAGCCTTTTAAAGAGCAAGTAAATGAAAAAAATTGTCTTCCTAGTATCAGAATGGGTCTGCTAAGGCAAAAGACTCTTTGATTTCCGAGCAGTTTATGATACTTCTAGATCAGTAATCAGATTTCTCATATTGAGTGGAAATCAGGCAAAACAACTCTTACTGAATACATATAAGGTTTCTTTAGGGTAATAATAAGTTGATTTTTTCCAACTTTGACCCTATGAGTCGAAAAGCATATTCAACCGATATTACAGATGCAGACTGGGAAATACTTCAACCTTTAATCCCACCCGCTAAAACTGGTGGACGGACTCGGACTGTAGATATGCGTGAGATTATTAATGCTATGTTATACATCCAGAAAAGCGGTTATTCTTGGAGGTTACTTCCTCATGATTTACCTCCTTGGCCAACAGTTTATAATTACTTCCGGACTTGGCGTCGCTCTGGAGTATGGGAAAAGATGAATCAAGCTCTTAAGAGAGAAAATAGCAAATTTCCTTAAAGCATTATTAATTATTGCATTGATATGAATGAGTGGTGAATTGCTCTTAGGGTACTGTCAATAAAATTTTCATTTATTTGTGTTTATTTTAAATGCGATAGCTTGACTCAAAAAAGAATTAATCAATTCATCATGACTTCAATTTATCAACTTTAACCAGAGGCACTATGCAAAATATTTTCAACAGAGATTTCAAAAATGTTAGAGGATATTTTTCAAAAATAAATTCTCTTAACTCAAACAGTTTACCTAAATCAATAACTATTTTAGGTGCAGGAATATCCGGTCTAGTTGCTGCTTATGAACTAAAAAAGCTTAACTATGAAGTCAGAATCTTAGAAGCAAGCAACCGAATTGGAGGAAGAATATGGACTTATAGATTTGGTGATGAAAATAGAACGGCATACGGAGAGCTTGGCGCTATGCGCCTTCCTTTCAATCACGAATTCACTCATTACTACATCAATGAAATGGGTTTACAGTCTCAGTTACAAAAATTTGTAACTATTTTTAAGAATAATGAATGCTTCCTTGATATTAAGGGAAAAGTATGTCGATTAAAAGATGCTATCCACGAGATTTATCCTAGCTACGAATTTTCTAAAAACAGAAAATTCAAATCTAAATATACGGAACGGTTTGCATCTGCCCTCAAAACAATAGTAGATGCTATGTCTCCTAAAGAGATACGGGAACTATTTGAAACAGATTTACATAACTATTTATTAGATGAATTAGATGATTCACTTGAGGGGTGTTCTGTTGAACTGAAGGATGAAGATTTTTCACCAAACAATGTATTGCCGTTACTCTCCAAATTGAGAGGTAGATGTGAAGATGTGCTCAGAACTTATCTGCGGCATATTATCCTCGAATCCTCTAGCGACCTCTATCAACTTGCGGGGGGTATGAATCAGCTTCCTGATGCGATCGCTAATCATTTAAAAGATGACATCAGATTGAATGCAGAAGTCACAGGGATCTGTCTTGAGGATAATAGAGTCAAAATTACCATTAATGGCAATGAGCAGTTATACAGCGATACCGTATTATGCACCATACCATTTAGCGTTTTGAGAGAAATGAAGCTAGATGGCTTTTCCAAGGAAAAGCTAGATGTCATTCACAACCTCACTTATGTTGGTGCTACTAAAGTGCTGTTTTATTGCAAAGATAGATTTTGGGAAAAAGACAAATATCAAATTAAAGAAGGAGCTTCCATAAGCGATCGCGTAATTCGCCAATTGTATTATCCTCTTGCATCCCCAGATAATTCTTCTTTTCAGCAAGAAAATCCTGGGGTTTTACTTGCTAGTTACGTAATTGGTGAAGATTCAAAATATCTCGCCGAACTCAGTCATCACAAACAGATTAATCTGATTAAAAAAAGCGTTAGCAGATTTCATCCAGAGATTGAAACTAAAGATATGGTTCAAGATGTTGCTATTATTTCATGGGAAAAGCACAAATGGACTCGTGGATGTAGTGGTGTGATGTGGCTTGGTAGATCGAAATACAATATTGAAGTCGTCACAAAACCGGAAAAAAAATTGTATTTTGCAGGAGAACATTGTTCGATGGATAATGCCTGGATAGAAGGGGCAATTACATCTGCTCTGAGCCAAGTAGAAGAAATTGTTCAACTTCAGACTAGAACAATATTGTTAGAACCTTCAGTTGTATAAATCTGACTGGTTATTACAAAAAACTCAATTTGATATTAACACTTCAGGAGTTGAAGATTATGGTTAGCACAGAAATTCCAGCCGTTCAACGGTTGTACGACAGATGGGTGGAACTAGCCCCGGCACTTTGCGAAAATATCGATTTGGTAGACGCTTGGACAAAAGAATCAACAGACCTGATCGTTTCTACTTTTTCTGATTTGGAAGCAAAAAAAATTCTAGATATTGGCTGCGGTGCAGGTGATCCTACTTTATCATTAACAACATTAGTAGGTGAAAAGGGTGAGATAGTAGGTCTTGACTTTGTTTCCCAATTTATTGAAGAACTGGAAAAACGCGCTAGCAACAGAAATATCAAAAACTTGTCAGGAAAGCTAGGTAATTCTCTAGATTTGCCCTTTAAAAATGAAAGTTTTGATGCTGCTTGCTGTCGCTTTGGTATGCAATATTTGGCTAATGATTTAAAAATTAGGCAACTTCAGGAAGCCTACAGAGTATTAAAAAAAGGTGGTGAGATTGTCGTTGTTGATTGGGGTGAAGAAGCACATGGCGAAATCAAAAATGTCTACTTAGATGTATTGACAAAGTACACAGAGACAACCAATGTAGACAAAGCCTCAACAGATTTTAATTTAATTACTGCTTTCGACTTTGCCCGATTACTTGAAAGTGTAGGTTTTTCAGATATTCAGTGGGACTATGCCAAAATCCACTGGCGTTGGCAAGGTACACCTGTGACTTTCTGGAATTTTATCAGGAGTATGTCTCCTCAGATGGATGCAATCTTCGCCAATATTCCAGAGCAAATAGCTAATCAAATTCATGAAGAAATTCATCGAAATGTAGCAAAATACTACGATAGTTATTTTGTGTCTATACCAGCAAAAAATATTGTTGTCAAAGGAGTTAAGTGACATGGATAAAAATCATAACTTTCAGCCACCTTTGTTACCAGTTCAATGGACTTCAGCTTACATTACTTACTGGTCGCCGATGAAACAGGGAAATTTTATTTCATCCGGGTCTGTCTGGTTTGACTACGAATCGGAAGTGTATAGAATAGACGGTATTTTTAATCCTTGGGATGTTGAAAAAACGGGCTATCAGTTATGGATGTCAGAAGTAACTTTTTACGGTCAAGGAAAAAGCCTTGTTTCCAAACTTCCTTATCACATTAAACAAGAGAATGACGTAACCGCAGCATTTAACTATGATGTTGCTGAACTTGAAGGTCAGGAAGTTAAAGCTAATAACTCAATTGTTCCAAGAGACATTCTGATTACTGGAAAAGCCACCTTTCAAGGAACTGAAAAAATATTAGGGATGGAGGTAGATTGCTGGGAATTTGAGCGAGATAATCCCTTTAATATGCATCGCTTCTATCTGAAAAAAGGTAGCAACGAATTAGTCAGGATGCAACAGTTCAAGAACGGGCAAATGCTAATTCGTGATTTACCTAATCCTTCAACTGACCAAATTGACCAAAAAGTTTTTAAGTATTGAGGGATTTTCCTCATGAGTGTCTTAAATTTTCCGAGAATTCATTTTTCAGGGTGGTGCCGTTTTCACGAGCCGACCGGAAACCAGAATAAGGCTGGAAATATTGACTTAACAACTAATGAAATCTACATGGGTCAAAAACGAGTTGACTCTTCTGTACCTCCAGAAGCTTTTTACGAGTACTACTCTCATCTAGGAATAAAATACAACCGTGAAGGTCAAGAAGACCTAGAAGGCATATTTAGCGAAGCTGCTGGTCGTGATTTAGAAGGGAATAGTAGAGTTTCGTGGAATGCTAAGGTAGTTAGTACACAAACCAAATTTGGAGTCATAAACACCGATGACCCTTTGGTTGGTAAATCAGTTGATTTATGGGGACACTACAATGAGTATTTAGGTACTACTTTTAATCAACCAAAAGTAGTAGAACTTGATTCTGCTTCGCAGTGGACTAGACAGATTTATGCAGGGCATTTTACTTTAGGTGGAGAAGAAGCTTCTATTAGTTCTAGTCACTTAATTAATGGTGGTGTTCAGAAAATTCACCACGCTCGCTGGCATAAAAATAATCACATCATCAATTTTCCTAAACACTGGAATGATGAAGAAATTAGAAAAGCTGCGGTCTATCAGTTCGTGTTAGAAAAAGACCAAGAGCATTTTTATTTAAATAGTGATGAGTTAGATTCGGATGCATTAATAGCCTTTCAAAAAACTCTAAAAGATGAAGCGGCAAAAGGCATTGTTGTCCAATACTGTTTGTTCAATGCCAGTGAACCAATTCAACCCAATACACCAACTTGGTACAGTTTAGTCGGTACTGTCGGGATATGGTATGGGGAGCGAGAAATGACTACTTATCCGGCGGGAAGGATTCTTTACCCATTACAGGATATAGCCAGTCAAAATCTCGTGGAAGGTTGGGGTACTCTTTCGGTTGAACTTTTCAAAGAACACTTGAGCTTAAATATGCCAATTGCACTTCCTGTTGATGGAAGACCACCATCACACTCAAGTGGACCGCTTCCTGAACATGGAGAGTTCTATAGTCCGCACGACTTGTTCATTTTTTGCAAAGGGATCGAAGAACCTTTAACCTTTATTTCTGTTAAAAATTTGCAAAAGCATTTTTATTACCAGACATCGGGGATTTTTGATTTTGAATACTTAATTGAACTTAGCAACGAACATTGGGAAAAAATTTGTGAAAGTTCTTTGTTTATCGCAATCCAAGATACCCAAGGAAACTTTGTCTCAATCTTGCAAGAAAAAGAGATTATCATTCAAGCAGATCGAGCTAATATTTACCTCGAAATTCCTTCTGAGGAAAAAGGCATATTTTTCGATGAGAGCATCGAAATCCGAAGTTTTGTCAGAGGGATGCCGCACACAGTCAACAATATCCATTTGCATCAAGTTTATAATCCGGCTAATTTTCCCTTTAAAGTTGAAGAATTTCAACAGGACAAATTACCAGATACTCAAGAACATAAACTATGCCTTGTCAAATGCGATCGCCTGAAAAGCAGCAATCAATTTCAGACAGAATTAAAGTTTAATACTAATCAATACGGCAAGGCAACAGTTACGTTTAGAGGGCTAAAAAGTGGCGGAGGGCGAATTGTTTTTGTTGTTGGAGAAGGCGAAAATGAATTGATTCAGGAATTGTTGCAACAAGACCCCTTTAAAGTTTACGATGACAGTAACCAACTTAATTTTTGGAACAAGACGAATGTTATACATATCAAAGTGCTACCTCATGACTGGCATTTGATAGATGTTCCTGAATCTGACGTAGACTTTAAGCTAATGTACGAGCATATTCTGCAATTTTATGAACTGCTCTATCCTTTTATGAATCGAGAAATCTTTAGTCTTGGAAACAAGGCCAGAGTAGAGTCTTTCTCTTTGCTATCCTGGCAAATGTGCGATCCGAGCAACAGAGATAAATCCTATTATATGCCTCCTACCAGGGAGTTATCTTACCCTAAAGCTTTGCTTTTTCAAAAGTTTCTGATGAATGTTTCACAAATCGGTTATCTGCCTTGTTGTCACAAAAAGGCTGTAAAAGATGATTGAGATTAAAGAGGAAATTACCACTGCTGAAGAGATAATAGTTGCTCTCAAAGATGCAGTAGAACTGGAAATGTCTTTGATGCTTCAGTATCTCTATGCTGCTTATTCCATACCCAATTTAGTGAGTGGACAGGAATATGTAAAACGGGGCATCTGGAAGCCAGAACATTTGAACTTCATGTGTGGTGATGGTGAGGAAAGAATGAATCAAGGTATCCGAGGTATTATCCTGCGGATTGCGAGGGAAGAAATGATTCACTTCCTGATGGCTAATAATCTTTTAATGGCTGTAGGTGGTTCTTTCCATACTTGCACACCTGACTTTTCAAAGATGTCAAAGTTTTACCCTCTTGGTGTGGAAATGGCACTTGAGCCATTCTCTGAAAACTGTCTAAAACGATTTATCGGCTTTGAATGGCCTTCTTATTATCAAGACAGAACAGTTGCAGGACACAGCACTAATGGGAAAACGACTTATAGTAGCGTTAGTCAACTTTATCAGAAAATCAGGATTGCTCTAGTAAATAATCCTGAATTAATTTTGGTTGAGAAAAATAAAACTGGAGGTGAACATCACCTTTATCTAAATAAAAAAACGAACACACATCATCCAAATTATCAATGTCAGGTAGATGATTTAGATTCAGCCTTATTTACTATTGACCTAATTACCGAACAAGGTGAAGGAGCCAATGCAGAGGTTGAGGTATTTGAGGATTCGCACTTTAATAAATTTCAAAATATTTATCACTACCTCCAGGAATTTAATTTACAAGGTGATTGGTTTCACGCTTATCCAACATTAAAAAATCCTAGCATTGCTTCAATATCTGGGACTAATCAGGTATTGAATGAAGAGACTGTCGAAGTGATGCAGATTTTTAATGGCTGCTTTGAAATCAGTATGCAAATGATGGTTCAGCATTTTGGAAAAAGACCTACAGAGTCTCTGAGGATGTCTAGATTAATGAATACTTCCTTAGAAATTATGGCTGTATTACTGCGTCCACTGGCAATTTTGTTGATGACGTTGGAATCAGGAATACCAGAGAAAACTGCTGGCCCTTCTTTCGAGTTGTCACAACCGATCCAGTATATCCCCTACGATAAAACAGCACAAAAGCTAATCGTTTATAAGTTTGAAAAGCTTTATGCCAAGGCTCAAAGCTTAAAGACTGTGCCAGATAGGATTAAGGAGTTATTGCTGTTTTTTATCGACTTTACTCAGAATCTTGATTGAACGAAACATAGTTAGTGATCGCCCCACAATAGGAGTTAAAAATGGTTGTTGCAAATATCAAGAAATTAACCAGAGAACAAATTATCGAAAACGCCCGGCAAATAAGAGACGAAGTTGCTAAAGTAGCGATCGAAACTGAAAAACGAGGGAATATTTCAGACGAAATTGTGAAAAAGCTTTGTGAAGCAGGCTTTTTCAGTGCGATGACTCCCTCAGAGTTCGGTGGACATGAAATGCCCTTAGATGTTGTGTTTGATATTTGCGATTATATTGGACAGGGATGTGTTTCCACAGCTTGGGTTACTTGCTTGGTGTCGGTACACAACTGGATGGTAGGATTATTTCCTTGGGAAGCTCAAAGAGAAGTTTTTGCAGATAATAATTACAATTTAGTTTCTGCAACTTTTAGTCCCAAAGGCAAAGCAATCAAGACACAGGGTGGATATATTCTGACTGGAAGGTGGCCTTTCATTACTGGAGTTAAACATGACTCTTGGGTAATTGTTGGAGGTATGTATTTACCTAATTCCCCAGATGAGAAGCCTGTACCAAAGGTTTTTCTACTTCCACAGAAAGAGGTGGAAATATTAGATACTTGGTATGTTTCCGGAATGAAAGGAACCGGTAGCAACGATATTCAAATCAATGAGGTATTCGTTCCTGAGTACAGAGTAGTAAATCTCATCGATCTGCTAAACGGTAATTCTCCAGGTTCCAAAGTTTTAAAAAGTACTAATTTTCAATGGTGTGTTGCACCAGTTACGGCTTTATCAGGAACGGCTCCGGCTATTGGCGCAGCTAAAAGAGTCATCCAGATTTACAAAGATAAACTGCACAGTTTTTTAGACAAGAATGTAGAAGTCAGACAAACAGCTCTTGTCAGATTATCAGATATTATGGTCAGATTGGAAACAGTAGAACTGTTAATGCGCGATAGTATTAAGGATATGATCCTCAAAACTGAAACCAGATCCCTGACCTTAAATGACAGAGCTAAATACAGGGTGCAGTGTACATTAGCAGTGAAGGAATGTAAGTCGATTATCAATGAAGTCTTAGATGTGATGGGATCGCGATCGCATTATTTAACTGAAGAATTACAGCGTTTTGCACGAGATATTGCCATGATTTACTCCCATATTATGCTCGATTTTGATGGTGCTAACGAAGTCTATGGCAAGTTGCAACTGGGATTACCGCATAACACTCCAATCATTTAGGTAACCCCGTAGCCCTTTTAAGGTGGTGAATCCATTCTCATCAGGAGTTACTTACGTAAAAAATAACGGGGTAATACCCAGTGGAAAGCCGCTTTGCGTCTACATGAATTACCTCTACCAAGAATAAAGTTTTCGGTAACATCTGCGTCAGTCCAGCCTAATTTTTGGCTTCATAACTTGTAAAACATCCTCTTAGGTCTACTGCAATGGCTCGTTTTCTTATAGGTACAATCCCCGCTTTTGGACACGTTAACCCGGCTTTGCCCATTGCTCGGAAATTAGTAGAACGCGGTCATGAAGTGTGGTGGTATACAGGTATTGGTTTTCAATCTCAGGTGGAACAGACTGGCGCTTACCATGTTCCTATTCGTATAGGTATTGATTTCACTGTACCAGACACTATCCCTGAGTCTTTGAAAGAAGAAGGGTTTTCTTTAAAGGGACTAGCACAATTTAAATTCTGCCTCAAGCACCTTTTTATTGACTCAGCAGCAACACAGTTTAAAGAGCTTACCGAAATATTGCAAAAGTTTCCAGCTGATGTTATTTTATCCGATATGTTTTTCCTGGGACCCTCTTGGGTTCATAAAAAGGGAGGGCCGCCTTGGGCAACTTTGGGTACAACGGGACTATTCTTCAGCAGTTGCGATACAGCTCCTTTTGGATTAGGAATGCAACCAGATGCTTCAGCATTCGGACGTTTTCGTAATTATTGGTTGAACAGATTTCAGCAATTCCTGTTCAAAGATGTTACTGTCTACTTAGACCAAGTTCGAGGCAGCATCGGATTATCGCCTGACTATAAAAATTTTTTTGATGCTGCTTTATCACCTTTTCTATATTTACAGCAGACGGTTCCATCGTTTGAGTATCCCCGTAGTGACTTGCCTCCCCAAGTACATTTTATTGGAGCATCATTATCAGAACAGCTCAATTCTTTTACTCCTCCCGCTTGGTGGGACGAATTGAACAGTGGTAAAGTAGTCGTTCATGTTACACAGGGTACAGTATCAACCGAGGCAGATGATTTAATTCTTCCCACAATCAAAGCATTTGCCGACAACCAAGATGTGCTTGTTGTAGCCACAACGGGTGGTAAAGCGATTGACAGTCTTAATATCAATCCGATGCCGACAAACGTCAGGTTGGAGCAGTTTATTCCTCATGAGTATCTCATGCCTCACGTTGATGTCATGGTGACTAACGGTGGGCCTCATGGTGTACATATTGCTCTCGCCAATGGTGTACCAATGGTTGCCGCAGGTCAAACTGAGGATAAACCAGAAATCTGCGCTCGGATCGAATGGGCTGGGGTGGGTGTGAACCTGAAAACTAAAAAACCTCACCCAACCCAACTAAAAAATGCTGTTCAGAAAATTCTAGCGTCACCCCATTATCGACAGAAAGCTCAACTTTTGAAAGCTGACATCGCTCGTTACGATGCACCTACTGAAGCTGCTGTATTACTCGAACAGTTAGCATCAACAAAACAGCCAGTTTTCAAAAAAACTCTAGTTCATACTTAATTAGGACTTACGTATCAAGTACCAAATTTAGGGGTAATTCATGAATTGCCCCTACGAGAAATCAAGGCTTTCACATAATTTTTGCGTAAGTCCTGTTAACGTTTAAAATTTCATTCTCTCTACTTTGCGTTTATATTCCAAGGCTTGTTTAATGAAGGAGCAATGCTGATGGCTACGACTTTGGTAAGCATTCCACGCATCCCACCAGAACCAAAAGGGCATTTTATTATCGGTCATATCCCTGAGTTTCAACGCGATCCGATCGGTTTCTTAAGCAGTTGTGCTCGCAAGTATGGAGATTTCGTTCGCCTCCGATTTGGCTTGCAACCAGTTTATTTAATCAACCATCCTGATTACATTGAGGAAGTATTGACTAACAAAAGTAGCCACTTTCAGAAACCCCGGATTATGCAGGGAATCCTTTTAGGCAACGGACTGCTTACAAGTGAAAAAAGCTTTTGGCATCGTCAGCGTCGGCTGACACAACCAGCTTTCCATCGCGATCGCATTTCTGCTTATGGAGATGTGATGGTTGCATATACGAAGCGAATGCTTGCCAAATGGCAGGATGGTGAAATTTACGATGTTCAACAGGAAATTTCGCATCTGACTTTAAGTATTGTGGCGAAGACACTCTTTGATGTTGATGTGGCTAACGAAACCGAAAAGATAGTTGACACCATGAAAGTGCTAGTGGACAGTTTTAATGCGCGGGCAACTAGTTTGTTTATGTTGCCGGAACGCATTCCCACACCTGGCAACTTGCGCTATCTACGGTCAGTTCAGCGTTTAGACAAGATTGTTTATAGCTTCATTAAACAGCGCAGAGCTAGTAACGAAGATGCTGGTGACTTACTGTCTATGCTCTTATACGCAGAGAGTGAAGATGGTAGTCAAATGACTGACCAACAATTACGCGATGAGATAATGACCCTCTTCATTGCTGGTTATGAAACTACTGCTAATGCCCTGTCGTGGACATGGATGCTGCTATCACAGCATCCAGAAGTAGAAAGCAAATTGATCGAGGAACTACAAACAGTATTGGGTGAACGATCTCCTACAGTTGCGGATCTTCCCCAATTGCCTTATGCAGAGATGATTATCTCAGAATCTATGCGCCTGTATCCGCCCATTTGGAGCATAGCTCGTGAGGTCGTGCAAGAATGTGAAATTGGAGGATATATTTTGCCCGCTAAGACGACGGTATTCATGAGTCAGTGGGTAATGCACCGAGATCCCCGATTTTTTGATCGTCCAGATGTATTCAATCCCGATCGCTGGACAGAGGATTTAATCAAACGACTACCCACCTTTGCCTATTTCCCCTTCGGAGGTGGGCCACGAGTTTGCATTGGTAAGCGTTTTGCAATCATGGAGATGGTATTGCTATTAGTAACAATTGCCCAAAAGTTTCGGCTGACGATGGTGCCGGGACATCCAATTGCTTTTCCACCTGCGGCTTTACTGCGTCCCATGTATGGACTGAAAATGTCGCTCACCAAACGTTAATAAATAAAGTCAGGGGGAGATGAGAGTAAAGCAAGAAAGTGATTTGTATTAGGAATTTCGTGAAATAAATGGTACTAGAAGAAAAAATCTATGTCTCAAACAGTCATTTGCAATCAAAACAACGCTTTAGAACATTTTGACAATTTAATACAGCTGTTAAGTGGTATGTACGTAAGTAAAGCCATTTACGTAGCAGCTAAACTTGGTATTGCTGATTTACTCAAAGACGGTGCAAAAAGCAGTGACGAACTAGCAAAAGCTACCGAAGTTGATGCTCAATTTCTGTATCGATTACTGCGTGCTTTAGCAAGTGTCAACATATTTATTGAAGTAGGCGATCGCTACTTTGAATTGACACCATTAGCAACATATCTTCAGATAGATGCTTTTGGTTCAATGCGTTCTATGGCATTGGCGATGGGTGAGGATTGGAACTGGCAATGCTTAGGTAATTTGTTCAATGCTATTAAGACGGGTATTCCAGCATTTGAGCATCAGTTTGGGATGAGTATGTTTGACTACTTTGTTGAGCATCCTGAACTTGGGAAAAACTATTACCAAGCGATGACCGATTATTCCGAAATCATCAATCATGCCATCCTGGATGTCTATGATTTTCCTACGATTTCTAAGTTGGTTGATGTTGGTGGGGGATATGGAGCCTTGTTTACTGCTATCCTCAAGGCTAATCCTGCTATAACGGGCATTCTCTTCGACTTACCGAGTGTGATCGAACGCGCTAAAAAAGCAGATTTTTTCCATAATAAAGAACTGGCAGGACGCTATGAACTAGTAGGCGGAGACTTTTTTGAATCCGTGCCAAGTGGAGGAGATATCTATATCATCAAATTAGCTATTCATAATTGGGACGATCATCGCGCCAATAAGATTCTTCAGAACTGCTACCAGGCAATGCCACCAAATGGCAAGCTGCTTGTAATTGAACCGGTAGTTCCTTCTGGAAACGAGCGATATTTTGGCGTTAAGTTAATGGATTTGCAAATGCTGATAGGAACGGATGGTGGACGCGAACGCACTGCCGATGAGTTTGAAAAGCTTTTTATTGAGGCAGGTTTTCGACTGACAAAAGTTATCCCAACTAAGTCATCATGCAGTATTGTTGAAGGCGTAAAAATATGAGGTACTTTCAATGTTAAATTCATCCTTTTTACTCAATGAACAAGCAGAATACTATGGCAATGTAAATGAAGAAAATACCAAGCAATTCCATAGTAAATTGAGTGAATATGTAGCCCATATTCAACTTCAAATGGCGTTACAAGCTCAGAATTATGTTCCCCATTCTAAGCAAACAGTGGTAAGCGAAAAGCTGCTCTATCAAACCCAAGTAAGTTTTGAAAAGCTGGTTTCTCGCCAAGCAATTTAATCACAAAGGTAAAAATGAAAGGGAACAGGGACAACTAAGCCGCCCACAAGGAGCTTGGATTGTGAAACAGGTTATTAGTAAGGCTTTTGGCTGTCCATATGTCGCAATCATTTTTCAAATTGGTATTAATTTAAATAAAATTCTTGCATCCCCAAGCCCGACATCCTTGCTATGCCCTGAGCGCAGTCGAAGGGTAGTCGAGGTCAATCGAAAATTTTAAATCTAAAATCCAAAATTGGTTGACGCTGGTAAAGAGATATTATTGAGGAATAATCAGAATGAAAAATTTTTATGTAGCTAGTGGATTTTTGACAGTGAAAGATTCTCAAGTCTGGGCTGTATTTGACTGGAAACAAAATAAAACTCAGGCTATTGATAATAAAAATTTGCTAACTATTCTAGAAATTTTTATTCATGAGAAGTCTTTAGAAGTTGCATATCAAAAATTTCAGAAAGTTAGTTTTTTACCTATTTCCCAGAATGTATTACAAAAATGTAAGCAAGTATATAAGGAGTCAAATAATTTCATAGTTTTAATTGCTGATAGACTTTTGAAGGTTGTTCAGCAAGGATTTGTTAATATACTAAATCCAGATAAACAGTACGATTTAGATGTAATTAGTCAAGAAAGTTTTCAAGTAATGCGTTGTCTATTTTCTCAAGAAAGTTTTGCAGGAAATGAACAAGAAATTAGCAGTTTTGAAACTTTTAAGCAATCAGTAGAATATCTAGCAACACTTGGTCTGCTCTCCCCGGCTGTAAGTACTTTAGAATGGGGTGATTTGAGACGGAGTTCTCCTTTATGTCCTCTGTTTGGATTTACCAGAGGAACTCCTATAGATCGATATTATTTGGGTAAATTTATTAAGGAAATTCGACACCAAGTTGTAGGAACCGTAATGGAACTGGGGGGAATTTTGCAAAATCGAGAACTTTATCAGTTTTCTGATGTCACAGAATATCAAACTCTAGATGTAGCACCCAGACCAGGAGTTACCCAAATAGGAGATGTTCACGACTTAGGAGCGATCACACCAGAATCTTTAGACGCAATAGTGGTTTTTAATGTGTTGGAACACTGTCATAATCCTTGGGTAGTTATCCAAAATATTTACAATTGGTTGAAAGTAGGTGGTCAATGTTTTTGCTTGGTTCCGAGCGCTCAAAGATTGCATGATATGCCTGGAGATTATTGGCGACCGCTTCCAGACGGAATGAAACAATTATTTCGGGATTTTTCCCAACAAAAATTATCTGTTTACGGCAATCCTTTAACAGTTGTAGCCAGTTTTATGGGAATTTCAGCAGAAGAATTATTGCCTCATGAACTAGATAATTTTCATCCAGATTACCCGGTGGTAACTTGTATAGTTGCGAAGAAGTAATCTTGAAAACCCCACTTCCAATACTACTTGGTTAAGAAAATTTGTAGGTTGGGTTTCACTGCATTCAACCCAAAAAAGCCTTGAAAATGTTGGGTTTCGTTCCTTAACCCAACCTACACCAAAGTAATTTTTTAGGCAAAATCTACGCAGTATTGATACCATTTATGCCATCGGTTAAGCCGAAAATCAAGTCTAACGATCATTTAAACGGGAATTTAAACCATGATTGTAGTCATCAAACCTGGTACTCCTGCCTTAGAAATTGAGCGAATCTGTCAAGAATTACATAGTTGGAATGTCATCCCAGAACAAATTGTTGGCAAACAGCAAGTTGCTATTGGTTTAATCGGTGATACAGTTGCTCTCAATCCTCAACAAATCGAACAATTAAGTCCTTTTATTGAAAAGGTTATCCGGGTAAATAAGCCTTATAAACGAGCGAGTTTAGAATTTCGTCATGGAGAGCCGAGTTCGGTAATTGTATCAACACCGAATGGATTAGTAAAATTTGGTCAAGATTATCCGATAGTTTCCATCGCTGGACCATGCTCAGTAGAAAATGAAGAAATGATTGTGCAGACAGCTCAATTTGTCAAGGCGGCTGGTGCTAAGTTTTTGCGAGGAGGAGCCTATAAGCCCCGAACCTCTCCTTATGCTTTCCAAGGACACGGTGCGCCAGCTTTAGACTTGCTGGCAACAGCACGTCAGGCTACAGGTTTGGGTATTGTAACTGAAGTCATGGATACAGCCGATCTGGAGAAAGTGGCGGAGGTTGCAGACATGATCCAAATTGGTGCCCGCAATATGCAAAATTTTTCATTGTTGAAACGAGTCGGGGCAATAAGTAAGCCAGTTGTACTGAAGCGAGGTTTATCCGCAACAATTGAAGAGTGGTTGATGGCGGCTGAGTACATTTTGGCAGCAGGTAATCCAAATGTGATTTTGTGCGAACGGGGAATACGCACCTTTGATCGACAATATACGCGAAATACACTCGATCTTGCGGCTGTACCGGTTTTGCGATCGCTAACTCATTTACCAATTATGGTTGATCCTAGCCACGGTACTGGTCTAGCAGAGTATGTCCCAACAATGGCTAAAGCTGCGATCGTTGCTGGAGCAGATTCTCTGATGATTGAGGTTCACCCAAATCCCAAGAAGGCTCTTTCTGATGGTTCTCAGTCCCTCTCCTTGCAACAATATGAGGAACTGATGAAACAGATGGCTATTATCGGTCAAGCTGTTTGCCATTGGCCTCAAGAATATCCGTTATCAACAACACCCTTAGGTTTGCACAGACAGTTAACCACAAACAGTTCGGCAAGTCTTTAGTTGAATTTTATGTTCCAATCTCATCAACTACAGCAGATTGCAGAGCAAATCACCTCTGTAAAAATCTCTTGAAAGCAGTTGGAGACAAATTGCTAATGAATTTTGATAGTCATCGCTACACAACTAAAGGTGAAGTTTGTGTATCTCGCACTGTAACTGAGACTTCGATGGCAACTGCGATTGAAGAGGTTTTGTTACATATTGATACTCAGCGTGGAGGATTACTTGCAAGCAGTTATGAATATCCAGGACGATACAAAAGATGGGCGATCGGCTTTATTAATCCACCCTTAGAACTGGTTACTTGTGAGAACTCTTTTACACTCACAGCACATAATCAGCGAGGTATGGTGCTGTTAAATTATCTGGCAGAGCGTCTATTAAAGCAACCGCAACTTCAGGCAGTCAATTGGCAGGAAGGTTATATAACTGGCTTTGTCCGACCAACAGAACGTTTTTTTTCTGAAGAAGAACGAAGCAAGCAACCATCTGTTTTTAGTGTTGTTCGAGAGATTTTATCTGCCTTCGAGAGTTCTGAAGATAACCATTTAGGACTCTACGGTGCATTTGGCTACGATTTAGTTTTCCAGTTTGAGCCAATGCGAAAGCTACTCCCACGTTCTCCAGAGCAGCGAGATTTGTTGTTATATTTACCTGATGAATTAGTAATTGTTGACTACTATCTGCAACGCGCAATTCTTGTGCAGTATGAATTTGAGACTAAGCATGGTAGCACTAAGGGTTTATCGAAGAGGAGTGAAGACATTAATTACCAAGGTAAACGTCGTACTCCTACTCAAGGGTCCGATCATGCAACTGACGAGTATGCTCTTCAAGTCGAAAAAGCACTCGATTACTTCCGTCGGGGTGATTTATTTGAGGTTGTTCCTAGTCAAAGCTTCTTTAAAGCCTGCGAAAAATCCCCCGCAGAGCTGTTCCGAACTTTACAGCAGATTAATCCCAGTCCCTATGGATTTATCTTTAATTTGGGTAGAGAGTATCTAATTGGTGCATCCCCAGAAATGTTTGTTAGAGTAGAAGGTAAGCGTGTTGAAACTTGCCCAATTAGTGGTACAATTAGGCGAGGAAAAGATGCGATCGATGATGCCACTCAAATCCTTCAGCTGCTTAACTCACGCAAAGATGAAGCTGAACTGACAATGTGTACTGATGTTGACCGCAACGATAAATCCCGGATTTGTGAGCCTGGGTCAGTACGAGTGATTGGTCGCCGCCAAATTGAGTTGTACAGTCATCTAATCCATACCGTAGATCATGTTGAAGGCTTACTGCGACCTGAGTTTGACGCTTTAGATGCATTTCTTACCCATCTTTGGGCAGTCACAGTCACAGGAGCGCCAAAACGGGCAGCAATCAAGTTTATCGAACAACACGAGCGTAGTCCTCGGCGTTGGTATGGTGGAGCGGTTGGTTACTTAACCTTTAAAGGTCATCTAAACACCGGTTTAATTCTACGGACTATCCAGCTTGCAGATGCGATCGCAGAAGTAAGAGTGGGGGCGACAGTTCTTTATGACTCGGTTCCAGAAGCCGAAGCCCAAGAAACTCTCACCAAAGCTGCTGCCCTCTTTCAGACACTTTATCAGACGAAGCAGACCAGTACTGATGTCTCAAGCAACTCAAATTTTGACCATCATCAAGCTAGCGCTGAACCAGCCAAACATATCTTACTCATTGACTATGAAGACTCATTTGTTCACACACTAGCAAACTACATCCGTCAAACCGGTGCTACAGTCACAACTTTGCGTCATGGTTTTTCTGAATCAGTCTTTGATGCAGAATCTCCAGACCTTGTGGTTTTATCTCCGGGGCCAGGAAAACCAAGTGACTTTCAAGTAGCAGAAGCGATCGCAGCTTGCACAAGACGGCAAATCCCTATTTTTGGTGTGTGTTTGGGATTACAGTCAATTGTTGAAGCTTTCGGGGGTAAGTTGGGAGTTCTCAATTATCCTCAACACGGCAAAATATCTCGTGTTTCGGTTGTGAATTCCGACTCTGCGGTTTTTAAAGACTTGCCGCGATCGTTTGAGGTTGGCAGATATCACTCGTTGTTTGCTCGACCTGAAAATATGCCTCAAGAACTGAAAGTTACAGCCATTTCGGATGATGGCGTGATTATGGGTATCGAGCATGAGACATTGCCAATTGCCGCCGTTCAGTTTCATCCAGAATCAATTATGAGTCTGGCTGGAGAAGTTGGTCTAGCAATTATTAAGAACGTCATCCTTGCATACGCCAAAACTAGGCAGACTCAGTTCTCTTATGTAAATCAACTTCCAATCAAAATCTAGGAGAGACATCATGAATTCAAATAACAAAATTCAAAACATCATCATTGTTGGTGGCGGTACAACCGGTTGGATGGCAGCATCTTATCTGACAAAAACCTTGCAAGGAAGCGTTAATATTACCCTGATCGAGTCAGATCGAATTCCCACGGTGGGCGTGGGAGAAGCAACCGTACCGAGTATACGAACGGATTTCTTTGATTTTCTGGGGCTTTCAGAATCCGAATGGATGCCAGAATGTACCGCGACATTTAAGATCGGGATTAAGTACGTTAATTGGGCTTATCCGCCTTCTGTAACCAAAAACAATACATTTTTTCACATCTTTGGGGAAGCCAAAGAATGCGATGGTGTTCCACTGACGCACTACTGGCTGAAAAAACGGCTCAATGGATATGAACGCCCGATGGCCCATAGCTGTTACCCAAGCCAAGGATTGTGTGAACAATACAAATCTCCTAAATTTCTGGATGGACGGGCAAGCGTTGACTATGCATACCATTTCGATGCCGGTTTAGTTGCCCAGTACTTAACTAAGTGGGCAACTAAACAAGGGGTGGTGCGCGTAGTCGATCAGGTAGTTGATGTTGCTCTAGACGATACAGGTGCTATCAGCTCTTTGAAAACTGAAAAAGGCAATACTTATACCGCAGATTTATATCTGGACTGCTCAGGTTTCCGAGGTCTGTTAATTAATGAAGCACTTAAAGAGCCTTTCTTGCCTTATTCAGATAATCTATTGTGCGATAGCGCTGTGGCTACTGCGTTATCGACGGATGACAATGACAATAATTTTAGACCCTACACAACAGCAACCGCCCTCAGTTCTGGTTGGGTATGGGAGATTCCACAGTATGGGCGATTGGGTACAGGCTATGTCTATTCCCAAAACTTCATATCTCCAGAACAGGCTGAACAAGAATTTAGAGCATTTCACGGTATTAAAGATAAAGATGTTCCCATCAAGCACCTCAAAATGAGAGTAGGCAGAACTAAGCGAGCTTGGGTGAAGAACTGCGTCAGTCTCGGACTATCTAGTGGGTTTATTGAACCGCTAGAATCAACAGGAATTTACTTTATTTATGCGGCTCTTAAGCAATTAACTAGGTACTTCCCTGACAAGAGCATGAACCCTGCTTTGAGTAATAAGTTCAACGAAAGAATCGCTTACATGATTGACGATGTTAGGGATTTTATAGTCCTGCATTACTGCACCACCTCTCGAGAGGATACGCCATTCTGGAAGGCAAATAAGTTCGACCTCAAAATTCCTGAATCGTTGCAGAACCTCTTAGATATCTATCGGGCTGGCGCTCCTATTAACACTCCTTACACAGACGAATTTGGGTATAACCGAAACTTTGATGCTGGTTTTGATAGATTCTGGACTAATAGTAACTACTTGGCAATTTTAGCGGGAGTGAATTATTTGCCCGATTCAGTTTTGCCTATCTTAAACCATAAACTGGACTCCATAGAAAAGGCAGAAATAACTTTCAGGTCTGTGGAGGCTATCACAGAAAACCTCTTAGAAGAGTTGCCTTCGCATTATGCCTATATCAAAAATTTGCATAAAGGAGAGGAACTGATGGTTGAACAATATCGTCAACTGGAGCCAAGCTTGACGCGATAAAAGCGAATGAGGATTAGGTACTGGAATTAGAAAAGAGTTTTCTCAGTAACCAATACCTAATCTTCAGATGTAGATGTAGATGTAGGTTGGGTTGAGGAAGAAATTCAAAAGAAAGAATACTCATGCTAAAAACTTTTGAACCATCTATCATGTTAGGAAGCTTAACTTCATTTTTAACTCCAACTGCTGTTGCCCTTGGTAACTTTGATGGTTTGCATCGCGGACATCAAAAGGTAATTGAATCGATTTTGAATTCTCAAAACTTTTACCCTACGGTTGTCACATTCAATCCCCATCCGCGTGAGTTTTTTAGCGGTAAACGCTGTCCTTTACTGACACCTGTGAATGAGAAAGTCCAACAACTGCGATCGCTTGGGGTAAAACAGGTGGTGTCACTACCGTTTAATCAAGAACTAGCAGCTTTAAGTCCCCAACACTTTGTTGAGAAAATTCTTGTGCAAGATTTGCAAGCTCAACAAATTAGTGTAGGACACGACTTTCGCTTTGGATATCAGCGTAGCGGAACTGCTATTGATTTGCAAGCGATCGCGGCCACCTTTGGCATTCCTGTGACTATCGTTTCTCCACACACTCATGAAGGCGAACGCATCAGCAGCACATCTATCCGCAAAGCTATAGAGCAAGGCGAACTCCAACGCGCTAAAGCTCTATTAGGAAGTTCTTACACCCTTACAGGCTCCGTTGTTCGAGGCGAACAGATGGGTCAAATCATCGGTTTACTTACCGCTAATCTTCAGTTACCAAAAGAAAAGCTTTTGCCAAGGCATGGTGTCTACGCTGTAAAAGTTTTTATTGAAGATCGGAGTGAATCAGAGTGGAACAGTAAGATCCCTCTTGCTTACAAAGGAGTTATGAATATTGGCTATTGCCTAACAGTTAATGGAGAGCGTTCACATATAAAAGTACACTTGTTAGATTGGTCTGGAAGTTTATATGGAAAAACCCTAACTATACAGCTAGAAAAGTTTTTGCGATCTCAACAAGAATTTGCATCTCTAGAAGCTCTCAAAGCACAAATTCAAGCCGATTGCACTATGGCCAGAACTGTTCTGACAGACTTTTCAGAACTGGGTTCTCGGCTGGAAATATCAGAAAAGATTTTACTAGCTTAATGGCATTTGATTCTGCCATAAAAATCTTGGAAAGCTCAAAAAAATTCCGGGTTACAAGTAATTTCAACCTTCAATTTGCTTCAGAGGAATGCTAATGATAACTACAATTGCCGTCAGCAGCCATGTTGCTACCTTCATCAATATTTTCACGGTCGAAGCGACAAAACAACAAGCACTATTAGATCATTTAAAGACTGATACAGAAACTATCAACAAGCAACCGGGTTTCATCACAGCTAATTTCCATCGCAGCTTGGATGGTATCAGAGTCATCAACTATGTGCAATGGACTAGTATTGAAGCAAGTAAAGCAATACACCAAAATCCAGATATCTCTGCTTCTTTTGCTAGTTATCAAGACCTTGGTGTCAGCCTGGATCTTCGCTATTATGAAGTGGCTCTTACACGCGGACAACCAATAAAAGTTGAAGCGCACAACAACCTGATTACTCAAATTGATCTCTTCCATGTAACACCAGAGGACCAACAGTCGTTACTACAAAAACTAACACAGGTTATCGATCCTGTGATCGCTAAACAAACAGGCAATCTTTCAACCGCCTGGATTCGTAGTCTTGATGGCAATCGAATTATTAACTACTCCCAATGGAGTAATAAGGATGCTTATGATGCTGCGATGTCAAACCTCAATTGGGCTGCTGATAGTGAAGAACAAGCGGCTATTAAAAATCTGGTTCAGCAGTTAGATTCTCATCTTTATCAGATTGATTTCATCGCCGATACAAACGGCTTATTGACTTGACCCGATCTGGATCTACTCAAAAAAGCTCAGACTATAATCCGGTACTTGTAGCAAAGTTAAACTCCAGTTTACAGGTGCAGCTCACTGTGTAAAGATTGGGCTGAGTGGTTGGCAACAGGATTAATCACCTCAACTCGATCAAATTATGCACCGTCAAGGTCAGAAATAAACGAGTATGCAAAAGTTATGTGTAGCTGCTGTAGGAACAGCATTTATAGCTCTGGAAAGTTTAAGTATGGCTCCGGCTACTGCGGCCCTCTTAACCTTCAGCTTTTCCACCGAAAGCGGTGGCATCGGTTCCTTTACTTTGGATACGAAAACTGTTCGTGCTTCTGAGCCAGCTGTCTTTGGGGCTGGGTTTACAGGGATTTTATACCCTAAGGCTGTTTCTAATTTGTCTTTGTCAGCATCCTATACAAGTTTGAGAAGAGTCACTGCTGACTGGGTTGTTGCTCCATCTTTTACTTCTGATCTTCTTGGTCTTCCTGAGAGTATAGGTGTTCTGAGCGGTGCTGTTTATCCAAGTGGATGTTCCAATGGTACTAGCGTCGGCTGTTCAGTCACTGTTGGTGTAATTTACTCAGGCAATGCTTCAGAACCTTCTCCTAACCCAGATTCCTACCCCATAGTTCTTGCTGTTGAGTTGTTTGAACCCACAACTCAACAGCTGCTCATCCGCGAATCGATTACTAAATTTCAAGTTGTTCCTGAGTCGAATTCTAACTTGAGTATATTAGCTTTTGGGATTGGGGGAATAAGTTTACTACTGAAACACAAGCTGAAAGAAAAACTGCTCACTGCGAAAGAGTGAGACTTCTGAAGCTTGTAGTAGATTCTTCAAGCAAGAGCAACAACTCAAGCACTAGCAAAGTTTGCTTGAGTAAAAAGGGCTGTGAGTCGCAATGGATACTGTTGACAAACCATCAGATGCCAATGTTGTTTGGAAACTTAGTACTATGTAGTTTATGAGTTACTCAGTCGCTATTACTGACCTCTATCCGCGTCACATTCTCGAAGAGATTCTGTGGCATAAAAAGCAAGAAGTTGCACAAATGCGGCAAGAATTGCCCCTAGCTTCTTTGCAACAACAGTTATCTGCTGCTCCTTTGCCACGAAATTTTTTGAGTGCTTTGCAGCAGAGTCCTCATATACCAAGTCTAATTGCAGAGCTTAAAAAAGCCTCCCCTTCTCGCGGAGTACTTCGATCGGACTTTGACCCAGTGGCTGTAGCCCAGGCTTATGAACGGGGCGGAGCAGCTTGTTTGTCGGTTCTCACTGACTCTAAATACTTCCAGGGTAGTTTTGACAACCTGCGTGCTATCAGACAGAAGGTTAAATTACCGCTACTGTGTAAAGAGTTTGCGCTCGATATCTACCAAATCTACTATGCACGGGTAGCAGGTGCAGATGCCTTACTACTGATAGCTGCCATCCTCACAGATGAAGAAATCCAGGACTTTGTGCGAGTCATCCATGATTTGGGGATGAAAGCTTTGGTAGAAGTTCATACTTTGGCTGAACTAGATCGAGTCTTAAAGCTAGACGATATTCGTTTAATTGGGATTAACAATCGCAATTTAGAAGATTTTACGGTGGATCTCAAAACCACACAACAACTGTTAGAGTGGCGACGTTCGCAGTTGCAAAGCTTCGGCATTACTGTAGTCAGTGAATCTGGCTTACATACATCGGCTGATTTTTCATTTGTAGCCCAAGCAGGTGCGCGTGCAGTTTTGGTAGGAGAGTCATTAATTAAACAAGCCGATTTAGAGCAAGGTGTACGAACTCTACTCAGCAACAAGCCTGAACGACTAGAAATCGCAGCTAATGAAATGAAATTCGCTCAGGCGGACTTCGGAAAATCAAGTTCCCCGATAAGGTAAATTAAGCTCATGACTTCAATTTCTCAAAGCTTCCAATCTTTAAGAAATCGCAACCAATGCGCTCTCATTCCCTTCATAACAGCCGGAGACCCTGACTTAGGAACTACAAAAGAGGCTTTGCAAATATTAGATTGCAATGGAGCTGACTTTATTGAGTTGGGTATTCCCTATTCCGATCCGTTAGCAGATGGCCCTATGATTCAAGCCGCAGCTACCAGAGCTTTGCAAAAAGGAACTAAGTTAGAGGCTGTACTGGAGATGGTGACAGATGTCACTCCCAGCCTAGAAGCGCCTGTGATTTTGTTTACTTATTATAATCCAATTTTATATCGGGGTGTTAAGTCATTTTTAGGACAATTGGCCAATGCTGGGGTACAAGGGTTGGTAGTACCAGACTTGCCCTTAGAAGAGGCAGAAGAGTTGATAAATACAGCAGCCGAATTTGGGATAGAAGTTATTTTGCTAGTAACTCCTACAAGTTCCAAACAGAGAATTGAGGCTATTACTAGGTCTTCTCAGGGATTTATTTATCTAGTCAGTGTCACGGGTGTGACAGGTATGCGATCGCAGTTGCAAGACCATGTAAAAACTTTGTTGCTAGAGATGCGGAATGTTACCGATAAACCAATTGGCGTTGGCTTTGGCATCTCTGGAGCAGAACAGGCTCGTCAAATTAGGGATTGGGGCGCTGATGCCGTAATTGTTGGTAGTGCCTTTGTCCAGCGTTTAGCAGATGATCGTCCAAACGCAGGACTACAAGCGATAGAAAAACTTTGCCAAGAAATCAAAGCAGCGATCACTCCGGCATCTCTGCTAACAGTCGGTTCAGTTTAATATTAGCAATAAGGACTTTAAGTCGTGGTCAATATCTCAGATATCAATACCTATGTTGCGCCTGGTTTTATCGGCCCTGATTCTTTGGGAAGATTTGGATGCTTCGGTGGCAAGTATGTCCCTGAAACTTTAATGCCTGCATTAAGTGAGCTAGAAATTGCATTCGAGCAATACCGCAATGACCCAAACTTTCAACAAGAGTTACAAAATTTACTCCGGGACTATGTAGGACGGCCTAATCCTTTGTATTTTGCTGAACGCCTGACAGCACACTACGCTAGACCTGATGGCACAGGTTCGCAAATTTACTTAAAGCGGGAAGATTTAAACCATACAGGCGCTCACAAAATCAACAACGCTTTAGGTCAAGTATTGCTGGCAAAGCGTATGGGTAAGCAGCGCATCATTGCGGAAACGGGAGCCGGTCAACATGGAGTAGCGACGGCAACTGTGTGCGCTCGGTTTGGATTGCAGTGTGTGATTTATATGGGCATCCACGATATGCAACGGCAAGCTCTCAACGTATTCCGAATGCGGCTGATGGGAGCAGAGGTGCGTCCAGTAGAGGCTGGAAGCGGAACACTTAAGGATGCCACTTCCGAGGCGATTCGAGACTGGGTGACTAATGTGGTTTCAACCCACTACATCTTAGGTTCCGTTGCCGGGCCCCATCCTTACCCAATGTTAGTCCGCGAATTCCACGCTATTATCGGCAAAGAAACGCGCACTCAGTGCCGCCAGAAGTGGGGAGGATTACCAGATATTGTTTTGGCTTGTGTGGGGGGTGGTTCCAATGCCATTGGACTGTTCCATGAGTTTGTGGGTGAATCATTTGTGCGCTTAATTGGAATTGAGGCAGCAGGTGAAGGTATTGACACCCAGAAGCACGCAGCAACTCTGACAGAGGGGCGAATTGGGGTATTGCACGGTGCAATGAGCTACGTATTGCAAGACGACGATGGTCAGATTGTCGAAGCACATTCGATTAGTGCAGGTTTAGATTATCCTGGGGTAGGCCCAGAACACAGCTATCTAAAAGATACCGGTCGCGCCGAGTATTATAGCATTACCGATTCTGAAGCTTTGGCTGCCTTTGTGCGTCTGTCTCAACTAGAAGGGATTATTCCTGCTTTAGAAACCTCTCATGCGATCGCCTATTTAGAAAAATTATGTCCGCAGCTAGATGGCAGTCCACAAATTGTTATCAACTGCTCTGGTAGAGGGGATAAGGACGTGCAAACAGTTGCTAAAATTCTTCATACTTAGTCGGTGGATAATTATTAACTTTTAAGCAGATGACAGTTGTAACTCAGACGCTAGTTAACAAGATCGCCGTCACCTCCGAATCCCTCGATTTACCTGCTCTGTTAAAACAATTACTAGATAAGCGATCGCTCTCGGTTGAACAAGCAGCAGAGCTAATGCATGGTTGGCTCGCAGATACGATTTCTCCAGCGTTATCTGGAGCGATTTTGGCGGCAATTCAAGCCAAAGGAGTTTCCACAGAAGAATTGGTTGGTATGGCTAGTGTCTTGCAATCCCAAAGGCTAGGGACTGGGCAAGAGTCTTCTCAGTATCCAGCACACTGCGCTAACCCTCAGTACAAATCCCCAATCCCCTTAATTGACACCTGCGGAACTGGAGGGGATGGAGCCTCCACTTTCAATATTTCCACTGCTGTTGCCTTTGTTGCCGCTGCCGCCGGGGTAAAGGTTGCCAAACATGGTAATCGTTCAGCATCTAGCAAAACTGGCTCTGCTGATGTGTTAGAAGCTTTGGGGATAAACCTCAACGCCAATCCTGAGAAAATCAAGTCAGCAGTTCATGAGGTCGGTATTACCTTTTTGTTCGCTCCTGGATGGCATCCAGCACTCAAAGCAGTTGCTGCTTTACGAAAAACTTTGAGAGTACGAACTATTTTTAACTTGCTGGGTCCTTTGGTCAATCCCATGCATCCAACAGGGCAAATTATTGGTGTGTGTGATCCAGCACTCACAGAAACAATTGCTCAAGCTCTATCGCAATTGGGAACTCGTCGTGCTATTGTAGTGTGTCGACGTGAAAAGTTAGATGAAGCTGGATTAGGAGACTTAAATGATGTAGCTGTCCTCCAAGACCAGAAAGTACAACTAACTGTATTAAGTCCTCAAGAACTAGGTTTAACTCCTGCACCAACCGTAGCGCTACATAGCAAAGAAATTCACGAAAACGCTGAAATTCTGAAAGCCGTATTGAAAGGCCAAGGTACGCAAGCACAACAAGATGTCGTCGCCTTAAATGCAGCATTAGCACTTTATGTTGGCGAAGCACTTGGGCAGACGACCGATATTACAGAAGCTTGTGTGAAAGGAATTGCTATTGCCAAGGAAGTTATGCAAAGCGGGGAAGCCTGGAAAAAGCTGGAACAACTTGCTCAATTTCTGCGGTAATTAATTACTTCTTAGTTGTTGTGGCTTGCAAATATATAGCAGAGTTCAGGAGTTAGAATTCAGAAGTAAAACAATCTAGCGTTACTGAATCGAGGAATGATAACAACTTGAAAAAATCTCTTCCCTTGCTTCCCCTGTCTGCCTAAATTCATCCCACTGTTCTCCAAGGCTAACAGCCTTTATATCTGGCTTTGAGTAACTCCTGTAACCTTTTCCTCAAAAAACTCCATTCCTACTAAACTCTTGCTCAAATAGGTGTACCATTGACATACCCTAAAAACCAACGAGCTATCCTGACTCGCCGCAGCTTTCTTCAGCTTGCAGGACTCACCACAGGCGGGATAGCTGTTACTGGAGGTTATCATGCTTTGTTTGGCCAATCTGGAGAGCGGGCAAAAGAATCTGGACTTGCTTTACGCGAACCAGAATTGTTGCGGGTGCGGCGCCCCGAACCTGGTGTTGTCGAAGCTGAGATTGTCGCTAGCCATACGTCTGTTTCTTTAGCAGGAATGACAGTACAAGCGCTGGCATACAACGGTACAGTTCCAGGACCAACGCTCCGGCTACAAGAGGGCGATCGGGTGCGCCTCCGCTTCGTCAATCACTTGCAAATGCCGACAAATCTACACACACACGGGTTACATATCTCACCAAAAGTGGACAACCCCTTTGTTCATGTTATGCCTGGAGAGAGCCGATTACACGAGTTTACAGTCCCCAAAGGCGCAGCAGGTACTCGTTGGTATCACCCACATCCACACGGGAGGGTTGCTACCCAACAGTTCGCCGGACTGACTGGAGCTATTGTGATTAAGAGTTCGCTCGATAAAATACCCGAACTCCAAGCGGCTGAGGAACATTTACTTGTACTTAAGGACTTCACTATTTTAAGAGGTGAGGTTGCTGCTAATCACAGCTTTCTTGATTGGCTAGGCAAATATGGCAACCTTTGCCTAGTGAATGGTGCTTATCGTCCTAAACTTGTTCCTCAAAAATCACTCTTGCGGTTGAGACTAGTGAATACAAGCAATGCTCGTCCGTTTCGGTTAAAGTTTCAAGAACACCCCATGCACTTGATTGTTACTGACGACGGCTTCATTGAAAAACCCGTTGCCGTTGAGGAGTTGTTTCTTTCACCAGGTGAACGAGCTGAGGTACTGATTCAGTTGAAGGGGTCGGGAACGTTCAATTTGTTACATCTGCCCTATGATGATGGAAACTTTGTTGTCGGCAGCGAGCCAGCAAAGGAAGAGGTGTTGCTGACAGTCGTCGTTCCATTTACACCTAAAAGATTGCCATTGCCTACAGGTTTTGCTTCTATCGATGCACTCAATCCAGAACAGGCAGTTACCACGCGGACAGTACAGTTTAGCGGTGCAATCCCATTTAATTACACCGTCAATGGAAACCAATTTGACCCTGAGCGCGTAGATTTTCGCGGGCGTTTGAATACTCTAGAAATCTGGGAAATCGAAAACCATAACGGTTTAATCCACCCATTCCATTTACATACTTACCCCTTTCAAATACTTGCAAGGCAAGATGCAAAATCTAGCACCTGGCGATCTGAACCATTCCTAGCATGGCGCGATAATATTAACTTATCTGGCGACTCTAAAGTGCGAATCGCTGTACCTCTGCGTGATTTTATTGGTAAAACTGTGTTTCACTGTCATATTTCTGAACATGAAGATCGAGGAATGATGGGAGTACTTGAGGTTGAAACATAACACATGCCAGTAGTTTCAGTAATTATTTTTGCGTCGCCTAATATAATATTTCGGACAAAATTAAGCAGCGATATCACCGTATGAGAGTAGTTCTAGCGTATCCGCTCAGTAAATCGAAGTAAAAAGAAAAAATCAGAATGTAGATTGGTACACACGTAACCATTCACAGGATTTTGAAACGCTACCGAGAGAAATCTAACTTTTCCCGTAAAGTCCCTAGCTGTCTAATTGGTATACAAAGCAGGTAAGCTAAAGAAAGCACCTAGCAGCAGTAAAAAATTAGTGATAGTAAAATTGCTTCGCCATCGCCCGAAACGAAAATTCAGTAATACCAAACAATACCTTAGCCAAAAATAAGAGGATGAAGAGAGAGGGCTGATGTAGTAGAGTTATTGTCTCTCACAACGACAACTCAAAACCACAATCAGCCTATGTCCAACATCTTATCACTGTGGGTGTGGTCAAAAGTAGTTGGTGGATGAGCGATCGCAAGAAAGGGGGCGGTTACGGCATCGCACTCTTGGCGGGCGGTTACACTAAAAGCAAAACCCCTACTCAACGCTTTTAGCGATGCCTATGGCAGCAAGATACGAAGGATTCCATGAACCTATCCCACTATTCCAAAAAACCCTACTTCGTTTCGTAAAATGTGCTTGAAAACCTTAATTTTTCGTTTTCAGTTCTCAATAGGCTTAAGCTTTGTAGCACAAATATTATTAGTGGGATAGGTTCATATAAGGTAAATGGGCTTTATCATTCGGAAGCTCTTAAAAGATATCTGGAATCGAGATTATTGGAGGAGAAAATAATCTCGGAAGCTCGTGCTAATAGTTACACAGGAAATATCCTTGTTATTTTTCATCCAGACAACAGTTTAAATGCGATCGCCGAAGGCGGGTCTTCTCTTCGAGACGCTACGCGAACGACCATCGCCCTCCTCATCCAAGAAATTGTCTTAGATTATCGGAAAAACGTCAGTAAATCACTTGGTTTTAGCGTACAAAGGCAATTAGTCAAGGTTCCAAAATTATCTGTCGCAGCCCAAACAGGTAGTCAACTTATCCCTGTATTGGGGGCTGTTAGTGCCCTTGTATGCACCACTGGGCTGTTGTACGCATATAATCTTGACAAACCCATTTTGCTCTTGATCCAGAGGTTGCATACACCACTGCGCGATCACATCATGCTTAGTATCACTTTTATGGGCGATCCAGTAGTAATGCTGTTATCTTCTTTGTGGCTGGCGATTAGTCCGTTATTTTCTAATCGTCGCCGACAAGCAGCTATCTTGGGCATCGCTGGAGTTGGTGCAACCTTATTAAATTGTTTAATGAAACTATTATTTGGTAGAGCGCGTCCAGCCCTGTGGAAGCATATTATTAAAGTGGGTCAACACAGTTTTCCCAGTGGTCATGCAATGGTTTCAATAGTGATTTACGGTTTTACGGGCTATATTCTGGCAAAGCAGTTTCCTGAATGGCGCTTTTGGATTTATGGTTTGACTATAGCCTTAATTGCTGCGATCGGTTTTAGTCGGCTTTATCTTGGAGTACATTGGCTAACTGATGTGACAGCTGGCTACGCGGCAGGTTTAGTGTGGTTGATTGCCTGTATCCTTAGCTTGGGATACTGTTGGCGAATTCCCCAAACAGCTAAACTAAACCGATTAGTTCAGTAATGAAACGATTGAGAACCTTCTGAGCAGTTTTATACCCAGATGCTTGCGTACCTAACTTCAGTTCCGATAAAACACGGTCACGTAAAATCTCAAGTTCTTTTACCGTAGGCAACCCAACAGACTGTTTTGCTGCCTTATTAGATGTCTGATGCAACTCCCTTTGCCGTGTAATACTTGGTTGAGACTCGTTTTCTCCTTGAGTGGAAGCTAAGATTTCTGAGTCTTCCCGTGTAATACCTGGTAAAAGGTTATGCCTAACAATGCGTTCTAAATAGTCAGCACGAGTTAAGCCCAAACATTCCGAGGCAATACCAAGAGCCTTCCAAGTATCATCTGTTAATCGCAACGAACGTACTTCACGATAATCATCATTCTTAAGCGCAAACTTTCCCTGAATATCCCGTTTTAACATAAAAGTTACCGTGTATTACATCGTAAGTTTAACCAGGAATGACGATGATTTACGATGTATTACACGGGAAATCAGCCAAATTTTCTTGAAGTTTGAACAACAAGCAATCACGATGCCTAGCACACAGTAGCATCAACCAGTCTTGCAAAGTATGAGGAGCGAGTTTTAGCCCTTGGTATCTCCTCCAACCACGCGAAAACTCGACTTAAATTAATAGCCGTCGCCGTCAGGATATGCTGTAGATGAGTTTTAGCTAGCCCAATATAACGGCAATCGCGCATTTCAAAGGCGCGGATTCCTTGAGAAATAGTTCCTTCAATGCCTGAGCGCAGTTCATCCCGTAGTTTCAGTCCCCGTGAGGGGATTTGGTTAGTGGAAACGCTGGATGTAATTCAGAAGTCTTAGCCATGAGAAAAGTTTCAGTCCCCGTGAGGGGATTTGGTTAGTGGAAACCAAAGTATCAGCTAGTGGAATGGGAAAAGTTAGCCAGTTTCAGTCCCCGTGAGGGGATTTGGTTGGTGGAAACCGCTCGGTGCTAAAACTGTTACAGAGCAGGCTTCCTGGGAAGTGTTTTGGCGAACCTCAAAAATAGGTCGATTTCAGCCGCACTTATTGCGACTAATTATCAACTTCCCTTAGCACTGAAACTGTGAAACTATTTACTTGTCAAGGTTCTGGCGATTTTGGCAGATCCCCAGGGTTTTTGACCCCGCTTCGACTTGCCAAAAATCAAATTGATTCCATAATCATAAGATGTGTATCTATTATTGTCTATGAGTTCGTGGAGATTTAATCTCCAAGCCCGTATTCCCGCTCAATCACGCTCAACAACTTCTCCTCCATCGCAGTCAAATACGGTCGCTTCAACTCCCCCAGATGCTTCAACATAGCACTTGGGGCATCTTCCAAGTTCTCGTTTTCCCGTAGCCTACTGATGCGATCGCTGATTAGCTGCATCTGCTGGCATTCCAACTCCATGTAGTTCAGTGGCTTCAGGTGGTCGATTCTCACGGTGTACTCTCCATCCCACATTTTAACTGTACAACTGAACTCGCCCACATGGTTAACGATGCCCCAACATCCGCCTTTTCCTCGTAAATCAGGATTGTCCTTGGCAATAATTTGGCAGACTTCCCCTATATGGTAAGGATTTGGCGCTTTTATCCGTTCCATGATCCGTTGTACTACATCGCCTACAACTCTAGCAGATGGTACTTTACCTCCGGCTTCTTCCACTGCCGTCTGCCATACTTCCCATTGCTGTTGAGGTTCCAGTTTTGTTATCGGTCTAACTTGGCGTTCGCTCGTGGGCAAAATTTGTGTCCCATTGGTTGTCAAATTTTGATTTTCCACATTTTGACAACCAATGGTTGTCAAATTTTCGTAAACACCAGCTGCGGCAATCAAATAATTTGATTGTTGCCGACTATGCCCAAAGCGATCGCGGCAATAATCTTCAAATGTTTTATGCGTGGAGCGATAAAGCCGTCTATCCCTCAATTCCGTCAACGCCTTGCCCGCCTCAAAAAACGCTCTTTCCACACGGCGCTCTAGGTGCAAGCGATCGCGCTATTCTTCCTCTGTCAACTCTGGAACTTCAACAGCAGTAACCGTAATCGTTGCTAGGTTGGGTTTTCTTCAAGGTGTTAGTCATCGTCACTAGATGCAGCAAAGGTGGTTTTGTTGCGCTTACGGGATGGGGCAGCTAGTTAACATCTTAATTCTTTTGGGCAATATGAAAAGGCTCTAAACAGTCGGGTGCAAGCGGATTGTTTGGCTACGATGGGAGCAAATAGCGGATACGTATTTATACAGAATCTGACCGAAGTTACTAACCTCTCTTGATTGCGATCAGTAAAGCAACGGCTCGAATTGTAACTGCCTTCTCAATTACTCATTGGGAGTTCTGGTTTTTTGAATCATCTGTTGGATTGTTTCGGTTTCGCCGATTTCATAAAGACTGATCAAACCATCCTCAATAGTAAAAATTTGCTCAATTGTTGCATCCGCAAGCAAATTGCCTTGCAAATCTCTGACGATTTGATGAACGGTAACGACATTTCGATTGTTTTCATCCGTCTCGAATTTTAAGGTTTCAAGCTGCACTTGAATAACCTTATACTGATTAGTCCAGTATTCGCGCACCGCGTCGCGTCCATAAACGAAACCGCCTTCCACCCCGTTGGCCCATTTCACGTCCGGGTGCATCACCGAGATGATTGTTTCAATCTCGCCTTTGTTGAAGGCTTCGTATAAATTTTGCAGAAACTGCTGATTTGAACTCATAATTGTTCATCATCCAATACGAATGTCATTAAAACAGGAAAACAGCCCAACTATTTACTATACGGAAAATCAACAGAAAGTGCATCGAGATTGATGTTTTTGCTGAATCTCGCAACTTAGCTCGGTTTTAACAGTAGTGCTGCCTATCGGCAAGCCCTTCTTTCTGATGGGGTTCAGACTCGACGGGAACCCTTACGGATTCGGCAGTTCCTCTAATTGGAAAAACCCCTTTCTGCGGACTGCTTCACCGCCAAGACTCTGACCTCTTCACCGCTTTGCTCCCGACACTCTGCTCTTGTTCAGTCAGTTCAGGTATTTCAACAGGAGTTACCGTGACAGCCTCAGAATCATGATTTCATCATCCCCAGCAATTGCAATATCTCCTTAACAGCCGCTTTCTCTTGCTCCATCTGCTGAACACGATTCAGTAACCGCTTGGGAATGTACTTCGATGATTTGACCAAGCGATCGCCCTCACTCCAAAATTCGTAGTGATAGTATGCCTGTTGGTAATCTCTGCCGTTCTTAGTAATGGTTCGCCAATGAATACTACCGCTCCCCTCACCTTTGTTTCGCCGCATTTTACTAGGGGATATGTCATTACTAGGGCTTGTTTCTAAAACTGCATTACTAGGGTTTATCTGTTTATCCCCTAGTAAATTACTAGGGCTAACCTCATCAACCCCCAACAGATGTAATATCTCTACAACTGGACGTTTGACTGCTTCAGCTTCCTGAATATCCCCTAGTAATTTTTTAGGGATGTACCTCGTTCTTTTCTTTCCGTTTTCCTGCCAGTGGTAATAAGCCTGGGGGTAATCCTTCCCGTTCTTAGTTATGGTGCGCCAGTGAATAGAACCGTTGCCCTCCCCCTTGCGTCGGCGATTTTTACTAGGGTTGTTTTTCATTTCCAGGGTTGTTTTTCACTTCCCCTAGTAAAACACCGCTTGCAAAGTTTGAGGTTTTATCATTCTTTGTCTATTTGCCTCCTTTTTGATTGCATTGCAAAGACTACGAGCGATCGCAGTCATACTTTAATTGGGTTGTTTTGTGTTTTCTTACTAATAAAATTAGTAATTTTAGTGTATCATGTCTACTAATGCAATTGGTGAATTGGGTGATGAATTAATGATTATCGATAAAAGCTTAATCGCATCTATTCGATGGAATAAGGAATTAGGCAGAAAACTGAAAATTTTACGAGGTACAGAGTCTATGCAGTCTCTGGCTAAACGATCTGGTTGTGCTTATCAATTAATTCAGCATTTGGAGCGCGGAGAATACCCGGAATCAAGTCCAAGAAACTCAGCACCTACAGTTTCTACTGAAAAGCTAGAAGGTATATGCCAAGCACTTTCTATTAAAATTGAGGATTTTCTGGGATGCCCGTTAGTAAAATTACCTCAAAAAATTCAGAATATTGCTTGATTTTTACTAACCAAAATAGTAATATAGGTACATAACAAAAGACGACCGCCTACAGCCTGAGAAACTTCGTGCGATCGCCTTTTGAAAAACCCATACACTCGTACAGGGAATTTTAATTATGACTTATATCATCTACAGTCATCAACAGCTGCAACTGAAATCGATTGCCCGACTCAAGCAAATCTACAGCGAAATCGCCTGCACAGTCGAAGTCAGCGACAAAGGCTGTAAGGATTCTTGGATTACTGCGATCGCTGAATATCAAGCCAGCAAGATTCAGAAACTCTCCCCTGCTGCCCCCGACGAACAAGCCATCGCCCAAGCCGAACTCGACAACTACATCGCACACCAAGCTCAAGCCGTAGCTCCCGAACCCCTCAGAATAGTCGAAATCTCGTTTGACCATCACGAATATTACGCTGATGACAAACTGATAGCCAGCATCAGCCATGACGACAACCACTTAACGCAACGCTGGGTAGTCATGATCAACGAGAAAGAAGTATTTCGTGCCAACACCCCAATGCGTTGCGATCGCTTCATCTGCACTCACTACAAAGATGGCACACTGCCAGTGCAAGAAGAAGCTCTTGGGCAGGGGGCAGGGAGCAAGGGAGAAGAAATTGCCCCCCTGCACCCCGCACCCTGCTCCTTGTCCTCTTCTACTACTGAAAACCAAATCATGGCGCATATCTTCAACGAGTGCCAGAATTACGGGTTTGAAATTCTTGATGATGGCATTTACAATAACAACGCCGTAAAACTGGGGCAAGTCGGATGCACTGACCGTAACTGGTGGGTGAAGAAGGGTTGTTCAGGTCAGCAGCAGTATTCTAACTCCGTGTTTGATGCTGTGCGCTCATTGTCGATAGTGGATACATCGCTGGTTGAACCAGTTCACAAATACTTGCAAGACCGACCCTTAGAGCAACTCACTACTGAGGAATTACAACAGCTTTTCAACCATGAAGTGCGATCACAACTTCAAGAATTAGTCACAGCGTAAAACCTCATGTGGGCAGCAGTGAAAATTGCTGCTCACTTTTAGGTATTTTTTGGGCGTTATTCTCCAAACATTGCCGAAGATTTTTAGGTTATTAATCCCAGGGAAGAAAAGCATGATTGACCATATTAATGCACTTCAAGCAAGTTGGTATCTTTCCCCACCTTGGGGACAAACAATTCCATCCGTTGAGGTGAATTTACTGGAGAGAGTTTACCTGCGAACCAACAGAACATTTGGCTATTGCTGCGGTATGCAATGGAAGCATGATTGCTGGATTTATTCAATTGATTGCCGTAATGAAATACTCCACGCCACACAAAACCAAATCATTGGGACTGGAGAGTTATACCAATTCACTAAAATTATGAAACAGATGTAAACCCTGAAAAGCTAGCTATCTCTAAGTTTTTTAATAACGAATGGGCGAAAAAGCGAATTGGTATCAGATGGGGCAATGCCCAGAAGTTAGCGAATTGACAGGGTAAGAAACATGGAAATCTATTTAGTCTTTGTTGATGCTATCCGAAACAGCAATAAATTCTGGTCTGCCAAAGTCGTCGAAGATGGTAACTTAACAGTACAGTGGGGCAGAGTCGGTTATCAAGCGCAGACTAAAGTCCACACATTAGCCAATCGTCAAAGAGCCGTTGCTAAATTTCATAATCTGGTAGCCGAGAAGAAGATGAAAGGCTACAGTGAAAGTCAGCCAAAAATGGATGGTGAGCGCAGTATTTCAGATATTAGAAAAGCGATACAATTACTAAACGCTATACGTTCGGCTGTTGCAAACAGGAACTTTGGTGATAACTACATACTTGCCATTAACGAGTATTTGAAAATTGTCCCTACACCCTTGGGAATGCAGATAGATTATCACGGAATTTACCGTACTGTTGCAGATGTCGATTATCAAATGGAATTAAACAGGAGCATCCACTTTCGGCGGATCTACTTTTTTTTCATTTTGGTAGACGGTCAAAATACCGTTCTACCATTTTTTTGACCCCTAGTTAACATTCCGGATGTGTCTAATCAAGTCATCATACAGTGTACCTGAGATATCTAATTGTTCTATCTAAAAAAAATTATAAATCAGTAATTAACCTCGCTTTACGGAGAAAGAATTGCAGCACAGTTTCTTCACGAGAAATAATATCAACGCGACCCTCCATACCCAATTGAATATGACACAGGTTTTTCTCTTTACCTAAAACCAGAGTTTCCGGTTCAATAGTTACCTCATAGAAAGCAGCAGGCGCAGAAGCTTTTGGACTAGTAGTTGGATTCGCCATAGATGCATTTGGGCGATTATTTTGAGGAGCGATTGCATCCGGAGAAATCGTCTGCACAGTCCCATTAAGAGTACCATAATCCGGGTAAGGACAAGCACTCACCCGCATTTGGACATTTTGACCAATTTTTAACTTACTTTGATCTTCAGATCCCACAGCAGCCTTCAAAACCTGAGGCGCATCAGTAGGGACAATTTGCAAAACTTCTTCACCAGCCCGCACACTTTGACCTGGATTTCGTAAATTGAGTTGCGAAATAATTCCATCAGCAGTAGCTGCGATCGTCGTTTGAGCTAAATCTATTTCCACTTGTTTGAGTTCACTAGTATCACGCTCAAACTGCTTTTCAATTTCAATCCGTTGCTGAACTAAAGCTTGGCGTTCCTTTTCTAAAGTCGCTTTGTTACTTAACCCTGCGGCTTCTTCTTGAGCAATCCGCTCAGTAGCAACACTCACTTCTGCATTACTTGGATTTACCGCAACTAGGGCGCGTTGTCTTCTGGCAATCATAGCAGATACTGCTTGTTGCAACCGTTCAATAGTTTCTTTTTGCGCCTCCACTGCTGCAAGTTGTGCTTTTACTGCTTGCTCTTGCTGTTTAGCAGCTAATTGGGCTTCTTCCAATTGATCCTTAGATAGCGCCCCTTGGGTGGCTGCACTCTCATATCGGTTCTGTTTTGACTGAGCTACACCCAAAGCAGCTTCAGTCGCATGGAGATTCGCTTGTGCTGTTTTCAACTGTGCTTTCCCAGTCTGCAACTCCTCCTGAGCAATTCTGACATTGGCATCAGCTTCTTGGAGTTCGGAAACAGTGGTAATATTTTTATCACGATATTCTCGCCGACGACCGCTCAATTCGGCTTGAGCGCCACTAATAATCCGGCTGATGCGGTCAGTTTCGGCTCGAATCTGACTGTTGAGGGAATCAATCTGGGCATTGATTTGCACTAGTTGTAACTTAGATTGTTGAATACTAGTTTGCAATTGGCTCTTTTTGGTTTGCAGGCGGGAGTCGTCGATAATTGCGATCGCATCTCCTTTTTTGATAACTTGATTTTCTTTGACATAAATGTGCATTACCTGACCTTCAGTCGCCGCTTGCACAATTCGCAATTCACCCGCCGGACGCACTACCGCCTGTCCTTGGACTGTAACCTTATATTTAGTAATAGCAGCAACTGGAACAGCTAGTCCTAAAACGCAGAGAATAAACATTCCGCCCCATGTTGTCCAACGACTAATTGGTGGAAGAAATTCGTTTGTTTTAATTGGGGATAAAAAATTTGTGTTGCTAACCATGATGTAATATGAATAAACCGCAGAGGCACAGAAACCGCAGAAAAAGAGAAAACAAAGATTTTTACAACTGCTAAACGAATTGCTATCTTAATTAATGGTGGCAGTTTTGCCGTTATGATGAGCAGGTGAAGATATCAGCGCCAACGCATTCTGAGAGGGAAAAATATCTTCTAAGAAGTCTAAATGTTCACCAGGTAATTTCTGCAATTCTTCTGGTGTACCTTGGATTTTTAAGCGTCCTTGTTCTAAAAATACAATCCAATCTGCCCTCTGTATAACCTTGGGACGATGACTAATCAAAATAGTAGTTTTCTCATGACGATGGGATAAAAGTCTATCAAGTACTTGTCTTTCGCTTACAGGGTCGAGTGCGCCCGTAGATTCATCTAAAATTAAGATAGGTGGCTCACTAACTATTGCTCTAGCTATGGCTAATCTTTGGCGTTGTCCACCGGAAAGATTTGCCCCAAATTCTCCTAAAACAGTTTGATATTTATCGGGTAGTTTGCTAATAAATTCATCTGCACCAGCAATTTGGCAAGCTTTCACAATTTCTTCAAAACTAATATGGGGATAGCTAAAGTGGAAGTTATCAATAATAGAACGACTCCAGAAGTGGGGTTCTTGGGGAACTAATACTACCTGTTGTCGCAGACATTCTAAAGACAGGTCTTGCTGATTATAAAAACCATAACGAATATTACCAGACTCGACTTTATATAAGCCAGTTATCAATTTAGCAAGGGTACTTTTACCACAGCCAGATTTACCAATTAAAGCAATGACTTGACCGCCAGGAATAGTTAAGGAAAAATCTTGTAGTAAGTCAACTCTACCTGCGTGATGGAAGTTAAGTTCAGTGCAGGTAATATCTACATCACCAGGAATTGGTGCCCAAGGCTTTTTAAAATCATTTTCGTCTTCTGGGGTAGCGTCAATGACCTCTGTCAGGCGTTGAATGACTATCTGGGCAGTGATAAACTCATCTACTAAGCCAATTGCAGCACCTAAGAAGCCCAGAAAGTTGCCACTCATGCCGTTATATGCCATTAATTGACCGATTGTTAAGGTGCGATTAATGACTAAATAACTACCCATCCAAAGGATACCAATACTAATGAAAGTGGAAAGAATGCCAGTAATTGTACTGCTATAAAGTCCCAGCTTCATCACACTCCAGCCTAAGTTGGCGAGGCGACCATAATTTCCTTGATATTCTTCCCAGGCTTGGGGAGTGGCTTGAGTAGTTTTTAATACTTGCACACCGCGAAATGTTTCCACCAGAAAGCCTTGGTTTTCTGTACCAGAAACAATCATGTTGCGGGTTTTCTGGCGGATTGCGGGTAGGAAAAGCAAACTAACAGCCGTGACAATAATAAATGCAACTATAGAAGCTAAAGTTAGTTCCCAACTGTAAAAGAGCATAAAGCCCAAGGAAACTACAGCGATAAAAAATTGACTGGGTAATCCCAAGACGATTTGGGAAACTAAGTTATGGATGGCGTTGACATCAGCAATGCGGCTGACAACTTCTCCACTGCGTCGTCCTTCAAAGTAGGAGAGGGGTAAATGTAAGAGTTTGCGTCCGTATTCTAGAATTAGTCCTAATTGCAATCTTTGACCAAAGTGACCGATGAGGTGAGATTGGACTAAGCTAATGGCGCTTCTAATTAAGTTCATGGCGATAACGCCAATAGCGACGGTGGTTAGTAGTTGGGTATCACCTCGTACTAATACATCATCGGTGAGTAATTGCATCATGAAGGGTGATGTCAGAGAAAGCAATCCAATGGCGATGTTAATGGCGATCGCTTGAGCGAGAATAGAGCGATAGGGCCAAACCCGTTGCAGGTATCTTCCCAGACCGCCAATTTTATCTGACTCTTGTTGATAAAAACGACTTTCGTCTAGGGTCAGCAGTAACATCACGCCATTACCCCAACCTGCGATTAATTCTTCACGGGTTAGGTAACGGATGCCTACACCAGGGTCGGCTATGACGTATTTTTTGCCTTTTTGCCCGTATAAAACTACCCAGTGGTAGCCTTTCCAGTGGATAATTGCTGGTAAGGGAGCTTGCTGCAATTGGTCGAGTAGTTGGAAATTGAGTTTAACTTGGCGAGCATTAAATCCTAGTACTTCTGCACCTCGGCTTAATCCCAGCAAGGATGTTCCTCTCGACCCAGTGCCTACGGCTTCCCGGACGCGGTTGAGGGTAAAGGTGCGTCCGTAGTGTTTGGCAATGGTGGCTAGGCACGCTGCACCGCAGTCTTCTTCGCTGTGTTGGAGGACTATTTGATATTTCATTTTCAGGTGCAATTATTTATAGGTGAAAAAATACAGTCGGGTCATTTGACCCGACTTGATTGAGCGTTTAGCTTGTCATATCCGACTTTTGACTGCTTGGCTGAGGCAGTCAAAGGTCATTACGCTTAGGCTAGCTTGCAAAACTGTTGGCAGTTGGAAAAGTGTTGGAAGGAGCAGCAATATTTGCAGCAGGAGGTCCAAAATCACCACCAGTTAAGATTAAATAACCTCCACTAGTATCAAAGTTATTGTTTCCTGGAGATAGTTCTGTGTATGCTAGTTCATAGCCAGGTCCAATCTTTTGGTCGAAGCTAACAAATGGTGTGCTTTCAAAATAATATTGCTTTTCATCATTAAAAAACAAAGAGTCCTTTTGTCCGTTAATAGTGTAGTTGACGGTAACGCCCGCTTTATTGCCGAGGCTGTAGATAGCACCACCTTCGATTACGGCTCCTTCTTCAAGAGTTAATTCGGTGAACAGTTGTTCTTGACCAACAACAGAATAGTTAGAAGTAGAAGTGATATTGTTGACAGGCATGGTTTTCTCCTTAATTGTAATTAACTGAAGTTTTCAGAAAAAGCTTTTTCAGTTAAACTTCTTACTTTGAATTTCAAGATCAAAAAGTCAATTAAGTTATTGCTTTCTTTTTCTTGATATCATCTATTTTGTTGTTAAATCAGTTATTAAACAATGCACAAATTTTAGATAAGTTTTAAACTTTTGAAACTATTATTTTATAATAAACTAAATGTTAATTTCTTATTGATGCACTCTTAAATGCTCAAAACTATGCTGCAACTATACCAAATTATTGTGAAGCTGCATGAAACTGTAGAAAGCTGGAATGATTGCCAAGCAATAGTTTCTAGCCTTTCGATTCTATGCTACTTCATATAAAATTGGTATAGAACAATCATCCTTAGAATTTAATAGTCTTCCAATAGATTTTAAAGAATTGTTGATAAAATTTATCCAATTGGTACAAGCTCTTTCTGCCCGATATTATAAAAGGAAGATTAATCGTCACCTTGACTTATTCGGTTAATCTAGTTCAAAGTTTACAACTAAGTATTAGTTTAGTTTATGAGCAATATATTTTAAACGCACAACAGTTGCAATCCATTCCTAAATTTGAGATTTTATCAGGAGCAATACCGTCTTAACATTCAATTAAACCTTTTACCTGCGATTGCCACACCATCTAAAACGCTATCATTAAAGTCATCCTCATATTCCACGTTTATAGCCAAAGTTTAACGTTGGCTATAAACCCGTATACCATAACCAAATTGACTCAAAATTCCTTGTAATCTATTAGAAAACAAAGTTGCAATTGCACGATAAAAGCGTGAAGCAAAACCAACGTCTTGCTGGAACTTTACTGCCAATTGATTTTGGGGAATTGACATCACTAATGACTTTTCTACAGCCTAAATAGTAGTGGTTGTTAAGAGGGTGTTTGAAAAGTAATCAGAGGTGAGATTTTATGCCAAACGCCTCATCATGATGCGAATCATAGCAAGATAAATAAAAGTCTCCGAGGTTTGCGCTAATAATTCATAGTCTTTGTTCAAACGCCTACACCTAGTCAGCCAACCCAAAGTTCTTTCTACCACCCAACGTTTAGGCAACCAAACAAAACCCTTGCGTTCATGTGGTCGCAGTACAACTTGCACAATCCATCGGTATAAATCCATTACCCACTGCATGAACGGGTTGCCATCGTAACCACCATCAACCCAAATGGTAGAAAGACGTGACACCGTGTTCCCCATCTGTTTGACTCTTTTAAGTACTTGTTTACCGCCATTGCGTTCGTCCACACTGGCTGCACTCACCAATACTCGCAGTACTAAACCCAAGGTATCTACTGCCAAAAACCGCTTGCGTCCTTTGATTTTTTTCCCGGCATCGTAACCCACATCTTGGCTAACCATCGCCGCAGTTTTCACACTTTGACTATCAATTATTGCTTCTGATGGGCTAACAGCTCGTTCATTGTCCACCCTTACCCAGGCTCTGAGTTGGTCATGGATGCTCACCCATGTCCCGTCAGTACGCCAATTCCGAAAATAAGTGTACACAGTTTGCCAATTGGGAAAGTCCCCTGGTAAATTTCGCCATGTACATGCCTGAGTCAATACATAAAAAATTGCGTTGATAACTTGCCACATCTCTACCACTCTAGGACGACCACCTGTTTTGGCTACTGGAATTAACGGTTCTAATAATTCCCACTGGTCTTGGGTCAGATTACTGGAGTATGCTTTACTCATGGCTCTCAATGGTGCTGTATGTACGTATTTACAGCTTATGCCCTGAGAGCTTTTTTTTACTCAACTGCCAACTTTTCAAACATCCTCTAAGCGAGTATCTACGAAGGCGATTTCTCCCACTATCTCACCACTAGATAATCTTGCAATCTACCGATCTAAGATTTTATTACCTCTGATGACTGCAAAACACGGTGGTAGTCAAGAATTAATAACGATGCTTGTCAGCTTTAAGGTGTAATATTTTGATGCAAAGCTTGGAGTTTACGAATTGAAAGTTAAATATGCCATTCAGTTTAAATGGATTTACAGTTTTATTGCTCTACTCCAATTAATACTACTGGCTGTTATAGCGGTTATCAGTCTTCTGAAGTACAGTAGCAGCAGTGAGTAAACCAACCCAGTAAATTCTCTATCGTCACTTCTGCGAATGCCGCATCTAATGCCTTAAGTAAATCAGGATATGTCCTTGCAC
>NZ_JAIVFX010000036.1:7372-53789 GCF_020829625.1 Nostoc sp. XA010 | reverse complement strand
ATTAAATTTTTCGAGAGTGCCTTCAGGTACAAGCAACCTTTTTAGTTGTTTTTGTTCTCGTAGATTACACGCGAACAAATTATGATTTATTCCGTTATCTATTTTCCCTTAACCGAGCAGTATTGGGGTGGACTTGTACGATAGCCTCAAAGAGAAAAAGTAAGTCGAATTATCTCATTTGTTATCGTAAAACATACGCGAACAAATTTTTCTTTGTTTTACCCTTCATTTTCCTTAACCGAGCAGTATTGAGAAAGGAACTAGCTCTCATCATCAGTAGTTCGGGCAAGAGTATTGTATAGAAAATAGGAGGAATTATGTCACAGTCCGGGTTTGAGGCGCTTAAAGAAATGATTTCTAGAAACCTCGATAAATGACAGCCTTACAGCGTAACCAACTGTACCAATTCCGTGGTCAACAACTCCGCTACAGCCATCGGTCTAATTCTCTTGTCAATGCACCTTTCATTTTCAATGACTCGAAAGGCAGGCGAAGAGAATTAAGCCAAAACCAAGTGCAGAGGGAGGTTTTTGAACTTGTTGAGTTTTGTGAGAACTGACTCTGGTGCGATTGCACCGACGACCAATCATTGCAATCGCCCCACTAAGCAGATGTATCTCGATACGCAAAACGATTTGTACTTAAGGATTCTAACAAATGGCAGCACTTCACTACACAAATCCTAACGATTGGGGACGCTCACGGATAACTGACAATGCTCTCCGATTACAGCGATTGCAAGCAGAAATTGATGCGGATAAAGAAGCGAACGCACAATCTCTTAAGCAAAGCGATGTCCCCGTATCACCGAATGAATCTATTGCTCATAATAAGCACAACTAAGCACAACTCAGAATTTTAATCATGACTAAACCAATAGGATATTTTTGCTCAGGCACAATGCCCGGAGATACAGGTTTGCTTGCAGATATGCAGGAATCTTGGGGCAGCACATTTGAAGCTCTCAACAATGCCCAACGTCTTTGGATGATTCAGAAAGTTAGCTGGTCGTTGTTTCAGGATGATCCAGATTCACATCTAGACTCCCCTCGTGATGCTGAAACGGAAGAAGTAGTACAAAGACTTGATGAGTTATCGCGTGGTCAATTATTGGGCTTGCTAGATGCTCTCGTCGCCCAGGTAAAAGGTAATTAATTATTCGCTATGGGGTGGTTTGTCTGCCCCAAAAAAATACTTGAGGAATAAGGCATTGAACACTAATCGAATTTGGCGAAAACACGGCAGCAAGATTGTTTTTGGATCACTCATCGTTGGGAGCTTAATGCTCAGTTCTAAGGACATTAGTGCCAATATGCAATCCCTATCTATTGCGCGAACAACCATTGCATTTAATGGTCAACAGCAAATGCTATTAGAGCAGCAATTGAGTTATGAACAGGCAGCGTCAAAAGTAGCGGAAGCGAGATATAAATCTGGCTGCACTATCGTAGTAGCCGCAAAAGCAGCACGGAATTTAGCAACCTTGGTTGAAGGTGAAACTGTACTAGATCGCACTACTAAAAAGTCACTCCCAATCAACACAGTTGTATGCGACGGCAATGGCAATACTGGCGTTTTAATTGCTGATAAAGATGGTGTTCCGGTCGTGGGGAAGATGGCATTTACAGGCAATCGGGAGCTAGCCATTAATCAAATCAAAAAGATTCGCGGCGCAAAGGTTTATTATTACACACCTGAAAAATAAGGACAAATAACATGGCTTTAGGTTCAAAAAGTTCAAACCCAGGCGCTTCTGCATGGCAGTCTGGTGGCAGTCACAATAAGAGTAAAAAAATCCCCCAGCAGTGGCTAAGAATCCTTTATTGGGGGCTGGTGCTAACTGCGGTTTACTTTGCTTATCTGAACATCCAACCTTATGAAATGGCAGTGCGCTTTTTGAGTGGTCAAGCAATAAACCAAGCATTCTTTTATCTAATTTCGGTGATTCCCATCGTCAATGGAATTGCTAATTTTTTAGGGCAGGGCATCACCTGGATACTGGGTACAATGCTTTGGGGAGTGATTCAAATTATCGAAGTTCTACCGCTTATCCTCTATAACCATGAGGGATTTATGCAGCAGGTAATTAGTAATGTAGATAGCCGCAGCAGGTATGAAATCAAGCAGACTGATGACCCCACTTTGGCAATGCTCAAACGCACTTATAATGCTTTGCCTATTTCGGTTGTAAGTAATTTGGAGCGCCTTAAAATTGTGACTTACACTGTCGATTTTTTGATCTGTATAACTGTATATAGTCCAGTACATAGCGGCAAGTTCTCAGACTTTTTTTGGTATTTAGGAACCGGACAGTGGAACAAGTTTGACTACGCTAATTTAAGTTTGGCGTTGATTACACTATTTGCCATCGAAGTTATTGTCAGTTTGATTATTTGGGTAGGCAAGCTCTCCTACGCAATCAAAGAAACCAACCATTAGTTTAGTAAAGATAACGCAGTCCGCGTAATTCGGTACTGCGTTTACCTATTCCAAATAAATACTTCTATATATGACACGATTCAATCCTGAGAAAAATAATAAAACTCCCGAAGAATGGAGCGAGGTTGCACTTCGCGCTACTCAAGAAAATCATTTACAGTGGAATGTCATCGGCGGCATTGTTTTGGGTGTATTAGCGTCCAGCGCTGCTAGCCCGATAACGGGAGGATTGGTAGTCGCTTATTTTCTTTGGGATAGTTGGAGAAAGGCTGGGCAGATTCAAAGAAATCAAGCTGCGATCGCTGAGTTGGGTTGCGTGGCTCAAGTGCTAGACGGCGATAATTTTGCAGATTATACCCGTCAAGTGGGTAAAGAAGTAGTAATTAATGAATTGAACTTTGCTAATGAACGCGGACTAGCTTTGAGTGATGCGGCGGCAGACTTTTACGAGGATAATCAGCCAAGTATAACTTCTAATTCCACGCCGTTGCTGACTGCTGCTAAAACACTTTTAGAGAAACCTTTTTGTCAGATCCCAGTACAGACACAGGTTGATAACTATAACCCCGCAGCCGCCACAGAGATTGATATTGTTGGACAGATGAGTGCTAACATCGAAAATCTTTTTATAGTGGGTTTGGGAAGGAGCGGGAAAGGAATACTTTTATCCAATGTTATTCGTCAAGTCAAACGCCACGACCCAAGTAAAAAAATCTTTCTGATCAATGGTAAAGATGACTGGAAGGAGTACGGCTATTTTGATGGCATTGTTGATGTAGAAAAGCGTCTGCATTGTGAAACTGCAAAGCCGCAAACCGTAGCTGCATGGTTCGAGGCTGCGATCGCAGAATATGATCAATATGCTCTTGTGAACGATGGAGCGCTTCTGATAATTGATGAAGGAACGATCATCGGTGCGAGGCTAAAAGTAGCCAAGTGTACTCTGCTCTCCGACAAGCTTATTGGTATCGCATCATGTGGTAGCAGTGCTGGGAAGAACATCTGGTTTATTGCTCAAACGCCCTTTGTTGGTGCTAACGGCAGTGACCTTTCAGGCATTAGCCAGTTAACACCGATTGCATTGGTTCATGAAAGCAATTTAGCCGTTCTTGACACTTGGAAAACTGCACGACTTTTCAAAAAGTTTGATACCGATAAAATAGCAGAGCTAATCAATAACTCAGAGTGCAGTCGGGCTATCTACTATGGTAAGACGACTCAGTGGTACTCAATGCCTGTACTTGAAAATCATTCTGCTTTTAACCGAGATCAGCGCGAATTCTTGCCAGGGTTTGAACCCAGTGACGACAGTATATGCAACAACCAGGGAGCTATAAGTCGGTTAAATGAAACTCTAGATATCGGCGAACAGCCAACGACTATTCAAAATCATTTGGGATTGTCAGACCTTGCCAAACGCTTATTATCTTTTTTTGATAACGCGAAAAACAAGGAGCCTAAGACACTTGCCGATATCAAAAAGAAAGATGAACTCAGAGAGCAGGGTGACATTAAATTAATTACTGCTTTGAATGAATTAGTCAATGCTGGACAACTCATTTTTGATGGCGAAGATAGCTGGTCTAAGTTTGACTGGTGAATCACCACACCACAGTAAAAAGTACCCAAAAAGCGGTGTGGCGAACTGTGGCACTGTGGCGTGGCGGTGTGGCAATAATCTGTGGGATGCTTTGCCCAGCAAGCGCCACAGCCGCACCACAGCACAAATGAAGTGATTTATCTGTGGCGGAGGTGTGGGGATGGCTACAGGCATATTAATCATCTTTTGTTTAGGAGCATTAGAAGTCAATGAATACCTTTTTTCGCTTTATTTTTCATTTATTACCTGATTCGTTTATTGAGCAAGTTAACGAAACGAGCCTGAATGAATTGGATAATCGTGGGCTAATTGTTTGGGAGCAGGATGTTGAAAGTGGTGCTGTTATTTGGAGCGAGGATTTAGATAACAATGAATTACTCAACTAAGCTTTCTCCTTCGATGAGAGAGCAGACAGCATTAATATTTTCCCGTTAACGGGAATAATTGATCAACCATCTTGGGTAATCCTGGGATAAATCATGCTAAAAATTGTAATTATCGAAAGAGAATAAGCTTATGGGTGTTCACCATGATTGATTTACTGTCTAAGGATTTAAAGCACTCCGAGAAATATTTTGGCTGTAGTATTGATGTTTGGCGTGATGATAGGCGCGGCTGCTACTTGGCTGAATTATATGCCCCGGTTCGCAACAGAATGTTGATGCAACAAAGGCAAGCATTCTCAGATATTCAATCGGCTGTAGCTTATATGAAGGAACAGATCGATAAATACTATTCGCAAGGTTGGTATAAAGGCTGCATTATTGACGTGTGGTTTGATCTACGCCTTGGCTGCTACTTGGCTGAATTATATGTACCCATGCATGAAGAAATGGTGCTACAAGAAAGCCTACCATTCCCAGATATTCAATCGGCTCTAGCCTCTATGAGGGAGCAGATCGATAAGTTATCCTTTTAATGTCCGTGTGCAAAGTTTGGAGGAATGCCCATGCTCCACAAAGTTTTCATGCCTAATGGAAAACAGGAACGCCAGTCACGACGCTTGGATGATGATGCATCCGGCAATGGATGCTGATTGTCAATTTTCAGTGGGTGATTTGGAAGAAGGAGAAGAAGGGATTTTTGTTCTTAATGAAGATATTAACCCAATGGAATTAGCAACCGACAAGCAGATTCAACAGGCTCTATTGCAACCAAGTAGTTCAGATTTGTAATCTGATACGTTGAGTTACCAACCAAATAAAAAGACTAAAACTTGTTAGTTGTATGAAATTCTCAGATTTACAGCGCGGTGATTTATTTTGTTTTCCGAACGGCGAAGACACCTACAAAAAAGTAGGGGATACACTTGCAATGCCCATGTGTTCTCGTATGAATCACGTAGCAGATGTGCGTGTGGGAACTGAAGTCATCGGCATAGAACCAAGCGCTTACTCGCGTGATAGAGAGGAAAATATGCCTGATTTTGAAGGGCTAACCTGGGAGCTTCAATGCCAACTAGCAGAAATGGGCGAGTAAATTACCTGTAATGATCTGTTTGACAAGCTTTTTTAGTTTTGCGAACTGTGGTCAAAAATTATGCAAGCGGTATTACCTGAAACGGAACTGATTTTAATTCAAATTGCAGAAAAACACTATCCGCACACACACTTTAGGATAATCCCCAAATTTAATTTTAAAGTAGACAATTGGATAGAAATGGATTTTGTGGCATACCTTAGCGAATCTGCGTCCGGTGATAGGCCACATAACAATCCATTTCATAAATATTATCGAAGAGATAGATTTGATTTTAATCTAGCTTTTGCATTGAAAGATACTCGTTTATTTTTATCCGGTGATTGGCATGAAGTCACCCTTACGCTGCATTATAGTTTAGCTGGCGGCTGTTCGTGGTGGGATGAAGGGGTTCGGATCGCTCGTCCTCGTCCTCATGGCGATAAGTTAGAAGCGATCGCGCAAGAGATGTATCCTTTATTGAGACAAGGTGATAAATTTGCGCGTTTGCAAGAGTAGGAGGTAAATAACGTTATTCAGGTTTGGGCGCATTTACATCAGGGTATAGAGTGCGATATTGTGACCACTGCTGTCGGTAAAACTCTATCCCAGGCTGAGTAATAACCAGTTTGGTTAAGTGCTTACCATCTTTCCAGTAGCCAACTTCTTTCACTAAGCCGTTGTCTGTTCCGTAATAATCTCGCAATCTCAACCAAGTCCATTGCCAACTAAACCCGGCATAATCCCCAAAGGTTAATCCACTCTCTAGCCCTAATTCACCAGCTTGATAGGCTGTAGCTAGTGCCTCCCATTGCCTTGGTTTAAGTTGTCCCTTGGGTGGCTTTTTAGGTGCTGATTCACCCAACCCAGCACGAGCTACAGCACGTCCAGTGGTTGTGAGCTTGATGGAAATTAGTTCGCCGTCATAATAATTACATTCAATTAACTTGTGTCGTTCCAAAAGAGAAAGAGTTGAACCCAGTCCCTGGTCAACTACACCAGCAAGAGATAGCAACTTGTGCAATAAAGTTTCATAGCTTGTGGGTTCAAAATAATATTGCAGATTACGCCATACGGATGCTTTCTCTCTGATTGAACCTAATCGCCAACCTTCTTTTTGTGCTGCCTCCACCGACTGGTCAGTACGGTAAATGGCAGTGAGTGTGGCTTGCTGCCGTTCATTGAGTTTTTCCCACAGATGAAGGTGTTTACTCATCACTCATATCCCAGAGCATTCTTAAAGATCATCGCCTTACCATCTGCCGACCCATTTTCAGTCCAATATCAAGTTATCCTTTTAATGTCCGTGTGCAAAAATAGTGATTTTCAACCAAATAAAAAGAGTAAGACTTTTAGAATCCATGAAATTCTCAGATTTACATCGCGGCGATTTCTAAAGTTTTCCGAACGGCGAATATACCTACAAAAAAGTAGGGGATACACAAGCGTATCCTATGTGCAGCCGAATGAACCACTTAGCAGAAGTTAGCACAGAAACCTCAGTCATCGGCGTAAAGCCAAGCGCTTACTCCCGTGATAGAGAGGAAAATATGCCCGACTTTGAAGGGCTAACCTGGGAACTCCAATACCAGATGGCAGAAATGGGAATTCAATAAAACTATTCAATTTACTTTAACTTGCTCCCGCCCAGGAATGAGAGATAAAGGTAGTTCATTCTGCTGGTGGCGCTTTTGCAGTACCTTAGTTCAATAAGAAGCTGGCTCAAAATAAAGACAATTGTCCTGGCGATACATTTCCCCTGCGTCGCGTATGAAAACTCAGGTGGCAAGCTGTGCATAAGGCATATAAGTTTTCTCGACGATTATCTTCTGGCAGAAAATTTTTATGATGAACTGTTAATGTTAGCGCCATTCTAAGAGAACGGGAAAGTTCGGACGTATTATCACCGGGACGAATGCACTGTAAGCCACACTTAGAGCAACGCCACCCTACAGATTCTTTGACATCAAGAGCGATATCTGACCAATTTTCTGGATAACGTGACTGAGATTTTTGGGGCATTTCCTGATTCTAAAAATGCGTTGCAATTTAATTATCAGTTCAAGAATATGATTAATCTACTATAAATGAAGTTCAACATAGTTAGGGGTGGGCTATGTGGTTTTGGGAAAAGGAATCGGTTGAGTACGAGGTATTTAAAAAATACGAACCAGCGCTGATAACTATCGGTGTAAATTTTGCTCCCTGCCGAAGTCCAAGATGCTCTTGAAGGTTGTTCTTTAGACTTAGAGGATGCCTTGCGGAGTGCAATTGAATATGCTCTGTGGTTGAGCGAACACGATAAAGAGATTTTCCCCAATGCTTTATTAATTCGTGCGCTACAGGATAATTGGAAGCCGAAAGCATGGCGTGATGAATATTTAGAAAGGGAGATGTTCTCTTCACCTGGGCAACGTTGGTGGAATGCGGCAGAAAAAATGTGGGGACGCGATATGCGGAATCAATTGGTTGTTGATGTATTTTTTGACGGAGGTGGAGAATTTATCAAATTCAGCAACGGTAAAGAGATAAGAGTAAAAACTGCATGGGTATGGGGATGGGAACGATTGCTTGAATATGCCAGCCCAATATCTGTTTATCGATAATTGTAGCGACCTGCAATACTAATCGCTCAAACCTGCTTTTCCTCTGTTTGAGCCAGGATTAAATGCAACTAGAAATTTTTAAACAATCTTAAAATCTTTCCATCCCCAGGCAAGCCCATGCCTACTAATCAAGAATTCTTTTCCGATTTTCTCTCGTATTCTGTTGCATTCAGCTAAAAGCTGTCGATAATCATCAGGGTAAATATCTGCATAACTTCTAGCGCGGGTCAGCAATTGACGCTGATTTTTTCGCCATTCCCAAGGTTGATACCACCATGAAGGGTAGAAGTCTGCCTGTGGAGTAATCACCGCATAATCACGCCCCTTTTGGATGTCCTCTAGATCCCATGCTGGAAGATATGCAAGTAAATCAGTCTCTGCCCACCATTCTTCGATAATTGCTGTACCATCATCATCGCGCGTACCGATTCGCTTTCTGGCTTTGATGCGAATTTTTGCATTCCTTGCAATCACGGCGTAATCTTCCAGTCTTGTTGCTAGTGGATTGAACTCGATCAACATAATTTAATTCTCTGCTACCTCAGCACCTATAAAACTCAAATTGTGGTTGTAAAGTTATTGAAATCAACGATACTAGGTTAATCAAGAATATCAAAGGTCAAGAAAATTCCCTTATTTTTTGTCTCTACTAAAAGTAATGTATCAATGAAGTTCCCTGATAAAGGCATCAATCGCCTTAAGAGCCACTGACTACCGCCCCCTTTTTACGTAACCGCGAAACCACTTATATTAAATAATACTTTCAACTCCCTCCGGTTCATCACTATTCACTCGGTGGCGAGGTAGTCATCACTTGTATAACCGTATCATCATGACCGAAGCGTGCTTCTGACCAAGTAGAATAACGCTGCATTCTTCCATGATGAGGCCCGCCCAAAACCATTGTTTCAAAAAGTAAGGGGGGGTCTCCAAAAGTTAGATCAAACCCAGAAAAAGTAGTTGAAATTTTGGAAGAGCCAACTGTAGTCTCGGCAACTAGATGTTTTGCTGAATCTTGTGCTGAGTGTAAATAATCTTGCCATTCTGACAATGAATTAACAGCAACAGGTGTATGTCCTACGAGTTTGTAATAACGCATGATTGACAACGATTAAATAATCTTTTGGTTTTGATATGACAGCTTAGGCGCAAGCCTTGAAAAAAGATACCAGCCGCCACACAGCAGCTCTTTCTCTGGTTCAACCTAATAGCCAAGCTTCTTTTAGTATTGTAGGTCGCTGGCGAAGCTGTCACCAAGCGCAAACTAAACAATTTAGTTTAAATATCAAGCATCACCATCCAAAGCCCTTAAATAGATACAGTTAAGATTTTAAACAACCAGTCTTCTAGAGGTACGCCGAATTCTTCTGGAATAAGTTTTTGTATCTTGGTGTATTCAACCTGATTCCAATTTTTTGGATTAAATATACTGTGCGGAACTTCTACATCAACTAATTGTGGATTTTCCATAACACGACACCACATTCTGGCTCGATAATCAATTGTTAGGTTCCCACTCGGCAACTCAATCCAATAATGCGGTGACACTTGACCATGCCCAATCCATTGGAATGAACCGCACCAAATTATATGTTCAATACCCTTATTAAATAAAAGAGTAGAGAGAACTTTACTATGCCCATCACACTCCGTTGGAGAATTATCCCAAACATGTAATTCCGCACGTAGCTGGTCAATAAAATCATTATTCATGACAAGCATATTTCTTCTCCAATAGTGCTTTCACTTTGCGAACCGTATTGATTGCCACATCAGCTTGTGTTGCTCTTTGACGCAACGATAATCTCTTCTTTAATCTTCTTAACAGGTCTTTTGTTGGTGCTGGGTGCGTTCGCGTTTCATTTGTTTAAATATTTGATTTTTTTGGGCAATATTTTCTTTGGTTCCTCCTCACCTGGAGGTGCGATAAAAGGATATACAGCATAATGATTATCAGGGCAAGTCATGCAAGTTTTTACCCCGTATCTAGTTTGGGGGATAATTTTATGATTCAGCTTGTTTGCGACGCTCAGGGTCTTTTATCCAATCAAAATTTTTCTTCATTACAAAATTTCCTTTTTTGTCACATTGCCAGTGCGAAAGATTATAGGATACTTGGGAAAGCTCAGTACATACGATTTTTTCGCCATCAGGCATAATTAGCCAGTAAATATCGGCCCCGCCCGCTTCAATATCCACTTGCCGAAGGGATGCCCCAATCAAAGAAGCTTTTTTTTCTAATTCAAAAAATTCTTCATCCATTATTCAATTTTTCCTTTTCGTTACAGATTAGCTCTAATGCATCTGATTTCATCCTACTAACCTTGAGAATTATCTAGACTGAGAAACGGTTTATAGGTAACTTGACAAGTTCCGTAAAAATATCTTATCAAACAGATTTAATTACCAGTTATTCAATAATATTATGAATTTTTATTTATCCTTATTGAGCATACCCGTTAATAACTCCGACATCTCCCACAGGTCTTTATTCCGATTGTCATCAGAAATCATCAACGTGCGCGGGTCAGCATTTAGGCTCAATTTCTGCACCTTTCGGATATTCCCATCAGTGACATCAAGCGCCGCCTTCGGGAGCCTTTAGCCTTACCCTGTGCGGTGACATTTTCCTTATCCGGGAAGGAATGATATCAATCGTGATATCAATGCTCCACAAAGAGCGATGGCGTAACCGCCCATCTACGGTGGCATCGCTTCACCCCCTAGACGGGACTCTCCTGATTTCGCTTAGGGCAAAACAACAATATCCAGATTCATACAGCATTATTACTTAGTCAAATCGTCAGCCCTTACACTTTCATCTAATTTAATTTCTCTTCATCGCCTTCAATAACTGTCAATCAGCTGACAATAACTCCCCAACCCCACCCACAGCTGCTTTGACAAATAGTGCGACAATAGCAATTTTCACACCACTTAGAGTAATAAACACACCTTTTACAACTAAGATGTAGATCGAACATTAAACCGATGCTGCTCTCCCTTAAGGTCTGCTGACAAACCCATGACCCCCATTCACCCGGAAAATCTTAGTGTTCTGGAAAACTCACTCTCCTTGGCGATCGGAGAAGACTTTTCTCTAGAAAATGACCCCGACGTTATCCAGCAATTGATTGGTGATAAGCGATCGCTCAACACCAAGCGCGAGTACCAAAAAGACCTGAAAGATTTTTTTCTGTTCGTTGTTAAGAAAGAACCCAGCCGGGACTTAGTTCTAGAGTTTCTTCACCTGGAACAACGTCACGCCGTAGCTGTGGTTCTCAAGTACAAAGCTCACCTGATTAAGAAAAAACTGGCTGAAGCTACGGTGAATCGTCGCCTTAGTGCTATCAAGTCAATGGTTGAGATGGGGCGACGGCTGGGGGTCTGCAATTTCTCCCTGGATGATGTCAAAGGTGAAAAGGTCGAAACCTACCGTGACACAATGGGCATTCCAGCCGAGGACTATGCTTTAGTTATAGCGTTGGTTGACCGCAGTACCCTTAAGGGCAAGCGCGATTATGCCATTATGCGGTTACTCTGGGATAATGCCTTGCGTCGTCAGGAGATAGTCAATCTAAATGTGCGTGACTTTAACGCCAAAGAGAAAACGCTTGAAATCCTGGGTAAAGGCAAGGGTAGCCAGAAGGAAGTTATTGACCTATCGGACAAAACCGCCGATGCAATCTCCGGTTGGATAAAAGCAAGTAAGAAGAAACGTAGTAATGAACCGCTTTTCACCGTCTTGGCTTACCACAAGAATGGAGCGAGATTAACTGGGGAGGCAATCAGGCGATTGGTAGATGGGCTATGCTTGCAAGCCGGAATTACTAAGAAGATGTCACCGCATCGTGTCCGCCACAGTGCGATTACTACAGTATTGGATCTCAATAATGGCAACTACCGCGCTACCCAGCGTTTCAGCAGACACGCCCAAGTGCAGACGGTTTTGAAGTACGACGATAACCGTCAGCGTTTGCAAAAGCAGATGAGTGACTCAATATCAGAACTTATCTAGAAAAGACCTAAAGATGAGGTTGAAAGTATGGTGTTAACTTCAGATTAATTACCTTTTCTTGCCCTTAGATTTCTTGCCTAAATTCTGTGAATCAAATCCTTTTGTGTTGGTCTTCGGTTTTTCTTTAGAGGATTTGGAGCTAGACACAGGAAACTGTGCTTCTCTTTCTGAGCCGGTGAACAGACTGCCTAATTGCTGAAGAAAAGAGTTGTTTGGTTCTTCTCTTAGGATTTGCTGGTTATAAGCTTTTTGAAAGGCTGCTATCCCTTCTTCGCTCGTCATGTCAAACCCGGCTTGCATCCCACTCGTAATAAAACTTTTTGCCATACCCCCTTTCGCTGGATCAAACATCCAGTCTGTGAACTTGCCTTCGATTTTGGCAAGATAGGTTGCGATTGCCCCGGCACTACGAAAGTTATACTCCCGCTTCAAGAAGTTCCAAAAGGCGACCAGTTCTGAAATGGCATCCTCTGCTTCCTCTCTGTGCATCAGCGTGAGCTTGCGCGGAAGAATATGTTCCATAACGATTTGTGCGTCTGCCTTAGTCATCTTGGGCAGGGTGAATCCTTCGTAGATGTAGGACATTTCTGTGAAAGTGGCAATCCATCCACCGAACTCAGGGTGTTCTTGGGCATAAGCTTCTCCTTCAGGAGACTTGGCGAACTGCTCGACTACACCATCTATGTAGTCGGCAAGAAGGGGTTCAGCTTCGTCGTAGTCGAGATTATTGAGTTGATTGATGTCAAATGGCATGGTTTTGCTCCTTGAGGTTGAGCAGACATACGCTCAATTTAGCAACAAAGGGACAAGGCTGATACATACTGTTCGCGTGGATTTATCTCTTAAACGGAATGCTAGGATACCGTTGTGCTACATAGATCTTTTAATACACTTAGTACCTGTTCTCATGGGAGCATCTCGTTCAATGTTCTTTAAACTAAGTCCTATATGAATCATGAAGAAGACAATTCCCCTTGGGGGCAAAAGGGAGCTACTCTGAGCGATAAAACAGCCCAAAAAGAATTTAACCTTGATCTAGCAGAAATTCTTGAGGCTATCAAATCAGGAAAATTGCAATATCGGCACAATACTTTATATGGAAATCCCTGCTTTAAACTCTTAAGGAATGAGGTAGAAAATTTTGTGATTGAAAAATATGGGTCGGATTATCTAAAAACTCAAAAGTGCAAAGCTGAATTATCTAAAATCAATACAGAAATCCGAAGTTTGAACCGAAAAATATCTGAATTAGAAAAAAGAAAAGAAGAACTTTTAGCAACCATTAATTCTTGACTGTGGTTGATTTAACTGAGGTTTTGCTTTCTTAACTTTACAAAAGTTTACAACGAATCGCACTTGCAAATATGCCGGCTGAACCCCACTTTGGGGCATACAAGTTTGGATACCACGAGTAAATATCTGCACGTTAGCCCTGATAGAAGTTCTGGGGAGGTTTTAGTTAAGCGATGGTCTGAGCCGTTTTAAATTTTCAGCTTTGAATTGGTTGCACACTCAGGCGATAGCCGAGATGATGCAGAATAAGGCTGATGGTTCGCAGTTCTGGGTTGCCTTCTGGCGACAAGACTCGGTAAAGATTCTGGCGGTTCAAACCCGTTTTTTCCGCAAGGCGCGTCATCCCCTCCCGTGCTTCCACCACGTTCCGCAGCGCTTCCAGAAAAAACGCAATATCGCCATCCTGCTCGTACTCTTCAAGGGCAACGTCCAGGTACGCTGAAGCCATTTCTGGGTTCAGCATCTGCTCGAACACAACCTCGTCATGGTTTCTCAGTTTCTTGCTCATCCTGTTCCTCCTGATAAGCCTGCCAATATCCTTTAGCCTTTTGTATGTCCCTGTCCTGGCTGTCCTTGTCGCCACCACATAGAAGAATTACTAGATCGTTCGCGGATTCTCCAAAGTAAACGCGGTAGCCACTGCCAAAGAAAAACCTCAGTTCAAACACGCCATCTCCAACTGGCTTGCAATCCCCGTAATTGCCTTGCTTGAGTCGCTCTATCCGTCGGATTATCCTGGAACGGATCACATAGTCCTTCAAGCTTAAGAGCCATTCGGTGTACGGCTCCTTGCCGTCTTCTGTAGCATAGACTAGCAGTGTTTTTTGACGAACGATATCAGCCATAGATTATAAACTGTAGCTTAAAAGCGACAAAGTTTCAACCCCTAGTTGATTCTTGCTCCCGGTCAACACCTTGTAGCGTCAATCTCACCAATTACTTTCTCCAAACTGTCGGTGAGATAATTTTGGCGGACTTGTCATCTAGATAGAAATTGTAAACAGGTTCTCCTGATAATTCACAGCGAAGCGGCTCAAGAATTTTAGTGAACGGATTCCAAACTGCTGTTACAGTCCGTTTTACTTTCTTTCGTTGCAACTCACACTGAATATGTACCGTAGGTAGATGGATAATCATTGCACTGTGCAACGAAGCTTCTACACTCATTGCATAACGCTCTTGGATGTCCAACAATTTTCTCTCTAACTCTCTATTAGTGGCTTCAATTCGTGCTAGTTCTTTATCTAGTTCATCACCAATCAATTTTTTTAACTCAATCTTGTTGCGGATCGAGTCGCTAATCGTGTTGTAATAACAAGTGAGCCTTTCTTCATCCCTAGCTCTTGCTCTTGTTAATTTAGCCTGCCAATTATCTAGAGATTTTCCAATCAATATTGCACTTTGATGTTCGATTAACCTCAACAACTCTTCAATTGGGATCGCCAACGGTGTCTCTTGATGCTCCACAGTCATTAGGTCAGACTCCCAAAACAAAGCATCACCAATTTCTACTGGTGTTACTCCTGTTATTTCATTGATAATGAACGAAACTAAACCAATCCTTTTTTCGGAAGCATTCGCTGTGTAAGCGACATTACACAAGATGTAACGAGTAATTTCTGGTTTAGCATCTAAAAAACGAATTAAGCCATTTTGAGGGACGAGTCTCTCCAATAAAATTTTCTCAAAGCCTGTGTTTTTCAGATGTCCATCGAATTTAACACTCAACGCACTAATAAGTCCTTTAACAGCTAATAGTTCAGATAGCTTATTTAATACTTCTGAATGATAGGTGACAAAAACACTTTGGGGTACATCAGCAATAGTAGTAAAAGTAACTTCTTCTGGGAGCGAAAGCAGCGATGCTATATTTTCACTCAACAACACATTTAAAATGTGTTCACCAGCAGGTTCTGCTATTCCGTCATGCAGAGAAACAATTTTTTCTAAGGTAGCAATAATTGGGTCTGATAACATATTTATTCAAATCAATCTCTCAAGCTTCAAAATCTTCGCCAAAAATCTGTTCATCCAGTTCCTGGATTTGCTGATACTGGTCTTTGGCTTTCAACAAATTATCTGCCAATTGCTCGAAGGCTGTATCTAATTCGGGCTTGACTTGATGCTTGAGCCAGATATCCATAACAATTTCACTAAAGTCAAATTCATCATCTACGTTCCCTAAAATTGTTTCAATCTCTCCGACCACTAGTTCAAACATATTAATTTTGTCATGCAAGATCCGCAGAATATACTCTTCGATACTGCCCTTGAGACAAAAGTTAAAAATAAAAACATCCTGGGTTTGTCCGATGCGGTGAATACGACCAATGCGCTGTTCTATTTTCATTGGGTTCCAGGGGAGATCATAATTAACGATCGCGTTCGCAAACTGGATGTTACGTCCCTCTCCGCCTGTTTCCGATGCCAGCAGTACAGAAACAGTATCCCGAAATGCGGCTATAGCCTCATCTTTCTGTTTAAGGGACATCCCCCCAGTAAATTCTGCAAAGGGGATATTTGCTGCTTGCAGAATTTGAGCCAAATAAGTGCTAGTTGCTTTATGGGTTGTGAAGACTAAGGTTTTCTGGCGAGATTTTGAGAGCATCTCTACCAATACTTTTGCTTTCTCGACCTGCTTCACCTGGGCTGCTCGTCTTGCTAAAGACTTCAGTTCTTCATCAGGTAGGCGTTTGGTCAGTTGCTTGAGGGAGTCAGCCAAAGCACCAGGGGATGAACCAGCACGCATTAGCAAATTGGTACGGGAAAGCCTATCGAGCTTGTCCTCTGAGTTACGTAGATACTCGCTCAAGTCCTGGTAAAGTTTCTCCTCGCCTGCTGCCGGGGTAACAGTAATTGTGGTGGCGAAGCGTTTGGGCAGTTTGACATCTACTAGGGCGCGGGTATTTCGCACCATGACTTCCCGCATCAGAGAGCGTAACTTTTCTGGATTTTTCGGGACTCGTCCATTCCTGGAATCGACATATTCTTTTTTAAAAGCGGCTTCTGTTTGTAGCAGTCCCGGTTTGAGGAGGGTCAGCAGATTAAACAGTTCAACAAGAGAGTTCTGCACTGGCGTAGCGGTGAGCATGAGGATAAACCGCTTGTTGAGGGCATTAACCAGTTTCCAGTTTAGAGTAGTGCGATTTTTCAGGTGGTGGGCTTCATCGACAACAACCAAGTCCCAAGTGCGACTGGTGACGTGAGGATAATGTTTAGCAGACTTAGCCGTGTTTAATGAAGCGATAATTCGCGGATTATTCGTCCAAAATTCGTCTATCGGTTGTTGCGGGTCACGGTTATCTGTGGTGATAGTAGCAATATTAAATTTGTCACTTAACTCTGATTGCCACTGGGAAACTAGGGATGCGGGAGTTAACACCAGCATGGACTGTACCATACCCCTTGCTAAGTACTCGGCTATGATTAGTCCCGCCTCAATGGTTTTGCCCAATCCGACTTCATCGGCTAGTAATGCGCGTCCACCCAGTTGTCTAAGTACTTTTCGGGCTGTTTCAATCTGATACCAGTATTTGTCAATAGCAGTTAGTGTGGGCAGGCAAATTAGCTGATCATAGTCTGCCATTACCGAAAGGTTGAACAGGTCTAAACGCGCCTCGTAAAAGTTGATGGGGTCGTATTTACCAGCTTTCAGGGCTGACTTGGCAGTGTCAGAATTGAATTTGAATGTATAGTTTGTCTCCATGATGCACCCGTAAATAGCTACTTTTTACCACACCGCGCACGTACATTTGACCAGTTCAGCACTTAGTCGCCATAGAGTTCCGAGTCTAAGTTGGCAGCCAAGGAGCCATGAGATACTGCACCGATAAAGTTTGCCAGGGGGTCGCTACTGCCAGTGGGTGAGTAAGAGGAGGGTGATTTCTGGGTAAGTGCAAGCTGTTGAACATACCGCAACACGTCTTCTTGGTGCTGGGATGGCAGTTGTTCAATCGCTTCAAAAATGGCTTGTTTGGTTGTCATAGGAATGACTTAATGTTGCTTGATTCTATAAAGTCTACTGCTGAAATTACCGTCTTAGCTAGAACTTCTCTTCTTCTGATACACTTCAATAAACTGGAAACTAAAACCGAGTCGGTTGACCAAACCTCAACGTATCTTCTAGGAATAATGCCAGTGTCAACTTCTGACCATCTTTGCCGCATTATCGCCCTGTTTAACCAAGCGGGTGGTGTCGCCAAATCGACACTGACACAAGTGATGGTGTTAGTAGGACGTTGCTGATGCCATACATTCAAGGCTTACTCAAGTGCGAATTTCACCATGTTGCCGAATATGTTCAACTAACCGCTTGGTTTCACCGCCAGCTAATTCTAGTTCCCTGAGATTACCCACCAAAATAAACAATTCCTTTGCTCTACTAACGGCAGTATTCAGCAAATTGGGTTTGCGGTTGAGGAACCAAAAACTATGCTCTTGGTGGCACTGGTAAGGAGAAAAGATAATGGCTGCTTTCTCTCCTCCCTGGAAGGTGTGAACTGTGCCAATATCATCCCAAGAAAAGTTTCGCCAACGGTTAGAGAGTCGATACTTGAGCGCGTTAGCTTGCTGCGAAAACGGCGACATCACCCCAATTGTTTTTGAGTTGTCATCCGAGTTAGTAGAGTACCCATGTTTTAGCAAGGACGCAATTATAGTTTCTACAGCATCAATTTCTTCTGGATTGGTATTATGGGTGTGGCTTCCCTCGACGTGGTAAGCCAGCAGATGCTTGACTGTTGGAGTCTGCTGATCACCTGAAAGGATTTGCAGACCACCGGGATAGTTGGGGCTGCAAAACTGAATAATGGGTGGGGTGCAACGGTAATGATTAGAGAGAATAATGCCATTGCCTAAGTCGCCTTCTGCGCCACTAGAGCCAGCAGCGCGGTGATAAGCGGTAGCTGTGTATTTAGCAGTGGGGGCATAGCGATAGTAATCTTCATTCCCCATGCCCCTATCCAGAAAGGCAGTTTTCAGATATTGCTTGATGCTATCGTCGCTCATATTAATGATTGGTTCAATTTGTTGCGGGTCGCCAGCCACTACTGCCCGTTGCGATCGCACTAGCAAGGGAAATAGTTGATGTATAAGAGTTGTACCTGCCTCATCCACCAGTGCCAGCTTAACGCTATTGGGTTGAAGAATTGGCAGCATATTACGTATTGATTGCAGGCTGGAGCTAATCACGGGGAAAATCAAGCTCAAGTCACGGAAGATAGCATCACTATCACTTTCCAGTTTGAGCAATGCCCCTCCGTCGCCCGTCAAGACGCTGCCATAAGTTGACAATGCTCTCATAACGCTATCTTTGCGTCGGAGAACTTCTTGCAATAGAAACGCCCAGGCACGTTGAAACAGTTCTACCTGTAATTGGTGGTGGTCGCGGTAAAAAAGATTGTAGAAATCCCCTTGTGGGTAACTATCGATTTGTTTTTGTATTTGTTGATAATCTGCTTGTTTTAACTCTAGTTCCTTATTTAAAGCTGTTAGTTGGGTTTGAATTTCAGTTACTCCCCGGTTAAGATTCTGCCATTGCTGTGAAAAATCTAGTTTTTGGTTAACAGAAGCCTGGGCTGTGATTAAACTAGGGCGGTCAAGGGGGGTCTGAAAGGGATGCCCTGTCGCCAAGGTGTTTAAAACAGCAGCGTTTATCCTATTTGCTAGACGCTTAAAAATTCGCTGATCCGTAGTAGCATTAAGCCAATCCAAGGCCCGTTTTGTGATGGAGTCGGACTCTTTTGCTAGTTCTCGTTCTGCCTGGGATAACGCTTCTCGTATTTGCTGGTAGGCATCAAGGGGAAAATTTGCATAATCAGACAAACTTGATAGCTGTTCAGTTAGGGCTTGTAACTCGGAAGACTTGGCAGCAATATCGTCATTGAGGGATTGGATTTCTACATCCAGTTGCGATCGCCGTTCAACATCGATAACTTTTTGAGCAGTATTCAAGCGGTCTTGCTCTATGAGTTGCTGAATTTGATTCTCTGCTTGCAGTAATTCGAGTTTGGCTTGTTGCCAAGCAGATTGATTAAATTCAGTCTGACGCAGCCAATCTTGGGTTGATTGTAGTTTGGGTAGAGTTTCCTTACGGATAATAGTTTGGTTGCCGCCGGGGAGATAAAACTGTTGAGCAGAAGAATTTATAGTCAGTCGTTGTTGGAATTTTTTAATAGTGCTGTTATTAGCGCCGACAAAAAGTATTAAATTATTTGCATCATCTTCACCGCGAACAAGCCGTAACGCCCGATTCACTACTTGCTGTGCTATGAGGTGCAGAAACACTTCTGTTTTTCCAGTACCGGGTGGCCCACAAACAGCAGTTAGTAAGTTCTCTTGGGCGTGTTTCAGGACAGACGCTTGAAATTCATCAGGTGCATGTGAAGGGAAAGCCCCCCAGAACATCACCTCATCTCTGGGTGATTGTAGCTGACCATAGAGGTACTGCATGGCTGGGTGAGTTTCAGTTAGCCAGTCAGCCTTAGAGTCAGGTTGTTGAAGTTCTTTTAGTATTTCTTGCAGGTCTTGCTTTAGGAGGGCGTTATAGGGCGTAAAGTCGCAGCGTAGCAAATAAGGTTGTTGAGAGGTTTTGTACTTTCCTTCGGGTAAATCTACCAGTTCAAGAAAGTCTCGAAGCGTTGGGAATCTTCCTTTAAAAGTGTCTTCTAAAAATTTTCCAATTCCTGAAGCAACAATCAGTGATTCGGTTTGCTCCTCCTCTAGTCCGTACAGCCGCATTAAGTTAACAACCACTGGCTGAAACTCGTACTCGGTCAAGTCCCAGCCAGTTTTGCGGTAATTACCTTTGAATATGGGTGAAATATCAATTGTAAACAGAGGCAGGTATTTCAGCCTTTGCTCTTTCCCCTTGCCGTTGATTATATAAATTTGTGGGAAAGCAACAGCCATCTGAACATCATTTTTGTTCCCTCTTTTAGCTACTTGTTGCTGTTGCTGGAATTGCGTAAATACTTCGCTATCTAAGAGTAGCTTGTTGCCAACAAGCTGCACTCCCTTATCTACTACTTTTGAATAGATATCTGAAGAACGCTCGACCTCAGCTTGAGTCAGTTCTTCTAACCTGATGTAGCCTAGCCAGGATTGTACTATCTGGATAAGTTTTTCTGACTCTAGCATGGGGACTTAAACTTAAAAAGGAACACAAGCTAAGTATAAAAAATATTTGAGCCTTTTGCCTTCTACGTCCTGGTTTTGGTATGTAGGGTTACTCAACATTTGTCAGCGTCTCCAGTTGTGCAAGTAGTTTTTCTATTTGCTTGCGCTTCTTGGGGTCTGACCAAATACGCGATTTTCTTAGTTTGGTAGTCGCAGTAGTAAAACGTTCTTTGTAATTGTTAGACTCGGTGTTTGGGGTAGAGGCTGGGCTTTTCTTCTCACTAACGCGCTGTCTAATTTCGCTTAAAGACCAGTTTTGAGCAATAGCTTGTTCTAAAAAGTCAACGCGCTCATCTAATTTCTGAATTTGGGCGATGGCTTTGGCTTTGGTGTACTCAAGTGAGCCTTCCCTTAGCGCATCAAGGATATCTTCTGGGAGCTTTAACAAGGGCAGGCGATTCTTGATGAAAGATTCCCAGGTCATTAACCCTAAGCCAAGAAACATCTCTTCAACGATTTTGAGGTCTGGGTTTAATGGCTGCGACTGATTGAGGTCGGAATCATCCGTTTCGGTTTCGCCCATAACGTTATGGGTAGATAATTCAATATCACCTTCATCGTCGCTGATAGCGTTATTGGTAGAATCATTTTCAACTTCGCCCATAACGTTATGGGTAGGTTCCTCACTATCAACAACGGGAGCGCCCATAACGTTATGGGTAACTGTAGATGCTTTGTTCTGTAGGCGTTGTAGACGATACAGTAATGGCGGTATCTCCTCAACACTTCGACCTAGTTTGAGAGACAGCAGTTGCAGGATACCTTCAGTTTCTTCAACTGGGTTGAGGTCTTCCCGAAGTAAGTTTTCTATAAGTGCAAATTGAAAAGCTGCGTTGTCGTCTAACTCTCTAATGACGACGGGGACAACTTTCAGCCCAATACTTAAGGCAGCACGATAGCGGCGTTCTCCTGCGACTAATTCGTGTTTTTCTCCATCAAGGGGGCGGACTAAAACGGGTTGGAGAATGCCATGCTGTTTGATGGATTCAGTTAACTGCTTTAATGCTTCCGAGTCAAAGTAACGACGTGGTTGATTAGGTGGCAGAGAAATCTGGTCTAATGGGATGCTCACTTGAGAATCGGCATTAATAACGCCTGTGGTGTCCCAAGGTACATCAATTTTGCTTTTAAGAGGTTGGCTTGCTTTAGTGCGTCTCATTTTAAGGATTCTAAACTAACGGCTATTTTTTTCAAGATGGCGACAGATGGGTGCTTTGGATCGTAAACTGCAAGGGGCATTCGTTCTTCTGAAGCATCAACAAAAGCAGTAGAGCGAGGAATTGGAGCAAAAACTGTTCCGGCGCTGGCTAGTTGTTCGGTGATGGCTGCTAGGGTACGAGTGTCCTGGGAGTTACGGGCATCGTATTTTGTCGGCACAAATCCGGCTATTTGCAATTTACGGTTTGGTTTATTACGTACTGTAGCAACCGTTTTTAAGAGTTCGCCTGTTCCCTCAAAGGCTTTGAAATGGGTTTCTAGGGGAACGAGAACATGGGTAGCAGCTACAAGGGAGATGTAAGACAGTAGCCCTAAGCTGGGAGGGCAATCTATTAAGATAAAATCGTAATCTGATTCAATTGGTTCGATAGCTTCTTTTAGACGGAAATCGCGCATGGAAGCACTAACCAATTGCATTTCTGCCGTGCTGAGAGAGATGTTGGCAGGGGCTAAATCCATGCCGTGAATCCCCTCATGAATTGGCAGGGGTTGTTCATCCACAATGGCATTGTTGACGGTTTGCTCTATGTCTCTTGGAACCAAGCCCATAAAAATGGTTAAGCTGGCTTGAGGGTCTATGTCGATGAGCAGGACGCGATGACCCAATTGCGCTATTTGGTAGCCCAAGTTTTGGGTAAGGGTGGTTTTGGCAACACCTCCCGCCTGATTAAAAACTGCGATGATTCGGCTCATAAGTGAGTTTGTTTACCTGTACCATTACAACCTAAAATAACGGTAAGAAGCCAATTGGCATTGTTTGTTTTTGTTTTGGGGAAATCTCACCATGCGAGCGCTCGTGGTAAGAAAGTATTAAGATTTAGGATTAGCTTCAGAGATTACACTTAAAATACACTTAATTAAGTAAAAATAATAAATAAGATTTAAGTAAATACAGTTACAGAATCTATGAGTCCAGATACTCCTCCAGATCCAATTCGGTCACTAGTTGAGCAATTACAGAAAATTCTTGATTGGGCTGTTGAGCTTTTTCTTTCTGGTAATTGGTCTACGCTAATACTATTATTTACGGTTGCTTTTATTTCATTAGCAATGCCAGGAACAGGGTTAGCTTACTCATCTCTATCTAATATTCTTCCAGAGCAGTACCCTATTTATTTTTGGAGCATAGTAGTTTTTAGCGTTAGTCTAAGTTTTTTGTTTAGGCTTGTCAATCTAAACAATGCAATATCGCGTCGGTGGCTAGTTTTCCCAGCATGGATGGTTGCTACCATTGTTCTTATTTTTGCAGTACGCATCATATTTTTATATGTAGAAAACACCCGTCCATATGAGACAGGTGATAAATTCAGTTGGGGAGAAGAATTTCTGATCTCAGACGAGTTCAGAGACTTTAATTGTCAAATTGATAATGATGCACTAGTCAGCTATAGAAAACATGACTATAAGGCTGCCGAGGAATCTTATAAAGTGTTTACAGAAAAATGTAAAAGTGATCCAGAATCGCTAATTTACCTGAACAATTCGCGGGCTTTGCAAACAAAGAATCCTATAAAAATCGGTCTTAGTGTTCCAATATCTTCAAAGAATGTATATACGTCTAAAGAAATACTAAGAGGTGTTGCTTTAGTTCAAAATGAATGGAATGCAGAAAATGAAAATAGAAAATTGTTAGTCGGTATTACTGATGATGGCTATGAAGGAGAAGATAGTAATTGTGGTAAAACTCATGATGGTGGAAAATGCAAAACAGCCGCACAAGCTGCTATAAAGTTGATAGAACAAGAAGTTTTAGGTGTTATTGGCCCTCTTGGTAGTGACGTTATTGAGGCAGCATCTAAAATTTATGAAAACGGAAAAATTGTTGCTATTTCTCCAACAAGTACCGCAGTTAGGACAAATATAAATGAGAAATGTTCAGATGATATTATTTGTCTCAATTCATATATTTTTCGTACAGCTTCTAATGATTCAATTGCAATCAAAAAGTTGATTAAGGTTATTCCCCCGGAAATTGAGAAAGTCAGCATTGTTTATGAAAGCAAAAGTAAATATAGTCGCTTATACAAAAAAAACTTTACAGAAGAATTTGAAAGAGAACAGGCTAAAGACGCTATTGTAAATCCACAGCCTGATCTTGAAAATCCTTGCAATTTTTCAAGAAGCAGAGGTTTTAAGGCAAAAGATTGCTTAGACTTTAGTAAACAAAAAAACGCTAATGCATTCTTGCTAATACCTGGTACAACAAATGTAGAAAATGCAGATAGTGTAAATAAAATCCTTGAACTCAATTACCGCTCTCAGCATCGCCTTAAATTGTTGGGTGCAGACAGTATGTACAATCAACCATTCATCACTAATAATAATAAGGAAAATGCACAAGGTCTGTTAGTTGCCGTTCCCTGGCAAAGAGACGAAAATTCATGTGAGAAAACATCTAAGCGCCTTGAATGTAAAGCTTTAGAAATTTTTGGTAACTCAAAACAAATTTCAAAAAAACTTCCCTTGCAAATAAGCTGGCGTACTGCAACAACGTATGATGCAACACAAGTACTGATCAAGGGTTTACAACAAGCATCTGAGAAAAAATGCACTTTAAAAGTTTTGGGTTTTAATATTTTCGATTACGGCGGTGCTGACTGCTTACGTAAAGAACTAAAACATATACTACAAAATATTGAAGTAGAAGGTGTATTGGAAGATGAGAAAGTGAAGTTTGATGAACAAGGCGACCGAGTTTATAATGGAAAAATTGGAGTTGTAGTTGAATTTAAAAAAGATAGATTTATATTGAGGTAAGTAGGCTCTGATTTAAGAACTCGCTGCGAATCATGCGACGAAGTGGAGTCTTCGGGGCGGGCTAATTGGACTGTTCGGCCCAACGATTGATCACGGAAGCCCGTCCCGAAGACCGCATGAGTCGAGCCTCGCGGCAACGAGTTCGGTCTGCACGGCGCGGATCACAAGCTAAAACCACGCTCCTGCTGTAAGAGCTTTTGTTGCTCCTCTCTCAAATGAGCTTCTAGTTCCTGACTCCAATCAGGATTATGGGTTTTGAGCCTTTTACCCTGTGGCAACAATTCTAATACTGCACTAGCTGCGTTATTCCCCTGCTCATCATTATTGAATGCTACGACCACCCTATTGAAACTCTTGAGAAATTCCATAGGTAGGTTATTCGGGTCATCAGCTACTATCAACATAGTTCTAGTTGGTGGTAGTCCCTTGCAACTTGAGATCAGGTAGGTGGCTGCTGACATCGCATCAATTGGTGTAGAACACAAAAAGACGTTTTCTACCTTGTCCGTTGGTTGCCCTCCCAATCTCAAATAAAACCAACCATTTTCTGTAGAGGTGTTTTGGTCGTACTCCACAGTGCGATGATTTTGTCTAGGCTTTGACCAAATTAATGCGCCAGTTTTTTCACCATCTAAATCACGCTTGATAAACAAAATATTTCGTTGCTCATCCATGTAAAGCAACTGATTATTATGTAATCCTTGCGAAATATAATCTGGTATGTAGCGTTTCTCGTTCAAATACTTGTGCAACACTTGCCAAAGAACTTTATCCTCTGGTGGTGGGGTAAACTCAGGCTGCTGTTGTTTGCGTTCAATTTCTTGAAAGAGTTTTTCTAACTGCTCAACTGGGAGTGGTTTAACAGGTTTGAGCAGCAATTCATGAATAGGTTCATCATCACGTTCTGTTTGGTAGTCAACGCCAAGATGTTTTTGCAGTCCAGGGAAAGTGTAAGCTGCACCTAACTGTGTACCACTAAAAGCCTGCCCATCTTTCTCATAAGAAATGCCTTTAGACTTACCATTCCTAGTGAATCCTGTTCTCACACTGACACTAGCTTGTTGCAGCCGCATGATCAGCGTTGGCATTTGGGGATTATCAACACTAGCCCTATCAATTGTCTGCTGAAGTTCCTCTTTAATAGTGCGTCCTGGTGGCTGCTCAAGTTTACCTAGTTCATATTCTTCTTGTTCTCGCCTTATACGCCTGATTTGCCCAGTGCTGGGTGTGCGCTGTAATTTCTCTCTACTACCTTGGACTTGCACCAAATTATAGTCAATTTCAATCTGTCGCAGGACTTTCTCAGAGCGTACATAATCCCAGGAATCATGCACTACTAGCCCCGTGTCCATCCTGATTCTGCTGGCTGCAATGTGGATGTGGTCGTCGTCAGTGTTATGGTGGCGAAAGATGGCGAATTGATTGGCATCAAAGCCCATTTCCTTCATGTAGCGGTCGCCGATTTCGCTCCACTTCTCATCATCTAATTTATCACCCTTAGCTGCTGACAATGAGACATGGTAAACAACTCGGTCTGCATCAGAATTTAGTTGTCTTGACAGCTTAAACTCTCGCGCCAATTCACGGGCATTTCTCCCGCTCATGTTGCCGCCGATTAGTTTGGCTTCATCGCGGGATTCCAAATAATCCAACAGCTTGCGAAAACCTCTGCCCTTAGTCTGCTTCCCAATCATCCTCTTCCTCTTCCGAATCTTCATCATCAACATCATCCGAGGCAATGTCTCGTCTGCACTGATGCAGCAGTTCTAAAAGTTCTCTTAGTAGTTGTGGATCAGCAGGTAAAGTTCGCCCAATCTTTAGGGCTGTGTTGGTTGCCTTTACAAGCTGGTTGAGGTTGTTGCCGATTTGTCCTAATTCCCAATATGTTTGCAAGCTAATCTTACTCAACCGTTTAGGCAATGGACGCATCAACGCATTGCGTCTCATCAGTTCACTTGCTGACATCCCCGCATCTTCTGATTTTATCCGCAGCAAGTCCAGTTCGATGTCGCTCAAACGAACTGGAAAAATATGCTTTCTGACTAGAGCTTTTGACTGCTTGCGATTTGCCATAAATCGAGAAGATTGAGGGACATTGCGAGGGGGGTTTTTCAAGGGGGGCTTCCCCACTTGAACCAGTCTGCCGTTCGAGCGCAGCGAGACAAAGCGTAAGCTTTGAGGCATGGCTGGCTTCTAGCCCAAATACGGGGGTGGGGGAGGTGTCAAGTGCTACGTGTGTACGGAGGACACAGGAGGGGGCTGAAGGCGAGAGTACTTTCGGCGTAGCCGTGCTGCTGACCATCCTACAACTTACAGGGGAGGATAGCAACGGCATAGCCGGAATTTGAATCAAATCAAGCAGGAGATAAATTCTGGTTCGGCGTAGCCACCATAGAGGAGATAAAAACGGCGTAGCTGCTATATGAAAATTCTCTTCTTTAGCGAAGCTGCCACACAATATAATAGTCCGGCGTAGCCAGAATACGAAAAAATAATTCAGCGTAGCTGTTTTAAGTAAAATTCTCTGATTCAGCGTAGCTGTAATAGTCAGATTTTTTAGCATTAGCTTGAATAAGACTACCAGCGAAGCTGCCACACTAAAAAATCTAAGGCGTAGCCGTAGTATAAAAAGGTAATTCGGCGTAGCCACAATAGCCGATTTTTTTAGCATTTTGAAAATAAATTGGTGCAAATTATTTCAAATAGTCGATAATTATCAGTTAATCAGTATTCATGAGTAACCATGAGTGAGCATCAGAATTCAGAAGTAATTACGAAGGGCAAGATTGATAAAGCCATCAATCTGCTGAAGGAGCAAAAGCCAAAAGAACGAGAGGATATATCGGATAGAGAGGCTATCAGGAAAATGAGACGGTACATTGAGAAGCTGACCTCTAACAAGTACGGCTACAGTTATGATGAAGTGTCAGAGATGCTGAAAGGTCTGGGCATCAATTTGAGTGGCAGCAGAATCAAATATTTATTGGGCGAGTTGAAGAAAAGCAGCCGTCGCCGTCATCAAGCATCTGATAACGGCGATAGTAGTACGTCAGAGAATAGGACTACTGAAAATCAGTCAGCAGTTGTTGAAAGCAGCGAAGCTGAAGAAGCACCCGTGAAGAATACAAGGGGTAAGAGTAAAAAACAACTACTTGCAGCTGAGGCAGCAACAACATAGAAACAATGGCATCCTAGTTTTAGTCTTTAATCAGGTCAAGTTAGCCACATAATAGGAATCAATATGGGAGAAGCTCAAAGGCGTAAAAAGTTAGACCCCAATTGGGGTAAATCTGAAGGATTTAAAAAGTCAGATCCCAATTGGGGTAAATCCGAAGGATTTAATCATCCCAACAAACCTAAAATCACCTACTTGACTGAATCACATCCCGATTATCAAACCGCCTCTGACATTAAAAATGCTCACTACGCTGGCAAAACTCGTGTTTACCTTGTTCGCTTAGATTATGCCGATGGTGAATATTTTGTCGGCGCAGTCAACACATTCTTAGTCGGTACTCAAATTACAGTCAACGCCATCTGGACTCCCTACCCCAACAGCCAACGCACAGGTCTAGAAATTCTAGACAGTATCCGTCGAGATATTGGTTTAAAAGCTAGAGACGAAATGTTTCAGGCCGATGCTGTTCTGATCGACTTTGAATCTGAATAAATTTTTTAGCAGTTGGGTACTGGTGATGATTCTGATTCAGCAATCAACATCGGGAAGTATGTACGGGCTAACCACTTTTCATCGTCGTCTAAGTCAGCCAAATTTTTATTACTACCGCTATTAAGACTATCTAATAGCAGGAGTAATATTTTTTCTTTCCGTAGCCCAGCCCTAGAAGCATTACAATTCTCAAAGCTTTAGTTTAATTAGACTGATGACGTTCACCTATTCTCTATACCCAGATAATTGGTCAGAAATTGCCACGGACGTTAAGCAACAAGCCCAGTGGCGTTGTCAAAAGTGCGGGTTACACTGCATACCGTAAGAGTGAAAAAACATCACATCTAACACGCTCAAAACGCAGGGTGTACACGCTACAGGTTCATCATTGGGACAGAAACCCAGCTTAGAACCACAGAGGCAACCTTATAGCTCTTTGTAGTGCTTGTCACCTTTTATACCATAGAGGAGGTAAATCAAATGTTTCATCGGGGCAGCAATATTAGTGGTAAATAAGTCATGGATGATGATACTCAAAAACTAATCGCAATTCAGCAAGAACTCTCAGGAATCAGCTCACGCCTGAGAAAGATTTTTCCGTCAACTCATCCCCAATTTGACAGTGTGTTTGAAGACGTGGGTGCAGCTGGATATTACATCCGCGAAGCTGGTTATCGTCTGGAATCAGTTCTTATGACTGTTCAAGGTGATAGCGCAGGTTCTGCGAGTGATGCAGAGAGTGGAGAAACTGAAATTGAGTAAATTTCGGTGGGCAGACAACTCAGTACAATCATCAGCAAGTCAGCCCTAACTTGGGGCGTGCAGAAATTCAAAACTCGCCGCATCGCCCTAGTACTAAAAACTTCGGCAACTTCCGCCACCCCCTCTAACAGGTGATCTGGTAATGACTCCGATTCAGCAATCAACATCGGGAAGTATGTACGGGCTAGCCACTTTTCATCATCGTCTAAGTCAGCCAAATTTTTATTACTACCGCTATTAAGACTATCTAATAGCAAGAGTAATAATTTTTTAAAGTGCTGCCAGCCCCCCCATCTCTGGGTAAATCGGCTCACCCAAGCTTGGGAGATTTCAGCAATGTTGGCGATCGCCGGTTGGGTAATTTTCTGTTTTGACTGCCAAAGTTGGGTTAGGGCATTGACTATAGCGTGGCCTGTCTGCTCACTGGCGTTACCAGCTTCTGGGCAGAGTTGGAAAGCATCAACGCTCTCTAATTTAACTCCTGGTAATTCATTTAAAAGGAAACTCAAATCATAGTCAGCGCAGAAGTAGAATGTTAGCTCCACATTGGAGCGACGATGAGCGCGTAATCGTCCAATCTCTTGGATGATTTCTGCACGGATCAGGTCTGTGAGATACTTTTGGAAAGCGCTGTTTTTATCTTCCAGGTTGACTGGTTCACCAGTCATCACCTGATATTGTGCTGCTAAAACACCGATGTTTTGGTAAGGAATGCCGAAACTTGCGATCGCATCACACTCACTAAACCTGTTAACACCACGCCCATCGACAAAGTGACCGTATTCTGTGCGGCCCTCAGCTTGGGTTGCAATCTGTTTCCAATCAATAATGCCAAGGTTGGGGCAGAGTTTTTTCAAGGTTTCTTTGAGGGCATTAACACGAGCGCTAAGTGTCAGAGAGCGATTTTTAGGCAATTTACCCAGCCCCGTAACGTTGACCACTTTTAAATTGCCGTAGTCTGGGCGTTGTTGCTCAATGACTAACACAGGATCATTGATGCCCAGTTTCAATTTCAAATCCTGGGATTTGAAAGTGGCATCAAGGTAAATATTAAATTTGGCAGAGTGGGCCAATTCAGTATGCTTGGGATTTCGGCGGTAAATGCTGAGTACACCCCATTGAGATTGGAAACTACCATCACCCTTCCAAGCTTCGAGAAAGTCAGGCAACCAGTAATTAGGCAAGTCAAGAAACTCCCTGCCTGCCGTTCGTGCGCTGTCTTTAACTACCTTTTTGGCAGCATAACGAGCCGCAGAGCTTTTTTTGAGTTGTTTATCTTGGGTAATATCAATTGAGTCCAAGTCTTCTAAGAAAGTTAAATCAGGTTCTGAGGCTTGACCAATTGCTTCGATATCTAAGCCTGTGGGGAAAGGGGGCAGCAGCGCTCGGATGCTGGCATCATCAAACCCGTAGCGGTCAGTGGATTTAAGTTGTTGAGTAAACAGTTGGTGTAAAACTTTTAGTGCAGGTTGCAGCTGTGATAGAAGATTTGGTTCTAACAGTAACAACTTGCCGACGGTAGTTTCAAAATCGCCAAGGTTCACATCAACCGAGCGCACAGGCTTTATAAGTGTGCCAGCTTCTTCCCATAACCGCCCAACAGTGAAAGTTTGGTCAGCAGCGTTAGTTAACGTAACTGGTGTAGAGTCTGGGTGCGCTCTGAGTTCGGAATAATTTTGAATAACTGTGCGCTTTTGAAAGCGGAAGCCAAAACCGTCACCACTGGAGAAACGGCACTGATTTTTAAGGGAACAACCGCCACAGATGGGGCTGATGCCGCTCTCTTCAAAATCAAGGCTGCTAAAATTCTTGTTGCGGAAGGCATTAAATAAGTAAGTTCTGTGACAATTGCCGTCAGTGTCGGCAGTCTCACCCGCTTTAGTCCACAGTTTAAAGTCTTCACCAAGGGGAGTTTTGCGCGTAGGATCTAGTTTAAAGCCGTTGTGACGCACTGGCAGATCAACGAAATTCGTCTCAATGGGCAGTGTGGACGGGTTTCTGTGGTTGGCATCCTGGTAAATTAGTTTATCAACGCCAAATAGGGCCGCCGTCAGTTGCCCCGCGTTGTAAGACTTGCCGAGTCCTGGATGGGAATTATCTAAGATTTGTGTCCAGCCCTTGGATACGGCCTCTACCCATGCGGTGATATGTTCTTCTGGCTGGCAGGAGATAGAGATATTGCCTGTAACTTCAGTTATGTACGGGATATTGCCGGGCTTGTAAATAATTACATTGGGCGAAGGCGTGTCAATTTCGGGTAAGGGCTTTGGTGTTGGTGGGGCAAAAAATCCTTTAAATATCGAAGAAAATGGAGCGATCGCTTGCTTCAATAAATTTTGGAAGCTGCTCAAGTCCTCTCTAACTCGCCCAAGCTCCCACTGTTCACGGCTAATTACTCCTTGGTCGCCGAGGTTATATTCATACTGCCGTTTAGGGAACCGAAAGCCATACTGTTTGGCAATGTGAAACAGTGTACCGATTGAGATTCCCCCACGCCTAAAACTGCGAATCTTAGCGTGGATGTTCCAAGTTGAACCCTTGATGCTGGGCGACCACTGCTCGGCTATAATTTCCGCATCCGTTGCCCCATAATGGTTAACCAGTGCCATCAACACCTGACGGCATTCGTCATAGTTGCCGCTTCCTGGGGTGCGCGGTGGAATGAATGAAAGCGCGTTCTGGATTAGCTGGTCAATGTCCCAGCCTTCATTGAGGGAAATCTCACGCCACTCTTTACGCCGTGACTCAATTTCTTGAATTCTTAGCTGATACTCAATACGCTCAATTTGCGCGATCGCTATCGCTTCACTTATCCATTCTGCTGGTAAAGTGGCTTCAGGGTTGACCAGGGGAAATTCGGCCTCTGTGCTGCCGTAGAAAACACGACTTGCATCTTTACAAGCTGGGTCATGGGGCAACTGCTGCATGAGGAAGCGTGTACAAGCTTCTACAGTATCAGCGCCTTGGACATATTCGGGCAGAAGGAAAACCAACCGGAATTTATGCCACTCTGGTTTATGACTGGCAGTAGTGTAAATTAAAGCACAGTGTTTTTTAATGAAGGGATGGGCTAGGGCTTCTTCTATGGTTAACTGGTGCTTGTAAACTTTGATATGATTTCCATTCTCGTCCTTAATTGGCTTGTCATAAGCATCACGGGCGACATCGGAATTATCAATATCGAGTAGTAGCCACTGAGAACCGATGATATTGGCCTTACTGCGCCATTTGCCGTTTAACAGTCCGGCACAGATGGCATGGCCTGCTTTAATATGTTCCTGGACATCGGCTAGAGTGCCGAATACATCAATGAAGTTGCCGGCCAGCTTCTTAAAGTCCCAGTCTTTGTTTTTTCCAGTTGCGTTAAACGCAAACTTGATTATGCGACTCTCAATCAACTCAAGTTTTGTCTTTACAGCAGAAAAAGTTTCTGATTCAGCTGCTTCTTGTGCTGATACTAAGTGATTAAATTGTTGTAATGGTGACATGATAACTATTCCTCCAGTTTGTGTGTTGGAGGAATTGGAGCTATCCCGAAAGTAATCTTATATACAAACGTTCAGAAATATAAGAACAAAATTACATAAAATTCCTGAAACGTTGTTTACATCTGGTGAGCCAGTGTTACATTGGCTTTACACCGAATCATGTACGATAAAATTACTGTTAGGGATATTAATTAGGCTTGCGACCCGATAACCCCAATTCCGTTTGAAAACCCTGCTGTCCTACCGGGACGCGGGGTTTTCGTTGTTTTGCCTATGAGTACTTGGCTAAAGTCGCCTTGACAAACTCGATTACTTCCTCCTGTTGAATAACAAATGCAGTACCTTTTCTTCTAAGAGCCAGAATTTTCATACTTCCAACTTCAGAATAAAGATGTGGATTGTGATCAATAGCCGCCTTGGTGGGAGGCCATAAGACCAAAACTTTTGCTGAGGGCGTTTTTGTAGCTTCACGGGAAGACATTGCAAACAAGTCTCTGTTCTTGCTTAACCACTTCTCGTAATCTGCTAACTCAAGCAGTGGGCAAGGGTTCCACACTTTTAGTCCATGTTTGTCTTTCCTCTTGATCTGCAAAACCTCTCTGGCTTCGTTGTAGACAATCTCCTTATCTCCTATTGAGCGAATGGAGATAAACAGGTGAATTTTTCGCTCAAATCTCACAAACAAGTCAATCGGGTTCTTATCCTCTGGCTTAAGCACCGGAAAGATTTGTATCCCCTTGCTTTTAAACTCATTCAAAAGTACATCTGTTAATTTTTCCAACCGCGCCAGTTTTTGAGTTGCTACCAATGGCTTGTAAGCCAATCCAAAAAGAACCCAGCCAAATGGATGAACTATGCCTCCTGTAGCCAGCGCAGCACCACCAGCCGCTAGAGCTTGAGTGGACGCATAGTCTTTCGCCTCCCTAAGCATCTCTAATGCCGATTCGTTGTGCGGCGGGAGTTGAAAATCGCTTGGTGGGTCTTTCAGGGTCAACATTATACGTGATCGCCTTTTGTTTGCTCTGAGTCGATAATTTTATTTGTTCTCTTTTTTTCGTTCTTTATATTGAGCTATCCAATCCGCAAGTGCGATGCTAGCAAGATTGGAAACTGATCGTTGTTGCTCATCGGCAATTGCTTGTAGGTCGTCTAATAATTCCTGTGATGCCATATAAATTGTTAATCGTGGTTTTTTTGTAGCCATTACGCATAGAAAGTATGCTTTATGGAGCTATTAAATACCACTTCTAAGCTATTTGCAATTATTGTAAGAGAAGTGTTGACACTTTGCTTAACTTCACTTACTATATTAGTGTCAAGGTTATCGATACGTCAATAACTTAAGGCAGACGCAAGTAATACCCAAGCGCAAAACGCTAAGGCGACTTCCTTTTGAGGGTTACAAGGGTTGCAAGCGCTGTTTTGAGAGCATTCAACTATTCACAGCAATATCTGCATTGCGTCCGTTCATTTTCAACGGTCACGGTAATTGTGCGTGTCTGCATTAGGACAGAGAATTCATGCATATCAATTTACGCAACGCAAGAAGCAATCAACGAACTACCTTTTGAGAAAGTAATGCTTAATCAAAATCAATTACGAAGGTTAGAAGCAATAGATCGCTGGCTCAGAGAAATCCGAGATTCTAAGGAATTTGGACAACTAGAATACTCCCCAGACGTGATGCTAGGCGACGCAATCCAAGCAGTAGGCGAACTATTGGACGAACACGAACCCTATGATTACAAGCCCACAAATTTTACTGATCAAGAGTGGCATTCATATCTAGAACAAAAGCCAGTAATGCACATTCGCCGTGTGAAAACTTGGCGTAAAAAGATTAACTCATTCATACTTAATGGAGCGTCATCAGTAGCAATTGTGAGCTTGGTAACTACTAGTTTTATGGTAGTTGGTTCTATCTTTTGTCACGGGTTTGACCGGATTGAAGAAAGTAGAGGCGAGGAATATCAACCCACATGGATTTACAACGCCAAGATTTTTGAAGGAAGTGCCATCGCCTCTATAGCGGTTTTCCTGGGTGCAAGCTTGACAGGCGCGTGTGTTGCGGGAGACAAGAATGATGATCGATAAACAGCTTGTAGGATGCGTAACCCTCCTAAGCAAATCCAAAACCTACAGTATCGATGGCGCTCTCTATCGCTATCTCTATAGCAATGACAGTATCAGACACACACAATATTATTTCCGTCCTTTACCGCGTCAGTCTAAGAGCGCTGACTTAAAGCTCAATCGTGACAAAGTGCTAAGGCGTTGTTATGAAATTCCGAGCTTATATAAACAGCACACAGCAGAGATAACTAACAACTCAATACAGTTGAGTTTGTTCTGACCCTTGGTAACATCTATTACCGCGCGTCGCGGACAAAGGCTTTGGTACAAGCGCGTCAACTAGTCCAAAAGGGGCGTATTCGTGGGGGTAAACGAGAAAGTGTCAGTATGTCATCAAAGCTGACAAACCTTGTTATTGCATGGTTATAGCCGATAAAACCAAGGCTAAAACATTTGTCTAAAGTCCAAGATCCAAGGTTATTGATAGTGCCTAGCTAATTTGGCGTATCAGGATAACTGTTTCTAGCTAATTTAGCCTATCAAATAACTGGAATTTACGGATAGTCGGTCAATTTTATACACACTCAAGTAATAAAACAGAGTTAATGTGGCAACAAAAAAATATGTAGCTAAGTATCGCTTGCTCAAAGAAACTTACGAGGGCATCACGGGAAAAGGCATTTCAGATATCACTTGGTATCGCACAGTCGCATCCTTGAAGCAATATTTCTCGCTCTCCATTGAATCCGAAAAAGCCATAAGCATTGTTGAAACCTATGCAGGCATGAAGCGTAAGTGTTCAGCCTTTTCTTTTAGAACCTCTGATTTTAGCGAACGCTGGCAAGCCTTTAAACACTTCTATGATGCCGAAGAAGTTCAATACACAGGTCAGCAATTCCTAGTCGCGCTGGCAGACTATCTAAAAATCAATCTTGACGATGTACCACGCAGCACTCGTTATTACTGGTTTAGCCAAGCAAATCTAAGTTATAACGCCCTTCACTCATATCAGAGCAAGGATTTAGCCCTTGTTGCGTTTGTTGCTGCTAAATGGGCAATCAACAGACGACCGCAACCGATGAAATCCGCAACGATCTCAGTTTTAGCACTAGCCCTTTAAGGAGTAATCATCATGTCTGACAAATTTACTAACAATGTCCGCGCTCGTTTGTACAAACAGGGTTATCAAGGATTCACTAAAGATGATTACACAACAGCTGCGCTTGCTGTCGAGTGCGATGACCTTGACAATCCCACCAAAGAGCAATTGAGTCAAGCCGTTGACTATCTCAAAGTCAAATCGACAAGCCAATTATCTGTAGTTGATGAACCCGTTGAAGAAACGTTTCTAGTAGGGTCAGAAGATGCACAACCTGACGCTGAACTTGATAACAGTCAGCTTACAATCGCTGCCCAAGAGATTAACAGCATCACTGTAACTAGCTCAGATAAGCGTCAAATTGTAACAGCCCAATCATCGGCGCTGGGGTTTGAGTTAACTGAACAAGAAACATTAAGTATTGCTGAAAACGTTGACGACACTTTTACCGACTACAGCCAATTCATCAGTACTGTAACGGCTGCAATCAAGAGCTACGTTGATCAGAAATTTGATGTCATTGAGCAATCATTTGAGACTAACGCCCAAGACTTGCGAGAACACGTTAGCAACAGAGCTTCTAGATTAAACCAAAAGGTTAACAACTTCTCAGGAGACATCAAAGCGGATATGGGAGTCATCCGCCAAAACATTAAAAGCACCCAATTCTCAATCCTCGCAAGGCTCAACGCCGCTCAATAGCGATAACTTGACGCTGCTTGAGTGCTTGGTGATTCGCTCTTGTAGAATGAGCTACTTCTCAAGAATTGCTGTTAGTTTAACTGCACTCGCTGCCGTGATTTTACCCCTGCACAATTGGGTATATATGCCAATACTAGAGCAATCAAGCTATCAGCAATATCTCAAACGAAAGTCAAATATTGAGCAATATGTAAGGCGAATGGAGTACCACTGCAACAAAATATTTACCCCATCAAAGGAATATCGCTGTGAAAAGTTCAATCAAGCTAAAGAATCTGGTAACTTACAAATCACGCCACCTAGAGCGCCAATTAAAAACTAAATTCAATGCATCTACCAACTTAGTAGTCAGAGCGCTAACAGGTGATAAGTCAGCCCTGAAGTTGATAGGACAAATGGGCAATGACGGGGCGAAGATTAGCGAATTTGCCCCACAGGTTAGAGAGCAAATGCTAGCCGCTATCAAAGGGACTGAGGACTTAAACGTAGTCCTGAGTGACATCTACAAACAAGCTGGTGTTAGCGGCGAGAAGATTGAAAGAGCAGTGCAGTCAGCGATTTTAGCTGATACTCATCTAGCTAACATCCTAGAAGAGATGAAGCTTGATTTCACTTCATCCAAGGAGAAAGAAGCGCTGCGCCATCAACAAGCAACAGACCATCTATTACTGAAGGCTTGGGTGGATAAACACATGATGCAAGTTGACGGGGAATATAAGATGTTGCAGGCGGAGTTGCAGACAGACATTAGACAACAAACAATTGACCTGCAACATGATAGAGAACTGGGCAAGTATTACTTAGAAATGGGTGATAACGCTCGTGATGATTTCAAGCCAAAAAAGCAATATGTAGGGCGCTCTATTGTACAAAAAATCAAGGATGCTCTGCTAGGTTTCTAATAAATAAACCCGTCAGTAACTTTAGCCGAGCGCTGACGGGTTCGAGAAATACCTAATACAGATATGACATACGACATTGAAGACAGTATTGAGTCAGTAGTAAGCGAAATCGCCCCAGATACGCCGTTACCAAAAGACTTAATAGAACATTTAGAGTCACGCAAGCAGCACCGCAAAGATATTATCAATACAACTGAAAAATTGACGAGATTTTTTGTTGGCTGGTCGCTAAATTCTACGGGATTCTTTATAGCTAAATATCTCTTAATAACTGGCGGTGGCGTTAATCTCTGGTTGGCAATTTCGCTCTCGTTTTCTATGTGCAGCGTTGGCTCTCTCGCTGGGCTAACGGGCTTGAGAGTTAATTACAACAGTGACGGACTAGAGGTAGATAATATGCAAAATGTTTTAAAAACTGCTGGGGGCTTGGTGTTTGCAGGTATCACAACTTGGCTAGCAGTCAAAGACTATCAATATTTTGAGAATTTGACTAAAGAAACAGTGTCCCAGATTAGCCAAGACATCCAAACCATTGAAAAACAGAATCCGCAATCAGACCCTTGGTTAAGTATTGCAGTCGCGTTGGCTTTATTCATTGGCTCTATTGCAATTATTTTTAAGGGGCGCTCATGAAACAGGGTGTTTTCGAGTTAGCGCTGGCTGGTGTGTGTGGTGTAGCTGCAATCATCGGGCTGGCAACATCGCAAACACGTCAGCCCTACGATTTGACACAAATTCAATTTTGTCCAAGATCAGCAAACGGCGTACACAGCCAAATAGCTTTGGATAAGCGTTTTTGCCAGATGCCGCGTTTTGTCCTCACTGAAGAATGGCAGCGCTACGGATTGTATAGCAGCATCATTCCCTACAAGGGTGATGCTATTCAATGGGTGCGTGATTTGCCTACAGACAACCCTAATCAGTTGCTAGGATATGGGATTGCAGTTATTGGGCTATGGGGTGTCGTGGGTTGTTTGCTCGTGCGTTCGCAACGCCTCAAGCGCACGGATTATGAACTGGGCGAACTCGAAAAGACTTACGACTATGCAACTTGGCAGCAAAACAAGCACAAACGTGAAATTAAGCAGCATTCGACCCAGCTTTACACTGAACGCTTGAAAGATGGATTAACTGACCTAGACGTTCATTCTCGTAAACAATTGGGGCTAACCGATGAGGAAAACGAACGCGCCAAGGCTCGAATTCAGCTAGAGGACTTTATGAAAGCCCGTGCTGTTAATCATTCTGTGATGGATAAAACCATTGCTGAGAATCTGCGGGATAAAGCCAAGGCTGAACTTGAACGCGGCAAGATTGAGGGTAAAACCAAAGGAGCGATCGCAGAAAATGACAATCAGCAGTCAGTTGACCAGCAACGAGCAACTGAGCTTATAGAAGCGCTCAAAGTCCATGAAGATGGATGGTTATGGAAGATTATCGACAACTTAACCCCACTGTGGTTAATCGGTCGCCAGGGGTCAGGTAAAACTTACACGAGCGCGGCTATAGCTCTTGTTAGAAAGCATTGCTTAGGGATTCCCATTTACTACTTAATTGACCGCCACGCGACTGGAGACAACTCTAAAGCATGGCAATATCTTGCTACTCAAAATATTGCAGAGTCCGAGTTAGAGATAGGTACTGCGCTTGATAGTCTGTGTGAGCATTGGCTATTAAGAATTAAAGGGAAAAATGACTTAGAGCAGCCTGCAAAGATAGCGCCCGAACAAGTGCTTATTGATGAGTACACCAACTTGAAATCATTGATTGGTGAACCCGCAGAAAAGTTTTACAAACTGCATCTGACAGACACTAGGAAAGCAAAAGTTTATGTAACTGGTATTACCCACAATGACACAAATTCAAGCTATCCAGAAAAAACACAAGCAATGAGGGAGGCGGGTACAATACTCATTCAGAAATTCTCAGCTAACGGGAAAACACCGCTTTCTAGGGTCAAGATTATTCGTGGCTTGATTGATGACAGTGGGGAGGAATTAAGGGATGCAGAGCGCACGCTGCCAAGCTGGTTTAACCCAGAGGACATTTATAACCATTTCAACGGCAAACCGATTTACTTTGATGCTTAAGGGCAATTTTAAAGTGAACGGTGAGAGATTTACTGTTGAGCAAATAAAGGGCTGGATGTATGAAATTGTGGGGGCAGGAAAGGCTTATTGGATAGCCGAGGGTGTTATCAAGCTTAATCAAATTTGACTGCAAAGGGTGTCTGGTGTCTACCCCCAAAAACGCCCTTTTTTCGCGGACACTCCTCACCAGACACCACAGACACCAAAGCTCAAAACCCTTGTATAGCAAAGATATCAGCAGACACTACCCCAGACACCGCCCAGACACCAAGTGTCTATCGCGTGTCCGCTAGACACAAATAATAAATAACCGAATAAACAGCCATTTATTATTAGAGGATTAATAAAATCATGCTGAAAATAGTAATTGTTGAACCAGAAATATTCACTCTCTTAGGCATCAAAGGTGCTATTTCACAATCTCCTGATATAGAAGTAACTGGTGATGCTACCAGTGGAAAGCTAGGGTTTCAGTTAATTGAACAGACCAATCCTGATGTTGTGTTAGTTGATTTACTATTGCCCGACATGAGTGGTTTAGAACTTACTCGCTCAATTAAAAGGAAAACTAATAGTAAAGTAGTGATATTTACTAATCAGACTCATTCCGACTTTGTTAACTCGGCTTTTCGTCATGGGGCTGATTCTTATATGCTCAAAAGTGCTGATATAGAATTGATTGAACTAGCCATCAAGAGAGCTTACTTTAATGAATGTCTACTTGACCCTAAGCTGGCTAAAAAACTGTTAGAAAGCCTTTATCAGAACAGATATATCGACCCTAGTTTTGCTGACAAAAACTTGTTTGAACCTCCCACTGAGCGACAAATACAAGTCCTGCGATTACTGGCTCAGGGTTTGATTTTTGAACAGATTGCCAAAGAAATGTTTCTCTCTGTTAGTACAGTCAAAAATTATGCCAGTGATTTGTATAGTAAATGGCACGTCAAGAACCGTTATGAGGCGATAAAAAGAGGGGCGATGCTTGGTTATATCGACTATAACTTGATTGTGAATGAATGATGTATTGGTGAGGAGAGCGAAAGAATTAAGTCGGGGATTGAAGCATAAAAACTGGCGTTACAAAAGTAAATGTGCTTTAAAGCGTTGTAATTACGGAATTACTCGTGGTATATCTGTAGCCAAAAAGAAATTTGTATACAGCACCCAGCCATGCCCCAGGACTATTCCGGTCAAAATCTCAGAGGGCGCTCCTTCAGAGGTCAGAACCTTGCAGGTGCAAATTTTAGTTATGCAGATATCCGTAGCTCAGATTTTACAGGAGCGAATCTGAGGAACGCAAACTTTAGTCATGCTACTGCTGGGTTGCAAAAACGTTGGGCTGTTTTTTTAGTAGGTGTTTCCTGGCTGCTATCTGGAGTTTCAGGATTTTTCTCAGCCTTTGCTGGAGCCATGATAGTTTATATATTTGATACTCCAAGTCGACAAAATCAGGTTGATGGCTGGACTGCCTTAATAGTAATAATTGTTTTATTTATAGTTATCCTTCGCCAAGGATTAAACTCAACCGTCGCCTTAGCCTTAGCCTTAGCCTTCGCCTTCGCCGTCGCCTTCGCCGTCGCGGTCGCCGGAGCGGTCGCCGGAGCCGGAGTCTTAGCCTTAGCCGTTGCCTTAGCCGTCGCCTTCGCCGTCGCCTTCGCCGTCGCCTTCGCCGGAGCCTTAGCCGGAGCTTTAGCCGGAGCTTTAGCCGGAGCTTTAGCCTTAGCCGGAGCTTTAGCCTTAGCCTTAGCCGGAGCTTTAGCCTTAGCCGGAGCCTTAGCCGGAGCCTTAGCCGGAGCCTTAGCCTTAGCCGCAGCCTTCGCCTTCGCCTTAGCCGGAGCCTTAGCCGGAGTTTTACTTAGTGCTTACATTGCCTGGAGAGCAATGAAAGGAGATGAAAAATACGCCATTATTCGGAACATTGCTGTTGCTTTTGCAGCCTTTGGCGGTACAAGCTTTCGCTCTTCTGATTTAACTGATGTCAATTTCAATGGAGCCACACTTAAAAGTACAGATTTTAGAAAATCTATTTTGACTCGCACTTGTTTCAGCAAAACTAAAAAACTGGATCGTGTTCGCCCTGGAACAACTTACCTGCAAAAAGCACAACTGCGTCAAGTTCTGGTAACAAGCCAGGGACTAGACTTGAATTTTGACCGTGAGGATTTGCGGGGAGTAAATTTTCAAGGAGCCAATTTAGTAGATACCAGTTTTAGTGGTGCGGATCTGAGTGAAGCGAATTTAAAAGATGCAGATTTATCCAGAGCGAAGTTAGTACAGGCACAACTGAACGGAACTGATTTAACAGGCGCTACTCTCACCGGGACATACATTCAAGACTGGAACATTAGCAGCGACACTAAATTTGATGGGGTGAGATGTGAATACGTTTATATGCGACTCCCCACAAAAGAGAACCCTGACCCGCTCCGTAAACCAGATAACAATAAAGAAGTGTTTGCAGATGGGGAGTTCGGTGATTTCATTAAACCAATTTTTGATACACTCGACCTGTATCATAACCAAGACGTTGATCCAAGGGCGATCGCAATTTCCTTTAAACAGTTAGCAGAGAATCACCCTGAAGCTGAACTTGAAATTGTGGCAATGGAGAAAAGGGGAGAAGACAAGTTTTTACTTCGTGCCAAAACCGCATCTAGAACTAACAAGTCTGAATTGAGTGCAGAATATTTTGACACTTATAACGATATAAAAGGCTTGCCAGAGCGAGAAATTAAATTACTTTTAGCAGAAAAAGATAATCAAATCCGCAGATTAGAGAATATGGTAATGACAGCACTGGAGCGTCCTAGTTTTTATTCAAATATTCAAGTAGAAGAGGTAGGTACTATGACAAACAACCCCGGTGGCTTTTCAGTTGGTGGTTCAGTTGGCGGCAACGTCAATAATGTCCAAGGGGACGGCAACCGCGCAGTTCAAGGGGACAATAATCAGGCTGTCCTTGGTGATGGTAATCAAGTAACTCAACAAAATCAAGTAGGTGCAGATACCGCAGAATCGCTCACTAAGGAGGATGTTGTTAAGTTATTGGCTCAACTAGAAACTTTAATTAAAGGGGCAGAACTCCCAGCCGACACTAAAGAAGAAGTAATTGAAGACTTGAGTGCAGCTAAGAAAGCAACGGATAAAGAAGAACCAAATAAGCAACGAGCATTAGAGCGTTTAACAAGTGTGGCAGAAACACTTGATAAAACAAGTAAGGGCGTGGAAGCTGGTCAGAAAATCTGGACAACAGCCAAGCCGATTATTGTGAAAGTTGCAACTTGGTTAGGTGTGGCTGCTGGTTCTCACCTGCTGGGATTGTAGAACTGATTTATGAGTCAGCAGCCACCAGATAATTCTGATTCACAACAGCCTGATGCAGATCCAAAGCAGCAGGCTGATAGTTCCATACCTCAAAATGTAGTTCAAGGTAATCAAAACCGAGCCGTTCAAGGTAATGAAAATCAAGGGGTTTTGGGTGACAGCAATACAGTAGTTCAAGGTAATAACAGTACCCAAAATATCCACATCACAAATTACTATTACCGTGAAGATATTCGAGTAGCTGCTGTCCAACCTGCGTCAGATGCTTTGAGTGATGAAAAACTCCCATGCCCTTATCGCGGTTTATTTCACTTTAGCCCGGATGATGCTGAATACTTTTTTGGCAGAGAAGTTTTTATAGAAGAACTGTTTAGGGCAACTCAAACCCGAAATTTTATCCCTGTACTGGGTGCATCAGGAAGCGGTAAATCATCTGTCGTGTTCGCAGGATTAGTACCCAAGCTGCAACAAGAAGGTCACTGGTTATTTACTCATTTTCGCCCTGGAGCTAACCCTTTCTACGGTTTGGCTGAAGCATTAGTTCCACTCTACACGCCTGATTTGGATGATACGGATCGTATTGCCCAAACACGCAAGTTGTCCAATTATTTCTGCAATGGTGATGTTCTTCTTGTTGATGTTATTGCCAAAATTCAACAAAACCATCCTAACAATTGTGTATTACTGATTGCAGATCAGTTTGAAGAGTTATTTACCTTATGCAAGGATGAAAAAATCCGCCGTAGTTTTTTGGACTGTCTGCTAACTATTATTCAATCTCCTACCAGCAAATCGCTATCGGCAGTATTTGTTGCAACTATGCGTGTGGATTTTTTAAGTTACGCGCTCTCATATCCAGAATTTGCAGATCAGTTGAAACCTGACATCAAAATCAGGTCGATGAATCGCTCGGAACTATCAGAGGTAATTGCCTGTCCTGCCCAAAAGCTAGGAGTAACATTTGAACCAGGACTAATAGAACGCATCTTAGATGATGTTGAGTCCGAACCAGGGAACTTACCTTTATTGGAGTTTGCTTTAACTTTGTTATGGGAAAAACGCACACTTAAGCAATTGACTCATACAGCTTATGAGGCAATTGGTGAAGTGCAAGGTGCTTTAGCGAATTATGCTGATGAACAATATGGTCATTTTAATGCTGTTGAGCAAGAACAGGTGCGTCGTATTTTTATCCAATTGGTACGTCCTGGTGAGGGAACGCAGGATACGCGACGAGTCGCAACAAAAGCGGAATTCAGTGAGGAAGACTGGACTTTAGTGAAACAGTTAGCTGATATGCGATTAGTGGTAACGAATCAAAATGCTGCTAACCAGAAAACAGTAGAGGTTGTTCATGAAGCCTTAATCCGTAATTGGGTTAAATTCCGAAATTGGATAGAAAAATACCGAGATTTTCGTGCTTGGCAGGAGAGGCTACGGGTAGCAATAGCTCAATGGGAACAGACGCAACAAGATGAAGGAACATTGTTACGAGGTGCTGCGTTAGCGTATGCAGAAGAAAAGCTTAAACAAAATCAAGAGAATCTTGCCCAAGGTGAGCAAGATTTCATTCATTTGAGCATTGAACTACATAATCGCCTGCTTAGGCAACAAAAAGAACGCAAAACACGCCAGATGATAGTGGCTTCAATTACAAGTATTATATTGGCTGGATTCGCCATCTTAGCTGGTATTAATTGGAAGGTAGCAGAAGGGGAGAAAGTAAATGCTCAGCTTAATGCTCAAAGTTTATCTTCGGATATCCTTTTGTCTAAACGCAAAAATTTTGAGGCATTAATAGAAGCCTTGAAAGCAGCACAAAAAATGCGCTCAACAATTTGGGTAAGAACCGATACACAAACTAAAGTTACAGCAACTCTATTAAAGGCAATCTCTCAAGTAAGAGAGAAAAATTCTTTTTCAGTACAAAACGCAAGTATAACAAGCATCAGTTTTAGCCCTGATGGAAAAACTATAGCTTCATCTGGTGAAGATCTGACTATTAAACTTTGGAATCCAGATGGAAAAGAAATTAAAACTATCAAAGCTCATGAAGGAACTAGCTTTGATCCAATGAGTATAGATTTTAGCTCAGACAGTAAGATAATCATTTCAGGAAGTGGCGACAAAACAATAAAACTTTGGAATACTACTAATGGTTACGAAATCAGCAGTCTTATAGGACATAGGGACTTAATATATTCAGTAAGTTTTAGTCCAGATGGCAAAACAATTGCTTCAGCCAGCTCTGATGGGATAGTTATCTTATGGAGTTTGGATTTAAATAAACTATTAGTTCACAGTTGCAATTGGCTACGAGATTATTTTAATAACCCCAATAATGGTTTAAGTGAGAATGCTCCTGAACGCCACCTTTGTGATCGCATTAGCGTTTGAAAGTAGATCTAATTGCTGGTGAAGTTTGGTTTACTTGTAGAGCTAAACCAATAATGTTAACAAAAGAATAATTAATTTATTGATACTATCGTAGGCTAATTTCTCTTGCCATTAAACTAATAGATATTATCACCACAATTGCCGTTTACAAGTTTTCTTCGTTGAGTAGAGAGGAAGTGGAAGCGATGCTGGGACTGCTGGCAAACGTTGATATCACGAGCTTGATAGCAATGATTTATCAAGCTGCGTATAGAAGCAAGTGTAGACAAGTCAGACCAGCCGCAACATAAGCCTTTGTTACTGGCGATGATTATACCTGCCTTTAGTAACTGCGTTGCAATTATAAGCAAGTTTAATCACTCAACGAAAGAATGCGGGTTGTAGCGTTCGTGGTTTCGTGCTGATTGATAAGTCTGGGTTAATCGGGTGTCATCACTCACGGAATAATCAGCTTTTTGGTCACTTACATGGTCTTTTTGCTCAAAGACCATGTAAGCTAGACCCTATGAAAATCAACCGATTCGGCAGGGCAGAAATCCTTACCCCTGATCAAATTAATGTCCTATTTAACGAGGGCTTTGTCAACCCACGCGATCGGGCTTTGTTTGGCGTGTGCCTTTATGCTGCCTGCCGAATCAACGAAGCTTGTACTTTGGCGGTGAAAGATGTGTTTGGCAGCCACGGTGTCAGAGGCGTGTTAGTGCTACGTAGCGTCAACACCAAAGGCAAGCGGGACACTAGGGAAATCCAAGTGCATCCCAAGCTCAGGCAGTATTTAGAAGAGTACAACCCCAACCGCCGCAAGGAGTTCTTGTTTCCCGGTCGGCATGGACTCTTACATATCCACAAGGTCAGCGCCGATAAAATCCTCAGAGATACCTGTGTGCGGCTGGGTATTGAGGGCGTTAGTACCCACAGCTTTCGGAGAACTGCGTTAACCAGGATGAGCGATGCGGGGATACCGTTGCGCCACATACAGGAGATATCGGGGCATCGGACTTTGGCAGCTTTGGAGCGATATTTGGGTGTAACTGAGAAGCAGAAGCAAAACGCGATCTCTGCTTTGGATTTTTGAACTATGTAGGGAAAAAGAGTTTCGACCGAGGGTAAGTAGCACCATGTATATCCCTACTTTGTAAGTTCTCTCTGTTTTAATACACTTAGTACCTGTTGGAATGGGAGCATCTCGTTCAATGTTCTTTAAACTAAGTCTTATATGAATCATGAAGAAGACAATTCCCCTTGGGGGCAAAAGGGAGCTACTCTGAGCGATAAAACAGCCCAAAAAGAATTTAACCTTGATCTAGCAGAAATTCTTGAGGCTATCAAATCAGGAAAATTG
>NZ_JAIVFX010000036.1:0-7276 GCF_020829625.1 Nostoc sp. XA010 | reverse complement strand
ATTGCAATATCGGCACAATACTTTATATGGAAATCCCTGCTTTAAACTCTTAAGGAATGAGGTAGAAAATTTTGTAATTGAAAAATATGGGTCGGATTATTTAAAAACTCAAAAGTGCAAAGCTGAATTATCAAAAATCAATACAGAAATCCGAAGTTTGAACCGAAAAATCTCGGAATTAGAAAAAAGAAAAGAAGAACTTTTAGCAACCATTAATTCTTGACTGTGGTTGATTTAACTGAGGTTTTGCTTCAGCTAATAAAAGAAGGTTTTTTTGATTCTACAACTTTCCTTGTAGCTTCTGAGTCCACCCAGAGCGGGACATCGCACTTTGGCAGCTTGGGAGCGGTATCTGGGGGTAACTGACAAAACTTAAGAAGCTAACCTGTAAAATTTTTTGAACCACATCACATCACGCAGCCCAATCTCTACACAGTAACTCTGCCTGTTGCAGCACCGTCACCATCGCCTTCTCCTGCTTTTCTGGTGGATAGCCATATTTCCGCAGCCGCCGCTTGACTAACCGAGAGCAGATTCGCTTTGAAACTTTCTTTTACAGTCCAATCAATTGTGACATTACGGCGGATTGTCTCTATTTACTAAGTCACGATTGCAAGGGAATGGTATTCAAATATTTTCAATTTGAAATTCTTGTGGATTTTTCAAAATAAAAATATTATTTTCTTTAACTAAATCACCCGTACATCTTACAGGTAAGCGTTCTTGATAAGATTTTATTGCCAAAATATAATCATGGTCGAGCAGTTCAATTTTGATTTGGCGTAATTTCTCAAAAACTGGACAAACAATGGTAACTTCGCCACTTAATCTATCTGCGTTAGGAGTTGCAATTTGCGTGACAAAGCCTTGAATTTTTAAATGAGGATAATTTTTAATAAATTCATTTAAAATTTCGAGGTAAGAAAGATTTTCGGAATCTGCTATTGTTTCGATAAGTTCACGAACTCTCGGAAGATAATCTCCTAAATTTTTTGTGCTTGGTAGTAAGATTTCAAATTCTCCTTTTTGTGCTTCCTTGTGCCAGATTGTGGCATTATCAAGAAAAGGTCTGTCTTCATGCCAACCGTGAGATTGTAAATACTCTCTCAGTTGTTGTAGTTCTATATTTTTGATAATTTCCGCATCTTGCACAGTAACTTTCATGGTTGTACTCCTTGACCGATACCTTGCATAATTGACTGGAGAGCAGCGACTGTAAATTGATTATTTCTTGGCATGGTGACAGTTACAGTCGATGTGTTTCGTGTTTCTGGCATGACGAAGAGCGATAACCAATAGCCACAATACCTCATACAAAGTTCTTCTGATGATTGTTGCACCCACTCGCTTAAGTTATCGGGAAGTAAAACTACAATTAAGATTCTAGGAACGGCAAAGTCAACCATTCGTAAATCATTGTAGTTTTTCAGTTTGAGAGAGTAGCGGATAGCGTTATCGTTGAGGACATCCCTTGATGTTGATTTTAGCTGCAATTCCAAGCGAGGCGCACGGATGCGCCCCATAAGACCTGTGGCTGCTATTCCCCAGTCTACGCTGTCGTCGTCTACGGCTGGTTTGTAGAGAGAATAACCTGCAACACTGGTGATGGCTTGGAGATATGCGTTGCTAAATTGTTCTTTCTGTTGGTTGATGTCCACTAATAATTGGGGGCCATGATAAATACGTCCAGGCTGCATTTATATAATCCCACGGCTTATTCGCATCTGCCCACAGCGTTTGCTTAAAATTTAATTTCGCTCCATTGTTTTTCGGTTCGGTTTTTTTCTGACCACGCGTCACTAATTAATGCTCCTTAAGTAAAGTCTCTTCTAATACGAGTTAACGCGGTTCAGTCTGCCGTCTCTGGCTATAAATACTTATTAAGAAACTTTCCAGAATTACTTTCGCCAGTGCATTGCTAATCAAACTTGTCAGTCCCAAAACAGCAATTCCACCCAGCATACCCGCAGGGCCACCCAGAAAGGCTAAAGCTGCGATGATAGCAGCAGCACCTGTCAACCCTGTTGTTGCTATTGTGATTACCAAAATTACTCCAGGCAAACCCAATGCAGCTACTTTTTTTACAACTTCATCCATATCCTGTCACCTCAAGACAAGATTTACTCTGAAGTCTTTTTTAACACTTCTACATCTAGCATACAGGGCAGGAGCATAACTTTCTAACTTGCCAACAAGTTAGCTGGTTGACAACCCAACTTTTTAGCAAGTTGCCTGGTTGTAAACCTAACTTGCTATATTAATGACTTGCCAGTAAGCTCATAGGCAAAATGTTTGGCTTAAAATTCAATGATTATTGCATTAGCAAATCAAAAAGGAGGGGTAGCTAAAACTACCTCCACTATATCTTTAGGGGGACTACTGGCTCTTAAGGATACTGTCCTCGCTATTGACCTTGACCCTCAAGGCAATCTCACTACAGGGCTGGGGGTGGAAGTGGCTGACGACCAGATTAGCTGCTACGACGTAATTACAGAAAAAGCAAAAGTCATCGATGGAGTAGTTTCTACTAAATTTGGACTCAGTTTGCTGCCTGCTGACATCAACTTAGCTAAAGGAGAAACGGAGATACTCATGAAAGTAGGTAACTTTTACATCCTCAAAGAGCGACTGGCTCCCGTACTCAAACAATTCCATCACGTCTTAATTGATTGTCCACCTTCTTTGGGACTGTTAACGGTTAATGCCTTGGCAGCTGCGGATGCAGTTCTTATTCCAGTGCAGTGTCAATTTTTCGCTTTAAAAGGGCTGGCTGCACTGTTGGAAACAGTTGCAAGTGTTCAAAAACGTCTTAATCCCCAATTACAAATACTGGGAGTACTGCCAACAATGGCTGAAAATACGGTCATGACTCAAGATGTCTTAGCCTCCTTAAATAAGAGACTACAAAACATTCAGATATTTGAAGCCGTTCCGAAGTCAATCAAGTTCTCTGAGTCAAATCTGGCAGGCGAACCCATTCACATCTATGCTAAAGACCCCAAATTAGTGCAGCCTTACCAGTTAATCGCTAATTTAATTGCTGCAATCTAATTAAGGTGAAAAGACAGATGACAAAACGACGCGCCAGATTAAATGATGATAATGATCCGTTGTCCTCGACCGATAAAGTTTTAGCTGGGTTTGAGCAAATTAGCAAGTCAACAAGTCAGCAAGATGAAGTGTCAACCAGTCAAGAAGCTGACAATTTAACTAATCAACCAGATGAAGTGTCCACTAGTCAAGAAGCTGACAAGTTAACCAGTCAACCAGATAAACTACTAACAAGTCGAAAATCTGACAAGTCAACAAGTCATCAATATGAAGTGTCAACTAGTCAAGAAGCTGACAAGTCAACAAGGCAGCAATCCAAGAGTGAATATACATTTGACGCTTCAACAAGTCAGCCAGATAGCACACCAATCATTCAACCAAACAGTAATTCAACAAGCGAGAAAGCTAACTTTTTAACAAGTCAACAAGTCAACGTAGAAAAAGTTTCATTGCGTAAATCTACATTTCAAATCAGTGAAGAGGTACTGCATCAGTTAGACAAACTGCACCTTACACTCCAGTTAGAGTTAGGAAAAGCCAATGCTCCTTATAAAGAAGTGATTGTAGAAGAAGCTTTAGTACAACTTTTAGAGTCGTTTAACTCTGAGCGTACAGCTTTGATAGAGGTATTGATGTCAAGGCAGAAAAGCCGGGACAAACTTTGAAAGATGAGTGTGCGATGGCGTAACCGCCCGCCGTAGGCGATCGCTTCGATGGTGGCGATCGCATCTCTTGCAGTTCAGAAAGCGTTATCGTGTGGCCGTGACCTGAGAGTGAATAAGGCTAAACCCAGAGAAGACAGAGGTTCATCTGGTGGGAACCGGGGAGGATACAGTGGCGGTGGACGTAACCGCTACTAAGAGTTGAAACGAAAAATTTAACTTAGGGATAAAACTGTATCAGTTGAAGTTTCTGAAATTTAAGGGCTTCAAACCCTTGCTGTATCATCCCATTCACGCACTTTTACATCAATATACTCACAACATATAAAAATAAAATAATACAAATGACTATTGCTACTAAAAATAAAAAATTATTATTTAAAACTTTACCTAAAACAGTAGGTTTCCTTTTCTTAATTTTCTTCTTCTTGTTTTTCTCCCCGACTATGCCTTGTCTCAACCGATTGTGGGGTTCATATCGTCTGGATATTAAATATTTTGGGATTTCCTCTCTCTCTTGACTTGCACGTTCAATATCTCTAGGAATTATAGGCAAAGAAAGATTTATTTTATTCTGATATTGACCGGAACCCTGAGAATTATTATTTGGTCTTTGCGCTACATTACTACGCTCCATTAACTGAATAACTTGTTGCAAATATGCGTTCTTTGCAAATTCAAACCACTCCCTATAAACATTAAATGACTTACAAGCTTGATGAATTTCTTTCTCTACTTTGTAAACGTCAGCAACAAAGACATAATGAATGAGTTTCAATGGGTAGGGACTTTGACGGCTATTCAGTTCTTTTAATCTATCCTCTGGTGTCCGTGGTGCTACAGTTAGCCCTATTTTGTATCTATATGTGCCTACACTATGAATTAAATAAATGTACCCTGGTTTCATTATTGTATCTCTGTTCGTAGTTATTCTAGAGCTGCAATCGCGTCTGCAACTGTAAAATCTGGTGAATATTTTACCTTTTTGTAGTCGGGATGCTGTTTTATTTGCTTTAAAATTAATTATGATTGATTAAGTAAATCACTTAACTTAATGAAATGTTTACCCATAATTAATCCTTAAAAATAATAGGTTTACCATTGAAGTATTTGTAAATATCTCTGGTCTTAGCTAACTTGGTAAACTTACGTTGTATTCCTCTAGTTCGTTACCATCTGCATTTACTAGACTAAGGAATATGCTTATACTGAAAATTTATTTAATATGGATATAAATATATGGTTCAACGTCTTGAAGAAATTTTAGGTAACTCAATTACAGAATATACTCCCAACGCAATCAAATTTCAGGGACTATCTTTAGAATCATTGGAGCAAGTTATTCAATCAGGCTACACTACACTAAATGCGAGTTTTAATGCTGCTCCATCAGTTGGTTCATTTATTGAATTTGGGCAACGTTGTAAAAGTATAGAAACGACAGCAATTTTTGATGGTGTAGTCATCAATCACACAGAAAACCCAGATTTGGTGATTGATGCAATTACAGTTAAAGGGGTGAAAGACTTAGACTTTGCAGGTGAATTTGTAAAATTCGTCTGGGGTTGTGATGAATTAGAGATTAATTCTCAACAGTTATATGCTTGGTGGGATTAGCTATTTCCTCATACATAACGTTATATATTGTTGGGAAACAAGTGGACACGGCAAATAGCCACTTATCAAACTTGGTTCTCAGCTAAATTTTTTAATCTCAAAAATTGCTGACGCATCATTAATAAGTCTGCCCACGGCAAAAAATAGCGTATCCATGACCAAAAGCGATTTCTGGGATAGCGAATATTCCCCTTGAGAATAAGGCGACAAGCATTTGCCGTTCTTGGGATTACGATATAGCTTGCAGCGATATCACCAAAAATAGAAATGGCTTGCTCATCATCAGTTACTATCGTCAAATGTTGATTTGGTTCAAACTCAACTAATTTAAAAATGCCCATGATTGTTTGACCAACAGCTAAATTTTCCACACCCGAAAGCAGTTGCTTTGGACTGGGATGAGTGGGAATTGACTCAGCACCATGAAAAAATATTCGTTCGAGGTGGTCAAGCCAGTCATAACTGTAAGAACCTACTTTCAATTGGCATAACCACCGAAATAATATCGGCGCTGGTGCTTGCACATCAATAGCTCGAAAATATGCTTCGTCAGCATTCGACATGTAGCGATCGCAAGGGAAGGACATCAGTCGCTCTTGTGGTGTAGACCCCCAAGTATATGCAATGCCTCGTTCTGGATTAACATTTAGCATCGATCGATTTCAACACATTCACTCTTCAAGCATAGAGGCTTGCTCAGAAGCGATCGCTTCCCAGTAAACCTTAATTTTTCTTAGATTCTATGGATTCCACTTTCTTAGTCATTCGTGGAATAGACGATTGAAAGTGCTTCTATCTCTGCCAATACCTCATGGCAGAGGTAGAAATTATATTGTTCGCGCCGCCCCTGTATCTTTGAACATCTGTCAACGATTTTTCATCTGAAGAAGGCGGTTTTTCTATTTCTTGCCATTACATCTGTGTTTATCTGTCTTCATTGAGGTACTTAAGCAGAGTTTCGATTTGCTGAACAGAATAGACATTAATCGGGAGCATGGGAGTGTCAGAGCCACCAAGGAGAGCTATTACTCGATGAGTATTGTAGTCTATATTTTTGAGCTTTTGTATCAGGCGTAAGCCTAGAACTGGAGTATTACACCGAGATTTGATAAAAGTTTCAATGTCGGAGCGGAATGTAACTTCGACACCAACTCCACCGGAAAACTTTAGAGCTTCAGAGAAAACAATTCCTGGCTCAACTATAGTTTTAGCTTTTGTTAAGGCGATGAAAAAGGTGGATTTAAAATCTTCAGGCATCCTATGCAGTTGACCTTTTGTGGTTGCCAATGCTTCATCACTCACATATCCAAGGCTAATTTCTGAAGGTATGGGGCATTCTTCTAAATTAACTCGTGAACCGTAGACATCACCCAAAAGCTGTTTTCTGCGTTTAGCTTCTCCCATACTTCATCCCCTGTTACTACCATCAGTGTCTAACTAGAATACTAGCCAATGCTGCAAAGTCCAAAGCTAAAGCTTACGCTGTTACTGATTGAGAATGCAAAACTGCTCTCAAGTTTTTACAAGAGAGCAGCTAAAGAAGAGCCATAAATTTACATGGGGCTTCATAGATTCAATGCCCCGGTTACTGTATAGGTGGTTCGGTATTGTTACATAGACAGCTTACATGGTAGCAAGTTCCGAAAAAATTCATGTTCTTTACAGAGAATAATTGAATCGCACCAGGAAGAAGCAGTCAACTTCATACCTCAATAGAAAATTCTACAATGATTTGTGTAGGTGCGAAGAGTCCCAATAATGATTAACCCCAGCAACGAACCAGCCAAGCCGAAGAAAATCATTACGATCATTCCTAGTGGGGGTACAGCCGGGATACGTGCAAAATGGGACACGTTGTAAAGTTTTGTAAAGAAATCAGGTTGAAACCATTGATTTTAGGTTCAGTCGAGCCAGAAATTGTTGAAGCGATCGCTCGATAGTTCTGT
>NZ_JAIVFX010000035.1 GCF_020829625.1 Nostoc sp. XA010 | reverse complement strand
TGCTACCCACTCCAAAGCCTCTGCCATCGTCTTTAATCTGTAAGATACACTGTGTCTGGTTGTACACTAACTCAACCCGAATTTGGCTGGCATAAGCGTATTTAATCGCATTGGTTAATGCTTCCTGTGCAATTCGTAGTAAATTATTTTCAACCTCGGCAGGCATTGGATAAGCTGTGCCTTTGATTTGGTAGGTAACATCGGTATTGACAGAGGCTCTCATTTGAGTTACAAGGCGATGAAGGGCGCTATGTAAATTGCCCTCCTCCAATAGCTGAGGGCGTAGCGCTGCCACTGAGCGACGTGCCTCAGCAAGCCCTGTTCGTGCCAGTTCATCAATCATTTCTAGATGTACCTGGGTTGCTTCTATATCTTCCGCTAGCACTTGCGTTGCAGCTCCTACTTGGAGCAAAACGCCTGTGAAGGACTGGGCTAGCGTATCGTGAATTTCTCGCGCCATGCGGTTGCGCTCTTCCAGAATTGAGGCTTGCTCGGCGCGTTTGCGATCGCTAATATCTGTGATGAGACTGTAGAAGCCTCTCACTTGAGCATTGTGATCGAAATCGGGGATTAAGGTCGCGCTGATGCAGCGTGTACCAAGCAAAGAAGGGATTTCTGCTTCCAGGGCTACAGTTTGCCCTTTAAACACTTGATTAATAGACGGCTCAAATATTGGATAAACTGTCTCACCTAGAAGCGCATGAACAGGCTTGCCCAAAATTTCATCACGACTACAGTTAAACCAAATCTCATAGGTACGGTTGATAAATTGGTAGCAACGATTGGCATCTACATAGCTAATCAATGCTGGTAGTGCGTCGGCGATCAGTCGTAATTCCTGTTCTTGATGACGCAGTGCGGCTTCGCTTTGCTGTAAAGCCGCTGTCCTTTGAGCGACCTGTTGCTCTAGAGTGCGGTTGTAATTTGCTAAGAGGTGTTCTGCTTGTTTCCGCTCTGTGATATCTTGAAAGGCTGCGATCGCATAAACTACATTGCCCTGTTCGTCAAAGACGGGAGTGCCCCACACCTCAACAGGGATCGTTTGGTTATTTTGGCGAATTTCTACGTCATCAATCGTAGTGCGTTCGCCGCTTAATGCCCGGATGATTGGCATTTTTTCAGTAGGGTAGATTTGATCCGCTCCCGTCACATAAAATTGATAAGCCTCTGCGATTTGATCCGGCGGTACGGCAGGATCAATCCCTTTGCCCATGAGATGAATGCCCCGTTGATTGGCATAGTAAGGGCGACCCGTCGCATCAATAACGGCAATTCCTACGGGAATCGCTTCTAAAAATTGAGCCATCTGACTTTCGCTCGCGCGGAGCTTTGAATAGAGCTTGGCATTTTCGATCGCGATCGCTGCCTGGGTTGAAAGTAGATGCAACACTTCTGATCGTGCGGGTGTAAACACTCCAGTTGCTAATCGATTTTCCAAATACAGCACACCGATGAGCTTGCTTTGATTAAGCAGCGGCAAACAAAAGACTGATTGACTTTGGTAACGTTGAATATATGGCTCATTAATAAAAGTACCTTCACGAGTCGCATTATTAAGGATGACAGATTCATGAGTCCGAATCACATAATGAATGATCGATTCAGGTAAACGATTTGCCATTGGCACCGAGCGCAGTACTTGCGTCGCACAGGCTTGCTCGCCTTCATTGAGTTCACAAGCCGCTTCGATTGTCCATTCTCCTGAGTTTTCCAAAAGCAGGCATCCAGTTTGTGCCCCAGCATTTTCAATTAAAATCTGCATTAGAGAACTGAGCAACCGCACCAATTCAATCTCACTCGAAATCGCTTGAGCTGCTTTCATCACCGCCGCTAAATCGAGAGCAATATGTGAGGTATTTGAGGTGGTTCCAGTCGTGGTGCGAACTGGTGTAGAAACTATGTTGGACAACTGAGGAAATAGTTGAGGATAACGAGTCTCTAAATCTTTTACCTTTGCCGTTGCTCCCCATCGTTCATAGCAATAGTGAGCTTCCTTCATGTAGGTTTGGGCAATTTTCGCCCTACCTCGCGCCAGATAATGTTTGGCGGCTAATTCATAGGCTAATGCTTCTTCTTGAAAATACTCATTGTCCTTGGCTCCTTGAATGGCTTGTTCATATAAGTCTTCTGCTTCAAAAATTTGACCCAAGACTCGCGCTTTCTCAGCTTCGATCAAATCATACTTGTGTTGAAAATTAGTTGGAGCGGAATGTGCCCATCTCTGCATCTTCTCCTGATTGCTATTTATTTTGAGCAGCAAATGCTCCTGTTTTGAGGAAGAGATAGACTGGTATGACTGTATCTGAACTAAAGAGTCGTAAAAATAGAATACAGGCGTTGCAAAAGTTCCTAATGCCCCATCTAAATAAAGTTCAGTTTCAGAAGCATACTCTACGGCTTGTGAGCCATTCTCAAATAAATAGCTTAGGATTAGCTTGTCTAAGTAGAAATGGTAGAGGTTACATCGATCATTTGCTTCAAGATAACTTGGTAAGAGTTGCTTTTCGCTGTAATGATTGCCAAGTAAACAACCTGGATTTTCCACTTGCTTTGCTAAATTGTAGATAACCTGCTGCAATTTGCAGAGATAATTTACAGTATTTTCTTGTTTAAGTGGAGCTAGAACATTTCTGTAAATTTTAATTTTCGATTCAACTTCGTTTAGTCGTGAACCAGCGAAATATAAATGTAAACAATCAAATAATGCACAGTATCCACTATATACTAAATCTCCGGTTTCTAGCCCAATCTCGTATCCTTCCCGGACTAGAGATAAGGTTTGATGAATATGATCTTTACAATGCATGAGATGACATGCAACTATCTCTAAAACCTTAGGTTTAAGTTTTTTACTATCTAATTTCTCCGTCAAGCTCAATGCCAATTTGCCTAATTTATAAGCCTCTTCAAAATCTCGCATTATGCCATTGAGAATCAGCCCACCGTAGGCAGCATAGGCAAGAGTTGAGGAGAAAGTATTTCCATGCCGAACAGATAGATTGATTTGCTTGCATACGATCAGCGGTAGTAGTGAAGGAGCAGCTTCAAAGGTAGCTCCAATTAAACCTGATAAGATTTGCATAGCAGCCAGTTTATCTGGCTCTTTCATCAAAGGTAGCTCCAACAAATCCTCTACATTTATGGTATTAAAGTAATCTATTGTTTCCTTTAACTGCTTTTGAACATCAACTTCTGTTGGTATTTCTGGCAAAGTTATACCCAGTAACCCTAAAGCTTCTAAACTAACCTTAATTGCCTTTGTTTGCCTACCTTGCGCCATGCAAGTTTGAACCTTAATCTCATAAATTTTTATTTTATCCAGAACCGTATTTGCCTGTTCTAGAACAACGATCGCCCATTGCTCCATTTGTTGAAAGTCGCCATACAAGTATGCTGCTTCTGTCGCTTCTTCGTACAGTGTTAAGGTCAACGTGTACTGAAACTGCCATCTATCAGCGGCTAGTAATTCTATTCCTATCGTTAAATACTGTAATGAAGCACTACGAGCTGATGATTTTTTAGCTTTCTGCCCTGCGATTAGATTCAACCTTGCTATTTTATCGCGCTCTTGTTGATCCGTGACTAAGTTACGACCTAGATTAAGGTGATCGACCACCTCAAATAACTTGCTTGATCTGGTTTCAGGCTCATTGCTTTTCAGCAATAGGTAACCAATTTGCAAGTGAACAGCTTGTAGTTGTTCCGGATCGATTAAGGCATAGGCAGCTTGCTGCACACGATCGTGCGAAAACTTGTAATTCTGAATCAGCAGATTCTCATCTAACTCTGAGGTTGCTAGAATCATATCTGACTGAATCGCCGTTGTCAGTTCAGCAAAAATTTCAGCCGTCGGTCGTTCGCAGATGGCTGAGAGCGTTGCTAAATCAAACTCAGCACCGACACAAGCAGCTAAACGTAAGACTCGTTGAGTTTGCTCTGGAAGTTGTTTCAACTTCCCGATCATTAACTCCACTACATTGTCGGTAATATTTTTGGCTTTAATGTGAGCAACATCCCATTGCCAGCGTTGTTGATTAATGTTGAAGACTATGAGATCCTGGGTATGCAAAGTTTTGAGGAATTCATTGGTAAAGTGGGGGTTGCCGTTCGTTTTACGCCATACCAACTCTGCTAAAGGTGCGATCAACTCAGTATGAGTGTGCAAGGTTTCAGCAATCAGTTGAGCCACTGCCCGCTGTTCTAGCGGAGCTAACATTATCTGATTAATCGCAACAGTTTCCTGCTTTAGCTTCTCTAGAATTGCCATCAGCGGATGCGCTTGGGTGATTTCGTTATCCCGATAAGCGCCAATTAAAAGCAGGAATTGCATCTCACGATCGCTCAGGATTAACTCAATAAGCTTGAGCGTAGCGGAGTCTACCCATTGCAAATCATCTAAAAAAATGACCAAAGGATGCTCATAAGAACAGCACGCTCGAATGAACTTTTGAAAGACGAGGTTAAACCGATTTTGAGCTTCAGTTGCTCCAACTTCTGGTACAGGCGATTGCTTGCCAATAATTAACTCAACTTCCGGGATGATATCAATGATGATTTGTGCGTTGGTTCCTAAAGCTGTTATGATACGCGATCGCCACTGTTGTACTTTGTCATCAGGTTCACTGAGCAATTGCTGCACCAATTTTTGCAGGGCAGATGCGATCGCGCTGTAGGGAATATTGCGCTGAAATTGATCGAATTTACCAGAGATAAAATAGCCGCGCTTTTGGGTAATTGGTTTATAGATTTCTTGCACTAACGCAGATTTCCCAATGCCAGCATAGCCAGATACCAACATCATTTCGACTTGGAATTTTGGTTTGCCTCTTTGTGCGCTTTGTGAAGTTGTTTCTGAATTGTTTGGTAGAGAAGCAACGCGATTTGACTCTGGACACGCTATGCGATTGTCCTCCGGACACGCTACGCGAACAAACGCCGCCAGTAACATTGCAACTTCCTTGTCCCGTCCATACAGTTTTTGGGGAATTTGAAACTGACCCGAAACGTCTTGAAGCGCCAGTTGAATCCTAGAGATTTGACCAATTTCTTCTAATTGTTCAGCACAGATTTCTAAATCCGCTTTGATTCCCCAAGCACTCTGATAGCGATTTTCAGCATTTTTCGCCATCAGTTTGAGAATGATATCTGAAACTGGCTTGGGAATCGTTGTATTTATTTCATGAGGCGGAATAGGATGTTTGGCAATATGACTATGGACTAGCTCCAGCAAGTCTGTGGTAGGAAATGGTAGTTGTCCAGTGAGCAGTTCGTAAAATGTCACACCAAGGGAGTAAAAATCGGTGCGGTAATCGAGTAAACGGTTCATCCGCCCGGTTTGCTCTGGAGATAGGTATGCGAGTGTCCCTTCTAAAACATGAGGACTTTTGAAAGTCGGATTCGTGCGGTTAAATTGGGTGGCAATTCCAAAGTCAATAATTTTGACAACACCAGTATCCAGATTCAGGACTATATTTCCAGGGTTGATATCTTTATGAATGACACTGGCTGCATGGATTCTGCCCAGAATGTCGCTTATAGCGATCGCAAGACCTAGAAAAGTGGATAAAGGCATCGGGCAGAAAATATCTGGGCGCTTGTGCATCCATTGTTCTAAAGACTCTCCGCCAAAATCTTCTAAGATAATCACCAGAGTGCGTTGATAGTCCTGCTGGCTGTATGCCTTGATAACTCCTTCCAGATTCAGGGAGCGGGTAATTTTATATTCCTGTCTGTAACGGGTTAGTTCAGCAGGTGAGGGATAATCAAGCTTCAGCATTTTTACGATCAGCCCTACTCCATCGTCTCTGATGCCCCGGTACACTAGAGAATTGGAACTTTCGTATATTTTGTTTTGGATAGCAATACCAGGTAGAGCAATCATAGAGCAACTCTTGAGAGGATAATCTGGCATAACCCAAACTATACAGCAATCCAGCTATCTACATTTTTCATTTTTGAGGTTCTATTTGGTTTTGTTTATTTCTAGCCAGTTGCAGAGCCTTAACTGAACTCTGTTTAATGCTGTATCAATTATGTAGAGCGTTTCTACAGCACTCGTTTGGCAACTGGCGTAGCACGGGACACCATGAGCGGAAAGTTTTCCCTATCCCTCGTACAACTTCTTGACTGTCCCGTTATGGTGATATCTCCATTGAAACTGCAACCCAAAGACATTAGATGCCAAAATTGTTCAGGGGTTATCTTATCTCGTATTCAGACTCCAGAAGATTCAACAATTTCTCTTCCACAGCCGTCAAATAAGGTCGATTCAGCTTGCCCAACAACTGCAACAAACTTTTGACTGTCTCTTCCAATGAGTCTGAATACACCCGACTGATGCGTAGGTGTAGCCCGCCGCAGGCATCGCACACCAACCGCATCTGGTCACACTCGGCAGGCAAGTAATTGAAGGATTTTATGATACTTCAACCCAACAGTATACTCACCATCCCAGAGCTTTACAGTACAGCTAAAGTCATTCACCTGGCTAACGATGCCCCAGCAGCTACCCTTACCCCTGAGTTCGGCATTCTCCTTTGCAAGAATTTGGCAGACTTCGCCGATTTGGTAGCTGTTAGGGGCTTGGGTGCGTTCCAAAATGCGCTGCACCACATCCTTCACGATTCTACCACTTGGCACTTTACCCCCCGCTTGTTCCACCGCCTGCTGCCACGCTTCTGGCTGTTGTTGAGGCTCTAGCTTTGCCAGAGATCGAACCTGTACTTCTGATGTGGGCAAAATTTGGGAACTATTAGTTCCCATTTCATCCTGGCTTTCATTTTGGGAACTATTAGTTCCCATTTTTATATTGTCAACTATCAAACAACCACCTATTAAATAATTCACATGGCGGTAAGTATAACTAAACCTGTCCCTGCAATATTTTTTGTGGGTCGAGCGGTACAGTCTGCGATCGCGTAACTCCATTAAAGCCTTTCCCGCCTCAAAAAATGCCCTCTCTACTTTTTTCTCCAGGTGCAAGCGATCGCTAATTTCCTGCTCGGTTAATTCTGGAACTTCAACGGCAGTAACCGTAATTGTTGCTGTAGCTGGGTTTTCTTCAATGTCTTGGTTATCTGGTGGTGTGTCCTCACTGGATGAAGCAGAGGTGGCTTTGTTGCGCTTACGGGGTGGTTTAGTCATTATTCCACCTCTAGCTGAACAGTGCTTGAAGAGTCAACTTTTAAGGAGGTCTTGTCTCCATCTGACTCTACCTGTAGCAGCTTTAAATCATACTTTGTCTCCATATTGCAGGCAGCACTTCTTCTGTTGCAGCGTGTCGTGACTTTGGTTTCTTTTCCCTAGTCAGACCTGTTCCACTGCAAGGGGAGTAAGAACGAATGGCACTAAGATAACGGCGAACCCATTATATATAAGGCTTTTGGGTGTGGGGTGTGGGGTGTCGGGTGTTGGGTGTTGTGAGGAAGAAATTTATTTGTATCCCCACTCATATTTACTTTTCTTGATTTTTCCCTATACCCAACACCCTACCCCCAACACCCAGCCCAGACGAGCTTTCAGCTTTTCTTAGTGCCATTCGTTCCTAGCCCAATATCAATTTGTCCCAGTTCCCATAACATTTCTTGCTGTTTTTCATAGGGCATATGTGCATAATTATTTACCCATCCTAAAAACGCTTGTAAAGAGATTCCTAAATCTTGTCCTGGGATGATCTCTGGCAACCATTGGGCTGTTTGTATATTTCCACAGTACTCGCACACACAGGTATGGCGTTGATACTCCACTATTTCAACTGGACGCTCTACTAATTGCGCTACAGACTGTTTTTCTATTTTTACTGCCTCCTCGGAAAATGCTTTTTGACCACAACAGACACAATTCGATGGACGTAAGATTTCAAAACGATCTATCCTGCCAAAACCTTTACGGGTTCTTCCCTGATGCCCTGGTTGCCCACCTGGTTTTCTTTTGGGATCATTCGATTCCCCTGACTCTAAAGCTTTTTTGTTTTCACTTTTCTTCAGAATGTCCCCAGACGGCGGTTTCGATGAGGTAGAACTATCTAAATCTCTACTGACTTTTAACCGTTCTATTTCTTGCTGTAGTTCTACGATTATTTTCTCTAATTCACGTAGCGCCTTGCTCTGCTCAATAATTATCTCGACCAGTTCTTCTTTCGATAACTGGTTTAACCTTCTCGATCTAATTCTTGAGGCAAGTTTTGGTTCATATTTGCGATACTCCTCCTCAAGTGTCCCCTTTGTCAATACCCTACCACCTGAATCCTTACTTAACATGACTAATGAAAATCCTCAGACGGAATATGATTCGCCGTGGAAACAAATACTACAATTATATTTTCAAGATTTCATGCAGTTTTTCTTTCCACAAGCGCATGGAGAGATTGACTGGAGCCGGGGCAATGAATTTTTGGATAAAGAACTTCAGCCGGTGATTAAGCTGGTAGACTACCAACAAAGGCAGTCGGAACTGGAAGTTAGCCGTAACCCGTTTGCTACAGTAGTGATGGCACACCTTAAAGCAATTGAAACACGGGACAATCGTATTGAGCGTAAACAACAGAAACTAGTTCTGGTGCGCCGACTGTATGAACAGGGATTTGAGCAAGAAGATATCATTAACTTATTCGGGTTTATCGACTGGATGTTAAGTTTACCGATAGAGTTAGAACAAGAGTTTTGGCAAGAAATTCGTAACTTTGAGGAGTCTAAACGTATGCAGTACATTACTAGTGTTGAGCAAATTGGATTTCAAAAAGGGATTGAGCAAAGCCAAAATCAGATAAAGCAAGTTCTACTGAAAAGCATATCTTTAGGGTTAAAGCTGAAATTTGGGGAAACGGATCAAAATTTGCTGGCTGAGATTGAAGCCATTCAAGATACCAGTGTATTAGAAACAATCTTGGAGGCAATAGACACAGCAAGCACTGTTTCACAGTTGCGTCAAATTTACCAGTTGCCAGCAACAGACATGCAACCAGAAGTATAGCCGACTACTACCAGCCAATTACACACTACAGCTACAGATATATATCTCGCTCTCTTATTCGGAATGCTCATGGTAAGTCTAGATAAATGATTTCCTATGAATTATATTCTCTATTCTCTTTTCAGATTTTCTCACTCGATTAACCCATCCACTCAGTCCACTGCGGCGCATCTGTCAGCAGTTGAGCAAATTCGTTATCTCCATATTCTCAAACTCCAGCATCACGCCTCGACGCTCACCACTCTTGCCCAAAGTATTGCCCATCTTCTCCAACAGCGATCGCCAGCCGCAAGCAGAGGCTAAAAATGCTTTTAAAAACCTCAAAGTAAGAAACTTTAGAACTTAAGTTTTTACTTGGGTTGCCACAATGGCATCAGTGAGAGGTTAAGGTAATTGCACATTTGTCAAGAAGGTGCGGTAAAAGGCGATAAATCTAGGTTGGAGACTGGCTTTCGCAGATATTTAACTACACCTAAGTCTTGATTCTCTGGGGCAGCGAAGTACTTAATAGGGTCATCCGCCTTACCTCTTTCTTGCGCGACGCTGAAATGGTACAAACCTCGGAAAATCATCTCCAAAGAAATACGGTCAAAAGGTAAGGATAATTCGTCTGCAACCGCATCGCCCAAATCAACTAAGACAGCATAAAATAACCAAGTTGCCCAGACTTGTAACTTCACACCATTAATAGAACCAGTCCATAAATAAGATAGCCCCAGCAGACGTTTGACTGTGTAAAAAGCTTCTTCTATTCTCCATCTTCGCCGATATAAATCAGCGACGACATACGGAGGTAAAATTTGTGGGTGAAGAACGGAAGTAATATAAGAATAGTTAGTTTTCCCAACCTTTATTTCAATTAAACGTAAAGTGAGAACTGGTGCGCCACGACGAACAGTACCAAGCTGGATCAACCGATCTTTAATTGAATGGTCATAGCTGAAAATTTTTAAGTATTTAATAGCTGCTTTGGCTTTTAAACGAGTAATAAAATGGACTTCTTGGTTAATAAGTTGTTGAAGAAATTGGAAATGTCTTGCGATAGTAAAAGCGTAGGGGATGTTTTGCCTATTCTCAGTAACATCTAGATATGCTTCATCTAGTGCAACCCCTTCTACCAAGTCAGTATAGCGTTTGAATATGGCGTGGATTGAAGTGGAAATATCTCGGTAAACGTCGAATCTCGGTCTGACAAAGATAAGTGCGGGGCATTTAGCGATGCCTGCGGCAACGTCAAAGACGAACGCAGTTACTGAGGGCATCGCAGAGTGAATGCCAAACTTACGAGCTTCATAACTGGCGGCTGCAACCACGCCTCGCTGATTCGGACTCCCACCGACGACTAACGGTTTGCCTCGGTAGCTAGGGTTGTCTCTCTGCTCCACCGATGCGTAGAAGGCATCCATATCAACATGAATTATCTTTCTGGTTCTAGCGACAGATTCTTGCCCCAAGGGTAGCTCCACCACAAATAGTCTCGCTTTTCACACCATTTTCAAGCAAATTAAATCCTAAATTAGAAATCCTATAGTACACTAGCACTAGTTTGAGCCAAATTTTGCAGATATGCAAATTATTTAAAGCTTGCTTGAACTTTCTACTATCAGCCCCGATTGGTTTTTCTGTTAATGAGTAAGTGTAACAATGTGGCTCAAATTTGGTGTAGCTCCAGATGGACAATTAGTCTGTGTTGAAGATGTTGGTAGTGGTAAGACTGAGCTTTTATGCCCTTATTGTTACGGTGGGCTAACTGCTAAAAAAGGTAAAGTCAAGCAACATCATTTTGCACATTTTTCAGCGATCTGCCTGCCTGTAGCTAACCGTGATTTCCCGATTTTACCACTCTACGATAATTTTAATATCTACCTATCGCGTAAAGATTTAGCCCAGTTAAAATTGCTGTGGAAAGAGTACGGCTCAATCAATTATCCTATCAGCCCTGGTTTAGTTACTCCAAGCCTTCTCAAAGCCTTTATGTTCCAAAAAAACGTGTATTTAACCCCTCCAGCTTATGAATTTACTAGTTTAGGAAAAATTCCTGTTGGGGCGCTAGAATTCAGTTTATTCAACGAAGTGCAAGAACCTCTGTTGCTCAGAAAGCTACTGAAACTAGAGCTAGCAGCCAAACAGGCATTATACAAAAATGCGCCAGATAAATCATATCGGCTCACCGACAAAACACTTTATCGCGCTCAACTTCAACGCATTTTATCTTGTACTCTGTATTTTTTAGAAATTCAAACGCCTAAAGGCACTTTGCATAAGATAGGAGTTACCGCCAGACCCATCCAACAGCGATTGACAGAAATAGAAACGGATTTACTTATCCCTTATCAAACTATTGCTATTCAAATACTTGGAACTTGCCCACATAGGGGTAATGTAGAACTATATTTTAAACGCCGCTATCATAATTACAATTATCGCATTGGTAATTTAACTGAGTACTTCAAATTTGGTGCTACCGATGCTAACGCTGCCCTACATGAGCTACAACAAGCGAAAGATAAAATACTTTCTCAAGTCGAGATAGACATTCTTAAAGACAACATTAGCTTATCTCAAGTTGCTATCTAGCCTATACTCATGCTCTGCAACAGCCAGGTTCCATATTTCTATGCGATCGCCAAAGCAACACTAATTGCTACTTATTAGGGTTTTTATGCTTTGTGGGATCAACTAATCTATATGATTGGTCAGATTCACTCGTTGGAGGAAACGGATTTCCGGCAGTTGATGTTACCTCTAGCCCTGTGCCTTTTCCACTAGAATTGATTACTTCGTACTGTCCACTGATGGGAGTACGTTCCCCTGGACTATGCAAAAAAGATTGAGCCTCCTCTGATTGGCTTAACTCTGTAGTAACAGGACTGTAAACTATAGTAAACTGACTTTTAATTTCAAAACCTGGAAGATAGCCACCGTGGAATGGAATATCTGACAACTGGCTGAACGTGCTTTTAATTTCTGAGATTGGTTTAAGCAAGTTTTGGTTGTCTTGGCTCCATCCAATAATTTGTGTATTTAGCAATTCTTGAAACTCAAGAGCGTGTAACGTCGCTTCATCTGAGGGAGTTTGGCTATCTATAAGAATGGATAGTTTGAGAGTGAACAAAAGTTTTGTTTGTATTTGTGAAGAATCCTCATTAGAGGTAACTTGCGTACAATACTCGTCTACATGAAAACCAAACTGGGCCTTGAAACCTGAAAAGCTCTGTGTTTGTAGTTGTTGACTAAGATAGGGTAGCAATCCAGTATCGGGATCTAATAGAATTTGGCGAACGATTGGTATTTGTATCATAAATACTCTACAAGTTTTAAATTAAACGTTTTCTTTCCCAACAATTTCACCAAATTCAGCATTTTGAGACATCCATCAAACTGACGAAACTTAGCTCAATCGCTCTACCGATTTACTTAAAACATCTTTGATGCTGCAATTTGCCAGATAATTGCTCCCATCCCCGACTAAGGGAACAATCATAGACTGTGGGTGGGGCCAATACGGTTCGGTTAAGACATCTCTTTGCCCTTACAGCAGAGGAGTTCTTGAGCATAGCTATGCGCCTCTACAAATGCGATCGAGACTGAACCTTGGGTTGAAAGGTTCTTTCAAGTCACAGATCCCAATGGTGTTGTGATTCAACTCGTCCAATGGCTCACCGGAAACAGTTTTTAATAAATGAAGAAATTTTAAGTGATGAAGGCTTCAAAGCAGGGAGAGCTAAACCCATATTAGCAGCTTACATACTTGGTATTAACTATCTGTTGGTGGATATTATTATAAGTATATTTCCTAATATATCTGCCTTAATAATATACATGATGATAGTGCCAAATTTGCTTTTTAACAGTGTAAATAAAGATAAGTACTTCAAGAGATAACTAAGTATGGCAACCTTATGTAATCCTACACTATCAATCGATCTTTTTACTAATTCAGAGCGGAATGTAAGTGTAACGGTCGATGTCAGACTTACTTCATTTGAGACTTTTCTTATTGAGAATGAGGTTGGTTTTCAACTCAGAGCTAAACTAGTTGGAGATGATGGCGGTTTCAACGGAGGAGATAATGACTTGTTCTTGTTTCCAACTCAAAACATCACTAGTGCAGGGACTTATATTTTTCAATCGACAGTTAGCTATAGCACCCTGAATGAAGATAGTGGCTTATTTAACTCCAGTGATGAGATATTCGCCAATTTTAGCCTCACAAGCACAGAACAAATTTTTCCATTGAATGTATCGATTAGCAGCCCTACCATTGAGGTCAGGGCCGTTTCATTCCCTAAAGATCCCGAAAAAGTAAGAGTTCTAGCGATTAAGAATTGATTATTTTGTTACCAGCCTGCCGATAAAATGAACAATTTTACTATTATTTAAGTGCTTAAAAGTTCATTTATTCGTCACCCCCATTTACAATTTTTTTCGCTAACCATCTTGATAAATCCTGTTTGAGGTGGGATGAAACACCCCAGCGATTGAGAGGGAATTTGGTTAACCGATAAAACTCAAGTAATGTAGTAGTATAATTTGATTATCATCTCTGTTTCAGACTGCTATATTACTTGAGTCTGTTTTAGTGAAACAATAATTAATGCAGCCTCAGTATTTTCTCACTAATCGTTCTAGATTGCTATAGCTTATTAAACATGAAAAAATCACTGATAGAGTTGCTAGCAAGATATCATCAAGGTTGGTCAGTAGAAAATACTATTAATGAGTTTAAAATACATCTTTTAGCGCTTCTATCCAAAGTCTGATAAATGTTAGTAATAAATGCATCGGGTTTTGAGGCACGATAGCGACGCGCAAAGCAACTCCGCCTTCGCTTTTAGCGTCTGTCTGCGACACGCTGCGCGTTTGCATAGCATCCCGCAGGGAACGTAGAGAGCGTCGGTAGGAGGAGGCAGAAAGTAAAAACTCTATCTGATGCGTGAGTCATGTATTTGTACCTCACTGACCTGCAAAGTACTTTATTTCTTGACAATCTTGAAATTACGCATTTTTTTTGAGTAATGCTTCAATAAGCAAGCTTACAAAAATTAAAAATAGTCCAAGCATAACTAGTAACTAAGGATTTTCATCCCTTGTGATAAAGTTGCTGATTTAAGAGACACAATAACATGAGAACATTCCAGCTTACTTTCTTAAAACATTCAGCTAGAGTATTTCTTTTAAGTGTTTTTATTTTGCTTATACTGTGGTTTAGTTCGCTACTTGTGCCAATATTTGCAAAATCAGAAACTCAACTTTTTGAGCAAGTTTGGCAAACAATAAATGATAATTTTTACGATCCCAACTTTAATGGAGTAGATTGGAAATCCATTAAAAAACAATATCAACCTCAGCTAATAAAAGCTAACTCAACTAAAGACGTTGCTGTTGTGCTTAATCAAATGCTTTCTCAACTCAAATCTTCTCATACTCGGTTTTATACTCAAGATGAACCTGCTTACTATCAGCTTTTAGGGATTTTCTTCCCTCAAAATTCTGACTTAAATAAGCAATTAAAAAAGTTTTTCCCTAAAGGTAAAGTTGAATATACTGATATTGGCTTGTTCACCAAAGATATCAATGGCAAAACATTTATTAGCTCTATTCTTGATGAAAGCCCTGCTGCGAAAGCTGGCTTAAAGGTAGGGGATCAAATTTTAAGTGTTGATGGTTATTCATATCATCCAATACACTCTTTTGCTGGAAAAGCAGGCCAAACCGTCAAAATGTTGATACAGCGATCGCCCGAACCGAGCAGCCAGCAAGAAATTGCTGTCGTGCCAAAAGTTTTTGATCCTAGCACCATGTTCTTGCAAGCTCAGACAGCCAGTATTAAGCTAATTGAGCAAGATGGTAAGAAAGTTGGTTATATTCATATATGGTCAAATGCAGCAGACCCCTACCAGCAACAACTTCAAGATGAACTAATTTATGGTCGCTTAAAAAATGCAAACGGTTTAGTTTTAGATTTAAGAGATGGATGGGGTGGAGGAGATGTTAGTTATCTCAATATCTTTACTGCCAAACATAATCTCAGCATCACTAACATTACACGAAACCAACGCCGTTATACTTATAACTATCAATGGAAAAAACCTGTAGTGATGTTAGTGAACTCAGGCAGTCGTAGTAGTAAAGAAATTCTGGCATTTGGGTTTCAACAAAGTAAGATTGGCCTAGTGATTGGAACTCAAACGGCAGGAGCTGTACTTGCAGGTCGTCCTTATTTGATGCGAGATGGGAGCTTGCTTTATGTTGCAGTTACGAATGTATTTGTTAACGGCAATCAAAGGCTGGAAGGTAAAGGTGTAATACCAGACATTAATATTCCATTTTCTCTAGAATATGCCCAAGGAGTAGATCCTCAAAAACAAACAGCTATAGAAACTGTGTTACAAGCAAAATTCTCACGAATAGATAAATAGCTCAAAATGCTTTTGGAGAGTTAAAACTAATTTCTTCTGTTCATCGATGAGTTTGCTTGCAAGAGTTCTAATGTCAGGCACTTACTCAGAAGAAAAGTACTTTCGCCTCGATCTTGGGCATTTGATTTTTTAGCTATCCCATGCTCATACCAAGTTGCGATAGATAGTATTATTTAGAGGAAGTAAAATCAGTGTGCAGTGATGCCTCGGACTCGGATCGATATCATTCCTCACCTGGATTATGCAGAGTTAAACCAACGCTATCGTCGTTGTCGAGATGTCAAAGAACGGACTTGATGGTTGGCGATTCGCTTATTGAGCCGACCTGGTAATCAGGGCGAACGCACGGCATTTCTGAAACCCCTGCTGGATAAGGATCTTGGCGAAAAAATAGGCTAAATTTAAAAACGTTGAAACCCTTGCTATTAAAGGATTCTTATACTTTAGATGCGTTTGCCCTGACCTGGTAATCCGATGAAAGTTGAGCAAGTAGCGTCAATTACAGGCTTAAGCGCTGATTGGGTGCGGAAAATTGCTCGTCGTTACAACACTACTGGACCAGAGGGGATTGTAGACGGACATCAAAAAAGCCCCGGAGGCAAACACAAAGCCTTAACAACAGGACAACTTGAGGAACTTTTTGAAAAATTAAAGTTACCTCCAGAAGATGGTGGTTTGTGGAGTGGACCAAAAGTTGGAGAATTGATTAAACAACAGTTTGGCATCAGTATACATCGGGCAACAGCATGGAAGTATCTCAAACACTTAGGTTTTAGTTTACAAGCGCCGAGACCTTTACACGAGCGTAGCGCCACCAAGTGAGCAAAGGGCATTTTTTAAAGCCCAACTCCAGTCCTTCGTCCGATTAATGCGTTGGTTATGCCCTCATAAGCGTGTAGAAGTCTGGGCACAGGACGAGGCACGTTTAGGACTCAAACCAGTTGTCCGTCGAACTTGGGCGCTCATTGGTCAACGTCCATCCGATGCGCCCAACGGCGCTATCGATGGCACGTAGTCCCGAGCCGTCACCCTGGTCCCAGATCATCGGCTCATGATAGGTAGGTTTGATCTTGCGGCGGCGCTGGAGCAGCGTCCCGTCCGCATCGAACAGAAGTTGCGTATTGTAAATTGAGCTGCCGTCGCGCTCATTGATGCCGATTGAGACGACCATGTTCGCCTCCTTCGCGGCTTCGGCGATCGCCTGGGTTTCAGCAGACGGCACTGTGACCGACTCTTCCAGCAACCGCAGATGTTCCTTTGCCATTGCGAACGGGGGTTGCACGTAGGAGAAATAGGGGTAATAGGGAATGATGGTTTCGGGGAAAGTGGCGAACTGGACTCCTTGTTTACCCAGCTGACGAATCTTCTTCACAACCTTCTCGACGGTACCCTGCCGACTGTACAGCACGGGGCTGATCTGCACGGCGGCGGCTTTAACTATCTTACTGGTAGGGATATTTTTAGTGTTTTTCATTGTGTTATAATTTACTGTTTATGTCAGGTGATAAAGTAATCTCTGCTAATAGGCGGTTTCCTAATCTGATACAGGGTGAAGAACGCTGCTAACACATGGGCAGGTTTGGAAGTGAGGACGCGGACTCAGGGCGGGAGCCAGGTCCGTCTGCGTCCCTAAGCAAAAATCGTTGGCTTTGTCAGCTGCCGCTACCTAGTCGCCACGTACTCAGCGAGTGTGGCAACTCTGACCGCATCATCTGGAAAGAACCTGCAAAACCTTATCCATGTAAGCGTTAGCGGCGGTGGCGGCCTCTTCTGGATTGCTGCCATTCTGACGCGCATTCAGATAAGGTGCGTACCAGTCCCACCAGTGATGCTCGGCGTGAGTCTTCTCGTAGTGGTCGTGGCAGGGCAAACGCATCTAAAGTATAAGAATCCTTTAATAGCAAGGGTTTCGGCGTTTTTAAATTTAGCCTATTTTTTCGTCAATATCCTTACCCAGTAAGGGTTTCAGAAATACCGTGCGTTCGCCCTGGTGGTCGTGGTGTTCTGCCGTCTCGCAAAGAAGGTTTGCGAGGGTGGCAACATCTAGATTTTGTGCTGGCGTAGAGTCCCACAGGCGACCGGGAAGCCGCGTTGTGATTTCCTGGAGTAGCCAGACGTTCCCCTCCGAGTCCTCGAACGAGGCAAATGAGAAATAGGAACGACCTTGCGGGTCACGCCCAAGGATGCGTGGGTTCTCCACAGCATTGTTAAAGGGGCCGCCAGCGTAGTGGAAAACCTCGCTCACGTTGACACCGCGATCGCTCAAGTCTTTACGGGCGGCATCGAGGTCATCCACGGCGAGAACCAGGTTGTGCGCCGGGACAGGATTGTTCGGAGTGACTCCCTTGCCGAAGATGATCGAAGCTTGCGAGTTGGGCGGTGTCATCTGCACGCCACGGAAGTCGCCCTCCACCACATCAATGTCGAAGCGCCAGCCGAGATTCTCGTAGAATGCCTTCGCGCGATCAACGTCGGAAACGTTGAATAACACAACTTCGAGTTTCATGTTTGGACTGTTTATGTGATTGCTGCTCATCTTGTTCTCCTTTTGGTTAGTGAAGCTCAATGCCCACCTCGATTAACTTCATTGTTCTGCGATCGCTCAATTTACACCACTCAAGTTAATTGAGTTAAAACGCGACTTAATCATTCGAATTGCAGGAAAGTAACAAGAAGTGAGCCGGCAGTTGTTAGACTTGATATGCTTTAGGTGATCTGCGTGATGAAGTAGTTCTGGATTGTCCTGCTCACGCAGATAAAGTTGAGTGATATCGGTGCAATCCGTGCGTCTTACTCGTTGTCCAGTGTGGTCAGGTTTTCTTCATTAGTATCGACGATAAAGACGGCTAGCAAGCGCAGGGGTTGAGTATCACTGGCATTTGCGCTCTTGAGATGATGATCGCCAGGTAGTTCAAAAAAGTTCTCACCAGCGTGATACACCCAGGGCAAACGCATCTAAAGTATAAGAATCCTTTAATAGCAAGGGTTTCAACGTTTTTAAATTTAGCCTATTTTTTCGTCAAGATCCTTATCCAGCAGGGGTTTCAGAAATGCCGTGCGTTCGCCCTGGTGATACACCTGCTCTGGATTCTCATTGATTTTGCTACGAATTGCACCTTCCAGCACTGTTGCATAGATCAATACTCCGGACAATTTTTAGTTGATGGAATAGACAAGAAAGCTATCGAACCATTAAGGTGCTGATTAGAAAAAACTTGCACCGACTCGATAGCCATATGGAAATTGTACAAAGCGTACTGACCAAAATGGGGATTTTCCACAAACCGCTTTCTAAAGCATTGACAACGCTGTTTGCCACGATTCTAATTGCCTGTGGCAAGGTAAACAATACCCAACTTGAGTCGTTACAGCCAACGAACAGGGCAACGGTTAATTTCCTTAATATTATTAATCTCACTTGCCTATACATCTGCAACTATATCTGGCCAAAAAATTAAACGCATGGGTGTTCAAAAATATGTTGGACGAATCAAAGAATCTGGGCGGACAGTTCGCCGCCATAGCAGTTTTTATATTGGATTATATGGATCTAACTGGGTGGATTTTATGGAAAATTCTTATGAATTGGTGGCTGAGTTAATGACACTAGCTCCTAATAAGCGAAAGTATTATCAACAAGGGGAGAGAGCTATGAGGCTTATTTTATCTGCATCCTAGCCCTTTTTGTAGCCCCCCAAGCTTGTCCTGATTCTGAGAAAACACAAGAAACGGTGCGCTCCAAGAAGCTTTTTATGGTTCATCCTTTGATTTGAGCATGAAATTTTATATTTTCTGTTCTTTGGACTCCTTTAACAATCGTCCATCTTCCATGTGAACTATGCGATCGGCAATATCAAGGATTCGGTTGTCATGAGTAACTAATAAGATTGTGCATCCCTGCTCTTTAGCTAAACGCTGCATAAGTTCTACAACATCGCGTCCTGATTTCTTATCAAGGGCAGCCGTCGGTTCGTCTGCAAGAACAATTTGGGGATGACTAGCTAAAGCACGAGCGATCGCCACTCGTTGCTTTTGTCCTCCAGAAAGATTGTCTGTATAATAATCGACGCGATCGCCTAAACCAACTGTGTTAAGAATGTTACTTGCCAACTTATCCATATCTTGCCCTAGATACTTGTTATGCAGTTCTAAAGACATTCGTACATTCTGTTTTGCTGTTAAGAAGGTCAGCAAGTTATGTGCTTGAAAAATGTAGCCAATTTGCTTCCGCACTTGCATGATTTGCCGCTTATTTGCACACGACATCTCCTGCCCTAATATCTTGAGGCTACCTTCTTGCATTGAACGTAAACCTCCTATCAGCGTTAGTAGTGTGGTTTTACCAGAACCGGATGGCCCGGTCATAATCACAATCTCACCTGGATAAATATCGAGATTAATATCAAACAAAGTTTGCTTGCGAAGCTCTGCTAAACCAAAGTAGTAGTTAAGCTGTCGAACAGAAATAACAGGTTTTTGATAAGAATTTTGAGTTTTAGATTTTGAGTTTTGAGTTTCTTGAATAGATTCTTTTAGCATGAATATTCAATAATTACGAGTTTCAGTTTTGTTATAGACAATTAGTATGAGTAGAAAGTTATGAGTTGAGAATGTAAGGCTTTGACAAACTTGAACCCAAGATTTCATCACATCTTTCAAAAGGGTGAAGTCCTAAAAAATTAAAAATTTAGAAGATATCAGCAGGATCAGCGGCTCGTAGCTTTCGCATAGCGATCGCTCCGGCTCCAGCACACATGATCATAGTCAACACCAGCAGGGCGATCGCACGGTTCAGCTTCATGGCGATCGGCAGAAGCGTTGCAGACCTAAAAAGAGTATAAAGTCCATTTGCAAGCAGAAAACCTGGTATAAAGCCCAGAATCGCTAATAAAAGCGCCTCTTGAATGATAATCCCAATTAAATACCCATCACTGTAGCCCATTGCCTTCAATGTTGCGTATTCTGGCAAATGATCAGAAACATCTGTGTATAAAATTTGGTAGACGATGACCGCTCCGACTAAAAAACCGACTGCTACGCCAAGTCCAAAGATATAGCCGATAGGAGAACCTGTTTCCCAGTATGTGCGTTCACGGGCGGTAAATTCATTAAGAGTTAGCACCAGCAAATCATTGGGCAAAATTGTTCGCAAATTTGCCTGCACTTGCTCAATTGATGTATTAGGTTGCAGTTTAATGATACCTACATCAATTTCATCCGCTTTCCGACGAGTAAAGAGTCTTAAAAAAGTAGAGTCACTCGTGATGATATTGCCCTCAGCAGAAAAGGAAGAACCGAGTACAAATAATCCCACAACCTTAATTTCAAAGTTATTGACCTGAACGGAAATTGGGTTCTTCTTCTTTAATAAAGCAGATACATTTCCGAGTTGAGGAAGCCCTCCTTTATCGAACAGCGCTCGATTTAATAACTTCAGTTTATCCAAGTTTTGATTCACATCTGGAGAACTAAAGGCTGACCGATTTGGATCAATCCCGTAAACAAAGACTTGACGACTAGCTTGGCTGTCAGGATTTCGCCATGTTGCTTGACCAATATACAACGGGCTAACGGATGCTACACCATCAACACCTAATGTTTGATAGAGCTTGTCTCTTGAGAAACTTTTGACTGATGCAAGGTTATCAGATAACTTATTGACTAAAAACAAGTCTCCTTGAAGTGTGGCGTATGGACTAACCTGTGAATCAAACAATGCATCCCTGACGCCAAGTTGAAAAAACATCAAAAAATCGGCAAAGGTAATTCCCGCGATCGCAGCCAGCAAACGGGTTTTTTGGCGACTCATTTGCAGCCAAGCTAGCGGTGTTTTACGGAATAATTTACGAAACATAAAATTTTGATATTAGAGTGTTTACTGACTATTGCTTGATAACGCCTTGGGTTGAATAGCGACTTGTACCTGCAAGTTGGTTAAATTCGCAACCCGTCGGCTATCGTCTGGATTGAGTTGAATTCTCACTTGAATTACCTTGCGATCAAGATTTTCTCCGGGTTCGCCACTAGTCACTTCTTGAGGGATGACTTGTAACCCAATTAAACGAACGGTTCCACGAAGATTACCAGAAAATGATTCGCTTGTGATCATCGCTGGTTGACCTTGCTGAATTTTCTCAATATCAGTCTGATAAACCTCCGCCACGACTTGCATCTGGTTAGTTTGTCCCAGTTCAGCAATGCCATCTGTGCCAACGACTTCTCCAGGTTTAGCGTAAATATCGAGAATGCGACCTGCCATCGGTGCGCGGATGTATGCTTCAGCTAAGTCACCATTAGCCTTTTTGACTGCTGAGATTGCCTTATCTACCTCAGCTTGAGCTGCCTGTATATCAACCGGACGCACCTCAGTAATCTTCTCTAAAGTAGCTCTGGCTTGTCTGATTTGCTGCTGTATTGTATCTGCGGTTTGGTTTTGTTTAGCTTTAGCTTCGTTAAGCTGTGCTTGTGTTGTTTCTAAAACAAGCAGCTTTTGATCTCGCTCTGAAGAAGCGATCGCTCCTTCTTTGTAAAGTGAGAAATAGCGATTGTAGTTAGAGTTGGCAGTTCGCACCTCAGCTTGCCAACGAGCAATCGTGGCTTGTTGACTAGCAATTTCACCTTTTAACTGCTTTTGAAGGCGAACAATTTCAGCTTTTTGGGCGGCAATTTCCCCAGATTTAGCGCCAGCTTTCACCTTTGCTAGTTCTGAGAGCGATACCTTGACCTGTGCTTGCGTTTCAAATAAGGCATTTTGCAAACGAGCTTGTGCATCCATGATTGCAATGACCTGGCCTGCTTTAACGCGATCGCCCCGTTCCACTAGCAGTTTAGCCACGCGCTCATTGCTCAGAGTAGCAGGTACAGAGACTTTGATAACTTCCGTTGCTGGTTCTATGCGTCCTAAAGCAGTGATTTTGCGAACGATTGGAGCAGATTTTACAACGACCGTTGGCTGGGCATTCTGTCTTAATTGGGAAATGCTATAGAAAACAATTGTGCCTGAGATGGCAGTGGCAGCAACAATCAGGGCAAACGTCCATTGATGCGAACGCTTTGATAATAGTTGGAAGTTCATCTTGAGTTCTGTGTGGAGTAATTAATAGCTCTTTTATATGACCTGAGATGTCCAGCTAGCCCAATCTTGAGGCTTTAAAAAAGTTTCATACAACTCGGCTTCTGGTGTATTAGGTTCTGGTTTATAGCCGTATTCCCAACGGACTACAGGTGGTAGCGACATCAGAATTGACTCTGTGCGCCCATTTGTTTGAAGACCGAAGATTGTTCCACGGTCATAAACTAGGTTGAATTCCACGTAGCGACCTCTGCGATATAACTGGAAGTCACGCTGGCGATCGCCATATTCCATAAAGCGTCGCTGCTCTACAATCGGCACGTATGCTGGTAAAAAAGCCTCTCCACAGCTATGCACGAAAGCAAATAATTCTGCCCAGGTACGTGGTTCTATAGTTCCAATTTGGTTACTATAAACAGCAGCTGGATTTTCTATATTGGGGCCTCGATACAGATGACCTTGACCATCTTGGTAGTCAAAGAAGATACCGCCCACCCCCCGCATTTCCTGACGGTGTTTCAGATAAAAATACTCGTCGCACCAGGGCTTAAATACTGGATAATACTCAGGATGGTGAGCGTCACACGCTTGTTTGAGCGTGGAATGGAAATGAGCCACATCCTCAGCAAAAGGATAGTAAGGTGTTAAATCTATACCACCACCAAACCACCAAACTGGCCCTGCTTCAAAGTAGCGGTAATTGAGATGAACCGTTGGTATATAAGGATTGCGAGGATGCAACACTATAGAAATGCCTGTGGCATAAAATTTATGTCCAGCTGCCTCCGGACGTTGTGCCAAAATTGAGGATGGAAGATGGGAACCCCAAACTTCAGAGAAGTTGACTCCACCTTGTTCAAAGACCGCACCGTCACGGAGAACGCGCGATCGCCCACCACCCCCTTCAGCCCGTTCCCATCTATCTTCCTGAAATGTAGCTACGCCATCGAGTTGTTGCAAGTCCTGACAAATGTTATCTTGCAACTGCTGCATAAATTGGCTGACTCTAGCCTTTGCATCAGCTGGAGGTAAAGATTTGGATTGGGTTGCTTGAGAAGTCGAAGCAGTCATTATCATCTCAACTTAATCTCCTGAAAGGTGAATATCTATTCCTGTGAGGTGAGCATTTTGCCGGCTCAGTTTGTAGGACAAGCAGGATTCTTACTCCACAAAAATTTCAGAGCTAGAAAGTTCAACAAAGAGGCAGGGGGAAGGGGGCAGGGAGCAGGGGGAAATGACTCCTGACTCCTGCCGTGTAATGAAGGGGGGAACATGGGTCTGAGTCCCCCACTTCTCCACCAGTGGTTCTCGTAATCCCTAGCTGAATATATCCCCCTTGCTCCCTGCTCCCTGCTCCCCTGCCTCTTGTTCAATTGCCAAGTTTAGCTAACCAACGAGCAGCATCTTTGGCATGGTAGGTCAGAATTAAGTCAGCACCGGCCCGTTTAAAGCCAGTCAATGTTTCCATGACCACTCGCTGTTCGTCTATCCAACCGTTGAGCGCTGCGGCTTTAATCATGGAATATTCGCCAGAAACGTTATAAGCAGCAACAGGTAATTGGCTTGCTTCCTTAACGCGCCAGATAATGTCCATGTATGCTAAGGCTGGCTTCACCATGAGCATATCAGCCCCTTCAGCAACATCAAGTTCAACTTCTTTGAGGGCTTCACGGGTATTACCAGGGTCCATTTGGTATGTGCGGCGATCGCCAAATTGTGGTGTTGACTCAGCAGCATCTCGGAAAGGGCCATAGTAAGACGAAGCATACTTTGCGGTATATGAAAGAATCGGAGTGTCAAGGTGGCCAGCTTCATCCAACCCAATCCGAATTGCCTGCACAAACCCGTCCATCATCCCTGAAGGAGCGATGATATCTACACCAGCTTGAGCTTGAGAAATCGCTGTTTTCTTCAGCAACTCTAGTGTTGGATCATTCAAGACGCGCCCAGTCAAGTCACCAATTTCCAGATAGCCGCAGTGTCCATGACTAGTGTATTCACATAAACAGGTATCAGCAATGATAATTAGTTCTGGAACTGCTTGTTTCACAGCACTAGCAGCTTTTTGCACAATACCACAATCATGCCATGCGCCCGTTGCTTCTAAGTCTTTATCTTGAGGAATGCCAAATAGGATAATTGCAGGGATGCCAAGGTCGTAAACTTCTTTGGCTTCTTCCACGATTTTGTCTACCGACAACTGGTAAACACCAGGCATAGATTTCACTTCTTTGGCAATTCCTTTACCAGGTATGGCAAAGAGGGGGTAGATAAAATCACTGGTTGTCAAAACAGTCTCACGCACCATCCGACGAAGTTGCGGATGACTTCTCAAGCGACGAGGGCGATGAATTGGAAACATAGTGGTGATTAAAGATAAAAAGGACGGTTTGTAGAGGCGAGTTTTGTCATCAAACCTTAATTGCATTAAAGTTTTATCTGCTAAACCCGCCTTTACTATTAGTCATCCATCAAATGCGTTTGATGTAACGAAACAATGCAGGTTATTCTACGTTCTTGGTAAATATGCTCTACCAGCAAGTTTCTTATACCATTTCACGAAAAATCTGATATAGATGTAAACCTTGAAAGCATTGCTGTATCTAAGTTTTTTAATTGCGTTAGCGACGTAGGAGTGTCATTGCGAATTGCGAATTGCGAATTGCGAATTGGTATTAGCCTCGGTGGACTGTCTTAAAAATTTCCTCCAAAATCTCCTGCGCTCCCTGTTGCCGTAAACTGTGAGCCAGTTGAATCCCTAGCTGTTCTGCCTCGTTAACAAAACCAGTCACAGAATCTTTTACTACCTGTTTACCATCCACACTGGCGACTAACCCCGTTAACGTTAGTGTATCTGCCTGCAACTGGGTATCAACCCCAATTGGCACTTGGCAACCGCCTTCTAGTTCCCGTAAGAAGGCACGTTCGGCAAGAACGCGATCGCGGGTTGGGATGTGTTCAATTGCCTTAAGGAGCGACAGCACTTCTAGATCGTCGCTACGGCATTCAATGCCCAAGGCTCCTTGACCGACAGCATAGAGAGAAACGTCGGTTGGCAAAACTTGATGAATGCGTAGGTGCAACCCGGCGCAGCCATCGCTCATCCCCAATCGTTGTAATCCGGCAACTGCCAAAATCAATGCATCGTACTCCCCATCATCCAGCTTTGCTATCCGCGTATTCAAGTTTCCTCGCACATCTTTAAACGTGAAGTGGGGAAATTGGTGGCGCAACTGTGCTAGCCGTCGTAGGGAAGATGTACCAATCACTGTACCTTCTGGTAGCGTATCAATTTGCTTATCTTTGTATTTTTCATGCACAACTAAAGCATCTGCTGGGTTTTCCCGTTCTGTTACAGCTGCTAACATTAACCCCTCTGGCAAACGAGTCGGCAGATCCTTAAGGGAGTGAACAGCAAAGTCAATCTCTTCGTTTAAAATTGCCAATTCAAGTTCTTTAGTGAAAAGTCCCTTGTCCCCAATTTTGGCTAAGGCAACATCTAAGATTTTGTCACCTTGGGTGGACATAGTTTGAACTTCAAAAGAAATATTAGGAAAGCGTTTCTGGAGTTGTTCTTGCACCCAGTAAGTTTGAATCAGAGCTAGTTGGCTTTTACGAGAACCAATGCGAATTGTGCGAGTAGAACTGTAAATCGTAGATGAAGTGGAATGGAGTGTAGTCATATAGCGTTAGTTAGAATTATTGCACAAATAGTTGGATTGTTTAACAGTTTCAAAAAAGAAAGCAACATTCTCTTCTGGAGTGTTCTGTAAAATACCGTGACCGAGGTTCATAATGTGTTTTTGGTTCCCTGCTTTGTTTATTGTGTCGATAATGCAGTTGCGGATAAACTCTTGAGAACCAAATAAGGCACACGGATCAATATTTCCTTGAACTCCAATATCTGCACCGAGCCGTTGCCGTGCCACTGCCATATCAACAGTCCAGTCTACGCTAACGATATCTACGCCAGAGTGTGCCATGAAGTCCAGGATTCCAGCGCTGTTGTTGATATACAGAATCAGGGGTGTGTCTGGGTGGGTTGCTTTGACTTGTTGCACGACCCGTTGCAGATAAGGTAGAGAGAACGTCTTAAAATCGTGAGGGCTGAGTTGTCCTGCCCAAGAATCAAACAGTTGCACTACCTGTGCCCCAGAATCAATTTGATAACGCGCATAAATGGCGATCGCATCTGCAAGTTTTGCGAGAAATTGATGCAGCATGGTTGGCTGTGAATAAGCCATACCCTTAATGATGGCGTAGTCTTTTGAACTTTTGCCTTCAATGCAATAAGCAGCTAGCGTCCAAGGAGCGCCAACAAACCCCAAAATAGTTGCTTGACCATTCACTTCTTTGTGCAGTGTTGTCAGAATCTCGCGCACAAATGGCAAACATGTTTCGGGATCAAGGGGTGTGAGCGCATCAATTTGCACCTGTGTACGGATTGGGTTTTCAAATACTGGGCCCTTGCTTTCGATAATATCAAACGGTATGCCAATACCAGGTAGCGGCGTGAGAATATCTGAGAACATAATCACCCCATCGGGCTTAAAGGCATAGAAAGGTTGCAGCGAAATTTCCACTGCCAAATCAGGGTTTTCAGAACGCTCTCGAAAAGAGGGATATTTTTGGCGTAAATCCCGATAGACCTTCATATAGCGACCCGCTTGGCGCATGATCCACACAGGCGGACGATCCAGTACTTCACCTCGGGCTACTTGCAATAACCTATAGTTTTGCATATATCAAAGAATTCCTTGTTTAGTTGTTTACGAATTCGTGCAGATCATCAAACAGAGAAATGGATTGTCAGACAGAAGACAAAATGACTTGTGTAAATACAAACTTACTAGAAGGGATCAGCAATTAAGTAAGCTGGAATCAGAACTGTCTATGACTTTTTGGGTGCAATTTATTTGGCGGCTTCTGTTATCTGTTTGAATTGATAACACTGCCTATGATGTGCAATCTAATTCACCAACACAGCAGAATGTTTTGCTGAATGCCCGTTTGAATAATCTGATTTGCTTCCAGACGGCTCTAGACTCCAGCCTTTTGCTAAATATTTTTGCTGAAGTTTACGCAAAGTGATATTCAGAGCATCAGCAGCAACGTGAAGTTCTTCTGATGGTTCAGGAAGCGACTGAGGAATTAAAGTTTCAGCGACTACCGTATCTTCGTGAGCCAGTATATAGTCAAGCTTAATGAACAACTTATCTAACCAGGGTAGGGGTAGAGTGTTACGGAAGAAAATACGTTTGACAGAAGTTGTGTTTTCATCAATTGGACAGTAACCTGCTAGAATTGCAAACTTGATCGGAAATCTAGTATCTCCACCTACACTAATTTCAGCTAGGGTAAGGTTAGGTAGGTAAAAGCTCAATCTTAGCGTCGATTGCGGACGTCCACCCAGTAAAAAGTTCAAGACTTTTTTGGAGTTATTTAAAGAACCATAGGTGAATTTAGCAACAGCGCTCCAGTCATCCTCCTCAACTTGATATCTAACAGTTGAATTCAGTGGAATTCTTTGACCAAAACTTTTCCGATGGACAGCAATGACATGAGCAAAGTCAAGATTCGTTTCCATGAGACGGACATAGTTAGCATGATCAAGATCCACATGGGTAGCAGAACGCATACTTGTAAATAGATATTCCGGAAGATTTGAGGGCAAAGGCGGACGTTCTGCTTCTGGTAACTCTCCTAAAAACATCCAAACAAACCCGTATTTTTCCTGAATTGGATAAGTTTCGACGCGAGCTTTTGGAGGAATAGGCGTTTCAGGTGCGTTAGAAGGTATATTAACACATCTCCCATCTGCTTGGAATTGCCATCCATGATAAGGACAACGAATGCAGTCGTTGTCAATCCAGCCCATAGAGAGGGCAGCGCCACGATGAGGACACTGATCTTTTAGGGCTACAACTTGTCCTTGAGAATTGCGATAGAGGACAAATCTCTGCTGAAATATCACGATTTGTTTGGGTTGCTTAGTGATGTTTGTGCTGAGTTCACAAACGTACCAAAAGTTTTTCAAGTTCTTCATTACTCTTAGCTCCTGCTTTTATTGAGATAAAACTCTAGGGTTACAAAATTGATAGTTTGCAATATAAGGGTTTGCCGGCTTTAGTCTCTATTGGAGGTAAACCTTGAAACCCTTTCAAAATCTAATTTTGAAATACTAGTTCACCAGTGAAGGAGAAGAAGGTTGCATTAGATTTCCGTTCGAGTTGTCCAATTTGCTCTCAGACGGCTCCAAACCCCAGCCCATCTTCAGATATTTTTGACGAAGTTTACGGTAAGCAAGAGGCAAGGCATCAGAAACAGTATGCACTTCTTCTGAGAGACTGTCGGGAATAACTCTGGGATATTGCGACTCACTAACTGCCCTGTCTTCATCACAAACCTTGTAGTGAAACTTTACAAATAACCTATCTGCCCAGCGTTGTTTGAAAACATTGCGGAATTGAATTCGCTTCGTAATAGTGGTGTTCTCATCAATAGGAAGATGGATAGCGAAATTCAACATCTTGCCGCGAACAAAGTCACTCTCAAGGATTGTAATATTCGGCAGGTAAAAGGTAGTCTTTGCATTTATCTCAGTGCGCGATGGACGGAAAAAGAATCGAAAGATTCCTTTGGGCTTGGTGAAATTAGAATATTTCAATTTAGCGTTGAAGCTCCAGTTTTCTTCTTGAACCTCATAGGGTTTAATCGTTGGATCTTGAGCGAAACCTGCACCAAATGAATTTGCGTGGACGGTTGCTATGTGAGACGGGCAAAGAGCATTTTCGATGACGCGCGTATAGTGAGCATTAAATTTTACTTCCACAAAGATGGGATGAAAATTTGGGTCATCATATTCTGGCAAAGGTGGAATTGGCGGACGTTCTGCCTCTGGTAAATCCCCATAAAACATCCAAACAAACCCATATTTTTCTTGCACTGGGTAAGTCTCGACACGAGCTTTTGGAGGAATAGGAGTTTCAGGTGCATTAGAAGGTATATCAACACATCGCCCATCTGCTTGGAATTGCCATCCATGATAAGGACAGCGAATGCAGTCGTTGTCAATCCAGCCCATAGAGAGGGCAGCGCCGCGATGGGGACACTGATCTTTGAGGGCTATCACTTGTCCTTGAGAGTTGCGATAGAGGACAAATTTCTGCTTTAGCATCACGATTTGCTTGGGTTGGTTGGTGACGGCTTTGCTGAATTCGCAAGCGTACCAGAAATTTTTTAACATCCTTAGTTCCTGCAATTTAGATATGGGGAATTCTTTGTTTTTACTTTTGAATGATTTCTAAATAATCAGAGTTAGTAAGGTGACGTGATAATTTTTGTTCGAGATGTAGTTTCTCAATTCACGCCGATCCAACCGACTTTTTAACCAGCGATTCAATCAAATCGTGGTGATTATTTTAGTAGTAGTAGTGATCGTGGTTGTTTTCCTAATAGAGCGATTTTGAAATTCGGTATCTAGGTTAAACAACATTTGCAGAGTCCGAACCGCAAGGCGTTGGGCTTCTAGATCCTGTTGTGTGCGAAGGTGCACCATCGGCTCATGCAGGATTTTGTTAACAATGCCTTTGGTGAGTGCTTCGATCACTTCTTGATGCTTTTTAGCAAACTCAGAACCAAGGCGTGACATTGCTTTTTCTAACTCTTTCTCACGAATGCTTTCTACTTTTTCTCGTAAGCAGCTAATCGTAGAAATGGCTTCTAGCGATCGCAACCAAGCACGAAATGCTTCTACCTCTTTTGTAATCAATCTTTGGCCTTCCGTTGCTGCCTGCCGTCGACTTTGATGGTTCTGCATTACAACAGCTTTGAGATCATCGACATTAAACACTTGAACGTGAGCCAACTCATTTACATCAGCATGAACATTGCGTGGAACGGAGATGTCAAATAACATCAATGGTTGATTAGCTGCCAATATCATCTCCAGTTTGGCTCTATCTAGTAGCGGTTCTGTAGAAGCAGTGCTAGTAAACACCAGATCAGAGGCAGCAATAACCGTCATCATTTCGCCCAAGAGATAGCATTGCAGTTGAGCCTCGCTGAACTGATTGGCTAATTCCTGTGCCCGTTCGATAGAGCGGTTGATGATTGAAATGCGGTTTGCTCCCTTAGATAATAGATGTTGCACAAGTAATCGAGACATCTTGCCAGCACCCACGATCGCCACTCGATAGGCTGACAAATCTTTCACTTTGACTTGAGCAAGTTCTACTGCTGCCGCACTGATTGAGATTGCTCCGGCACCAATCGAAGTTTCTGTTCTGACTTTTTTCGCAACTGTTAGCGATTGTTTAAAGAGTTGATTGAGAATCTGTTTAATGCCATTGTGCTGTTGACCTAGTTTGTAGGCATGTTTGACTTGAGCGAGAATTTGTCCTTCTCCGATGACCAAACTATCTAAGCCAGAAGCGACTTGCATCAGGTGCATCACAGCATCCTGCTGAAGCAAGATAAATAAATGATAATTCAAATCTTGGCTAGATAATTTACTATGTTCTGAAAGAAACTGAGTCACTTCTAAGATCGCTTGCTCTGCTGATAGGACAGCCAGATAAATTTCCAATCGGTTGCAAGTGCTAAGAATAGCAGCTTCTTGGATATGGGGATAGTTGCATAGACAAGCGATCGCCTGTTCAATTTTATCTTCTGGAATACTCAGTTTTTCACGAATTTCAACCGGAGCAGTCTTGTGACTAAGACCGACGGCGATAATGTTCATCCTTCCTCCTTTGACGCTTTTATTAACTGGTTTCTGCTGAGTTAGAGGTAAACACGAGTTTCAAAAAGCAAAAGTTTGTTGTAGATTGCACTCACGAATTTGCATACCAATCAATGGATTAAAGCGGATACGCCTGACCGGATAAGGGTACACCCAACAGCAAGAAAAATAGAATTGCTAAGGCTGCTAGAGCGATCGCTCTAGGAGAAAGGGTTAATCGAGAATCAGACGGTGCGACCACAGGAACATCTTCGCTGAGAGGAACTGGCAGTAAAGATTCAGAGACAACCGCTTGATTAAACGGAGTGTGTAACTGCTCTATCTCTGCATAGGTTATGTCTTCATATTTGATAAACCCTGGATTCAAGATTCCCTGAGGGTCGTATTTCTGCTTCAATTCATTAACTTGCAACCAATAATCACCAAACTGAAGTCGCCACTGCGCTAAATCCAATTCAGCCCAACTTGCTACATACCGCTTACCACCCATTTGGTACGCTAGATTAGTAAACAGATTCAACTGCTCTAAAATAGGCTGAATTTGAGCTTTGGGAACGGTGGGATACATCCCAAACCCGATAACCAACTCTTCTTCTGGTAAGGCGAACATAGGCATATTGGTATTGTGAGAAACCAACCCAAAGGAACCGATGGGAGTAGTCCTGAAGTCAATAAACCCGGGAACCTGTTCAAGAACCGTTTCAATATATTCTTTTGCGGTCGATCCCGGCAAAAGCACATCAATCCAAGGATTTGCCGTTCCAGGAAGATGAGGAATCTGGATCACAGGTTGCACAAACTCCTCAAAAGTCAAATTTTCGGTGTAAACATGACGGTAGAAGTGGAGACTTGAGAGCAATTTTTCCTCATTGATGCCGTTGAGTGAATCAACCTCTAAGGTAATCTGCATCCTGTAGAACCACTCAATGAGCGGTCGTAGTCCTTTTTCTCCAGATTTGGCCACGCCCATAATGCAAGGAGAAAATAACGCCAGCAACCCATCCACCCGATCCTCTGCTATTAGCAATTGCTCATCCTGTAGAAAGGTATCTAAGTCGTCGTAGCAGAGGAAATAGGTACGGGTGAAAGGACGGTAGGGCCTAAGCCGATGCTGGACTTTTGTAATAATACCGAATTGTCCGTAGCCGCAGAGTGCATGATAAAACAGCTCACTGTTTTGCTCCGGCGTACACCAGACCAACTCTCCTGTTCCAGTAACCACTTCTAGCCCCAAGCAATTATCGGCTTGGGAGCCATGACGAAACGAACTCTGCCCTAGTCCTCCCGCCGAATGGGTTCCCCCTATAGTGACATCAAAGTAATTGGTGAGAACAGGAGGAATCAGACGGTGCAAAATTGATGCATTCACAATTTGTCGCCAAGTTGCACCAGCATCTGCCTTAAAACACAATTGGTCTGCATCAAGCTCATGAACTTGGTTCAGCCTCCTCATATCTAAGAGAATGCCTCCCTGGTTTAGAGATTGACCACTGAGCGAATGTCCTGCCGCCCGCGAAGAAACCGTTATCCCCTGCTTGGCAGCATATTGTATTGATTTCGCCACATCAGTTGCATTCTGAGGACGAACTACAACTTGGGGTTGTTTTTGAATAATGCCACCGAAATCTTGAGAAACTGCGATTAAATCTTCTTCTATGCCGCTAACTTCACCTTCGATGATGTGTTGTAGGTCTGAGATAACACTGTTCATGATTTACCTTGACAATGCAAAAACTCACAAAGAGAGAGACTAGACACTGATAATGCGCGTATGATTTAAACGTTTTGACTCACTACCTCTCAGGCGGACAGAAGCGTGCGATGGGCATAAAGCCAGCTTGAGACTGTGAGGGCAGCAGATTAAGTGCATCAAAATAATTTTGGACTACTACTAAATTTGCAATAGCTATAAACCGCGAATTGTTCAAAACTACCACTTAATTAGAAAGGCGAATCTTGAGCATCTTAATACCGATTTGAACAAGAACGGGAACTACTCGAAATAGATTTATGACTTTGGAAAAGATGCTCGATATATTTTTCGTGGATTGTGTCACCTGTTGTTCTGGTCTTTCATACTTAAAGACACAAACGCAGTCACCTTCAGCTTGTTTACTGAGAATTGAAGCTTTCAAACCAGGAAAAGCCCTTCTGGCTGCCTCTTGTTCCATCTCACAGAGCAGATAGCAAGGCGTTTCAAAACCATACTCTTTAGCAAGAGATAAAGCTGGGCAAACTCTTTGAATTTCAAGTGTAGCGTCTGTTCCATTCTGAGAAATATCTACTATTTCCGTAACGAAGCCCATCATTTTCAAGAGGGGAATTGGTTTCTTGAAGCCTTCGGCTAGAGTAGCGTTATCGATAAAAGCACCCATTAATGCCTTCTGCTGTTCAGGATACTTTTCCATCATTTTTTCAAAAGCGGCTTCATCTCCCATTTCCTTCGCCAGCTTTTTATACCTTACAAATCTATTCCGGAACAAGCTCATAGCTTTTGATTCATCTATGTTGAGGATGTCTTCCATCCGTAGATCGCCTGCACCTATCTTATCTACATCTATCTTAGTTTCCATCTTCACTTCCCTTTTATTCTACAATTATCACAAACAAAAACTAGTTTTATGAATGAACATTAACAGTGGAAAATAGGCAATAAATGATCAAGACAATCAAACAATATCTGAGGATATCACGACAAATTAATACAAGCTCAACTTCGAACTCATTTATTACCAAATAATAAAACTTTATTGCCCGCAAAATAACATTATTTCCTCCTTTAGCTGGGGATTTTTTGTGGATTTTTGATTGAGGTTTGATCCAACTATTAACTTTTGATCGCTCCATGTTCAGCAGTTGTGTTATTTTCATGTCACTCAACACCTACCTTTACTGTGTTGGCTGTCTTGATCTATTCCGAAATCCTATACCCAGTCTCGTGGAGTTCTCAAAACTTCTCTCAAGATTGCTTCTTGGCTACCAAAAGTGGGTCGATCGTCATATGTCCAAGAAGCAGCCGGAGGCATACAGTTGAAAACACTTTGATGGTTTACCATGCCACTGGCTATACCAAAGCGAGCACCGCGATCAGAAGTTAGAATGAACTCTACATAACGTCCCCGAACAATTCGCTGCCAGTACTTGTTCTCTTCTGTAAAGTTCATATCCTTGCGCCTCTCTACAATCGGTAGGTAGGCCAGAGCAAATGCCTCAGTACAGTCTGTGACAAACGCCAGAAGTTCTTCTACAGGGCGATTGTTTAGATGATCGAAGAAAATTCCACCAACTCCTCGACTTTCACCACGATGAGATACATGAAAGTATTCATCACACCACTTTTTAAAGCGTGGGTAATAGGAAGCATCGTGTTTATCACAAACATCCTTGTGTATTTTATGAAAGTGAACTGCATCTTCTTCAAACAGGTATGCAGGGGTTAGATCCGCACCACCACCAAACCACCAATAATTTGGCTGTTTGCTATGACCCAGTTGAAAATAACGGTAGTTAACATGGGTGATTGGAACCATTGGGTTATGGGGATGGATAACAAAGCTAGTACCGGTAGCAAAATAGGGAGTACCTTTATCGCCATAAGTTTTATCCGCTTCACTTGTTGCCAAAGCTCCTGACTTTTCAAAAGTCATTCCGGGAGGCAGTTCACCTTTGATCGCTACATAGTTGACTCCGATCTTTTCAAAAACATTGCCGTTGTCTAAAGCTCGGTCAATATAGATTGAGTCTCCACTACTCTCACCACCCACCCAAGTGCCGTTATTACGTGTCCATGGTTGTTCAACAAATTTACCCTTGCTATCAAGTTGTTCAATCATTTGACAAGTGTTATCAAACATTTGTCTGAACACTTTTATTCCGGGCATTTCCATCTGTTGTGTTATTGATCGTTCTAAAATTTTAGACATAAAACTCTCATTGCATTATTGCTAATTGTTTAATTGCGCTTCCTAAGTAAGTTGATTAAAATCTAAAATCAACTTTTTATCTTTACACTAACTATAATTATCAAAATCCAACTAGAATACAAGAGGAAAAAATCAGGCAAATATTTTGTATAAAATTAGGTATACAATTACTCAAAGAACAAAAAATCAGGATTGATAGGTGAGAAATTAAAAAAAATAGGAATAAATCAGGTTCAGCAGGGTAAACGCACAATATTTTTAAATCCTTGCTGGATAACTGGAGTTTAGACTAAGCCATGCAAAATGACCCAGCAGGGCTGAGTGAATCAGAGACTTAGCATAAAGTATGAATAATCTTAAACCCCACAACCATGTTGAAAAAATATTAGTGCAAATTAAAGGCGCAACAGCTTAGTTCTTTACGTGGTTGTGCTACTGTTTTTTAACAATGGGATAGCGGTTTTTACGAAAACGCTTTTTTCCTGGTTCCCAAGCAGGTGACTTTCCGCGAGGTTTGGCTGCTCTTGTTGGAGTACCAATGACCGCAAAAACTCCACCCAACGCTTATCGCAACTCTTCTAGGGGTTAATTGCTCAAGAGACTTCTGCCTTGGCGCTAGCCTCTCCCAATGTGAGAAGGTAGAGGATTGTCAGTCACGATATGACGGGCTAACCACAATTCCCAAGTCATCAGAGGCATGAGGTCGAAAAAGAAACTGAAAACTCGTTGTGACTCAGATCCTCTATTTTGAAGTATAAATATTGGTTATTAAGTATAAATATATTTTAATTACTGAGAAAATAATTTAGCGATCGCTTGTTTTTGACCAAACCTCACAAAATCGCATTGCTCCCCTTTCTTAGACACTTGTCCAGAAATCACTGCCGAAATTCTGGCACTTGTGAGATTTTCAGCCAGTCTCTTAAATCAGTTTCGGGACTTCTCAGTAAGCCTTAGCTTTCTCAGGGCGAACTGACGTTATTTTAGTAGTAGTGTTTTCCTTAGTCAAACGGAGTTTGGAATCCGCCAAATTCTCTTAAATAATCGAGAATAGAAGTGCCATTTTCGTCTTGAGAAACCTGGTTATACAACAGCAGTTGGACAACCCCTCCTTCGCCACGCAGATGAGCAGCTGCAAGAATTCCAGATATAGTGATGACTACTCCTCCTCGTTGTTGTCCAATAAATTGCCTTAGGGAGAGTCCATTCTGTTGAAGTTGACTGTTGATCCGCTCCAAGTTCAATGCGAAAGCTTCTTGAATAGCCTTTTCTTGCACATTATTCTGATTATTTAATAAATCTTGCTTGCTATTAACACCATTTTTCCCTGTCCACGTACCCTGCCACTCATTTCTACTAGCACCATTGCCATAATAAAAATTAGCTTGATAGTATCCAAGGTCAATTAATAAAGCTTCACCAAATTGATACTTGCCAATAAAACCCAACTGGTTTTCAATATTATAAGATGGATTTTGTTGTCCTGTTTCTCTTTGCCCTAGGGCTAGTAGCATGTCCTGGAAACTACCCCTGCTAGCAACAAGACTGGACTGAGATTGATTGGCTCCAGGTATAATAAGTACCATTCCAGCCGTTATTTGAGTAGAATCAGTTCCAATTACAGCCCGATTAGCCTCATAAATTCTTCTCCACGAAGCTTCGCTACCATCACCATAAAATTTCTCAGCAATACTCGATAAAAAATCACCAGGTTGTACTGTATATTGAGTTCCATTTATCTGTTGCGCTTGGGCTGTTGTTTCGCTTTTCTTCAAAACAGTATCGCTAAATTCAGGTAATACCAATAATACAGTAAAAGAGGAGCAAAGCACCAGTCCAATAGCAGGAACTTTATTGATTGTGCGGGTAAATATTTTGGTTTTGAGGAATGAAGTTATCGGATATTGTAGGAAATAGGACTTAATATTCATAAGACAACTCTTGATATCTACACTAACTATAATTATTAGAATTCAACTAGAATACAAGGGGGAAAAGTCAGGCAAATATTCTATATAAAATTAGGTTTACAATTAATCAAAGAGTAAAAAATCAGGATTGATAGGTAAGAAATTTCAAAAAATAGGAATAAATCAGGTTTAGTAGGGTAAACGCACAAGATATTAAATGGCACTAATACCGTTTCTTTGTGAAGCTGCATATATTTACCCCCCGGCTACGCCGTCCCCCCTTACCAAGGGGGGACTACAGGGGGGTCTTATTATGTGCATCTTCATGCAGAATTTGTATAAGAAAAGCTCTAAGCTATACTAGGTAAGCATTTCAATTTTGATAGTTTTCGGAGATGTCTAATTTATGTTTACGTGACGGATGGCTACTTACAACACTCTGCGGAAATACTCACGGTACAAATTGCATCTAGGCATTACCTGATTGTCCTGTTGGTGTACTAATCCCATACTGTGCAACTTATAAATCTGCATTGAATCTAATTCCACTGGCTCAAGTGAATTGACCACCTTTTTTAAGGCTTCTTTTAAACCTTGAGCCTCTTCTGAGTGCAGCATCTCTAAGTACCACCGCAGATGATTGCTGTAAATTCCCGCTTCTGTAGAAGCATCTTGTAATAGCTGCTTTAGCGTTGCCTTTGTAGTGTAAACTTCGTACATTGCTAACCGCAGCAGATAAGGATGTCCTCCCACTATATTCATTAATTCCTTTACCTGAGTATCATTCCAATTCAGTCGATGAAGGTGAGCCAAATCTATCACCTGCTTGTGGTCAAATTCCAACAACGCCACTGCTAACCCTGCATTAAAGGGAGATTGGTTCATGTCTAAGGGGATATAAACTTCGGTAGAATGTGCCATCACTAGCCTTAGTTGTTTCCATTGCTCAGAAATTTTCCCTTTCTCATGCCAGCTTCGCAGCATCCCGAAAAAGTCTTCAATCACTTGGTTATAGGGAAAAATCCGATCAACTTCATCTAACCCTAATACCAAAGGACACTTTATTTGTGGCAATAAATACTCCTCAAAGTACACTGTACAGTTATCATTGCTACCTAAAATTTCTGTTTCCCAATAATCTTTTAATCGATTTTCTAACTTTAACTTCCGACCCACCATAAAACACAACCAAAGCACGAACTTGTCCAAATTCGTTAAAATTGCCCGATCTACACTACTTAAATCCAAATATACTGTTTGATAATTCTGGGATTCAGCATGAGCCAGAATCCTGGTAAGCAATGAAGTTTTGCCCATCATCTTCGGTGCTTTAATCCGAATTAGGGAAGCGGGTTTGACAACTGTTTCGTAACAAACAGACTCTATAGCATTTCGCTTCACATAAAAAGGAGAATCCAGAGGAACTGAACCGTCTGGAAAGGGTACCTCTGCTAACGAGGCTTTTGGCTGCTTGACATTGCTATCAATATGTGAATATAGTTCTTTTTCCCCGGCTCTCTCCAAACCTCCTTTAAAGTTACTCTTTGTTACCTCTTCCCCTAACCCCTCTGAAAGCTTTCGCCACAGATGAGGACCCACATCTCCTCTGAGGTAATTTACAGAAAGATGGTACTGCTCTGCCATCTTTTCATAAGTCAGACCCTCCCACGAGCCTCGAAGCACGTCTATTTCAATATCTTTAAGGTGTTCTCCAAGATTGTTGAAGACAAATTGCTCGGCAACCTGTTTAGCTTTTTCCCAGGTAAAGGCTGATTTTGAGTTCATGGATGCTTAAGAAATACCTGTTTTTATTTTCTATCTATAGTTTTGATCTCTTAGTATATAGATGAATGGCACTAAGAAAAGCCCAAAGGGTTGTGTTGCTTTATTTCCAGCCTTAAGACTGGGAATATATTCCGAGAAACTCTGCTTTACCAAAATCGTACAAGTCAATTACCAATGAAGCGCAAAGCTTTCTCTACGAGAGGCTTGTCTGCGACAGGCTACGCGTAGCTTGCTTCTCCGTAGGAGTACGCCAACGGCATAGCTTTGCTTAACGCGCTAGCGTCTCTAAGAGTTGCGGAATGTTCACCCTTGGCGTTTCCGCAGGGTAGCAATGGCGACATCTGGACTTTGCCATTGCTTTGCTTTACTGCGTTTCCTACCCTTTGGAAACACTTGGGGCGAACACAATGAGAAATTATATTTTTCCACATTTTGGATGCTCCCTATAAAATTTTATCTTTACAAATCCTAATATTTACTATATGCAGCTTCTGCGGATTATACATCATAATAAGTTCTACAACAAATTAGCAGCAACATTAACTAATGAATCAGAATGATTGATTGGCAAGTCACCTAAGAGTTGCCAGAAAAATATTCCACCTAGACCTTGTTGTTCAACATAATTAACTTTTTCGAGGACTGATTGTTTATCTTCGTAGGTACTAAATTCTTGTTTTTGAGAATTATAAATATATGGAACTTTGGCGCTATCATCCAAGTAGTATTGATATCCATTTCTACCCACCTGATCGTGAATATCTCTATACAAAAGTGGATCATTTACTGGGGTAGCACTTTGAAACAATCCGTCATTGTCAGAACCAGGTTTCACTCCCGCCCACCTGGGGCTGTAGAGAGGAACTCCTAAAACAATATCTTTAGCTTCAACACCAGCACTCAAATACTTTTTAACTGACCAGTCGGCGTTGAGTTTATCACTATTATATGATTGATCGCTGCTACTTTTATACAAAGCAGCTTGGTGATTAGTTGTATTTTCCCAAATACCGTGATAGTCATAGGTCATTACGTTGATAAAGTCAACATATTCAGAAGTAGTTTTCAAAACAGTTGAGTTTAAATCGTAAGGAGCATCAGCATAATCTGATGGAGACAATTGATAGGGAGAAGCAGAAAGGGCAGTAGTCAGCAGATATTTCTTTCCATCTGTAGTAGATGCGTTATTAAGTTGTTGACGTATTTCACCCAGTAATTGAGTGTAATTACTATTCTCCTCTTTCTTAGGAAATTCCCAATTAATATCAATGCCATCGAAACCATTACTTTTCATAAAATTGATGGCAGACTGGGCGAAGAATATCCTAGATTGTGCTGTAGAAGCTGCTGAAGAAAAATCATTTTCTCCTGCACCACCGATAGAAACAAGGATTTTAAGCTTGGAATTTTGAGCTTTGAGACATTTTAATAGATTGATGTCACCATCTTGACCATCTTGACTCAGTTTAACGTTACCTTGTGTATCGACATCTGCAAAGGCATAGAATAAATGTGTCAGCTTATTAACCGGAATAGTTTCAGGATTAGTAGTATTACTAATACCCCAGGAAGGTAAGTAACCAGCTACAACATACTGATTATGCATTGGAGGTGGTGTTATCTGATTATTAAGTAAAGCTACATAAGTTTCATTTTGAGCAAAACTAAGAATATCAGCTTTTCCATCACCATTCACATCACCAAGCTGGCGTAGCTTTTGGTCAAAGGTATTACAATAATCTTTACTAACTGTAAAATTATCATTTTTTGCTACAAAAATTTCATCAAAAGTTCCATTACTTTTACCAAAAGACACAAACACATTATCATATCCAAAATCAACAATATCTACACGACTATTACCATTCACCTTAGCAAATTGACGTGGATAGCGATCAAAGCTAGCCCATGCTCCTTTATTGAAAGTAAAATCATCATTTTTTGCTACAAAAGCTTCACCAAAACTTCTATTGTTTGGCTTAAAAGAGACAAACATATTATCAGATATAAAACCAACAATATCAGTTTGGCTATTGTCGTTGCCCTCAGCAACTAAATGTGGATATTTGCCAAAATTAATCCATGCTTGTAAAAGACTAAAATTTTTGGTAGCTAACTTTTTTGTTCTGTACATGGTAATAAAAATAGTCCATTTAAAAACTTATGCTCTGCCTAAAGGGTGCGAGAAGCTTTGCATAGATGGAGAAAACTAGGATTAGAGGGACTTTGGGAAAGACAGGGGCGAGAAGGAAAACCAAAGTGGGCAGAAGTTGACATGGTTTTCGTTTTTTTAGAGAAAGAACCACGTACATATAACAGCGTTCAAATAGCCCAAAAATTAGAACAAGAACGCTAGTTAGACCTTGCCTGTCTATACCGTGATTGATGGAGTTCAAGCTAGAGCAGATAAGGAAAAATACAATATAGAAAGTATAATATTTAACTTTAATTATTTACTTAATTCTTTGTTATATACTTATAAATTTTTCCCACGGCTTACTTATATACACTAATAAATGTGTACTTAACTCTCTTCTGAAAAACGGTTTTCATAAGACATAAGCTCATATAATGCAATGTTTTTATTTATACTAAAGATAAGTAAAAAATTCCAGTTTGAAAAGACATTTTAGACTCCTTTAATTAGTAGTATTTAATGGCATTTGTAAGTTTCTTTAATTCATACCATTATGTTTATGCCATATCATGAATAATACAATAGGAAAAAATCAGGATGTTTATTAAGTAATAAAGAATACTAAAAAGTCGAAAATAGGTAAAAGTCAGGAAAAGTCAGTTAATGAATGAAAATAGTATTTTTTTTTATATAAATGCTAGATAATAGATTATTTGTATGCCTGTATATGAAATTAAAACTAAAAATATATATTGGAAAATATAAAGGACAGCCTTGATGACAGCAGCGAAGCCAAACTTTGAATATCAAATTGGAGGAAGCCTTGAGAGTAGCGCTCCTAGCTATGTGAAACGACTTGCTGATACAGAATTTTATGAGCGCTTAAAGTGGGGTCAGTTTTGTTATGTGCTGAACTCGCGGCAGATGGGCAAGTCTAGCTTGCGAGTGCAGATGATGCAAAGGCTACAAGCAGAAGGAATTATTTGTGCGTTTATTGACTTGACAGGAATGGGAACACAGGATGTAACTCCAGAAAAGTGGTATGCAGGGATTGTCCAATCTTTGGTGAGTAGTTGCCAACTGCACTCAAAGATTCAATGGCGGAGTTGGTGGCGTGAGCGGCGAGATTTGCTTTCACCGGTGCAGTGTTTGAGCCAATTTATTGAAGAAGTACTGTTAGTAGAGGTCAAGCAAAATATAGTTATTTTTATCGATGAAATTGATCGCGTTTTAAGTCAGAATTTTTCATTGGATGATTTTTTTGCTTTAATTAGGTTCTTCTTTCAACAACGAGAAGTTAATTATGAATATAAGCGTTTGACTTTTGCACTATTAGGGGTTGCAAATCCTAACGAACTGATTAAAGATAAGACGCAGACACCATTCAATATTGGCAAGGCGATAGAACTGCAAGGATTTCAGCCTGATGAAGTGCAACCATTAATGGATGGTTTGAACCAGAGAGTAAGTAACCCCGAAGCAGTTCTCATGCAGATATTAGAATGGACAGGTGGGCAACCGTTTCTGACGCAAAAGCTGTGTCATTTTATAGTTTTGGAGTCAACTGCTCAAAGATTTTCATCGGTTGAGCAAGTAGTAAGGTCGCACATTGTTGAGAATTGGGAATCTCAAGATGAACCTGAGCATTTAAGGACGATTCGCGATCGCATTTTGTACAGAAATGAAAAACGTACAGGTAGATTATTAGAGTTATACCAGCAAATTTTACGTCTTGGAGAAATTTCTGCTGATGGTACTCCTGAACAAATCGAATTACGATTGTCAGGGTTAGTAGTTGAGCAGCAAGGTAAGCTCAAGGTATATAATCGCATTTACAAAGCTGTCTTTAACCAAAATTGGGTTAATCGTAAATTAGCAGAGTTGCGACCTTATGCAGAAGCGATCGCAGCCTGGTCAGCATCAGCTTGCCAAGATGAATCCTATCTATTGCGAGGACAAGCTTTACAGGGTACCTTAACTTGGGCATTAGGTAAAAGCCTTGGCGATTTAGATTATCAATTTTTAGCCGCCAGTCAGGAATTAGCCAAACGCCAAGCCCAAATGTCACTACAAGCACTAGCACAAGCTAATAAACTTTTGGCAGAAGCTAGACAAAAAGCCAAGCCGGAAGTTTTGCAACGGCGAATTGGCTTATTTTGGATACCACGGATTGCTATATGTGTGACTGCACCTATTCTGCTGCTGCGCTTTGGTGGACTGTTGCAGGGTGGCGAATGGAATATGCTTGACCAGTTTTTTCGCTGGCGGCTGTTGCAAGAATCACCAGAGAAACGGATAGCGATTGTCACTATTGATGAAGAAGATATAAAAAAGGTGGGAAAGTGGCCTATCCCCGATCAAGTTTTAGCTAAGGCAATTGCCAATATTAAAGCCCAACAACCTAGAGCAATTGGTTTAGATATTTATCGAGATTTACCTGTAGAATCTGGGCATCAGGACTTGGTTAACATCTTAAAATCAACTCCTAACTTATATGGAATTGAAAAAGTTGTAAATCCCATTATTGCGCCTCCTCCCAGCCTTAACGCAGAAAGAGTGGGCTTTGCCGATCAGGTTGTGGATGCAGATGGCAAGGTGCGTCGGGCATTATTATCAGTAAACCTCTCCCAAAATAAAACACGCTACAGTTTGGCAGTGAAACTGGCACAGCACTATTTAAATAAAGAAGGGATAACCACAAAATGGGTTGACAATGACCCCAGGTGGGGTAAAGCAGTCTTTGAAAGATTTGTGGGCAATGATGGAGGCTATGTCCATGCGGATTCTGGAGGTTATCAGATTTTGTTAAACTTTAGAGGGAATCAGGAAAATTTTGCTACTTTCCCTTTAAGGGATATCTTGGAAAAGCCCATTAAACCTAATAGTTTACGCGATCGCTTAGTTTTGATTGGCACTACTGCTGCAAGCATTAAAGATGTATTTTATACGCCCTATAACAGTGGTTTATTTAGTTCTTCGCAGCCGATGACTGGGGTGAGTATTCATGCCAACATTATCAGTCAAATAATTAGTGCTGTTGTTGATGGCAGACCTTTGCTTCGGGTTTGGCAAGAACCCATAGAATGCTTGTGGATTTTAGTTTGGGCGGGATTAGGAGGATTAATAAGCCGACAATTGAGGTCTCCAATAGCGATCATTGCCAGTCTAATCCTTGCTGGTGCTGGGCTTTTGGGGATTGGCTTTTTAGCCTTTTGCTTGGGCTGGTGGTTACCCATCATTCCCTCGCTGCTAGTGCTTTTGGGGTCAGCAGTCGCCTTAGAGTTGGTTACTCACAAACAACTTGAAAGACTCCAATTCCATCATACTTTGGCACTACTTTTAGAAATGTGCCAAGACCATCCCCTTGCTGGAGCAATTGCCATTGAATACCTCAAGCAGTCAGAAAGCCAGGAGAATCAGGCTTTTATCGAGCAGCAGTTACGAGAAAAACAGTTAACCACTTCTACAATCGAAGCGGTTGAGTAGCGATCGCTTCTAGCCCTACTGACTTAAGAAAGTCTGTCCAGATATTTGCTATGTCTTGATTATTAGGCTGAGTGTTTCTGATTTGAGCTAGGGTAATGACGGCATCGTACCAAATTCCTTGTTCACTGTAAGCATCTGCCTGCTCCAAAGTTGTCCTGTGCTGACTATGGAGTTGAGGTAAAACCACACGGCGTACCCAAGAGGTAATTACTGGATCGTTAGGGCTAGGTTTTTCTTTGCATATTAACATTAAACCCCACTGATAATTTTTGCCTACTTTCAGAGGGGGTGAGTTATCTGTTGACTTGATGCTAATAATACCAGGTTCACCTTTAATTGGAATCAAGGTTTGGGAATAAAGCTGATTGTCTTCTGTCATCAAGCTTAAGACTAGTTGCTTGGCAGATGTTTGCGGCAGATACACTAAAAATGTCGGATGTTCTGCTGTAGTCAACCCATAGTTGCTGTCAGGGGGAACAAGGGACATTATAGGGATCTGGTTAGATGGAGTGGTGGTTGATGTTGCATCTTGAGGACATTGCCAATTACTACGAGACCCACCCGATGACGTAGATTTTGGCTTATCCTCCTTTGGTGGTGCTTCAAATATTATCCTTTGGGGTTTTAAGCGATTAGTCGGCGTTGGAGTATTTGCAGTTGATTGGGCAATTGTTGGTTGCGTCCCTATAAGAAACAACCCCATCGTCATTAGACCAATCAATTGTTGACTATTTAACATGGGTTATCTTTTGGTAAAGTCTAAGCTCTAATTAAAGTCATACTCATTATGAATGCTCAATTCCGAAAAAATAGTATACTACTTGCTGGCTACAACCAATTACCGACTAAAACAAAGGGTGCCCAGTAGTAAGGACGACGATAATTTGGCGATCGCAACAGGGACAACTGAGCTTGACGAAGTGCTTCAGCTTTAGTTACCCCAGGTTGTTTCAATTCTGAATAGAACTTGTTCATCAGCTCAACTGTAGATTCATCTTCTACTGACCAAAGCGTTGCTAATGTACTACGTGCCCCTGAACGCACCGCCACCCCTGCTAGTCCCAGAACCGCTCGATTATCACCTGCGGCGGTTTGGCAAGCACTCAAAATTAATAATTCTAAAGGACTTCGACCAGGGCGATCGCGTGCTTGTAATAATTGGTCTAATTCTTTAACATTAATCCGACCGTCCCAAGTCAACAAAAAGGTATTCTCAGCCTGGGAAGAAAACTGGCCGTGGGTTGCTAAGTGAACAATGGGGAAAGGTACATTGTTGATTTGAACTTTCAAGCGACTGCGGGTAAATTCTTGGTTTAAAAGAACTTCTGTGGGAACTATTTTTGTAATCTCCTGAACTTCCTCTTCCACTCCCGGCAGTTTGGAAAACCCTTGCCTAGCCTCAGCCAAACCTCCTACTAAAGTTTGCAATTTGTTTGGGGAAAGCGAAGCTGAATACAATAGCTGCAACCCTGGACTCAAAGCAAGGTTATATTTTTCAATCAGATACTTTTGCTTCTGACTATCATAAAGTGCCGACATGGGTACTGCACGCAAAACTCCATCTAGTACAAACACCAAAGTTTTAATGTCATCCTTTTGCAGTTCTGGCTCAATTGGTCGGATTAACCAGTCATAAAAAATTTGTTGTGGACGAAGTGAATCTGAGTAGCTGTAACGGGTGAAGCCAGCAAGCAGATCATTGTATACACGCTCGATCTCCCCGATTTCTCCTGGCTGAGAATTAGGCTTCAGAGGCGTTGCATAGTATTTTAAGTCCTTTTGAGGTCTAGACAAGATGACAGCAAGGCGATCAGGCAAAATAATCGAATAGATGACCGCAGCATTTGGATCTACCTGGTCAATTGGTTGGGGTTGACTGGTTATACAAGCTTCTCGAAAGAAGTTAGTTAGTTCTGCTAGTTGAAGTGCTTCTATAACATCACGAGCTTGCTTGAGATTTTCCTGATCAATCTCCGTTTGCTTTATCTGTTGAGAAGCTTGGGGTTGCAAGAGCAAATTGACCAATTCTCGATAGACTGGTTCTACACTATCGCGAAAAGTAAATTGAATTTCTGGGTTAATACCAACTAAGTCTTTACGCAAAGACTGAAGAGTTTCGTAGGCTAAGGTGTAGGCTTGAAGTGCGCTTTTTTGGTTTTGTTGAGTTTGGTAAATCCGTCCTAACTGCCACTGCCAAAGATAGGTAATACTAGAATCATTAAAAGCAGATTTCTGCTGTAAAGCTTGTTCAGTTAATTGTCGTGCCTCTGTCAATTTCCCCATTTGCTGGTAAACTCCTCCAAGATAACCACGCACATCGGCTTCGGCTTGCTTGTCTTGCAATTGTTGAGTTTGGTTGAGGGCGGTTTGTAAAATTTGCCCAATTTCCGACCATGAGGGAATTTTTGAGGATTCAAGAGTTTTAACACCAATGCCCGTAGGTGTATTTTTTACAAAGCTACATAGTTGCAGAATCGGGGATGATAAAGCATTTGATGAGTTTTCACTCAGTCCTGATTGCAGACACATCAAACTTTGAGCAAATTTGATGTGAGCATAGACAGTGGGATGAGTAATAGGTAAGTCATTGAGATGAGACGTGATTTCAGATAGCAAGGTTGGTACTTCAGACCATTGTTGAGTTTGTACCAAAAGGCTGAATCGATTCAATTGAGCTTGTCTTTTGATATCTGATGAGGTAGATGATTCAGCTTGGCGATAGCAAGTAGCAGCCTGTTGATAAAATCCAGCTGCATTGGTTATACTGGCTGCTTGAATGCATATAGACTGTGTAAGGGCTGGCTGTTGTTCGCTTGGTTTTTCCAACTGTATTTTTCTATTACCCAAAGACCGGGCTGTATTGCCTAAACTCAGGTAAATAGCAGCCAGATTTTGCGAATCTCCTGATTGTTGAGCTAATTGCCCAGCTGCGGACAAGACCATTTGCGATTGTTCGAGTTGACTAACAACTCGTAAAACATTGCCGAGACTACGCAAAGCCAGGATATCTAAAGAAGACGAATTTCCCTTGTTGACAAATCGCTTTTTTAATGTTGAAAGTTCTTCTTTTGTGATCTGGCAGTTTTGATGATCGAACTCTAAAGTTTTTAGTAAGGTTCTACAAGCCATTGGGTAAAGACCCAAGTCTTGCATAGCTTGAGTTTGGTTAATCTGGTTTCTAATTGCACCATTTTGATTGCCGAGATTTCGATAAATTTCAGCCGCTTGTTTCCAAGTTGCTAAGGCTGCTTCTGATTCTCCTACTGCTAATTGCAACTGTCCTTGGATATCCAATGTGGAACTGAGGATTTTTGATCGCTCTGGTGTTTTTGGCTGTGTTTGGAGGATATTTAAGCTGGTAGCGATCGCTTTTTTGGCTTGCTCCCACCTACCGAGTTGTTGAGCTGTTAGGGCAAGATTGCTCAACGCCATTGCCTGATTGAGTTTATCCTCTCGCGCCGCAAAAGCCGCAGCAACTTGTTCCCAAACGGTTAGGGCTGACTCAAATTGTCTGTTTTGGTAAAGTGATTTGGCTTCTTGTACCAACTGTAAAGGCTCTTGTTGAGTTTGTCCGATCGCAGTTGATGCCCAAACTTGGGTAGTAACCAGCACTCCTCCCACAGACAAGAAAAATAACAGAACTACTAAAATTAGCGATCCTACTTGGCTACTATAGAGTCTAGATTTGTAATGGATAATTTTCGAGAAAAATCTTGCTTTGAGCGTAGGCGTAGCCCGTCGTAGACATCGCCCTCTCCGCTTTTTTTTATTCATATTTTATCCTGTCAAGTAATTCACAAAAATAATTGTTTTCACCTTTTTTCTGGGCCTTATCGTGCAGGACAACTGCTTAAATTTTTAGGTAGACGATGGGTTCCAGTGACGTTGGGATTGTAAGCGGTGAGAACTACTTCACCTTTATTGTTGAATACCCATCCTTGAACTGGCACAATCGGGCTGGGGATTTGGGATTTTGAATTATGCCCAGAGGAGGTTTTCTGTGGTGGTTTGACATTACTGACGGTTGAGACTGGTTCCACTAAAGCAACCTGAGTAGCTTCTTGGCTCAAGTCTTCGTTGGGACTAGGAGGCAGTCCACCCCGTCCTGTGATCGTGAATTCACTCGCAACACCTTTACTACAAGGATTTTGGGCGATTTGGTCATTGGGATCAACAACATTTGCAGGTAATTCCACTAAATTCTGCCTGGAATCAATCCTTTGATTGATGCTCACTACTCCCTGATTGCCACCAGACTCTGAACTAGCGGTGATGTCATTGAAGAAATCCCTGGGCTTGTCCCGAAATTCAATCCCAAAGATACTAGTAGCTGTGATATCAACACGGCCACCGTCACCATAAGTTGCATTGGCGGTTATATCACTACCCTTTGGTTGTGAGGGTGGTGCAACTAAAAATTGGGTGTTAATGACAATGTTGCCGCCAGTACCAATTGCCCCTGGTTGGCTTTCAATGCCTGCATTGGTAGTAATTTTGCTGTCGTCTTCCATCAGTAATAAATCTGCTACCTCTAGGCTGATATTGCCGCCTCTTTCTTTAGCGGTTTCGGCTGAGATCGTTCCCTGATCCAAAGTTAGAGAATTGGTTTGCATAAATATATCGCCTCCTGTGCCGCTTCCTTTGCTATTCACAGAAAGTTGGGCACCATTTTGAATCAGGACATTTTTGGGGGAGCCAATCACGAAGATATTACCGCCATCACTGGTAGAAGTGTTTTCAGTCTCAGCTAAGACTGCGGTTCCAAAGTCAGTTAGACTAACACGATTTTGTGCATTCAGTGTGATATCGCCTGCTTTTGAACTAGCTGAAGTGTTAGTGCGGATTTGTCCGTCTCTGGAGAGATCAATGGTGTTAACCGTAATTTCAATGTTACCAGCATTGCCCTGTCCAGCAGTGTTAGCACTGATAAAAGCCTCATTACTTACCTGTAAACGAGGAGCGTTGATAGTAATCCCTTGGGAGACTCCGGTTGCACTAGTCCCAACTTCACTGGTAATAGCGGAACTCAAGAAGCTATCGCTCGTACCGTCAACAACTAGACTATCAGTAGCCGTGACTCGAATTGCACCAGAATTGCCCTTGCCTAAAGTACTGGTATCTAGTTGAGCACCATTGGTCACTCTCACTATAGGAGCGCTGATTTCGATTCCAGAAGAATTGCCCGTAGCAATATCTGTGACTTGACTAGTTGCAGCACTGCCGTTACCCTGGTTCGATTCGCCATCAAAGATTACCTTATCAGTGGCAGTAATGCTGATTGCGCCTGCATCGCCTGAACCTTCAGTGCTGGCATCCAGAAAGGCACCATTCGTCACCTCTAAAATTGGAGTTTTAATCTCGATATCGCCTGATTTTCCAACTGCTCCCTCTAAAACTTGACTCAGTAAGGCAGTGCGATCGCCTTTGCTCGATTCGCCATCAAAGATTACCTTATCAGTGGCAGTAATGTTGATCGTACCTGCATCACCTGAACTTTTGGTGCTGGCGCTGAGTTGAGCACCATTGGTAATTGTTAAACTATCTGCATTGATTTCAATTCCGCTAGAGTCGCCTACAGCATCCTTTTCCACTTGACTAAAGGCATAGCTGAAATTTCCGGTGTCACTTTCTCCATCAAATAGCACCTGTTCTTTGGCATTAATCAGGATCTTACCTGCATCTCCAGTTCCGGAAGTACTAGCACTAAGTTGAGCACCATTGGTAATTGTTAAACTACCTGCATCAATTTCAATTCCACCAGAGTTGCCTTCAGCGCCCTGTTCTACTTGGCTAAAGGCATAACTGAGATTGTTAGGGTTACTTCCTCCATCAAATAGCACTTGTTCTTCAGCATTAATAAGGATCTTACCTGCATCTCCCTTGCCGAAAGTACTAGCACTGAGTTGAGCACCATTAATCAGTGTAACGCTACCTGCGTTGATTTCAATTCCACCAGATTTGCCTTCAACACCCTCTTCCACCAAGCTAAATACGTAACCGGGATTTCCGGTATCACTTTTTCCATCAAATAGCACCTGTTCTTTGGCATTAATCAGGATCTTACCTGCATCTCCCTTACCGGAAGTGCTAGCACTAAGTTGAGCACTATTGGTAACTGTTAGATTACCTGCGTTGATTTCAATTCCACCAGAGTTGCCTTCAGCACCCTGTTCTACTTGGCTAAAGGCATAACTGAGATTGTTGGGGTTACTTCCTCCATCAAATAGCACTTGTTCTTCAGCATTAATAAGGATCTTACCTGCATCTCCCTTGCCGGAAGTACTAGCACTGAGTTGAGCACCATTAATCAGTGTAACGCTACCTGCGTTGATTTCAATTCCACCAGATTTGCCTTCAACACCCTCTTCCACCAAGCTAAATACGTAACCGGGATTTCCGGTATCACTTTTTCCATCAAATAGCACCTGTTCTTTGGCATTAATCAGGATCTTACCTGCATCTCCCTTACCGGAAGTGCTAGCACTAAGTTGAGCACCATTGGTAACTGTTAGATTACCTGCGTTGATTTCAATTCCACCAGATTTGCCTTCAGCGCCCTGTTCTACTTGGCTAAAGGCATAACTGAGATTGTTGGGGTTACTTCCTCCATCAAATAGCACTTGTTCTTCAGCATTAATAAGGATCTTACCTGCATCTCCCTTGCCGGAAGTACTAGCACTGAGTTGAGCACCATCACTTACCTCAAGAGAACGAGCTTTAATATTGATGTCACCAGAGTTGCCTTGCGCTCCAGGCTCCACTTTATTCAACGCTCCACTCATGGGCCCACTAAAAACTACCTGATCAGTGGCATTAATTTCAATATTTCCCGCCTGAGTTCCAGGTGAACCGAAACGTGGGTCTATTCCAGCTAATAACCGACCTCCTCCCACAATATTTACATTACGACCGTTAATAGCGATACTACCGCCATCCTTACCAGCAACATTCACCACTGCTTCATTAGAGAGGGATACATCAGCTCGTTCAACACCATTGGGAAAACTTAAAGAACCTACTCTTGGGATTCCTTGGGCGTCTTGGACATTTAAACCGACTATTCCCGTACCAGTTAATCCTCCTAACTCAATCCGACCCTCAGGTACTCCCATGCTCCCACCATCAAGGATGACATTTCCACCAACTAGTCCCAAAGTGTTCCCCGACGGTAAGTAAAGAACAGCAGATGATTGATTGACAATGCTCGCTGAATTCTCTCTCAAGCGCAATCCTACAGGAATATTCACTGTTAGCAGTGGCGGTGCTTGTGGGTTTGTGGCGCTAAACTCCAACCCATTATCAAACACTAGGCTATCTGCGGTAGAAGCTACAAATGATCCTCCCATATTTAAAAGGGCATTGGCACCAAAGACAATTCCATTAGGATTAATGAAGAACAGATTGGCTTGGCCCAAAACCCCCAGAGTTCCGAGAATATTCGAGGGATTACCTCCTGTCACCCTAGTCAAAATATTCGTAATTTCTCCTGGATTTGTAAAATAGGCTTTTCCTCCTTCACCAACGTTAAATTCTTTGAAACTGTGGAATAGGTTGCTTCCTTGAATTGCTCCCCCATTAATCTGCTCAATATCACTGCCTTCAAGTTTGCCTTTTACTACAACTGAACTTTTATCGCCTAAAGTCGCATCAGGTGTAATTTGAGTTGTAATTTGTGCTTTTGCTGGACAGGGAGCAATACAAGAGAACAAAGCCAACATAAGATTCACCCCTATAGATAGAGGTAAAGTAGAAGACAGGAGCGATCGCTTGGAGTGTTGCATAACTTTTGATTTCTAGACCTTTGTTAATCAGAGATTTTGTGACAAAAAATTTTAGAAAGGATTCGCAACTATTGAAAAATAAATACCGTCTTCCTGTAAAGTCCTGCCTCTGTCTTGAATATCTGTTAATGGAATACCATAATCAAGGCGAGCATTAAGGCGATCGCCCATTTGCCACTGTAAACCCAATCCCAACCCCAGCAAAGTATTAGGATTTGGGTCTGCATTCCCGGAACTATTCCAACCCACACCAAAATCAATAAACGGCACTACTTGCAAAACTCCTCCGACGTTTTCTACCCGCAGTACTGGTAATTGCACTTCTGCTGATGCTAAAAAGCCGTTATCTGTCAACAGAATATCTTGTCGATAACCTCGAACACTACGCAGACCACCCAGCCCATATTGCTCTAAAGGCACAAGGGCACGGGTTGTCACTTGCAGGTCAGAACGGATCACTAGTAAAGTTTGCGGTGCTAAAAGTCGCACATATTGTCCTTGCCCGCGCCAAGAAAAAAACCGACTATCAGGAGGGTCATTGTTGACGGTAGCATTGAAGATATCTAAACCAAGGTTAAATTGAGAGCGCAGGGCTAAGGCTTGTTGAGAATTACGCTGCTGATATTCTTGGAAGAATTGCAAGGCAAAGATGCGGGTTTCTCCCTGTTCATTAGCACCGGCTGACAGGGGAACACGCATCCCTAGCAGTTCAGATTTGCTTTCTTGTCGTAACGCGGATAGACCGACAGCAAATTCTCTGTTGGGAGATAAGATTAAAGGTTGACGAAAACCTAACTCGAAGTAATTGGAATTACCAATGATATCTAGGCGGTCAAAGGGTGGTTCGACAATTTCAGTACTCGTCAAACCACCTCTGAGGGTAATTGTGCCATTACGAGGATTAACAGGTATGTTGTAGCGTAAGTCAAAGGCGTTGCTACCATCAGTATTGATATATTCCAGATTCAAGCCATCCCCAAAACCGAATAAATTTCCTTCGTTAATACGGACACCACGTCGTAAGCTGCCAACACTAGGCGCACGACCATTATCTATAAAAAATTCTGTATTAAAGGAGTCGGCTTCTACTACCTTGACTGTCAGTAAACTTAATTCGGGACGCGACCCAGCAGACAATTCGGCTGATATATTTTGAATTAGGGGGTCAAGTTGCAATAGTTGCAAAGCTGACAGCAAGCGCTTTTGATTTAGGGGTTTAGCGGTGGCAATGGCTAATCTGCTGCGGATGTAGTTCGAGTTCAACCGTCGTGTACCCGTTACCGCAATTTCTTCTAGTCCTCCTTCAATAATCTGGATTTTGACGACAGATCCCTGTTGAGATAAGGTTTGACCAGCCGGGATGACAGCACCACAATTAATATACCCGGCATCGGTATAGAGTTTAGTTACAGTAGCCTCAACTTCTAGTAATTCTACAAAGGTTAGCGATCGCTTGGTGAATTGATCAGTAATTTTAGTTAACTTTTCGTCGCTAAACGCCGTGTTCCCATCAAACTCGAATTTCCTAACGATGATACTTTCAGGAAGGTCTAAGCCTTCTTCAGAGGAGGGAAATGTTTTAGGAGGAAGTTCGAGGGCAGGTTCTGGTTGTGGCTGTGGGATTGGGATTGGCTGTTTTGGTTCTGAGTCGAGAACCTGAGACAAAATTGGGTCTAATCTTAGTTGATTCAACTTTGATAAGCCTGTTGTGAGCACAGATATCTGACGGAATTGATCCTGGCTCGTTAACAGACGAGTTCCTGATAAAGTTAAGTTTTCAATTTCCTTAACAGACTGTCTCTGGCTATTAATAGCTAAGACATCAGCCAAGGCACTACCTTGGTTAAAAGCAAGTAACACTCCTAAAATTCTGGTAAATTTTAATTTTACAGCTAGTGTTAAATTCCAGAAGCTTACACAGCGTATTTTCCCCATTTTTGTGAAAAAGCTCACTATTTTTTAAATCATTCTGCCACCACCATAGTGAGACAAGCAAAAAACTCTAATTTACAGCAATTTTTCACCTCTTTAGCTACTACAAAAACTGGTTTGAGCAATCGTATTACTTTCCATTTTTTTATATAAAGCTACAATGTACAGAAACAGATTTGAGGAAATATTACCACTTCAGTTAGACATTTAATAGCTTTTTTTATACTTTATAGAAATAAAAATAAGCGTAAGTATTCAGGTCTAAGATTGAGGAAGTAAAGAAGGGCAAGACAGAGAGTTACTGGTTGATGCAGTGGAAGAAGCTCCGATCGAGTCAAGTTAGGATTGAGAACACAGTTATTTAGCCACAGCACCCCATGCTACCTTAGGTTCTGGTCCAACAGCACGAACTACAGTTGACAACCTCCAACATCACCAGTCAGCTTTCGGTCATACGCGAATGGCACGCTTGAAAAGTTTTAAGCTGTGTGAAATAAGGGTTACAGCTTTTAATCGCATTCTCTTGCCAGTGAGGCACGTTCCCCTACCTACAGCCCTTCTCAGACAGGAGACGCTCCGCTCCCGCTTGCTTCGACCTAGGAGTACGCTTAGGGCAAAGCCTCTCCAAGAGTTGAGAAACCCCGTCCTTCTTTATCCTCTTGAACTGAGGCAAAGTGCAAGCTCCGTTTCAGTTTTCTCCCTGCCCATTGCCTCTTTTGACAACCAATTTACAGACAAGCCCTAAGTACAAAATTTTTCTGATTTTGGGAAAACAACTTAGTAAATGCCCAAGGGGGGCATTGTATTTTTTGACAGATAACGGCAAAGTTTTACTTAATAACTTAGTCCGGAAATTGACAAGCGCAGATATTAAGGAAAAAGACCTTGTAAGTAGTAATAGTTACACTATCGCTGCTTTTAAGAGATTTTATCTTTATTAACAAATTATTTGCTGCGCTGTCATGCCTGAATAAAGTTATTTTTGGTGCAAATAAACTGTATCGAAAGCAATACGAAAACGACACATTAGCGAGAAGCAAAATGATTACAATCCGGCTAAGAGAGTTGCTTTTGACTATTACCATTTTACCGATAATGGTTCAGCCTGCTGTAGCTCACTCTCTCTACTTTGGCAATCAGGGCGAAGATATCCCGCTATTGTTCGGTCATCCAGAGGAGGGGGAAGACTCAGTACTTCCCTATACTCCGGCAAGTGTTAAGGAACTCACAGCTTACGATCTAACCAAAGCAGTTGTCCCTATTGAAATCAAGAATTTTCCAAATGGAATATCTATCATTCCTAACAAAGACGTTGCAGCACTATCCGCCTTTGTAGACCGAGGCTTCTACGTTGTCACCCCGGATAACCAGTATCTAAACATCTCTAAAAAAGAAGCAACAACCGAATACACTCAAGCCTTTCGCTCTTTTAATTACCCCAAAAGCCTCTATAGCTGGTCTGATGCGATAAAGGAGCCATTAGGTCTTCAACTCGAAATTGTTCCTTTAGAAAATCCCTTTGAGGTTGCAACAGGAGAAAATCTTGAGGTTCAGGTTTTATTTGACGGAGCGCCAATAAAAGATGTTTTAGTGGAATATTTGGGGCAATCAATAGAAGATGTGAATAAAGACGGCATCTTTTCCATCCCCTGGACGCAAGAGGGATTGAAAACTATTGAAGCAAGTTACAGCATACCTTTAAAAAATGATCCTGATACTGATGAGCTTTCTTACTCTGCCTCTTTAGGGGTACAATCTGTTCCTGAGCCGGAAAATTGGTTTGGTTTAGGTGCGTTTGCTTTTCTAGCGATTCTTGCTAGAAGTGGGTTCTACAGAACAAGCCGAAGGGTTTTGATGAGAAAGTAATTGGCACAAATTTAAATCGAAGTTTGAGGTTTAACTTTAGATGCTACCAGAGGTTTAAGAAGTCTAATCTAAAGCACCCCGCTTCTTGTAATTATGTAGTTTAAGCCTAGTTGTATAAAAGCAACTGGGCTTCATTTTGGCTATTGGGGGCAACTGAAGTGCTTGGGCGTAGCTTCTTAAAGTAAATATCGCCGAACTATGAACAAGATAACAATCGTGACAAGGTTGCACAAGCAATTGCTCGTATTGCTTCAAGCTAATTCTCACTTTGTTGCCTGTTCGTTTTACTTCCTCTGCTCCCAGATTTTCTTACCCACATTCATCACCAGCAACTATGTTTTGTGGGTCGCCAGGGTATGTTTTCAAAATCGCGGATCATCTGTAATACGCTGGCTGATGCTGCCTCTAACCTTTGTAATGCCAACTTCAAGATTATTCGTTTTTTGCGTAAAGCGTTTTCAGAGTCAGATGGAGTTTTTGAACCGAGAAACTTATTTTCACTTTGTCTACTTAGTGTTTAAAATCTAGCTGTAGTCACTTACTTCGAGCCTTCAAGTAAGAACTTGTATAAATAGCTTTGAAACCTTTTAGAGTTAGATCCGGTCTGAAGAAATTAAATGAACAAAATAACCAATGTCATAGCTGTTAGTAGCAGCTTTGGTTGTAGTCATCAGGCGAGCGCTAGCTGAAATTTCAGGAGATTGTATGACAAGTTTTCAACGGATTCGGCACTTTTCTATTTTCAGTTTGATATTTTTGCTGGTTTTAACGATAGCTACTAGTCTTTTTGCTTATCAAGTTTCACCGTTAAGAGATCCGGCTTTTCGCGCCGATAGCGCAAATGGAGGTTCATTAATACCTTGGATGCAAGGCGTAACTGAAGACCATTGGTTATTGCTAGCTAATATAATCGCGTTTTCTCTTTCTACAAATCTCACACTGATTATTTGGCAGGTGCGACGATTTCATCATCATAAGTGGATAAGTTTCATAACTATGGCAATAACATGGACGATGTTATTTGGTAGTTTTATGTTCACCTCGATAATTTACTTATTAATGCAGTGGCTAATTGATTAACGCAAAAGCCGCAGGTGTTACAGAAATTATTGATAAAATTTAGCTATTGCAAAAGGTATATTATTGAGCCGCTTAAACTCAAAGCAATAGCAAGAGCGTGCAATACCATTTTATTTTCACTTTTTGGCACAGAAATATTTAATGTTTGCAAAAATAAATTAGCCTAACGTTTTAAACATTTAAAACGAGTTAATCTTAGGAGTAGTTGACAACAGGAAGTTTTGAAAGAGGTTGCCAGACGATAAGATTTGCGGATTATATCTAAGGCAGAGTATGGCACACGGAGTCGAAGTGGGCATAACACAGGGAAATATAGCCAGTAATAAGCCTTCTTCAAGTCATTCCATTTTGAGCAGGCTTCAAGATGCAGGAAATCTGAGATGTCTACAACTAATCCTCTGCCTTGGTGCATCATAACATTACGCCCGTGAACATCATGAGGGTGGAGGGAGCAACGTCGGGCATAGTCAAGAGCTTCATCGATGTCTCTTATCACCTGCTTGGGAATTGGTAAACCTAAGTGCATACAATCGTACAAAGTTGTTCCATAAAGCCGTTTCAAAATTAGAAAGCTATCTTTGGCGTACAAACACTCAGAAAATGCCGGATGAGAGCCTAGACGACGGTAGACTTCTACTTCCTCTTCAAAGCCTGGTCGTCCTGGGGCATAAATTTTAACTACACACTCAGGATAATCGGGGTGATAAACTACTGCGGCGTAATTTCCTTTGCCAAGCAACTGCCAAGGTTGTGGAAGATAGCTGATCTGAATGGGATTACGGGGATTGACACTTTCAATTTGTAATCTAGGCAGTAGTTGCTGATAAATGCCTTTGACCAGTGGTTCTGGGAGCAATTTGTCCATACAGGATAAGTATCTGACACCAAAGAACAAAATAAACTACTTGATTTATCTCAACTTTACGACAACAGTTGGAATCAAGCCTAATTTTCAGATGGCAATTCCTGCTGTTATGATTCCCAAAAATAAAAACGTGAGCGCTCAAATCTGCAATCGGTCAAATTCTAGCTAACTTTCTTTTCGGCAAACAGTGACAACTGTCCCGGAGAAATATTCCCACGTCCAAATCGATGGTAGTAAAGATGACAGCCACTACATAGGCAAGCCAAGTTCTCCAGCCGATTGTCACGAGGGTCACAATTTCAGTGATGTACCTGAAGTGTATGAGCTTTGCGCTGGGATTTTGTCCAATCGGGTGGTTTTTCGCCAGGACGTAAGCAGACCTTACCACATTTAGTACAACGCCAATCGCAGTCAGCTTTTAGCGCTGTCGCAATTTCTTTCCAATTGTCTGGATATACACCCTGACTCATGACGATGTATTTTCGTAATTTATAGTCACTTATTAATCAACAAAGCTTATCTTAAAGTCGACAAAATTAAAAGTATTGTTGCTACAAGAATCTTTCGCCAATGAACATAGATATTCTTCTAGCTTTCAGATCCGATACTGTTGCTGTTGTAAGCTGTAGATCAATACTTCTCGGGTAAAGCATTTTTAACTCAGAATCGGGTTTGGGGTAAAGGGTACTGGGTTTGGGTTAAAGGTTTTTTCTTTCCCCTTCCCCCCGCCCCTTATCCCCAGCCACCTTCCCCTTTACCCAAAACCCGGCAAGTATTGCATTGAGACTACCATCACTGTTCTTCAACATTCAACCTAAATGTCTATAGGTTCAGACGATTTTATTCATACATTCAGCAACGCCCACAAAATTAATAAACAGAAGTCAACAATTTATCGATCACAGCGCGAAACGCCGTTGCTGCACCAGCACTCATATCACGGGGAGCGCAGATACGATTTCTCAAATATGCGAAAGCGATCGCTCCCACAGCAGCGAATAGGGGATCAACACTGCTATTTTTGCCACCAGTCCGACCACCCGGTAAAGTTGCACCATTGCCATGAATGAGATAATCAGCTAGTTGTCGCAGGTGAAAATCAACAGCGTCCTTAACTGTGGTAAAATCACCGTCTGTGGCTAAAGCTTGGACTCCAGAATTTTTAATAATATCTGCGATCGCAACTTCCCGATTATCGCTCAATCTTTCAGCTGCTTCGGCTCGATATAGAATTTTCTCACTATCTACCACATCTAGAGGTAAAGGATTTCCAACCGGTTCTACACCCCATCTGCGACGCAACAATAAATTATTGGTGATATTATCCGACTTCACCCTGTGATAAGCAGGGCGCTGATTGAGTGCATCAAACCAAGCATTAATGCGAGGAAAGCGAGGATTTTCTTTGAGGTGATATCCCCGGTATACAGGTAAATTAGCCGCCAATCTATCTAGATGGGGGCTATATACAATGTCAACTAAGCTAAATGTACTGACAAAGTAGGGACCAGGGTATTTAGCCAAAGCTTGCTCAAGTTCATCTAACTTCGCCTCAAATGCTGCTTGTAATTTTGCCAACTCATCAGCATCTACAGGTGTTTCTCTCAGGAATTTGTAAGCAATATCTTTAAAACCGTTAGTCTCAGCTTCTTCAACCAACTGCCTACCAACAGCATTTTCCTCTGGATTTTCCGGCAATAATGCTGGATGTGGAAACTTTTCTTCTAAAGCCAAGAGAATATCTTTAGATTCATATACTAACTTTCCCTCGATTTTTGCTGCTGGGACAAGGGTTGTAGGAACTAAGTCAGTGTACCATTGGGGTTTATTACTTAAGTCAATAAACTCCGTTGCAAAGGGAATTTCCTTTTCTTCCAGAGCAAACCAAACTCTCTCGCAGAAAGGACACCAGGAATTAGTATCTCGATAAAGCAAGACTGGCGGTTCTGTGTTTGGAGGAAGTTTATGTAAACTGCTGGGTATTGGTGCAGTAGAAGGAGATTGTCCCGGCCTCTTTACCCTACGCGCAGAGGTATTTTTTTGAGCAGTTTCTAAAACTTCTTCCCAAGTTGACACTGTGTTTTGAATAGACATTTTTTACCTCGCTTTACTAGGAATGCCGGAAAACACAAATAACTGTTGCTCTTTAGGTGCAGCCAAGTTTTCACCAAGGTATCGATGAAGACCAACACCCATATCTCCCGTGGCGGTAAGCTTGAAGTTTACTTCTTCAAATCCAGATGCACTTAAAATTTTCCGCACATTGTCAGAGTAGGTAATACCATTGGAGTGTCCACGAGTCCAAATGACAAAAGCACCTGGTTTACTCAGAAAACTCAGGTTATCTAGTAAGCGATTGAGTTCAACTTCCTGTGCCAGATTGCCAAAGACACCACACACAATCACGATATCTGCTGGTACTGCTCCTACATAGTTAGTGGCAAGAGTTGCATCACCATTGATAAACTCAATTTGCTTGGCTAAACCCAAAGACTCTATAGTTGCTCGTCCACGCTCAACTAACTGGGGGCTGAGTTCAACAAGTCGTGCATATACGTCATTTATTCGAGAGTGATTTTTTAAAGTTCCTAGTAAATCTCGTCCATCACCCGCGCAAACACTTACGACACGGATAGTTCCAGATGGCGACGCATTCAAGCTGTAAGCAATATATTCCTGCACGATTTCTAGACGCTGCTGCAATTTTGGCTCAGTGTCGTATAGGTCGTGCCATTCATACCAATCTTTTGGCATAATGCGTGATTCCCGTTTGATGCACACTGTGTAATAAAAAACTCCGGTTAATCTACAAAATAACTGTAGTTTATGAATAAAGGCAGACTATCACAGATATTCATATAAAATCAAGTCTTATTTCGTTGTCATAACGCAATACAGTTCAGTTAAGCTTTAAAGTCATGTAAATTAAGCATTGTTCTCAAGAATGGAAACTGAGTGTGGTGCATCTCAAGGATTTCTCGCTGCTGTCTACTAATATACAAAGTACTGACGTATTTAAAGCAATTGAAACAGCCATCCCAGCAAAGGCAATTGAAGAGGCGATCGCCAGTACAAAAGCTGATGAGGAACGAAGGCGCTCGTTACCAGCACAATTGATTGTAAGTCTTGTAATTGCCATGAGCTTTTGGTCAAAGGATTCGATGCGGGATGTGCTGAAAAATTTAATAAGATGGTCTTTCCAAAGCATGGGTGGAAGTGGGAAAATATTGGCGGTTTCCTTGTAAATCAGCAATCACTCAAGCCAGACAGCGATTGGGATGCTCCCGGGTGATGAGCCAATTGTTCCATCAGTTGGTGCGACCAATGGCTAGCACCGATACCATAGGAGCGTTTCTCAATGGACAGCGAATTGTGGTAATTGATGGCACTTGCTTTGATGTGTCAGACAGCGATGAAAATGCAAGAGTTTTTGGTCGTCCCAGTAGTCGTCCTGGGACGCAAGCCGCATTTCCCAAAGTACGATTAGTCATCTTGGTTGAAGCTGGAACGCATTTAATATTTGATTTCGGTCTACTGAATTTGGCATCTAATGTCTTTGGGTTGCAGTTTCAATGGAGATATCACTATAACGGGACAGTCAAGAAGTTGTACGAGGGATAGGGAAAACTTTCCGCTCATGGTGTCCCGTGCTACGCCAGTTGCCAAACGAGTGCTGTAGAAACGCTCTACATAATTGATACAGCATTAAACAGAGTTCAGTTAAGGCTCTGCAACTGGCTAGAAATAAACAAAACCAAATAGAACCTCAAAAATGAAAAATGTAGATAGCTGGATTGCTGTATAGTTTGGGTTATGCCAGATTATCCTCTCAAGAGTTGCTCTATGATTGTTCTACCTGGTATTGCTATCCAAAACAAAATATATGAAAGTTCCAATTCTCTAGTGTACCGGGGCATCAGAGACGATGGAGTAGGGATCGTCGTAAAAATGCTAAAGCTTGATTATCCCTCACCTACTGAAATAACCCGCTACAGACAGGAATATAAAATTACCCGCTCCCTTAATTTGGAAGGAGTGATCAAGGCATACAGCCAGCAGGACTATCAAAGGACTCTGGTGATTCTCTTAGAAGATTTTGGGGGAGAGTCCCTAGAGAAATGGATGCACAAGCGCCCAGATATCTTCTGCCCCATGCCCTTATCCACTTTTCTCGGTGTTGCGATCGCTATAAGCGATATTCTAGGCAGAATCCATGCAGCCAATATCATTCATAAAGATATCAACCCTGGAAATATAGTCCTGAATCTGGATACTGGCGTTGTCAAAATTATTGACTTTGGAATTGCCACCCAATTTAACCGCACGAATCCGACTTTCAAAAGTCCTCATGTTTTAGAAGGGACACTTGCATACCTATCTCCAGAGCAAACAGGGCGGATGAACCGCTTACTTGATTACCGCACTGATTTTTACTCCCTTGGTGTGACATTCTACGAACTGCTAACCGGACATTTGCCGTTTCCCACAACAGATATCCTGGAACTAGTCCATTGTCATATAGCTAAACAGCCTGTTCCGCCTGATGAAATAAATACAACGATTCCTAAGCCAGTTTCAGATATCATTCTCAAACTGATGGCGAAAAATGCAGAAGATCGCTATCAGAGTGCCTGGGGAATCAAAGCAGATTTAGAAATCTGTGCTTACCAATTAGCAGACATCGGTCAAATTAACAGTGTTAAATTGGGTCAGCAAGACGTTTGGGATCAGTTTCAAATTCCCCAAAAACTATATGGAAGGGACAAGGAAGTTGCAATGTTACTGGCGGCTTTTAACCGCGTTGCTTCTTCACAAAGCCATGCAGAAAAAACTTTAGAACAGGAACGAAATAGCAACTCAACATTCAAAGTTGAAATGATGCTGGTATCTGGCTTTGCTGGCATTGGGAAATCTGCGTTAGTGCAGGAAATTTATAAACCAATTACCCAAAAGCGTGGCTATTTTATTTCTGGTAAATTCGATCAATTTGGGCGCAATATTCCCTACAGCGCGATCGCATCTGCCCTGCAAAAATTGGTGCAGCAATTGCTGGGTGAACCTGATGACAAAGTGCAACAGTGGCGATCGCTCTTACTTACAGCTTTGGGAAATAACGCACAAATCATCATTGATATCATCCCAGAAGTTGAATTAATTATCGGCAAGCAGTCGCCTGTACCATCCGTTGGAGCAACTGAAGCTCAAAATCGCTTTCATCGAATCTTTGGGCAGTTTGTGCGGGTGTTTTGTTCAGAATCACATCCCTTGACGATCTTCTTAGATGATTTGCAGTGGATAGACTCAGCAACGCTGAAGTTAATCGAGTTGATGCTGCTGGATGAGCAAACCAAATCACTATTTTTAATTGGAGCCTATCGAGATAATGAAGTAAATTTAACGCATCCATTAGCATTAATGCTAGAGAGACTGCGAAAACAAGGGGCAGTGCTTCAGGAAATTATCTTAGCACCTTTAACGCTCTTGCCGTTGAATCAGTTGATTGCCGAGACGCTGCATCGGAATACAGACATTGTTCGTCCCTTAGCTGAGTTAGTTTTGCATAAAACTGACGGCAATCCCTTCTTTGTCAGTGAATTTTTGAGAATGCTGCATAGCGAAAATTTATTGACCTTCGATGCCCAATACTTAAGCTGGGAGTGGAACATAGCTCAGATCCAAGCCCAAGATATCACTGATAATGTTGTGGAGTTGATGCTTCACAAGTTGAAGAAACTGCCAGAAAATACACAGCAAATTCTCCGGTTAGCTGCTTGCATCGGCGCTGAATTTAATTTAGATACTCTATCGATTGTTTATGATCAACCACCTGAAACGGTTTTTCAAGATTTACTAACAGCCATACAAGTTGGATTAATTCAACCACTATCTGAATTAGATGAAAATTTGTTAATTCAAGAGTATAAATTCTTGCACGATCGTGTGCAGCAAGCCTCATACACCTTAATCGATGAGTCGCAAAAACAAATTGTTCATTTACAAATTGGTCGCAATCTCCTCGGAAAAACTTTGCCAGAGAGACTATCAGACCGACTGTTTGAAATTGTCGCTCATCTTAATCATGGAATTGAGATTGTCACAGATCAACTAGAACGCAATGAAATTGCTAGATTAAATTTAATCGCAGGACAGAAAGCAAAAGCTGCGATCGCCTATAGTATGGCTAAAAAATATTTAGCCACATCAAGAGTTTGGCTAGCAGCTTCTAGCTGGCAAACAAACTATGACTTGACATTAGATTTATATTTAGAAACAACAGAAGTCGCGTATTTGTGTGGCGATTTTGAGCAGGTAGAATCCTGGGTAGTGGTTGTTCTGCAAGCAGCCAAAACGGTTCTCGACATCGGGAAAGTTTACGAAGTCAAAATTCAAACTGACATCGCGCAGAACCAGCCATTAGAAGCAATCAACACTGGATTGCAAGTTTTGCAGCAACTGGGAATCAGTTTTCCTGAAACGCCAACTCAGTCAGACATTCAGCTTGAGCTAGACACAATCACATCACTCATTGGCGAGAAGCCAATCGAGGACTTGCTCCATTTGCCGGAAATGACCGAACCGGACAAGTTGGCGGCGATGCGAATCTTATCAAGCATCACGATCGCTGCCTATGTTGCGGCTCCTGATTTGATGCCTCTGCTTGTGTCTAAACAAGTAAACTTATCAATTCAATCTGGTAATGCTGTTGTATCTCCCTTTGCCTATGCATTTTACGGATTAATTCTTTGTGGAACGATTGGGAACATTGAGATTGGGTACGAGTTTGGACAACTTGCGCTAAATCTATTGTCACACCTTAATGTTCATTTTCTCAGAGCTAGAACATTAGTCATTGTGAATAACTTTATTATTCATTGGAAAGAGCATATTAGAAACACAACCCAGCCCTTGCTAGAAGCCTACCAAAGAGGTTTAGAAGTTGGAGATTTAGAGTTTGCTGCTTATTGTGCTCATTGTTATTGCTTCCAATTCTACGCAGTTGGAAAGGAACTCGTAGAAGTTGAGCGCGAGATGACGAAATACAATGAAGCAATTCGTCAAATCAAACAGAAAACGGCGCTAACCTGGAACCAAATATATCAGCAGGCGACCGCAAATTTGATGGGCTTTTCTGTCAGCCCAACTTGCCTAGTTGGCGAATTCTACAATGAAGAAAATGGATTGCCACAACATGAAGTAACAAATGATGGAACGGCAATCTTTGTTGTCTATTTCCATAAACTTTTCCTATGCTACCTATTTTCTGAGTATGCTCAGGCAGTTAAAAACTCAACCATAGCAGAACGTTATTTAATCCGAATAACAGGCACACCTCTTGGTCCTTTTTACTATTTATATGATGCACTGGCAAGACTCGCCATATACTCTGAAAGCGCCACTAAAGTGCAGGAGGAACTCCTTAAAAAAGTTACGGTTAGTCAGGAAAAAATGAAGCAATGGGCACAGTATGCGCCAATGAATTGTTTGCATAAATATTATCTGGTGCAAGCAGAGATTGCACGAGTTCTAAGTCAGTGGTTTGAAGCAGAGGAATTCTATGAACAAGCAATTCAAGGAGCGAGGGAAAATGAATATATCCAGGAAGAGGCGTTAGCTTATGAATTAGCCGCCAAACATTACTTATCTCGTGGTAGAGAAAAGTTTGCCCAACTCTACATGAAGGAAGCCCACTACTGCTATGAGCGATGGGGTGCAACAGCAAAGGTCAAAGATTTAGAAACTCGCTATCCACAGTTTTTCCCTCAGTCGTCCAGTGTGACTTCCACGCCAATCCGCACTACTGCTGGAACTACCTCGAATACCCCAAATATCGCTTTCGATTTAGCGACGGTGATGAAAGCATCACAAGCAATTTCAAGTGAAATTGAACTGGAGCAGTTGCTCAGTTCTCTAATGCAGATTCTAATTGAAAATGCTGGGGCACAAACTGGATGCCTGCTTTTGGATAACTCAGGAGAATGGACGATCGAAGCTACTTGTAAATTTAATGATGGTGAACAGGTTTGTGCGACACGAGTGCTACAATCAGTTCCAATTGCAAATCGTCTACCCGAATCAATCCTTCAGTATGTGATACGGACTCATCAAGCTGTCATCTTTAATGATGCAACTCGTGAAGGAAATTTTATCAACGATCCATACATTCAACGCAACCAAACTCAGTCACTGCTCTGTTTGCCACTGCTGAATCAAAGCAAGCTCGTTGGCGTGTTGTATCTAGAAAATCAATTAGCGGCTGGAGCCTTTACACCGGAGCGATCGCAAGTCTTAAATCTGCTATCGACTCAGGCCGCTATTGCGATCGAAAATGCCAAACTCTATGTAAAGCTACGTGAGAGCGAAAGCAGGATGACTCAATTTCTAGAAGCAGTTCCGGTGGGCATTGGCATCGTCAATGCAGAGGGCCGCCCTTATTATGCCAATCAACGGGGCATTCGACTCATGGGTAAAGGAATTGATCCTGCTGTGCCAGCGGAGCAAATCTCAGAGGCTTATCAATTTTATGTAACGGGAACGGATCAAATCTATTCCACTGAAAAACTGCCAGTTATCCGGGCGTTGAGCGGCGAATGCACCACCGTTGATGACATAGAAATTCGCCAAAATAACGCAACAATTCCAGTTGAGGTATGGGGCACTCCAGTCTTTGACGAACAGGGCAATGTGGTTTATGCGATTGTAGCCTTTCAAGATATCACTCAGCGCAAACAAGCAGAGAAACTTCTAGCCGACTACAACCAAACGTTAGAACAGCAAATCACTGAGCGGACTTTGCTCCTTTTGCAAGAAATTGAAGAGCGCCAACGAGTGGAGAATGCCTTGCGACAGAGTGAAGAGCAACGCAGGCTGACGATGGACTTCACGCACATCGGTAGTTGGAACTGGAATATCACGGAGAACACAGTAAATTGGAACGACAATCATGCTCGATTGCTGGGGTTAGTTCCCGGTGAGGTTGAGAGCAGCTATCAGGCATGGCGTGATCGTGTTTATCGAGAAGATATTAATCGGGTCGAGCAAGCAGTTACAACTGCTCTAGCAACTCATACTGATTTTGAAGCTGAATACCGAGTGATTTACCCAGATAATAGTATTCACTGGCTAGTTGGCAGAGGTCGAGGCATTTATAACCAAGCCGGACAGCCAGTGCAAATGTTGGGGGTAATTCTGGATATTAGCGAACAGCGAGACGCTGCACTACGTGAACGCAAACGAGCTGAGCAAGCCTCCATTCTAGAAGAACGCAACCGGATGGCACGAGAAATTCATGATACACTAGCTCAATCTTTCACAGGTATTCTGCTTCAAGTTGGAGCAGTAACACAAGTGCTGGCGGATGACCCGGAAGCAACCCAAGTACATCTGGAAATGATTGATGAACTGGCACGCGTTGGGCTTTCTGAGGCACGGCGATCCGTATCAGCACTCCGTCCTCAGCTATTGGAGGAGGGCAATTTACATAGCGCCCTTCATCGCCTTGTGGCTCAAATGAGATCTGCTGCTGATACCTCTGTGATCTACGAAATAAAAGGCACAGCCTATTCCTTGCCAGGCGAAGTGGAGAATAACTTGCTACGGATTGGGCAGGAAGCATTAACCAATGCGATTAAATACGCTTATGCCAGCCAAATTCGGGTTGAGTTAGTGTACAACCAGACACAGTGTATCTTACAGATTAAAGACGATGGCAGAGGCTTTGGAGTGGGTAGCA
>NZ_JAIVFX010000034.1 GCF_020829625.1 Nostoc sp. XA010 | reverse complement strand
TCAACCAATCAATTATTGATTCAAGCGGTCGCGTCATCAGCACTTGGGCTGATGTAATCAACCGGGCTAACCTGGGTATGGAAGTAATGCACGAGCGTAACGCTCACAACTTCCCCTTAGATTTGGCGGCTTTAGATGTTGCTCCTGTAGCAATGACCGCTCCTTCTATTAACGGTTAATTCTTAAGTTTAGCTAAATAATAAAGCGCTCTTCCAAAAGGGAGGGCGCTTTTAATTTAAGTTAGGGACTCCAAGAAATAAATTAGAGACACAGAAAATACAGAGAGAGGAGGAATAGAGAGAGTTTTTGCGTCAGTTTTGGAACATTTTTTTATTTGGAAGTCCCTTAGTACAGATACTGTTATTGCAGTTCGATAAAAACTCCTAGACATTGTTGATAATTACTAAAAAATAGCGAAAAATTATACAAAAAACAAAGACAAACTTTGTAAGAACTCTAGGTAGAATACATAAGCCTCACCTTCTTTTTCAAAATCATGGGCAATATTTTTGGTCATCTATTTCGCATCAGTACTTTTGGTGAATCTCACGGCGGCGGTGTGGGGGTTGTGATTGATGGTTGTCCTCCCCAACTAGAAATTTCGGCAGAAGAAATTCAAGTAGAACTAGATAGAAGACGTCCTGGGCAAAGTAAGATTACAACGCCTCGCAAAGAAGCGGATACCTGCGAGATTTTATCAGGGGTATTTGAGGGCAAAACTTTGGGAACGCCTATATCAATTTTAGTGCGGAACAAAGATACTCGTCCCCAAGACTACGACGAGATGTCTGAGAAATATCGGCCCTCTCATGCAGATGCAACTTATGATGCCAAATATGGCATTCGCAATTGGCAAGGTGGGGGTAGATCCTCAGCGCGTGAGACAATCGGAAGAGTCGCAGCAGGTGCGATCGCTAAAAAAATTCTTCGTCAAGTCGCCAATGTCGAAGTTATCGCTTACGTTAAGCGCATCAAAGACTTGGAAGGTGTAGTTGATCCAAATACTGTCACCTTAGAACAAGTGGAAAGCAATATTGTGCGCTGTCCCGATGCTGAATGCGGCGATCGCATGATTGAATTAATTGAGCAAATAGGTAAACAAGGTGATTCTATCGGTGGTGTAGTAGAATGTGTGGCGCGAAATGTGCCGAAAGGTTTGGGCGAACCAGTATTTGATAAATTAGAAGCTGATATCGCCAAAGGTGTCATGTCTCTTCCTGCTAGCAAAGGCTTTGAAATTGGTTCCGGTTTTGGGGGAACGTTGCTAACGGGAATTGAGCATAACGACGAATTTTATATTGATTCAAATGGTGAAATCCGCACACTAACAAACCGTTCTGGTGGTATTCAAGGGGGAATTTCCAACGGAGAAAATATCATTTTGCGAGTTGCATTTAAGCCGACAGCAACAATTAGAAAAGAGCAGAAGACTGTAACTCGTGAAGGCGAAGAAACGCTCTTAGCAGCCAAAGGACGCCACGATCCTTGTGTATTACCGCGTGCAGTTCCAATGGTTGAGGCAATGGTGGCGTTGGTACTGTGTGACCATTTGTTAAGGCATCATGGGCAGTGTAAGATTTTGTAGACCTGCATTTCACTGACAAAAATATTAGCGTTGCAGAGAAAACGGGATAATTTAGCAACTTCCAAAATTCCCCTTCTCCTTCCCCTGCTTGCCCCAATTCATCTTACTGTTCTGGAACGCCAAAATATTTATTTTCTTGGGGTGGGTATTTTAACTCGCCCTCTCAAAGAAGAGACTGTACTCCAATTCTTTTTGAGAAAAGCAAGGTTAATTTGTAGATGTTTGACCGAAGAGGCAGGGGAGCGGGGAGCAAGGGAGAATTTATCTCCTCTGCCCCCCGCACCGCGCCCCCTGCATCTTTTGAATGCCCCATGCCCCCTTCCTAATTCCAATCCTGTTCCTCTTTCTTGCCACGACTTTTGTAAATACCCCCCAGATTGTGAATTTGGCGAGTTTTCTCAAAAAGCTCGGCTTCGGTCAAACCCCACTGCTGCAAGGCTTTATCTAGGTCTTTTTGGATATCTCTTGCCCCTGGAAACCCTTGATAACGCATTCGCAGCCTAGCTAATTCTGCTAAGTTATAGTCTGTCGCCTCTTGAGAGAGTAAAATATCAATAAGGGGGCGATCGCGGCTATAAAGAGGATGTTGTTGGTCTTTGCCGACCCTTGCTTCAGTCATCGTGAGTCCCTGAGTGAGAGGTTATAAGTTAGGAATTAAGAGTATAGAGTCTTAGTTTTTAAGTTTAGCCCAGAGCTGAGGAGCAGAAAAGGCAAAAGAAAATCATCTTCTGCACTGACAAGTCGATTGTAAAATTGAGAACTCCTTATCTACTCATCACTCCTAACCCCTAGTAGACGGCAAGTACACCTGATGTCTTACGGCTCTCACCACTGCCACTCAAGTTTAAATAAAGTTACATTAGTTCTTAAGAAAATACAAAAAACTTTAGATGAGGGTGAATTTTATCTCACCCAAAGTCCAAGCAGCGAGGGAGCAAGAACCCATTATGTTTGAACACTTCACTTCCGAAGCCATTAGAGTAATTATGTTAGCTCAGGAGGAAGCCCGTCGCCTGGGACACAACTTTGTAGGAACAGAACAAATTCTCCTGGGTTTGATGGGAGAAGGAACTGGGGTTGCTGCTAAAGTGCTGGCCGAATTAGGCGTTACCCTCAAAGATGCACGTCGCGAGGTAGAAAAAATTATTGGCAGGGGTTCTGGCTTTGTACCACCAGAAATTCCTTTTACTCCTAAGGTAAAAAGCCTCTTCGAGCAATCGTTTAAAGAAGCTCATAGTCTGGGACAAAATTACATTAACACTGAACACTTACTCTTAGGATTGACCGAGGCTGGTGAAGGTGTTGCCGCCAAAGTACTGCAAAATCTAGGAGTTGACTTCAAGACCGTCCGCAGTGCCATCGTTCGCCGTTTGGGTGAAAATGCACCAGCTTTAGCTGGTGGTGGTAGTCAAAAGCGTACCCAACCATTAACGATGGAAGAGTTTGGTCGGAATTTGACTAAATTAGCACAAGAAGGCAGACTTGACCCCGTAGTTGGTCGCGAGAAGGAAATTGAGCGGGCGATCCAGATCCTCGGTCGCCGCACTAAGAATAACCCAGTGTTGATTGGAGAACCAGGAGTTGGTAAAACTGCGATCGCAGAAGGTCTAGCTCAACGGATTATCAACCAGGATGTTCCCGAAACCTTACAGGATAAACAAGTTATCAGCCTCGACATGGGGTCATTGGTAGCTGGAACTCGCTTCCGTGGCGATTTTGAAGAACGCATCAAAAAAGTCGTGGAAGAAGTCCGCACTGTGGGCAATATCATCTTGGTGATTGACGAAATTCACACCTTGGTTGGCGCTGGTGGGACAGAAGGTGGTTTGGATGCAGCGAACATCCTCAAACCTGCCTTAGCACGGGGTGAACTCCAGTGTATCGGCGCAACTACCCTCGATGAGTATCGTAAGCATATCGAGCGTGATGCCGCCCTAGAGCGTCGTTTCCAACCGATTAAGGTTGGGGAACCCTCAGTAGAGGAAACCGTACAAATTCTCTACGGCTTGCGCGGTGCTTATGAGCAACACCACAAAGTCACAATTTTGGATGCAGCACTTGTAGCAGCAGCAGAATTATCAGACCGCTACATCAGCGATCGCTTCTTGCCAGATAAGGCAATAGACTTGATTGATGAAGCTGGTTCTCGCGTTCGTCTGCGGAACTCTCAAATTTCTCCCAATAAAGAACTCAAGCGTGAACTCGCTGGCGTTACCAAAGAAAAAGAAGCAGCAGTCAGAGTCCAAGATTTTGATAAAGCTGTAACCCTGCGTGACCAAGAGTTAAAACTTGCAGAAAAACTGCAAGCAACGTTTACACAAAACGATCAACCTGTCAACTCTACTGTAGTTGACGAAGAAGATATCGCCCAAATCGTTGCCTCTTGGACTGGCGTACCAGTCAACAAGCTTACTGAGTCTGAGTCAGAATTGCTTCTGCACCTAGAAGATACTCTGCATCAACGGCTTATTGGTCAAGAGCAAGCAGTCTCGGCTGTATCTCGCGGTATCCGTCGCGCCCGTGTCGGCTTGAAGAATCCCAATCGTCCCATTGCTAGCTTTATCTTCTCTGGGCCTACCGGAGTCGGTAAAACAGAATTAGCGAAGGCACTAGCTTCTTACTTCTTCGGTGCGGAAGATTCCATGATTCGCCTAGATATGTCCGAATACATGGAAAGCCACACCGTCGCCAAGCTAATTGGTTCGCCTCCTGGTTATGTGGGATACGACGAAGGCGGACAGCTTACAGAAGCTGTGCGGCGGAAACCATACTCAGTGTTGCTATTCGACGAAATCGAAAAAGCTCACCCCGATGTATTCAATATGCTGCTGCAACTCTTGGATGACGGCCACCTTACCGATGCCAAAGGTCGGAAAGTGGACTTCAAGAACACGCTGATCATCTTGACTTCCAACATTGGTTCCAAGGTGATTGAAAAAGGTGGTAGTGGTTTAGGCTTTGACTTCGACACTCAAGCCGACGCTAGTTATAACCGCATCCGCACCTTGGTAAATGAAGAATTGAAAGCTTACTTCCGTCCTGAGTTCCTTAACCGTCTTGATGAAATTATCGTCTTCACCCAGCTTTCTAGGGATGAAGTCAAGCAAATCGCTGAGATTATGCTTCGTGAAGTTGCTAGCCGGTTGACAGAAAAGGGAATTATTCTTGAAGTTAGCGATCGCTTCAAAGACCGTGTAGTGCAAGAAGGCTACAACCCTAGTTATGGTGCTAGACCTTTACGCCGGGCAATTATGCGCCTCCTAGAAGATTCTCTTGCCGAAGCAATGCTGTCTGGTGAAATTACAGATGGAGATACAGCGATCGTTGATGTTGATGATGACTCTCAGGTAAGAGTACGGAAATCAGAAAAACGAGAATTGCTCTTGGCAAATGTTGGATAATTTTATACCTGATCACCTTTTGCTGTAATATTTGAGGAATACTCTAGCCTCTCATCTAAGTAGAGGCGATCGCAGGGGCATCTCCGACAAACATAAATTGAAATGGTATTATTTATCACCCCTAGTAGAAATGCTAGGGGGTTTTTTATGCAATTTTATTTTTAGCGGGCAATATCCACCTACCCACAGATGATTATAATGAGTTTAGGACATAGCAGCAATATGATTGAAAATCAAAATTTCCAGATAGTTAAAGATACTGTCATAATTGATGAAAAAGGATCTTAATTTTTATCCACAAATCATTGCGATATTGATTTCTCTGCCAACAATTCTGATGCTGCTTCACCCTCACCGACGTTATCAGAATTACCAGATTTAGAAAAACCATCTGCTATATCTTTAATAAAACCAGCTACAGGTACCGCGATTAGCAAACCCAAAACTCCACCAACATTGGTTCCTACAAGCAAAGCAATTAACACCCATATTGGTCTGATACCAGTAAATTTGCCTAAAAGTCGGGGTGCGATCGCCTGATCAATTACCTGGTCAATGACAACAGCTACTGCAAAAATCTTCACTGCTAGCCAAAAGTCATGTGTGGCTATTATTAAAGTTATTACAACAAGACTGACGACATCGCCAAAGGGAATTAAACTCAAAAGCCCAACCCCTAAACCAAAAAGTAAAGCAAACTGGACTTGAAAAGCTAAAAATAATAATGTTAATGAAACTCCCATCAGCAAAGCCAAACTTCCCTGACCAATCAAGTAATTTTGAAAGTTTTGTTGAATAGATTGGCTTACCTTCTGAGCAAAACTTCCAGGTAGCTTTTTAAATAACACCTCCCAAATCCTTGGGCCATCTAACAACAGATAGAAAGTGAATACTATTGTGATTAATCCCTCAGAGATACTATCAATCGTATCTATGAGAATGCTTAAAAGTTTGTCTGAAAGAAACTCTAATTCATTGGGTAATTGCTCAGTTAATCGGTTTAATAACTGACTTAATTTCACATTTAAATTGTGCGTAAAAAACCAATCATTTAAAATTTTAAGTTTTTCTTTGCTAGAATCAATCCATTGGGGAAACACTTTCACCATCTCATTAAATTGCTCTAAAACAATAGGAACCAAAGTTATACCCAGAGCAACGATAATGATTAATGCTGATATAAAAACCAATGCTACTGCATAGCCACGTTTCACTCCTCGCTTTTGGAGAATGGTAACAGGATAGTTTAAAATGAATGCAAGCAAAGTAGCCAAAACAAGAATTGTTACAACAGGTTGAAAATTTTTAACCAGCAAAAATGCTAGCCACCCATTGAGAAAAACTAAAGGAAATAACAGCGTAAAAATTAACCATCTAACCAGTTGATTCAGTGGAAAATTCATAATTAATTTAAAAATCCAAATTATTCTAGTTACTAGATTGAACCGAGTAATTAAATATGTTCAAGGCTCAGAACTTGCACCAGTCCAAACAACCGCCTCAGCATGAATTCTGGGGCTACTAGCTAAAGTCTATCTATTCAAGACTGGGTAAGGTTTATACTCAAATTGAGTGGACTTGTGCTATTAGCCAGAGAATTTATTCTCTGGCGAGAAAGTAGGCAGGTGCAAGATATAACCAAGGGTAAGTACATGAGAAAAATCTTCCCTATTCCCTACTCCCTACTCCCCACTCCCTATTCTTCCAATCACGAACTTTCAGCGAAAGCTAAAAATTGCTCCTCATTTATTCGCCCTGCTTGATACAGAGTATTAGTAATTTCCGAAATAGTTAAAACTGCATGACTACGATAACCATTTTGCTGTAACCTATCTTTCACTCCTTGTTCATGGTCGATAAATACCACAATATCATTAACATTTAATCCTGCTGATTCCAACTTTCCTGCCCCTTCCATGACACTTTTACCACTGATGAGAATATCGTCAACCACTACAACTGTTTCACCAGGATGAAAGTTACCCTCAATTACTCTCCGAGTTCCATGTGCCTTCACCTCTTTACGGGGAAAAATCATCGGGCAATGAAGGCGTAAAGCTAAACCAGTCGCAGTAGGTAAAGAACCATAGGGAATACCTGCTAATCTATCAAAAATAAGATTCTTCAAAATATCCTGATATGCAGTGAGAACTTGATTAAAAACTTGGGGATTGGAAATAATTTTGCGTAAGTCGATGTAATAAGGAAATATAGCTCCTGATGCTTGGACAAAACTACCAAACATAATGCAGTCAATATCATAAAGTTGTAAAATCAAATCTTGGTAGGGATGCTGATTTAGGAAACAAACATCAGGAAACCACACAGAACATGTGGAATTTTCGTGAACAATTTCAGTTTTGATTTGATTAATTTCTGCGCGTAAATTCTGGATTCCTTCAGATAGTTGAGTGTTTCCCAACATATCTTGAGGAACAGGAATCAGTAAACCATCACCATTAGCATTCAAACCTGCTTCTAAAATTTGCTTCAGGTTTGCGCCTTCCGCCCAGATGCTACGCGCCATAATAATTCGTTCAGGCGCGATCGCTCGAATAAGTGCTAAAATTTCAGGATTTGTAGTTCCCACTTCCAAACCTAATTGTTCTGGAGTTCCCCAGGTTTTTGATTCTTTTACCACTTGCAAATAAAGGGGTGATTCGTTTGTCGGATATTGCTGTAAAGCTTCTGCACCTGGATTAGAAGTACAGCATAAAATAAACACCGCTTTATCAGGATAGACCAAAAAAGGTGCTACATGATCTTGTCCTGTATAAGGACTGAGAGTGATTGCATCCACCTGCCATTGTGTAAACACAGTTTGGGCAAAAATGGTACTAGTATTTAAATCACTGTGTTTAGCATCTAAAATTACTGGGATATGGGCTGGAATAGCTGCTAAAGTTTTGTACAGCAATTCTAAACCGGGGATACCTAATGCTTCGTAAAAGCCAAGTGTCGGTTTATAGGCACAAACATAATCAGCAGTTTCAGCAATAATGAATTGTAACCATTTCTCCAAACCAGTGATCAGTTCTTCAGATTCATAACGCACAGGCATCATCTCTGGATTTGGATCAAGTCCTACAAATAGTAAGCTTTGATTTTGCAAGATATTACGATTCAGTTTATCAAAAAAGTTCATTTTTTTAGTTTAAAAAAGAGTCATTGATCATTGGCCATTAGTCCCCGTGTCTCCCTATTTCCATAACCATAGTGTGTTTACGAAAACATTGATTCAGTTAATTCAGTACCGCCAGCTTTCCGCCCTAATCGAGAGTGAATAATTACAAATAAGATAACCATTGGCACTGAGGCAAAGTGAACAATTCTCAATGCTTGCCAATCGCCAAACATATCCACAATCCAGGGAAATTGAGCAGGTTTATACATTCCTATCCCTGTCAATAACGCCAGCAGCAAGATAGGAATAATTGCTGTATACGCAATTCGATGCCAAGCATAAATTAGGCGTTTGGAATTTTGAGTTTTTTGTAATGCTTTGAAGTCATTGGCACCTACAAACCGATGTCGCCAGCGTCGGGTAATTAAAATGTAAATTCCATACCACAAGAGATTCAACGAAAATAGCCACATTGCGGCAAAATGCCAGTGTCTACCTCCTGCGAGCCAACCTCCTAACGTAAATATCGGAGGAATGTGCAAACCTGCACGTCCACCAAAAACAGGGTTGGCGTTGTAAATTTGTAGTCCACTGGTGAGCATGATAAACAGGCTAATGATGTTACACCAGTGGAAAATTTTGGCTCCTATTGCTTGAGTAGGTAGCTTTCGAGTTTGAGAGGGGGTCGAAGTCATAGATTTTGACTGATAAAATTTTTTGTTTATCTGTCTTGGGTAAATAGTCCAGCAAATTTGGGGATGGACATTACTCACCTTTATTTTCCCATCCTATGACTCAGTATTCTGACATTGATGGTCTACCATCTGCTGTTTTAACTGTCTGTTTAAGTGTGGCTAAGGTAAGGTATTCTAATTTACCTGTTCTACCTACATTAATTTATATAGCAAGATGATATAAACTTAACAAGACTATATAAGTCTAATTTTTAAAATCTAGGTTAGTAGGATGGGCATTAGCTACACCTGAGCTTCAAGTGTAAGGAATTTTTTCAAAAATTCTTCTTTCCTACTCTCCACTCCTAGCCTATCGTGCTTCGCGCACCACGCAAATAATTTCAGGAATCAAACCGGATTCCTATATATTTCATATTTAAGTGTTCAGAACAGTCCTAATTTGGGAATAATAGCAAATAGATAAAATTCTCACATTGTAGCTACTGAACGAATAAAAACAAGAAGGATTTATGAGAATGGAACCTTTCGGTATTTATACCCTGGCTAATGATGTCGTTTACGATCAACTAGTTGCTTTGCTCAATAGCATTGAGGTAAATGTTGGCGCGGATATTCCTATATGTATTATTCCTTATGATGATAAAATACAACTTTTGAAACAGGAAATTAATTCAAGACAAAATGTTTGCTTATTTGAAAACAAAACATCAATGCAGCGTTGGGAAGAATTTTATAATCAAGTTTGGAACGCGCACCCTAAGGCACATCAGAAAATTCAAGGGCATTATAAATGGTATAAAAATAGCAATTTATTTAGAAAAATGTCTGCTTTTGATGGTAAGTTTGATAGATTTGTGTTTTATGATGCCGACAGTTTAGCCATGAGTTCTTTGGATAGAGTTTTAGAGAAGTTAAACGATTATGACTTTGTGTTTGACGATTGGGAGCATCGCAAATCAACCCCTGTAGCAGCATTAAATTTTTCTTTAATTGAAGATAAAATTTATTTGTCAGAATCTGAGATTCGCTCTCAGTTACATTGCTCTAGTTTCTTCGGTTCAAAAAGTGGTATTTTTGGGGATAATCAACTAGAAACGCTTAGAGAGCTTTTGGTGGATAAGCAAGAGTATACCTGGATCAACAATCATTCATGGTGGTGTGATGCAGACTTATTTAGCTATATGACTTTGCGATATAATCGCCCATTATTTAACTTTACCCTTAGCCCCAATGGACAGGACAAGACTGGCAACTGTGCTGATGTTGATCCATTCGTTAATATTAACAATGTTCTTTACAATCAAGATGGATTAAAAAATATCCATCGCCTTCACTACATGAATTATCCTTCAATTGATTTTACTCGACTTTCTCAAGGTGAGGATGTTAACATCCGCTATAAAAATGAATTTTTATACTATCGTTTTTTAAAAAATCCTGAGCAAAAACCAAAAAATCTCAAAACGCCAAGTATGCTGGCTAAAAGCCATAGATTCATTAAAAAGGTCGTAAATAAAATCAAAACAAATATGGAAGCACCGCACTTTTTTAAATGACTCAAACCTACAATAATCCATTGAGTTAGGCACATCGATGGACAAGGATTTGAGGCAAATTTTATCGTTTCCATTGCGATCTGTAAATCTTGGTTCGACTTACCTAAAAACTGGCGTATTTCCTAATTGCGGCATAGTGTCTTGCTGTTGTATTCATTTCAATGATCAACTCTGTCCCTTGACCTAATTGAGAATTACACTTAAGTTTACCTTGATGTTTTTCAACTATAATTTCTCGACTAATTGATAGCCCTAACCCTTGACTTTTGCCTACTGGTTTGGTCGTAAAAAATGGTTCAAATATATGTCGTTTGATATGAGGAAGTATGCCTTGACCATTATCAGAAATGCGAATTATAATTTTGTGTTTTTTTCCTAGTAGTTTATCATTTACTAAAACTTCATTACTCTTGACTAATGATAAATGGCTGCTAATAATTTCTGTATGAATAAAAATATTGGGAGTAAAAGAATAATCATGTTTCATCCTTTCTTCTAAGGCATCAATGGCATTAGTCAAGATGTTCATGAATACCTGATTTAGTTCACCAGGGTAACACTCAATTAAAGGCAATTTCCCAAAGTTTTTAATTACTTCAATCCCGGTTCTATCAGGCTTTTCTTTCAAACGATGCTGCAAAATCCTTAGAACACTATCAAGTCCTTTATGCAGGTCAACCTTTTTTGTTTGACCTTCGTCAGAGGTTGAAAAATTCTGCAAGGCGAAAACAATTTCTTTAACGCGCTCAGATCCGGCTCGCATTGACCACAGCAATTTCAAAAAATCTTTCTTCACGAAACCAAGGTCGAGGCGTTGCAGATGTAAAGCTATAACTGGTGTCGGTGTGGGATAGTGATGTTGGTAAAGTTCAATGATTCTGATTAAATCTTCAGCATATTGACTCGCAGGATGGAGATTGCCGTAGATGAAACTAACGGGGTTGTTAATTTCGTTAGTCATATCCGCCACCAGTTGACCGAGGTTAGCCATTTTCTGGTTCTGCAATAACTGCTTTTGGGTATATTTGAGTTCTTCTAGGGTAGTTTCTAGCTGCTGTGATTTTTCCCTAACTTGGTCTTCGGTAGACTGGAGTTGTTCAAATAGTTGGTATTGTTGAGTAGCGTAGGCGCAGCCCGTCGTAGACATCGCTTTATCTTGAGTAATATCTTTGTGCGTCCCCGCCATCCGCATTGGTTTACCGAATTCATCCCACTGAAATACTTTCCCACAAGTCAAAATCCACTTCCACTCCCCGGATTTAGTCAACATTCGCAATTCGGCTTCAAACACAGGTGTGCATCCTTCCAGATAATCATGCAACACCTGGCGAATTCTTGGTAAATCCTGTGGATGTACAAGTTGCTCAAAGGATTTATGCTCATTTTCGATTTCGTCTACTTCATACCCCAAAATGCCCTTCCAGTGAGGATCATAATAGGTTTTGTTAGTTATTAGATTCCAATCCCACAACCCCAAGCCACTGGCTATTAAGGCCATTTGTAAGGCGGCTTGTGAGCATTGACAAGGATCTAAATTTTCTTGAGATAAGTCTTTTGATTCTGGGAAACTCTGAGAATCTTGTACTGACAAAGCTTCCGGTTCATGGGTAGCGGGTTTTTCGATATGCATAGCTGCTGGTACGATGAGGAAGATATCCTGTAGCTCTCTCTACGCTGTCTTAGCACCCTGACGATCCAGTTATGGATAAATCGTCTACTTAATTGATTAGGCTGTCACTGCCCATATCATCAATTTGGATGGAATTTAGAAAAAGGTAATGCGATCGCAGTTGCGATTTAAAAAAATAGCTCCATTGTGTGCATCTACATTCTAAGATATGTCTAAAAAAAGTAGTTCAAATCACATATAATTACCTAAAAACTCGAAAAAATTTGTAAAAAAAATTTTATGATTAAGTCACGTAAAATCTTTTAGGATACAAAGAAATTGTCAAGCCTTGTTTGTAGCTTTTTGGAAAACGACTGGCTGCTATCCAGACAAAGCAGGCTACATTGAGTTGCAAAGAAGAATGGTGTGAGAAAATTTCATGCTTTAGAGCCGATCAGTAATGACTATAGATGAAGTAGTTTTGCTACTAAAAGCCAGTCAAGCAACCGGTTTAACGACACGTCAAGAGATTATATTGCGTTCTTCGTGGGAAGGAGAAACCTACACGAATATAGCCTGTGAAGCTGACTACGATGAGGAAGGTGTCAGGAAAATTGCTGCTCATTTATGGCAATTACTAAGTGTTTTTTGCAAAGAACCTATAAATAAATCAAACTTTCGCCAGACTTTAGAAAATCATCGTCTTAGCAAACCACATCAGCAATTAGTTAAGGAATTCAACAAAGCAGCCACGGCTATATCCTTAGAATTTCCTAGTGGCCCAGTATCTCTTAATTCCAGATTTTACATCCCTTGCCCGCCAATTGAAGAAGTTGTCTACACAGAAATAGCTAAACCTGGAAGTCTTATCTGCATCAAAGCACCAAAGAAGATGGGGAAAAGCTCTCTAATTTTGCGGTTGCTTGCACGCGCTAACAATCAAGGCTTTTGCACCGTGACGTTGAACTTTCAGCAAGCAGATAAAGCAGTATTTGCCAGTTTGGATAAATTTTTGCGCTGGTTCTGTGCAAAGGTGAGTCGGGAGTTACAGCTAGAACCAAAACTCAATGATTATTGGAATGAAGATATGGGTAGCAAAGTCAGTTGCTTTATCTATTTCCAAGAGTATTTACTGTCGGCGCTGGAAAGTCCTCTTGTTTTGATATTGGATGAGGTGGACTGGGTGTTTGAGCATCAAAAACTTTTTGAAGAATTGTTATTATTGCTGCGATCGTGGTATGAACAAGCCAAAGGTGTAGAAGTTTGGCAAAAACTGCGTTTAGTTCTGGTTTATTCAACGGAAATTATTGTTCCGATAAAACTGACTCAATCACCATTTAATATTGGTTTACCGATTAAGTTATCTCCCTTTACAAGAGAGCAGGTGCTGGATTTGGCACTACGTCACGGCTTGGATTGGACAGATGGGAAAAATGTCGATAGTTTGATGGCAATGGTGGGAGGATATCCTTATTTGCTGCGATTGGCTTTTTATCACCTTGTGGGTAGAGGGGGACTAGAAGGAAATTTAGAACAGCTATTGCAACAAGCACCCACAGAAGCAGGAATTTATCACGAGTATTTAAGGCAGTTTGTGTTAGTGCTACAAGATGAGCCAGAATTGAAAAATGCTTTTTATGAGGTAATTAACGCTACAAATTATGTGCAATTAGAGCCAGCATTAGTATGTAAATTACAGAGTATGGGGCTAATTAATTTAGAAGGCGATCGCACTACTGTTGCGTGTGAATTATATCGTTTATATTTTCGACAATATCTTAAAAAAAGTGAGAGTTTAAATGTTGAAGAAGAATCCAGAATTCAGAATTCTGAATTCAGCAATGTTTCAGTGGGGGATTCTGTTCCTATTCAAAGCTTATCAGGGCTTTTACACCGTCCAGGAATGAAAAGTGCAACTTTAGAGGAAATGGAAAGAGGAATCCAAGAAGGTTCAAGTGATTGGACTTGATACAAATGATTTTATGGTCATAAAAGCCTTTTTCTTCTAAGAGGTTGTTTGAAAAGTATTTCATTGTCAGTTTAAACACTTTCAGATCCCCCCTAACCCCCCCTTAAAAAGGGGGGAACCGGAATTAAAGCCCCCCTTTTTAAGGGGAATTGGGGGGATCGATAATGTTTTGCTACCGACGAAAGGACTTTTAAAAGATCCTCTAAATATTTAATTAATTATTTTCGTTTGACACACTCAAACCTCTATAGAAATTTGTTCCAGTAAAGAACCACCTATGGGAATTTCTTTATTTTGTTGGCGATAGTCATCAATTTTTTAACGTAAGATTAAATTGGTAGCACAACGCGAGATTTCATGACGATAAAGTTTATTCTAAGCGACTATGTTGACCGAGCGATCGCCCAGGCAATTTATGACAAGTTAGAAGATGGTATATTTGCAGGTAGAATTCCTGTTTGCAAAGGAGTGATAGCTTTTGCATCGACTTTACGCGAGTGTGAGGATGAATTACGCTCAACACTGGAAGACTGGATTTTGCTTGGGTTAAAGCTGGGACATTATCTACCAATAATTGATAATATTGACCTCAATAAGGAGCCGACTCTTGAGCCGATAGATACCCTGTAAGCGTCGGGATTTTGTGAGAAAATTACGACGGATTGGGTTTGAGGGGCCTTATTCTGGAACAAGACATCAATTTATGGTTTATGGGCAACATCGTCTAACTATTCCCTCTAATGATGAGTATTCTGTACCACAATTGCGGCTGATGATTCGGGAAGTTGAGGTGATTCTAGAGCGGGAAATCACGCTAGAAGAATGGAATAGCCTTTAAGATTTGCCTAGAAGCGATGTCTGACGACAACAGCGATCCGCTTATCGATTTACACTTCTTTTGTAGAGCGATGTCTCCGACGGGCTACGCCTACGCAAGCTTTCGGCTCAATGATATACCAAAATAAATGCGTGAATTACTCAAATGAGTAAGCAAACTGGGGTTTGAGTAAGTAAAAGCTGCTTTTGCTTGCGGAAAACACTAAAATGAGAAAGTAAAAGCTGCTTTTGTTTGTGGAAAACACTAAAATGCGAGATTAAAAGCTGCTTTTGAAGAAATAAAAGCTGCTTTTGTTTGTGGAAAACACTAAAATGCGAGATTAAAAGCTGCTTTTGAAGAAGTAAAAGCAGCTTTTGTTTGTGGAAAACACTGAAATGCGAAATTAAAAGCTGCTTTTGAGAAAGTAAAAGCAGCTTTTGAATAAGTAATCAGGCATTTTTACTTAATTCAAGATGAATTTTAGTGTAGGCGATCGCTATTTTTAGTTTTATTACGGTACGCTTTGCACAAAACCTGTAAATTTATAGCCTCATGTATTCTATTCTGGATTTGAGGAGAGGCGATCGCGTAGACTTGCCAAATTTTCACGACATTTGACAGTGTGGGGATGATTCACCCCTAATCCTTGCTCAAAAATCTCCAAAGCTTGCAGATACAACGGTTCAGCTTCTACATAAAGTTCTTGCAAGTAGTAGAGTTTTGCCAGATTGTTGAGACTAAGGGCAAATAATGGATGTTCTTCTCCCAGCAGCTTGCGCCTGAGTGCCAAAGCTTGGATGTGAAGGGGTTCGGCTTCGCTGTATCTGCCTTGGGAGTTGTAGAGTAGTGCTAGGTTGTTGAGGCTAAGTGCCACAGATGGATGTTCTTCTCCCAGCAGCTTGCGCGAGAGTGCTAAAGCTTGGATGGAAAGTGGTTCGGCTTCGCTGTATCTGCCTTGGGAGTCGTAGAGACACGCTAGGTTGTTGAGGTTAAGTGCAACATCAGGATGTTCATCTCCGAGCAGTTGACGCCTGAGTGCTAAAGCTTGGATGTAAAGGGGTTCGGCTTCGCTGTATCTGCCTTGGGAGTTGTAGAGATACGCTAGGTTGTTGAGGCTAGTGGCGACAGATGGATGTTCTTCTCCCAGCAGTTTGCGCCAGAGTGCTAAAGCTTGGATGTAAAGGGGTTCGGCTTCGCTGTATCTGCCTTGGGATTCGTAGAGAGACGCTAGGTTGTTGAGGCTTTGGGCGACATCGGGATGTTCTTCACCCAGCAGTTGACGCCTGAGTGCTAAAGCTTGGATGTAAAGGGGTTCGGCTTCGCTGTATCTGCCTTGGGAGTTGTAGAGATACGCTAGGTTGTTGAGGCTTTGGGCGACATCTGGATGTTCTTCACCCAGCAGCTTGCGGCTGAGTGCTAAAGCTTGTTGGTAAAGGGGTTCGGCTTCGCTGTATCTGCCTTGGGAGTCGTAGAGACACGCTAGGTTGTTGAGGCTAGTGGCGACAGATGGATGTTCTTCTCCCAGCAGTTTGCGGCAGAGTGCTAAAGCTTGGATGTAAAGGGGTTCGGCTTCGCTGTATCTGCCTTGGGAGTCGTAGAGTCCCGCTAGGTTGTTGAGGCTAACGGCGACAGATGGATGTTCTTCACCCAGCAGCTTGCGCCTGAGTGCTAAAGCTTGGATGTAAAGGGGTTCGGCTTCGCTGTATCTACCTTGAGAGTAGTAGAGATGCGCTAGGTTGTTGAGGCTAACGGCGACATCTGGATGTTCTTCTCCCAGCAGCTTGCGCCTGAGTGCTAAAGCTTGTTGGTGAAGGGGTTCGGCTTCTCTGTATCTGCCTTGGGAGTTGTAGAGATATGCTAGGTTGTTGAGGCTTTGGGCGACATCTGGATGTTCTTCTCCTAAGCGTTCTTTGGTAGCTTCTAGACACTTTTGGTACCAAGGTGCAGCTTGGCTATACAATCCCTGACCTTGATAAAATTGAGCATTACCGATGAATAGCGAAATTAAATCATCATCGCTGACGTATTGAATGAGATGATTCGCTACTTCAGCTATATGAGGAATGGCAGGGGAGACAGCAGTAATTTGCTTAAGGGTAGCGTCTTCAGGAATATCTTTGGCAACTGCTACCATTACCCGACAAAGCGATCGCTTTAATTGCTCTGCCTGTTCTAAACCTGTAAGCTTATATTGAAAAAACTCTCTTAGCAGTGGATGTAGTTGATAAACTCCCTCATCTTTGCGCTGAAGTAAATGCAAATTCAACAACTTATCATCTCTAATTTCCTCTAATTCTTCCTCGTCTGACTCTGGTAAACACTGTTCCACCAACTTCCAAGATATAGGTGCGGCGGCGAATAAACTCAGCAAACAGCCAAGCTTCTTATCTTCATCCTTTAATTCTTGCCAACTCAACTCAAAGGCCGCTAATACACCTCGTTGTGCTGTCATATCGGCTTCTGGTTTAATAAGGGCGGGTTGTTCTAGTCGCTTGTTCTCTAACCGCCGCAACATTTCTGTTAGAGATAAATCCTGTTTTCGCGCCAAATATCGCCCGACTAATTCCAAACCCAAAGGTAAATATCCCAACCACTCACACAACTGATTTGCAACAGCCAATTCTTGCTCAATTCGCTGTGGTGTTTCTTTAAAAAATGACTTTAATAACTCTAGCGCTGCTTCTGCTTGCAATACATCTAGAGATAATTCCTTTATAGATGCCCCGAAGTGTTGGCGCGTGGTAATCAACACTTTAAATCGAGAAGATGGCAGAGGTAAGTAAGGCTTAACTTGTTGATATTCTCCAACATCGTCTAATAATAGCAGTACATTACCTTCGCGCCAAAGCCGAAAGCAGTATTGCACTTGTGTGAGGATATCCAAATCTTCTGGTGGGTTTAAATCAAGCTGAGTTCTGGCAAACTGCACAATTTGAATGCCCACATCTCCAGCCTTTGCCAGCAACCAGCAAATTCCACCCTTGTAAGTTTCACGGTGAGCCATTGCATATTGTAAGGCTAATTCTGTTTTACCCAGTCCACCCATACCAGCGATCGCAGCAATTACCACCTGATTATTTTCCTGCAACATCTCATGCAGGTTTTGCAATTCAGCCTCACGTCCAATAAACTCCACCACCCCACTCAGAGGTAAATTTTGTGGTGTTTCAGTAGAGGGATTTAACTTTACCCGTTCCTGTTCGGGCGACTGTAGTCAGAAGTTATTAGTACCAGTGAAAGTATTTCCCTGAAAGACGTTTTTAATAGAGTCAGCTAACTTTGTAGAATTGATAACGCCTGCTGGTTGCGAATTTAGGTCATTCGCTAGCGCCTGGACTTTCGGCGCTTGGGGATCAGCATTTGCGGCTGCTTCGACTTCCCGCACTGATTGAGCAATTTCGGTATCTGCGTCTGCTGCTGCTTTCAACTCCAAGACTGCTTTGCCATAATCTAATGGCTGCTGTGTCGCATCCGCTAGCAAGGGCAATTTATTTTTATTATGTAGCTGTTCGATTAACTCACGACTTTTGTCTAATGCAGCTTCTCCAAGCTTTTCGCCAGTTTTTTCTAGGGCTTTAGTTAAAACTATAGTAGCGATCGCAGTTGCAACAGCTGTTAATGTTACAGGTTCCATAATTTAGTAGCTCTGTCTATTTCGGAAATATATCACAGATATTTAGCAGTTAACTCCATATCCCGCCTTGCAATCAATTGCAAGGCTAATAGCCCAACTCCACTCAAGTGGACTAAAACCCATTCTCAGTCTTCTTTAGAAGACTTTAGCTATTAGCCATAGGTTTCTAACCTATGGCGGGTAATGCAACAGATGCAATATCTCAGACTTACTTGAGTTTAGTAGTTTTTAGGTAAGCCATGTCTCCGACGGGCTGTTGGGTGACGCCTTTACAATTTCATCATTCAACCTCAGAACACAAAACTTCCAGATTAGCTCCATTCCTTACAATGAAATAGGGTTTTATTCACTTTCCTTCTTGAGGGAATCTCAAAATCAACATACCAACTGATGCATGATACCCAACTGCTACCTCGAATTAATGCCACAGCCAAAAGAGAAAATGGTAAACAATATTATGTAGATGCCAAAGGAAATCGCTTTCCCAGCGTGACTACAATACTTAATGCCACCAAATCACAAGCAGACAGAGACAGATTATTAAACTGGAAAACGCGTGTTGGTACAGAAGAAGCTACCCGCATTACTACAACTGCTAGCCGTCGGGGAACCCAAACACACAAACAAATTGAGCGCTACCTTCTTGGACAAAACCCAGTTTGCCCCGAAGCGAGTCGCCCCTATTGGGAGAGTATTCAGCCAGTTTTACAAGAAATCGACACAGTTAGACTTGTAGAAGGCTCTGTTTTTCATCATGATTTGGGTTATTCTGGCAAAGTTGATTGTATTGCCAGCTATCAAGGTATTCCCTGTATTTGTGAGTGGAAAACAGCAGACAAACCCAAAGGCTCAATTGAGCATTTATATGAACATCCACTGCAACTTACCGCGTACATAGGAGCAGCTAATGAGTATTATCGAGATTATGGTATTCAGCTAAAGCACGCTCTTTTGGTAGTAGCGATTCCAGAAATGCCAGCAGAGGTATTTTGGTTTGAATCAGCAGTTATTAAAGATTACTGGGAGCAGTGGGAAAAAAGAGTTGCTGAATATTGGGAACGCAGAAGTGTTTGGGGTTAATCAGTAGAATTGCATAATTACCGAAAGACTGCATTTCTTAACGTGAAGTAAATTTTCACGAGTAGTAATAACAAGCAATCTAACCTTGTAATGGCAAGACAGTAATTAACCCAGAAAATCTTGCAAAATCACTTGTATTGTGAGTAAGTAACTGAGGAATACCATAAACTAGCATCGTAGCGACAATATTTGCATCATGAACTTGCTTCCCACCGCTAGGAATTTCCTCCATGAGTGTCAGTAACCTTTCTGTCACCTGAGAACTATCTTCAGCCACCCGAAAGCGGTTATAGAAATAGCGGAGATCCTGAATTACTATTGCAATGGGTAGTAGGTTGGCAAATTGTTGCGGACGGGTAAGGGTAGCCAAATATTCCCGCAACACTTGTCGGCTAATCCACAAGTCAACCCCTGCATCATAAAAATCTTGGATAGCCTCCATAGCAGCTTGGTGAAATGGAGACTTAATCTGACTAGCGTACACCAGGATATTTGTGTCTAGAAAAACAGGATTACCGCCCCCAATCACCATACATATCCTCACGTCTTAAAGAAAGATTTTCAGGCCAAGGCCCATAATTATGCACAGGAAAGTTTAGAGGAGGACGCTTTTCTTTCCTCTCTGCTTCCTCAGCCAAAGGCTTTTCATCAATTACTATTACCACTTGATGTTCACCCTCTGGAATATCCAATGGTAACTGCGCCGTAATCTTACCATCTTTGCTAACTGTGGCAATTGTTTCTATACTTTTCATCTCATTCCTCCTTAATCAATCCATTACAGCTAACACAGCTTTCGGCAACAACTTATCTTTAAACCAAACAATTCTGGCGGGGACATCATCTAATTTTACTCCCGCCTTTTCTAAATTAAGTCGTTCGGAAATTGCCAAAATTAAGTCATCACGTCCAGCCCGCCGCACTTGAGAAAACTTCTTTTGTAAATATTCTGGTCGCCAATAACCAACAATTTCTAACAAAAAGGTGCGTCCATCAGCATGAACTAAGCGAAAATCGGGAATCATCACACTACCGGGAATCGGTATCAAATCAACTTCTCGCTCTAACGCCCAACCACTTTTTAACGCATCCCACTTATCAGCAAAGGATGCTTCTAGCATACTATCGTAGGGCTTGCCTGGTGGATAGTGGGATACCAAACCACATTCTGAATTGAGAGTGAAACGTCCAGTTTTCCAACTATTTGTATAAGCGTCACGGGTTTGGAGAATGGACGAAAGACTCCATTTAGTAACGTGAAGTAAAGCCGGAATAAGTTTAGCGATCGCTAACCCATATCGTGTACTAGGATTAAACAAACTCGTTGGGCCATCAATGGTAATTGTAAACCCGTGGTCAGCATCACCTTCAATATAAGCCATTAATTGAAACAACTTCAAATAGCGAAATAACAGCTTATATTCACCCGGAACATTCCGATGAGCATTTAATACAAGTTGACTGGCTTTATAAAATACACCCTGTACCTGAGATAAGTTATATCTATTTAACACATCTGGCGCTGTTGGTGCATCAAAAACAGTCAAAATTTTATTTTCAGCTAAATCAGCATACAGTCCATTCCGAACCTGTTCTAATAAAACTTCCCGCTCAAGTTCTTGAGTTAACTCATCAGCAACTTTACTCAAAGTAACTTGTGTTGATTCTCGACTAGAAACCGATTTTGCAGCCAACGAAAACACCCGTTCTCTTAACATTTGTGGTTCTAAAGGACTAACCACCTCAAAAGTGCAAAAACTGCTTTTGAGAATATAAGCTAACCCTCGCTTCACCCGATAATCTGTAGAATCTCCTTCAAAATCAGTCAGTTGCCGCTCAAGCACACCTTGAGTCTTCCCCACTGCTGATTGAAAATAATTAATTAACTCAATCGCCAACTCCGAAGTTCCCCGATCAATCTTCAGTCTCTTCGGAATGATCTCCTCTCCGTTTTGGCGATGCATCAGTAAATCTGTCGGTAACATCTGCTGAATTTTGGATTTTAGATTTTGGATTTTGGATTGAATAATTAATCTCTAACTGTTCCGCAGCCTTCAAACTCCTTTCCTTCCCACTCCCATACACAACCTGTAACTTCCCTTTCTTCTCCCCTTGTCCCCTTGTCTCCTTGTCCCCTTGTCCTCTTATCCTCTCCCCTCTCCGCCTAGCCGAAGTCCCCTCCTCACTCGTATCCTCCGCCACCACTTCATACAAAATCGCCTGCTTATTCTCAATATTCCCCTTCCGTAAAATCCTACCCAATCGCTGAGTATACTCTCTAGCCGAACCCGTTCCCGATAAAATAATCGCTACAGAAGCCGCCGGCACATCAACTCCTTCATTCAACACATGAGAAGCAACCAAAGTATTATATTTACCCTCTCGAAACTTTGTTAATATCTCATGCCGTTCTTTCACAGGAGTTTGATGAGTAATTGCCGGAATTAGCAACTCTTGAGAAATGCGATAAACCGTCGTATTATCAGCAGTAAAAATCAAAATTCTTGCTGGATAATGTTCTGCCAATAAATCAATTAGAATTCGCAATTTACCATCAGTACCCAAAGCGATATCTTTCGCTTCTCGATGCGCTAACATCGCCCTACGTCCAGATTGCGATCGCGCGCTCATTTGCACGAACATTTGCCAACCTTGAAGACTCCCCAAAGAAATCTTTGATTGCTTCAAAAAGTCATTGCGGGTTTGAATTAACTGATTGTATCTTTCCCGTTCAAGTTGCGATAACTTTACCTTAATTTGAACAATTTCATGCTCTGCTAACGCCTTCCCCGCCAAATCTTCGGCGCGTTTGCGATATACTTCTTGACCAATGAGGATATTTAACTCAGCGTGTTTACCATCGGTGCGTTCTGGTGTAGCGGAGAGTCCTAGGCGATAAGGTGCGATCGCATATTCAGCAATCACCCGATTAAAATCTGTGGGTAAATGATGACATTCATCAAAAACAATCAAACCATATTGATTTCCCAACGTCTCAGCGTGAATTGCTGCACTATCATAAGTTGCAACGAGAATAGCTGTTCTATCCCGCGAACCACCTCCCAGCAATCCCACCTCAGCATCGGGGAAAGCCGCTACTAAGTGTGCATACCACTGATGCATTAAATCTAAAGTTGGCACGACAATTAGCGTCGTGCGCGGTGTTGACTGCATCGCCATTTGCGCCAAATAAGTCTTTCCCGCCGCCGTGGGAAGCACAACAACCCCTTGTCTACCCGCCAGTTTCCAAGCTGCTAGCGCTTCAGTTTGGTGGGGATAGGGTTCCATTTCCAGACTGGGAACCAAATCTACAGGATAAAATTGCTTGGCCTCATCGATAAAATTTACATCTTCCGCTTGTAGTGCTTCCACTAGCGATCGGTATCTAATTGCGGGAATGCGGAATTTTTCAACTCTATCATCCCATGTAGCATAATCCATCCAACCTTTGCCGCGTGGTGGTGGATGCAAAATTAATGTGCCGCGATCAAAATTTAATGTAGGAGTACGAGCCATGAGTATTGGGCATTGGGGATTGGGCATGGGGGATTGGGGATTGGGCATTGGGCATTGGGCATTGGTAATTTTTCCATGTGCTTATGCCCCATTCCCTAGTCTATTGATTACTAATAACGCAAAAAGTGCATGATTCATCCAAGTAACTCTGGCAAAACCTAACTAGATACGCTCGTTAGTAATGGAATCTATGAGCGAGAAACCAACAATAATCTTGCTGAATTATACAAGGAACAACGACAAGCCTTTCTACTGAAACGGCCATAATTGCAGCCGCCGATTATGTTGATTGTTTGCTTAACTTTAATCTCTTTTTCTATTTACACAAGTCACAATTAGAAGAAAAAGATACGATTTTAAATTCGGTATTTTAGTACAATTAATCAATTCTATTTATCAAAACAGAATTCAGGAGTCAGGAATCAGAATGGGCTAAACGCCCCGCTACCGCTAACAGAATGATTTTTGTGCAACTGGCGGATGAATTAAAGAACTTTTTGAAGCAAGTTGTCAGCTTTTGAAGGATAAACACTTATTGGAGATATAGGACTCATATTTGATTTTTGAACAAAACTCAGTACACCTTTATTCCTTCTTCCCAGTCCCCAGTAAAGAGTCCCTTACCTCTACGAGTGATTCAGAAATCAAAGACGCTCGATAGCGCAGCGTTAGCGACGCAGGAGCGTCTGACTCGCTACCGCTTCGCTATCGGATTGCTATACGAGGTTTAATTAAGATTAAAGGCAAATGAAAAATGATAACTTAATATACTAAAATAAATTAACCTAAAAAATTAATATATCTATGCTTTTTGATGGAGGCTCAAAAAGCATAGATATATAATTAGAGCGACAATTATCAGGTTATTGACCTGTATTAAAAGTAAGTTTTATTACTTTAGATAGATTCACAGTAACTAACCACTTAAAGGTGTATTTTTCCGATGCATAATAAATGTTTAGCGATGTCTACAACGGGCTACGCCAACGCATTGTCTAGCTGATTTTGGGAATAATCCTTTAGCTAGCTAGCTGCATACAAGGAGAAGCCACATTGAAAGGAACACGTTCCCTTCTAGCGCCCTATGCTGTGACATTATTAGCTGTTGGTAGCGCATTGCAACTAACACTATTGCTACAGCCACTACTAAAACCAACTATTTTTCTGCTATTTTTTCCTGCCGTAGCGGTTAGTACTTGGTATGGGGGTATGAAAGCAGGGTTACTAGCTACTGCTTTGTCTACTTTAGCCGTCAGCTTCTTTTTCTTAGAGCCAGTGTTTTCGCTCTTTGTTGATAATCTTAACAGCATAGTGCGGTTAGGCTTATTTATGCTGGTAACAATACTTATCAGCTTGCTCACCTCAGAGTTACGCACTGCTAAACAACATCTTCAAATGAGTTTGCAGAAGCTACAGGTGAGCGAGGCAAAATTTAGAAGGTTGGTAGATTCCAACATTATTGGGGTAATTGTAGCCAATATGGACGGGGCGATGCCTACGGCGGGCTACGCCTACGCAGAAGCTAACGATGCTTTTTTAACAATGGTAGGTTATTCGCAAGAGGATTTGCTAGGAGGGCTTCGATGGCGCGACATCATACCACCAGAATATATTGAAGCTAACAACAGTGCTATCGCAGAACTCACAACCAAAGGCGTGTGTCAGCCCTTTGAGAACGAATACATCCGCAAAGATGGTAGCCGTGTTCCCATCCTGTTAGGTTGCGCCTTATTAGAAAATAATCCAGAGCATGTTATCTGTTTTGTACTTGATTTAAGCGAACGCAAACAAGTAGAAGCAGCACTGCGCCAACAAGAAGATCAACTCCGCCTGATTACAAATGCTGTACCTGTCCAGATATCCTATGTTGATAACGAACAGTGTTATCGCTTTAATAATAAAGGATATGAAGACTGGTTTGGAATTCCTACTGCAGAAATTTATGGTAAACACATTAGAGAAATTGTCGGAGAATCAGTTTATGAGTCAATTCTTCCTTATATAGAAAGGGTACTTTCAGGAGAACAAGTAACTTACGAAACCCAAGTACCCGATAAAGATGGCACAAACCATTACGTGAATGTCACTTACGTTCCCCAGTTTAGTCAGCAAGAAAAAGTTGAAGGATTTGTTGCCCTAATCACAGATATTACACTTTACAAGTTAGCAGAAGCAGCTCTTAAACATAGCGAAAAACGGTTAAGGACACTCACAGAAAAAGTCCGCGTGATTCCTTGGGAGGTAAATGCTACTACCAATAATTTTACCTATGTAGGGCCGCAAACCGTTGATATTCTTGGCTATCAATTGTCAGACTGGTACACCGATAATTTCTGGGCAAAACACATGCATCCAGAAGATCAGGAGTGGGCTATTCAGTATTGCCAAGAGTCTTCTTTATTACTGAATAATTACGAATTTGAATACAGAATGCTGGCGGCTGATGGCAGAGTCGTATGGTTGTATGACATTGTTAATGTGGTGCGGGATGAGAATGGGCCGCAACTATTACATGGATTCATGATTGATATTACCGAGCGCAAGCAAGCAGAGCAAGAACGTGAACAATTGCTTGAGCGCGAACAAGCAGCACGAGCCGATGCAGAAGCTGCAAACCGCATGAAAGATGAATTTCTCGCCACACTCTCCCACGAACTCCGCACACCCTTAAACGCGATATTGGGTTGGACGCAGCTACTTAGGAATCGCAAGTTTGATGAGACTACTACTAGCCGGGCACTAGAGACAATCGAGCGTAACACTAGATCCCTAGCTCAACTAATCGAAGATGTCTTAGATGTTTCGCGGATTATTAGAGGCACACTGCATCTAAATATTCATCGGGTAAAACTTGTACCACTTGTAGAGGCAGCAATCGATACTGTGTACCCAGCAGCCCAGGCCAAAGAGATTAGCATCAACTGTAAATTCGACCCGGAATTAGGGGTAGTTGTGGGTGATGCCAACCGCTTGCAACAAGTTGTGTGGAATTTGCTCTCCAACGCTGTTAAGTTTACACCCAAGGGGGGAAGAATTGATGTGCAATTGGAGCGCATTGAATCCTACGTGCAAATTCGGGTGAGCGATACAGGAGTAGGAATTGCTGCCGAATTCCTGTCGCATGTATTTGAACGCTTCCGTCAAGAAGACAGTTCGATCACGCGATCGCATGGTGGATTAGGATTAGGGTTAGCGATCGTCCGCCACTTAGTAGAATTACACGGCGGCACAGTCTCTGCCGAAAGTCCAGGAATTGGAGAGGGGGCGACATTCATTGTCAATTTGCCAATGAAAGCCGTCTATGTAGAGGCTAATACCGCAGAGCAGCTTTCATCTGTTGGAGATACCCAAGACGCTAACAATTACCTGCCAAAGCTAGATGACTTACGGGTGCTGATTGTTGATGATGAGGCCGACGCGCGTCATTTGCTCACCATGATTCTGGGACAGTATGGGGCCCAAGTCATGGCTGCTCCATCTGCAAGTGATGCACTGCTTGCCCTGCAAGAATTTCGCCCCCATATACTGGTGAGCGATATTGGTATGCCACAAGAAGACGGCTACACACTAATTCGTCAAGTCAGGGCGCTACCAGCAGACCAAGGTGGGCGGATTCCAGCAGTAGCGCTGACAGCCTATGCTAGGGCAGAAGATCGCACGCAAGCTCTGTTAGCAGGCTTTCAACTCCATGTCCCCAAACCAGTCAATCCGGGCGAGTTAGCAGCCGTAATTGCCAACCTTACCGGACGTACTTGAATAGTTTAATAAAAATTAGGACTAGCCTTGTCAAACGTAGGAACAATAGCTGTTTTTTATCTTATGAAATTGCTAGTAGCAGCTTATACTTAGGTTGTTTCAATTTCTTGTGGCTCAACAGGTGGTTTTGACACAACAGGTGGTTTTGGCACAAGATTTACGTGAGATGTAGGAGGTTTACCAGTAGCATCCTTGACTTTGGGAACGCCACTAACAGGGATATCTGCACCTTCTGTGGAAGTACCTCCTTTATAGCTTTCTTCTTCTTCTTCGGTAAGCTCCCTGAGAATACCTAATTCTAAAATTTTAATAACCATTCGTAAAACCTCTAAAATTAAAACTTACATAAAAAATGTATAGCAAATACATTGATATATCAATAATGTATGTTTAACTTTTTTTAAACGCACTATGATCTGTATAAACGCCCTGCGATTTTGGAATCTTGTGGTCAACTTCTAATAAATACGTCGTTTTCACGGAAGAACATACCGCAGTGACAGAAGTAACTGTCCAGCGCGAGAAATGGAGAATTCCCCATATTTATGCTGCCAACTCCCATGATTTATTTATGGCGCAAGGTTATATCCACGCCCAAGACCGATTTTGGCAAATGGATTTTTGGCAACACATTGGTTCTGGGCGACTGTCAGAAATGTTTGGTTCCTCTCAGGTAGAGACTGACAGATATCTGCGGACTATGGGTTGGGCAAGGGTGGCACAGCAAGGAATTCAAGAAATGAATGCAGAGATAAAGGCATATCTGGAAGCTTATGATGATGGTGTAAATGCTTAACTAAACTGTATTGCGCTATACATCCAAAATCTTGAGTCTACCGAGTTAGACTTTAGCTGAAAGCCAAAGAACTTTAGTTCCAGGCGGGTGAGTCAAGCCTTCAGTTAAGCTATTTCTAGGTTTTATAAAATATTAGTTTTAATTCATCCTTGTAGTCAGTAGATTGCAACCTAAGATGATGAAATTACTGAACCATTAGCTAGATAACAGAGGCTATATTCAGTTTTCAAGGATATAAGTGTATCTACTATTGATTATGAATCAGCCTACAATAAAATCTTGGCAAGAAGTTCTCGCTACATTTAAAAAAATCTGGGGTTATGAAGATTTCCGTCCGCCACAAGGAGAAATTGTCAGCAGTTTATTAGCAAAAAAAGATGCGCTGATTATTATGCCTACAGGTGGAGGAAAGTCAATTTGTTTTCAACTTCCCGCGCTACTACAAACAGGATTAACTTTGGTAGTTTCGCCCTTAGTGGCGTTGATGGAAAATCAAGTTCAGGAACTATTACAAAGCAATCAAAAAGCAGCACTTTTGCATAGTGAATTACCTTCATCTCAACGCCGTGCAACTCTGCAAGCTTTAGAACGTCAACAGCTAAGATTGCTTTATTTGTCCCCAGAAACTTTGCTAAGTGCGCCAGTGTGGGAGAGATTATGTCAGCCGCAATTGCAAATTAATGGCTTAATTTTGGATGAAGCTCATTGTTTAGTGCAGTGGGGAGACACGTTTCGTCCAGCTTATCGCAGATTAGGGGCTGTGCGTCCGGCATTGCTAAAATCAAAACCACCAGGAACAAAAATCAGCATCGCCGCTTTTACCGCGACTGCTGACCCATTAGCCCAAAAGATTATTCAAACAGTTTTACAATTACAGCAACCAGAGATTTTCCGTTTAAACCCCTACCGTCCAAACTTGCATCCCAGCGTTCGCATTGCTTGGACACCACGAGGTAGAAAACAACAATTATTAAAGTTTATTCAAAATAGACCGCAACAATCGGGGTTAGTTTATGTTCGCACTCGGAGAGATAGCGAAGATTTAGCCCAATGGTTAGCAGAGATGGGTTATGCAACAGCTAGTTATCATGCAGGATTGGGTGCAACCGAACGCCGTGAAGTAGAAGCAAGCTGGTTAGGTGGCAAAATTCCTTTTGTTGTGTGTACCTGTGCGTTTGGTATGGGGATTAATAAAAGTAATGTCAGGTGGGTTGCCCATTTTCACGCGCCACATTTGTTATCTGAATATGTGCAAGAAATTGGCAGGGCTGGAAGGGATGGGAAACCGGCAGAAGCGTTGACATTGGTAAGTGAACCTACGGGATGGTTAGATCCAGAGGATAAGCAAAGACAGGAGTTTTTTCAAGAAAAAATGCGATCGCAACAGCAAATAGCGCAGCAACTTGTGAAAAAATTACCTAAACAGGGAGAAGTGAATGCAGTAACTCGACAATTTCCCGAAGGTGCAACGGCGCTAGCTTTACTCCATAGCAGTGGTCAGCTAAACTGGCTTGATCCTTTTCATTACATCATTGAGCAAAAAGCCGGAAATCAGCCACCGACTCAATTACACGCTGCTAAACAGATGCATCAATACCTGACAACTAAGCAGTGTCGTTGGCAGTTTTTGTTAAATGCCTTTGGTTTTAACAAAGAAGCTGCTAACTTGCGTTGCGGACATTGCGATAATTGCCGTCAATGAGTATAAAAGACTCGTTCACGAGTATCAAAGGTGGATGAATGGAGCTAAAAGCCTCGTTCACGAGGATAAAAGGTGGATGAATGGAGCTAAAAGCCTCGTTCACGAGTATCAAAGACTCGTTCAGGAGATAAATACCTTATCCCTTATCCTCCAATGAGGTTCACCCAATAGGATGAATTGTCATTTTCACCACTAAGTGACAATAGGGAAGTCAAGTAGAGGATGAAAATATGTCATCTGCTCAAGCGCCCTCCACACCACCACTCATTCCGCGCGAAATTCTGTTTGGGAATCCCGAAAAAACCAGCCCGCAACTCTCGCCTGATGGCAAGTACTTGGCATATATCGCCCCCGATGAGAAAAATGTCTTGCAGGTTTGGTTGCGAACTGTAGGACAAGAAGACGACCAGATACTAACTGCCGACAAAAAGCGCGGTATCCGCATTTTCTTCTGGACTTATAACGCCGACCAGTTGATTTATATGCAGGACTCGGATGGCGACGAGAACTTTCACCTCCACTTGGTTAATATTCACTCCAAGATTGTGCGTGACTTAACGCCATTCCAGGGTGTAAAAGCCGAACTCGTGGAACTGGAACCCAAATTTCCAGAGCAAGTGCTGGTAGCTTTGAACTTGAACAATCCCCAAAAGTTTGACGTTTACCGCATCAACTTAAAAAATGGTGCTGTGGAGTTCGACACTGACAACCCCGGTAACATTATCAGTTGGACATCTGACGCTGATTTCCAAATACGGGCAGCGACAGCTAGCGCACCGGATGGTGGTTACGACCTCTTATTGCAGAAACCCGATAAACAGTGGGAAATTCTTCGCCACTGGGGGTCAGAGGAAGAAGGGAATTCCGTAAGTTTCTCGGCTGATGGTAAAACCCTTTATATTCAAGGGAATCACGATGCTAACGCCAAACGTCTGCTAGCTGTTGACTTAGACACCCGTCAAGAAACTGTCATTGCTGAAAACCAGCAGTATGATGTGGTGGGGATAATCATTCAGCCACTGACGCGAGTTATCCAAGCAGTTTCTTTCTACAAAGATAAACAGGAATGGCAAGTAATTGACCAGAGTATCGCCGCAGATTTTGAGGAAATTGCCAAGGTACGTCCTGGAGAATTCTCTGTAATTAGCCGCGACTTGGAAGATAAAACTTGGCTAGTAGCTTATAGAACTGACGATGGGCCAGTTTATTACTATGCCTACAACCGAGAGTCAAAAACTAGCACCTTCCTCTTTAGTAACCAACCCAAACTCGAAACGTTGCAGTTAGCTTCAATGCAACCGATTTCTTACGAAGTGCGGGATGGCTTAACTATCCACAGTTATCTGACAACCCCTGTAGGAATACCTACTCAGAATCTACCAACAGTATTATTGGTTCATGGCGGCCCTTGGGCGCGGGATACTTGGGGTTTTTCTCCCACAACGCAATGGCTAGCTAACCGGGGTTATGCTGTTCTGCAAGTAAACTTTCGCGGTTCCACTGGCTACGGTAAAGCATTTTTGAATGCTGGAAATCGAGAATGGGCTGGCAAAATGCACGACGATCTGATTGACAGCGTGAACTGGTTAGTGGAAAAAGGCATTTCCGACCCCCAAAAGATTGCGATTATGGGCGGTTCTTATGGAGGTTACGCCACTCTAGTAGGGTTAACTTTTACACCAGAAATCTTTGCGGCTGGTGTGGATATTGTGGGGCCGAGTAACCTAATTACTTTGATAGAAACTATACCGCCTTATTGGGAACCATTAAAGGCAATGCTTTATCATCGTGTCGGTAACTTAGAGACAGAAGAGGAATTTTTGAAATCGCGATCGCCTTTATTCTTTGCTGACCGAATTCAAAAACCTTTACTTATCGGTCAAGGTGCAAATGATCCGCGAGTGAAACAATCAGAAAGCGATCAAATTGTCAATGCAATGCAGCAGGCTGGTTTGCCAGTACAATATGCACTTTACACAGATGAAGGACATGGTTTTGCCAGACCAGAAAATCGGCTACACTTTTTTGCGATCGCAGAAGAGTTTCTTGCCAAATACTTAGGCGGCAGATTTGAACCTTTAGCAGATATCGCTGGTCATTCAGGAATTGTTAAATAAAGTCTCACGCATGGTGGTTAGTGTCATTCACTGACCACCTTTTGGCTTAAGTTGACACACATGGGCAATACCGTGTTCCTACAAACCTTTGTGTTCATCTGTGGTTAAATATTTTTTCTGTACTTTATCCATAATCAGGAAAACTATAGTGACACAAGAAGCTGAGGATATCCAGAAAGAGCAAGAAGCGTTTTCCTATAAGGCTTTGACTCCCAGACAACAGAAGCAGCGATTAACAGAACTGGCAACGGTGTTTTTACGACTGGGGACGATCGCTTTTGGTGGTCCTGCTGCCCACATCGCCATGATGGACAATGAAGTGGTGAATCGCCGTCAGTGGATGAGCCGGGAGAAACTGCTAGATTTGCTAGGAATTACGAATTTGATTCCAGGCCCCAACTCGACGGAATTAGCGATTCACATTGGCTACGAACGAGCGGGATGGCGTGGGTTACTGGTTGCGGGTAGCTGCTTTATTCTACCTGCGATGCTGATAGTTTGGGCATTAGCCGCCATTTATGCTCGCTATCAAACTGTCCCCCAAGTGGAATGGCTGCTCTATGGAATTAAACCTGTAATAATTGCGATCGTGATTCAGGCTGTCTGGAATCTGGGGAAAAAGGCAGCTAAAGACGTGCCGACGATCATTGCAGGGATAGCAGGAATCGCAGCGTATTTAGCTGGATTGAACGAAATTTTGGTGCTGATTTTACTAGGTATCGCTGTCATGCTAGTGAAGAATTGGCAAGCTAGAGGACACACAAGTGGAGCATTCCTATTACCTATTTCAGGTATTCTGGCGCAGGTTAGTAGTACAACAGCAGCAGTTACATCAGTCAGTTGGATTAGCGTCTTTGTCTTTTTTCTCAAAATTGGATGTGTTCTCTATGGCAGTGGTTATGTGTTGCTGGCATTTCTGCAACGGGATTTGGTCGAGCGCAACCAGTGGCTGACATCACAGCAGCTTTTAGATGCTGTAGCGATCGGGCAGTTTACACCAGGCCCTGTTTTTACCACCGCAACCTTTATTGGGTATTTGCTAGCAGGAAATGCTGGGGCAATTGCTGCTACAATTGGCATTTTTTTGCCAGCTTTTGCGCTGGTTTGGGTAGTTAATCCTTGGGTTCCTAAGTTACGTCAATCTTCTTGGGCAAGTGGATTTCTGGATGGTGTGAATGCGGCTTCTCTCGGATTAATGGCAGGAGTAACTTACACATTAGGACGAGCAGCGCTAGTGGATTGGTTAACAATTATCGTAGCAATTGTGAGTGCGATCGCTGTGTTTAAATTCAAAATAAATTCGACCTGGTTAGTATTGGTTGGAGGAGCAATCGGATTGGCTTCACGCATATTATTAGGTTAAAAATAGCCATAGAAAAGTAGTTTTAAATTTTTTGTTTACGGCTAAATTTTAACTTTTTGCTTTGGACTTATTCGGTAATTATCTGACTTTCCAAGCTTGGAGTAATTACTGTTATCATAAGTTGTACATTCGATCACCAAATCTGGATACTGCTCAGAGAGTAGTATCTTTGATTAGTTCATATAGCTTACTTGAAAAGACTAATCTAGCATACGTTGACCTACGAAATGCTAATCTCCAAAGAGCAAACTTAAGTGGTATTAATTTTCATGGAGCTAATCTCGAAGGAGCAAACTTACAAAATACTAATCTGAGGGATGCCAACTTGAGCAGAGCTAACCTTCAAAAGGCAAATCTTCAAGGAGCTAGACTGTGGGATAGAAACTTAACATATTCTAATTTACAGGGAGCAAATCTGAGTAAAGCTAGTTTGTGGGATGCAAATTTAGGTGGAGCCAATTTGAAAGGAGCCAATTTAGAAGGATGTTTTGAAAGATATGTTCATTCGCTCATCAGACCAGAGCAGAAAGTAAATTCGCATACAGAAAGAAAATAAAGTTTTATCTATGAAATGCTAAAATCATTTCTTCTTGCTGCCAATGGGGGTAATTTGAGATGCTAGTACTTCGATCGTTACATGGGGCAAATCAAACCCTTCCAGACTATACCTATCCTCTTCCCCTTCAGGCATGGGGTAATATTCTACAATTGTTACATGTTACAACATTCCCTCGCTTCAGATTGTATTCTGGTAAGTCTTGCGCTAAGGCAACTTGAGAGAATAGGGGGTGCTGTCTTTTCATAAGTTGGCTCCTTGATCTGCCACTAAGGTAACAAATTTACTTATATCGTTTACCACAATTTAAAGAGTTAAAATACTGAGTTAAACGCCATTAATCCCTGGCAGGCACTCACCAATTGCTTTCTCCAGCATTAAGTACTTGCTCTGCGGTTAGCTGTAATTCTGAAAAAATAGTAGAAGCGATCGCACTGTTTCCTGTAAATCTGGTTTCTTGAGCGATCGCATTCAAGTTTTCAATCTAAAGGAAATTCAAGTCGCCGATTTTTCTAAAATTTAGTAGGAAAACACTAGAACAGCATCTACAACTCAGTAAACTTCATCATGAGTGCCGATATCAATTAGCAAAATTTCCTCTTCACCAGATTCTATATTTTGCACAAAGTTAAAGACAATGCGACAACCATAATCCACTGAACACGCCCAAGCTCCAGACAGTTTGCCTTTAAGCTTATGGGTCTGCAACAGTGGATCAAATGGATCGGCGGTTAGTAGTGCTAACCGCTCTTCAATTCGCTCTTCTAATTCTGGCTGTCGTCTTACCAATCGCTTAAACGCCCGTTTAAACGATGATGCCAGAACTACAGTTCTCACTTGCGTAACTCATCCATTATTTGAGTAACTGTTCCACGGAACACTTTACCTGCCTGGTATTCAACCTGTGCTTGAGCGATATTAGCAGCAATTTCAGAACGCCGCCGTTCTGCTAACCGATGACGTATCAGATCAATTAGTGCTTCTTGTTCATCTACTGATAAATTCTCGATGCTTTCTAGAACTTGATCTAACCTGGAGACTGAGGTCATTATTTATTGTTACCTTCTTTGCAGTACATAACTATTACGTATGCCTAAAATTGCTGCAAAAACCGTAAATCACTAGCATACAAGCGACGAATATCATCGATTTGGTGTAACACCATTGCAAAGCGTTCTACACCAAAACCCGCAGCAAACCCAGTATAAACTTCTGGATCATAACCCACAGACTTAAGTACATTTGGATCGACCATACCGCAGCCCATTACCTCCAGCCAGCGACCATTCCACTGCAAATCCACTTCAGCAGAAGGTTCAGTAAACGGGAAATAACTGGCGCGGAAGCGAATTGGCAAATCGCCAAATATTGCTTGTAAAAATACTTTAATTGTGCCTTTGAGGTCTGTAAAAGTTAGTCCCTCGTCAATGGCTAAAAGTTCTATTTGATGGAAAACTGCCGAGTGAGTAGCGTCTACATTATCTCGCCGATAAACTCGCCCTGGAGCCACAACCCGAATCGGTGGTTCTTCTCTTTCCATGTAACGAATTTGCACTGACGAGGTATGAGTGCGTAAAAGATTACCATCTGGCAAATAGAAGGTATCTTGCATATCACGGGCGGGGTGGTCAGGCGGGGTATTAAGAGCCTCGAAATTATAATAATCTGTTTCCATTTCTGGCCCTTGAGCCACGGTGTAGCCCATACCAACAAAAATATCCAGTGCCCGGTCGATAATTCCATTGAGGGGATGAATGCGACCTTGGGGACTGTAAATTCCCGGCATAGTTACATCAAGAGTTTCCGCCTCTAGCTGTACCTGAATTTGCGCGGCTTCCAGGGCGACGCGTTGCTGGTCTAGACTAGTTTGCAAGGATTCTTTGACTGTATTGGCGATCGCTCCAATTTTTGGTCGTTCCTCTGCACTCATCTGCCCCATACTTCGCAACAATGCCCCCAGTTCCCCTTTTTTACCCAGATAGTTAACTCTGAGTTCCTCCAGACGTTCTAAGGTGTCGGCGGCTGCGATCGCTTTTTCTCCTTCTTGCCGCAGTGCTAAAAGTTGAGCTTCTAAATTGCTAGTCATTAGTTATTAGTCATTGGTCATTAGTCATTAGTCATTAGTCTATAGTCAAAAGCTGTGAGTTGCTCGATAAATCAACTTACAGCTATGCCATTAAGCTGTTCGTCATCTAGTTTGACAGGGCTATCTAAGGCAGCAAACGGGTTCAGGCGCTAAATTATCAAATTTAGATGCACGTCAGCTTAGTACAGCTTGGCATAAATTCAGGTAACATCTCAATATCCAGCTAACATACACATTAATTAACTAGACAAGGAGCTTTTTGCCCCTTGTTAAAGGTAGGCAAACTTCCGCCACAGTGTACTAGTGAGTGTGTATGGTTTTTTGCTACTTGTGACCTCAGACATTGACAAATGGCTAATAACAAATAACAAATAACTAATGACCAATGACCAATGACTAATGACTAATGACCAATGACTATGAAATTACTAATTAGCAACGATGATGGCATTTCTGCCTTGGGGATTCGTACCCTAGCTAACTACTTGGCAGAGGCAGGTCATGATGTAAGTGTAGTTTGCCCAGATCGAGAGCGATCGGCAACTGGACACGGGTTAACTTTACACCAACCCATTCGCGCCGAAATTGTTGAAGGGATTTTTCATCCTGCTATCAAAGCTTGGGCTTGCGATGGTACGCCTTCAGATTGCGTCAAGTTGGCGCTTTGGGCATTGCTAGATACTCCTCCCGATTTGGTTCTGTCTGGCATTAATCAAGGTGCGAATTTGGGAACTGAAATCTTGTATTCCGGTACTGTTTCTGCGGCAATGGAAGGTTTAATTGAAGGCATTCCCAGTGTAGCACTGAGTCTTATTAGTCACACCTCTAAAGACTTTCAACCTGCTGCTAAGTTTGCCAAAATTCTCGTAGACCAGTTAGCCCAAAAACCTCTGCCAGATTTAATGTTGCTCAACGTCAATATTCCTGCGGTCAAATGGGAAGAAATTGCCGGAGTTACTCTTACCCGTCAAGGGCTACGGCATTACATTGATGTGTTTGATAAACGAGTTGATCCTCGTGGAAAAACGTACTACTGGTTAACCGGAGAGGTAATTGAGGATGTAGAACCTCCAACCGGATTAAATCTGCCTCAAAATGTACCGTTAGATGTGCATGTTGTACGTAAAAACTACATCAGTATAACCCCGTTACAATACAATCTTACTTACGCAGATGCGCTAAATAAATTGTCTGAGTGGGAATTCAATTTTCAGTGAATCATTTGATTTATCAGGATAAAACTAGAGTTATTCAAATGCATCACAGAAAAATTTAGGCTATAACGTAGGGGCACTCTTGAAATAACCGATACACATCCACCCGAAAAACTGGAAAATTCTACTTGAGAGTATTTCATTCACATTTACACAATCAGCCAGAAACAAGGTATGCTGTTTTACCAAGAAATCCTCCCTTTAGCAAAATAGGTGAGACAGCATCAACTTAGACAAAATAAGTAAGAATTTTTCCAATTATCGCCCGCTCAGTCCAGCAAGTAATAACCATGTCTAGGATAGAGAACCAATTTACCGTACAATTTTGGGGCGTTCGCGGCAGCATCCCCAGCCCAGGGCCAAACACCGTTCGTTACGGCGGTAATACCCCTTGCATCTCAATGCAAGCGGGCGATAAACGCTTAATTTTCGATGCAGGCACGGGGCTACATGTTTTGGGGCAATCTTTATTGCGCCAAATGCCGTTAGAAGCTCATATATTTTTTACCCACTCTCACTGGGATCACATGCAGGGTTTTCCCTTCTTTACCCCAGGATTTGTGAACGGGAATGACTTTCATATCTATGGCGCGATCGCACCTGATGGTTCTACCATAGAACAGCGCCTCAATGACCAGATGTTGCACCCGAACTTTCCCGTACCCTTGCAGATTATGCAAGCTAATTTAAATTTCTACGACATTCGACCGGGGCAACCAATAGAGATCGATGACGTTACCGTAGAAACAGCACCTTTAAACCATCCAGGTGAAGCTATAGGATACCGCGTCAACTGGCGTGGTGGTGCTGCTGCTTATATCACTGATACTGAACATTTTCCCGACCGACTCGATGATAATGTGCTGTGGCTAGCTCGTAATGCTGACATTCTGATTTACGATTCCACTTACACAGACGAAGAATATCATTCCCCAAAATCTCCAAAAATTGGCTGGGGACATTCTACCTGGCAAGAAGCGGTGAAAGTGGCACAAGCTGCTAACGTCAAAACTCTGGTGATTTACCACCACGACCCCGCACACGATGACGACTTTTTGGATTGTGTAGGGAAACAAGCATCTGCAAAATTTCCTGGGGCTATCATGGCACGGGAAGGATTGGTACTTCAGATTCCCACCTCAGTTGCCTTATCAGAATCTTTTCCTGTTAGTAAGTTTTCTACTTAAAGATTGCGATCGGAGGAATTGGAGATTTTAGATTAGATTGGTGATCAGAAGCTTTCAGCGCGAGAGCGTACCTGTTGGCTGTACGGTGAGACAGCGCTGCCCAGAGTTGTCACGCCAACCATAGGATAAGGGCGACAACAGGAGGACATACCTTATAGCACCAACACAACCTAGATACTCACAGACACCCTAAGATTGCGGCTAATCGGAGGGTAAAACCTTTGTTGCAGTCTCAACAACGAACTAGAGCCTTTTTAGCTCTGGTATTTGGGTTATCTGGACTTAGTAATTAGCTGTTAAGCTTATAGCACAAGATACCATCTTGGGCAACTTCCTGTGGGTTAAGCTTTTGGCTGATAGCTAAAAGGGGTAGCATCAAAACCCTGGCTGATCGCACAAGACCTCATGGGCAGTTAGTGAATGTCCTCCTCAAGGCGGTTTACCATAAGGTAGCTTCCTGCTGATAGCTAAAATAAACCTAAAATCTCAGAATCCACGTGCTAAATTTGTCTCAAAATGGGTGTTCTGTGTGGGTTGCTTCTTCAAGCGAAGGGCTGCTAACGCCGACTGCTGTTGCCCTTGGCAAGTTTGATGGTGTTCATCTTGGTCATCAAAGGGTAATTCAACCAGTCTTGCACGCTGGTGCTAACTTGTCAGTAGTCAGTAGTCCGCAGTTAAAGGAAAATCAACAACTAGCAAATCAAGAATATATTTACTCAACAGTTGTTACCTTTGACCCCCATCCACAGGAATTTTTTACGGGGCAGCCCCGGACTTTGTTAACGCCACTGGATGAAAAAGTCCAACAATTGCGATCGCTTGGGGTAGAACAACTGGTATTACTACCCTTTGACAAAGAATTATCTGCTTTGACTCCCGAAGAATTCGTCCAAAAAATTCTTGTGCAACAACTGCGATGCCAGCAAATTAGCATCGGGCAGGATTTTTGTTTTGGCGAAAAGCGCAGTGGTACTGCCAAAGATTTGCAATTAATTGCCGCCAAGCACAATATCCCCGTTACCATCATTCCCTTACAAACTTATACAGGTAACTCGCCCACCGAAAGCAGTTGTGTCAGTCCTAATCCGACGCAGGATGCCCGCATTAGCACTTCATTGATCCGCCAAACCCTTGAGCAAGGCGACATCGAAAATGCAAATCTACTACTAGGGCGCCCCTACACTCTCCTTGGTGTTGTCGTTCAAGGTCAACAATTGGGCAGAACAATTGGCTTTCCCACCGCCAACCTCCAACTACCAAAAGAAAAGTTTTTGCCCCGCCAAGGAGTCTATGCTGTCCGTGTTTTCATTCTCAGTGAAACATCAGATGTCGCTCCTGGTGAAAGCTTGGGCGTCATGAACATCGGTAATCGCCCAACTGTAAATGGTACTTATTCATCTGCCGAAGTACATCTGTTCGATTGGTCTGGTGATTTGTATGGCAAAAAACTGGCTGTGGAACTAGTGAAATTTTTGCGCCCTGAACAAAAATTTGCTTCTCTAGAAGCCCTGAAAACACAAATTCAACTTGACTGTGTTGTTGCTAAAGAAATTTTGAATGCTAAAGCGCAAAGTTAAAAGTTAGGAGTTAGGAGTTAAGAGTTCTGAGTGGGAACAATGTATTTAGGGAAATTGGGCATGGGGCATTGGGCATGGTGAAGAGGACTTGGGGACTTGTTGCAAATTCTCACCTCTTTTCGCCTGCTTCCCCTGCTCTCTCTGCTCTCTCTGCTCCCTCTGCTCCCCCTGCTTCCCCTGCTCCTCCTACTCCCCACTCCCCACACCGCATGAGAGAAAAAATTGACGCTCTAACGCAAAATCTGGCTCTTACCATTGTTGGCAAAGCTGAGGCAATACGCTTAGTGCTAGTAGCCTTGCTAGGTGGTGGTCATGCCCTGCTAGAAGATGTCCCTGGTGTTGGTAAAACCCTACTCGCTAAATCTCTAGCTCGTTCAGTGGATGGTAAGTTTCAACGGCTACAATGTACCCCCGATTTACTGCCAACTGATATTACTGGCACTAACATCTGGAACCCAAAAAGCGGCGAATTTACTTATCTTCCTGGCCCAATTTTTACCAATATCCTCCTAGCTGACGAAATTAACCGCGCTACACCCCGCACTCAGTCAGCTTTACTAGAAGTCATGGAAGAACATCAGGTAACAGTCGATGGTGTTTCTCGTGCAGTTCCTCAGCCCTTTTTTGTCATTGCCACTCAAAACCCTATTGAGTATCAAGGTACTTTTCCACTACCGGAAGCGCAAATGGATCGATTCATGTTGTCGCTGAGTTTGGGCTATCCTTCCGAGGCAGAAGAACTCCTTATGCTGCAAAATCTCCAAAATGGTGTGAAGGTTGCTGATTTGCAGCCTTGTATTACCTTGGCAGAAGTACAGGAATTGCGTTACCTCTGCTCTCAAGTAAAAGTGGCAACCTCCTTGCAACAGTACATCCTCGAATTGGTACGAGTAACGCGGCAAGATGAGGAAATAGCCCTTGGTGTTAGTCCGCGTGGCACATTAGCATTACAACGGGCTACCCAAGCGCTAGCTTTTCTATTAGGGCGTGATTATGCCATTCCCGATGATGTGAAATTTCTCGTCCCTCATGTTCTTTGCCATCGCCTGATTCCTAGAGGTGGACGGAATGCAAGAACTGTTGTTGAGCGATTATTGCGATCGGTTTCTATTCCTTAAAGATAACTGTTGCTGAAAAGCTTTACCTAATTAGTGAGCTATGGGACAAGATTGATGCAGAGTGATAATGCGGTTTCAATTCGATTTTCCGATGAGTTTGAGCAGGAACTTTACAGATTATCAAAGAGATTTCGCAATATTCGCTCTGATGTTCAACCGATTATTGAGCAATTACAACAAATAAATTTTGTAGGCGATGCCTACGGCGGGCTACGCCTACGCATTCCTGGCATTGGTGAAGAGTATATTGTTTACAAGGTGAGAGTTGGCAACAGTAGTATCTAAAAAGGTAAGAGTGCTGGATACCGATTGATTTATCAAGTTGAGTCACCTACAAGTATTTTGCTACTAACGATTTATTCCAAATCTGACCGAGAAGATATTGCTGCAAATGACATCTGAGATATTATGGCTGATTTTTCTAGTGAGTCAGGTTAAAACTGCTAAGAGATTTTTCCTTGCAATGTTGAGAGATGCAGACGCAGAAGGGCTTGTTAATAGGCATTGCTATGTTGCTACTGCCAACGCTGCGTAAGTTCTATGATTAGCACAAGCGCCACTTCTAAATATCTAGGAATGTGAGGAATGTCAATTTTTATTAAGCGCAAAATCCGCGATCGCCTTGTACTACAGCAAAGCGCCGAACGCCAATTCAAACGCCAATTTTTTGGTTTACTTCTGGTAATTGTAACCTGGAGCCTAGCTATGGGTTGGCTTTTAGCCTTGGCAACTAATGCCCAAAGTGCTACTCCTACCGCCGAAATTGGCACTGTTGACGTAGTGCCTGCACAGTATCAATTAGGACAAGAACTGTATTTGGAAAACTGCTCTACATGCCATATCGCCTTACCACCAGCCGTTTTACCCACCCAAACTTGGAAAAATCTCCTGCAAGATTCGCAGCACTACGGCGCACAACTAAAGCCTTTAGTCGATCCGCCACGCATCTTGGTGTGGAAATATCTTTCGACTTTCTCTCGTGTTAAGCGAGACGACGAAGAAACACCATATCGCCTTAATGACTCACGTTATTTCAAAGCTTTGCATCCAGGAGTTAAATTACCACGCCCCGTCCAGCTTGGCAGCTGTGTCAGTTGTCATCAAGGCGCTAGCGATTACAATTTCCGCCGCCTAACAGCAGAATGGAAATGAGGAGTTAGGAGTTGAAAAATTCATAACTCATAACTCACAACTCTATTCCCCCACTCCTTCTCTGGCCCCATCTGGGGGCAAAATGATACTATGAAGAAAGACTAAATAATCAGATAAGAGTTAAAACCAATCATTTAGTAAACTGATTGCCCCGTTTTTCTCCTGTTTTTGAGTTAATTCTCATTTGACACCCATCCACAACCAAGAAGGTTGGGTTGGGTTAAATGTTTATAATCAATGCCAAACCTTTAATTCCCATCCCCCTTGATTCAGTTCTATAATCTGCCATGCTAAAACTTTTGTTGGGCGACCCCAACGCTCGTAAGCTTAAAAAATACCAACCTTCTGTGACTGAAATTAACCTTCTAGAGGAAGAAATTAAGATTCTTTCCGATGAGGAGTTAAAAGGTAAAACCGTCGAATTTAAACAACGGTTTGCCAAAGGCGAAACTCTGGATGACCTATTGCCCGAAGCTTACGCCGTTGTCCGGGAAGCAGGACGGCGAGTCTTAGGCTTGCGGCATTTTGATGTCCAAATGCTTGGCGGTATCATTTTGCATGTAGGGCAAATTGCCGAAATGAAAACCGGTGAGGGTAAAACGCTTGTAGCAACCTTACCGAGTTATTTAAATGGTCTTACTGGTAAAGGCGTACACGTCGTCACTGTGAACGATTACCTGGCTCGTCGGGATGCTGAATGGATGGGACAGGTGCATCGGTTCTTGGGGCTGAGTGTGGGGCTAATCCAGTCAACCATGACTCCCAGTGAACGCCAGAAAAACTATGATTGCGATATTACTTATGTTACCAACAGTGAGGTAGGTTTTGACTACCTGCGGGATAACATGGCGACATCAATGGCAGATGTGGTGCAACGCCCGTTTAATTATTGCGTAATTGACGAGGTAGACTCGATTTTAATTGATGAGGCGCGGACACCGCTAATTATTTCTGGGCAGGTGGAAAGACCTACAGAAAAGTATCTGCAAGCAGCTGAAATCGCATTCACACTCAAAAAAGACGAGCATTATGATGTGGATGAAAAAGCTCGTAACGTGCTTTTGACAGATGAAGGATTTGCAGAATCCGAAAATCTTTTGGGAGTCACAGATTTATTTGACCCTGAAGATCCTTGGGCGCACTTCGTTTTCAATGCGATTAAAGCCAAAGAACTTTTTCTCAAGGATGTAAATTACATCGTCCGTAATGACGAAGTGGTAATTGTGGATGAATTTACCGGTCGGGTGTTACCTGGACGGCGCTGGAGTGATGGATTACACCAGGCTATTGAAGCCAAAGAACACGTAGAAATTCAGCCAGAAACTCAAACTCTAGCGACAATTACTTATCAAAATCTGTTCTTGCTGTATCCAAAACTCGGTGGAATGACCGGAACGGCAAAAACGGAAGAACCGGAATTTGAAAAAATTTACAAATTGGAAGTTGCGGTAATTCCTACGAACCGCGATCGCAGACGCGAAGATTTGTCTGATATGGTCTTTAAGACAGAACCAGGCAAGTGGGGTGCGATCGCTAGAGAATGTGCCGAAATGCACGAACTCGGCAGACCTGTATTAGTCGGAACCACTAGTGTAGAAAAGTCCGAACTTCTCAGCCGACTATTAAAGGAATTGGCGATTCCTCACGAATTACTCAACGCCCGTCCCGAAAACGTCGAGCGTGAGGCGGAAATCGTCGCCCAAGCTGGACGAAAAGGTGCTGTTACCATTGCTACTAACATGGCTGGTAGAGGTACAGACATCATTTTGGGTGGTAACTCCGAATACATGGCACGTCTGAAGCTGCGGGAATACTTCATGCCCCGGATCGTCATGCCAGAAGATGAAGATAGCTTTGGCGTTCAAAGAGCAGCAGGATTGCCTACAGGACACGGTGGTGGTCAAGGCTTTGTCCCTGGTAAAAAAGTCAAAACTTGGCGGGCTTCACCAGAAATTTTCCCTACCCAGTTGACAAAAGAAACAGAAAAACTACTCAAAGATGCAGTAGAAATTGCGGTGCGTGAATATGGCGATCGCAGTTTATCGGAATTGGAAGCAGAAGACAAGGTAGCTGTAGCCGCAGAAAAAGCTCCCATTGATGACCCTGTAATTCAGAAATTGCGCGAAGCTTACAACCGCGTTAAGCAGGAATACGAACAATTTACTACCCGCGAACATGATGAGGTAGTGGGAATCGGTGGTTTGCACGTAATTGGTACAGAACGCCACGAATCGCGGCGGATTGACAACCAGTTGCGCGGACGTGCAGGAAGACAAGGCGACCCTGGAACCACGAGATTTTTCCTCAGTTTAGAGGATAACCTACTGCGGATTTTTGGAGGCGATCGCGTTGCTGGGTTAATGAATGCTTTCCAAGTGGAAGAAGATATGCCCATCGAATCTGGGATGCTTACCCGCAGTTTGGAAGGCGCCCAGAAAAAAGTTGAAACCTACTACTACGACATTCGTAAGCAGGTATTTGAGTATGACGAGGTGATGAATAATCAACGTCGTGCTATTTATGCTGAACGTCGCCGCGTATTAGAAGGTCAAGATTTGAAAGAACAGGTAATCAAGTACGCTGAAAAAACGATGGATGACATCGTTGATTACTACATCAACATAGATTTGCCCTCGGAAGAGTGGGAGTTAGAAAAGCTGGTTGAGAAAGTTAAAGAATTCGTCTATCTACTAGCGGATTTGCAGCCAAATCAATTAGAAGATATGACAGTCAGCGAGATTAAAGCATTCCTCCATGAACAAGTGCGAATTGCTTATGACCTCAAAGAAGCGCAGATTGACCAAGTTCAACCCGGACTGATGCGCCAAGCAGAACGCTTCTTTATCTTGCAACGCATTGATACTCTATGGCGGGAACACTTGCAGCAAATGGATGCCTTGCGCGAATCGGTAGGATTGCGTGGTTATGGGCAAAAAGACCCACTGATTGAGTATAAGAGCGAGGGTTACGAATTGTTCTTGGATATGATGATTAACATTCGCCGAGACGTTGTGTACTCGTTGTTCATGTTCCAGCCGCAGCCTCAGCAGATGGTGCAGCCTTCGTCTGAGATGGTGTAGAAAGTTAGAGAAAATATCTCACGCAAAAGCGCTAAGAGGCAAAGATTTCTTAACGCTTTTGCGTTTTGATACATCGTTTAAAAATACTCTCTTTTCAGGATTTTGCTGAAATGGATAAGCTAATAATCCCAAATCTTCAAGGCAAGCGGACTTATAAGAGAATTTGCATCTAATTATTGTTAGACCTCGCGTGAGTTTGAGAACACTGAGAACTAGTGTCTAGTAGGACACAAACAATCTTTGTGAGGTCAATAATGGAAGTGAATGAACTCATGATTTAAGTGAGGCGATCGCAGAGTAAGCTATAAGTAAAACGCTGTTTTTGGATATGAGTCAATTTTTGAGTTCAATTAACGTGCAATTATCTCCAGATTCCATAAGTCAAGGTGAGCAGGCTATTCGTCAGGAAATTGCCTTGCAATTATATAACCAAAATATTTTTACTTTTGGTCAAGCACGCCGCTTGGCTAATTTATCTGTATGGGAATTTCAGCAACTTTTAGGGCAACAAAAAATTCCACGCCATTATACTCAAATGGATTTAGCAGATGATATTGAGTCATTAAAACAGGTTCTTGGTAGTTGTGACAGTTATTTGCAACGCTACGCCTTTGATTAACTTCGGTGCTATCAATCGTCTTGATATTTTACAGGCAGTGTTTGGGACAATTGTTATACCCGAAGCTGTCTATAATGAAACTACTGGTTCAAGCTTTCCAGCTTCACAAGTTATATTGCAAGCAATTGCATCTGGATGGCTACAAGTTTGCCCTGTTTCAAAAAATTAAAAAATGAATATTCAGGAAGCTTTTAATAAATATTGCCGCAGTAGATTACGATAACTTATATTATGTCCGCTTAATCACTAATTAAACCCGGAGAACCCCAAAGAGCCAAAGCTGTGCTTTGTCTCCACTCCCCAAAGCATCGGGGAGGGGTTGGGAATGGGGTTCTTTGATTATGGGTAATTTGGCGAACATCATATCAAGGAGTTTCTGAGGATGCTTCTGAGCAAGATTTTGTAGGAGCGCCTAAGTCATTTAAAGTATTCATTAATGAGTCATTCTGTAGCATGGGGTATATGCTTTGGAAATTTACAACATCGTCAAAAGCTTTAAGCTCCTCAAGAGCCTCTGACGCAGACTGATATCGCTGTTTGAAGTCATCCAGCACCATTTTACTGAGAATCTTAGCGAAGGAGTGACTCACCTGGGTGGGTAGTTTACCGCCGTAGGCATCGCTCCATTTTATCTCTCCATCAGCATCTCTAGGTAGCTCACGAGGTGCCATACCAGTTAAGGCTTTAATTCCAACCATGCCGACTGCATAGATATCACTACTGTAGTGTGGACGCCCAAAACATTGCTCGCTTGGTGCGTAACCCTGAGTACCAATGCCGATAGTGAAAGGGCTTTGCTCTTGATGATCAAGCTGTTTTGTACTAACTTCTTTGACAGCCCCAAAGTCAATCAAGATCAGTTTACCGTCTGAATGGCGGCGGATGATATTGCTGGGTTTAATATCCCGGTGAATCACATTGTTTTTATGGACAAATGTTAATGTTTGCAATAAGTCCCTAACAATTCTGATCACTGCAATTTCCTCAATTGCTCTGCCTGGTGGCAATTCTTGATTTAAAGGATGACCAATGATCTGTTCTTGTACTAAATAAAATTCTTCATCTTCTTCAAAATACGCCAAAAGTTGCGGAATTTGAGGGTGCGTTCCTAATTTTTCGAGTGTTTGCGCCTCTGAGTTAAATAAACGTCTGGCAAGTTGCAAGGCTTCTGGTTTGCTGTTGGCTGGTTTTAGTTGTTTGACAACACATTGCGGATTTCCAGGACGTTGGGTATCTTCGGCAATGTAGGTTTCGCTAAATCCACCGGAACCGAGAACTTTGACAATTCTGTAGCGTCTAGCCAGGACTTTTCCTGATAAGGCTAAATCTCGTTGCTGGATTAGGTCTTGTAAGTCATCTTGTTGGCTGATAATCTCTTGGACAACGGCGGAAGTTTTATACTTCTGAAAAATATCTACTAATTGGCGTTTTTTGATGCTTTCTCTCACTAATGAGGTTCCCAGGTAGGAAAATCCAATCATAGCGATCGCAATCATTGGTACAGTAGTGGGAAAAATTAACTGACCATGAACAGATAACCCATAACTAATTCCTGCCCAAGTAGCAGACAGGGCGAGGCTATAGAGAAGTCTATTGATAGTACGCTTGCGTCTGCTAATCATTAAGGCTGTACTGCCAACTATAATTAGCACAAATAAACCCCGCAACGGTGGACTTTTAATTCCTGGGGCGATCGCTTTACCTTGCATCAAAGTTGCGATCGCATTGGCGTGAATTTCCACGCCCGACATGGGTTTAGCGTTGTTGCTAGCAGCGACTGGATAATAATCATTGTGTAACTTATCTGTTGCACCAATCAGCACTATCTTGTCTTTGAAGACCTTTCCTTGCTGCAAATAGGTGTTCCAGTTTTCCGGGTCGAGTACATGCCAAAAGGGTATTTGCTCAAATGTACCCGCAGGCCCCCAAAAATGAATGCGATCGCCCTTTGGTCGGGGATAATTTACCTGTGCGGCCCTCAGTGCTGCTTCATCAAAAGAGGGTAGCTTCTCAATCAAATTATCTTCAGCTAACAACTTAGAAAATTCACTCGCCAATCGATGAACTTTACCATCTGTCTCCAAGGGGAAATTAACTGAGCCAATGGACACTGACCCTGTACGAAACATTTGTTGTGGGTCAATCAGTTGCATAAAAGACCCTTGGTGCGTCTGGGAATTTTCGTAGACGGCTGCTAAGGTAACTTTGCTGCCATATTTTTGCAATGCTGCCTGGAGTTGGCGATCGTCAGTAGCTCCATAACTACTTGGCGTGTCAAAAACGACATCTACCGCTACAGAACGGACACCTGCTTTGATTAACTTTGTGATTATCTGAGCATAAGCAGCCCGTTTATAAGGATAAGATTTCAGTGTTTCTAAGTAGGCATACCGTTTTGGATTTGTTTTATAGTACTGTGCGGGAACTGATATTGACTGATCGTCTATTGCTAAAATTACGATGTCTTCTGGAGGCAAAATCGGGCCGCGCACTTGAAAAAAGGCAGAAAGCGCCTTATTTTCCATCAATTGAACCAATTCCCCACCAGAAGCACTCAGCACTGCTGCACCCATTGCCCAACTGCCAGCGAGGAGATGACCTAAGAGAACCATCCACCTTGACTGACGAGCCGATGCTGTTGACGTTACCTTTGTCGGTTTACTTGACAGTCTATTGGCAGCAGAGACATAGTTTTTAGTTAAGGTAGATGTAGGTTCTTCTGCCATATCGTGTTACTGATTGATTTAAGTCCAACACTTTTATTTATTCAGACCACGTTTTAGTACAAGCATATTGAAATAATACTTAAATGACAATCTTATACATTTGTAAAGTATCTTCTATTCATCAACAAACTTTTATTGGCAAAGGTAGCCCCCAAGAGATTCCTACTCAGGTACTGCCTGACTTCTTATTTTTCTGTTGAGTGAGTTACAAAAGAGTGATTGTCTCACAGATTATAGCCGGATATACTTCGTCTCTGTAGTTGGTTGGGGCGAGATTTTACTCTAACCTAACCAACAAGTATGCTCTTAACTAGGGTTTTACCAGAAGCTGTCCCAAGCTTGTCTTCTGTCTTTGGCGCAATATTGGTACTCCCCACAAAGCGTATCCTTATACTGAAAGCTAAACCTATAGATAGGCATCAACTTATATCCTACTCTAAGCCTATACCATACCTCTTTAGGGGTAAAATTTAGTGTTATACAGTTATGAATGCTGTTACTAGTTCAATTTTATTGGTAGATTTTGATCACAGGGTGGCTCTTGCAGTACCGGAGGTGAATAATGTTTAGCACCCAGTATCTCAACTCCAATGTTGCAAATGTTTTTATGCCTTGAAAGAGGTAGGATAAAAGCTACAGATGAAGAGTTAGTTTATAGATATTAGCAAACAAGGCATTTGAAAATTGCTATAATCTATTGTTCCATCTAAATTCATATATATTATTAGGTGTAAATTTGTATGGGTTCTCCAATGAATCGTCTGTCTATTTTTGTAGATGGAAACAATATGTTCTATGCTCAACAAAAAAATGGTTGGTTTTTTGACCCTCGGCGAGTTTTAGAATACTTCAAACATGAACAATCAGAAACAACATTAATTAATGCATTCTGGTACACTGGCCTAAAAGACCCACAAGATCAGAGAGGTTTTAGAGATGCTCTAATTAGTCTAGGATATACAGTTAGAACTAAAATTCTTAAAGAATATTATGATGATACCTCTGGTCGTTACTCGCAAAAAGCGAATTTAGATATTGAAATTGTTGTAGATATGTTTAATACAGTAGACCAGTATGACCGAGTAGTATTATTTAGTGGCGATGGAGATTTTGAAAGAGCAATCGAACTATTACGTTCAAAAAATACACATATTACAGTAGTATCGACAGAAGGAATGATCGCAAGAGAACTACGAAATGCTACTGACAGATATATAGATTTAAATGATATCAGAGATCAAATAGAAAAAACAGAAGGTTCGTAGTTTTAGCAATTATTTACAAAAATAAGAGTAAAAGAAAAACTAAGGTTGAAGATATTTTGATACACAAGTAAAAATTAAACAACAAAACGCAAATGACAAATAAAACAGACCGAATCATCATTTTTGATACTACACTGCGAGATGGAGAGCAGTGTCCAGGAGCAACTCTGAATATAGACGAGAAGCTAGTTATTGCCAAGCAACTGGCGCGTCTGGGTGTGGATATAATTGAGGCAGGCTTTGCCTTTGCTAGCCCTGGAGATTTTGAAGCAGTCAGCAAGATTGCCAAAATTGTCGGGACAGAAAATGGTCCGGTAATTTGCAGTTTGGCAAGAGCGATTAAAGCAGATATTGAAGCAGCCGCAGAAGCATTAAAACCAGCAGTTAAAGCCAGAATTCACACATTTATTTCTACTTCTGATATACATTTAGAGTATCAGTTGCGGAAGTCACGGGCAGAAGTGCTAGCGATCGCAGAAGAAATGGTAGCTTATGCCAAGTCTTTTGTGACAGATGTAGAATTTTCGCCGATGGATGCGGCTCGTTCCGATCCAGAATTTCTTTACCAAGTGTTAGAGCGAACGATCGCAGCAGGTGCAACAACAGTTAACATTCCCGATACTGTCGGTTACACAACCCCTAGCGAGTTTGGGGCAATCATTAAGGGGATTATTGAAAATGTCCCCAACATCGACCAAGCGATTATTTCCGTTCACGGTCATAATGATTTAGGTTTGGCAGTTGCTAACTTTTTAGAAGCCGTAAAAAATGGCGCACGCCAACTAGAATGTACCATCAATGGGATTGGCGAACGCGCCGGAAATGCATCACTAGAAGAATTAGTGATGGCGTTGCATGTGCGGCGACAATATTTTAATCCCTTTTTGGGAAGACCAGAAGAATCTCAAGAATCCCTGACAAATATTGACACTCGGCAAATTTACAAAACCTCACGCCTAGTTTCCAATTTGACGGGAATGTTGGTACAACCAAATAAAGCGATCGTTGGCGCGAATGCCTTTGCTCATGAGTCTGGAATTCACCAAGATGGTGTGCTAAAAAATAAGCTCACCTACGAAATTATGGATGCTCAATTGATTGGCTTAACAGACAATCAAATAGTTTTGGGCAAACATTCAGGCAGAAATGCTTTCCGCACTCGGTTGAAAGAATTGGGCTTTGAACTGTCAGATACTGAATTAAATAAAGCATTCGTCAGATTCAAAGAAGTAGCAGATAAAAAGAAAGATATTTCTGATTGGGATTTGGAAGCGATCGTTAATGATGAAATCCAACAAGCACCCGATTTGTTCCGGGTAGAGTTGGTGCAAGTTTCCTGTGGTAGCAACGCCCGTCCCACCGCTACAGTCACCCTCCGCACCCCAGAAGGTGAAGAATTAACCGATGCTGCGATCGGTACTGGGCCAGTGGATGCAGTTTACAAGGCCATCAATCGGGTGGTGAATGTCCCCAACGAGTTGATTGAGTTTTCTGTGCAGTCAGTAACAGCTGGTATTGATGCCCTTGGAGAAGTGACGATTCGTTTACGTTATGAATCTAAAGTTTTTTCTGGTCATGCAGCGAACACAGATATCATCGTGGCATCAGCGCAAGCTTATGTAAATGCGCTCAATCGGCTGTATTCTGCCTTGCAAAGGCAAGAAAAGCCAGAGGAAGTATCTGCACAGAAACTCTGAAATCGTATCTGTCAAACTGCCCATAATACAAGCACCGCACCTTGCTTTTAGAATCAGCTAAAAAACTCCTTCCCGACTTTGGCGAGGAGTAAAGAACCCCACCTCGCCTGCTCTTAGGGACGGGGTGGGGTTCTTCGAGTCTAATAAGCAATCAAGCTGACATGATTTCACTCAGTTCTGCATATAATTTTAATTTAACGACAAAAATTCTTCTCCTGTCGTGGGATGAATGCCTATAGTTTCATCCAAATCTTCCTTAGTGATGCCTTTGCGAATTGCCACACCCAAACTTTGAATGATATCTGCTGCATGTTCACCCACCATGTGAGCGCCCAAAACTTGCCCAGAATCACCATTTAAAACTAACTTTATAGTGGTTGGCTCATCCTGTTCGATTAGCCGATACAACAGTGGTTGGAACTGGGTGCGGTAGCATTGTACAGATTCACCAAATTTTTCCCGTGCTTTCGCCTCTGTCATTCCCACACTAGCCGCTTCTGGACGGCAAAAAACAGCAGTGGGCACATAATCATAATTTAATTTTTGCGCCTTGTTGCCAAAAACTGTATCTGCAAAGGCAATACCTTCTGCCTTAGCCACTGGAGTCAATTGCACGCGGCTGGTGCAATCACCCACAGCAAAAATATTTTCTTGGCTGCTGCGGCTGTATTCATCTACTTTAATTGCACCATGTTCGCCAAGTTCAACATGGGCATTTTCCAAACCAAGATTCTTGGTATTTGGAGCGTAACCTGTGGCAACTAAGATAGTATCTGCTGTAATTATTTCTTGGCTATCACCAGTAATGGTTAACAACAAACACTCATCTGAATATTTGATTTTAGCTACCGTGCTGTTGGTGAATATTTTAATTCCGCGTTTAGTCAAACCCTGTTGTACAGCAGAGCAAATTTCATCATCAAACCCCGATAAAATCGTCCCGTCTCTTTCAATCACCGTCACTTCGCAGCCGAAAGCGTGCATCATGCTAGAAAATTCTACGCCAATGTAGCCGCCGCCAATAATTGCTAAACGTTTCGGCAGATAGGGTAGCTGAAACATCTCGCGGGATGTGATAGCGTATTCTATACCTGGGATTTTGGGCTTGAGGGGTTGCCCTCCCACAGCAATTAAAATTTTGTCTGCTGTAACTTTACGTCCATCAATATTGATCGTGTGGGTATCGATAAAAGTGACATGTTGAGAAATTAATTCAATTCCAGCTTTTTGCAATTGCTGGAAATAAGAGTGGTTGATGGTGTCAATATGCTGATGTACTGACTTAATAAATAATGTCCAGTCAAAGTATGTTTGGCAGTCACTCCACCCATAACTCTGCGCTATTTGATTTTGCAGGGCGAAGTCAGCTGCATAGACAATCAGTTTTTTCGGAACACAGCCGCGATTTACACAAGTCCCACCGACGGATTCTTGTTCAGCAACAGCGACACGTACACCGTAACTAGCTGCTTTTTTAGCTGCTGCCAATCCCCCAGGCCCAGCACCAATGACAAACAAATCGTAATCAAATGTCATAAAAATCTGTTCCTTTTTGACTTTTTGGAAAGCAGAGCTATTTCATCTCTTATAGTGATTCACACAAAACTTAATCTACTGTCTTTGGGTGGACAATTAGGGATGAAACCAGGCTGATATCTAGCAGATTGCCACATTAATAGCAATTACATCCAAAAGGAACAGCGATCGCTCGATTCTTGCTAAGTTATATTACATTATGTTACCAAAGAAGCATTTTGTCTATTCTACAAGGGGTAGATGTTTGCGTAGGCGTAGCCCGTCGTTGTCATCGCTTCAGGCGGGTATGCGATCGCACTTTTAGGCAGCAACTGCACTGAAGAAAAAATTCAGCCGATTAAGCCATTGATGCCAGACATGAATTAGCCTTGCACGGTCAAATTCAAAAATCTCTGCTTCTTCACCTGGTAAGGCTACAACGATAAGAGCATGGTTAATTTTGCAGTTAAATAGGCGATCGCTATAATACCGATTTATCGCACCCCCATAAGCAGCTAGTTGTAAAGGCTTGTCATAAAGCTTATCAAATCTCAGTTTTGGTTCCTCGGCTGTAGTCCATTCAATTAAATACGGAACACTTTGGTAACGAGCAACTAAATCAACTTTCCCAGCGTAAAGTTCCTGATAGTTAGGCACAAGTTGTTCCACCAGTTGAACATCGCTAAGTTGGTTTAGCACAGATTGAACGCTGTCCCAGTAAGGCTGAATCAGGCTGTTGTCAGGTTTGGGCGAGTAACCTTGCAAGTGTTCTTTAATCAACTGGTGCAAAGCATTTCCTCGGCGACGGCTGTTAGCAGCAATTCGATTTGCTTCTGCATCGCCAACTTTATTACGCCAATAGGAAAGGGCGGCTAGAGACTGCGGTGGTTGTGTCGCTTTTAAAACTGTGGTGACAGCAGGGAGAAGAACACCATTATTACCTTGATAGTAACAACGTCCGTTGATGTAGGTAGATTTCATAAATGTTGTGAATGACTACATCAACTAGCTTCGAGGGCTGCTGTCTGAGATAGTGTCTGAGTCAGCTATCCAGAGTGTCTGACTTGGTGTATGAGTGTGTATGACTTTTAATTAGCTCAGTTAGAATGATTAAAAATTGCGTAGTTAGAATATGACCAAGCGAGGGCTTCAAGCATCTACACAAGGTATCGCAAAAGCAAATCAAGCTTTGATCCGTAATAATTTAAATAAGACTGCTTTAGCAAGAGATTTAGGACTGTCTCGCGCAACAGTTACCAATTTCTTTCGTGTGATACCAATTGAACGCCTTAATTTTGAAGAAATTTGTCAAAGGCTTGGTCTAAATTGGCAAGAGATAGTTGATATTCCAGTTTGCAAATATCAAACAGAGGAACATCAAAATCCAACATCAAAAAATTCTGATTTTGTGGGGCGTGAGGATGCGATCGCAAGCTCTCTTTTAGAGAATGAGCTAGATGAGTTAGTACAAAAAGTGCGATCACTTCCTGATTACTCTGAAAAGATACAGCACTTGTGCGGAACCATGCGGATGTTGGATATTGCACAACCAGTTCGGGTGGATGACATTTACATCAATGTTAATGTTTTAGAGGAGTTACCCAGTAACAAACGGAATTTAGAATTTTCTTAGGTTCTGCGCTTTAATTCAGATGTAGATGATTTTAACCGTTTAAGCTTAGGCAAAGTGAGTCAACCAGATATACCAGGACTGGAAGCAGCTACAAGATACTCTAAACTTATGGTACTGGGAAAACCAGGGGCAGGGAAAACCACATTTTTAAAATTTTTAGCTATACAATGTAATCAGGGCAATTTTCAACCTCAATGCATACCAATTTTTATAGAATTAAAGGCTTTTGCTAGAAATGCCAATGATGAATATAATTTCAGTTTATTGAAATATATAACTGAACAATTATGCATATATGAAATTTCGCCCCAACAAATCGAAAAACTTTTGTATCAAGGCAAATTTTTGATTTTGCTTGATGGTTTGGATGAGATTAAGGACACTAATGCCTATGAAGTTCAAAGTGAAATTAATAATTTTATAGGTATTTTTTATAAAAATAAGTTTTTCATTAGCTGTCGAGTTGCTGCTCATCAGTATAAGTTTCAGGGATTTAGAGATATTGAAATAGCAGATTTTAATGAGGAGCAAATTGCACAATTTGTTAACAAGTGGTTTGTAGCTGTTGCTGGTAAATCTCCAGAAAAGACATTACCCAAATCTAATGAATTGCTTGAAGAATTTTATTGGGAAGGAAATGAGCCAATATTAGAACTAGCAGTTACACCTATATTGCTTAATCTGATCTGCTTAGTTTTTCATGGGACAGGTAGTCTACCATCACAACGCTCTAGGCTTTATGAAGAAGGATTATAAATTTTACTTAAACAATGGGATAGAACCAAAGGCGTTAAACGAGATGATATTTATCATAAATTATCTATTAGTGATAAAAAACAACTGCTAAGATATTTAGCATTCATCACATTTATCAAGAATGACTACTTCTTTGAAAAGTCTCAAATACAGCAATATATTGTTAATTGTATACCTATATTAGTAAATCATAAAATTAATTTATATGAATTGCAAGAATTAAGTGACGCTGTACTGCAATCAATTATTATACAGCATGGTTTATTAGTGGAGCGAGCAAAAGGAATTTATTCTTTTTCCCATTTAACCTTTCAAGAATATTTTACTGCTCAAATAATCAGTGAAATCTCTGAACCAGATATTTTAAAAAATCTTGCTATTCACGTTATTGAAAAACGCTGGCGTGAAGTCTTCTTACTAGTATCTGAGCTACGTTGGAACGCTGGGATTCTAATATATTATATGAAACAAACGATTGATAGTCTTTTAGCGTCTGATGAAAAATTGCAATTTTTTCTGAAGTGGTTAAAAGAAAAATCTATTTCATCTAAAGTTTCTTATAAACTAAATGCTATACGTGCATTTTACTTTACTTTGATTCGCACAAATGCTAATAGAATTATGCATTATGATCCTGAATTACTTGAGCTATCTATTGCTTTAGATGATACCTTCGAGTATGCCTTTGATTATGAATATAAGATAATTGAAGCCGATAATTATGAATTAGATAATGATATTAATTTTCCTTCTGAACTTGTAATTGACAAGGATCTAGTTTTCGCCATTGAATTTGACAGTGATTTTTCTCGTAGTGTCAATCTTAGCCTAGATACGAGCAGTGATTTTTCAGATGAAATCAGATGCTTAAATAACCTTATGTGTAAGATGCTTGTCAGTAATCTTCCCTTGTCTTTGTACCGTGCATTTAAATTGACTTGTGCTTTAAATATTAACCCTGAACTAGCTCAATCGCTTGTAAAACTCCTAAATCAACTACCACATCATCAGCGGACAGATGAAAATAAACAAATATTTGTAGAATGGTGGAAAGTTAACAATCAAATATGGAATGAAAAATTAAGAGGTGCGATAGCTAAGTATCGTAACATTGGTCATAATTGGCAGTTCAGTGAGCATCAGAATAAACTACTTGAAGAGTATTATAATGCCAACAAATTACTTGCCAATTGTTTGAATAATGGTTGTTATGTATCTCCTAAAGTGCGATCGCAAATCGAAGACGAGTTATTTTTACCTTGGGATGAAATTCAGCAAAGTAAACTCCAAGAGTAAGTACAATTTATCAACGGCAAAGTGCATTCGCACTCTTCATACAACTTAAATTCAAATTTATTAAGGCGGGTGCGGGGGTTGAACCCGCTAATCCCCACAATGGTGGAGACGTAACCGATAACCTTAATTTCTTCGGCCCCAAAAGGCAAGTTGCGAACAAGGATAACCCGCCATGAAGTATGAAGGATAAAGTGTTTTATCCTTTACCCTTCAGCAATATCTACAATTCACCCGTAGCCAGCATCTGGATGATCCGAGGCGTACCTGGGTCGAATCCTGCCAAATCCCAAGACAGGGGATCTTCAGGATCTACTAAGGTAATTTGGTAAGGTGTTAAGGTGACATACACCGCCTTGACGTTAGGATTTACCTTTTTGCGGTACTCCTTCAGTGCTTGACTTGGATGCTTATTTCCCGCCCAGCTTTCCGAGTCAGTCCAAAAGCAGACAACATCTGCTTTAAAGTTATTCTTAATCATCCAGTCGTAAGCTACAGATGCATCCGTTCCACCAAAGTTTTGGTTGCTAGCTTTGCGAACCGCAGAACTAAAACTATCTTTGGCGGTGATACCTAATTCCCTGAATTCGGTAGCAAAGCCGCGAATCATGTAGTTTTTCTCTGCTTTTGCTGTCACCAGTGCCATTGTGGTGGCAATTTCACAACAAGTTAGTCCCATATCTGCAACCAAGCTACCCATAGAACCAGAAACATCTACGGCGTGCATGAATACTTTACGTGTCGGTTGCACAACATCAAAAGACAGTTCAACCGCCTTTTCTAAAATGTCCACAATCCGAGGAACTGGGTTCCAAGTCTTCTTACTGCGTCCTAATGTTCCACCAGATTCATAAGTTTTGAGTGCTTTCAAAACATCAATCGGATGGATGCGACCTTTACGCAGATGTTCTCTACGATTAAGAACTGCTTCCACTTGCTGCAAATTAGCGTCTTCATCGGCTCGCAACACACCCAGTTCAGTTAAAGAACCCAAGTTACGTAACATTGCACCTATTGGCATTTCCTGAAATAGCAGTTGCCAAGCTTGCCGATCCATTTTACCCACTGGTGCAGCCATTTCGTGGGTTAAGCGTCCTTGGGAAATAGCTTCATGGGTTTGGGTGGGATTCCGCTTGAGCCACTCATACCACCAAATCTGCGCCAACGCTTCTGAGGGGATGTCTGCTGGCAATTCTTCCCAGCCTCTAACTACCCACTCAAATAGTTGACGGTGATTTTCTGTAGGCGGTTTGACATGGAACAACCGCAATGCATCTCTGTGGGAGAAGCCTTGACGCTGTTGATATTTCAACAGTTGATAAGCTAAACCCTTGACATCTTCCCTTGAGAGCCAAGTTTTACCAGCTTCCCGCACTACTTTACTAAATCCCCGCAGAGATTTGGTGTAGTTCAACCATTCGTAGAAGTGGCTACCAGTGCGAACAACTTGCGGGAAGATTTCACCAAAAGCCTGCTTTGCTTCTGGTGCTTCACCCATCGACAGCAGCACCAAAGCTAATATAGGCGAACTATTATTGATGGCGCCTCCATCGCTAGCATACAAAATTTCTTCCGCTACACGACCGGGATTTTCAGCAACAGCTTGTCTGACAACTGCCACAAAATCTTCAGTTAATTCTTGTTTACCAGCGTAGTAAGTGCTTTTTGCTGTGCCAACCAACAGACAGCGACGCAGCATCTTCCAAATACCAGCATCAAACATAAAGCCACCGGAACGCCCCTGAACCATTTCGGCTTCCCGACCGGGAATAGGCTGATTTTGTGGTGTTGTAGTTTTCTTGTTAGTGAAAAAATTGTAATTCATGGCTTCATCTCCCGGCCTTTGCAGGCAAAAATGAAAGGTGGCAGAGCGGGATTTGAACCCGCGACATCCGGCTCCACAGGCGATAACCCTAATTCGTCGGCCTTTTCAGGCAAGGTGTGAACAAGGATGTTTTTCGGCGCTCTACCAAACTGAGCTACCTGCCACATAAAAAGTTAGGAGTTAAGAGTTAGGAGTTAGGAGTTAAATATTCAAAACTTTTAACAGCATTGATTTTGGTGTAGTGGGGCGGGATTTGAACCCGCGAATGCTCGTTTTTTTACGATAATCCTCAATTCGTCGGCCTTTGCAGGCAAGGGGTGAATAAGGATATTAAGCGCCTTACCACTTGGCTACCCACCACATGACAATTTAAAACTCAGCACTCAATTTGCTGTAGCGAAGTAGGATTTTTAGTTATATGCCATAACCCTCAATACGTCAGCCCTTCCGTGCAAGGTAGGCACTCTGCTATTTGAGGTATCTGCTACTGGTGAAAGCTAACTCCCTAATGAAAGTTGACTTGTATTATTAATGTAGTATATGTATTATCTGTTGTCAAGGGTCTGGCAAGCTAATTTAGAATTACTGCTTTGGAAAGAGAAGTCTGAGCAGCACAAGCAAGCCGTCGGCCGGAATTTAGGCTGGATACTATCTGAGATGTATTGCGATCGCTCTCATCAAAACCCTCTTGTTTTCTCTAGTAAAAACTTTTGCGCGTAGTTTACCGCCGTAGGCATCGCAGACCAATCTTAGATAAGTTGCAGATTCAAAAGTTTATAACACTCACGATGGAAAGGTTTTGCCGGCAAATTTGCCATAACTTTGCCAAAAGATACAAAAAAGTGTCCTAATTTTTGCCAATATAGATAGTATTATTTCCCAAAATTCACTTGGCAAAAATCGGCATGAGTGAGAAACCCATAGAAGATAACGGCAAGGCTTTTCTCGTTCTACTTTTGCCCATCTCGTTCTTGATTATTTTCCTAGTTACCACTTGGAGATTTTTACTGGCGCTAATTGTTCTGGTAATTGGCTTCAAGCTTTGGCAGGAATATCAATGGCAACAGTGGACTCATCGAGTTAACCCAATTTTTCATCAGTTGGTTCGCGAAAATCAGGGCAGACTTACGCCAATGGACTTGGCAATGAGGGGCAATTTTCCTGGAACGACGGCAAAACGCTACTTAGATAGTAAAGCCTCGGAATTTGGCGCTAGTATAGTGAACTCCGAAGATGCGGGGCAGTCTTATTACTTTATAACTGCCAGCATTCTCGGTAATATCCTTGATAGTAGTGAGCCTGTTAAAGAACTTCCTACTCAAGCAGTTACTAAAACTGCGCGATCGCTCCTAGCACCACCACCAACCCCACAGGAGGAACCAGAAACCGAATCACCACCACAGCCAACCCATAAGTCAGCTCAACGATCGCTGGAAAAACAGTTAATTTTTGGCTCTCTGATTCAATCTGAACTTGCCAAACGGCTAAATGTCTATTCCAGCACGGTTTATAAACGGCGAAACGATCCAGAATTTTCTGAATGGAGTCGCAGCAAGGACCCTGATGGTATTGCCTGGTCATACTCGGAAAAAACGAAGGAGTTTTTCCCAGTGGAGGAAGAAGGTTAAATAATTCAAATTTCAAAATTAGAATTTTTGAATTTTTGTTTCTAAACCCACAGCTTCGTTGATGGAATTTAATCCGCTTTGTTCTAGCTTGGAAAGCAAACCTGCTAGAATCTGGCGTACCATCAGTGGGCCTTCGTAAATCCAGCCTGTATAAACCTGGATCAAACTAGCACCAGCAGTAATTTTCTCCCAAGCATCTTCAGCAGAAAAGATGCCACCAACGCCAATAATCGGGATTTGTCCTTGGGTTTGCTGCCAAATAAAACGAATTACCTCAGTGGAGCGATCGCGCAATGGTTCACCGCTAATTCCGCCAGCTTCATCCTGGGGTGATTTGCCTGTTTGGTCAATCATCTGGGTTTTTAGTCCATCACGGCTGATGGTGGTATTAGTGGCGATAATTCCCGCTAGTTGGTAGGTTTTAGCAAGAGTTATGATGTCAGCGATCGCAACCCAATCTAAATCTGGCGCTATCTTGACAAAAATTGGTTTTTGTGTAATATTTTCCTGTTGTAATAAATTCAAGATGGCACTGAGCATAGAAGCATCTTGGAGCGATCGCAACCCTGGTGTATTGGGAGAAGAGACATTAACAACAAAATAGTCTCCCAAATCCTTCAGTAAGCGAAAACTATCGAGATAATCCTGTGCGGCTGCTTCTAGAGGAGTTACCTTAGATTTACCCAAATTTATCCCTATGGGTATTGACTGGGTTAACTTCTGCTTTTCCTGTGCTAATCGTGCCGCCATTGCTGCTGCACCGCGATTATTAAAGCCCATCCGATTGAGAGCAGCTTTGTCCAACGGCAAGCGAAACAAACGAGGAGGCGGATTTCCTGGCTGTGCGTGAAAAGTTACAGTTCCTAATTCCGCAAAGCCAAAACCCAGGTTAGACCAAATGTTAGCAGCGACTCCATCCTTATCAAAGCCAGCTGCTAACCCTACAGGATTTGGAAAGTTTAGCCCAAACAAATTTTGTTCTAAACGTGAATTGTACAGGCATAAAGACTTCTTTAAGCGTTGGTTTACCCAACTAGAAGGCGTTTGCGATAGCCAATTAAAACTGCGAATCGTCTGCTGATGTAACCACTCCGGGTCTGTTTTTATCACATTGAACAAAAGCGGACTAATTGCAAATTTATAAATATCCATTAGCTTTTATAAAGAATAACTAGTTCAAATCGCTAGAAAGACGCAAAGATGCGGAATGCAATTTGAATGACTATTAGCTTAATTTCCTATTAACCTGTCCAGGTTCAATATTAAACACTTGTGGCAATATTACTCAGGGTGCTTTTTTGGGCATCTTATATATTACAAGTTATGTTAACCAATAAATCAGATGGGGCAGCCACAAAAACCTATAGCCGCCGAACAGCAGATCCTCTCATTGGGGCGCGTCCTCCAGAGCCTCAGAGAAGAAGATGATGTTGACGTTCTGATTGAAACCACTATTTCTTATCTTAAAGAACAGTTTGACTACAAACTGATTTGGATTGCTCTTTACGATCGCCTGAATCACATATTATTCGGCAAAGGTGGCATCACACGAGATCGTGACACGAGCTTTTTACGCCAAAGGGTTGTTCTCAGTCCTGGGGATTTATTAGAGCAAGTGGTGATTGAACAGCATCCTTTGGGCATAGCTGATTTGCAAACTGAAATCCGCGCCCCCGAATGGCGAAAAATTGCCGAAAAATCCCACATCCAAGGCACGATTATTTTACCAATTCGCCATAAAGACCGTTGCTTAGGCGTGCTGTTACTAGGATCAGAACGCTGGGGCTACCTACTTACAGGGGAAGCAAAAGCACGTTTAATGATGGTTTTAGGCGAACTAGGGGCAGTGCTTTATCAAAATGAGATGCATTTGCAGCAAAAGCAAACCAAGCGAACCGACGAACCATTATTAGAATTACTAGAAAATTTACGCACCCTTAGTAACCTTAATCAAAGACTTGAAGCAACGGTGCAAGCAACTCATAAATTTGTCTCTCCCAACCGGACAAATGTTTACTGGTTTGAGCGGGAAGGGCGCTATTTTTGGTGTCGGATGAGCAATCAGCTTGTCAGAATTGATCGCAATCCTAGTAGTCAGCAAGCGGCGGGAATGACAGTACAGGAGTTGAGCGACTTTTATTATGCTTTGACAGTTAACCAAATTGTCTCGATTGGTGATGCACGCAGTTCTTTAAAGAGCCATTTTACGGCAAAATTGCTACAACGGCTGAAGGTGCGATCGCTCTTGGCAGCTCCGATAATCTGGCAAAAAAACTTGCTCGGTTTTCTGGCAGTAGAAAGCAATGAACCTCGAATTTGGACGGAGGCAGACAAAAATTTTGTCCAAGGTGCTGCTGGCTTAATTTCCCTGGTTGCAACTACTGAAAGCATGGAAAGCACTATCAAACAGATTCAAGAGGATGCCCAACTAACTAGCCAAGTTGCTCAAGGTATCTATAGTGAACATGACCTCAATAAAACTTTACACAGCTGTGCTAAAAAAGTTTTGGCTCGATTAGCTGCCACCCGCTTTATGCTGTTGCAGTATGATCCTCAACAGAATAATTATCAGTTTATTTATCAAAGTCAGCCCCATAATCGCCGACCGTTAACCTTTGCCCTGAATACTCTCAAAGAGTTAGATGAACAGCTTTTGCAACGTTCAACTCAAGCGGTGGAAATTGAGAATTTAGATGAGGATTTACGCTTTTTTAATTGGCGTCCCTTGTTGTTAGAAAGTGGAGTGCGATCGCTACTTATTTGTAAATGCATTCACGATCATATACCAGCAGCACTTTTAGTCATCACTCACGACAGCCATCGTTCTTGGACAACTCTAGAAAAAGAATTACTATGGGCCGTTAGTCAACAGATTGGTGTAATTGTTCGCCAGTGGCAATTACATAACCGCACGACCCAGCAGCAAAAAACTTCCCAGGCATTTGAGCAATGCCTACGCATCCTGACACAATCCCAAAATAGCAAAATTGAGGTAGGCAAAAAACATTTAGAACGTACAGCACTCGAACAAATAGCATCGATTCTGGGTTGTCCCTTAGCGATACTGCTATCCTGGTCACCTGGTGAAAGTTGGGCAGAAATTATCCCTGGAGTGCTTGATAATAGCCTATTTGGAATTTTTTCCGATGCATCTATTTCTATCCAGGCTGAGGCACTAATTCAGTGGGCGCTTACCACAGAGAGTTACCTGACTTTGAAGGTAGCTGATTTACCCCCCAAAACTCGAAAATGGTTGAATACTCCAGACAAAGGTAAAATTTTGGTGATGGCATTACGTACTAATGCTGATTATGAAATTACGGGTGTAGTGTTGTTAGCAGACTATCAAGAGCGTCACTGGTCTGAACAAAACCTCAGTGCAACTGCAACTTTGATTTCTCAATTAGCCTGGTGGCGTCGTGAAAAGCAAATTACCCGACTTTTAGAATCCACAACAAAAGATTTACAACAACTCAACTGGTACAAACATCGCCGCTTAGAAGAAATCCAAAGAATAACGGCGCTATGCCTTAAACAAATACATGCCTTGGGTATTCCTGCTAATGAATTGACTCAGATGCGCTACGAACTATTGCTGCGGCAATTAGATCATACAGCCGCCTCCATGAGTGGAATGCTAAAACTTGAGCAATGGCAGCTACATATAAGTTGGGAAACTATGCCCATAGCCAGTTTACTAAAGCGATCGCTCGGACGCATTGAAAATTTAATTAAACAGCAAAAGCTGTGGATTGGCGTACATGGCTTGGGGCAACAGATTGAGGAACAATCGCCAAATAATGCTTCACTCGCTAGAGGTATTTCTACCTCCAGCGCTCAATCCGCAATGGCGATGTCTCCGACAGGCTACGCCTACGCTGGTGATATTGTCAAAATTGAGTTAGTTATCCATGAATTATTAGTTAACGCCTGTAACGGTTCTCAAACCGGCGGCAGAATTGATATTTGGTGCCGTCGTTTAGATGCGTCAAAATCCTTAGATTCAAAGCGTTCTTCTGACAGTGGAGGGACTGAACATCAGACATCTTTAGAACTGTCGATTACATACAATGGTGCGATCGAACCACAGCTACTCACAGAGTTACATGATAATAGATTCAAAGATGTGCTTGCCCCTTCCAAACTTGACCAACCACCAGGTTTACACTTGCTAATTTGTCAAAACCTCATGCAGGAACTAGGAGGAGAGTTGAATTTCTATCAATTACCAGATAATCGGGTAGTTAGCCGTTTGTTGTTGACCTTAGTTGGTAATGATTCGTAAATATGTCATCAGAATTTTCTGGTTGCACTAACAAAAATCTTATATATAACTTACAGAAAAAGGCAGTGAAAGCTTTGGTTTCCCATAGGGCCAATTCATTAATTGACCCTATATTTCTTACTTGATGCGTAAGTCCTATTATAGATTTTTAGTAAACTTCCTGTACACTAAATAGACTAAGTAGTTTTTATGATTGAAGTTTCCTAAAGGGATAAATAACTATCAGATAGGACTATGCTCTTTAGGTGCAGAAAAGAACAATTACGAATATGCAGCTACCCATATTTTATGGGTTAACAATCAAATCCAAACTTATTATCTTAGTCTTGTTTGCCAGTATTAGTTCAATTTTAGTAATTGCCTCTCTAAGGTGGCAGATAGGCAAGCGATCGCTACGTAATATAACTAAAAAACAAGTCTTAAGATAGATTGACAATATATTTATTCACCGAAAATATCCTCCCTTCCTAGCAAACTGGTTATAATTATTTTCCATCTCTCTCAGAAATCAAATTCTCATATACACAGTATTTATATGGGACGTGTTCGTTCTAAATCTGACCTACCTACAAAAATCTGTCCGGTATGTCAACGTCCTTTCACATGGCGTAAAAAGTGGCAAGATTGTTGGGACGATGTGAAATACTGCTCAGAACGTTGTCGTCGTCGCCGTTCTGAAGCTCAAAATGAAACTAACCGCAACACAGACGCAAATAGCGCAAGAGATTAATGGAGTCACAGGTGCAACCTAAATTAATTATTCATGGGGGGGCTGGTAGTTCTCTCCACGGTAAAGGCGGATTGGAGGCGGTGCGCCGATCGCTCCATACAGTAATAGAAGAAGTCTATTCTCTACTATTATGCGGAGCAACTGCCTCTGAGGCGGTGGTGCATGGTTGCCAAATGCTCGAAGATAACCCCCGCTTTAATGCTGGTACTGGTTCGGTACTACAATCTGATGGGCAAATCCGCATGAGTGCTTCTCTGATGGATGGCGCATTAGGGCGGTTTAGTGGTGTAATTAATATTTCGCGCGTGAAAAATCCCATTGAGTTGGCACAATTTTTACAAAATTCGCCAGACCGAGTGCTATCAGATTTCGGTTCGGCTGAATTGGCGCGGGAAATGCAAATTCCCAGCTATAACGCTTTAACTGATTTGCGGTTACAAGAGTGGATACAAGAACGCCAGGATAATTTTAAAAGCGCAATGGCTGGCGTGGTAGCAGAACCCGAACTAGTAGAAACTAGCAATGCCGGACGCGGCACTATCGGTGTGGTAGCTTTAGATGCATCTGGTAGGCTAGGTGCTGGCACTTCTACTGGTGGTAAGGGCTTTGAGCGGATTGGCAGGGTAAGTGATTCTGCAATGCCAGCAGGTAATTATGCTACTAGTAATGCGGGTGTTAGCTGTACTGGCATTGGCGAAGATATCATCGATGAGTGTCTAGCTCCCCGGATTGTAGTACGTGTCACTGATGGGATGTCCCTGAAGGAGGCCATGCAGCGATCCTTTGCAGAATCCCATCAGAACAAACGGGACTTAGGAGCGATCGCTTTAGATTGTAGTGGAGCGATCGCTTGGGGTAAAACTAGCGAAATCTTACTCGCCGCCTACCATGACGGCGAAAAAATTGGTGATACTTTGGAATGGAATGATAGTGAATTGATTGGCTATTGTTGAATAAATTCTAGCGCCTGAGTTAAGATTTCTTCGTGGCCAACCATTGCAGCCAATTCTTGGGCTTCATAATGCCCCTTCCTGCGGAACGCTGCGCGAACAAAAGCTTCTAGCGCCGCTCTTTTCAGTGCCACTTGATATCCTTGTTGCAGAATATCCATTAACTCTGCCTGATTCAAGTAATAACCACCAGATTTGCGGCGCTTGTTTATTTTGTTGATTTCACGGACTGTATTTTCTATCGAAACATCCCAAGACCGAGTAGAACGTTTTTCGGCTTTTTGTTTAATTAATATGGATGAGCAGAATTACACCATAACTATCAATTTTATTGATTTTGTCACTAAGGCTCATTTCTTCTAACTCATCCACCAACAGCAACGCCTCATGGATTTTGCCTTGTTCTAGAAATTGCCTAAGTTCTAGCAGTTCTTCCATACTAAATTGTGTTTTTCTTGCTCTGATGACTCAAATGGCACAAGTTAAAACCATACAAATCATTAGTACCTTTAGTTGAATCAGCAAATCTGATGATTTAATTATCTCTTTATTGACTTTTCTTGCGCCAAGCTGGTTTCACCACCTGACGACTACGGGCGATCGCCAAAGAACCATCAGGCACATCTTCTGTGACTGTAGAACCAGCCGCAATATAGACATCATCTCCCAAAGTTAGTGGAGCAACTAAAACGCTATTGGCTCCAGTTTTCGTGCGATCGCCTATTTTGGTACGGTGTTTCTTCACGCCGTCATAATTGGCAGTAATTGTACCGGCACCAATATTCACCTGATTGCCGACGACGGTATCACCTATATACGACAAATGTGCTGCATTAGTGCGATCGCCTAATTGAGTATTTTTCAATTCCACAAAATTACCCACACGGCAACCAGCACCCACTTCTACCTGACCGCGCAAATGAGCATAAGGGCCAATTCGGCTTCCCGCCTGCACAGTGCTACCTGTCACCACTGAATACTGCACCGTGACATTTTCAGCCAACTGGCTATTTTCAATTAAACTTCCCGGCCCAATGTGACTTCCTGTTTGAATAACTGTATTTCCCCGCAGATGAGTTTGGGGTTCAATAATTACATCCGGCTGTAATTCTACAGTTTCATCAATGGTGATGCTTGTGGGGTCGATGAGGGTGACACCCGTCAACATCCATTTTTCCTTGACTCGCCTTTGCAAAATCTCGTAGGCTGTCGCTAGTTGCAAGCGATCGTTAATGCCGAGAATTTCTTGGTAATCTTCCACATCCACTGCCATAACTTTTCCCACTTGAGTCACGGCATCAGTGAGATAGTATTCTTTTTGAGCATTGTTTGCTTGTAGGTGGGGAAGCACCTTTGCCAAATCTGGCCAACGGAAACAATAAACTCCAGCGTTAATCCGGTGATTTTGTTTTTGAGCAGCATTACAATCTTTGTGTTCAACCATTTGCTGCACAATATTTTCATCGTTACAAAAAACTCGCCCGTAGCCCGTGGGGTCGGGTAAGTTTGAGGTGAGAATAGTTGCGGCATTCTGATTTCGGGCGTGAGTTTGTAACATCTGCTTGAGGGTTTCGCTGCGTATCAACGGTAAATCACCGTTAAGTATCAGCAAATCACCTGTGTAGTCTTCCAAGTGAGGAAGTAATTGCTGGATGGCATGACCTGTCCCTAGTTGCACAGTCTGTTCAACAAACTCCAAGCTAGGAATTGAATGCATGGCGGCTTGCACTTCCTCCGATTGATACCCTACAATTACGATTCGCCGTGAGGGCGAAAGTGGTTCTACACTTTCGAGAACTCTCTCCACTAGCGATCGCCCACCCAAAGAGTGTAAAACCTTGGGTAAGCGTGATTTCATCCGTGTGCCGCGTCCCGCCGCTAGAATTGCTACAACTACCATAATTAGCTATCAGCTATTAGTGAAATTATGATTAATGCTGTTGGTACTTTAAAATATCGGCTCAAATCATACCAGCTAATAATAGAAGACCGAAATATACAATGAGTCAGGATTATACCAATTTTCGCCGCTCACGGCAGCTACAAAATTTTTTACTCCCTACTCGTTCTCATAACAGGAGAGAATAAACTCGGTAAATTGCTGCATTAGTTTAGGATTACGCCAACCAGAATCAGTTTCTTTTTGCATCACTAAAAGTGCTTCTGCTGAAGTAAAAGCTTTTTTGTAAGGTCGTTCACTGGTTAGGGCATCGTAAATATCGATTAACTGAAAAACTTGCGCCAGGTAGGGAATATCATCCTCTTTGAGTCCATCAGGGTAGCCTGAGCCATCCCAGCGTTCGTGGTGATGACGAATAATGGGAATTACACCCCGCATACTGCGTAGTGGCTGGCAGATTTTTTCTCCAATCAAAACATGCTGCCGCATGACCTGCCAATCTTCGGGGGTGAGTTTGCCTTTTTTCAGCAGCACTCCATCGGGAATACCTACCTTACCAATATCATGGAGATAACCACCCCACATCAAATCTCGAATTTGATAACGTGAAAAATTGAGGTATTCACCAAAAGCTTGTCCCAGCTTTACCAAACGTTCACAATGATTGCCTGTATTGGGATCGCGGCTTTCAATCGACATGGCAATCGAAAATAGTACTTGTTCGGCATGTTCTAAATCTTCGTTCAGACGCTTCTGCCGCACTAAGGACTTTACACGCGCCGCCAGTTCCACACGATCAAAGGGTTTGGTGAGAAAATCATCTGCCCCAACTTCAATTCCCCGAATACGCGATCGCCTGTCATTTAAGGCCGTAATAAAAATCACGGGGATTAGCCTAGTCTGCTCATCCTGCTTGAGGAATTGGCACACTTCAAATCCATCCATTCCTGGCATCATCACATCCAGCAAAATCAAATCTGGCTGTTTTTGAGTTACCAACCCTACAACGATAGAACCACTATCCGCCTCAATCACTTCGTATCCTTCCATCCCCAAGAGGGCAACAGCAGTCATGCGACTGGCGGCATGATCGTCAACTACTAAAACCTTCGGCGGATCTAAATCAAACCCATTCACTTTAGAACCTTTAGCTTGTAGTGTTCTAGAAACCAATGAATCATCACCACAATTAACATCAACTTTTATCAAAGAAGACACTGCTTGGTTATCTTTAAGCATAAGGTCTTCTTGAGATAAGCCTAAAGAATAAGCCTCCACATTATTTTGTGATCCTACGGCATGATTTAAACCGATACTCTTCACTGTGCTAATGGGGTTTGTCCCACTAACAAATTCTTCTGTAAAGCCTGTATGGTTGGATTTCCATTGAATCACAAAGGCACTCCAGTTTTTTGCACAATTTAATAGTGTCAGATTTCAAAAACAAATTTAATATTCAACTATATCTGAGCCAGAGTTTTAATAGGGATTATGCATTATGTCAAACTGCGTATCTAAGTTTTTCGCAGCATCTGTGCTTTATGTTACAAACAAGGGGTATCTTGCTGTCAAATTTTTTGTTTTGCTTCTAATTACAGTATGATTAATTGACACAAATCTTAAATCAGGTTTTTTACGGATATTTTTTCATTGAACGGCGCTAAAAAGCTTTGTAATTGCTTGTTTTATATCGAGATACCCGGTTTTGAATCTTAAGTCTTTATGGTGATCATTAGGTGTATAGCTTTTTACTTACTCAGTTATAGCAGTATTTTATTACTGTCAAATTTTATTTAGTATTAAATGCTACCACAGAATTAAGCCTGTTAGCTTGTAAAGAGTTGTTGCCTAAGTATCTGGAAAATAAATCAGAATTTTTGACAAAAAAGAAAAGTCTCGAATCCCCATTTGAATTATCCCCCTTCCTGGCTGATCCCTTGTCTCTATTTCTATTGCCGCAGCTACGCCCGTCTTAGACATCTCAACCGAACTACAAAAGAACTCTTGCAAAAGTTTTTTGTGATATGATTAGAAATTTGCTTTCTTTATGATTGGGGCTTAAATTAGCAGTGAAATTTTGGAGAGCCAAGCAGCTTACTTCAAGGAAATTTAAACGACTTAC
>NZ_JAIVFX010000033.1 GCF_020829625.1 Nostoc sp. XA010 | reverse complement strand
CCAGTTGTTCCGGAGCTAACAGGAGTTGGGTTTCTCGCTCTAATTTCAGAAGCAGGTCTTTTCCCATAATTGTGATATTCTCCCCCAGATGTCACATTTGTCAATACCACTTGACCTGAATCCTTACGTAGAAACTTTAAATGCTAGCCAGCTAATGACTCTATATCACCAACCAATTGGTGGGAAAACATTATTGGTTTAACTGCCATCCCTACGCTACTTTTGAGGTTGGCTCAACACCCACACCACATCTAGTTCTGAGAGGGCGGGATTATAGCGTTGTAATTTCTCTGTAGCTTATTCTATAGTTTTACCATCTAGAAAATCAATAAATAAACAAACTTCCATCAACATGAAAAAACTTTCCCAAAGCCTCAGCTTGTTCTTTCGTTATTTCTAACTCGCCATCAATAATTTTTGCTAAAACCTCGCTCGATCCAATAATTTGTACTAAATCAGCTTGTTCCAAACCCCTAGCTTCCATCAAATGCAAGAGTCTTGAATAAGGTGTTGAGGAATTAAGCTGATAGTGCTTATCTTCAAAATCCTCAATCAGTTTTATTAATAATTCCAGCAAAGCATTTTCTTCAGGAGTCAGATGAGAACGGGAAAGCAGTTCTTCAACAGTCTCTAAAAACTTCTCGTTTTCCTCTTCTGTCTTGATAATTCGAGGTTGATGTTGAGACAGCAATTCGCTGTAAATATCTGAGTTAAAAGTAAGGGTCATTTTTCCAGGAGTCTTTGTCATATTCGGCATGAGTTAAGACATATTTTATATAGATAACCTGCTTTTCATAGTTAATACTAGCAATTAAGCGGTATTTATTACCTTTAATGTTGAAAACTATAAACTTGCTTACTGCTTCAGCTTGAGGATAAATAGTTTGAACTTCTAGCAAATTACCCCAGTCTGCTTTACTAGCGGTTATGTACCAGTCATCAAGTGCTTCACAGCAATCAGCGTGTTTTTGGCAGAATTGTCGTAGCTTTTTCCGACTGATGACATGCATTAATTTCTGATTTCGGCGTTTCTCTGCTTGTTCTGGATAAATTTCTAACTCACCATGTATCTAATTAGCTCTCTCCTCCCCTTTGCCAAAACTGCCGTAAAATTTCACTTGGTTTTCTATCCCAAGTGTCAATATGCTCGTATATAAAATTATCTTGGTTTAATTTATATGTTGAATAGCCATTAAAAAGTAAACCTGCTTTCCAAGGAACGCGTAACACTCCCCGCACCGTCCATTTTGCTAGAATGGTATCTTCGGCTGACTGATAAACCTCATGCACATCAAAGTAAATTTGGGTAAAAAATAGCCGAGCGTGAAATCGCAAAGTCCAAAATATAATGCGGTAGTTAAATTTGTATTTGAATGTATTTACCGGATCTTTAAAATAGATATCATCTGTATAAATGTGATATGAAATATCTTTTTCAAAAAGTGTTGGTAAATCTTCTTTTAGAGTTTTTATTACCTGTTCCACCGATAATTGAGATTCCACGCGCATTTTTCCTTAAAAAAGATTTTTTAACAACTGTTGCCAAATTGAAGACGCACTCTTATTAATCACACCACCCGCAGTCAAATCTGACAGAGTGGGAAATGATGCAGACTTAGCATAAGGCCCATTTCGCAAAACTTTGGCTAGGTTATTGTTATTCTCGCGCAAACCTTCGTAAAAAAAGAATACCTCTCCTTGAATACCAAGTTGGCGATTGTATTCAATTGCCTGCACCAGATATTCTGGACTAATGGAATAACTGCCAAGCTTCATCAGTATTCCCGGTGCTAACTTGGGCAGTGTCCCATCTGTAAATTGCTGATTTACTAGTTTATCAGCGATCGCCTGATAACTCCTAAAGTCACGGCGATAAATCTGCGGCTGAATCATATCAACTATTCCCCGCTTCAGCCATGCAGGCGAGTCTTGCAGATATTCCTGGAATGCCCAATCATGGATATTGGGTGCGATCGCTACTAACAAGTTAGTATTCACCGCTTTCACCTCCCGGTAGAGATTCGCCAAAAAGTCAGTGAGAATATCTGCACGCCACTGTAACCATTGTCTATCCTTGGGGTTCTGTGGCGGATTGCGATCAAATTCCTGGCGATAGCGGGTCATAGTTACCTCATCATAGCCACCTTCACAGGGTAATGCTGGGAAGCGATCGTCTCCTTGAACACCATCCACATCATAATTCTTTACAACTTCCAGCACCAAGTTCAAGAAGAATTTCTGCACCTGTAGGTCGAGGGCATTCAACCACTCAAAGCCATTTTTCTTCAGTAAATTGCCGTTATAATCACGCGCAGCCCATTCCGGTTTTTTCTGTAAAAGTACACCACCATTCAAATTGTAGGAACTGGCAAAACCATATTCAAACCAAGGAATAACTTTTAACCCAACTCGCCGCGCCTCAACTACCACTTCTTCTAAAGGGTCACGGCCTACAGACATAGGGTCAATTTCGACTCCAAATGTCTGCTGCATTGTTTGACTAGGATATAAAGTTACTGCCTTGTTCCAAACAACGGGAAACACCACATTAAATCCCGTCTCGGCCAGAAAATCCATCGCCTCAGCAATACGTTCCTTTGATTTGAGAACTTTACTATCAGTAGTGGTCAGCCAGATACCACGGGTTTCTATTATTGCCATTTCTATAAATTGAAATTCTCGGCACTGCATCATCTAAACATTGACTAACCGACGATACCGCGCCTGTATTATTGTGTAAATGGCATAGGCAACCAAACCTAGTGCCACAATACCCAAAAGCCATGCTCCGTTAGGCTGTTGTGCTAACGTCTGTAATACTTCATCCAAACCTTGTGCAGTAGCTGCGTTCGATTGCTTTGCAGCTTCGATTAAAAACCAACCGATAATACAAAATACTATACCCCGTGCCGCTAAACCAAATCTGGAAATCCTCATTACCCATTGGGCTTCTGTGTTGCTTAACTCAGTTAAATTGAGTTCTTTACGAAATTTGCCACTAAAAGCTTGATAAAACTGATAGAAACCTAGAGCAATTACAAACACCCCCACAGTTCCAACTAACCATTGACCAAAGGGTTGAGAAAGCAAACGTGCTGTCGAATCTTCAGTAGAATCACTACTATTTTTAGCGCTGCCTGTACCCATAACGATTTGCACAGCACTTAAGGCTAAACTTGCATAAACCAAGCCATTAACTGCGTAACCAATTCGTACTGCCAAACCTTTGACATCATTACCTTTATTTTCTGGGTCTTTAATTGCCTGTACAAAACGCCAGATTACGTATCCAATCAAGCCAATTGCAACTAAAGCCAGCAAAAATTTACCAAATGGCTGGTTGACGATTGTTTGGAGAGCGCCTTGGGTATCAGTTGTTTTACCACCCCTGCCAAAAGCTGCCTGTGCTGCCAGTAGTCCAACTATACCGTAAACTACCCCCTTGGAAACATAGCCAAATCGTCCCAGTCGCTCAACCCACAATGAAGCATGGTTTGTCAACTGTTGTGTCATGGTAATTGGGGAGAAGTATTATATCTACCTTTTACCAAAAATTACCCATGATTCACATCTACCGCAGGGCAAATTGTCTAATGTGTTTGCAAAAAATCACTATCATAATACTGTCTTTCAATAGATGTGAGCCTGATCAAAAGAATATTACAGTTGCTAAGTACACTATTATTATTTAGTATTTTTTAATGCTAAATTTAGATTAATTATGTCTCTAATAGAAAGTTCTTGGAAACACGAATATATAACTACCAATGGGGTAAAACTACACTACGTTACCCAAGGTGAAGGTCCTTTAATGTTGATGTTGCATGGGTTTCCTGAGTTTTGGTACTCTTGGCGGCATCAAATACCAGAATTTGCCCAAGATTTTAAAGTTGTCGCTCTTGACTTGCGTGGCTACAACGATAGTGATAAACCAAATGAGCAATCAGCTTATGTAATGGACGAGTTTATCAAAGATGTTGAGGGACTGATTAAAGGATTAGGATACCAAAAATGTGTATTAGTTGGGCATGATTGGGGAGGTGCGATCGCTTGGAATTTTGCATACACTTATCCTGAAATGTTAGAACAATTAATTATTCTTAACCTGCCTCATCCAGCCAAATTTGCTCAAGGGCTACGCACTCCCCAACAGTTGCTACGTAGCAACTATATATTTCTTTTTCAACTACCCTGGATACCAGAATTACTTTTACAATCTTCAGACTACCAAGCAATTGAAACAGCTTTTAAAGGTACAGCAGTTAACAAGAATGCTTTCACCAAAGCGGATATTGACGCTTATAAAAATGCCGCTGCAAAACGCGGTGCCCTCACAGCAATGTTGAACTACTACCGCAATATTTTTCAACAGAGAATGCTAAATCCAAATTGGGGCGTTCTGGAAGTGCCAACACTGATGATTTGGGCAGAAAATGACATTGCACTCGGCAAGGAGCTAACCTACGACACCGCAGCCTATGTCAGGAACTTTCAAATCAAGTACATACCCAATTGTGGGCATTGGGTGCAGCAAGAACAACCTGAATTGGTTAATCTGTATATGCGAGAATTTCTGAGGGCTTAAAGAGTATAAATACTTATTAAAATAGCCAAATTATGACGAGTAGTGTAAGCTCTTAAAAAGATTTAAGAGTGATTTAACACTGGCAGTTTTTTAGGGATTGTCAAGTAAAAATCGCCAAAAATCAGAATTAACGGCATTTGTTAGATTACCGTTATCCCTGTTTCATATCACAACTAAGTTGTCAAGAGATAGATTGACCTCAAGAAGTTTAATGAGATAATAGAGTTGTGAGGGACAGAACGGACGCAACTTGATTATTTAAGGGGGAAAATTATGAAACTCCAGCTATTAGCGGCCATGGCCTTAGCAACTCCCCTATTTTTGGCTAGCTCGGTTAGAGCCGACAATCCGCAGGACTTACAAAAGCTGCTTTCAACTGGGGAATGCATTAACTGTAATCTAGCAGGAGCTAACCTCAGTGGCGCTCATTTAATTGGTGCTGACTTGAGAGGCTCGAAGCTCCAAGGAGCCAACCTTGTAGGGGCTAACCTCGAAGGTGCTGACTTAACTGGTGCAAACTTGGCAGGTGCTAACCTAACATCAGCTTATGTAACCAATGTGAATTTGAAGCAAACCAATCTCAACGGGGTAAATTTTACTCGCGCTACGATTCACGATTCTAATGTGTATAAAGCATCAATGAATGATCTCAACCTCACTGATGCCGAAATCTTTAACACTGGAATCGGGGTTGGGGGAGAAGATGCTCAGGTTCCCGATTGGGACTAGGCTAAACTGAGTAGGCAGGTTAAAATAAACACAATATCAGAGAAACTGGTTTTTGCCAGCATTATCTTTAAAATCTGCCTATACACTATATAAAAATAAAAAATGAAACCCCTCTGCCTTTTAATGACTTTACTATGACGAAAGCAGAGGGGTTTTCTTATTCGGGTTGAATCGAATATCTGTGCAAAAAAGTGGAATTTAGGCTCAAAAGTTCTACTATGTATGGCTTTCAGGCTTTTGATTAGTTTTCATTAAATTTAGAACTTACGCATTGACAAAATAGACAAATAATGCAGTAAAAGAAATTAGGAAAAACAGGCGATCGCTAATTACTGGGGGACTAGAAAGACGGATAATTTATATCCAGAGCGTATTTGGGGTTCGGACGATCAGAGCAACTACTAAGCCATCCACAGCAAAGTGTGATCTTGATACTTACACTCTGTTTTTATTGGCAGAATCAAAGTATCCAGGTTGCACACGTTTAGCAGAGATTATGGAAGATTTGTCACATGATAGTGTCAACAGATTTTTGCTACGTGAGCAGTATGAGCCAAAGGATTTATTTGATGAAGTTCAACTGTATATCAATTTAGTAGGTGGCACATTAAGTGCAGACGATACGGTAATTGATAAACCTCATAGTGACCCAAAGTTAACAGAATTAATTGGTTACTATTATTCGGGAAGGCATCACCGTACAGTCAAAGGGATTCAGTTAATTACTTTGTATTATACTGATTTGTCTGGGAAGTCGGTTCCTCTGAATTATCGCATTTATAACAAACAAGAAGGGAAGACAAAGAATGATTATTTGCGAGAAATGATTGCTGAAGTTTTGGGTTGGGGATTGGAGCCTAAGACAGTAACTACGGATGCTTGGTATTCCAGCAAAGACAACATAAAATTCTTTAAAAACAAGGGATTGACGTTTTTAACTGGTATAGCGAAAAATCGTTCATGTTCAGTCGATGGTAAGAGTTTTACCCAAGTTCAAAATCTAGAAATTCCCGAAAATGGTTTAATAGTGCATCTAAAAAAGTTTGGGAAAGTGAAAGTATTTAGGAAAAGTTTCAAAAACGAAACTCATAGATACTACATGATATATATGCCTGAAGAAGATGCATTCATTGGAGTTAGTCGAACAGAATTTAAAACATTACATTCAATTCATTGGGGGATTGAATGCTACCACAGAGCGATTAAACAAGTATGTGGTATTGGTCGATTTATGGTGAGGACATCTGAGGCAATTAGAACTCACTTTTTTAGCTCGATTCGAGCTTTTACACAATTAGAATTAATGCGGGTAGAAGAGTTAATTGAAAATTGGTATGAACTCCAAAGAAATTTATCTCTTCAAATAGCTCGTGACTTTATTTTAGAACACCTATCACAGAAGTTGGGATTGATTGCATAATATCAGCTTTCTGTCAATGCGTAAGTTCTAAAATTTTTAATAAGTTGTACTGATCTCTACCCAAGAACCGAGGATGTTTCGTTAAGCTGTAAGCGCTATGATTGAGCTTTATTGAACGTCTTATGCATTGGTTGTTATCTGGGCCGTTGAGTATAGAGAAATTGACGGTTAACATTACAGGGTTGCCTGCATCGTTACAAGGTAAGAAACTGGTGCAGTTGTCAGATTTTCACTACGATGGTTTGCGGCTGTCAGAAGAGATGTTAGAAAAAGCGATCGCAGTTACTAACGAAGCTGAACCAGATTTAATTTTATTAACTGGTGACTACGTAACTGACGATCCCGCGCCGATTCACCAACTGATACTTCGACTAAAACATCTGCAAAGTCGCAGTGGTATCTATGCTATTCTTGGCAATCACGATATACATTACCAAAACGCAAAAACAGAAGTTACCGATGCCCTTACTAGCATCGGAATTCACGTCCTTTGGAATGAAATTGCCTATCCACTAGGAAAAGAATTACCCTTTGTTGGGCTAGCTGATTATTGGTCACAGGAATTTAATCCTGTACCAGTCATGAATCAACTAAACCCCGACACACCTCGCATCGTTTTATCCCACAACCCAGATACTGCCGAGATACTCCAAGCATGGCGAGTTGACTTACAATTATCTGGTCATACTCACGGTGGTCAAATAGTGATTCCCGGAATTGGCCCTGCAATATTTTTTTACGAAAAGCTTGCAGAAAAAATACCCAAAAAGGTGCAGCGTCGATTACCATTTTTCTCAGAAAATGTTTCTGTAGTCAGCCATTGGGAATGGGCACAGGGTTTCCATAGGCTGGGGAAAAATCAGCTATATGTCAATCGTGGTTTGGGAACTTACCTCCCAGGACGCTTATTTTGCCGCCCAGAAGTTACTATAATTACCCTACAGGGTGAATAAGTTATCCAAATTTAAAAATTCAAGAACAGAATCACAGCAGATATTCTGGCTAATGAGTACCTGCAAATTGGAGTGAGTCCTGCTTAGTTTAGTTTCAGAATTTCAATCAATTAGTTAATTGTATCTGGAGTAGATGACATAAATTATTGCAGGTTATCAAGTTACATTTTTATTTTGGTAAGCTGTAAGCGCTGGTATGAGGAGTATCGGTTGCCTTATGCATTGGTTGTTTACGGGACATTTAAGAGTAGATAAAATCACGGTTAAGATTGCGGAACTTCCAGCATCTTTACAAGGTACAACGCTAGTGCAGTTGTCAGATTTTCACTACGATGGTTTGCGCCTGTCGGAAGACATGTTAGAAAAAGCGATCGCACTTACTAACGAAGCTGAACCGGATTTAATTCTATTAACTGGTGACTACGTAACTGACGATCCAACGCCGATTCACCAATTGGTGCATCGACTCAAACATCTGCAAAGTCGCTGTGGTATCTATGCCGTACTTGGTAATCACGATATCTATTACAGCCACTCAAAAGCAGAAGTTACACAGGCGTTAACTAGCATTGGGGTGCATGTGCTTTGGAATGAAATCGCCTATCCACTAGGAAAAGAATTACCATTGGTAGGATTAGCTGATTATTGGTCACGGGAATTTTACCCTGCACCAGTTATGAATCAACTAGACTCGGTTACACCGCGCATTGTTTTATCCCATAACCCAGATACAGCTAAGATATTGCAACAATGGCGCGTAGATTTGCAACTATCTGGTCATACCCACGGTGGTCACATCGTAATTCCAGGCATTGGCCCTGTAGTATTTTATTATAAAAAACTACTCAAACAAATTCCTAAAAAATTACGGCGTTGGGTAACATTTTTCCTGGGAGACTGTTCTAAAGTCGTGCGATATTGGGAGTGGGCGCAAGGATTTCACAAAGTAGAACAAAATCAACTATATGTCAATCGCGGTTTAGGAACTTATAAACCAGGACGTTTATTTTGTCCACCAGAAGTGACTGTAATTACGTTAGTTAGTCATTAGTGATTGGTCATTGGTCATTAGTCATTAGTCATTAGTCATTGGTCATTGGTCTAAATAACCCTCTTCTAAGAAGAGTGAGAAATGACAAAGGACAAAGGACAAAAATTCATAACACTTAAAGCAGAAACCGCCTGAAGCTACGATGGATAAATATCAGCAGCTTGGGGCGGTTTCTTGAAGATTGGAGAATTCAGAAATAACTAACTCAAACTAAGGTGGACAGGATTCGCTCTCGCTCTACTCAGAATTGCACATCCTTACATTCCAACTAGGCAGGCATTTTCTGGCTGTACGTTTTAAAACCTCCAAAACAACTCATTGAACTTAAGGCGAAAACACATTCAATGGATGTCACAACCAAGCATAGCGATCGCAAGAACATTAGAGCAGGAGGTACAGGCTCTAACTGAAAAGTTTTTGTTTAACTTTTAACCTATTTGTACCTTGATCTTAATCTAGCATCATGTTTGTTTAGCTACAAGACACCTTTACCAAACTTGAGTACCATTTACTTTTCGCAACAATTCAGAAATCTTTCTTAAAAATATTCCCACTTGTTAGATGTTGGCGTTAATGCCAGCATTATCAAGTGGGCTGATTCAGAAGCCGTTATTGAGCAGAACCGCCTGTAGTAGCATCACCTGCGGTAGAAGAACCGCTATTAGATGTACTGTTTGACTGGTCTACTCCTTTAGGTGGAGTGGTTTTAGAGGTGTCACTTTTTGTACTTGGCGCAACAGTATTAGTAGTTGGACTTTGTGTCGCTTTAGGGGTTGGCTGGATTGCAGAAGGCGCTTTTTCTGCGGCAGGCTGCTGGGGGGGAATAGTAATGTTAATATCCGGTTGGCGAGGTGCAGATGGAGGTGTAACCTGCTGTTGTGGAACAGGAACAGGAACAGCAATAGGAACAGGTACTTCCCTAGTTCTTTCGATTATCGTCGTTTGTGGTTGAGGAGAAGCACTAGGAGTTGGATTACTCTTACTTGGTACAGGAACCACGACCGGCACAATAGTGTTAACAGCTGCGTTATTCTGCTGATTGAAGTACCAAACCCCACCTATAACCAAACTAAGCACGGAAGTAATAATAATACCTAACAGCAAACCACCACTAGCATTGTTATTGTCACGCTCGGCTAAATCAGCTTGCTGATTGCCACGCTCAGTGTTTCGACCTTGTACGTAACCGTTAGTGTAAGAGTTGGGATTAGCTGCGTTGTTCTTGACTGTTTCAGTGGTTCGCGTCAAGTCAGTGTGAGCATTACCATTAACATCAGTGTAAGATTCTTGCTTGATCTCACTGTTTTTGCTTTCGGGTTCATTAGGAATAGACATAGCTGTTGATTTCACTCCTCGATAAGATATTGACAAACTAAAGCTTTGTAAGAACAGAGGTTTTAATGAGTTGGAAAAGGTATGCTGCTGATAAGGATTGAGTTTTATTTGCTACTCAACTGTTGGTAGCTCTCAGCATAACCTCTGAGATCAGCAAATGGCTATATCTGTAGGAAGTTAATGCTTAATCAAGAGAAAGAGTATCCCAAAGATAGATGTTATTAAACTGTCAGGTGATGGATTGATAAAAAATCTAGTAATTTACTGAAATCATCTAAATTTTTAATTTGTCGTTAGACATCGCATCGCCAAAGCTTGATTGTCATATCTCGACTACCACTAACCAAAGTTTTCCCATCGGGACTGAAAGCGACGGAGTTAACCCAATCAGAATGGTTATCCAAAGTGTAAAGTTCTTGCCCAGTGGTAACATCCCATAGCTTCACAGTATGATCTGCACTACCACTAGCAAGATGCTGACCATTGGCACTAAAAGCGATCGCACAAACATAGCTGCGATGTCCGACAAGAGTGTTAACTAGCTTACCTGTACTACTGTCCCATAGCTTGATAGTTTGGTCATAACTGCCACTAGCTAAAATTTGCCCATCAAGGCTGATAGCAACACACATCACCCAACCTGAATGTCCGTTGAGAGTTTGCAGCAGTTTGTTACTCTTCAAATTCCACAGCTTAATAGTATTATCCGCACCGCCACTGACAAAAATCTGCTGTTTTGGGCAAATAGCAAGGGAGTAAACCAAGCCAGAATGCCCTTTGAGGACTTGCAGTAATTGTCCCATCTCTATATGGGAAACCTTGATAGTAGTGTCTGTACCGCCACTCAGGATAGTTTGACCATCTGGACTAATGATTACAGAAAAAACTGGGGTTGAATGTACTTTGAGTGTCTTGAGTAATTTACCTGTAGAGACTTGCCAAATCATTATGCTGCTGTCATCACTGCCACTAACCAGAGTTTGGCTATCTGGGCTAAAGGCTAGGCATCTTACCCATTTTGTATGGCCAGTGAGAGTATGTAGTAATTTCCCTGTGTCGAGATGCCAAATCTTGATAGTATTATCACTACTTCCACTAGCCAAAGTTTGCCCATCTGGACTGATTGCAGTTGTAAAAACCCAATTCAGATGAGTCAGGGTGTGTACACATTTCCACGGTGAAGGTTGAGACTGTGATTCAGATGGTGGTGGCGGCGTTGCTGGCTTTGGCGGTGGAGATGTAGATTTAGGTGGTGGTGGCGGCGTTGCTGGTTTTGGCGGTGGCGATGTAGGTTTGGGTGCTGCTTTTTTCTGTTTCAGTTGCAGTTGTATAGAATTTTTAAAATCTGACTCGGCTCTATTTTCATATCCTAGTTTCGAGCAAGCAAGCCCTCGGTATTTATAGGCTTCAAAGTAGTTGGGGTTGAGACGAATCGCTTGGGTAAAGTCTTCTATTGCTTCAGTATATTTTCCTCTTTGAGCTTTCTCCATGCCCACTTTGTAGAAACTTTCAGCATTAGATGGAGTAAAATCAATTTTGGTCGAATTGGAAGCAGATTGATTTATCTCACTTGGCTGATAAGACTTTAACCTTACATAAGCTTGATTAATTTCTTTGATTTTTTCTTCTGCTTCTAGCTTTTGCTGGGGTTCGAGAAAACAATCTGGATGCCAAGTCTTAGCCATCTGGCGGTAAGCTTGCTTGACCTCATTAACAGATGCACCTGGTTTTAACCCCAGGATATTGTAAACATGATTTATATCAAAGCGATCGCTCATACTAGGAATACTAAGAAATCAGCAGCAAATTTAACTACACTTAGTATTCCCTAATATAAGTATTATCTAACTCAAGGTATGGTGTCGCCGTCTGAAGGGTCTTAAACAATATTTGCTTTTATCTCCAACGCCGATTTAGCCGCAATATCTTTTTAATCCCCTGACAAAATCTTTCTAACAGAGGTCTAGGTTTGGATACATCTCTAGGCGATCGCGATTTACGAGCAGCAGCCGGATTCCTTAACTCTTCTTCTATTTGTGCAGCTTTATTTAAATCTGAAGCGGCTCTATATTCGTATCCTAGTTGAGAACAAACTAGCCCACGATATTTATATGCGTCAATATAGTGAGGATTGAGACGAATCGCGTGGGTAAAATCTGCGATCGCATCCTCATATCTTCCTTGTGTAGCATTTTCTACTCCTAAACCATAGAAAGTTTCAGCATCCCAACGATTGACAGATATTTTTGTGGGATTTTTAGGCGAAGATGGAGATGGATTTTCAGGAATAGGAGGCTCAGATGGACTTTCAGATTTGAGCTTGTTGTAAGCTGAGTTGATTGATTTGATTTTTTCCTCAGCTTCCTGTTTTTGCTTTTGCTCAAGAAAGCGATCGGGATGCCAAATTTTCACCAGTTGACGGTAAGCTCGCTTTACTTGTGCTTGTGATGCACCCGGTTCCAACCCAAGAATTTCATAAGCATGATTGATATCGAGGTCATCGCGCATACTGAAAAAATCGGCAACTATATAGATATATGTTAACTATTCCCCTAAATCTCCTCCAATCAACTCAAACGCCCCATTCTGGTTATCACTGGGATGGTAGTATTCGCCGCTTTTTTGAAGGCTGGTATTACCGGGTCACTTTACCGGAAATTGGGCAAACATTCGCCTTTATGTACTCCATTGAAGACCCCATCGGCGGTAAACCCCACAGTGGCGGTGCAGCTCAAATCCTCGGCCCGGATGATGAGTATTTATGGCGTACTTTTCCTGATGTGAATAAATTTTGGGGTAGTCGAGATGTCTTGGGTTTAGGTCATTGGGGTAAAACAGATTTGCAAATTTCTCCTCTATACCTTCTCCCAGCAGAGTTTGAGCATCATGTTGAGGAGGGATATCAAGCTACAGCCACCTTGAATCAGGGAATAATTCGCGATCGCGCCACCAATAATTATTGCCGTTGGGAGTATGAAATTCAACCAGTATACGGTTGGGGTAATCAAAATAGCATTCAGCAATCAACTGCTGGCTGGCTGTCATTCTTGCAGATTTTTGAACCTGGATGGCAAATTTTGATGGCTCACGGTTTAGCCAGTGGGAAGATTGACTGGAATGGCAAAATCTACGAATTCACAAACGCCCCAGCCTACGGCGAGAAAAATTGGGGTGGTGCTTTTCCCCAAAAATGGTTTTGGCTAAACTGTAATTTATTTGAGGGCGAACCCGACTTAGCATTAACTGCTGGCGGTGGACGGCGCGGTGTGCTGTGGTGGATGGAATCTGTAGCGATGATTGGGTTGCACTATCAAGGCAAGTTTTATGAATTTGTTCCCTGGAATTCACAAGTAGATTGGGAAATTCAGACTTGGGGTAGATGGCAAATGAAAGCTACCAACTCTAATTATGAAATTGAATTGACAGGAACCACGGATTTACCTGGTACACCTCTGCGTGCGCCCACAGAAGATGGTTTAAGATACTGTTGCCGAGACACCATGCAAGGAAAGTTAAATTTAGAGTTACGAGAAGTAAGTGGGAGAAAATCTAAAGTAATCTTGAAAGCAGAAAGTTCTCTTTGTGGTTTAGAAGTAGGCGGCGGCTCTTGGGATGATTGTTGGCAGTCTCGGTAAAAGTACTGCTATAATTATATATGCTTCATAGTTGGGGTTGTAGCTCAGTTGGATAGAGCGGACGCCTCCTAAGCGTCAGGTCGTGCGTTCGAGCCGCACCAGTCCCGTAAGCAAAGAAGTCCCTAAGACCTTGACTAATAACAGGTTATAGGGATTTTTTTTACATGATATCATCTACCAGCACTGTCCCTCCCTCACAAAAATCGATGCTGAGATGATAATCTTCCAGGAGTGCTGTGCTAATTAGGGGACGACAACCCATCGCTAAAACTGGGATCAAGCGTTCTGTACCTAGTTACGCACGGGTAATGGAAAACGAACCACAGAGGGCGCAGAGGTCACGGGGGAATGAGAGTTTTAGAGGGTTTTTGCGTAAGTCCTATTTAAAACATAGAGACTTTCTCATGCAAAAAGTCTATTGAGTTAACCCAGCGATCGCTTTGTTAATTCCAAGGGCGATCGCGCATCAAATTAGTGGCAAGAAGACGACTAGAAGAAATTTCTTCATTGCTAATCAGCGACTCATTGCAAAAATCTGTTCAGCCGTTAAGGGAATGTTCGGAAACAATCTAGAATCAATTCGATCCTGTCCTCGAAACACCTTTGGGGGTAAATACTCTCCATCTTCAAGTTGGTAGATTGTAATGGTTGGCTGCTTGGGAGAGCCAATGAACCGAATGCCACCAAAAGCAGCATAGTCTACAATGATGTACTCAAACACGCCCAAATCTTCATATTCAGCAAGTTTTGTCAGATAGTCGTCCTTCCAGTTGTTGCTAACGACCTCAATGACTCCGGGTGGTGGAATATATGCAGCAGCAGAACTAGAGCTAGTTTTCATCCTCTGCCATTCAACTCTTGCAAATATGACAATATCTGCTTTCCGGCTTTTTTCCTTTTCGCCTGGTGCTATTTTGAGTCGAACCTGCTTGGACTGGCGGGACACGTAAGGTAGGTCATTTTCTTGGCAGTGATTTTCTAAGTAGGTACACAGTCGCTCGATCAAATCCTCATGATTTGCATTTGGTTCTGATAATGGCACGGGAATTCCATCCGATAGCTCAAACTCTCTGCCTGAACCATCGTCCCAGGCAAGAAACTCTTCAAAAGTCAGTGGTTGTGTGACGGTTGCGTACATCGCCCTCGCTCCCTTGCTGACGGGTACTTCACTCAATGCTACCAAGATGTACAGCTTTGTCTATGAGTCCTGGCTGATTTTCCTGCCGTAGTTCTGAAGCAACAGCTTGAGGTTGAGTTGATGAACGAAACCCAACATTTCCGCGCTGAGGATATACAGGCTTTACCAGGTAATGCAGAAGGTGGTAATTTTAAGCAGAAGCAACAAGTATTGACATTGTCACTATAATTAGTGGTTGCTCAAGGAAGCCACTATAGTAAAATTACAGGCTTTTAACTCCAGCATCAAGACCTGCAAGTGTTTGCAGCACTTCTCCCTTACGGTTCCAAAGCTCGACGTTCATTTTAAATTAACGATCTCAATGGGAACAAAATCTCCATCACCTACTAGAACATAAGGCGCGATCGCCTTTCATTACCTTCTGATTAGTTTGCAAATAATCATGTAGCAAATTGCAACCCCGTGCCAACAATTTTTCCAGTTCGATATCTGCCAAATTCTGGAAAATCACTGTGCCATTACCACTACCCGCAGCCAGAGTCTTGCCGTCATTACTAAAACTGACGCTGGTTAACTCTTGCTTATCACCTTTCAAAGCAATCAGTAACGTCCCTTCTCGGTTCCAAATTCTCACTTTGTCATCACTGCTAGCTGCCACAGTTTTACCATCGGGGCTAAAACTCACACTGATAAAACTATCACCATCGCCTGTAAGATTATTTAGCAGATGACCGTCCCGGCTCCAAATCTTCACCGTGTTATCAATACTAGCTGAAGCGATCGCTTCTCCATCAGGCGACCAAGCAACCCCATTTACCCGGCGACTATGACCATTTAAGCTGTATAGCAATTTACCATCTAAATTCCAGATTTTCACGGTTTTGTCATCGCTGGCTGAAGCTAACAACTTACCATCTGGGCTAAAACTTACCCAATTTACCGCATCTTGATGTCCCTGTAAGGTGTTGAGCAGTTTACCGTCTCGACTCCAAAGCTTCACTGTTTTATCTTTACTAGCCGACGCAATTATTTGACCATTCGGCGACCAAGCAACACCCAAGACGGTATCATTATGACCCTGCAAGGTGTTGAGCAGTTTACCGTCACGACTCCAAAGCTTTACCGTTTTATCTTTACTAGCCGAAGCAATTACTTGACCATCGCGGCTGAAACTAACGCCCCAAACTTGACCTTCATGCGCCGTGAATGTACGGAGTAATTTACCGTCTCGACTGAAAAGTTTTATAGTTTTGTCTCGACTTGCTGCTGCTAAGGTGCGATCGTCTGGGCTAAAACTGATGCTAGTTACCCAGTCATTGTTATCGGCTTTGGGCTTTCGCTCTAACACATCGTCCAAATGCCAAAGTTTAATAGTTTTGTCACGGCTTGCAGAAGCCAAGGTGCGACCGTCTGGGCTGAAACTGACGCTATTCACCCAATTATTATGCCCCTTCAGGGTTGCCAGCAAGACACCCTCAGAACTCCAAAGTTTGATTGTCTCATCGGTACTTGCAGAAGCGTAGGGGTAGCCCGCCGTAGGCATGGCTTTCCCATCACGGCTAAAACTGACGCTGGTAACTCCAGCACTATGCCCCGATAAGGTTCGCAGTAGCTTACCCTCCAGATTCCACAGTTTGATTGTCTGGTCTAAACTAGCAGAAGCAATAGTTTTCCCATCGGGCGACCAAGCTACACTTAAGATTGCATCATCATGTAAAAGCAAGGTTTTAAGCAGCTTACCATCCCGATTCCACAATTTCACCGTCTTGTCAGCACTCCCGGAAGCAATGGTTTGTCCATCAGGTGACCAAGCGACGCTTAAAACTGCACCATTATGTCCCTCTAAGGTTTTGAGCAGTTTACCATCCCGACTCCACAGTTTCACCGTCTTGTCGCTACTCGCCGAAGCAATAATCTGACCATCTGGACTAAAACTGGCATTATTCACGACACCTTGATGCCCTAATAAAGTAGCAAGCAGTTGACCCTCTCGACTCCAAAGTTTTACCATCTTATCTTGACTGGCGGAAGCAACGATTTGGCTATCTGGGCTGAAACTGACGCTATTAACTACATCTTCATGTCCCGATAACGTTTTGACCAAGCTACCATCGGGATGCCAAAGTTTGATTGTAGTATCCGCACTGGCTGAGGCAATTAAAGAGCGATCGAGGCTAAATGTAACACTATTTACCCCAGATAGATGCCCGTCAAAACGGTTATATTCTCTTAACCCGGAAACTGCTTGATATAGTGCCGTCTGTACTTGCTCTCTGGTATTGGAATCTACCCAGACTGTTTGTTGTAATTTTCTCCCTGCTTTTAAACCTTCTTTTAAAGCATCAATACCTTTTTGCGATGCAAATAATGCTTCACTAGATGCACTGAGGGTTTTAATTTCGCTATCTACTGCTGTGACGATGGAAACACTTAATCCCAATATGGCGAGAACAGAAGCAGTAAGTGCAATTTTCAATGAACGATTTAATTGAGCTTCACTCAGCCTTTGCTTCTTTTGACTTTCTGCGAGTTTAGCTGTTAATTCTTTTTCTTTGAGTTCAGCTCGTAATTGCTCAATTTCCAACTGACTTAATTCTTCGCGCTTGTGTAACTCCCGCAATTCTGTTAATAAATTCAAACCCTGTTGGGGATGAGGATCTACTAATTGCGATCGCTGCTCATTTTGGCTAAGTTCGCTCTTAAGCCGCTCAATCTCACCTTGACTCTGTTCTACTTTGTAGCGCAGCTGGTTAAGTTGTACCTGTAAGCTCGATTCTTGTTGTTGCAAGTAGCGAATCAAGTCTACTAGATAATCGTGAATCAGTTGATAGCGTTCTGGTACATCAGGGAATAGTACCACTAAACCAGAGCTAACTAAAATTTCTAATACTAACTCTAATTTACTAACATCTTCTAATTCTGCTAGCTGCGCCGCTAACTCAGCACGAGTTTTAAAAGGTCGGTTGTTACTTTCATCTGTTAATAAGTATAAGACGAGTAACGCGGCTCGTTCATTTTCTGGGCCGCAGTCTTTAATCAGTTCCTTGAGATATCGCTCGATGAGTTTGTTGGGTCTATATGGCTGATATTCTTCTAGTGTAGTAATTCGCTCATCTTGAATTTGCGCTCCTACAACTTGCAATTCAATGGGGCGGACTTCTCCAAATCCTGTGGATAAATCTTCGATTAAGGCATCAATTAAAGCAGGCTCTAAATTAAACTGCGATCGCTCTGTCAATTTTCGGATAATTGCTTTAGCATATTCTGGCGAAAAATTATTTAACTGGTAGCGAATATGCTTGTCGAGAATATTATTATTAATCGCTTCTAGTGCAGAAACATGTTTAAAGTCTAATAAGCGGTGTAAATAATCTTCTCGTAAAGAAAGAATAACTTTAACAAAGGGTATATTCAGGCAGTCGCTAATAAATTTATCAAATTCTTGCTTTTGATTGCGATCGCTATAACCAAAGAAAAATTCTTCAAACTGGTCAAAAATTAAAACTGTTATCAGATGGTTATCAGCATTTTCTTTTAGTTGTTGTAAAATTTCAAAGATGGTGATGGGTGTGTCAGAGTAGGGGAAAGCTTCCGCTTCAATAGCTGCTTCTGGCATGATGTCAGCATAGATGGCAAGGGATGCGTCATTAGACATCGCCTCACTTAAAGATTTTCCTAATTCCCGTGCCCAATCTGTGTAAACTTGCAGCACCACAGGTACAGCTATTTGATCGCCAATAGCTCGATTTTGCAGTGCTGGAACTAACCCCGCAGTTACAATAGAACTCTTACCTACCCCTGATTGACCGTGAATCACCGTCAATTTTCGATCGGCGCGGCTAATTCTCCCAATTAAGTTATTAATATCACGCTCTCGGCCAGAAGCCGCAATTTCTAAAGCAACGCTGCTACTCCCAGAAGGTGACATCAATGCTGGGTTTGTCGCCTGTCTTTGCGGTTGCAAGCGTCCCGCACCGATGAAAGCCCGAAAACCATACTGCTGCTCAACAGAACGCCGTTTCTGCCGAATGTAATATGCTTCCAAATATCGCCCTTCTTCAAAGTAGAGCGATCGCAGTGTCCGCAAGAAGCGAATATAACGATGGGCATCGTATTGATGGGCACTGCTTTCTAAGGCTGCGGGTAGTTCTTTTGTCGCTTTGTCTAAGTATTCACGAGCTACTTCTAACTCACCTAAATTTCGCTGTGCTTTCGCTAAAACTAAATAGTAAATTTGCCCCAACAGTAACGGAAATAAGCAGTTATAAGGGTCATTGTGCTTTTGCGCCTCACCTAATTTCAGCAGTGATACATGTGCTAATATACTCGCCTGTACCCACCGCGACTGCTGCACAGCCACTTGCGCGAGAAAACCATAGTCACAAGCTAATTGGATTTGACTACCATAAGTTTGATGCAACTCTAGAGACTTTTGAGCAACCGTCTGCAATTCTTGCCACTCTTGCAGATATTGCAAAACTTCCGCGAGTTGACTAATAAATCCAGCAACTATGTCTGGACGACCAGCCACCTGTAAGATAGTCAAGCACTGCTGAAAATAAGATTTAGCTGTGTACCAATGACGGCGGTTTTCTGTTTGATTTTGCTCTGCTAAACGGCAATAAGACAGCCCAATATAAAACAACAAGATTCCCTGCCGCAAAAGTAGGGGAGATGGACGATTAGGAGGCGTAGGCGAAGAAAATGCCTCCCCTGCTCCTCCTGCTCCTTCATCCCCTTCCTTCGCCAACTGCTGCCAAACTTGCAAGCTTTGCTGAAAATGGTTTAAAGCTGGATTAATGCGATCGCTAATATAATCATCTAGACCAAAAACAAATTCTAAACTTGCGTGTAATTCTGGCTCTAAGGTAATACCACGATTGTACAACTCTCTAATGGCAAAGTGGAGTTCATAGCTATGTTCCCAGACTTGCTCCACAGTGAAAAAATTCTTGGCAACTTGAGGAGGTTGGTGTTGTGCAGAATCGCTTGGTAACACCGTCGCAAATAAAGAGTCAGTTTCTTGTTGCAAAAATTGCAGCAATGATTCAGTTGTCATCTCAAACCGAATCGGTGTCGCCGCCCAACTTGCAAAATCTGGTGCTAAACGCACAACCTTTTGCAACACTTCCTCATTCATCCACACAATTAGAGGAAATGGGTGGCGTTTGCGAAATTCATCCCGAATATGATTGATCGAGCTAAGTAAATCATCAAGTCCATCTACCGACTCTAAACCCAAAATCATCAACGCCGATGGCGGATTATCTTGGTTTAGCAGTTGTAAATGAATACTTGTGTAAAGACTTCTAGCATTATGCGACAGAACAACCTTTTGAATTCGGTGTACTCCTGAAGAGAGTTCTTCGAGTCGTTGCAGCATTCGCTCTTGCAAAACTCGATAATTACAGCACACCAAAACCAGGGAGAATTGACCGCTAGAAAGGGTAATTGCTCTCCCCAAACTTCGTAGAGCCAACTCGTTTGCTGCTCTTATATCTGCTTGTGGGTGTCCTTCAACCATGATTTAAATTTTTCCGTCTCTGCTAAAACTGGGTTGACGGCAAACCAAGCTCCCTGATGATCGCGGTATTCAAATACAAATAAACTTCGCAAGAGAGCGTGGTATTGTATATCACCTCTAACTCTCTGCTGTTGCACCACCTGAAAGATTAATTCCCACTCATGAGGATCGATAGCGTTGGCTCGGTAATCCCGTTGTCTTTGAATCACCAATTCGACACAATCCCGCTCAAAGGGTGGATCTTGTTCTCGCAGACAGTCAAACAGTAACCCTAGCAAGTCGCGTACATGACCACCACTAATCAGGCACAATCGATCTAAGGTTTCCCGACTATCAAACACCTCTGTAATTAAGCCTAACCGATCGCTAGGCAGAATGTCTGGAAAAGCTCTAGCTAGCACCATTTGCTGCATCATTGCTAGCCCTTGGGTGAAAATCTCCCCAGACCGCAAACGTACAGGTATCATCGGTAACATTTTTGGTGCGACTCCTCCCCCTAAACGATGCTGAAGTTCGGCGCTATCGTTGGAGAAAGTTAGGGCTAAGGGAATAGTGTAGACTACATGACAATTTAATTTGCGTAACTGTTCACCCCGCTCAATAAATAAGTATTCTGGTAGTGATCGCCCCGATGGTAAAGGTCGAATTGCGACTCTATCCAAGTTATCAACAATGACTACCAGTCCTTTTTTACCCCTGGTTTTCAGTTCTTTAGTGGCACGTTCTAGTAATTCTTGATTAATTGATTGTAAAATATTTGCTGTTCGCGGTTCTAGATAATCTCTTAACCGCCGCCGCAATTGGGGGCTTTCTTTCGTTTTAGCTGTAATTTTGGCAATTCCCACAGATAATTCTGCTTCTACCCCAAGGTCAATTGGCGTTTGCAAAAAATCCACAAGTTCACCAAACAACTTGGTAAAGTAGATTGGTTTGAGCCTAATTTTCATTGCTTCTAGGCTTTGACTCACCTGGCCTGCGATCGCTAACAAAATATCAGTCACATCCACATCTGCCATTTCTAAGACATGGGTAGATTCAAAGTAAACTACATGAAATTGCTCCACTTCCAACTCAGCTTTCAGCCGCAACAACTCTGTTGATTTTCCACAACCGAGATGTCCTGTAAATAGTTGACAGGTTGGAGCATCGGGCGATATTCTAGCGATCGTGCGCTGCAAAGCCTCGATAATTTTGCCACCCCGCACCGCAGCAAAATCGATATAGTATCTGCGATCGCTGGCATTTCCTATGATTAGAGGTCTGCTCGGATTGCAAGCCTGATAAAATCTTTCTAAATCTAGGAGCATAACTAATCGAGTTCACTCAGGGATAGGGATCACAAAATCTACTGACTAATATTGGTTTTAGGGAATTAAACCTTTAATTGTAAGTACAGTAAGTACATCTCACCTAAACTACTAACTAAACTAGCAGCATTCAGGATAATTGTTCATATATAAGTTATGTGTAGCACATCGCAATGCTGATATTTGATTTTAACTAAGCAGAAATACTAGTATAAGTACAAATAGCAAAAAATCCTTATCTTAAATAAGGTACTCTTATGAATATTAAAAATATCCAACACAAAAAAAGGTACTGTTAAGTACAATTTTCTAGTGTTTTTGAATATAGAGCTTTGTTACAGCAATTTTGAACTTAATCTCGTTGCTAAATCATGATTTTGTTAATGAAACAGATCCTTTTGTTAATGAAACAGATCCTTTTGTTAATGAAACAGATCCTTTTGTTAATGAAACAGATCCTTTTGTTAATGAAACAGATCCTTTTGTTAATGAAACAGATCCTTTTGTTGATGAAAACCATGATTTTGTTGATGAAAACCATGATTTTGCTGATGAAAATCATGATTTTAGCAACAACAGCTTTTGCATTCAGGGTAACGACCTCTGAAAAACGGGAAGTAATCTACAAACCCATTGAGTATAAAATAACGCGATCGTGCAGCTTGTCGGGCAAAATATGCTTCAGCACAGATCCAATTTTGGCATCTAGTCCAACAAGATAGCGTGTCTTGGGTTGCTTTGCAGTGAGCGCATGGACAACAGCCTGAGCCACAAGATCCGCAGAAATTCCCCTAGATGCGATAATCTGCATTTTCTCACGGACAATATTCATCGCCTGACCGTAGAGATTTTGTGCTGTTTGAGATAGATCGTGCTGTGCTATTTCAGATTGATTTAGGGACTTTTCCCAGATTGGGGTAGCGATGGAACCAGGTTCAATAATTGAAACCGAGATTCCCCAAGGGCGTAACTCCATCCGCATTACATCATTGAGTGCAACGAGCGCAAATTTGGAAGCATTGTAAGCACCCAGGAACGGCGCAGGGCTTCTACCAGAAATGGAACCCATATTGACAATTCGACCCCGATCTTGGCGTAATAGACCAAGAAATGCTTGTGTCACTGCTAATTGTCCGGTGACATTAACCTGCATTTGGTGTTGAAATTCTGCGATCGCTAATAATTCTAAGGGGCCAGGGACAGCAATTCCGGCATTATTCACTAAACCTAAAATTCCAGCCCCACCGACTGCATTTGTTACCTGATCAACAGCAGCTGCGATCGATTCAGCGTCAGTAACATCTAAAAAAATCGGAATAAGCCTTTGTGACCCTTTCTCTTTAAGTGTTTGAGCATCAATATCTTGACGCACACCAGCAAAAACAGAGAAGCCTAACTGGTCTAAAAGCAAAGCACACGCCTGACCAATTCCTGTTGATGCTCCTGTCACCACTACTGCGCGTTGATTTCCTGCAACCATTAACTCTCTCCGTATTATGATGAAATTACTGAAATTCTAAATTAGAATTAGTATCAATCTCTGCAAGTACCAGCGCGAAGACAATCTTCGGTTTGGTCATCTCTAGCCGATATTTGCCACGGAAGTTTATCGAACTGAGAATTTGTGCTGTAAACGACTAGAGCAGTTATTATGGGAAGCTGGTCTTCGACAATTGACACGTCAATATTATGAGTATTGCCTAATTGAGCATTGTATAAATAAAGAGGCAATGCCATCAGTCCAATGCAAATTGTCCGATTCATAAAACCTCAGCTAAAAATTTCCGATTACGCTATGTATAGATACCACCTTGATGAACCGGATTTCCAAACTGAGTATTGTTATGATGTTGTGTCAATTTACTCAGCGCTACTAGCCGCAGAGACGTAACTTCTAAATTAGCGGTTCCACCCTTTTTTAGGTTAGGCATTGCCTACAAGATGGCTTACTACTAATTTATGCAGACGCAACCCGAAAAAACAGGACAAAAAACCTACAGCACTGAAAAACATATCTTGCTAGCTCCATTCCCCAGATAAAATAGTTAACAAATGTTGCCTACTAGCTGACTCATGACGCCTTCACAAGACGTAGATACTGTAAACGTTGCCAACCTCGACCCCGAAGAATATGGCAACTCAGACACCGATCCTCTGGACGAGTTGCCAGGTGAAGTTGAAATGTCTCTTTTCGACCACCTAGAAGAGTTGCGGCAGCGCATTTTCTATTCTCTGATTGCCGTAGCGGTGGGTATTATTGGCTGTTTCTTTGCCGTTAAACCGATTGTCCAGCTACTTGAGGTTCCCGCACAAGGAGTAAAATTTCTCCAACTTGCACCCGGAGAGTATTTCTTTGTCTCCGTCAAAGTTGCAGCCTACACTGGTATCATACTTACTAGTCCTTTCATTCTTTACCAAATTATCCAATTTGTGCTTCCAGGACTGACTCGCCGTGAACGCCGGATAGTGGGGCCTGTGGTTTTGGGTTCAAGTGTGCTGTTTGGAGCGGGGTTAGTATTTGCCTATTTACTGCTGATTCCCGCAGCTTTGAATTTTTTCATCAGCTACGGAGCAGATGTAGTTGAACAAATTTGGTCAATTGATAAATATTTTGAATTTGTGCTGCTACTGTTATTCAGCACTGGTTTAGCATTTCAAATTCCGATTATCCAACTGTTGCTCGGTAATTTGAACATTGTCTCATCTCAACGAATGGTTTCTGGTTGGCGTTACGTGATTATGGGAGCAGTGGTTTTAGGAGCCGTGCTTACACCTTCTACTGACCCCTTAACTCAAAGTCTTTTAGCGGGAGCAGTTTTAGGGCTTTATTTTGGTGGTGTTGGACTGGTGAAGCTCACAGGTAAATAACATAGGGAATAGGTGACAGGTGACAGGGAATAGGTAAAATTATTAACTAATTACTAATTATTCCTTAACCCTTGTTCGCGTAAGAGGGTATCAGACCATAAAGCATCTTCTGGTTTTAGGGGTGGTACTGGTTCTTTATTATAATCAATTGCTAAGTAATATCTGGCACGATTGTATATACCATGCAATAAAGATTGCAAATTTACAATCGCTTCTGTATCTTCTGACTGTAACGGTAATGGAAATACGGGAATCGTTTATCTGACACTAAATCCGTATAATTTAGCTTGAGGACGTGTTTCACTTCTGCTAACAATAATTTGATAATCTGTTACAGGCACTTCCCCTAAAATTGACATGGCTTTTCCACTTCTGAGTAAATCAATTTCGACTAAGTGAGAAAGACTAGCTAAAACTTGTTTGCGTTTCAGTTCATAGGCTTTTCTCCCTTCGCCTGGGCGTTTATTTTTAGGAGATAAAACTTCGATAGATGTCACCACAAAACCTGTAGAAACTTCTCGAATTTCTAAGTAATTCTCCGTAATATGTTCAGGTAACGGTATCATCACCGTAATGCCTTCTGACGTTTCTTTTTGGGTACTAGTTGATGAGTATTGCTGCGGTGATTTGTGTTGAGAAAAAATAGAAACATCAGGTATACCAACTAATACAGAATCTGAGTCATCACTTAAATAAGTACGTTGTTCAATTGCAACTCGATACTGTGGGGGAATATTTTCTTCAATAGTATCTGCTATAGCTGTAATGAATCGATGATGTAATTCTGACCAAAACACAGGATTTTCTAAATAAGGATTCATTCCGGGAAATGGAGAATTCATAGTTTTACTATCCTGAAATGACGGATTAAAATAATTCTAAATTAAGGAAGAAAAACTTGGTCATAATATCCATTCCGAAGAACGTTCACCCAAATCTAGAGGGATGCTAACAGCCTTGCCGAGCCGGGGGCGATCGCGTGTTTGGGTAATAAATGTTTGTACTTGTGTTGACCCACCCAAGGCATGAAGATAATTAGCAATAGTGTCAAGATGCTCTTGGTACTCCGTCTCGCTCAAGGGAAAAGAAGCTTGCTCCAAGTATTTCCACATGACTTGCAAAAATATCTTTCCCTGCGCCCGTCGAAACTGGACATCATAAGAATATCCCCACTTATCAAGCAATATCTGACGTAATTCCTGTCCTGTCATAGCTTTTCTCAATCAGATTTTACATTTAGTTATGATGTTAAGTTCCGTGACTCCAGTATGATAAGGATATAAAGAAATGTAATGCTAACAGAAAAGATGCTTTTTATATCTTGGAACAAAGAAGTATGGCATCGTTGTGAGCGCTAGCATTTCGACTTAGACAAAAGTTCCTCAAGTACAGTACTTTTGTCAAAATGCTTAACAAAATACACAAAGAGCGCGGAGATTATGGCTCAATTTTCTGAATCAGCAGACGTGCCCGATATGGGGCGTCGTCAGTTCATGAATCTGCTCACTTTTGGGACTGTCACTGGAGTGGCTCTGGGTGCATTGTATCCCGTTGTCAACTACTTTATTCCACCCGCAACAGGTGGTGCTGGTGGCGGTGTAACGGCAAAAGACGAGCTAGGTAACGATGTTAGCGTCGCTAAATTTCTAGAAAACCGGAATGCAGGCGATCGCAACCTAGTCCAAGGGCTAAAGGGAGATCCTACCTATATTGTGGTAGACAGCAAAGAAGCGATCAAAGATTATGGCATTAACGCCATCTGCACCCACTTAGGTTGTGTAGTCCCCTGGAACATTGCAGAGAACAAGTTTAAGTGTCCTTGTCATGGTTCCCAGTATGACGAAACTGGTAAGGTTGTTCGCGGCCCAGCGCCCCTGTCTTTACCTTTGGCTCATACCAATGTAAAAGACGACAAAATCGTTTTGACCCCTTGGACTGAAACCGACTTCCGCACCGGCGATGCAGCTTGGTGGGCTTAATAATTTTGTCCTTAGTCCTTAGTCATTCGTCCTCTCTTACAAAGTTCTGTTCGCCGGAAGCCGGCGCACCCTGCGGGAAGCCCTTCGGGTGACGCTCCTAACGTCGCTAACGCTGCGCTAACAGCAGTCGCTCATGGGGGAAACCCCCAGACGCTCGCGGACTCGCTAACGCTGCGCTATCGCCTTTGGCGTCTCCCTTTGGGAGAAGACCGCGCTGCTTCACCGCAGAAGCGTCTACAGACTTTGCGCTTTGTTCAGGGCTTAATGACTAATGACTAATGACCAATGACTAATGACTAATTCAATCGTTGCCCTTATTAGAGATGAGAAATGTTTTCTTAAGAGCGAGGTTAACTCGCAGCGCTAGAGCGATCGTCAAAACATTGCTCATAGCGATCGCTACTGTGACATTTTACTTCACCAGCGATCTAGCCCTTCCCCAATCAGCTGCCGCCTATCCCTTTTGGGCACAGCAAACCTATCCCGAAACCCCCCGCGAACCAACAGGACGGATTGTTTGTGCCAACTGTCACCTAGCAGCCAAGCCGACAGAAGTGGAAGTTCCCCAATCGGTGCTACCTGACACTGTATTCAAAGCTGTGGTGAAAATTCCCTACGATCTTAGCGCCCAGCAAGTTGGTGCCGATGGTTCTAAGGTTGGCTTGAATGTCGGTGCTGTACTGATGCTACCTGAAGGCTTTAAGATTGCTCCCGAAGATCGTCTTTCTGAAGAACTTAAAGAAGAAGTTGGCGACACTCCCTTCCAACCCTACAGCGAAGACAAAGAAAACGTCGTCATCGTCGGCCCCTTACCAGGTGAACAGTATCAGGAAATCGTCTTCCCTGTTCTTTCTCCCAACCCCGCAACCGACAAAAACATCCACTTCGGTAAATATTCAGTTCACCTGGGTGCTAACCGGGGACGCGGACAAGTTTATCCCACTGGCGAAAAGAGCAACAACACTGTTTACAACGCTTCCGCTACTGGCACAATTACCAAAATTGCCAAAGAGGAAGATGGAGACGGTAATGTTAAATATCTAGTCAACATCCAACCTGAATCTGGTGATGTTGTCGTTGATACGATTCCTTTAGGCCCAGAACTGGTTGTTTCCGAAGGGCAAGCAGTTAAGACTGGTGAAGCTTTGACCAGCAACCCCAATGTCGGTGGATTCGGTCAAGCAGATGGAGAAATCGTACTTCAAGATGCCTCTAGAGTTAAATGGATGATTGCGTTCATCGCTCTTGTAATGTTAGCTCAAGTTATGCTTGTGCTGAAGAAGAAGCAGGTTGAGAAAGTTCAAGCTGCTGAGATGAATTTCTAAATTATTTGCGAAATCATTACTTCTAGGACAGGCAAGATGCCTGTCTTTTTTATATGTTAGTTACACGAAGCCTGGAAATTTGGGGCTTAGGATTGTTATAGAAAATTTCCTTACTGGTAGACAGGATATGGATGGGACAGCCTTAGTTGTGGGCGCGAGCGGCATCATCGGCAGCAATCTTGCGAAAGAACTGATCGCGAATGGATGGACGACCTATGGGTTGGCCCGAAATCTTAAAAAAGGGGTGGAAGGGTTACGCCCTGTTGCTGCCGATCTGCTCGATCTAGGCAGCCTGAAAACTGCGCTGTCAGACATCGCCCCGACGCACATCTTCATCACGACGTGGATGCGTAATGCGACCGAGGCTGAGAATGTCAGAGTCAACGGCACGATGGTTCGCAATCTACTGGATGTTCTGTCACCGAAGGACTCAGTGCAGCACGTCGCCCTCGTCACCGGCCTCAAGCACTATCTCGGGCCATTCGATGCATACGCCAGAGGCGGATCGCTGCCAGAAACTCCATTGCGCGAGGAGCAGCCCCGGCTCGACGTCGAAAATTTCTATTATGCTCAGGAAGATGAGGTCTATGCCGCCGCAGCCCGTGACGGTTTCACCTGGACCATTCATCGCCCTCACACTGTCATTGGAAAGGCGGTCGGCAATTTGATGAACCTCGGCACGACGCTGGCCGTGTATGCCGCGATCTGCAAGGAAACTGGGCGCCCGTTTCGCTGGCCAGGTTCTGAAGCGCAGTGGAAGGGCATCTCCGACATGACCGACGCGCGGGTGCTGGCGAAGCACCTAGTCTGGGCGGCGAAGACCGAAGCGGCCCACAACGAGGCGTTTAACGTCGTCAATGGCGACATCTTCCGCTGGATATGGTTGTGGGGGCGGGTGGCTGACTGGTTCGGCATCGATCCCATCGGCTTCGACGGCACAACCCACCCGCTCGAAGCCGAAATGGCGAATGAAGGTGCTGTCTGGCGCGAGATCGCAAAGCAGCATGACCTCGCCGAGCCGGATCTGAGCCGTCTGTCGTCTGCATGGCACACCGATCTCGATCTTGGGCGTCCGATTGAGGTTATGACCGACATGTCGAAGAGCCGCAAACTCGGCTTCTCCATATACCAGAAAACGGACGAGTCGTTTTTTGACCTGTTCGAGCAACTACGCGCAGATCGGTTGATTCCGTAGAACCTCGGTGGATGGCACTGGTAGCGTTTTATGGGTGCCGAACGACAGGAACTCGGACTAAGCAGCGATGTCTACGACGGGCTACGCCTACACACCAATTTTTCTTTATCTTATCTGGAAAGGCAACCTTAGAAATCGATGGTTCCCGCCAAATGCTTTCTCAACACGAAGGTGTGGAAGTTCCGCCTAATGTTCCTCATCAGATGCTCAATCAAAGCAATTGCAATCTGGAATTCCTGGTGATTTCTCAGCCTCCCAGTCATGGCGACAGGTTTTTGAGCGATATTATTGAATCTAGCCCTAGTTGAGTTGAGGTATCCGACCATGACAGCCTCAGTAGAGTATATCCCCGTTACCCCAATTGAGTACCCAGATGAGGATGGTAAGCCGATGGCCGAAGGTGATTTACAGCGCAAGTGTCTCGTATACGCTACCACTGTACTAGAAATTTATTTTCAAAATCACCCAGATGTATACGTTGCTGGTAATCTATTTATTTACTACGAAAAAGGTTATCCAGAATCGGTTGTCGCACCAGATGTATTTGTGGTGTTTGGAGTCGAAAACCGTGACAGACGCTCTTACAAAACCTGGGAAGAAAATAATCAAATCCCAGATTTTGTTCTAGAGATTACCTCAAAAAGCACCCGCAGCAAAGACCAAGGTGCAAAGAAAGGAATTTACGCCTTTCTGGGAGTGCATGAATATTTCCAATATGACCCCACAGGCGATTATCTCAATCCCCAACTCCAGGGTTTACACTTGGTCGATGGGAATTATTTTCCAGTAGCAGCCAATACCCTGCCAAATGGTACAGTGTCCCTATCCAGTGAAGTTTTGGGGCTAGAGTTACGCATGGAGGCGGGAAAACTACGTTTTTACAATCCAGCTACGGGTCAAACATTGCTAACTCATGAAGAGGAAGCAGCAGCACGACAAGCCGCAGAAGAGGCTCGACAGCAAACAGAGCAAAAAGCGCAAAGATTAGCTGCTAAACTCCGAGAATTAAATATTGATCCAGATAACCTTTAGCTAAGTCCGGCAATATTAATAAAATAATCGGGTGAGTATGATTTACCCCCCTTAATTATGCTTACTGAAATTAGACAATAATCTCAAAGTTCTCCATTAATCTTGCGCCTGATGATTTCGATCTGGGCTTGCATATCAGCTTCTGTCACAGGCATAGGATAGCCTTTAGAATTAGGGTCACGTTTGCTCATTAAAAAACGTAGAGCCTCAATGTCTTCGCGGTTTTCCACGACGTAAGCTCTCAACTCTGTAAAACTCATTTGCTCATAATTCTGGTTCATTGACAAAATCCCAGATTCCATTACTTAGTACAATGACTTGGAGTTCATCTCCAGCTAGGATGTAAACTTGCCCTGTTTTGTCGTCAAATCGAAATAAGCGGATGTCTTTGTAAAGATTTGACAGCATTTGACAAACCCTTACACACGCTAAGGCTTGCTCTGTTGTTGGTAAAAGAAACCCTCCTCACTACTAATATAGGGTGAGCAATGCCCACCCTACTGCTGTTGATTATTTTTTGTGAGACTATAGCGGACGGTAGACGCGATAGTTGATTTCGGGGAAGATATTATCCATTAACTCGACTTTTTCCAACCAACCACTGTCAACTTTGCCGACTTTAACATCTTCGTAGAGCTTATTGAACCGCATTAAGTGCGATCGCGTCCGTCTAACTGCATAGGGTACCATTGTTCCCGTCCGCATAATAAATGCCCAGTCGGAAGATTGTGCTAATAACAGTTCCCGCGCCGCTTGGTTGAGCGCTTTCCACTGCAATTCATCCTCTGGTTCCAAATGCGAGATTTCAATCATCCGTTCAGCAGCTTTGTGCAAATGCGGATAAACCCACGCATTCGTTTCGTTCAACCAATACTCGTGGAAACCCTTGAAACCCCAACTCGACTGCGAAGGACGACAAACTTGCTGATTCGGCTGATCTCGCAAATAGTCTGCTAAATGGGTCATTTGATATGTTTTTTGGTCATACCATGACTTGCGGAATAGGTAATCTATGAACCAAGGGCCTTCATACCACCAATGTCCAAATAACTCTGCGTCATAAGGTGAAACGATAATTGGCGGGCGCTGCATTATACCATAGAGATGCTCAGATTGCCGCTCTCGGTTATACATAAAGTTATCAGCGTGTTCTGCTGCCTTTTCCTTAGCCCAATACGGATCGTAGAGTGCCTTATCTGAAAGTCCTAAGCCACGCCCCGTAATTTTGTGATACTTAATACCCGTATTTTTCCGCTGACCATTGGGCATAATGTACGGCTTGATGTACTCATATTCTGCTTCCCAGCCCAAATCTTTGTAAAATTCCCGATATTCCGCCGCCCCAGGATAGCCCACCTCAGAAGACCATACCTGTTGGGAAGATTCATGATCTCTTCCAAAGACCGCAACACCAGTTTCTGTATAAATTGGGGCATAAGTGCCAAAGCGCGGACGGGGACGGGCGTAAAGGATGCCATGCCCATCAGTGAGGAAGTAGCGTAAGCCAGCATCCGCTAGCATCCGGTCTAGACCTTCATAGTAGGCGCATTCAGGCAACCAAATGCCTCTGGGTGCTTGTCCAAAGGTTTGCTCGTAATGTTCGCAAGCTACCTGAATTTGCGCCCACACCGCTTCTGGATACATTTTCATCAACGGCAAATAGCCGTGAGTAGCGCCGCAAGTGATGATTTCCAGGTTGTTACTGTCTTGGAACTGCTTAAAAGCTGTCACCAAGTCACCTTGATTGCGTTCCCATAGCTGACGCGCTTCTTTAAACTCAGTAATGTAATGTTCGGCTAAATAACGAAGATGTCCGTTATTGACATTATGTTCTGCTTCTAGTTGTATAAGTTCTTCTAGTTGAGTCAAGTGTGCGTCATAGCGTTCTTGCAACAGAGGGTCACGAAGCATGGACACTAGAGGTGGTGTCATACTCATCGTGATTTTAAAGTCGATACCGTCTCGCTTTAAGCCTTCAAATACTTTCAATAAGGGGATGTAGGTTTCTGTGATGGCTTCATAAAGCCATTCTTCCTCCAGCACGTAGTCACTTTCCGGGTGACGAACGAAGGGCAGATGTGCGTGGAGTACAAGCGCGACGTAGCCGATAGCCATAGTGATTTTGGGGTGATACTTGTAAGTTGAAGGTCGAGAGGTTGGGCTGAAATTAACAATATTTTAAGACTTTATGGGGATCGTAAGAATAGTTTTCAATTGAGTTAAATACAGTGCTTGTAGGGGTACAACATTGTTGTGCCCCCACCGCGTCTTGTTGTTAACTAGTTGTGAATCTCTGTAAAACCTTTCTGTATTATTTATTTATTGTATAATCCTGTACTTAAAATATTTACTCAGGTTCAATGCCTGCGGCTCGTAAGCGTTCTGCCAATTTTTCAGCCCGTTGGCGTTCCTGTGCTAATTGTTGGTTCACTTGCTGCAATTGTTGGTTTGCTTCTTCTTCTGGCAACATCACTCGATGCCCATCTGGGGTAAAAAAGCGTAATTTACCCTCCTCAACTCCCAAATACAGCCTTAACTGCTGACTCCACAACCAACCTGACTCAGTGGGTGCAATGTCTTGATATTGACCATCAACTAAGTGAAATCCCTGGAATTCTAAGTTATTTGGGTCAAACCAAAAGTAATCAAGGGTGCGAAATGTATTCTGGTAAATTTGCTTTTTCAAACCTTTATCAACCGAGGCAGTAGAATCAGATAACATCTCAATAATCACATTGGGATATTTGCCGTCTTCTTGCCATACAACCCAGCTTTTGCGGTCTTTTTTTTCTGTATCTAAAACCACAAAGAAATCAGGGCCTCGAAATTCTTCTGATTTTTTCTGGTTAGGACTGAAATAAATAGTCAAGTTGGCGGTAGCATAAAAATCCTGACGATCGCGCCACCACCATTTAATCAGGCGGATAAGTAAATCAATTTGTTCGCGGTGTAAATCAGATTCCAATGGGGGTTCGTCACTATAGATGTCACCTGGTGGGAAAATTATACTTTCATTGACATCTTTTACACTAGTGGTGGTAGCCAGGGGCTGAGACATACAAGATAGTTTTTCTATTTGTATCCATGCTATCGTGACCAACCTTTACATAGAAGTTCGATCACACTCCTTATCAAAACAGAATTCAGGAGTCAGAATTCAGAATGAATTATGTACGACTGGCGGATGAATAAACAGCGTTTTGCACTCGCACTAAAATATTTAGATTTAGTGGTCTTTACTACGTGACATTGAGGAGAAGGGATAAATAAATTCCTTCTGTCCTCTGCCTTTTTTGATAATATTGGACATCCATTAAGGCAGGCTTATTGTTTGTACTGCTGTTGTATTTCCTTATCTTTTTGCAGTACGCCTTCCAATTGCCTTGCTGCATCATCTGCTGGCTGTCGCTTTATGTACTCGCATCCTACAAAGATCAATACTAGAGCGATCGCTCCTACTAGCAAGACCAGTTGATTTTTATCAATTTTCAAGGATGACACCTTTTGCTAATTAATTATAGTATTCCCAGGCATGAGCGATCACCTCTCCAATTTCCTCAGCTTGTTCATTCCTCATCCCGGTATAACTCCTGCAAGTCCTGTAACTGAGTTTTGCGGGAAATTCGGCGATATTTTTTACTTTCTAACTTGGGTTCGTATTGACTCTGCCCTTTGCCTTTGCTTTTGCTTTTTAACTTCATCGTAGATTCAGGATCAGCTTGTTGGTGCAGCTGAGTTTGACGAGCGATCGCATCGGACAAAAATTCTAAATAATGTTCATATCGTTCCCAGTCTCCCCGCACCGCACATTCCGGCTCGTCTCGATGCAGACAATCGCTAAAGCGACAGCTAGCAACTGCTAACCGCTTTCTTGCTTCTGGGAAATAATGGATTAATTCTTCTGGTATACAATCCATGTCCGGCTGATTAAAACCGGGGGTGTCTGCAAGCATTCCACCATTAGGTAACTCAAATAATTCTATATGGCGAGTGGTATGACGACCACGAGCTAGTTTGCCAGAAACTTCCCCTACTCGCAGTTTGGCAGATTCAATCAGCGTATTAATCAGGCTGGATTTGCCAACGCCGGAAGGCCCAGCGATTACGGTAATTTTATTACTCAAATATCTAGCTGCTTGGTCGGTATTTATACCATCTTTGACGCTGATAAATATTGGTTCATAGCCCCAACCCAGTAGGCGATCGCTAACTTGCTGCTGTTCCTGTTGTGAAATTAAATCACTTTTATTCAAACATAAAAGCACATCCAAGCCAGTGGACTCAGCCTTAATCAGGAACCGACTGAGTTGATAAGGTTCCAAAGGCGGATCAGCAACGGCAAATACCAATAGGATTTGGTTGACATTGGCGATCGCTGGACGATCTAATTCGCTTTGGCGGGGTAAGACATCAGCGATCGCACCCCGTCCCCCAGCCCAATCTGGCTCTTCTACTACAACGCGATCGCCTACCATCACCTGTTGCCCGATTTTTTTCAATCGTGTTCGGCGAGTACATAGCAGGAGGAGGGAATGAGGGGGATGGGGAAGAGGAGGATCATGCTCCCTCATCTCCCTCATCTCCCTCATCTCCCCATCCTCTTCATCCAGCTGTACTCGGTAAAAATTAGCCTGTACAGCCACCACCGTACCCAATAACTGCCTAGTTGCGGCAAAATTTTCCCCTGTCATTGGCTAGCAACTGGACGGCGTACTAACAGAGAAAAATAACTAGTGCAATTTGTAATTTGTTCCACATGATAACCTGCCATTGTCAGACTATCGGGAACCTGCTCAATTGGCTCACCTGGGTCTAGCCAGACTTCTAGTAAACCTCCCAATGGCATTTTCTCCAGACGTAATTTTGTCCGCACAAAATTAATTGGGCAAGGAGTGCCGCGTAAATCAAGTTGAGCATCAGGAGTTAAAAGAGAGGGCTTCATTACTTAAATAAATTTCCCAAGAATCCTTCTAGACCGCCTTTACCAGTGCGATCTCCCTTAATTTTAGCCAGCTTCTCCAACAATTCCCTCTCATCAGGGGTAACCTTGGTGGGAATATCAATTAATACTGTCAGCATGTGATCCCCTCGACTAACGGGATTACCCAAACGGGGTACGCCGCGATTTTCCAACTTCATCACCGTATTGGGCTGGGTTCCAGCCGGAATGATCAGTTCCACAGGCCCATCTACCGTATCTACCTCTAACCGACAACCTAAAATCGCTTGCAGGTAGCTAAGTTTGATTTCCGAGAGAATATTAATGCCATCCCGTTGGAATTCCTCGTCCTCATTTACGAACAAGTAAACGTACAAATCGCCAGGAGGCCCACTGCGTTGGCCAGCATCTCCTTCACTAGAAATCCGCAAGCGTGTGCCATTATCCACACCAGCCGGAATGGTAATTTTGAGTTTCTTTGTAACTTGATTTGCGCCTTTACCATCACAGGCATCACACTTATCTTCAATTACCATCCCTGTCCCATTACAGGTGGGACAAGTCGAAACTTGGGTAAAACTGCCAAAAGGTGTTCTGGTAACACGGCGGACTTGACCCGATCCGGTACAAGTAGAACAAGTCCGAGGGCGGGTTCCAGGTTTAGCACCAGAACCACTACAGACTTCACAATTTTCTAGATGGGAAATGCGAATTTCTTTTTCCCCGCCAAATACCGCTTCCCGAAAATCTAACTTCAGGTCTAGCCGCAGGTCATCACCCCTAGCAGGCCCACTGCGCCGTCTTTGTTGCGTGGGATTACCCATACCGCCAGCAAAGCCACTAAAAATGCTTTCAAAGATATCGGCAAAACCACCCATATCGCCAACATCTTGGAAACCTGAGCCTGCACCGGAGACACCCTCTGGGCCAAAGCGATCATAACGAGCGCGGGTTTCTGGCTCTGAGAGTACCTCATAAGCGCGGTTAATTTCTTTAAAGCGATCCTCCGCCCCCGGTTCTTTGTTCACATCTGGGTGATACTTCCGGGCTAAACGGCGATAGGCTTGTTTGATTTCTTCTTTGTCGGTGTCACGAGAGACACCCAGGATTTCATAATAGTCGCGGGCCATATAGCAAAGGTAAAAGTTAGAAGGAAGAAAGCAGAAGGTGAACCTGCGCGGTCTTGGGGGTTTCCCCCATCAGCGACTGGTGTTAGCGGAGCGTTAGCGACCTTAGGAGCGTCACCCGTTCGCGTAGCGTCTCCGTCAGGAGAAGGGCAGTAGAACGTCACCGTCACTTGCTACCCTACCGAAAAGTGTTTTGCCTATAGATGAAGCAACACAGTATCTTTTAAAGAGCAGCTTGCCGGAGGTTAGGCAGAAGATAAAATTAATTTATGTTAATAACTGATTTTACCCTTTACCTTTTACAAAAATCACCGACAAATCTTGAGCAACAGGTGCTTTCCTCGTAGGAGACGACAAAAGCGATAGAAGTTAGCAGCAGGGGAAGCTTATGCTCAGACTTCTCACTGCCGAGTCGGCTGTCTCTTTTACAATTGTGCTACGTAGGAGAGGAAAACCCCGCCCATCAACCAGAGGGGCTAGCCGCACTATTAGGTGTGGAAAACCACCCATATGCTTTAAATCGCATCTGAACTGGCACACTGCCTAGCCACAGTAATTTGCTTCTACAATCTAACAAACTGCTGGGGTCTTGTGAAACTTCGCTAAATTTATAATCTAAATATATAGATATATTAAAGTGCCTTAATAAAAATCTGCAACTTAGGGGTGGGGAAGAGGCAGGGGAGCAGGGGGCAGGGGGCAAGGGAGAGAACAAATAATTACCTTTTTATTGATCGAGCGTAAAACCCCATCCCTTGATGGGTGGGGATGTAAGCGAACCAGGCACTATGGTAAAATACGAATACCTATCTCAGACATGACATTTCTTGACTGCAACTCGGTATGCTGGAGAACAGGAAAAAGCGGTTTGTCCGTGACGATAGAAGTGGTCAAAGACCATCCCCGCAGAGTTCGGGATGCCCCATTCGTGGGACGAGCAGAAACTTGTTCTCTCTACTGCTAGTCAGACGGAAAGACAGGGTGCGGTCAATAACCCGTATGCGACAGATCCTAGTGGTCTAGTTGCAAGCCACATCCCAAGAGTGAGTGTGGCAGTTGACTTACTCTTTCCCCTCTGCTCCCTGCCCCCTGCCCCTCTGCCTCTTGCCAATGCCTAATCTATAGCTTCATAATCAACTTGGGCTGTACTTTCTTCGTCAAAATCAAAGTTGAATTGTGGTATTAGTGTGCCATTCATTGGTGAGTCTACTTCTGGGGTAGAGAGATTAGCTGAAGCCTCCTCAATTTCATCACTTTGGCTGTTAGCTCGATTGTAAACATCAGCACCAATTGCAAACAAGGTTTGTTGGAAGTCGTCTAAGCGCTGCTTAAATTCCACTGTGGAAATACTAGAGTCAATCATTGCAGCTTGGAGTTGTGAAACTTTTTCACTGGCCAAGGTTTTCATCTGGTCGCCGATAAAGCTGCTATTGTCCTTGATGGTGGATTCGTAACTGAACAACAGATTATCTGCTTGATTTTTGAGTTCAACCAATTCTTTACGTCTTCCATCTTCGTCGGAAAACAGTTCGGCCTCTTGGCGCATCCGTTCGACTTCGTTGGTACTTAAACCACCTGTATTGGTAATCCTGACACTTTGTTCTCTACCTGTACCTTTGTCTTGGGCAGAAACCTTCAAGATGCCATTGACATCGATTTCAAAGGATACTTCAATTTGCGGCACACCACGAGGCGATGGGGGAATTCCTGTTAGTAGAAACTTGCCGAGACTCTTGTTGTCTCGTGACATTGCCCGTTCACCTTGGAGGATGTGAATTTCTACCGAGGTTTGCCCATCAACTGCTGTGGAAAAAATTTGTGACTTACTGGTGGGAATTGTGGTGTTGCGTTCAATAATTTTGGTGAACACTTCACCCAAGGTTTCAATTCCCAACGACAGAGGAGTGACATCCAACAGTAAAAGATTATCTACTTCGCCACCCAACACCCCTGCTTGGATAGCCGCTCCCAATGCTACGGCTTCGTCAGGGTTGATGGAGCGATCGGGAGCTTTGCCATTGAAAAACTTAATTAGCGCGTTTTGGACTGCGGGAATACGGGTAGAACCACCTACCAAAATAATCCGATCTATATTTTGTGGTTTGAGATCCGCATCTTTGAGCGCTTGGATCATTGGTTCGATGGTGGCTTCAATTAAATTAAGTGCCAGTTCTTCAAATTTAGAGCGGCTGAGTTCCATCTCCAGATGCTTTGGCCCGGTGTCATCAGCCGTGATAAACGGTAAGTTGACGGAGGTATTCACGATGCTGGAGAGTTCAATTTTTGCTTTTTCTGCTGCTTCCCGCAGGCGTTGCAGTGCCATTTTATCTTGGGAGAGGTCGATTTTCTCTTGTTGCTGGAAGCGTTCCATCATCCAAAGCACGATCGCATTATCAAAGTCGTCTCCACCCAAGTGGTTGTTACCACAAGTCGCTTTAACTTCAAAAACGCCATCTCCAAGTTGCAGGATTGATACGTCGAAGGTTCCGCCTCCTAAGTCAAATATTAAAATTAGCTGCTCTTGGTCTTGCTTGTCCAATCCGAAAGCTAAAGCCGCAGCTGTTGGTTCATTGATGATTCGCAAGACTTCTAATCCTGCAATGGTGCCAGCATCTTTAGTTGCTTGTCTTTGGGCATCTGTGAAATATGCTGGTACGGTAATCACTGCCTGAGTAACTTCCTCACCCAAGAAGCTTTCTGCATCCTGCTTAAGCTTTTGCAGGATCATGGCAGACAGTTCTTGTGGCGTATAGTTTTTTGAGCGAATTTGGACATCAACGGTATCATCTCGACCTTTGACACAGTTGTAAGGGACGCGATCGCGTTCTGTTTCAGTGTCTTCCCAACGCCGCCCGATAAATCGTTTAATACTGTAAATTGTGTTTTCGGCATTGGTTACGGCTTGGCGCTTTGCCAATTGACCGACCAAGCGATCGCCACTCTTGCCAAATCCCAGAATACTTGGAGTAGTTCGTCCACCTTCAGAACTGGAGATCACCTGTGGTTGACCGCCCTCCAAAACTGCGACGCAACTGTTAGTAGTGCCTAAGTCGATCCCAATAACTTTTCCCATATTTATCAGTATTTTTACCGAGTTTTCTGCTGTAATCTGTCGCGGACTAAACTTTTTTGTCCGAATCAAGGCTAGCGGATAACGTCTGTGGAATCCCTATTACTGGTAGCAAGAGAGAAATTGAAACACAGAGAGTTATCCAAAGCCTTGTTCAAGTTTTAGGTACACGATGCTCGTCCTTGCTAGAACCCAGGCACTTTAGGTCAGCGAGGCAAGCGACTACAGCTTAACTGTTGGCTGAACTCGACTGATCTTCTGGTGCGGAAGGTGTATCTTCCTTGGGAGCAGCTACTTTGACCATTGCATGGCGTAGGACGCGATCGCCTAAGAAGTATCCGCGCACTAACTCTTCTAACACTGTTCCTTCAGGATGTTCATCCGTAGGTTCGCGCATTACTGCTTCGTGTAGGTTAGGATCAAATTCTTGACCTTCAGGACGCATTGGTGATACACCCAAGCGCTTCAGGCTATCTACCAATTGTTTGTAAACGCCTTGGTAACTTTTGTGCATGGTCATTTCGCCTTCAGATTGCGGTTTGAGGTGCGATCGCGCCCGCTCAAAATTATCGACCACTGGCAGCAATTCTAGAATGGTGTTCCGCTTGATCTGTGTCTCTAACTCTTCTTTTTCTTTGCTAGTACGTTTCCGGTAATTCTCAAAATCGGCGGCAATCCGCATATATTGAGTACTACGCTCTTCTAGCTGCGTTTTCAGAGAGTCGTTTTGTTGAGTCAGTTCTGCCAAAGCTGCTGTTTCCACTCCAGTTTTCTCACTTGCAGCGACGCTATTTTCTGGATTGAGATTAGCCGTATCCCCCGATACATTAGTTTGGGCTGTCACTTGCTCTGTCACCTCGCTACCAGATTCATTGAAATTAATTTGGGCTGGGGAGTCACTCTTCATTGCTTGCTTTACCTCTGTTGGTTCACCCAATTGCTGGCTTGTATTGTTTATCTGTTTATTTTCATCCATCATTGTCTACTCATTCCAGATGCTTATGGCAGTGTATCTCCACAGCTTGCAACTGTCGTCATCCACGACTTGCTACTGAGGCTGATTTTATTGCCGACAAGTTTCTGAAAATGATGTAACCGTCCTCTTATTGTGACAAATGGTGAACACGTTGGCCCAGACGCCACTAAGGCGGGAACCCGAACGAGTAATTTCCAAGAGTAGCGCTGGATGTAACTCGCCCCTCATCTTATTTGAAAATATCTTTAATTTTAAATTTTTAATTCGGAGCAAAGCGAGGTGACTCAGGACTTTTTTTAGAAATGAGAATTCTGTCTCACAGCCTGGGAATACTTTAAGCAGAGGTTTCCCCAAATCAATTGCTCATTTATGAACTCGTCACCACAACGGCGCAGTACCGCTCTAACTACCAGAACAGAGTTTTCACCCTTCGGGAACAAGCTAGTGCAATCTGGCTATGTCAATACCGAACAGATGAGACAGGCACTAATTGAAAGCCGCAAATCTGGCAGACCCTTAACGGAAGTACTAGAGTCAATCACTGAGCAACAACTAACACCTGAGTTGCTCAGGCAATACAAAAAACAGCAGCTATTTGAACTAAAAATACTATACGGTGTTGAATTCCTTGATCCGGAAGTCAATTCCTTTGGCAACACGGAGATGGCGAACCTGATCGAAACCCTCATCCCAGTGGATATTTGCCGTCGCCACCGTTTAGTACCACTATCGAAACACAAAGACCAAACCCCGCCCTCAGTTTTAGTGGCGATGGTCGCTCCAGATAATCTAGAGGCTTCTGATGACTTAAATCGCATCTTGCGCCCCCAAGGCCTGGCGTTGCAGCGCATGGTGATTACACAGGAAGACTACCAACAGCTAATCAACCAATATTTGGATGAAATGGCTGTTAAGCAAAAGCACCTGGAACAAGCAAAGTTTACAGATATTAATCAGGATTTAGAAAACCTCGGAAATCTCGATCTTTCGGATGCTCCTGAAGAAATGGAGGCTGATCTAGGGGCAGCAATGAAGGGTGCAGAGGATGCCCCAGTCATTAACCTAGTCAACAGAATCCTGGCTAAAGCCTTGCATGAAGGCGTTTCTGACATTCATATCGAACCGCAAGAAGAAAACTTACGGATTCGCTTTCGGAAGGATGGCATACTGATCGAAGCTTTCCCTCCCCTACCGAAAAAAATTATCCCGGCGGTGACAGCCCGATTTAAAATCATCTCCAATCTAGACATTGCTGAACGGCGTATACCCCAAGATGGACGTATCCGACGGATATTTGAGGGACGTAAAGTAGACTTCCGCGTCAGCACCTTACCCAGTCGTTACGGGGAAAAGGTGGTGCTACGGATTTTGGATAACTCCTCCACCCAGTTGGGATTGAATAAGTTAATTACCGATCCGGAGACCTTGCATATTGTCCAGGAGATGGTTAGCCGCCCCTTTGGTCTGATTTTGGTGACTGGGCCAACTGGTTCTGGGAAAACAACTTCGCTGTATTCTGCATTATCAGAAAAGAATGATCCCGGTATTAATATCAGTACTGTGGAAGACCCAATTGAGTACAGCCTTCCAGGGATTACTCAAGTACAGGTGATTCGGGAAAAAGGACTGGATTTTGCTACCGCTCTGCGGGCTTTCTTGCGGCAAGATCCAGATGTGCTGCTAGTGGGTGAGACGCGGGATAAGGAAACGGCAAAGACAGCAATTGAGGCTGCCTTGACGGGTCACTTGGTATTAACTACCTTACATACCAATGATGCTCCAGGTGCGATCGCTCGTTTGGGAGAAATGGGGATTGAGCCTTTCATGATTTCTAGTTCCCTAATTGGCGTTTTAGCTCAACGTTTGGTGCGGCGTGTATGTTCTGAATGTCGTATTTCCTACACTCCTACCGTCCAGGAATTGGCTCGCTATGGTATATCAGCTTCCTCAGATATCGAAGTCACCTTCTATAAGGCTAACACCTTGACATTAGATGCGATCGCAGAAGCTAAAGGCAAAAATCAGCTTTGCTCAAAATGTAATGGAGTAGGCTACAAAGGGCGTTGTGGTGTTTATGAAGTTATGCGAGTCACCGAAAACCTGCAAACCCTGATCAACGAAGATGCACCTACAGAACGTATCAAGGAAGTGGCAATAGAAGAGGGCATGAAAACCTTGCTGTCTTACAGTTTGGACTTAGTGCGCGAAGGTTCCACCACTCTAGAAGAAGTAGAACGAGTGACGTTTACTGATACTGGTTTGGAAGCCGAGTTAAAAGCCAAACGCAAGACTGGTCTTACCTGCCAGAATTGCAAGGCCACATTGAAACAAGAATGGCTCGATTGTCCCTACTGTATGACATCTCGGTTTTAAGACTAGGCATTAGTTATTGGTCATTGGTAGATGCTTAGTAATTAGTAACTTTAAACAAATGACAACTGACAAATAACAAATAACAAATATTAAAAGGAAACAGAACTATGGAAATGATGATTGAAGACCTGATGGAGCAGTTGATTGAAATGGGTGGCTCGGATTTGCATTTATCCGCAGGTTTACCTCCCTACTTTCGTATCAGTGGCAAACTCACCCCCATAGGTGAGCATGTATTAACAGCCGATCAATGTCAAAGGCTGATTTTTAGTATGCTCAACAACACTCAGCGTAAAACCTTAGAGCAGACCTGGGAATTGGATTGTTCTTATGGTGTTAAGGGTTTGGCTCGCTTTCGGGTGAATGTTTATAAAGAACGTGGTGCTTATGCTGCTTGCTTACGGGCATTAAGTTCTAAAATTCCTAACTTTGAAAAATTAGGTCTGCCAGATATAGTGCGGGAAATGTGCGATAAGCCCAGAGGACTTATTCTAGTGACAGGCCCTACAGGTTCCGGCAAGACAACTACCCTAGCGGCAATGATTGACTTGATTAACCGCACCAAGGCAGAGCATATTTTAACGGTGGAAGATCCAATTGAATTTGTCTATGAACCAATTAAAAGCTTGGTTCACCAACGGCAACTAGGAGAAGATACTAAGAGCTTTGCTAATGCTTTGAAAGCAGCCCTACGGGAAGACCCAGATATTATTCTGGTGGGGGAAATGCGGGATTTGGAAACGATTTCTTTGGCGATTTCCGCAGCAGAAACAGGACACTTAGTATTTGGTACGCTACACACCAGTTCCGCCGCCCAAACTGTTGACCGGATTATCGACGTTTTCCCCCATGAAAGACAAACCCAAGTGCGGGTGCAATTGTCTAACTCATTGGTCGGGGTATTTAGCCAAACCTTGGTATCCAAGAAAAACCCTAAACCCGGTGAATATGGTCGGGTTATGGCTCAAGAAATTCTGATTGTTACTCCTGCTATTTCCAACTTAATTCGAGAAGGCAAAACATCTCAAATTTACTCGGCTATTCAAACTGGCGGCAAATTGGGAATGCAAACTCTGGAGAAGGTTTTAGCCGATTTTTACAAAGCAGGAACCATTTCCTTTGAAGCGGCAATGTCTAAAACTTCTAAGGCAGATGAAATCCAACGTCTCATCGGTACTTCTGTACCACCGCAGGCAGCAGGTGGGAAACCCGGTGTGGCTGCCAAAGCACATTAAAAAAACTGAGGAGATGAGGAAGTTGCAGGGTAAGTCTTTCCCTTGTGTCCATTGCATTATACCCCATGCCCAATCCCCAATAAATAACCACTATTTTGAATTGATTTATGCCAACCTACGTTGCTCGTGTTCGGGATTCTCAAGGACAATCCCGAACAGAAAAAATTACTGCCGAATCCTTGGTGCAAGCTCGTACTAATCTTAGAGATCAAGGTTTTGTAGTCCAAGAACTCAAACAATTTCAAGGATTTCAGCCAGAGGTTGCCTTCAAAAAATTCCAGAATTCCTTAGTTAAGGTTTCTGTGAAAGACAAAGCTGTTTTTTCGCGTCAATTTGCCGTTTTGATGAATGCGGGAGTTGCGATCGTTAGAAGCCTGGGCGTACTTTCTGAACAGTGTAGTAATACTAAACTGAAACAAGCCCTTGTGGAAATTAGTACCGATGTTCAAAGCGGAATGAATCTTTCAGAGGCAATGCGTAAGCATCCTGACTGTTTTGATGGACTATACGTGAGTATGATTCAAGCTGGCGAAGTTGGTGGTGTTTTAGACGAAGTATTAAATCGTTTAGCTAAGTTGTTAGAAGATGTTGCCCGGTTACAAAACCAAATTAAATCAGCAATGTCTTATCCAACTGTTGTGGGTTTTATCGCAGTTGTTATCTTTCTCGGTATGACTATTTTTCTAATTCCGATTTTTGCCAAGATTTTTGAAGAAATTGGAATCACATTACCACCTTTAACGCAATTCTTGATGGATACTAGTAAATTTTTGAGAAGTCCGGGCGCTTTCGGACTTCTCGCTGGTCTTATCGGACTTAAATTTGCTTTTACAGCATACGGTAAAACTCCTGTTGGCCGCATCACAATTGATCGCCTTTCTCTCAAGTTGCCATTGTTTGGTGACTTAATTCAAAAATCTTCGGTTGCCCGCTTTAGCCGGACTTTTGGTTCTTTGACTCGTTCAGGTGTACCAATTTTAACTTGTTTGGAAATTGTCCGAGATACATCAGGTAACAAAGTGATTGCCAATGCCATAGATGCAGCCCGTATAGAGATTCAACAAGGAGGGATGATTAGCATTGCTTTACAAAAAGATAGCGTTTTTCCGCCTATGGCAATTCAGATGATGAGTATTGGAGAAGAAACTGGAGAATTAGATACAATGTTGATGAAAGTTGCGGATTTCTATGAAGATGAAGTCGAGCAGGCAGTAAAATCAATGACCAGTATTTTGGAACCAGTTATGATTGTATTTGTAGGGGGGATGGTTGGAACCATTTTGCTGGCAATGTATTTACCGATGTTTAAAGTATTTGAAAAGATGGGATAGAGGATTTAAAGTTAAAAGTTATAAGTTAGGAGTTAGGAGTTAGGAATTAAAACTTTTAATTTCTAACTTTTAATTCCTAACTGATTAATTTAATTCTTAATTCATGTACAGACGCGATTAATCGCGTCTGTACTCCTAACTATTTAATAAACTATGACTGTGCAAAAATCTTACTACGAAGCGAGTTTGGCAGAGTACAGCAATCATCTAGCTGCGATCGCCTTACTAAAACAATATCGGCCATACTTGGAGATGATTCCCAGTCTGCGCCGTCCAGATGAAAGTGTCATCACTATCCCGTTGCCAATTGTCCGTCTTCGCAATACTACGACAAGAGCCTCACAAACGATTTGCTTACCTTGTGATGTGGCAATTTTAATGTGCGATCCAGAGTGGAAAATCAAAACTGGAGCAGAAATCCTAGTCTTTATTCATCGTGCTGATGAAGACTTTTCTGATTTGTTAGGACGCTGGCGACAAACTCAAGTTTGGCTAGACAATGATTATGAGTGGTTAATGCCTCTCCGTCACAGTCATATTTTGAGTGAAGGAGCTAATACTATATATCCTCTGTTTGTCGTTTTTAGTGAGACTTTAGAACGCATCCAACGAGGACTTATAGGAGCGGAACTTCCATTTATTATACAAGCTTCAGATTCACTGCTTGAAGAGAATTCCACAGATATTTTCTCTCCAGAAGTTCCACTAACTTAGAAAAGTTAGGAAGTAATAGTGAGGAGTTTTGAGTTTAAAATCGCAAGTTCGGAGGCTCTAAATATGCTCCAAATTTGCGATTTTATATTTTTAAATCCTAATTCCTGTAGAGACGCGATTAATCGCATCTCTACTCCTAACTTTTAATTATTACCTAACAAACTGCGGCATAATTTCGGCAGCAGTAAATATTCCATAGATGCCGCGTTGGTGCAATTGTCTACCAGCTTTGAGATAGCCAAATGCAGGGCCGCAGACATTGGCTGCCATGCTGGTTTCATCTCCTAGAGTAAAGGTATGGGTGGAAATTTTCCCTTCAAAGGTGCGCCCTGTTACCTTAACGTTGGTGCTGAGAGGCTTTTTAGGATTGCGAGTATCGACTACACCACCAACAGTAACGCGATCGCGCCCCACTATTCCCGCTACCTCTAGCATCACATCATCAGCGTGTTCCATATTCGTCAAGGTAAGCACACCATTAGTTTTATCTAGTAGTGCTTCTACCTCGGCATCAGTCATCGCCCTGGCGGTTTCCACTGTGTAACCAGGCATGTGGCCAATGTCTTCCCGAACGGTGGCACGGTAAGCTTCCCAGTTAGCAATTCCCACCCCGAAGGTAATTTCGACTTGATGAATTTCCGCGTAGCTTTGGGCGGCTAAAGCTGCTGCGGCTGTTAACAATCCGGGTGTTGCACCACAGCCTGTCATGTAGGTAATCCCGGCTGCTTGCAGTTCTTCTTTCATCCCTAGCAGTTGTTCTACAGCAGTGGTGCGCTTAATCGCATCCACTAGCACCCCACGCCAACCAGATTTGATAAACTCTTTGGCTACAGAGGGGATAAAATCATTTGGCAAGTTGGGTAAAGCCAGAAAATACCCATCCACAGGTTGAGCTATTTCAATTACATCCTGAATACTTTGATTTGTTAACGTACCAACTGGCTCTAAATGACCTACGGAACCTTGCGACTGGTAGGTTGCAATGCATTGTTGAGTATTTAAACCTTCAGCAGCGTAAGCGTAACCTTTTTGATCTGCTGCGGCGACTAAAATCATTTCCTGTTTAGCAGCAAGTACCTTGGCGGCGGCTTGTCCGAGTCCGCCGAAACCTAGTACTCCTATGCGTATCGCTGGCGAAATATTTAGAGAATTTTTGACTTTTTCGGAATTCATAGTCAATTGGTTAAGTTGAATCAAAAGCCTTTAGCATTCGCCATCTCAGCTTCCGGCTTGTAACTGGCGGCTGATGGCTGATAGCTCAAAGCTATAAAGGTTAATTATGATTCATTATCCTGGGTTCTTTGGCTGACTGATGTTTTTTTTATGTAAGCTACTTGTACAGTATCAAAAATTAATTTTCATCAACAAGCTGCAAAACCTTCTTGTATAAAGGTTCAGCCACCCAAAATTCTGCTTAATTAATTAGAGCGTCTAACAGAGGTTTCACGGCAGAAATTAGCCTTTGACTTTTACCTTCAATCAAGATGCCCTAAAATTCCTGTGTAACTAACTAAGATTTATGATAAGCCGCAACCATGCGATCGCGACGTTCATCAATCAAAACTTGATCTGCTTTCATTTCCAGCACTAGAGCGTAGACATGGAGTGGCTTGTCGTCACACATCGCTTTAGCTTCGCCAATATCCAGTTAATTGCTGAGTGCTTCAATCAGTATACGATCTTGAACTGGACGAGTTTGAATCTAGATAAAACTTTCTACTTAAGTTGCACCTGCAACTAGGAAGTTGGGATCAGTCAGTTCTCGGTACACAGCTTCAGGAATTAGGACTGTCCAGTAAAGCTGTTGTAGTGAATGAAGATGGTTAGCGGTGAGGTTGTTGATGGGCGTTTATTTGGAACATAATTTTACGAAATTTTCTTCCTTGCTTAAAGTAAAAGTAAACAGCTAAAGTGTTTAAATAATGTTATTAGCTTGCAACTTTCACTTAATTAATAAGCATTATGTTACTAGAGAAATGGCATATTTAGCAAAAGAATATCACAGTAAAGAAGGCGAGTTTAAACGTCGCCGAGATGCCGCAAAGATTGCTGTTAAAACAGCTAGAATATTTATTTCTGCTCAGGCTCGGCAAGTAATTAGAGAGTATTCGAGGGTTTGGCAACTGGCTCCTTCTATAAGTTCATAAATCAAAAGGAGTATTTTTACCTAATGATTAGTTGTCACCAGAGCTTACTTGCCACCACGTACTCAAGGGGTATAGGGCGGCTACTACTCTTGCAGCATACGCTACGCTACATCCAACATACCTGGAAAACCTTAAGAGAATAAGGTTTATCTAATGATAAAGTTTTTCACTAAATTTTATATTTTTGTGAATTGCCTTGCTGGCTATATCACCTCTAATGCTTATATTTAGGACTTTTGGCGTTTACTTGGTAAGCTCAGTAGTTACCTTGACTAATTGATGAGGTTGAGAGAGACTAACTAAATAGTAATGTAACTGCTTACAAAATTAATAATTTTTGTAAAGATTCTGAGATATATATATTGAGAGATGGAACATTATTTAACAAATGGTAAGTTTGTATCTAAGTAAAAATGTTCCTACGGCTATATTTGTAGCCTTCTGCTAAGGCAGTAGAATTTAAGCGTACTTATCCTGGTTGGCCAAGAGCATGGAGACATTAGAGTTCATAATCTATCCAGACGGTCGGGTACAAGAAAAAGTCACTGGCATTGTGGGGGCTTCTTGCGCTGAGGTTACAGCAGCAATAGAGGCACAGCTGGGGCAAGTACTTAATCATGAGCCAACCTCAGAATATTTCGCCGCCAAGGTGCAGCAATCTAATGTGGCGAATACACACACCACTTACAGCGATTGGTAAGTTTTCACAGTAGTTTAGTGTAATTAATTCACAACCACCATGTCACACTTTAGCCAAATTAAGACTCAAATCCGTAACCTTGATTCTTTGAAAGATGCTTTGACTGAATTGGGCGTAGACTGGAAACCCGGGCCACGCGAAGTCCGTGGCTATCGCGGTCAAACCCATCCTGCGGAAGTTAGTATTGAGCAGGAAAATGGCTATGACATCGGCTTTAAATGGAATGGTAAGGAATATGAACTGGTAGCTGACTTGCAATATTGGCAGCAAAACCTGTCTGTGGACGGATTTTTACGCCAGGTAACACAGCGCTATGCTTATCAAACAGTTGTCAAAGAAACCGCTCGTGTTGGTTTTCAAGTCTCTGAACAACAAAAAAATGAAGATGGTTCAATTCGCCTGGTAGTACAGCGCTGGAGTGCGTAATGGCTGATTTTCTGCCGTCGCTTGAAGAACAAGAAGAAAATCGTTCCGGTTTGGAACCAGAATTAGGGGGTTTTTTACGGGATGCCCCAGAACGTTCTGGTTTAGAACCGGAATTGGGCGGTTTTCTGCGCCAAAATGGTGTTTATGTTGACGAAATCACTTGTATTGGTTGCAAGCATTGCGCTCATGTTGCACGTAATACCTTTTACATTGAACCAGATTACGGGCGATCGCGCGTGGTTCGGCAAGATGGGGACGCTGAAGAAATTATCCAAGAAGCAATTGACACTTGTCCAGTTGATTGCATTCATTGGGTTGATTACACTGAACTGAAAAAATTAGAACAAGAACGGCAATATCAGGTAATTCCTGTAGTCGGTTATCCGGTGGAATATGCAGTTCCTGCTAGCGAACGTCGGCGTAAAAAGCAAAAGTTAAAAACTAAAAAATCCCGTTATTAAGATAAAAACCTTAAATCAAAATAAAAAAGGACTGGTATCCAGTCCTTTTACTTTTCGTCATACTAGTTAATTTTTGATGTGTAAATCACATCAAATGCTAAAAGTTAGTATTATTTGATATTGCTGAAAGGGATTTCTATTTAGATCCCATTAATCCCAAATTGTTATCGCTGCCTTTATTTAAAATTTAGAGGATCGTGTTGTGAAAGCAATTTTTCTACTTTTGCCTCGTCTAACCTAGCGGTCAATCTTCTATTTTCATGCAAGTCTCTAGTAGTTTTCGCCAAAGTAAAAGTTGAGCCAACAGAGAAAGCCATACCCATACCCATAAAGCCTTTCACCCAGCCATTTACAGGTAAGTTTACAATGCCGAAGGTGGTCATAGAAATAGAAATTACAAAAGCTGCCCAAGTTTGAATAACCCAAGCTGGACTGTCTTTCTGAGTACCAATTGTTTGCATATTTCCTACTATTTGATATGAGTGATTTATACCAATTCGTAATACTCGCCTCCAGAGAGAAGCAAGCTACGTAATTAAGAAAAATCAGATTTAATCTGGGTTCCCAAACTTGTATCTATAATTTCATTTTGGAGAATTGGTGTTAACAGTAATTGTATTGAGTGGTAAGTTTACTGGTATCAATAGTAAGACCAGTTTGGTAACTGGACTCCAAAAAGCAAGCTCAAAAGCAACTGAAGTAAGTAGAAAATAGCACAAGGGTATGTACCAGTTTTATAAGTGGCATTAAACTGAAATCTTACAGCATTCTGGATAAACCAACTGGTACAGGGGGCGCGAAAATAAAGATACCATTTTAAATGGCACAAGAGCTTGGAATAAGTAGCTGGACAAAATATTTATAGTCATTGGGAACGGAGCATTTCGTATAGAAGCAATCCCAACTGCAAGCGAATTGCTACCCTGCGGGAACGCTAAGAGCGAACATTACGCAACTCTTAGAGACGCTACCGCAAACGCTACATTCGCAATGACGTTGTGTAATTAATTCTGTATAACTTTAGAATTTTTTTGACTTTTGATAAATGACTTTTGACTTCCGTCTTGCGGTACTAGCCCGCCTCAGACTGAAGTCTGAGGCTAATAGCCAAAGTCCACTCAAGTGGACTGAAACCGTTTACTAGTAGTCTTTAGACGACTTTAGCTATAAGCAAGAGTAATTTATTATTAGGCGGTTGTTGTGACTAGTGGAAGCCGTTGCTAAATCGAGGTATGAACTTGGATGTAGAGACGTAGAATTCTACGTCTCTACAAGGATTTTCACCACAACGCACAATTGTTTTCATACCCCAATCAGCAACGCCTAGTGGAATATCTCAGGTTAAACTGATTAATTTACTTTTATTCATCTGGAAAAGTCTGTACCTTGCCATCAGGAGTGAGAACAACTCGAATTTTGACATTTTGTCCGCGTTTGTTGGCGGAAACAAAAGGTTTCCCAACTTCAGGCATCCCAGCGTTATCAATAAAGTCTCTTGCTGACTTATTGAGAGGAATAATTCGTTCAATTGTGCCGTCAACACTGACTATTAAACTGTACTCTAATGTTTGTCCTAATCCAGTGGGTGGTTGCCAACGTTTTTTTAAGTATTCTCTAGCTTCTGCTACTTGAGGTGTATCAAATAATGTGCCAGTAGCCACTTCTGTGGATGTGGGGCTTTGGCGTTCGTTCCCTAATTGATCGATAAAAGGATTATTGGCAGTTCTAGAGGAGGAAAGTTGTGAAGCAGGTTTCTCTCCAGGAGAAGGTTGCTGTAGGGAATTAATTCTTTCCTCTAGCTGTTGTGAGGTTAGTGGGGAGGGTTGGGTTGGAGTATTGCCACTATTAGGTATGGTGTCAAGAGATGGGGGGACAACTGGTGAGATATTAGTTGGTAAGCTGCTTGTGTTAGAAGATAGCCTGGGTGGCAAATCTCGCAGCTTAGGGAGAGTACCAGGTTGGGTACTTGACCCTGGAGGATTCTGTGCAAGATTTGGTAATATAGCGATTTCCTGGCCTGGGATTTTGCTAGATGGTGCGTTAGCGTTTGCGGAGCGTCCCGTAGAGAAGCTCGCCGGAGGCATCGCCGGATTAGTCGAAAGGGTTGAAGTCTTCCCTTGAGGTATTGTCAGTGCATTTAGAGGTGGCGCTGTAGAGAAACTAGAACTAGGGGCTGTTAGAGGTGCTTGGGGTAAAGTGGATGTGGAAAGTGGAGGAGTGGAACCTAGCAAATTCTCTGATGGAGTGGTGAGTCCAGGTTGAGGCGTGGGAAAGTTTAGTGAGGGTGAAGTTTCTAAAGCAGCCTTTACCGCTTCTGGATCTGCTGTTTTAGCTGTCTGCTGTTGGTTTTGTCTAACGTTGTTAGCATATTGCCAAGTAAGTGGTAATAAACCTACACCTAATACTAATACTGCGGCAACAGGTGCCCAAGCAGGGAATCTCAGAGTCGAAGTGCTGTTGAGAGTTGGGAGTGCCATGACATCAGTTGAGTACTCATCTAAAGCACTGGCCAAATCGAATAGTTGCAGCAGACTGAGTTGAATTACGGGGCCAGATGATTGGTTGGCAAGAGAATCGAGAAATAAGTTGTGAGTTAAATGGTTGCTTGGTTCTAAGCGGATATTTGCCCCAGGAATCTGGGTACTAAAGGAATTTAATGTTTTTGTAGAGGACTTTAATTCCGGCTCACCTAATGCTGTGCTTGACTCCTGGGTATCGGAGAAACTGACGCAAAAGCTTTCTGGAGACTGTTGGAGGAATTGCTGTACATAGCTTGTGACTGCATCACATAAAGCTTCGAGTTGATCGCGATCGCCCCGAATTGGAACTCTGTGTTCTTCTGGTAGTCGGGGATCATCAAAACGAAGCTCAAAGCTCAGGTGCTTGAGGACAGTTTTCCCCATCCAACGCGACAGAGGAGAGCTTTGCGCGAATACTTCTAGCGTGCAAGTAGGGGGTGTGTAGCAACGAATGACAGAATTTGATAGAGGCATGGCAGGAACTGCGAAGAAGACTATTTAAGATTTTGCAAAAAATTGAGCCAGTTGCTTGCAAAGAAAAGTTGAAAAGGCGGATTCCTCCACTCAGAACTTTGTCAGGTTCCTTCTGTGATGTGCAAAGAGGCAGCAGTGGTGATAGTACATTGCCCAAGAACTAACGATCATCAAAAGAGAATCCTTATCTAGCAAACTTTCATGAGCAAATTTTGGTTGAGGAATTTCAAATCTAAAATTTAAAATTTTGTTGAACGGTCTATAAGTGCTAGCCAGAGACGGCGATGCCCACCAGGAGCACTGTAAAAAAGTAAATCTACAAGCAGTTTTAGGGCCAGGTTAGTTAGTAAATCCGTTGAGATTTTCTCGTCCTCTTCCATCCGCTCTTGGTAAGTGTTGCAAAAAGCATCAATATAATCTCCAAGTAAAGCAGCCTGGTGAGGTTCCCGGTTATTTTCTGCCATTTGTTCCAACAGTCCGACAGCGCGGCGAATCAATTCCTGGTGCTGTTTGGCTAGGTAGCAGATGATCAGAACAAGCGATCGCGCTTCTTCGACATCTAGCTTTTTTCGCCCTCCTTGACCTTTGCGTAGGGGATTTGATTGGCGCAGTCGCCATAAAGCTACGCGGTCTGGCACTCTTGACTCTAAATTCAGATCAGTTGCCGCCGAAAGCATAGCCTCTGAACCAATCCCAGTTAAGGTTTCTAGCGCCAACAGCACCAAGTCTAATTGGGTTTTGATATTGTCCCATTGAACTGTGTTTGGGGCTGGAAGCTTGATTAAATCCTCCCACTGGGAATTTGGAGTGGCTGAGTTGGTGGCCGAGTGCATAACTTTTAGCATAGGTGATCAAGCTGATAGAGGATGTTGCTGTTACCCATTTTGAAACCAGACTCTTAAGAATCAAGCTTGGTTTCCCATAGCTCTAAGCCAGAGACTTCATCTAGCTTTTTTATGTGTTAAACAGCAGGTATCTTTGTCCTACTCTAGATGAAAATTTATTTTCGACAAAGTAGAAAAGTATCAATTCTAGTTAAGGTTTACCCGACTTTTGCTGCTAATTCCGTACAAGAGTATAAATAAACTATTGTTTTGAATGCTAACCGCTAATTATCGCTGAATAATTGTGTAGAATACCTCCTAACTTATTTGTGGCTTTAAATTTTGAAATTTATTGATGTTTATTACTTGGTCTTCATGTATACATAATTACTATACAAATTTTTTGCTTCTTAAGAAAAGAATTACTGAACAATAACCCTCTTTCCTCAAAAGCTTCCCGTGCCTCTTCTGCTTACCCGAACCCCACCCCAGTTTCGCTTGTGTGTAGCCTGTTATTTCAGGACAGGTTAGGCAACATCAGGACGATTGATGCCTCTATGCAACTGATGACAAACTTAAAAATTTAATAAAGTCAACGTTTGAAGATGTTGGGCGATTGATTTATTCCAACTTAGTTGGTACTATAGCTCTAACCGCGAACTACGCACATATCAAAACTCATTTGTAAACTTAATGGGCAGAGGTAATAGTTTAGACATTTACCAAAACCCATTATTCAGTATAGGTTACAGATAATTCACTGAGAAGAATAGCAACGCAATAATATAACAACGATGAAAAAGCATTTTTTTGCCTTTTCACTCATAGCTTGTGCTGTCGGTGTCACTCTGCCAACTCAGGCATTGGCGGTTAAGCTATACGGTGCTGGTAGTTTGCGTGATAGCCTCACAGAAGTAGCTGAATCTTTTAATGATAAATATGGAATTCTAGTAGAAACGCGATTTGGCCCGTCTGGCTTAACACGAGAATTTATAGAACAAAAATTCTCCGAAACCGGAAAATCCGCAGATATTTTTGCTAGTGCAGATATTGAGAACCCTCAAACATTGTTTGAAGAAGGTTTAAGTGAACCTGTAGTGAATTTCACTAGCAACCGCATGACTGCTGTTGTGAGATCAGGACTTAATATCACTACTAATTTTCTGCCTTATCCACGCACGAAATCCTTTCATTGTCGTATTTCTACCATTGTTTTTACTTAGCATCAAATATTCGGGAATTACTTGCTGAATTGGTAAATTGGGGAAAATAGAACTGGTATTTGATTCTAGATATTTACCATTGAACAGCAAGTTTATTTCCAGTTTTCTTCCATTCCATCGCCAGAGTTCCGGTACTCTCAAATCTTGATAATTATTGAAACGAGTGCGGCAGGTAATATCAATTTCAATAGCCAAATCTGGAGGCGGGTCGGTTTCTAAATTTATTCTATCTTTGCCCCTAACTCTAGCTTCATTTTGGATATAGAAACAATCATCGGGTTCTACCCCAGCATTCATACATTCCTTCTCAAAAGTTGTAGAACCTAAACTCCAAAATTCCAGATCGAGTTCTTCTAATAAAACTTTTACCAAATCCCCAATAATAACTTTAGCTACTTCATGTTCTGGCAATGGAGCCATTATTTCCAGCATCCCTTGACTGTAAGCTATGCGCGAACTGCGATTGTCTCCTAATTCTGCTAAAATTCGTTTGTATGCCGACCAGGAGACATCTTTAATCAACAACTGATGACCGGCTTTTACAATTAGTTGATTGAGTTCAAGTAACATAGCATTCCTGCTCTTTATTTGATGTGAGCAACGGTAACACCGGTGCCGCCATCTGCTTGTTCTGCTGGTTCGTAGTTGTTAACTCTGGGATGTTGTTGCAAAAATGTGTGAACTCCTTGTCGCAGTTTACCAGTACCATACCCGTGAATAATCCAGACTGGGCCTGTAGCTTCCGAGATGGCTTTATCTAAAATGTATTCGGCATCAGCTACCCGTTTACCACGCAAATCGATGGTATTTTGGGAAGTCCGAATTTCTGGGACATTTTGCGGTGGGGGGGTTACTGCTGCTGGGGCTGGCTTGGGTTTGACGACTGGTTCGGCTTTTTGACCATCTAGAGATTCTACATCTTGCAACTTCACGTTCATCTTCATTAGCCCAAACCGAACGCTTAACTCCCCATCTTCATCGGGGGCAGTGATCACATCTGCTATCTGTCCTAATTTTGGAATACGGACGCGATCGCCTACTTTGGGCATAAATCCAGCTTTTGGTTTTGCTGGCGTTGCTGGCTGATATTGTTGGCTAATTTGATTCAAAGCATTGGTTGCTTGCTGCGCCTCTTGGGCTGTGGGCGTACCTTTTTGCAAACGGCGGATCACTTGGGCAATTTCACCTTTTGCTTGAGCGATCGCTTGTTGGACTGCTATTTCCTGTGAAGCCCGCAAACTGCTTTCCCTCTCTTCCAAACTTGCGGCTTTTGCGGATACTTGTTTGTATAAACGTTCCGCTTGCTGCAACAAACTTTGGGCTTCGGCAGCTTTGGTTTCTTGACGGCGGCGTTGTGCTTCTAAGCCAGCAATTACTTGGTTAACTTCATCTGTGGCTTCTCCCACCTGGGTTTTCGCCTGTTGTACCACTTCTGGGTTCAATCCTAAGCGGAGGGCAATAGTTAAGGCGTTAGAACGTCCAGGTATGCCCCACAACAAACGGTAAGTGGGTGAGAGAGTACTTTCGTCAAATTCTACAGAGGCATTTTCAAAGCGATCGTCTTCGTATTTCAGGGCTTTTAATTCCCCAAAGTGAGTAGTGGCGATCGTTAGCTGGGAATGGTTAGCTAGATATTGCAACAAGGCGATCGCTAAGGCGCTACCTTCAACTGGATCAGTTCCTGCACCGACTTCATCGAGTAAAACGAGTGATTTGGGAGTAGCGATTTCTAAATTTTTTTCTTCCCCATTCCCGATTCCCAATTCCCCATTCCCTAATGCTTCTAAAATCCGGCTAATTCGGCGGATGTGCCCAGAGAATGTGGATAAACTTTGCTGTAAAGATTGTTCATCGCCAATATCTGCCAACACTTTATCAAACCAAGGTATTTCTACTGGTTCGCGGGCGGGGACAAATAAACCCACTTTGGCCATCAGTGCTGCTAACCCCAAGGTTTTTAAGGTTACAGTTTTACCGCCAGTATTTGCCCGGTAATTGTCACTACCCGAATTTGCGGACTAATGAGTAAATCTACAGGAACTACTGGTTGTGCTTGTTCGTGCTGCTGCTGCCACACTAACAATGGATGTCGCAAATTCCGCAAGGTTATGATTTCCCTGTCTTCACGCTGGATAAATCGTGGGGGATTCGCTCCTAGCCAGTAGCTATACCGCGATCTAGCTGTTGCCAGATCCAAAGTGGTAGCGATCGCTAATAATCTTTCTAAATCTGGTTTGACTGCGGCTACAAGTTCAGTCAAAGCACGGCGAACCGCTTCTTCTTCTGCTTGCTCTCTTCTAATTATCTGCCGCAGTTGGTTGCCCAAAGGCACTACTGAATGCGGTTCCACGTAAAGGGTGGCACCGCTAGTAGAGGTATCGTGGACAATACCGGGGATGGCATCTTTTTGGGGTGCTTTTACAGGGATGACGAAGCGATCGCCCCGTTGCGTAATTAGCTGTTCTTGAACTGCGCCAGATTTTGCCTGTAAGATATTTTGCAGCTTTTGAGTAATCTGAGTGCGTAATCTCCGCAAATCTGTGCGAATTTCTCCCAGTTTTTGACTCGCGCGGTCAGTTACCTGGGCCCGTTCATCAATACATCGGTGAATTTCCTGTTCTAGTTCTGGATAAGTCCGCAAATCGGCAACCAAATCAGTCAATATCGGCAAATCTTCCTGATTGTCGATGACACGGCGCAAATTTCTAGCACCAGCGAGGGTGGTAGCGATCGCTAACAGTTCATCCCCTGCCAAAACTCCACTGCGTTCTGCCCGTTCTAAGGAATCGCCAATATCTTGAATTCCCTCAAATGATAGTCCCGTAGTCTGGCGAGTTTCCAGCTGATAGACTTCTTTGGTTTGCTCTAACAACTGTTCGCTTTGGATCTGAGAATCGGGTATTTTCAGATGACGTGCGGCTGTCGCCCCCAGCTTGGTTGCCGCAAAGGTGGCAAGGTGCTGGCAGAGGCGATGCCATTCTAATAATTTTAAGGTTTCAGATTGGATCAAGGTTTCAACATCTAATCTGAAATTATCGTAACAATTCTAGCCCCTAGATGGCTAAATCTTAAAGTAGAAAATTTTCCTTTAGTCAATAGTCGAGAGGTATATTCGTCCTCTACTTCTTATACATTGATGTACTTTATACTACATCAATATTTTTGTTGACTCTGACTCTGAGCGAAAACGCCACAAAAACTGATTACGCAGCAACTATTTCTTGCGCCAGAACGTAAGGCTGAACAATAAGAGTATTAAATCGTTTAGTGCGATCGCCGTTCCATTCTCCTACCTGTACTATCGTAGGTTTGGCAATCAATTGTTGATCAATCCACTGTTCCACTGATGGGATGTTATCACTGGCGATCGCTACTCCAACATCCACTAAGTTTAGCTCAAGTGCTACCAAAATTACTGCATCTCGTTGTACATGAGGAATTAGCCACTCCCACTCTGCCTCATCCAAAATTTCTGTTAATTCCGCTCTTAAATCCGACATCATTCCTCAATTTTTATTGGCTAAGAAACTATTTTACATTAATTACTACTTCTAACTCCTAACTCCTAACTAAACTTCTGATTTCATTTCATCAATTTCAAATAAAGATACGATGACTCCAGCAATGGGAATAGATATAAAAACTCCTAGTAAGCCTGCTACTTTAGCGCCTACTAGTAAAGCAAAAAATACTACTACAGGATTAAGATTCAGCGCATCTTGCATAATTCGAGGCGCAATCAAATTGTCTTGTATCTGTTGGAGGACAATACAAGCTATTAAGACTTTCAATGCTAACCAAACACCTTGAGACAACACAAATAGAGTCACTGTGCTTACTCCTAATGTCGCTCCTATGCCAGGAATGATATCAAGAATTCCGACTATCACTGACAATATCAAAGCAAAAGGTACTTTTAATATTACAAAAACCAAAAAAGTTGTACTTGTGAGAAAGGCGCTTAATAATAACTGACCTCTAAAAAATCCTAAAAAAGAACGTCTGATTATATTTGTAAATCTATTGCGGCGCTGTTTTGGTACTATTTTTATGGTAAAATTCCACAGTTTGTCCCCATCCAGTAACATAAAAAAAGCCACAACCGCAATTAATATAAATGTCAGAAAATTCGTCATGAATCCTTGTAAAACAGCCAAGCTAGTAACAAGACTAGATACAGCTTGGTTTCGCAATTGTTCTTGAATAAAACTTAAATTTATCTGCAAGTTACGGCTTCGCAAAAGCCCTTCTAGCTGCTCTAATAGAGGTATTAAAGAATTTACAAAGCCAGTTATACTGTCAATTAATTGTTGTCCTTGAGATAAAACCGTTAAGCCGACGGTAATTATCAGACTGCCAATAATCACAATGCTGAACAAGAAAACGACACCAACAGCTACGCCGTGGGGCAAAAAATGTCGCAGCCATTGTACAGGATAGCTGAGTAAAAAAGCCAAAATTGCAGCAAATGTAAAAATAACAATGACTGCTTCAAAGTAAGCTAAAAGTTGTACAATTGCCCAGCCAGAAGCAACTAAAAGTAAAAAGCGGACTAACGCCAGATTATTTAATCGATCCCAAAAATTCTTGGCTTCAAAGCCGCTCATAATAATTCGTAATTTGTAATTAAGACGGAAAAAAACTAGTTGTGTAGCGTGGGGAATTTGCCCACTCTGTGAGATGGATGATGTATTTGTTGGAAGTTCCTTAGATGATTGCTAGAGTGAATTGATTTTAAGATTAGAGGAACCTAATAGCGATCGCTACCTCCCTAAAGCATATATCTAAACTTGTCTAGCTTATCGTCCTAAATCATGCATCTCGTTTATTACTTTGGTACACTTTTGTGTTAAAGCTTCTAATTCTTCTTTATTAGTGGAACTAGGAGCATCAATCAAGTTACCAATTCTCACAGTTATGGGAACTGCGCGAGGTAGGGACGATCCTTTTTGTAAAATCTCCTCAGTACCCCAGAGACTCACGGGTAATATTGGGGCTTTTGCTTTCGCCGCTAGCAGCAGTGCGCCTCTCTTGGGGTCTGTAATTCGACCATCTGGGGTGCGAGTCCCTTGCAAGAAAACACCGACAGCCCAACCGTTATTAAGATATTCTAGGGCGGAACGGATGGCATTGCGATCGGCATTTCCCCGACTCACCGGGTAACCACCGTACAATTTAATCGCTTGCGCCAGAACTGGGATTTTAAATAACTCTTCCTTAGCCATGTACGCCACTGGACGACGTACACAGTTGGAGACAATTGGCGGGTCAAAATAACTAGCGTGATTACTCACTATCAATAACGGCCCTGATTGGGGGACATTCTCCGTACCATAAATCTGGCCCCGAAAGTAAGTGTGAAGCATGGGGCTGACGACCGACCATTTAAAGGCGTGGTAAAGAGCCAGACTGATAAACGGTTCGCGGTTTCTGTCCACAGAAGATAATTCAAATCAGACTGAATTTAGCATACGCGATCGCAAGGCCCAGAGCAAATGCAAAAAGCGTTGCAGATGAATTGCTTCACCCATCTGGGAATACTAAGTCCATAAAATATTAGGATTTAGCAGTATGAATACCACTACAGTCAGTAGTATTCCCGGATATCGCATCAGTGAAGAACTTTACAATGGTTCCAGAACGCTGGTTTATCGAGGGTATCGAGAGAGTGACTCATTAAGAGTAGTGATTAAACTGCTTAAAAATCCTTATCCAAGTTTCTCTGAACTCTTGTCGTTTCGCAATCAGTACACCATAGCTAAAAATCTCAATTCCCCTCTAATCATCCAAACATATAGCCTAGAACCTTACCAGAGTGGCTATGTGTTGGTGATGGAAGATTTTGGAGGGATTTCTCTTAAAGATTATTTCACCTCTATAGATACGCGATATGTTGCCTTTCTACAAGAGTTTTTACAAATTGCGATCGCACTATGCAATACCTTAGATATACTCTACCACTCGCGCATCATTCATAAAGATATTAAACCCGCCAATATTTTAATTAATCCAGAAACTAAACAAGTTAAATTAATTGACTTTAGTATTGCATCTTTACTGCCACGAGAAACTCAAAGCTTAATTAGCCCCAATGTGTTAGAAGGAACTCTCGCTTATATTTCTCCAGAACAAACTGGACGAATGAATCGAGGGATTGACTACCGCACAGATTTTTATTCTTTGGGTATAACTTTTTATGAATTACTGACTGGCAAATTACCATTTCAGTCAGAGGATGCGATGGAGTTGATACATTGTCATATTGCAAGAACAGCGCCTTTAATACATGAAATTAATTCCGAAATTCCATCTGTATTCTCAGAAATTGTTAGCAAACTGATGGCGAAAAATCCTGAAGACCGCTATCCGTTAATTCTCTTTCACAATGGCTTATGGGAAGTGCGAGCGATCGCCACTCTAGAAGGTACTATGTTGCAAAGAGCACCTTTAGATAATCATCCTGGTATTCCAATTTTATTATTGAAATTCTGGTCTAAAATTTTCCTCTTGTTTATAAACAATTTCATAGATTCGGGGAACACTAAATCTATAAGTATTAAAGATTTAGCAGTATGGATAGCGCTCTGATCAAGATTCCTGGATATCGCATCAGTGAAGAACTCTACAATGGTTCCAGAACCATAGTTTATCGCGGTTATCGAAATGACTCTTTACCAGTAGTGATTAAACTGCTCAAAAATCCTTATCCCAGTTTTAGCGAACTGGTACAGTTTCGCAATCAGTACACCATTGCCAAAAATCTTAACTCACCTCTAATCATCCAAACTTATAGCCTGGAACCTTATCAAAATGGCTATGCGTTGGTAATGGAAGACTTTGGGGGGATTTCTCTGAAAGAATGGGGAACAGGGGAAAACCGACGAAATATTACGGAGTTTTTACAGATAGCGATCGCACTTTGCAAGGCCTTAGATATACTATACCGCTCGCGCATTATTCATAAAGATATTAAACCTGCCAATATTCTAATTAATCCCGAAACCAAACAAGTTAAATTAATTGACTTTAGTATTGCATCCTTACTACCACGGGAAACTCAAACACTAATGAATCTCAATGTGTTGGAAGGGACACTTAGTTATATTTCTCCTGAACAAACAGGAAGAATGAATCGAGGAATTGACTACCGGACTGACTTCTACTCATTAGGTGTGACTTTTTACGAATTATTCACGGGAGAATTACCGTTTCAATCAAACGATCCGATGGAGTTGGTACATTGTCATTTAGCAAAACTTCCACCATCCCTTCGGGAAGTCAAAAATCAAAAGTTCACACTGAGCGGAGTCGAAGTGTCAAAAGTCAAAAGTGAAGAGATTCCGCAAGTCTTGTCAGATATCCTAATGAAATTGATGGCGAAAAATGCTGAAGACCGCTATCAGAGTACATTGGGACTGAAATTTGATTTAGAAAAATGTTTATCTCAACTCCAAGAAACTGGTGAAATTAAAAGTTTCCCAATTGCCCAACGAGATGTGTGCGTAGGCGTAGTCTGCATCTCGACATGAATTTCAGCCTAAATACTTATCTCTGCTCTATGCTTACTCAATTTAGACAAATCTTTAACAAAAAGTGGTCTTTGAAGTCTGTCCATGTCGTTAAGAATCGTCCCACCTCATTGACCCACAAAACATTAATTAATATGGCACTGCGAGTAATGGCGGTGGTACTCGTGTCTGCTGGGGTGAGCTATATCCATGTCATGTCTCGTTTGGAAACCCAGACCCAAACGCAGCTAGAAAAGTACATCAGCGCACGGGGAGAGCAAGAAAGCAGCATCTTTCAACTTGCACAGGACAACCTCGCTTTGCTGCGCGATCGGCTTTTACTGGAATTCAAACAACCCACTAATATAGATTTCCAGGCTGAATTTGAGCGGCAGTATTTTTCCTGGAACGATGGTACCCGACGCAATTTTCCTCAAAATAGACCGAGCAAAGACTTTGATTCAACTCGATATGCCGGATTATTCATTGGTCGAAATGTGCAAATTACTGAAGAACTACAGCAACGCCTGTTCACGGCTAACACACTAATTAGTGCCTATGGGGCTGCTTGGTCTAATCGGTTTGTCGATACCTATTTTATTACACCAGAAAATGCATCAGTTTGCTACTGGAAAGGGGCGCCGTTCGCGTTGGAAACACCGCCCGATCTCTATCATCCAAAAGAGGAATATTTCTATATTGCCGATCCTCAACATAACCCGTCTCGAACGCCGAAATGGACAGGTGTTTATCTTGATCCAAGTGTTAAGGTCTGGATGGTTTCGGTAATTCTACCTGTTTATGAGGGCGATCGCTTTCTGGGCATTGTGGGCCATGATGTGGCCTTAACCCGACTGATGGAGCATACGATCCAGGATCAATTACCAGGCACCTACAATCTGATTTTTCGCTCAGACGGTCGTTTAATTGTCCATCCCCACCGCACTGCGGAAATTCAGCAAGCTCAAGGTGAACTCAAAATCGATGCAATCAACGATCCCCATCTCAACCGCATTTTTCAGCTAGTCACAAAGGCTCAACCGAAAACCCATGTCCTCGAAAATAGCCAAGACCGTGAATACTTAGCAGTGACTCGCTTACAAGGTCCAGGCTGGTATTTTGTCACAGTCTATCCGAAATCACTGCTATCAGGGGAAGCATGGGATACGGCTCAATTTATCTTAATATCCGGTGCAGTGGCGCTGCTGGTTGAAGTGTTGTTACTCTTGTCGGTGTTGCAGCAACAAATCGCTAAACCCCTCCAGCAATTAACCGCCGCTAGTAACCAACTTGCCGAAGGTGACTTTGCGATCGATCTCGATACCACGCGACAGGATGAACTGGGAGGACTTGCTAGTTCTTTCAACAGTATGGCAAGCCAGTTAAAGACTTCTTTCATCGAACTAGAACAGGTAAACAATGCGTTAGAGCTAAGGGTTGAGGAGCGGACAACAACATTACAAAAGACACTTGAAGAACTACGTCTTACCCAAGCCCAGATGATCCAGAGTGAAAAAATGTCAGCTCTAGGGCAATTGGTGGCAGGTGTGGCACATGAGATTAATAATCCTGTCAGCTTCATTCACGGCAACCTCACCTATGTACAAAATTATGCTCAAGATTTATTAGAATTTATTCAGCTTTATCAGTATCACTATCCCAATCCAGTTGCTGAAATTCAAGCTGAGGCTAAAGAATTGGATCTGGAATTTATTCGAGATGATCTGCCCAAAATGCTGTCTTCGATGGAAATTGGCACCAATCGCATTCGTGAAATTGTGTTATCACTTCGCAATTTCTCCCGTTTAGATGAAGCTGAATTTAAGGCGGTTGATATTCATCAGGGCATTGATAGTGCGTTATTAATTTTGCAACATCGTCTGAAAGATGAAACGCAGCGTCCAGCAATAGAAGTAATAAAAAACTATGGTAACTTGCCTTTGGTTATCTGCTACCCCGGACAACTCAATCAGGTATTTATGAATATTTTGTCTAATGCGATTGATGCGTTAGAAGATGCAAATCAGCAGCGCACGCCTACAGAAATTGCTTCACATCCTAACAAAATTTGGATTCATACTCGCTTGTTATCTGAAAAACAAATCATGATTTCCATCGCAGATAACGGTCTTGGAGTTCCAGACACAACTCTAACAAGATTATTTGACCCCTTTTTCACGACTAAAGATGTAGGTAAAGGATCTGGATTGGGTTTATCTGTCAGCTATCAAATTGTGACTGAACTGCATCAAGGTAAACTTGATTGTAATTCCACGCTAGGAAAGGGCGCAGAATTTGTCATAACCTTACCGATAGAAGCTAACTTCATAGCTTGATGAGAATTTACGAATTTACAATTACAACATCAATCGGAGATATGGCAGTTTGCAATTGCCTTGAGTACAGCCAATTTGTAGTGGCGCACAGATGTGGACCACTACGTACCCTGCGGAACGCTTACGCGTAAGCGTCCCGCAGGGATGGAATGTTTTTTTAACTGGAAGTCTTTTATTTTGAAGTGCCTAAATCAGCAGCACTCTGGATATTTTTTAATATTAAGTCAGGGCTACTACGTTTAATCAATCCAGTTAGCACTTTACCAGGGCCAATTTCCATTACTCCCTCAATCCCGTTGGCTGGTAATTGCAGACAAATTTCTCGCCATCTTACAGAACCAGTCATTTGTTTATTTAGGCGCTGCTTTAAAATCTTGGCATCAATAGACGCAATTGGTTCTACATTAGACAACACTGGCACAGTAGCTGGCTGAAATTCTACAGATTCTAGAATATCTTGAAATTTCGCAGCTGCTGGTGCTATTAAATGTGAATGAAATGCTCCAGAAACTTTTAAGGGAATAGCACGCTTTGCTTTAACTTGAGTCATTACCGCTTGTACAGCCTCAGTCGTGCCTGAAATTACTACCTGAGCCGAACTATTATCATTTGCTATTACCACATCAGGCGTTTGGGCAATGACTGTTTCCAACTGTTCGCGGTCAAAGTTCATCAAAGCCGCCATCATCCCACCGACGGCATTATCCATGAGTTCTGCACGGCGCTTTACTAAATATAAACCAGCCGCCCACTCAAAGACACCCGCTACATACAGGGCAGAATATTCTCCCAAACTGTGGCCAGCAACTAAATCTGGCTGTTGTCCTCGTTCTCGGAGAAGATCAGCAAGAATGCTTTCTACCACATACAGAATTGGCTGAGTGTATAGCGTCTGTGATAACTTTTCTTCTTGGTTTTGACAGATTTCGGTTACAGACCAGCCCAAAATTTCGTCAGCTTGGGCAAATTTGTTTTTAGCCAATGGTATATCTAATAAATCCATTCCCATTCCCAGCGCTTGGGAACCTTGTCCGGGAAACACCCATGCAGTTTTAGTCATTAGTGATTAGTCATTAGTCATTAGTCATTGGTCATTGGTCATTGGTCATTGGTCATTGGTCATTGGTCATTGGTCATTGGTCATTGGTCATTGGTCATTAACAAAGGACAAATGACTAATGACAAAAGACAAAATATTCACCTTCCCCATTGAAAAATTGCCGCACCCCAGGTAAGACCGGCACCAAAGCCGGATGCAGCAACGATGTCATTGGGTTTAATTTTACCTTCCCGCACTGCTTCATCTAAAGCTAAGGGAATGGAAGCAGCAGAGGTATTGCCGTACTTAGCGAGATTACTTATAACTTTATGTTCCGGGACATTCAGGCGTTGAGCAACAGCATCAATAATTCGCTGATTGGCTTGATGCAATAACAGCCAATCTATTTGATCAACGTTGAGGTTGGCTTGAAACAAGGCTTTATCAATAATTTCGGGCACTTTTTGCACAGCAAAGCGGTAGACTTCTTTGCCGTTCATAGTAATCGGTTGGTAACCGCCTTTAGTGATATTTACATTTGGGAGGAGTTCTTGGGAAGCGCCTGCATAAGCAAGGTTGAGGTGATGGTTTTGAGTGCCATCACTTTTAAGGGCAAATCCCAATAAGCGATCGCTTTTATCAGCTTGTAATACTACTGCCCCTGCACCATCACCAAACAATACACAAGTGCGCCGATCTTCCCAATCTACCCAGCGAGAAAGGATATCTGCCCCAATCAACAGTACGTTTTTATAAACACCTGTTCTAATGTATTGGGCTGCTGTAACTAGACCAAACACAAAGCCAGAGCAGGCTGCTGTCAAGTCAAAAGCTACTGCGTTGGTGGCTCCCAATTGTGCCTGTACTTGACAAGCACTACCAAACAAATCATCAGGGGTGGAAGTCGCTAGCAGAATCAGGTCTAGGTCTTCTGGTTTAATTCCCGAAGCTGCGATCGCCTGACTGCTGGCGGCAGTAGCTAGTACGCTCAAGGACTCAGATGGCAGGGCTAATCGCCGTTGACGAATTCCAGTTCTTGTAGTTATCCACTCATCTGATGTTTCAACTACTTCACTCAATGTCTGGTTGTGTAGGGAAGTTGCTGGCACTGCCGAGCCACTTCCAGTAATTGCTACGCCTAAGTTTTGCACTCCTAATCTCCCAAGCTATCAGCTTTTTGTCTCTTGTCTCTTGTCCTTTGTCTCTTGTCCTTTGTCTCTTGTCTTTTGTCAGTTGTCCTTTACAAATGACCAATGACTAATGACCAATGACTAACGATCAATGACTAATGACTAACCGCTTTCGCGCTCTAGGATATATTGGGACTGAATGCGTTGTAGCACCTGGTTGTCAACAGCTTCTTTTGCCATGCGAATTGCATTAAAAATTGAAGGAGCTTGTGAGCTACCGTGACCGATAAAACAGACTCCCGCCACGCCTAGCAGCAAAGCACCGCCGTGTTCTGCGTGATCCATGCGCTGCTTAACCCGCTTCAGGTTTGGTTTTAAGAGTGCTGAACCGATTTGACCGTGTAATCCTTGAGGTAATTCTTCCCGCAGAATTTGCAGAATGACTTCTCCAACGGCTTCGGCAAACTTTAATAATACATTGCCTACAAAGCCATCGCAGACAATCACATCAAAGCGACCGGAAAGCACATCACGCCCTTCGGCATTGCCAATAAAATTTATTTGAGAATTTTCGCGGAGCATTTGGTGAGCGCGGACGGCTGCATCATTGCCTTTAGAGTTTTCTTCACCAATATTCAGCAAACCCACCTTCGGTTCAGTTGTACCTAAAACATATTGACTGTAAGCCGATCCCATGACGGCAAACTGCTCTAAAAACTTCGGACGGCAATCTACATTCGCGCCGACATCAAGTACCAACACTGGCTTACCAGCAATAATAGTGGGGAAAACTGTCCCTATGGCTGGGCGGTCAATTCCCGGCAATCGTCCTAAGCGGAGCAAAGCTGATGCCATCGCTGCCCCAGAGTGACCGGCAGAAAACACGGCATCTGCTTTTTGCTGCTTGACTAAATCCATCGCCACATTGATAGAAGCCTTGCGTTTGCGTCTAACTGCATTTAAAGGCTCCTCATCCATAGCGATCGCTTCCTCAGCAGGAACGATCTCCACCTGCCCTAAATTCGTTTTTGGCGGCAAGGCAGCTTCTATTTGTTGAGGATCACCAACCAGTAATACATCTACACCCAATTCTTCCCTTGCTCGCAATGCGCCAGCAACGATTTCACCGGGTGCGTGATCCCCCCCCATTGCGTCAATTGCGATCCTTACGCGAGTCGATCCCATTGCTCACAGTTTCTAGAAACCTTACAAATTTTACCAGATGGCTTTGCCGAAAAAGCTTAACTTTCTGACCGCCAAATTATTTCTGTTACTATTGCAACAATTTTTGCTGGCAAGCTCAAGATAGCACGAATTGTTTGGGAGTAGGGAGTGGGTATTGAGCATTGGAAAGAGGCAGAGGGGCTCTTCGCTGGGAGCAGAGGAGAAAGAAAGAGGTAATTTTTTATTCTCCGTCTTGCCCCCTGCCCCCTGCTCCCCCTACTGCCTACTCTCTACTCCCCACTCCCTTCTACCCAATTAACTAGCGTCCGAACGCCGTAGCCGGTTGCCCCTGCACTGTCGTAGCCATTTTCTTTATCTGTCCACACTGGGCCAGCAATATCTAAGTGCGCCCAAGGTGTATCTTTGACGAATTGCTTAAGGAAAAGGGCGGCGGTAATAGAACCACCTGGACGCGGGCCAGTATTTTTCATGTCCGCAATGCCAGACTTTAGCCCTTCAAAATATTTTTCTTCCATTGGCATCCGCCAAATCTTTTCTCCTGAAGTTTGGGCAGCTTTCTCTAACTGGGAAGCTACAGCATCATCAGGAGTGTACAAACCAGCAATATCGTCACCCAAGGCTATAACGTTAGCGCCGGTTAGGGTGGCTAAATCCACGATCGCATCTAATCCCAATTTGTCGGCATACACCAAGGCATCTGCTAGGGTCAAACGTCCTTCAGCATCGGTGTTGTTAACTTCGATTGTTTTGCCGTTTGATGCTGTAAGAATGTCTCCAGGGTGCATGGCGCGACCGCTAATCATGTTTTCAGCCACTGCCGAGATGAAGTGAACCTCAACATCTGGCTTAATTTGAGCAATTGCTTTTGCCGCGCCCAAGACAGCAGCTGCACCCCCCATATCCATTTTCATGGTTTCGATGCCGCTACCAGCACCTTTAATGTTGAGTCCACCTGAATCGAAGGTTACACCTTTGCCAATAATTGCTAGTTTCCTTTTGGGTGTACCTTCTGGCTTGTAAGTCAGGTGAATGAATTTAGGTGGCAACTCGGAACCTTGCGCTACTCCCAAAAAAGCACCCATACCCAACTTTTCACAGTCTTCTTTTTCTAGAATTTCTACTTGTAAACCGTGATCCTTTGCGATCGCTTGAGCAGTTTCCGCTAAAGTAATTGGTGTTACTGCATTAGCTGGTGCTGCTACTAACTCTCGGGCCAAGTTTACGCCTGACACAATTTGATTGGCGCGGGTGATGGCTGCTTCTTGTCCACTGAATCCTAATAAATCTACGGTTTCTATTTGAGAACCTTTATCTTCTGGTTCTGATTTAAAGCGAATATCTTGGTAAAGCGCCAATTCTATACCTTCTGCGATCGCTTGGGCGCTTGCGGCTGGATCGTTATTCCACAATGGGAAATTAAATCCCAAAATTTTGCTTTTTTGCTTTTTTGCCACTCTGGCTACAGCAGCAGCAGCGCGTCGCAAAGTGTCAAGTTTTAGTGCATCTGGTTTACCTAAGCCTACCAAAATCAATTTCCGCACTGGGCTACCAGGATTCACACGAGTGAAGATAGTACTATTGGCTTTACCTTTAAATTCTTCTTCAGCAATTAGTTCTTTTAATACCCCGGAAAACTTTTGATCTAAAGTTGCCAATTCTCCAGTTAACTCTACTGCATCTTCAAATAATCCAATTGCCAAACTATCGCCTGCCCACTCTAGCAAAGGCTTATCACTAAGTTGAATTGTCATGTTGGGATTTTGTGTAAATATTCCTTCTTGTACCAGTATTGCTCAAAATTATTGTTTAATGGTGAGGGGAGTGGGGAATGGGGGAGATGAGGGAGATAAGGGAGATGGGGCCAGTAGCTATAATGTTAGCGCTGAGAGTGTCAATCGATAATACGCTTGAAAATGTATAGAACTCTTGCATAAATATTTTGTGGTATAATCAAGGGTTGCTTTTCCCTATATTTGAGGTGGTGAAAATATCATTAGCATACCAAGCTTTTTGATTGAGTATGAGCCAGCGATCGCTAGCTAAA
>NZ_JAIVFX010000032.1 GCF_020829625.1 Nostoc sp. XA010 | reverse complement strand
CGGTGGAACCACACTGAACCCTTCCCGAACTCAGAGGTGAAACGCTGCTGCGGCCACGATAGTTTAGGGGTAGCCCTACGCAAAAATAGCTCGATGCCAGGATTCATAATTCAATAAAAGCCTTCTCAAAGTCATTTGAGGAGGCTTTTGTTTTTTTCTTAGAACGTAATGAGTCATTAAACAAATACGCTAACATGTACTGGGGAATTCTCAGTTTTGCGGGAAAATTTTCCTTCAAACACCTTTGTAGTGGCAAGACTGCTAGTTATGGCTAAAGAGTCGTAGCACGTAGACCTTTCGTGAAATCGCAAAAAAATCTAGATTATGGAAAATCAAACGTGACAAAGTAATACCAATTTAAATGGTGTTGAGGGCAGATAAAGCATCGAGAATGAAGGAATACCCAGTAATGGAAGTAATCACTTGCGGTGTTAACTCAGCCAAGAGTTGATCAACTTTGGCTTGCAGTTGATCAAGTGTGTGGAAAGAAGTCCATTTCAGGTCAGCTTTGAGATGTGCCCATAGCCGCTCAATGGGATTGAGTTCTGGGCTTTTGGTGGTTGAAACAACAAAATCACATTCTCAGGCACAATCAAATCCCTACTGGTATGAAAGCGCCCTTGATCAACTTGAAGAATGTTGAGACTATCTGGATATGCTTGAGAAAATTCATTCAAGAACTGTTGATAGCACTGGGTATCAAAATGAGAAAACTCTAAAAAGAAGGATTCTCCGGTTGCAGGTTCAACCGCACCATAGAGCCAAAAGGCTTTGAATAACCACTGCCATTGTCCTATCGGTTTGACTCCACAGGCAGTAATCAAGCGTCCGAGCAGCGTGTGAACTCCAAAACGGCTCTCATCTTGAGCGAAGTAGCGAATCGGGCGTTGTTGTTGACGAACTTGCCGATCATACTGACTCAACAACTCCAGGCCGTCTGCAAGTTTTTTTTAAAGGACTCTCGCTGTTGCGACTTCTGCTTTTTGTGTTGCGGTCGCGGAACTTTCAGCTTGGCCTTAAGTCGATTATGGGTCATCTGATACACCGTATGATATTCTGCTTCCACTCCCAAAATCTGGGCCAACCATTGCTGCACTGCTTTGTAGCTTTCAAACCCTTGATGCGGCTCCTCTAATCGCTTTGCCAACGCCGCTTCTGCCCATTGCGGAATTACCCGTACTCCTCCTGGCGAGCGCTTGAGTTCCAGCATCTCATCCACTCCACCATTACGGTATTTCAATAACCAGGTTTGCACCGTGTTGCGATGTTTCCCCAGTGCTTTGGCGATCGCACTGAGCGTCGGTGGATTCTCCTGTTTTAGCCAGTACAGCACTTGCAAGCGTTCTTTGGCTGTTGCTGTTTCAGCTTGACGCAACCTTTCTACTAAATTATCCAAACTTTTACTTCAATTGATGTCACGCCAACCATCGATAGAAACATCTAAAATCAACCTTTCTCAGTTTACCTCATCTGCCTTGTCTCCAATTTAAATTGGTATAAATTAGTTTATAGCGATCGCAACAATTGAACCCATCTATTTCACCCAATCGGGCGCAGATGCTATCAGTTCATCAAACTTGTCCGCGTGAGATACGCATATTGCTGGTTACACCTTCTCTTTAGCTGGCGTTGCGATACCGCGTTTAACTAGACCCGCTTCAAGTTCCTTAATGAATTTTAAATCTTCCTCCAATAGAGGCTGGCTTTCGCTAGAAGAAAACTCATTACTTATAGAGGGATTTTGCTCAAGAAAAGCAAATGCTTGCCGAAATTGACGCGGATTTGCCAAAATTAGCGAGTCAAAGTGACAGGGAATAATCTGCTGAAAATCCCAACTTGCAACTGTATCGGCCCAGTTGAGGACTTGTCTTGGTGCTTGGGGAAGAATAAGGATTTGCAAAATCGGTGCGACAAATGGTCGCCCCTGACCTCGTAAAGCATCGAATGCCTGCTTCCAGGGTTCTTGCCAGCGAAAAGGAAATAACCCAAAGTACGTTTTTAGGGTTCGCTGTGGTGCTTTGAGAGCATCACGAAACATTTGTCCAATTGGAGTAACTTCCAGCACGCTAGGACGCAAGTAAAGCGCAAACAATGAAATGCGTTGCCATCCTTTGCGGCGGTTGTCTTCATTGTCCTCAATCGTCTCCAAGGCATTTTCCCTTGCATGAAACAGTAAAGGATAAGGATCTAATTGAACGATTTCTGGCGGGTCTTCTGGTACAGAAAGTATAGAATCAGTTACAAGTAGAGTGCGCGATCGCTTGTGAAACACTGCAACTTCTGCAAAAGATCCTCGTCCTAAATTAATGTCCAATATTGCATAGTCAAACTCTAGAGCAAAGGGAGCAAGGCTTGAGTTTTCTGGAAGTTCTTGAGTTCGTTTTTGGGGAAAGCCTAGCCAACTAAGCGGCAGGTTGAACGGAAAACTCCACTGATGCGGGGCAACAAAGACTTGTGCTTGAGGAAAACGTCTAGAAAAAGGACCAACGAAAACTTTATGCTCTAGACCAGAACTGGTTGGCAGTAAGATGTACTTAACTTCACCGTGCTTTGTTACCAACTCATTAACCAAGCGGATACACTCAGTTGTTGGAGCAACGGGTGCATAGACCAGAAGTCCTCCGGCGGCAAGTTTGACGACAGTCATGCGGATCGGCACGATGGTGTAGAGAATGCCGTGAAGCTGATCGAATGTCCAGATAGTGTCCTCAACTATTTCCTTACGAACTGTCCGCCGCTTGCCGTAAGGGTAGACTGGTACAGCAGCCCAGAATGGCCATGACCAATCTTTTGGCTGGGTTAAAGGAACCATCCCTTGCTCAAGTAGTTCTGTACTTGATTTAGCTTCTTGTGATTTCATCGTCGTTCTATTAACTTAATTTCTAATACTACATGATGCTGCGATTTGCAAAGAATGTAGCATTTTGCTGTCCAATGAATCCATCTACAGGTTAATATTTAAGACAAGCGATTGGCGCTTTCGCTATGGAGCTTCAATGTCATGAATTTTATTACTAAGGATGGATGATTTTCAGTTCAAGAAACTCGTATTTAATATTACAAATAGTGAAATACTAAATTTGTAGGTAATTAATTTTCCTGGGCTACCAAGGAGTAATAATGGTTTTAAGTCAATATCAACGTGCTGTAGGCGTATTTACTCATCGTCGAGATGCAGAACAAGCACTACATGAGTTGAGAGATTCTGGCTTGGCGATGGAAAAAGTATCTGTAGTTGTACAGAATACAGGGCGTAATCATGAGATTGGCGATGATGAAATAGGTAATAAATCCGACGAAGGCGCAACGGTTGGAGGGCTTTCAGGGGGCGCTGTCGGTGGGTTGACTGGTTTATTAGTAGGTCTAGGTACTTTAGCAATCCCTGGAGTTGGGCCAATAATGCTGGCTGGAGCAGCTGCAACCGCTTTGGTTACAACCCTTGTAGGGGCAAGCATTGGTGCAGCGACTGGGACTTTTGCTGGTGCATTAGTTGGTTGGGGAATGTCGGAAGAGCAAGCTAGAGCATATAACCAGCGAGTAGAGGTTGGACACTATTTAATAATTGTAGATTGTACATCTTTTGAAATTGCTAAAGTAGAAGCAATTCTCCTGCGTTGGGGTATTGAAGAGTTTGGCATTTACGAGCATCTCAACAGTGAACATGGAACTACAAATTATCTGACCACCACTACTTCTGCTACTGACATTTCTAATAAAAGTGGGATTTTAACCAAATATGCTGTTAGTGACTTTAATAACATAGATAATCTTGAAGCTGCAATTAATGATATCTGTGCCGCAGGTTTCCCAGTAGACCAGATTTCCTTAATTTGCAAAGACTTTTCTCAATTTAAAGGATCAATAGGTGTTAATTTAAGTGAGCGCTTTGACGCTATGAGGCTAGGAATAGGAGATGAGTGGGCACGCTTTTACAACGAGCAAATTGAGCAAGGCAATTACATACTCATCGTTAGTGGCACAGACAATGAGCTTGATTACGTTAGCTCTATTTTGGGTAATTGCGGCGTTCAAAAAATTCAAATTTATGACCCGATGTTAATTCGTTCCTAAAAGCGAGTACCGGAAAACTTAATAGTGAAACGCCCAAACCCCTGCTCTGGAAAGATTATTTTTCTTAGAGCTTAGAGAAAATGAAGAACAAGAAAAAGCCGTTCTTCCGGGACTTGGACAAAATATCACTACTAAAAAAGAGCTTGATGCTTGCAATATCCTTGAGTCCCCAGTCACCAAGCATACGAATAATGTTTATACCCAAAAATCAAGAAACTTGTTGAAGACGCGGTGCGTTCAGCAAGATTGCTATTGCTAAAACAATCACAGCCGTATTAATAATTGAAGCCAGTAAAAATTTAGCTCTTAACCACTGGATTGTATTCCAATGCAGTACGATCCCATTGTGCTGCATTAGCGGCTGCTTCGTATGTACTTTGTAGAAATACAAGCGCCATTGCATCTGGGTCGTTAGCCTGCCGCACCGTTTCATAGGGCAAGATGAATTCTTTCATGTCTAGGCTATAGAAAGCTGACTGCGGCTGAATTAGGTAATCCTTGAATCCCTCTGGTTCCGGGTAAGCATAAGCATAAAATAGGGCTTCGGCCGAGCCATCTCCAAACCAAAAACCACAACTGCTGACCTCATGCGAATAGGCTTCTCGCGTTACCCAATCTGCCATATTGGGCACACCACCCGGATGTTCTGGAGCACGTTGCCCAGAGAACCGAGTTACTGCTAGGTCAAAGCTGCCCCAGAAAAAATGTACTGGGCTACATTTTCCAGCATAGCCAGAGCGGAATTGGGTCAGAATGCGCTCGGCTTGAACCAGAATTTGCCAAAACCGTTGAGCATACTCCCAGTCGTAGGAAGCATGTTCCTCATCTTGCTCAAAGGGAATTGGAGTAACCACTTCCTGGGGCATTGTCCAGATCCGCACTTCGATTCCGATTTCTTTTAAAGTATTGAACACCGCTTGATAAAAGTCAGCCACAGAGCGGGGAGCCAGTTCAATCATTTTCGTCGTGCCATCGCTTGTCTCAATTAGCAGTTGATGAAGAATAAAATTAAAGGTAATTTGAAAATTGCCTGTTCTATAGGGAATTGTCGAGGTTGTAAGTCCACAGGGCGTGACATACAACGTTGAGTGCCACCAATGATTGATTTTGGGAGCTAATGCTAACCGAATTTTGCCAACAATCTGAGTCCATAGATGCAGGGTTTTATAAGTATCCTGCCATGCAGCAATAGGAAATGGAAGCCAGATATCAGTCGGTGGAAGGTGCAGAGTAGCCATGAGCCGTACCTCTATGCAAGAAATTGGTGTTAAATACGATAAACCAATAAAGGCTTATACTTTTGACGTTTCTAGAACTAATGAATCTGGATTTGCCCCTGGTGAATGATGCCTTGGAGCTAAAAGTTGTGCAACCATCTCTGCACGAGACGAAACCTCAAGCTTACGAAACATTCGCTTTAAGGCTTGCTTGACAGAATTTTCAGTAATCCAAAGTTGATGACCAATTTCTGCGTTAGTTTGCCCCAAAGCAACCAATTCTGCAATCTGCAATTCACGAGGGGTTAAGCGATCAGTTTTAAAAAGTTGGTGCTGCGACTTTCCTTCGTAAATTGCTTGTGAACCAACTGTTGTAGCCCAAACAGATAAGTGCAGGCAAATGGCGCTCAAATCGGTTAGATTTTGCGTATCAAAGGCAGGCATTGACTTTTCACGGGTGCAACCCACTACGCCAGCTAATTGATTGCGATTAATGATCGGCCCCGCCATCACATGCCAATGATCGGGGCGGGGACAGATCATTTTCCAAGCCTTTGGTGATGTCACTAATGCTTCGTGGACAGGCGCATGACGCTCCACCAGATAACGCGCTACAGGATTGTGTTCAATGGATAGTGCAATTTTCAGAATTTTGTGTTGATTGCTATCGGCTAAGGGTAGTTGCTCGAAGAAAAAAATTCTCCATCGTTTGGCGGCAAAATACTCACCAATTTTTGGCACGACTTGCGATCGCAGATCATGCTCACTACGGGCTTGATTGATGGCTTCAAAAAGAAGCTTCAAGGGACTTGTCATAAGTAAGTTGACTTAAGTGTACCCGTTCGAGGTCTAGAAGTATTGGAATACTAAGCCTATATTATCTTTAATCTCAACAACACTTTGATATGAGAATCAAGAAAAGAAATTGCTTTTTCTACTAATGGAGCAGTCTATCGTCCACCCGTCGGCAGAATGAGCAAATTTAAGAGGTACAAATGGCACAAGAGGCAATTTTCAGTCCTTTCTTTGCAACGGTGTTTTTGACACTCATAGTTTGGGTGTATATGTACATCTGCCGTATCAGTTTTATTAAGAGTAGAAAGATCCGCCCTGAGGATTTTGCTGTAGCCAGCACACTAGCCCAGATATCACCACCAAATGTATCTAATCCATCAGATAACTTCAAGAACCTATTCGAGATTCCGGTACTTTTCTATGCGCTTGTACTATATGTGTTCATCACGAAGCAGGTAGATGCAGTGTATGTGAACGCCGCGTGGATCTTTGTTGTGTTTCGCGTATTGCATAGTGCTGTCCATAGCAGATTCAATCTGATCATGCTTCGGTTCTACCTCTACCTATTTGCTACGCTTACGGTGTGGTTTATTGCGATCCGCGCAGCCTTTATCCACTTTGGCAGGTAAATACGTATCCTTTAAGGTTTCCACAAGGTTTTTTGGCGTTGCATAGTTTCGGGATGATTTGCCTTACGCAGAAGCGCAAAGACGTATGACAAATACTTGTACAAAGCACCACAACGGCAGTGAAAATTTCTTTGCCAAACTCAAGCAATATCGAGCGATTGCCACACACTATGACGACAAGCGGGCTAGGAACTTTTTATCCCAATTCTCTATGAAGTTGCACTTAATAACTAGGTGATGATATAATTCCATCCACAAACAGAAGCGATCACTTCTGCTGAGATGGAACTCTTGAACCTGTTTTAACTTCCATTTTAATTCATCTTTAGGCCTCTCGCTTGTTCACCATCAAATTTTCTTAGCACCTTGGTATCGAAAAATGGAAAAGTATTTAGTCACTAAAGAAGAGATTGAGTCTTATGAAGGACTAGAAAAAACACATTTTCTCAACTCCAATGCTCGCAGACTGAATAAGTCTTTAGGAGATTTAACAGGTTTAAAAAATATCGGTTTCCACATCATTGAAGTTGAGCCTGGACGTGAATCAACGGAGCTTCATATGCATTATCACGAAGAAGAGTGCGTATACGTTCTTGAGGGAGAAGCTGAGGCAACAATTGGAGAAAGCGTTTATCTAGCTAAAGCAGGAGATTTTATTGGATATCGCGCTGGTGGTAAGCCGCACAAGCTGCAAAACACGGGAAATTCTATATTCAAATGTATAGTAGTTGGTCAAAGGCTAGACCATGATATCGGTGACTATCCAAATTTGCAGAAGCGTATATATAGGAGCAAAGGATTAAAGTGGAATCTGGTCGATATGGAAAATATAGCTGAACCAGTAGCAGGTAAGAAGGCATAACAGGTAGAATGCATTTCCTCCTATCAAGGTGAGAAAATTCCCAGAAGCAACTATCTCTTGTTGCTGGTTCAACAACACCATACAGATAAAAGTTTTTTTCTGCCAGCCAACAATACCTTCGGGCTTAACTGATGACACCCCCTATGGCAAGTCTTCCACTTTTTCTACCTTACTAGAATGTTGTTGTGTAGGGAAGTATTTTGAAAGAATAATGTATTGCACTAACGGATCAGTAATTTTTTTTATCTGTACTTGAGTGAATAGCTTTGTTCAAATCCCGTAACAAGTTTTCTTCTGCATCTTGCTCTTGCTTGAGTTCTCTAATCATTTCTTGACTAGAACCAATCAGCAAGCCGGCAACTGCACCAACTATCGCGTATTTTTGCTGCAAATTTTGGTACATTTGACTGGTGTAAGGGCAAGGAAGTAAATTAGCAGCAATAAAACCAATTCCTGCACCCACAAATGCCGTCACAAAGCCAGAGAAAGCGATCAATCTACCATTCATTTGCTTTGCTCCAATGCTTATAACTTTCCTAAATTATTAGGAGATATTTTATATTGTCTCAGCGTCTCCTAAAGTTGCAACTTAATCTTTACCTCTTATAATAGAAGGCAGAGTGGGCGAGGAGGGAAAGCAGGGGAGGCAGGGGAAGCAGGGGAAGCAGGGGGAGCAGGGGAAGAAGATATCTGATAGTCGTCTTGGATAGAGGAATTTAACGATTTAATTTTTGGACTTCCCTAACTCCCAACTCCCTATTTCCTTTTTTACTTGCTCGAATCATTACGTCTGTTATCATCAGCATTCTGTCTGACAATTACAGATGAATGTTGATGAGCAATCGCTCTTGATTGTTCATCTTGGTTTCCATCTGCGGATGGCGGTTGGGAGCGATTAGTAGGTTTACCCTTCAAGAAGCGTTCTTCCAAAGTCTTGATGATTACATATAGCACTGGAACAATCAGCAAACTCAAAATCGTCGCCACCAGTAACCCACCAAATAAGGCTATCTTGCAAATGCCCCATTTATTCGGGTTAAGATTGCAGAGGCACTTTGTTCGGGTTGAGTGCGCTCCTCCCACGGCTTGAGTTTTGCAAAGAATACGCCGCGATTTGAGCCACTACCGGCAAAGCCAAATCCCGAAGTGGCGAAAACGTTACTCACCTCTGGTTCTTTTTCAAGAATTTGTTCGAGTTTTTCTATTACTTGATCGGTATAGTTGAGGGCAACTCCATCTGGTGCTTGAATAATACCTAAGACAATTCCCTGGTCTTCACTCGGAACAAATCCGGTGGGAACATGGGTAAACATAAAATAAGTCGCAGGTAAACCAACCACAAATAATCCAATTACCGCATAACGAACGCGAATTAGAAAATTCACGAGCGCTAAATACTTGTCAATGATCCATTGTAAAATTTGATTGAAACGGCTAAAAAACCAACCAAGCGGGCCGCGCGCGGGCTGAGGCGGACGGAGCAAAATTGCAGATATACTCGGACTAAATGAAAGCGCATTAAACGTTGAGAGGGCGATTGAAAAAGCAATCACTAACGCGAATTGCTGATACATTTTTCCCGTAGAACCTGGGAAAAATGCCACCAGGATAAAAACTGCCATCAATACAGCGACGTTGAAACTACCGCTCCGGTAAGTTCATCCATTGCCTCGACTGATGCTTGAAGTGGTCGCATTCCCTGTTCAACTTTGGATCGCTTCAACAACAATACAGCACTTCCGGCAGCTATGAGGTACATCCTCAAAACTGAAAGCTATGCTAGGAGGACGCAAGGATAAAAACTGTATTGCATAATAGCGAGAAGCGCTGTAATGGCATCATCTACGACTAATCCTGTTGCCAAAATTAAGCCAAATAACCAGGTGATTGATAAATTGCGATCCCAATCGACGGTTTACCATTATTTCTGGCATTGCTGCTGTAAGTCTCCGAGCCAAGTTCTGCACGGCCCACATCTTGGAGTTTAATTAAATTGCCATTACTTCCTCAGCTACTTGCAGGTCTGCGATCGCACTTTGTAAATTATTTCTAGCAACGTCTGACTCTTGTCTAGCTATGGCTCCTTGACTAACTAACTGTTGGGTACGATTGAATTGTGTCCGTTGCAGCTGAACATTGCGGCTGCTTTGGTGCGTTGGGCTTCGGCTTGTTGTTGCTGCGCTTGGGCAGTTACCAATGCTGCTTGGGCGGAACTTGCAGCTGCGATCGAAATGGCGACATTGTCCTGAGTCTGATCTAAACTCAAGGATGCGATCGGCGTACTTTGCTGCACTCATTGACCACTCGACACGAGAATCGATTCGATTCGTCGTCCCTGAGTTTGGGGCTGTAGTATGACTTTTTGCTGCGCCTCCAACGACCCGACAAACTGGCAACTTTCTTCGATTGTGCCTGTGCCAATTTTCTGAAGTTTAACCGACAATGGTGGCGGGCTTTGAGCATTTGCTGCCGGATCGTTTTTTTGACAACCACTCGTCAATCCTGTGAGCATTAGCGTGATAACTAATACTGGATTTGCGAGTAATAGATTTAAGGATTTAAGTAAATAAGAACGTAAGTTAATTTTTGCAGGTCGATGCAACAAAGGTGCAGGTCAATGCAACAAAAGTGTAGATCAAGAAACTTGTGTGTATACCTTAGCCAACGGGCAAGAGGGACAGATTTGAACTTTAGTTCAAGTCAGGGAGAGGTTCATCGAACTCACGTTGAGTTAATGGGGTATCAATAAATTATCCTGTCATAAATAATATGCATAAAATAGGAATATTTTTTTCTTCCTTTAGTTATATCTAAATTTATTTAATCTATTTTTTTAGAAAATATTCTTCTAAAACTTGCAAACAAAACCATGACTTTAGTCATAGTTAAAGCATACACAAGATAAAAATTAGTTGTTAAATTAAGTAAAGATTCGCAGTTATTGCACAGTTAATAGGTTCGATTTCTATCGGGGCTTGTGACTGAATTTCGTTCGTTACTCTCTCAGCAACGTCATTTTTTTATGTGTAGATTAATTGGCTACCTTGGTAATCCCATCCTATTAGATGAGTTGCTGTATAAACAGGAGCATTCTCTCTACAAACAAAGTTACAGTTCTTTGGAATTAAAATCAGGAGTAGTTTGTGCAGACGGGGTAGGTGTAGGCTGGTATGACGAAGTGGGTAAACCCTTTATTTACCGAAATACGATCCCCATGTGGAACGATCCGAATCTGGAAGAGTTGAGCAACTATGTACAATCTAGTTGTACTGTTGGCTATGCGCGATTAGCTGGGATAGGTGAATCGCTCGACATTAGCAACTGTCAGCCATTTCGCAGTGGGAAACTGTTGTTTGTGCATAATGGCGAAATCTCAAACTTTCTACAGACTCTCTACAGACCAATCCGTGACAGCCTCTCTGATTCCACATATCGGCTGATTAAAGGCATGACTGACTCTGAACACATCTTCGCCTTGCTAGTGGAAATGTGGCAGTCATCTCCAGATAGCACTCTGTTCTCAGCCTTACGTGCCACGGTTCAAAAATTGACTGAGTTGGCATCAAAATACGACACCAGCTTTAGTGCCAATATAATTGTCACCGATGGTCAAGCAATTGCAGCAATTCGCTACGCTTACCGCACACAAGCTCCTACTCTTTATTGGTCTTGTGATGCACTCAAGGAGCCAGATCAAATTATTGTTGCCTCTGAGCGTTTATCTGACCAAAATTGGACTGCTTTTGGTGAGCAAAGTATGCTATTTTTTCAAGCTCAGTCATTACAGCCAACAATTAGCCTGTTGGAGAGATTTGCTTAATTGGGGTTAGAGAAGCATTGCGACGGGTTACTGTTATAAAATAACTCTTACCATTATTGGTAAGAGTTTAATATAAAATTGATATTTTTTGGATTTATCAGTAGCGTAGGCGCAGCCCGCCGCAGGCATCGCGTGCATCTAAAATGATTTGCTTATCACGGGAGGCATCCATACTAAATATTTAGGAGTAAGGTTCTTTTATTATGGGTAATTTAGCAGTTAATCATTAATCACTTATTTTCTTTGGATGCCCAACTTGAATTAACAGCCAAGCTCCTCCAGAGGATATCAATAACAACGGTGTCAACCAATCACCCCAACGCACATATAAAGTCTGCGTTTGTCGCCGATAAATTGTTTCAGCATGAGTTTCGTAAGTATTATATCCAGATATCCACAAGGTTCTGCCGTGAGGATCTATAAAGCCTGAATATCCTGTATTCGTTGCCCGTGCTGACCATCTATCAGTTTCAATTGCCCGCATGATATCCTGTGCATGGTGCTGGAATGGCATCGATGCAGTGTAATGGGCATCGTTAGAAGAACTGATAATAAATTGCCCACCCGCAGCAGCTTGACGGCGAAATTGCTCAGGAAAAGCAGATTCATAACATATACTAGCGATCGCACGACCAAAAGGAGTATCAAATATTTGATTTGCCGAACCCGGAACTTGGTGTGCCTCTAAAGGCGACAAGCGCTGAACTATCCCGCCTAAAATTTCTTCAAAGGGAATATATTCTCCCAAGGGTACTAGTTTGGACTTATCGTAGCGGCTGACAATTTCACCCTTACTGTTGAAAGTAAACAAGCTAATTGTATAACTGTCTCCCCGTTCGCCAAAAGCCCCAATCCAAGCAACTACACCTTTTTCCTTGACGGCTGCGACTAAAGCAGTTTCCAGCAAGTTACGCTGGAAAATAGGTAAGGCTCCTTCTGGGGTAAGAACTGCATCCACACCTTGATTTGCTAAAGTTATATACCCACTGGTGTAATTTTCTTGGGCGCGACGAAACCCTTCAGAACTTCGTAAAAGTCGGTTCGGGATATTACCCTGAATAATCCCCACTTTCAAGGCTGCTTCTGGTAATTGAGCGATGGGACGGCTATATAAGATAAAACCGATGAGGTGTAAGGTAATTAATAATCCTGTGGCGATAACCAAGTATTTACTAACGAACCCCAGAGGCGCGGGGGACACGGAGGAAATCTTAATGTCTTGACGGTTTATATATGCTTCAGCGATTAAACCATTAACAGTAACTATCGCAGCTGTCACAGTATTAGGCCCAGAGAGTTGCCCCAAATGTAAAATTACGAGATTGTGCGGACTTTGGGTGTAAGCAAGAGAACTCCACCACAAAGGGCCAGCACTCCATAGACTCTCTAAGCCGCACCAGACGGCTGTACCAATCAGTATACGTAGCCACGGTTTTTGTCCGTTCAGGCGAACCATCACAGCCGCCCAAATAGCAACAAATACCCCTCCCAAGACACTGATAAATCCCCAACAAAAAAGGGTGATTAACAAACTTGGCAACCAAGGAACGCCCAACCATGTCATCGGATGAATTCCGGTAATCCAAGATAGGGCGACACCGTGATAACCTATACCCCAGAAGAGAGCAGGGGGAGCAGGGGGAGCTTGGTTTTTGCGTTTGGCTGAAGTGACAACTAGCACCCATAAGGGGACTAGGGCAATCCAAGCCAGAAACCATGCGCCGACAGGGGCAACGGTCAGCCCCATTACAATGCCGCTACATAAGGCAATTAAGCAAGGGAGTAAAGAGATAAATGTCTCCCCCTGCTTCCCCTGCTCCCCCTGCTTTTTATTCAGCTTCTTCTGCATCGGCAGCATCAGGTGGAACTATTGCCACTCCGGTAATGGCGTCATCTTCGTCTAAACGCTGGACTCTGACTCCAGTTGCCGATCGCGATTGGATAGAAATCGCATTGACCGCTTGACGGATGATAATACCGCGATTTGTCACCATCATGATTTCATCATCATCATTGTTGACAATGCGTAGGGTTGCCAACTTATCTTTGGTTTTGCGGTTTTTGAACTTCGTTGCCATTAAACCCTGACCAGCACGGTTTTGCAGGCGGAACTGGGCAACTGGTACGCGCTTACCATATCCTCCCATTGTAATTACCAACACCCAAGGGCCAACAATGCCACTGCTAGGCACTTCTGTGGACTCTTCATTAGTTTCAGTAATTTCGATATCTTCTGTTTCGATTGTTTCGATTGTTTCGATATCTTCTGTTTCGGCTATTTCGGCTTCTGTAACTATATCCAAAGTTTCAAGAATTGCTGCGGGGAGGATATCCATACCCACCAGTTCATCTTTATTTTTGAGTTTCATGGCTTTCACCCCACGAGTCGCCCTACTTAAAGGACGCAGTTGTTCGTGGTTGCACCGGAAGTTAATCGCCATCCCGTTACGAGAACCAATGATTACGCTGTCTTCTACTCTAGCGCGTCGCACCCAGCGCAGTTGGTCGCCTTCTTCTAAGGAAATGGCAATCAAACCATTGGCGCGAATGTGACTAAACGCTGCCAACTCGGTTTTTTTGATATTACCGCCCTTGGTGAGCATGACCAGATATTCTTCACTGCTAAACTCGTCAACCGGTACAATCGAGGTGATTTTTTCCTCTTTGGGAATCGGTAGCATCTGGACAATTGGTGTCCCGCGACTGGTACGCGAACTCGCTGGAATTTGATAAGCTCTCAGGCAATAAACAACACCACGCTCACTAAAGAATAAAATACTGTCGTGATCGCAGCAAGTTAAAAAATGCTCAATGGTATCATCATCTTTCACCTTGGCTGCGGCTTTGCCTCTGGTCGCACGGCTTTGCGCTTCAAAGGTGTTAACTGGCATCCGTTTGATGTAGCCTTGCTCTGTAACCAGAATTATTGCTTTTTCATTGGCAATTAGGTCACGGTCATCTAATTCGCCTTCCCCTGGTAAAATTACCGTGCGGCGAGGTGTGGCAAAGTTAGTTTTTAGTTGCGCGACTTCGGTTTCAATAATTTCTAGCACTCTCTCCCGACGTGCCAAAATATCTTGCAAGTCGGTGATTTTCACTTGCAATTCATCGTGTTCTAGACGAATTTTGTCTGCTTCTAAGGCGGTCAACCGCCGCAATTGCATTTGCAAAATTGCATCTGCTTGCACTTCCGAAAGTCCGTAAGTTGTAATTAATTCGCCTTTAGCTGTGGGCGCATCGGGAGCATGACGAATTAAGACAATAATTGGATCTAACTGGGATAGGGCAATCAATAATCCTTGCAGGAGATGATCGCGTTCCTCGGCTTTCCGCAGTTCGTAGCGGGTGCGTCTGGCAATGGATTCGATCCGGAAATCCAAGAAGACGGTTAAGAACTGTTTGAGGGTGAGTACTTGGGGTTCGCTATTCACCAACGCCAGCATGTTCGCGCCGAAGTTGGCTTGTAGCGGCGTTTGCTTGTAGAGGTTGTTCAGCACAACGCGGGGATAAGCATCACGCTTGAGTTCGATGACAACTCGCATCCCGTCGCGATCGCTTTCATCCCGGATATCTGCGATGCCCTCTAAACGCTTCTCGTTCACCATTTCGGCGATTTTTTCAATCAGCGCTGCTTTATTGGTTTGATAGGGCAATTCGGTGATGATAATTGCTTCTCTATCTGGCCGTCCCCGTTGTTCAACGGTTTCAATGTTAGCTACACCACGCATGGTAATAGAACCACGCCCGGTAGTGTAAGCTTCTCGAATGGCAGATGTCCCCAAAATTTGCGCCCCAGTCGGAAAGTCTGGGCCGTGGACATACTGCATTAATTCCAGATCGGTGATTTCTGGATTGTGGATTACAGCCACCAAAGCATCAATCAATTCGCCCAAATTGTGCGGCGGAATGTTGGTTGCCATACCCACGGCAATCCCAGAGGAACCGTTGAGTAACAATTGAGGAATCCGTGCCGGTAGCACTGTCGGTTCTTGCTGGGAACCGTCGAAGTTATCGGCGAAATCTACAGTTTCATACTCGATGTCGTGGAGTAGACCTGCGCTAGTTAAAGCTTGTAAGCGGCATTCTGTATACCGCATGGCGGCTGGCGGATCGTTGTCTACCGAACCGAAGTTACCATGTCCGTTAACTAGGGGCGATCGCATGGAAAAATCCTGCGCCATCCGCACCAAGGCATCATATACTGCTGTGTCACCGTGGGGGTGATATTTACCTAATACTTCCCCCACCACACGGGCGCATTTCTTAAAGGGGCGATCGTGGAGCAGACCTAGCTCGTGCATTGCGTAGAGAATGCGACGATGCACAGGTTTTAGACCATCCCTGGCATCTGGCAACGCCCGACCCACTATCACGCTCATGGCGTATTCCAGATAAGACTGCGACATTTCGGTTCGCAAGTCTATCGGGATAATCCTCTCCTGTGAGGTTGTCATAACCTAAAAATCTCCAAAAATCGTAGATTTTAGCTTGTTTACTCAACAAAGCGCAAAATTATTCTAAATTGCTCTTGAATAACTGCCATAATTTGATACAATTCTAGCATGTATTGCTTTTTTTTGCCTGGGTAGCTAACTCAAATATCTAGTAAAAAAAGGTATAATAAATTACGGTAAATAGCCTCTTAGCTAGTTAAAGAGAGCAATGAACTAAGAGCTTGCTTAGTGCAAATTTACTTAACTTGAAAGTATGACAAGGTAAATTTTAAGAGAACAATTTAAAATTGGCTTTATAGCTCTTACTTTTATAACTCTTATTTACCAAAAATTTCGAGGTTCTAATGACTTTCCAACAACTAGAAATAGGTGACTACTTTAGGATCGCTGGCATGATTTCCGATTGCGTATATAGAAAGGCTAACAGTTCACATTGCAGCCTAAATGCTTTATTACAGCCAATCCGAGGAGAAACAGAAGTTACACCGCTTACTTTTGCAGAGATTACTAACTATTTTGCGCTCAAGCAAGAGTTTCTTCAAAGTCTTAGGCAATAAAGGTTATATCAGGATATTTTCACGTAAAGGAGAGCAAATTTTGGCAGCAGTCCGAGTCCGCCAGCATGTTAATCCACTTGGTAAAAAGTATCAAACACCAGCAAGTCCCCTTGATTGGGAAAAAATTTATGCAAAGCCAAATCAACCACTACATTTAGATATTGGCTGCGCTAAAGGACAGTTTTTGGTAAATATGGCCAAAATAGAACCCAACTGGAATTTTCTCGGCTTAGAAATTCGGGAACCTCTGGTGGTGGAAGCGAATAAGTTACGTTCTGAATTAGGTTTCACAAACCTGCACTACTTATTTTGCAATGTGAATAACTCACTGCACTCCCTTTTATCTTCCCTCCCGCCAGGAAGTTTACAACGCGTTACAATTCAATTCCCCGATCCTTGGTTTAAAACCCGCCACGCTAAACGGCGTGTAGTACAACCAGAACTAGTGGCAGATTTAGCTAATTATCTTGCGGTTGGGGGAGTTGTATTTCTGCAATCAGATATGGAATTTGTTGCTGTGGAGATGCGCGATCGCTTTGCTGCTCACCCAGCTTATCAGAAAGTGGGTACAGAAGAATGGTTACCAGAAAATCCGCTACCAGTTGCCACAGAACGGGAAATAGGCACGCAAAAAAAGGGTGAGCCTGTCTATCGAGCTTTATTTGTCAAACAAGAAGTTGCAAATGAGGAGTAGTGATAAGGTGATCATGTAGCGCCACAAACACCAAGTTTGACTTGGTTTTGTAGAGATTGCATGATAGAGGCAGAAGTCACAAATGCAAACAACATTAGCTTTTTATCTCTTTTTGTTACTAAATTTTGTTAGTTATCGAGATTTGCTTGTCGTTAGATATTGCCTGTCAGCCAGCAAACAACAAACTTTTCGTGACATAAATGTTTTAGTTAATAGTCAAAATTTCTTAAAATATTCAATTTGGATTGGTGTACGAGAGTTTAGGTTTGAGTAGCTATTGCATACTCTTACAGAAAATAGGGACAAGAAAAATTTTTCATTGTTTCGTGACATAAAACTTATATTTATGTCTTCATTAGAGTTTTTACAATTGAGCTAATTAGTTTCCTCTTTTCCTAAAATAAGAAAATATTAAGCAATTAAATTGCTTAGTATTTAAGCCGAAAATAGTCGAAAGTTAAGAGGAAAATGAACATGGAAAGTCGAGAAAGGAAGTATAACGGTCAAATTGAAATTAACGATCTAATTGATGATGCAGTAAAAAATGCGGTGGAACGACGGAACCAAGGTTTAGGTTCAGAAGATGCTTTGTCTGATGAGGAAATGAAAAATGTTGCAGGTGGAATTTTTCAACTCCCTACTATGACGACGATGGGAATAATAGCACCAGATCAAGATCAAACCCTTTTAGCATAAAGCTTCTCTTCTTTGGAGGGTCAATTGATGGCAGAAATTACTGCTGATAAAACTACACTTTGTCCCAGTGCTAGACCCGAATCTGTGGATAGTGTTGTCTTTGGCGTAGTCGGTGGAACAGTGGCAGAACCCCGTGTAGCTTATCTCAAAAAGCCCCAACCTATCACGGATGAACTAATAGCAAAAGCTAGTCCAATTACACCTGCGGAAATTTTTCGGACGGCAGCACCTTGTGCTACCAAAGGTTGTCAGCATTTTGATGGACAAGATTGCCGTCTAGCAATGCGAATTGTAGAAAAGTTGCCACCAGTAGCAGAAGAACTACCACCTTGTTCCATACGCCGAGATTGTCGCTGGTGGCAGCAAGAAGGCAAGGCAGCTTGTATGCGTTGTCCACAAGTTATTACAGATAACTACAATGCATCTGAGTTAGCAGTGAAGGTGGCAACACCAATATCTGGCTAGAACCAATAAAAGCTCAATCTTTTTCAAAAAAATTATTGATTCACGCTGAACTGGACTGTATTGGCCTATTTAGTAGTTTCTCCTAAGTCTGTTCATATACTTCAACTATGTTTAAGTAATTTCGGGAGAAGATTATGTCCCTAGAATCTGTCAAAGCTTTCTACAACAAGCTAGCAAATGATGAAGCTTTTCGCGCTCAAATCCAAGGCGTTAAAAGTAAGGAAGAATGTAGCCAAATAGTTAAAGCGGCTGGCTACGATTTCACCCAAGAAGAATTTGAAGAATATACGGCTCAATTATTGGAGTCAGAGACTGCTGAGGGCAAACTCCAGGATTTAGGTGAAAAAGAACTTGAAGCTGTTGTTGGTGGATTCACTGCAAATGCCATCCAGATGATATACGGAGGCCCGATAGATCAACTTATTGATGGGTCCTGCCCGCCTGTTTCGCAGCCTTTGTATGGAGTTATTCAGATCACAGATTAGGTTTACGGGAACGCATTAGGTCTGTAATTAAATAATTTTAGGAGGAAATCATGTCCATAGAAAATGTTCAAGCCTTTTATGCAAAGCTAGCGAATGATGAAGCTTTTCGCGCTCAAATTCAAGGAATGACAAATAAAGATGAATATAGCCAAGTTGTTAAAAGTGCTGGCTACGATTTCACCCAGGATGAGTTTGAAGAATATACGGCTCAATTGTTGGAGTCAACTGCTGGCGACGATGAACTCAAGGATTTAAATGAAAAAGAACTAGAAGCCGTTTTTGGTGGGGCTTCATCAATTACTGGAAAGCTTACTATACAACCGATATATGGACTTCCTGTTTGGCCACCTATTGATTGGGGTAAGGGTAAGCCACCTGATGCTCACCTTATGTATGGAGTTATTCTGTCAGATACTTAAATGACAGACAGTTCAGGTTTATGGGGACGAATGACGATATATTCGTCCTTTTGTCAAGAAATTAATTGAGGGTATTCTAATGACTTATCGTCGAATTAGTTATGCAGTTTGGGAAATTACATTAAAGTGTAATCTAGCTTGCCAGCATTGTGGTTCTCGTGCTGGTCATACAAGGGCGAACGAACTTTCTACAGCAGAAGCTCTTGATTTAGTCAAGCAAATGGCGGAGGTGGGAATCACTGAAGTAACCATAATTGGTGGTGAAGCATTTCTGCGTCCTGATTGGCTGGAGATTGCCCAAGCAATTACCAAAGCTGGGATGCTTTGCGGTATGACTACTGGAGGTTATGGTATCACTCTCGACACAGCACGCCGGATGAAAGAAGCTGGTATTAAAGTGGTATCTGTGTCAGTTGATGGCTTAGAAGCAACTCACGATCGCCTCCGTGGTAGACAAGGCTCTTGGCAATGGGCCTTTAAGACTATGAGTAATCTCAAAGAAGCAGGTATTCGCTTCGGCTGCAACACTCAAATCAATCGTCTCTCTGCACCAGAATTTCCTCGTATTTACGAGCATCTGCGCGATGCCGGAATCTTCGCTTGGCAAATTCAATTGACTGTACCAATGGGGAATGCAGCAGATAATAACGAGATTCTGCTGCAACCTTATGAATTACTAGATGTATATCCTATGATTGCTCGTGTTGCTCAACGGGCAAAGCGAGAAGGGGTGCAAGTACAGCCAGGAAATAATATTGGCTATTACGGGCCCTATGAACGGATGCTGCGAGGAGGAGATGCTTGGTCTTTTTGGCAGGGATGTAGTGCTGGACTGTCTGCTATAGGCATCGAAGCCGATGGTGCTATCAAAGGTTGTCCCTCACTACCTACCACAGCATACACTGGCGGTAACATCCGCGATTATTCACTACGGACAATTATTGAAGAAACCGAAGAATTACGGTTTAATCTCGGAGCGGATACTCCTAAAGGAACATCACACTTATGGGGTTTTTGCAAGACTTGTGAATTTGCTGAACTCTGTCGAGGTGGTTGCAGTTGGACTGCTCACGTTTTCTTTGATAAGAGAGGGAACAATCCTTATTGTCATCATCGTGCCCTCACTCAGGAAAAACGGAGTATTCGGGAGCGTGTATATCTCCAACGTCGTGCAGATGGGAATCCCTTTGATAACGGTGAGTTCGCTCTGATTGAAGAACCGATTAATGCTCCTTGGCCTGACAATGATCCGCTTCACTTTACTAGCGATCGCATTCAATGGCCAGAAGGTTGGGAAGAAGAACCAAATCTAGCATCATCTTTAGTTAGTTCTAGTAATTAAAAACTGCAAAATACCATTTCTATGAATAATATCTCTACTGATATGCCTTCAGAAAATACGATTTTTAATGACTCTCAAACAACCCTATTACCTCGTTCACCTTGGAATAGTCAACTAGCTTATTTGAGAGTGCTTTTTCGAGCGAAGAAAGCTCTTGACCGCATCGAAAAAGAAGCAGGTGTTTTGAGAAATGAAAACTAGTTAGATTATATCTAGAAATTACTTAAGCTTGATTACACAATAAAGATCCGATCGCATATTATCGAAAACTTGGTTTACTGATTATAGTGGTATCAAAGTTTTATTGCTGTCGTAATCAACTGTAACCATAAAATAATGATGTTCTGGTTACATACAAATAATAGATAAGTAGCTGGACGCTAAAAAATACAACTAGATTAATAAATGTAAATCGCTTAAAAGCTTATATTCAAAGCATTTATGGTACTTTACATAAGTTTACGTAGTTTGCTTTAATTGTGCCTACATACTTAGTTCATACATTCAAAGCTTATGACATTTTTATTAAATTTTCATGAAGCCAGTAGAACGGTTGTGCCAAATGTTTCTACCAACTTCCGAGTTTTGTATTGCAGTCGGAACTTCGTCCCCTTTAAAAGTTGAATGTGGTTTTAAACCACGCAAAAGGCTACCCCTACTAAGAAAAAAGTTCCGACACTAACTGGAGTCAGAACTTTTTTCACAGGATATGACCAAGAAATAGCATTTGCAAGCGTCAAAAGGGGTAAAAAATGATTAAAGTTCTAATTCCAATAATAAAATTAGAACTTTAAGGTTTTACTTTGCATTTCCTCGTAGTTTCGCTTTCACTAAGGAATAAGAATTAAATAACATACAATTTATGTCCTTGGCTTACCTCACCCTCAATCCCTCTCCTTTATAAGGAGAGGGAAGCTAGATAATTGATGAAGTTTTGCATTTTATTTAATTCACGTTCCTAAGCTAGCTACGGTGAGGATGATTGCATTAGTCCAACTATAGACTTATAAACTCTTTACCCAATCTACAACATCCACTGCCGTATCGGATACAAATCTGGCTGTTCTACCAATTGCATAGCCTACATCATGTACTAGATTTTCACCACCAAAAATAAGGAACAACTCTTCTTCCTTCGCTTCTTCGATATAGTCTGAATGGATATCTTGGATACTGATTTGTCTTTCCATTGTCTTGCTCCATTATTACGTTGGGTAAAACTGTAATTAAAAACTGTAACTTTTACTTTTTGTTCCAGCCATCGCTAACGCCTTGTTTAAATTCCTCCCAGTGATCGTCAATCCAGGTTAGTAAATCGCTTACCTCTCCACCTCCTTGAATTAAAGCGAGTTCACTAACAGAAAGTTCATAAATCATACTTTCCACATTCAGATCACTAATTATGATTTTTGCTTTTTGCATTTTTATCCCTCAACTTCATTGATTACATTAGTAAGTATACATAAAAAACTTTGCTAAAAGTAATGTTTGAAACTATATTTAGTGATTTAACTAAAATAGATATGTCCCAATAAGTGCGCTATTTAATCGATTGGTAAGTGGTAGCATTTTGTAGTAATACAGCTTGGAATAGTCTTGCACCTTTAGTTAGAGCGCTTCCGGCTATTATGCAATATAATTTTCTCCTTACCCCTCTGCTATCATCGCTTTCATCTTTTAGGATGTACCTCATAGCTGCCGGAAGTGCTGTAGTAAAGTTTTTTAATTAAGTATTCTTTTGGTAAATAATTTATCTGAAATATTTTTGTCCAATAATCTATCTTATAGGGTCACAGACACGCAGTTTACGGCACGTCTTACCTGAGTGAGACAGATTGTAGCGAATAGCATAAGGTTTGCTGCTACTGCCAGAATGAAATAGCCCTAAATTATTATTCTTCAGTCTAAGATAATTCTTGGACTGATTTTTTATTGGTTTTTCTAATTTGAAAAAATGAAGTAAGCAGTGAAAAAGGAAAAAGGTCATAAATATTTCATATATGTCCTCAAAAAATAGTCGCTTTTTTCAAATAAGTATAATACTTTTATTTTTTGAACAATAGTGCAGTTATTTTAATAATTAACACACAAAAAACTGTATTACTTTTGTCATTTTTATAGTTATTTAGACCTTGAAATAACGGATAAAATCATAGATTATGGTAATGGGAGAAGGCAATTCAAAGTCTAATCTCAACTCATACAACTTTACTAAGGAGTAGATTTAAAAATGGCTAAGATTACAATTTCTGATCTGCATTCTTCTGAACTTGAATATCAACAACTGACTGAGATGGAATTGAAAGCTGTAAGAGGAGGCAGGGCAGCAGAAGACCCGGTAATTATTATTATTATAATTGTGCGATGAGACTAATAATCTAGTCTCCTAAAAAAGGAACTAAATTGCTGCTATCCTCGACTCCTAAAGGAAAAGATGGGTAGCAGCAATGTATCTGCTCAATCAAAGACAGGAGACAGGACTTACGCAACTGGCACACACTCACCGCCTACTGGCACCCAGACTCATGAAGTGCGATGGGCGCTGTGGGGAGCGCCATTGCCTAAGTCTTCAAAGAGTTTTAATCACTCTTGCTTTGGTTATAAACAACATCTGCAACTTGCTTGCTTCCGTCGAGATCAACCTCAACTTGCTCAACTTGTTGCTTCAGCCATTCTCCTAACAACTCTGACAGAATTTGATGGCGTTGCTGCTTATCCAATTGCGGTTGGATAATTTCCTCCATAAAAATTAGATATACTCCCGAAGATGTCACAATGGGTTTAAGAAGGTGGGGTGGTTTAGCAGCAAATACCGCAGCAGAAATCTCTGGCTTCAAATCCTTGCGCCTGACTATTCCCCGATATCCCCCTTTTCGGCGTAGTTCCGTATCCTGGATGTATTTGTGAGCAACATCATAGAAACTCATCTCGCCTTCTTTAATGGCATAGAAAAGTTCTATCGCCAAGTCTTCATCATCTAATACAATCTCATACATCACTACACTGGTATAGTCTAGTTGGTTTTCAAAAAAGTAGGGCTCAACTTTATCCGCAAACAGATGGGCAGCTAACTTTCCAGAAATCACGGCGTTGTCAACCATTTTCTCAAAATCATCTAGAGACAGACTATATTTTTCCAACCACGCCCAGGTACAATCAGCACTACTGAGTTTGTTAGCTAACCGCATTTGGTTTGCTGCTTTTTGCAGTTCCTCAATTTCTACTTTGATGCCAGCTTCTTCAACAGCAGCTTTAATAAGCTTGCGGGCAAGAATTTGCTCTATTATCTCAGGAATTTTACAAGAGAGCTTGACTTGGGTAATAATGTCTTCATTGGTAATGGTAATGGTTTGAGACATGATTTTTTCTTAAGTAGATAGATGAGATTAAACGTGAAATCGAAATCTATAGATGCTAGATTTCAGGAGGCAGAGGCTCCAAGAATTGCGTTTCTAGGTTCAGCCTGGAAACGAGGAAGATATCCTACAATTTCACCCCACCCTGCTGCAACTGCTTAAATGGGTCAAGCAGAAAATCAATAATCCGACGCTGGCGCACAATTACCTCTGCCGTCGCCGTATCCCCAGGACGCAGGGCAATACATTTATTAGCCGAGGGAATACAATTTTGTTTTAGGGCAATTTCCAAGTCATAAGCTGCGACTTTTCCATTAGCTGTATTCACTTCTATGGTAGTAGGAGAAATCTCTAACAATTCTCCTTCCAACACACCATAATCCTGAAACGGATAAGCATCAAATTTTAACTTTACTGGCAATCCTCTTCGCAAAAAACCACTCTCAGTTGTCGCCATTTGTGCCCGAATTATTAAAGGCGAACCTTGTGGTGCAATCTCCGCAATCATTGCTCCAGGCTGCACCACAGACCCAGCCCGTTGTATTGGTAACTGAAACACTCTACCATTTACGGTGGCTCTGAACTCTCGTTGTCCTAACTGAAATTTTAATGAGACAATCTGACTCTTACTTTGAGCAATTTCTGCCTGAAGTGTAGTAATTTCTGTCTCCAAATTCTTCTGTTGTTCGTCGATTTTTAGTAAAGCAAGTTTGCTGGAACGAGTTAAGGTCTGATAACTCCTTTCCTGTTCTTTCAGTCGCAACAGTGCCTGCTCAATATCTGCATTTGCTTGCCGAATAGTCCGCTCATAACTACTCTGTTGTTCTAACAAACGTAGTTTAGCCTGCTGAATATCTGACTGATTTTGTTCGTATAACTGTTGCTTGTCTTTAGCTATATCTTGCTTTTGCACAACATTAATTTCTGGAACAACTCCTGACTGCCAAAGACTGCGATAGCGTTCAACTTCCCGCTCGGTACTCGCTAAACTACTGTTTACTAACTTATTAGCTGTTTGACTATGCTCAAGAGTTTGCCGTGCCTGATTTACTTGAGCTAATTTTTCGTCTTTTTGTAAGTCATAGGAATTACTCAGAGCATTCATATTCTGTCGCGCTTGATCAATTTGAGCTTGCTTTTCTAACTGTTGAGATTGATTTTGTTGCTGTTGTGTTGTCAAAGATACAACTAACTGACTTTTAGATGAATTTAACTGAGAAAGTCGATTTAATTGCCCCTCCAACTTCTCCTGTGCCTGCCGCAATTCCGCTTTAACTAATTCCGATTCCAACACCAATAAAGTCTGCCCAACTTTAACTGAATCACCCTCCTTTACCCGAATTTCGGCAATAGTACCTGCCACCGCAGCATCCAACCTAACCGTCTTTCCCTTTGGCTCAAGTCGCCCTCTTGCCGTACCCGTTTCATCCACCTTAGATAGCATCGCCCAAGGTAAAATAATCGACACAAACACCACCAAAAAATATAGCAATCCCCTTGTCCAAACCTGGGGCAAGCTATCAAGTAAATCCTTGGTTGCGTAAGCCCAATCATCAGTTGATATGGCTGGTGTTTGCTCCCTGAAAATTTCCTCGCCCTGTTCTACCTCATAGATTTGGGTTTGAACCTTTCCATTTAATGTGTTTGGCATGATTTTTCCTGATATCAATTTTGGGAATGGGGAGACAACGAAAGCTTCCTGCTTATCTTCTTTTTTCACCCCGCAACATCCATCTGCTGATGATTGAGATAAAAATAATGTCCCCGCTTCGCCATCAACTCTTTGTGAGTTCCACTCTCAATCAACACGCCGCGATCTAGCACTAAAATCAAATCTGCATTCCGCACTGTTGAAAGGCGATGGGCAATTACTAAGGTGGTTCTGCCCTTGAGAATTGTGTTTAAATTCGTCTGAATAATCCTTTCTGACTCTGCATCCAGATGGGAAGTCGCTTCATCCAAAACCAACAGCTTGGGATTGCCTAACAATGCCTTAGCGATCGCAATTCTTTGTCGCTGTCCTCCCGACAACATCCCGCCTCCTTCACCAATCTGGGTTTCATAACCCATAGGCAACTTTTTAATAAACTCATCAGCACCCGCCAATCGCGCCGCCTCAATAATCTCTGCCAAATTTGCCCCAGGATGTGCCAAGCTAATATTTTCCCGAATTGTTCCGCCAAACAAAAAGGTATCTTGGTCAACTACCCCCACTTGTTCGCGTAGAGAACGCAACGAAAGACTGGTAATATCATGCCCATCAATCAATACTTTGCCATCCGTAGGGGGATATAATCCCAAAACCAGCTTAGAAATCGTGGTTTTACCCGAACCACTCCGTCCCACCAGGGCAACCATTTGCCCACTTTGTATTTCAAAACTGAGATTTTCTAAGATATTGATCTCGCCTTCAGGGTGATAGCGAAATGTCACGTTATCAAAGCGAATGTTACCTTGAATAGGTGGTAAAGATTGCCGCGCTTGGTGTTGCAAATCCTCTTCTGGTTCCGCATCTAACACATCATTAATGCGTTCTATGGCAATCACCACTTCTTGCAATTGATTCCACAAAACTGTTAATCGTTGGAAGGGTCTGATAATATTTCCCAGCAACATATTAAATGCCACCAATTGCCCAATGGTTAGCTGGTTGTGAATTACTTGGTATGCCCCAAACCATAGCAAGATAGTAGTTACCACTGCTTCAATTGTGTTGCTGAATATTTGCAAGCGATTGCTGATAATTTGCCCGGAAAAGTTAGTTTTGACTTCCTTACTTAATAACTCTTCCCAATGCCAACGCACTGTCTGTTCTACTGCTGTGGATTTAACTGTTCGCACACCAGAAAGGGCTTCGATCAGATAGCTGCTTTCATTAGCAACAGCATTAAATATTTCTCTAGAAATCTTTTGTAAAAAAGGTGTAGCAATCAATGCCAGCAGGAAAAAAGGCGGTACAATTACCAACACCAACAACGCCATTTTCCAACTGTACCAAAACATCAATCCTAAATAGATAAAGACAGTGACTAAATCTAGTAGGATGGACAACGCCTCACCGGAGAGGAAGCGTTGAATTTTGCGGTTTTCCTGTACACGAGAGATAATATCCCCCACATAACGGGACTCAAAGTAACTTAAAGGTAGGCACAGTGTATGGCGAATAAATCCCACAATTAGTGCTAAATCGAGCTTATTGGCCGTGTGATCTAACAGATATTGCCGCAACCCCGTCATCGCCACACGGAATAAACTAAAAATTAGTAACCCTAACCCTACCGCCGTTAAGGTTAGTTCAGAACGCTGCACTACTACTCGGTCTAAAATTAGCTGGGTAAATAAGGGAGTAACAAGTCCAAAAATCTGGATAAATAAGGAAGCGACAAACACTTCCAGCATCACTAAGGAGTGAGGCTTCATTAATTCAAAGAATTGCCAAAAAGGAGTAGAAGTCTCTTTGGTATCTTTCAGCATAGCCGTCGGTTGCAGCAGCAATGTGTAACCAGTCCAGTTGGCTTTAAATTCTGCGTGGCTGAGGCTGCATTGCCCAATGGCGGGGTCGGCTACAATGACGTGTTTGGGGGTAATTTCGTAGACAACGATGTAATGCTTGCCTTCCCAGTGAGCGATCGCAGGCAATTTTTGCTTCGCTAATTGGTCAAGACTCGCCTTCACAGGTCGTGTGGAAAACCCAATACTTTCCGCCGCAGCCGATAACCCCCGCAGTGATGAGCCATTGCGGTCAACATTGGCGATATCCCGCAGGCGATTGACACTAAAGTTTTTCCCCCAATAGCGAGACACCATCACTAAACAAGCTGCACCGCAATCCGATCCACTCTGTTGGGCAAAAAACGGATAGCGCCGAATCACACGCTGTAATAAATGCCCTACTCGCTGCGTGGAGTTGGGAAAATAGGCTTTGCTTATTTTTTTCTCGCGTGGCTTTACTGCTGACGTTGACAAAATCTTTGTTTCATGACCCTGTTTTGAGTCAGATGGCAGTACTGGGGGGTTATCTGAGTCCACCTGTTGGGGATTACGGGATAGCGCCCTAGCCCACAAATGCTCCCGAATTTGGGGATATTTAGCCATCAATGGCCATAACACTTCACCCGAAACAAAGCATAATTGTAAGTTGACTGAAGCCCTTGCAGCGTAAGGTCTAAAATCACCCTCTTTAAACAAAGTAAATTCCCCAAATGAGTCACCTGCCTCTAAAGTGGCAATTAACTCATCGGCGCTATCTAGCAACCTGACCTTGCCTGCGATCGCAATATAGATTCCTGGTTGAGCATCAGTTCCTTGCCAGAATTTGCCGACTTTCGGGTTGATAAATTTAGCTTGTTGAAGACAGTGTTGAAATTCCTCTCTCGAAAGAGAATAACCCAGAGTATTGTTGAACTGTTCTAGAGAAACCAACTGAGCAGATATATCTTGCGCCATAGATGTCTGAATCCTTTCCTAATGTTGCGAAGTTCAAAGACAAAAATTCTGAATCATCTGGAATAGCTGCTGATTTCAGGTCACTAATGAAGATTTTGGAACTCTTAGCCTGCTCATTGCTGTTTGCTTCAGAATTGCTGGGTTTTGGTAGTGTGGATAATCCCATCTGTTTGAGTAGTCGCTTGATATGGCGATCGCTCACCTCAATCCCAAATTCTTTTGCTAGATGTTTCCCTAACCAGTTTGTTGTCCATCGACGAAAAGCATAGCCATGATCGCGGGGACTACTTTTAATTAGTTCTTTTAAACGTTCTAAATACTCCTCATTTACTGCCTTCGGGCGACCAATAGGGCAATCTTGCCATTGGTGCGCCATCCCTGTCCGGGCTATGTGCATCCAATGCCTTGCTGTAGCTGGACAACACCCCAAAATTTGATAAATTTCTGTTTGGGATTTTCCCTCATCTGCCAACAACATGATTTCAATACGTTGTCGGTAAGATTCAGGTAAACTTTTTTCCAAACTTACTAGCAGCAATTTACGCTGAAATGACGTTAAATACTTACCGCTAGTTACTTTTATATATCTTGTTTCAATTGTCGTATTGTATTCACGCATATACGTATTATTCACTAGGGTTTAGGACACACGAATATCTTATAAACGGTCATAATCTGGCAATTATCTTTAAATTAAGTATAAACATTGCAAAAAATAATTTTTCTTGCAACTGTAGTACTTATCACCTTTTAGTTTTTATCTTATGCAAAAAATAATTTAGTTAAGTTATATTTCTGACAATTTTTGTGGAATATTGCTTTTGTAGATATAGATTAGGCTACAAATCCAATTTATAAATTCCGAAAATAGTCGCTAAATTTTAGTAACGTTTTTGTAAAGATCAATTTCTGGTGAGCAGAAAAAAAAGAAGTCATAACAGAGGGCACAATAATATATTGTGCCCCAACAATGATTTTGTATTCCCCAGATGTGACAATTGCTGTAACCGCTTAAGCTTCTACTAAGGGAAGGGTGACGGTAAAGGTTGTACCGACTCCAACTTGACTAGTGACTACAATCTCGCCTCCCTGTGCATCGACATATTTTTTGGCGATCGCTAGCTAGCCTCAAACCGCTACCTGGAATGGCTCCAACATTATTCTTTTAATACCCAATGCCTAATACCCCTATCAAATCCAAGAGTTAAACCACATTCGCAGCTTATAATTGTGAGGTGAGAGGGGTAAACCCAAATAAATGGGCATCCAGAAAATAAAAGCAGCCAGAATGATAAAAGTAATGGTGACACCTAGCGCCCGGAGTTGTTGATAATAACTGCGAAGGCACTGATCAACAAACCAAGCGATCGCTAAAAATATAAACACCACTGCACACATATAGTGGTAGATAAAAACGCACCTTGTCACTTTTACCCAAGGTAATAAGTTAGCAGCATAATTTATAACTAAATACAAGGCAATCCAAGTATCAACACTAAGAGTTGCAGGTACTGAAAAACGCTTTTCTTTCACCCAGTGAACTACGGCTTGTGACACGAACATCCCTACTAAAAACAACATGGCAGCAACACCAAACCACCACAAAAATGGATTGCCCATTGCATGGACATCATAAATAACTTGTCCAACACCACTAGGCAAAGGCGGCCCCATCACAGGTAAGGGTTCGGTGATACTTTTAGCCGTTTGATAATAATATGCCATTGGTCGAGTCATCAACGGCCATTTGTACCAGGCAGCACAATAAGGATGCACGTTAGGACTATTGCCACCTAGCTGTAAGTGAAACTTCAAAATTTGCTGATGTACTGCAATAAATCCATAAGTTTTATCTAGTTGCAGGTGAGGAATCCAGATAATGCTGTAAATCAAAGCTGGGATAATTCCTAGATAAAACAGCATGTGAAAAATATTTAGCTGAGTTAGGTTTTGTAGTGGTGTTTGAGATGAGGATGATGAGGCAGAATAAGTACTAACCCCTGCCTCCCCTGCCTCCTTCGATGAAGAAGATGCAAAAAAGAGTTTGGAGTTAAGAAAAGAATGTATCAAATAGATTACCCAAGCTGCTATCCAAATGAAATAAGCACCTGAGAGGAACCATAAACCGTTCCACTTAGTACCGACTGACGCACCAAAAGCAATGCCAGCAAAAACTAACCAAAAAGAACGTCGCCGATTTTGGTTATCTAATGCCAATAATAAAAACCAGTGCCCTAACAAACCAAAGATGACGATATAAATATTACTTAAAGCATAGCGAGACTCAACTAGAAAAATGCCATCACAAGCTGTAAACAAACCTGCAAGCAGAGCAAAGGTACGGCGATAACTTAATTGATAAGCGATCGCAGCTATAACTAAAGGGATAAATGAGCCGGTAAGGGCATTAAACCACCGATAAGTCCAAGGCGATCGCAATGATCCTGTCAGTCCATTTACCGTATCGTGCCAAAAAGGAATGTGGCTGCCAATCCAAATGCCAATGCCGATCATATATTGACTCAACGGCGGATGAGCATTGAAAAATGGCGTATGCGTGAGATAATTATTACCAAATTTGGCAAAGTAAACTTCATCAAATACCAGAGTGTTGAATCGCTCCAGCCCCCAAAACCTTAAGGCGAGTGACAGAATAAATACACTCACCATCCCAATTCGGAACCACTTTTTAGTCATTAGTCATTAGTCATTAGTCATTGAGCATGGGGGATTGGGCATTGGGCATAGGGAATAGGCAATGAGTCTTTGATACTCGCTGACGAGTCCTTCAACTCCACTCCTTTGCCCCCCTGCTCTCTGCTCAAGAACTGCTCCCGTGTTCCCCCTCCACTTTTCAAGTGCATCTAGTTGAAACAGGAGTAGTTGAATATTGTAATACTTGTGTGTTCGTCCCTTCAGGGTCACTGTAAATTACAAATGCTTGTTCGGCATCGCATTTGGGTATCCAACTGCGAATGATCAAGTGTTCGGTTTCCAAAAGATTTGTCATCTTGCTTTTGGCTAAACTAAATTGCTATTCTGCAAGATAGTAAGATACTTATGGTTGAGCAGTCAAAATTTTGTAGAAGATTACACAAACAAAATATGGCGATCGCTATGCTATGGGCAATTATCCAGAAGTTTAACTACCGTTGGTTATGCAACAGCATATTCTGAATCTTTCCGCAGTTCCTCAGACCGAAATCCCAATACAATCCGATCCTTTGATATACCAGCCCTAACGAGTTCCGTTGCTACCCCCTCTTCAGTACCATCACGTTGAATCCAAATTTTGCCATCAATAATATCAATGTGAATCATACAGCCGTGAACGCGACGAGTCACAGTAGGAGACAAGTCATAGGCTGGTTCTCTTCCCAAAATCATCAATAGGTAGCGGTCTTGTTCGCTGTCGAAAACTGTCTCAAATTGAATATCGCCAGCGCTGAAGGGAATTTTTGTATGTTCAATCAGAATATTCCGAATCAACTGCCTGTATTGCTCCAAGGTATCCATTTAAAAATAACCTCTTGCTCTAGCTGAAATAGAACAATATGAACTTTGTAATCTTCTACCAAAAGTTTAGCAATTGGCTCATCAAAGATATCGGCGTATACTTCGTCCCGAACGGCGAGATAGAGGACGCGATCGGGATTGGTTCTACTCATCACAGAGCGGTATGCAAGATACTGTCCCAGCGCGTGTTCAAGATCAGTCATATCCGATACGCTGCGAAACGTTTTAATCTCAACGGCTATCTGCTGTCCTTCCTTTTCAGCAGCAATCAATTTCTCTGCACCCAGGTCAACATACATATCCCTTTTTCCCCACTTCAAATGAAATGGATCGTCGGTAATCGTCCAGCCATCTTTGATTAGGGCATTTTTGAGGTTCTGGTGGTAGCGGTCTTTAGCTGGCATAAATTACTCAAATTACGAATTACTACCCTCGACTTTTGCGACTTCCAGCATCGTCTTTAAAACTGAATCTGGATTGAGACTAATTGAGTCAATTCCTTGTTCAACTAAAAACTGAGCAAATTCTGGATAGTCGCTAGGTGCTTGTCCACAAATGCCGATTTTGCGATCGCATTTTTTTGCCGCTTCTATGGCCATTTTTACCATTCGTTTCACAGCTGGACTGCGTTCATCAAACAATCTCGCTACCAACGCCGAATCCCTGTCTATCCCCAGTGTAAGTTGAGTTAAATCATTAGAACCAATAGAGAAGCCATCAAATACCTCAGCAAATTCCTCAGCCAGAATAACGTTACTGGGCAACTCGCACATCACATAAACCTGCAAGCCGTTAACACCCTGCTTTAAACCATTTTTTGCCATCTCTGCTAAGACCAAACGCCCTTCATCGGGAGTACGACAAAACGGAATCATCGGGATAACATTTGTCAAACCCATTTCTTCCCGTACCCGTTTAATAGCATTACATTCTAGGGCAAAAGCTTCTCTGTAGCCTTCATCATAGTAACGCGCTGCCCCTCGCCAACCCAGCATTGGATTTTCTTCATGGGGTTCAAACTGTCGCCCACCTAACAAGTTGGCATATTCATTACTTTTGAAATCTGAGGTTCGGACAATTACTGGTTTGGGATAAAATGCCGCCGCAATTCTACCAATACCTTGGGCTAATCTATCTACAAAATACTGGGGTTTATTGTCGTAAAGTGCAGTAATTTCAGCAATTTTAGCTTTGGCAAATTCATCTTTTAATAAATCAAAATGAATCAATGCCATTGGATGAATTTGAATTTGGTTAGCGATGATAAATTCTGTCCGTGCTAAACCTACCCCATCGTTGGGAATTGCCGATAAACTCAATGCTTCTTGGGGATTACCCACATTCATTAAAATTTGAGTGCGAGTGCGGGGTAAGTTCTCTAAAGGAACTTCTTCCACTTCAAAAGGTAATAAACCTGCATAAACTTTTCCCTCTTCCCCTTCAGCGCAAGAAATTGTTACCTCTTGACCAGGTTTTAAAATTTCTGTAGCATTGCCACATCCGACGATCGCAGGTACACCCAATTCCCGCGCAATAATCGCTGCATGGCATGTTCTGCCCCCAGAATTAGTAACAATTGCACTAGCGCGTTTCATAATCGGTTCCCAATCGGGATCAGTTCTTTCTGTCACCAAAACTTCCCCAACTTGGAATTGTTCGAGTTTCTGAACATCTAAAATTAGGCGTGCTTTCCCTTGACTAATCGCTTCCCCAATCGCCCGTCCTGTAACAAGGGGGAGTGGGGATTGGGAATCAGGAAGTGGGGAGTGGGAATTTTCTCCATTCCCTATTCCCCATTCCCTATTCCCCAATAACAACCGATAACTCCGCAACACATTTCCCGTCTTCTGCGACTGCACGGTTTCGGGACGTGCTTGCACAATAAAAAGTTGATTAGTAATCCCATCTTTTGCCCACTCGATATCCATTGGCGTGGAAATACCGTGGACTTGGGAATAATGGTCTTCAATTAAACACGCCCAATTTGCTAGTTGTAAAATTTCTTCATCATTCAGGGCAAATTTACCTCTTTCACTAGGTGAAACAGACACATTTTTCGTAAGTTTGGAACCGTCATCATAAATCATTTTCAGTTTTTTACTACCCAATTTTTTATCGATAATTGGGCGGAAACCAGCTTTTAAAGTTGGTTTAAAAACATAGTATTCATCAGGATTTACAGACCCCTGGACAACGTTTTCGCCTAAACCGTAGGCGGCTGTAATCAGCGCCGCATCCTTAAATCCGGTTTCTGTATCAATGGAGAACATCACCCCAGAGGTTGCTAAGTCAGAGCGCACCATTTTTTGCACACCCACAGCCAGAGCAATGCTAAAGTGGTCAAATCCCTTGGTGTGACGATAAGAAATGGCGCGATCGGTAAATATGGAAGCAAAGCATTTATGACAAGCTGCTAAAACTCCTTCAGCGCCGACAACGTTGAGGTAAGTTTCCTGCTGTCCAGCAAAACTAGCATCTGGAAGGTCTTCGGCGGTGGCACTGGAGCGGACTGCAACATCTGTATCTGCGTTGTATTGTTCACAAAGACTTTGGTAAGCTTTAGCGATCGCCTCTCGCAATTCTACAGGAAATGGGGTGTGGATTAATAGCGATCGCGCTTTTTTTCCCCGTTCTCGTAAATTTTTGACATCTTCAACATCCAAGTCAGCAAAGAGTTTGCGTAGCTTTGCTTCTAAACCTGCTGATTTGATGAAATGACGATAAGCGTAAGCAGTGGTGGCAAATCCTGTGGGAACGTTAATACCTTTGGGTGTTAGCTGTTGAATCATTTCGCCCAGTGAGGCATTTTTACCACCAACTACCGGGATATCAGCAATACCAACTTCATCAAACCACAAGATGAGCGATCGCTCTTGAGAAGATGGCGATAATGTGCTTTTAGATACTGTAGTCATAATTACCTTTTAAGTTTATACTCAGTTTGTCAGTGCGTAACCGCTAACCGCAAGGCGGAAGTCAAAAGCCAAAAGTATTATGGAATAAGCTATTTAGGGATTTTTAATGGTTGCTCTATTTCCGCCGTGGTGTACTAGTATATTTTTCCTATATTCAATTTTATATTTTGCAGCCATTGGCGTGATTTTAGATTGTGTAATTAAATACCATATAGTCTAAAAATAACAATTATTCGGGATAATGGCTTTATCGTAATATCGGATACAATGCACAATGGCGCAACTAGAACGACTGTTAAAAATGGCAGAAGATGAGCTAACAGAGTACAGCACTGATGCCCGCAAAATTGAAAAACTACGGCGCAAAATAGGTTTGTCAGTGTCCGCAGCCGAACAGAGGCAAGTCAAAGAGGCATTACTCGCTAGTAAGAAATCTTCTAATATGATTACTCAAATTGTGGAAGAACAAAGACAAACAGCAGCTTTACCATTTTGGGGAATTGCTGGATTAGGTTTGTTATTCGGAATTTCTTTAAATCAACCTGTATGTTTGTTAGCTGCTATAGTTGGAACTGTATTAGCTTTTAGAATTCAGAAATGGGGTTGGCAATTACAGGCAAGTCGTCTATTGTTACAAACATTAGAAGATATTGAAGCGCGTATTGCCCAACCGAATAAGTAACAAAACAGATCCAGTTTATAGAGATATTTTCTCTATATATTTGTATATTAAAATACAAAGTTATTGACTAGTAACTTGATTTACACCTCGTAATTACTTAACAATTACTTTGGGATCACCATAGCAAAAAAAATTAGATATTGGATTTGATTCAGATATTTATTCATATAGTTTGCGTATAATGAATGCTACATGACTCTTTCTCAGTAGGTATTTATTATAACTACGCATTGTTTCACCTCCAAAGCCCACGCGCTGGAGTTCACTTTTAACTAGTACTACCCACCTCTCTCCTTAAGTAAACCCCTTGCTTGTATTTCACTGTGCGACTTGTCCTGTCTTGCAATGTCGAATATGAATACACTCCCAGGAGTTAAGATATTATATATGCGGTGGAATTGAACAAGAATTTGGCGATCGTTGTCTGAATCAAAAGGTAGCAGAGGCATTCATCAATCGACAATTATTGCCTCTTCACAGCAATAGTATAACTAGGTAAATGTGAGGGATCTGTTTGGGTTTTCACAAGCCGCAAGTCATTATCTATATATAAATGCTCAAACACTTGAGAAGTTATTAAAGATGTTTTTTGAAATCCATTAACATGATTTATCTCTATATTTTCTAATTTTAGAGCTTTAGGTAAAAATCCGTTCGAGGCGTTCAGTTTAACTTTAGTATTAACTACATGAGTAAACCAGTTGTAGACTGATTCTAAAGTTAGAGGAATTTCTCTATTTGTAAAAGCCTGAAATCTATCAATATTTTGAAGATACCATTTCCCATTTTGAACTTCATATTTTTGGATTACCATGAAATCATAAGCTGGTAATCTTGATTGAAAATTCTCGGATAAAGACTGCTCTTTTCCCATTATATAGCGAGCTATACTGGCACAGTAACCATCATGCTGGAAAATTTGGAAGGACTGCTCTTGTATTCTTTGCGGTAAACTTTCATGAAACGATATGGTAGACCAGATTGGTGTCCAAACACCCGCTAAAAGCCGTAATTGCTCTGTCACACTAAAAACAGGATTCTGTTGGCTCAACTTTATAAAATAGGGAAGCAATTCAGTTTTATAGAATTTTATTTCGTCATTTAAAGCTTCTGAACTTCGACCTTGAACTCGTGCCAAAATTTCCTTTTTAAATTTTAGTTTTTTTGGAGCACTTAATTGATTTTTCAGTAAGAGGTCGAACATTACCATTTACCTTTTTCTCATTTTTTTAGATGACTTGGTTGGTAAGTATTAAAAACTGCTGAGTTTAGCGATTATAAAGGTATGATCTATTCTTTTATTCTGTAAAAGCTAAAGCCTTTCTGCCCCTCTTTTTAACAGTTTTTGGGTGCTTATCTGCTTGATATTAGTTATTTTAACTCACAAAGTGGTGTGATCCAGATCACTGTAAACTAAATTATATTGAAGAAATATTTAGAAAATATCTAACTACTATACTATGGCGCACACTGTGGTTAAATACGCTTGTTTGTGTACTTTTTGTTACTTAAAGTTCATAAATAATAAAAAGTGAAGAATCAAAATTTTAATCATTGACTCTTCACTCTTCATTCGATATTTCTACGATTCTCTTCCCGAAGCCCAGGTATCACGCCATTTTACAGTACCTTCTTTGGCAATCACCCAACGGCGATTTACGAGATTTTCCCGCAGGGGCGATCGCCCTTCCCGCCACATGGCATATTTATAAGCAATTAGCTTACCAGTACTTTCATCAAAGGGAATCTCCGCAGACCAGGTATTCGAGTTAATGTACTCTAAAGGATATGCTTTGCTGATATCCCAGTTACCCAACTCTGGGCAATCTCCTGTCACCACAATGATTTCACCGGGTTTGGTATCCACGCCAGTGAGTTGGACGCGCACAATTGTCTGTGCTTTTATCCGTTCCCCAACGTGGCTGAAAACAAGCACTCCGCGTTCTTCTAATACCAGGTTATAAATCTTGCCGTCTTTCACCTCATACTTATTGCGAGTCACTACGCAAGTATGTTCTCCATCGGGCAATTCTGTTTCTACTTCTGGTAGAGTAACTCCTCCTCCCCGGTTTAAAGCTACAAAACACACAGAGTCACGATAGCGGCGTACATAACAGTAAATATCTGCTGTTAAGTATTTTTGCCAGTGGCTACCCATTGACACGGCTGGATTCAGTCGCCGTAAGCCAGACAATAACCTGATGCAACGATAAATTTCACTCTCAGTATCCCAATTTTCCATCATCGGGCGGTTATACGGGTCGTTACCGCCATCGGTATCGTCATGCAGATATTGTTCTGTACCGTAATAGATGCAGGGAATACCGCGACAGGTCATGATTAAAGCGATCGCAACCTTCAACATCGCTGGATCGGGGTTCAGCGATTGGAAGCGGGACATATCATGATTATCGATGAAGGTAACTAGCTCTGTTGCCCCGTTGTAGCGATAATCTTGGTCAAAAATGTATTGAATTGTCTGGAATCCCATTTCTGAACCTTGCCCTAGTGCGGCTCGAATTGCCACGCACAACCCAAAGTCTAGCAGTGTCATGCCTGAGTGGTTAACAAATTCCACCGAGCGATCGTCAGTAGGATTACTGTAAATCCATTCACCAAAAATGAATATATCTGGTTTGTGATTGGTCATATCACCAGTAAATTCTTGCCAAAACCAGATAGGCATGTGCTTGACAGTATCCACCCGTAGTGCATCCACACCCCGGTCTAGCCATTGTTTAATGGCTGACTTAATATATTCTCGATATTCCGTATTGTTCTCATTAAAGGTTGCTAGACCAGATAGTTCACAGTTCTGTACTTGCCAATCGTCTTCCCAGTTTTGCACTTCGCCATAGTGGTGATACCAATGATTCACATCATCATTGAAATCAGCAATTTTGACGCCATCATCATACAATTCACCTTTACTACCGCTAGTGTCAGGGCTGCTATGGTTGCAGACAATATCTAGCACCAGCTTCATATTGCGCTTGTGCAGTTCTGTAACTAACCGATCAAAAGTCGTATTTTTTTCTTCTTGCGTAGCGTTTAAAGAAGGATTTTCTCCATCAGCAATGTAGCGAGGATTGAGCCGCTTAAAGTCTTTTGTCCAATAGCCATGTAGCGCTGCATTTCCAACAAATAACTCTTCAACCTGCTCAAACAGTGGAGTTAACCAAAGTGCTGTCACTCCCATGTTTTTGAGATAATCTAACTTATCGATGACACCTTGCAAGTCGCCACCCCAGTACTTACCCCAATTTTGTCTAGTTGGATCGTACAGTTCTGAGTTTGCACCTACGCTGTTATCTGGATCGCCATCATAAAAACGATCGACCACAAGAAAGTAAATGGTTTCCTGACGAAATTCAATATCTCTAGTGTAAAGAAACTCTAAGTCAATCTCAGTATCTGATGATGGTGTTTCTATAATAGCTTCTACTTTTTCTTGTGCAGAATCAACTTTATATTGATCTGGTGAAAACTGAGATGGAGGGGTTTGTACCATAAAAAACTCAAAATTTCATGTAATTCATACTTGTAGACCAACAGTACAACGTTTCGAGTATTGTATGTCACTACAAACTTTGGTATTGTGACATCCCTCCCACGGTGTAGGTATCTATCGGTAGCTAGTTTATAATTCTATCGATAGATATAATTCATCTGCTAGAGGATAAAAATAAAGGAACATAGCAGTTATTAATGATAATTGCTTGATTACAAAAATTTACAATATTTAATAAAGCTGACTTACGGTAAATATTGAGCCTAACTCGTGTTTAAGTGTATATTCGACAACAGATTTTAAAAGACCTCAACTCCTTGGAGATTAGCTGTCAACAAGATTTTGTTATACCTGAGCAATAGTAAGTAAACTACCTGTTAGCCAATTTCTCTAGAAAATTCGCTTCATTGGTAAACTGACCATTGTCACTTTCAATCTGTTATTACTATCAAGGAATTAATTTAGGTAGCATTTATGACCAAGTATGACAAGGTTTTTAACTCACCAAAGACATCAGAGGAATCGCTAAGTCCAGAGGAAGCGGTGGCGGCGATCGCAACTGTGACTGCGATCGCTGATTCATTGATTGAAGATGTCGATGCAGATAGTTTGGCAGGTATCCTCTGGGAATTTGAGGTTTTTGAGGAATACTCAGAAGATGAAATCGCTGAAATTGTTGATAGACTAATCTCCATTGCACAAGAAGAGGGAATTGGGCCTTTGTTTAATGTCGCCAAAGTATCTCTCTCAGATGAATTAGTGCTGGATGGTTTTGCTGCTGGGGTAATAGTGCTTTTAGACGATGACCTCGCCATCCCCAAACCGAAACAAGCCTACCTCAAAAAGCTACAAGCAGCATTAGACCTGGAGGATGAAGAAGCAGAGGAAATTATCAAGGAGGTAATCGCAGCCTTTCAAGAAGCAGAAGATGAAGAATATACAGACGATGAAGATGAGACAGTAGTCATAGAAGATTTTAGTGAACAGACATATCAATCCCCTTTAGGTAATTTTGCTGTGCCGATTCCGGTTGATCCGCAGCAGGGCGGTAGAATTCAAAGTCAGGAAGGAGTCGTTGGCTTTTCCGATGACATTGGTACTCTGCTGAGAATCGATTATTATCCTTTCCCTCTAGAACAGTTAGAGGAATTGGAGTCTGTTGGACAAGAAGAATATTTACAAACAATTTTAGTAGACAAATATGTACCCCAGGCGATTTTTGCAAATGTCCCAGATGCTTCTGTGGAGTATACCGAATATCTGGCAGACACTTTGCGAGGCGCTTACTACGTATTAATTGATATGCCCAAAGGTTCGACGATTTCTAAGCAAGAAAATAATGGAACTGCGATTAGATTAGACGCTTACCGGGGGCTACTCACCTTTATCAGTGGTGAATTTTTGTATATAGTTAGTAGTCAGCACAGCTTTATTAACGGTGAAACTCCCGATTCCGTTGAAGAAGAAGCTGAAGATATCAAGGAGAGTATTTTAGAGTTTGTTGAGACTATAGAGTTTACTTAGTACATAAAATGTTGGCTTTGTCACCCGCCTTAATCCCCCCGTTTATTGGGGAGAAACAAGAAATCTAGTTCCCTCCCCTTTATAAGGGGAGGGTTAGGGTGGGGTAAAACCTTGGTTAATCAGCTATTTCGTTTTCGGATGAACGCAACAAGCAAATGCTGACGCTCAACAAGCAAATGCTGACGCTCAACAAGCAAATGTGATCGCTCAACAAGCAAATGTGATCGCTCAAAAAGCAAATGCGATCGCTCAACAAGCAAATGTGATCGCTCAACAAGCAAATGCGATCGCTCAACAAGCACAGGACTTACGCATTGAAAACCTGAAATCTCGATCCCCCCTAACCCCCTTAAAAAGGGGGGGATCTTAAAAGCCCCCAATTTATCGGGGTTGGGGATCTCTTGTGCGTAAGTCCTAAAGGAAATGCGTAGGCGTAGCCAGCCGTAGGCATCGCTCAACCTGACTTTTCACAGGATGTGGAAAAGGGGATAGACTTTTGCAAGAAGTTTAGTATTCATAACTCATTAACTCATCTGATGTACATTTGGAAAGGGCCATGTCTGACGACAAGCCCAGAGACGAAATGTCTCCGGTGTCTACGCTTGTGATTTCTCATGACAATAACCCTGCTAAACAATCGCTATCAAGTTATCCAGATAATCGGCGCTGGTGGGTTTGGCGAAACCTTTCTGGCTGAAGATGTCCACATGCCTTCTCGCCGTCGCTGTGTAATCAAGCAACTAAAACCGATAACCAATAATGACCCGCAAACCTACCACATTATCCAACAACGGTTTGAACGGGAAGCAGCAACCTTGGAGTTTTTGGGTGAAAGTAGTAACCAAATTCCGAAACTCTACGCCTACTTTTCTGAGAATGGGCAATTTTACCTCGTCCAAGAATGGATTCACGGCCAAACCTTGACAAAAATTGTCGAAGCCAAAGGATTTGAGAGTGAAACTGCTGTTCGGCAAATTCTCTTGAGTCTACTTTCAGTTTTAGATTATGTCCACAGCAAAGGCATTATTCACCGGGATATCAAGCCTGAGAACATTATTCTCCGTTCTGTTGATGGCAAGCCAGTTTTGATTGATTTTGGTGCAGTCAAAGAAACAATCCGTTCGGTGGTGAATTCTCCAGGATACCCGACGCGATCGCTCGTCATGGGTACGCCTGGTTATATGCCTAGCGAACAAGCTGTTGGCCGCCCAGTTTACGCCACTGATATCTACAGCCTAGGCTTAACGGCGGTTTATCTGCTGACTGGCAAACACCCGCAAGAACTACAAACTGATCTCAAAACTGGGGAAATACTTTGGCAAGATCACGCTCCTCATGTCTCTTCCCAATTGGCGGGGGTACTCAATCAAGCAATTAAGCCTCATGCTGGCGATCGCTACAGCACTGCTAGTAAAATGCTACATGCTTTGCAGTCTCCTACTAATATACCTACTGAGTTAGCTGCAAATACTCCCACAGTTAGTTTTTCTCCCACTACATCGAGACAAACCCAGGTATTGCATTCACCGCAAAAAAATTCTGCGTTAGCGAAGCTCACCGAAGGTATCGCACCGTCTTCCTCTGGTAGAAACTGGCAAAAACCTGCTGTAATTGTTGGTAGTTTACTCATAGGCGGCTTGCTTAGTGCAGTAGCAATTTCTAATATGACTCGTCAGCAACAACCAGAAACAACCATTGCCACAAGCCCCACCCCATCGCCAGAATCTTTGCCCTCTCCTGCATCTACTGAACCGCCCGTTTCGTCTCAAACTTCTCCAGTCCCAGTTGTACCAACTTCACCAGCACGACGGCGAGTAATTTCCAATCCTTTGCCAACCTCTGATCCCCCAGTTGTATCTATACCACAGCCAGAAGAAGAGCCTGTAACTTCAGATACTCCAGCGCCAGTAGTATCCACACCACAGCCAGAACCAGAGAATGAGGCGATACCTGCTTTGGGCAATGCCAGCCCAGTTCCCACACCAGAAATGCGTTCCACGCCACAGAAGAAGCCACGTACTAAATTAGCTGCCACTACCAGCAGGCAAAGCGTTCCCGCATTCCCTACAGGTACACCAAGAAACATCGTAGAAGCTACCCTCGGCAAACCAAATCAAGATTTAAGAGGCGCATGGGGCAAGACTCGTGCTGTCGTTTACAAACTAGTGCCAGACAAAATTGACCTTGGCTACTTATTTGATCGTAATTCTAAAGTGCTGCGTCAAACTGAGGTATCTTTTGCCGAATCGGTAGACCCGCAGGTAATGGAGACTACCTTGAATGGAATGTTAGGTGGACAAGCCACTGAAGATATAAAGCAGGGACTAAAACAAGTACAACAGCGTCAATCTGATAATTTTAGTTTTAATAATGGCTCAGTTAAGGGTCAGATTATCCGCCAACAATGTAATTTTATTTACATTAGCATTTGGGATGAAAATTTACATGATTTTGTGAGTCCATCTACAGCCAAAAGGTGTTAATTTCCTGGGAAACATTGTCCTCAAAATTTAGATTTTTGTATTTTACAAGACAGATTTAGGATTCAATATAGTTAGTCATTAGTTAAATTATGAGCCGTAACTAAGTAAGTCGGCGCCAATAAATTTAACTATGTTAAATTATGTAAAATTATTGTAATCGAGTGCGTATTAAGGGCTTCAGTCCTTCTTTTAGGACTAAAGTTCTTACTACAAACCTTTAATTATTTACGCCGTTTTACTTAATAGCCAATTCCCAATGCCCAATTCCCATTTTCAAAACTGAGTTTCAAATTCTTAATCTTCATAAACTTATAAATACGATTATTAAGTTTTTAATAATACTTGTCTCAACTTCTACATTCATGTCGTAAAGTGCGATTGTAATTGTGTAATGTAAAGACAGCAAAGCTAATTATTCAATTGAGGTCTGATGACTCCTAAAATCATGCGTCAGCTTTGGTCAGTGGTTGAAACTGCCCAAGCCAAGCTCCTCTTACAACTTGATGATGCTAGCTTGGTGCAGTGGTTAGTGAAACAAACCGAAACACAAGTGTTGTTAGATTCTAACGAAACTGATTATCTGTGCCACTACATTCAATCTCGGCTAGCCCTTATACGTGATATTGCCCATGAACGTCAGTGTTCATGATAGCAAAATCACGATAAATTAATTGATAGTCAAGTGTTATTACTATTGACTATTGGCTTTTGGGGAAAATAACCTTCCACTAAGCAGTCAGAGCCGACTACACGCCAACGAACACGTTCTAAAGACAAGGCCTCAGTCATGGTAGTAAAACCTAAGTCGCCCACAGGTGTGGGAGCAATGCTACCACCAATGATTTTTGGGGCAATAAATGCCAAAACTTTTTGTACTGCTCCTTGAGCGATCGCACTAGCAGCTAGGGTTCCACCACATTCCCACAAGACGCTACAAAAACCGCGCTCATACAAGTACGCCATAGCCTTATCTGGTGTAAGTGATGTTAATTCCACCACCTCCACCCCCTGCTTGAGCAACAGTTCTTGGAAGTCGGGATTAGCACCCTTCTCTGTCAACACCAAAGTTGGAGCATCCGCAGTTTGCCACAGATGGGCATTTTCCGGTAGTCTGAGATGGCGACTCATCACCACCCGTAGGGGTTTATGTGCTTCCACCTGACGAGTGGTTAAGTAAGGATTATCTTGTCGAACTGTATTACCGCCGACAATTATTGCATCGCAAGCCGCCCGCAACTGATGTACTTCACTGCGGGCTTCTTGGCTTGTTACCCAGGCACTATGACCAGAGGTAGTAGCAATTTTGCCGTCTAAAGTCATGGCATATTTTAAAATTCCTAAAGGTCGTTTGTAGAGAATGCGATGCACAAAAGCTTCATTTAGCTGATGACAAGCTGCTTCTTCTACTCCTACCAACACCTCGATCCCTGCGGCACGTAAACGGGCAATACCACCTCCAGCTACCAGGGGATTGGGATCAACCATACCCACCACCACCTTTGCCACCCCTGCTTCGATCAATCCTTCTGAACAAGGGGGAGTACGCCCATAGTGATTACAAGGTTCTAGGCTGACGTAAATTGTTGCACCACGAGCGCGATTCTCCTGGGGAGAGGCTGCGCCAACCCCTGCTGCCCTCAAGGCAAACACTTCTGCATGAGGCTCACCTGCACGAGGATGAAACCCTTCGCCTACAATCTCGCCATCCTTGACAATCACCGCTCCCACTAGCGGATTTGGCGAAGTCCGTCCTAAAGCGCGGCGAGCAAGTTCTAAACACCGCAGCATCATGCGAGAGTCAAAGTCACTTCCGATCTTTTCCTTTGGTGGTGAATTCAATCCAACTGCTGACTCCACTAGATGTATATTTTCCTGAGTGTAATTTGCTAAGGATGCATCTGCTTGAGCGACTACTGGGGAATTATCCATAATTTTAGGCAACACTTTGACACTCCCCATAGCTACACAAACCTCGCTATGCTGGGTTTGTTAAAGCTAGAGGATTCTTGGCTCAACGAAACCACTTAAACTAAGTACCTTGCAGTGCCTAGCCCCGAGGTGGGATTCTCCCCAAGCGTTAATTTGGGTATGCCCTACCCTATTCGCATTGCTGCGAGTCCTTTTTGAAATTGAAACAAAATAATATATATGTCTCAAATACTGTTCGTCTAGCTCCTCTGAATCTTTTACCTACTGCGAGGTGGAGTCTAGAAAAATGCAGTAGAACCGTATAGATTCAATTTTCAAGGTTCAGCGCTTTGTCTTTCAACAGCTAGGTTTTTAAACAGGTTGAATACCTTACCTGTTCATGTCAGTATATCATTTGTAAGCGACTAAAGTCGCAAACTGCTTACACCCCCTAGCTTTAGCTCTTTTTTCGGTAAATATTCTGCACGCGATCGCACAGCCTTTTCACAGGAGAATCGCGCTATTATTCGCTATCTCAGCTTATGTGATATTTCACTCAACTGTAGCGTTAACTATCCACTTCTAGTCAGGAGATATCAACATTCACTGCACAGACAACTCTTTCAACCAGATGCACCAGTCCAAGGCCCAATCGGTTTCTCTGGTAGTTCCTGCTGATAGATTTCCTCTTTGTAGAATTGGAAACCTCTTGCTTGGTAATTGGCAAGTGCATGACTACTATCCAAACTGCACGTATGAACCCACACTCGCTTTGCTCCCATCGCCCAAGCTTTTTCTACACCAACACTCAGTAAATGTCCACCAATAGATTGCCCGATAAACTGTCGTAGTAAACCGAAGTAGGCAATCTCAACGTTATCACCTGGTTGTGCTTCTAACTCAACATAGCCTGCGGGTGTTCCTGAAAGATATGCTACCCAGGTTTGGAGTTCTGGACGGTTTAGGTATTCTAACCAGCTTTCGTAGCTCCAGTTTAAACGGTTTATCCAATACCAGTCGCCACCTACGCTTTGGTATAAAAAGCGATTTAACTCAGGGCATGGAATCTCCGCACGGATGACCGTAAGTTTTGGATTGCTTGAAAAAGTAGGACGAAGCTGACTTGGATCAAGCATTTCTAAATACCAGGTGGTCACATCAATTAACATCTAGGAATCCGGTTTGACTACTGAAAAGGTTTTAAATTACAATTCTTCCTATTTGAACCACAACCTCCTGTAAGGTAGCACAGCTAGCTGTGCTACCCAAGCATTTACAGCGTTGCTGCAAGTTCCTTTAAGCGATCGCGTCCATCGCGGAAGACAGGCCAACCATCCCCCACCAACACTGCTTCTATGTGACTCAGGTCTGCTAACCTGCGAACAGAAGCAATAGCCTCCTCTCGATTCAGCAGCTTGTCATCTGGTAAAATTGTTAAACTACCTGCTTTGCGTGCCCTGACTAAATCCCCTGTGATTAAAGTTGTCTCCTCCAGCAACAGAGCCAATTCACCGGGAGTTTTCGAGCCTTGGAGTTCAATTACTTTTAACCCAGGTACGAACTCTTCACCATCAGACAGCCAGCGATCGCAAGGTATAGGGAAAGTATCTTTTTCTGCCACAGGACCAGCTATTTTAGCGTATGTTTGATCGGCAATTTCTTTACTTGCCCTGACATGCTCAGAATTCGTCAGCACAATCCAAACCACACCACCGAGGGATTTGAGATGATTCCAATCATGGTTTGATAGGGCTACTGGGTCAATCAAGATGTTGCCATCTGGGCGAATCCAGGCAATCCCATTGAAATCAATATTTCTTGCCGGATTGAAATTAGACCAGCTATAGAGATCGGGACGGTGCAAAGATTTCATGATGATTCTGGATCAGTACTTCAGTAATTGACTATTTATATCAATAATTAAGTATATAGATAATAAGGTTGCATTCCCTCTGAATCTCAAATTAGAATATACAACGATAAGTCTATCGATATTATGTTTTTAATCTTGTTTATAGAAATTCCCGTATAACCGCAATTAGACATCAAGGGAGGTATAAGGGCGAATGAGATTGAGCGCCAAAAAATATCAGCGAGTGTCTAGTGAATATAGAGGTTCTGCACTTCCCCCGTATGGTGCATCTCTGCGTTCATTCCATCAAAATCAACCGCAGAGGATCTAAACGCACATACCAAGGAAAAGCTTGGTCTTTCATAGTCGCCCATTTTTCTTTGAAGACTTCAGCTTGCAGATGATAATCTTGAGAATTCTTGCTAGCCGAATGTAGTTTGAGAAACAACGTCATCCGGTGAGGCGTTTCACTTGTTCGTACTACCCAGCAAGGAAAGGTATTTTCCTGTGATGAGTCGTTGGTAAAAATGAACTGATGGGCACGAATGCCGATGTGAGATAATTCGCTTTTGACTGGTTCAATTACTTTCAAGGTACAACCCCAATCAATCGCTTCCACTTGTTGCGATGACTGAGGAATAAGGCGGGAGAAGTTTTTACATCCGGTAAGTTGGGCGACACTAACAGTACTAGGATGCTGAAAAATATCGTGTTTTGAGCCATAATGAACGGCTCTACCATGCTCCAATACCAATAGATTCGGGCAAATCCGATAAGCTTCTTCCATATTATGGGTGACAAATAGAGTCACACCTTGATAGCCAGCAAGAGTTTCTGTCATTTGCTGCTCTAATTGACTACGCAGATGGGTGTCAAGTGCTGAAAACGGCTCATCTAAAAGTAATGCTTCCGGTTGACTTGCTAATGCTCTTGCTAAAGCTACCCGTTGTTGTTGGCCTCCTGAAAGTTGGTGCGGATAGCGATCGCCTAATCCCTGCAACTGCATTGCTATTAGTTGCTCCTCTACCTGCACTCTAATACTCCCAGCCGATAGTCCTTTAGGCAAGCCAAAAGCAATATTTTGCGCCACACTCATGTGCGGAAACAGAGCATAATTCTGCACTAAAAAACCAATGCGGCGATCGCGGCTGGGTAAATTAATTCCTTGCTCTGAGTCAAACAGAACTCTCCCATTTAAAACTATGCGCCCGATTGTGGGCGTTTCTATCCCCGCAAGGCAGCGTAAAATCATGCTCTTACCTGCACCAGAACCCCCCAATAATCCCAAGGGTTGCTCATCAGTAGTAAAAGCAACTTTTAAATCAAAGCTAGGAAGTATTTTTTCAATGTTGACAAACAATCCACCAGGTTCAAAGCTAGAGTCCGGGGTATAAAGAATTCCTGCCCCTGCTCCCTGCCCCCTGCCCCCTGCTCCCCCTCCTCTCCCCTTTTCCCTCAATTCTTGCCAGAAGTTGACTGCAATAATTCCAGATAGAGAAATCACCATAATAGCGATCGCCCAAAACCACGCCTCATTCATTGCTCCCCCTTCCACAGCAAAATAAATCGCCATTGGGATTGTCTGCGTTTGTCCGGGAATGTTACCAGCCAGCATCAACGTCGCCCCAAATTCTCCTAAAGCACGGGCAAAAGCGAGCATTGTGGCGGCTGCAATTCCGGGTAATGCTAGGGGAAAACTAATGCGCCAAAAGATTGTGGCTTCAGTTGCACCAAGGGTTCTGGCTACTCGCAGCAAATTACCATCTATTTGTTCAAAAGCTCCCAATGTAGTTTTATACATTAAAGGGAAAGCAACTACGGTAGCTGCGATCGCTGCACCATACCAAGTAAAGACAATGCTGAAGTCAAAAACCTCCATGAATTTCCCTACGGGGCCATTTTTGCCAAAAAATAGCAGCAACAAGAAACCGACAACCGTAGGTGGTAAAATCAGTGGCGCAATAAAGATACTCTCAATCAACGATTTCCCTTTGCCACGATATCCCAGCATCCAGTAGGCAGCAGCGATACCCAAGAAGAATGTGATAAATGTAGCAAGTAATGAAGTTTTGAGTGATATCCAAAGAGGCGATAAATCCAATGGCATAGTTGCGGAGGGAAGAATTAGCTCAACTAATCCCTAATTTACCAACTTTAGTTGAAATATGTTGTTAAAAGTTGGTAGATTACATTTATTGGAAAAATAAAAGCACAACATTGTTGTGCTTCCGTAGTTTCTTTGTATTCAGTTCATTGTGACAACATCTTAATTAGTCCAGTTGAGTGCTGTAGGCACTAAAACCATAAGCGAAAGTTTCTTTTAAAGCATCTGATGGCTTAAGGCTTCTATTGATAGCATTAGCAAAAGGTACTGGAATTCCTTTAATTGTTTCCGGCAAAATTGCATATTCTTGCGTTGGTTCGACACTGTATTGGGGACACTTAGCCTTTATCCCAGCAGTCGCTAACATTTCATTTATTTCAGCAGATGTATATTGCTTTAGATAAACTGGATTTCTCACAAATGGATTCAGCCTTCTGATAAAATTATGGATAATATGAGAAGGACAAGACTTGTTGTGAAAGGAATGATTAAAAACGAAAATTCCACCAGGTTTTAGCACACGAGATATATCAGCTAGCAAATTTCGTAATTGTGCATCTGGGATATGCATAAAGACGCAGTTAGAAATTACCAAATCTATAGAATTATCTTCTAAAGGCAATATTTCAGCAGAATTACAAATCAAGTTAAATTCAGCTTCAGGAAAAAAATTGTATTCTTGTTTAACCTTAATTAAACGCCGCAACAGAGGTTCAGAAATATCAATCCCATAATATTTTTCGCATCTCAGATTTTTTGCTTTCGAGAGATGTAAAGGTGCGCGACCATAACCAGAACCAATTTCCAGAATAGAGCCAACTGATTTATTCATAGGAAATTTGTTCCAAGTACCTCCAGGTGTGCCAGTTAACAGAGTGTAATCTTGTTTGATGGGCGATGTATCTGCAAGTTTTTCAACTTTTTGGGAACCATAGTATGTTTTACCAATTGCGTCCCATTTTTTCTTATGTTGAGTATTATTCAATTGTTCATAGTCGTTAGGAAAATAAATGCCATCTCGTAATTCAAAATCATTCAAACTGGATTTTATATTTGCTAATTGAGACATTATGATTATTCCTCATCAATAGTTAAGTCTGTTTCCTGTTATACTCTTAACTCAGCATTAACCGCAAGCGATTTTTACTGAATTACTCCACCTTAGCCTTTCTCAAAGTCTATAACTGTTTTTAATTCAATGGAATATGGTTCGTAGGGTAGCACAGCTATCCTACCAAAGCACGTATTGTATCCAAAGGAAAACCGTTGTAATAGTAAGCCGTCATCTGATGAGAGCGGCAAGTTCGTATACATTAGTTGATAGACTGCAACAATTGGAGGCTAGGATGGTAGAAGGGTCACAACAAAAACGGGTGGTAGTTGTAGGTGCAGGTTGGGCTGGTTTAGGAGCAACCTACCATTTGGCAAAACAAGGTTATGATGTGACACTTCTCGAAGCAGGCCCCTATCCTGGTGGATTGGTGGCAGGTTGGCAAACAGCCGCCGGAAAATCTGTTGAAGCTGGGATTCATGGCTTTTGGTATCCTTACAAAAATATTTTTTCCCTAATCAATGAATTAGGAATTAATCCTTTTACTACTTGGACTCGTTCTTCCCAATATTCGCCAGCAGGTTTGGAAGTTGAATCACCAATTTTTCAAGACTTACCACGGCTTCCCTCGCCACTAGGAACTTTTCTCTACACTCAATTTAAACGGTTGCCATTAATTGACCGTCTCAGCGCCTTACCTTTACTTTATGCTGTTGTTGATTTTGACAATTCTGATGCAGCTTGGCGGCACTATGATTTTGTAACTGCCCGTGAATTGTTCAAAGACTTTAATGTTTCTGCACGACTTTACCGCGATGCTTTTGAACCAATGTTATTGGTGGGGTTATTTGCCCCTGGCGAACAATGTTCAGCCGCCGCAACTTTAGGGATGCTTTACTTTTTTATTCTGGCTCATCAACCCGATTTTGATGTAGTTTGGTGTCGAGGAACTGTCGGGGAAAAGATATTTCGTCCTTGGGTGGAACGTATCGAAAAAGCTGGTGCGCGAATATTACCCAAGCGCCGAGTTACAGATTTAATTGTTGATAGTAATCATCGAGCCAAGGGTGTAGTTTGCGGTGATGAAGTAATTGAAGCAGATGCGGTGATTTTTGCGGTTGGGATCACGGGTATGAAGAAAATTGTCTCAACTAGCCCTAGTTTACAAAGCCATGAAGAATTCCGTAATTTGAGCAATTTAGGAGCAATTGATGTTTTAGCAACGCGACTATGGTTTGACCGCAAAATTGATATTCCTCGTCCTTCTAATGCTTGCTTTGGATTCGACGCAACTACAGGTTGGACATTTTTTGATTTGAATGCTCTACATGATGAATATCGGAATGAGCCAGGAACGGTGATTGAAGCTGATTTTTATCACGCAAATCAGTTTCTCCATTTGAGTGATGAGGAGATTTTAGCAATAGTTCAGGGTTATTTAGCAACTTGCATACCGGCGTTTCGAGAGGCAAAAATAATTGATAGCAGTGTAATTCGGCTACCTCAAGCGGTGACTCACTTTGCACCTGGTAGCTATCGTTATATGTTGCCCGCTAAGACAAGTTTTGAGAATGTGTTTATGAGTGGGGATTGGATTGTGAACCGTCATGGTTCCTGGTCACAAGAAAAGGCTTATGTTACTGGTTTGGAGGCGGCGAATTTAGTGGTGTCTTATTTGGGAGAAGGTCAGCCATCTGAGATTTTAGCTGTAGAAGAGGATGAGGCGCATATTCAAGTGGCGCGATCGCTCAACCAAACTTTGCGTGACTTGGGCAAATCTATTCTACCAGACTTTTGGTTACCCTAATCTGTAGACGCGAAGAGTTAATCATTAATTGTAATCTAAATTCGGTAAGCTAAAGAAAGCTATTGCGATACCATCCTTATAATGTAAATCAAATCACATAAGCTTATGGAGCCAGACTCTTTACAAACTGAGGTGATTCTGACGCATCCGCGTGAGTCACTCGGTAAAGTGCAACTTGATTGGACACCCCAACCCGGAAACTATCTCGATTTTGAAGGTAAAACCTACGCGGTTTTAGAACGCCGCCATCGATACCAACTTAAAGGTGGGCGCTACCGCTTGCATAATATTGCCATTTATGTGCAGTCTGCTAAACGACCATCTGAGAAAAGTTTGGTAGCAGGACGTTGGGTAATTGGTGATGCCACTTGCTCTTACAATGCTCATTCAGAACTCATTCGCTGTGCAGTTAACCCAGATGGCCCTTGCGAATCTTGCCGCTTTTATGAAAAGTTAGAAGTTACAAGTTAGGAGTCAAAAAGTTCAAACATGGTTTTGTAGCCAAGTCAGGAGGATGACCTCCTAACTTAGGCATCTACTTAACTGCTTGATAATTGTCTTGATAACTGTCTATAGATATCAAATAAACCGTATGAAATGTCTGAAGTATCTGGGCACAAAACCTGATGTGACTCTGGAAGTTTATACCAAGGAATAGTCGGGTAAAGATGGTGAAGATAGTGATACCCAGTATTATGAGTTAAAAGATTAATTATCAAGTTAAGGTTTGATCTCGTACCGGATACAGTATTAAAGTGTTCATGTACCTCAGACCAACATGAATAACAAGAATAACACCATAGTAGCGGGACAAACCAGTACAACAGTAAGATTTGGATATGTCCTGATAGAAAGAAGCTGAGAACGACAACGAACCAAAACAGAAATATCTTAAAGCTGCTTTTGAAAGGATGCCAGTCCAACTCTTTCATGTGAAGGTAGGCATCTTCAAAGAAGAGATAGACCCCAAATCCCATTATAGGTTTAATAAATAAGACAAATAACAAGTTTTTGTTTGGTTTATATAATCCCAACATTTCATAATATTCAGGTATATAATCTTTATCGCTCCCAAAATAATTATGATGAGGAAGGTGGTGCTTACGATAAGTAGCTACTGTTCTAAAGACAGGAAAAGCATAGAGAAACTCTAACTTTTCATTCCAGTTTTTTCTCTGAAATAAATTATTGTGTGTTGCTTCATGTACTAATCCTTCTCCGATAGCAAATTGAAAAAGGCCGATCGCCCATACTGAAATTAAATAGACAAATATATTATTTATCCAAATGCTAAAAGCAGCAATCATAAAAATTGCCATCCAGTCTCTCAGCAAAGCTAGGAAAGCTTTAATATCGTTTCGTTCAATAAAGTCAATTGGTTTACTTTGATACATTTGTGCGTTTTTTAACAAATCAAACTACTAAACTGTTGAAGGCTAAGACGAGGGCGGTTAAGGAAGAGCATACAGAGCACACTATTATATACTGCTAAATTGTGTTGAACTCAGTAAAGTGCCGTAAAAATCAGGATATTATTCCAAATTGTTACAAGAAAGATTGGGAAGTTTGAAAGCCACTGAGTAAGCATTGCGTAGCAATGTCTTACATGCGTCTCCCAGAGGGAGACGCTGCGCGAACAGACAGTGGATGAAAAACGACTCAGGTGGTTTTAACCACCGTCAAGATTTTGCAAGACGCAAATATATTTAGTCATTTTATACCAAATATGTTGGTATAAGATAACAGGTAAAGCCAATGCTTGTTTTTGAATTTAAAGCTTATGGAAAGCCACCGCAGTTGGCGGCAATAGATGATGCAATTCGGAGTGCAAAGTTTGTTCGCAATAGCTGTATTCGGCTATGGATGGACGTTAAGGATACAGGTAAAAATGATTTGCAGAAATATTGTGCTGTACTTGCGGCTAACTTCCCCTTTGCAATTTGGTAAAGTATTTAAACGTGTCACGGTTGCGGTTAATCCGCAATACACAACCCAAGAATGCTCTAGCTGCGGTGAAGTTGTGAAGAAAACACTATCTACTCGAACACACGTATGTTTGTGTGGTTGTGTCATGGATAGAGATGAAAACGCAGCCTTAATTATCCTTAGTCGAGGATTGGGTACGGTAGGGCATACCGGAACCTTTGCACTAGATGCAAGCAACGCTTGGGGAGATGAAACCTCTACTCATGAAGAGTGAAAACCTGCATGAGCAAGTTATGTCTTAGATTCAAGAATCCCCGTGCGTACCCGAAGGGTACGCCAAGGGCGAACACGCCGGGGAGTGTCAATGATTTCAATTGACTAACTCCCCGTCAACTTCCCGCACCAAAAACTTCTCCCACAGTTAAGCGGGTACCATTAACAAAATCCCATCCCGACTGGGGACGTTTACCAGCTAGCTGAACCTCTCGCAACAGCAACAAACCTTCCCCAGTTTGGACGATCGCACCAATTCCTTTAACAATGCTGACTACAGCCCCCGGTTTGTCTGATATATTTGACAAATCAGGCAACTTATGCATTAGCTCTTGTAATTCTGGTGGTAGATCGCGTAGACGCGGAGCGGCTTGTCGCCAGACATCGCCTACAGAATCAAGGGGAGCAGAAGCAGTGATTTTAAACAGGTTGTTACGAAAGGTAGCGGTGCAGTTGGGGTAAAAACCTCTGATTTGATTGTGTAATTGGATAGCACTTTTTGACCAATCCAAACCATAATCTTGTTTTTGAATCAGAGGTGCATAAGTAGCTGCTAAATTATCTTGGGGGATTGGTTGAATTTCCTGGCGTTCCAACTTCAATAGAGTTTCCACTAACAAATCCCCACCGATCGCAGCTAGTCTTTCAGCTAAATCTTGGGCAGTATCTAATAATCCAATCGGTGTAGTAGCTATTTGTAGCATTGGGCCGGTATCCATCCCCACATCCATTAACATGGTCGTGATCCCCGTTTCCTTCTCACCGTTGTACAAGCACCACTGAATCGGTGCTGCACCCCGATATTTGGGTAAAATCGAGCCATGCACATTAATGCAGCCCAATTTTGGCATATTCAATATTTTTGACGATAATATCTGTCCATAGGCGACAACAACAAACACATCTGCATCTAAGTGTTTGAGTTGGGTTAAAGTTTCGGTGTCTTTTTTCACCCGTTCGGGTTGCCATACTGGTAAGTTGTGAGCAGTAGCGATCGCTTTTACAGGTGAAGGCGTAAGCTTATTTCCGCGCTCCCGGCGTTTATCTGGTTGCGTGACAACTCCCAACACTTCAAATTCTGGGTGATTCAATAACTTTTCCAACGTGGGTACAGCAAACTGCGGTGTACCAAAAAATACAATTTTCATTAATAATTAGTTGTTAATCGTTAGTGATTAATTAATGGTAAATAATATCGGCTGTTTGGTGGTACAATATTTTCGTATTGGTAAAACAAAAGGCTTCTTGATTAACTTAATAGTTAAGTTGACAAGTGTAATAACTCGTATCAACTGCATCTACCTTTAGTGAGCCTAATAGTTTAGTGGTGTCTCGTCACGAGCCGCTAGAGCATCTACCGAGTAAGTTTTGTTGTGTTCCTGATAATTTGACCCAAATTGCCGTTAAATGCAATTGGGTTTCTGAAATACTATTGCGTCTTCTAGCTATTTTTGTAGTAGTTGAGATTGCAGTTTATAACTTTGGGTTGCTGACAGCAGTATTTTCTGAGTATGATGTATTGTGCGTCTGCTTTAAGAGCTTTTTACGTAACGCCTCACGTTTACCATTATGAGGGTTTGCCCTCTTATATTAGTGTGTAACCTGGCTTGTTTATTGTGTACTAGCTATCGCTAGTACGATCCCCAATAGGCGATTATCTAACTTTTGGTTGCCAGCGTTACTATACGCTGAATATTCCTTGACTAATACCTGTTTTTGGTGTGGTTAGGTATAGCAACAGCAACATTACATATTGTGTAGTAATTACTGTCTTTTCAGCATATTTACTATACTCGCATATTCCTGTAAAAAACATTCACTACCTGAGTAATAAAAAGTGTAGACAATGATACTTAATTATTTTTGTAAAACTCTGCAAACTTTGCAGAAAAAATATCGTCAAAGTTTTTAGTTTCTTGTTATACATATAATTACCGTCTGCCCATTGCTGCATAGGTATTGCTTCTCACATAGCAACCGCCCCTCTAGAGAGTCTACAAATGCTTAAACCCCTTTTGCTGTCAGGATGGTTCCGCGCCCAACCATTTCTCAACTACGTTGTCGCTGTAATAATAATTGCACCCTTACTAGGGGCATCGGCTCACTCGTTCCCGGTAAAATCCGAAGTATCTAAACTCACTTCGATGACTGGAGATTCTGACTCTGTATCAAAGGAAATAGCTGTAGTTGGGGAACCTGAGATAGCTGAAATATCAAAACCAGAGCAAACCAACTCCTTAATAGAAGAATTTGACTCTGTGTCAACACAAAGTACTGCTGTTCAGGAACCGCAAATATTACCAGCCGATAAAATAGAGTCTTTGGCTCAAATACATAGTTTTGTGTCAAGCAGCGATTTAACTATTCCTGACTCTTTGGCAGCAGTTGAACTCGCACCATTAACAGATGTTCCTGTTAGTCAGCTTAATTTAATCCGAAAACTCAAAGCTGCTAATATCAATTCTTTGAAAGGAGCAGAAAATTCTCTTTCCAGAGAAAAATCTTTAACTGAATCATTGACAGCTACTCAAGTAGGGCCAACTCTTAGAGAATCACAACCAAGCACAACAACGGAAATACCTGTTTCTGAACCACGCGATGAGTCCCAAGCAGAACAAATAGATCCCATAGGTAGTCCTCATCCTATTCCTTGGAAATGGATTACAGCGACTCAAGAAGCTATTGGTTCTAAGGGTGGTTCGGGAGTGCGTCACTATCGCAGCGTACCCGTGGTTTCTCCAGATGGGAAATATGCAGTTTATAGCCGGGTGCAACTGGAGGTAAAACCAGAAATGTACAACAGCCGTGTAACCAGCGTGCTGTTTGTCCAAGATATGCACACCAAGAAGTTGTGGGTGATGGCTTCAACTACTCCTGTTAGCGATCCTTTATTACAGGTAAAGGCTGTAAAGGTTGCGTCGTCTGAAGAAACTGATCCGAGTGGTAAAATTGGGGTATTAGTTCCAGTTAGCTGGTCAGAAAAAGGCGATCGCTTCTTAGCACGTAAGTTTGAAGGTATATTTAATACGGGTGATTCTACAGATAGTGCAGTGATCTGGGATCGGCTAAAAAATCACGCTAAGACAGTAGCTCCTGCTAATGCTAATGAAGAAGAACATGACAAAATTGCAGTATTGTTAGGTTGGAGTAAAAGGCAACCGGATCATGTGTTGTTCCGTGCAGGTGAATTAGGTGAGGAAAACTGGCCGTTAATGCAAGTTGCTAATGATGGCAAGACTATACCCACAACAGACGAAGATCAGCCAATTACTTTTGGTAAAAAGGTTACAGAAATTTGGGCAGGGCCACAAGTAGCCTACCGATAGTTTATAAGAAATCTTATATACTCCCGTTGTCAGCAGTAACGACAACGGGAGATTTTTTTATTTAGGGACTTCCAAGAAATAAATTAATGTGATGTGTATTTAACTAAAACTTTAAGTAAAAATACTTAAAATTAAAACTACAGAGACTAATCACCCCTTTCCCATTCAGGTATGGCTCCTTTGACTCGGCGGATGGGCAAATTAGCAATTAAAGCTGTCGTTCGTTGGTTGCTTTCTAAGGAGAACTCTAAGCCCTCCGTCTCAACTTCGACATAGCGACAGACTACATCTAAAATTTCTTTCCGCATTTTTTCCAACGTTTGAGGGTCTATATCAGCGCGATCGTGAGCAATCACCAATTGCAGGCGACGTTTGACTTGAGTTCGACTGCTATCAGTACCGCGAGAAAAAAGTCGTTCTAGAAGTTCAATCATTACGAATAGGTCTGGCGCGGAGACTGGAAAAGTAAGTTAAACAATCTTTGTCCTGAACAACCTTCGTATACGGGCGAAGAAGCTGTCTTGGGACGAGTCGATCTCCAGAAATTCGACACTTTCCCCTTCTAATCTACGAGCAATGTTCTCAAAGGCTGTGGCAGCTAAAGAGGGATTTTCCGCTAACACTAAGGGTTCGCCGCGATTGGTAGATACAATAACACGCTCGTCGTCAGGGATTACCCCGATCAGGGGAATGGCGAGAAGTTCCTGAACATCTTGCACTGACATCATATCATTTGCCTGCACCATTGCGGGTCTGATGCGGTTAATTATTAAATGAACACGCTTGATACCTTGTGCTTCAAGTAACCCCACTACCCGATCAGCGTCACGAACTGAGGAAATTTCTGGTGTACTGATAACTAGCGCTTCTTTTGCTGGGCCGATCGCATTTTTAAATCCATTTTCAATGCCGGCGGGGCTATCGATAATCACGTACTGATATTTTTGCGCCAGTGCATTCACCAATAACTTCATCTGTTCAGGCGTGACTGCATCTTTGGAGCGATTTTGGGCTGCCGGCAAAAGTACGAGATTGGGTTGGCGCTTATCTTTCACCAAGGCTTGTTCTAAGCGGCACTCTCTGGCTAAGACTTCCACCGCAGTATAAACGATGCGGTTTTCTAGCCCTAGTAGCAAATCCAAATTTCTCAGACCAAAATCCGCATCAACCAAGGCAACTTGACGCCCCATTTTGGCTAAAGCCATGCCCAGATTTGCTGAAACTGTGGTTTTACCCACTCCTCCTTTGCCGGAGGTAATCACTATAATGCGAGTCATGATAGAAATGCGATCAATAAGGGTTCAGAAAATATAAAACAGTAAATTGCAGTATAAAGTATGAAGTATCGTATCAAGTATGAAGAAATATCTGTTCTCCCTCATCAGGGCGAGGCATGAATATTTGCTTTATTTCATCTTTATCTACTTCATCCTTTAAGTAAATATTTATGGCTCTTGATTGCTCTTGGTGAATTGGTTTCTGGAAAAATCAGTAGCCCTAGCGATGCGGATTCCTTGGGGCGTAATATGTGCCACCTCTGGAGAAAACTGCATTGGCGGTTTTTCTGGTGCCCTAGCTACAGCATCTGCGATCCGTAGTTGGGTTGGTTCCATTTGCAAGGCCATAATCAGACACTCACGATTGCCTCCAGCACCAGCATGAGCGATTCCACGTAGGCGACCCCAGATGATAATATCTCCATCTGCAATTACAATACCACCTGGATTTACATCTCCCAAGATAATTACTGTACCAGGATGACGAATTTCTACTCCAGAACGGACTGTTATTTCTAAATAAAGAGCATCTTCTTGGGGTATGGCTGTGGCTTTTGGCTCAGAATTCAAAGAAGTTACGGGCTGTAGTTGTTCTACAGAATACCCAGATGTGACGGCAGCGATCGCAGTTTGCCGACGACTAGTTGAGACTGATATTAGCCGCAGTTGGACTTCACTCAAAGCCTCGGCAAGTTCTTGGAGTTGTCTGGCATCTACTAGGCGGTCTTGTGCCATTAGATGCACAGGAGTATTAGATATTCGGAAGCGATCGCCTGCATTTAAACGCTGTCTTATTTGTTGCCAAATATCAGACCAACTCAGTTCTGAGGCAGATACTTGAGATTCCGGGGGCAGAATTAATGACAGCCGTCCCTCCTTACTTTTTAACTGGACTTGACTATTGTCATTTACGCGATACCCTGATATTGCTGACTCATTAGGATTTAAATCAGTAAGAATAAAATCTGATGCCGGATCAGTATTTGACTCTGCATCTGGGTTAGCAGGATTTGACTCTACATCTTCAAGGACAGTATTTGATTTTAGATAAAGGAGGACGGATTTTAACTCCGCATCAGGGGGAATAGGATCTGACTCTACATCAGAAACAGTAGGATTTCCCTCTACCTCCGAAAGGATAGAGTTTGGTTCTGCGTTAGGAAGTGCAGAATTTGACTTTAGATCGGGAACAGCAGAATCAGAAGTCATGAAGTACTAGCCAAAAGACAAAGAATACACAGATTTTGGATTTTAAATTTGGGATTTTAGATTTGTGTTACCCACAAGGGCTGAAAGCGCGTAGCAAGACGTTAGTCTGGCATGAACCAAAAGATTATTTAATCTCAAATCTTAAATCTCAAATTGGTACAGTCAACCTCTGATAAACTGTCCCCAAGGCATCAGCATCGCCGACATTACCGGGAAACAGCACCACAGGTAAATCAGGAAACTGGGGATGATCGGAAGGCGTTAACACCATTGAACAACCAGCTAAAATTTGACCGAGTAAACGGGCTGAAGTTAAAGCTAGTCCAGTACTCAAGACATCATTAGAAGTAATGCCACCCTTGCTAATTAAGAATCCTATATCAGATGGTAAACCGCGTACAATATCCATCAATAAACCTGAAACTTTTTCCCCAAACTCCAATCGTGTGTTGACATCTTTAAAATTCAGTTCCTGACGGCTAGTATAAACCACTGGTGTTTTGCCAGCTTCGTGTGCCGCCCGTGTACTTTCTTGAATTTCAGTTAGCAATGCCGCAGATTGATTTGCATCATCAAGTAATTGCGCTACATTCACTTCAATTCCCACCGTTCCTTCTACTTGCAATAGCGCCTCTAATTGCTGGGTAGTCTTTTTCACATGGGAACCAACGATCACTGCGCCTGGTTTGCCTTGCCGCACGTACTGAGCCATATTCTCGGCAGCAATGGGTTGGGGTGGTAAAGCGGCTAAAGCTGTTAAAATACTTGCTGCACTGCGAAACAAAAAGCGTTTCCCTTGACTTGCTGCTGCTAATATATCTACTGCAAAGTGGTTGAGATCATCTTGAGTTTCACCATCTACAACAGCGCACTTATTACCACTCAGTTGTAACAAGCGTTCTAAACTACCAGTGCGAATATCAGCTAGGAGAAACCTTTCTACAGCTTCGGCACTAATTTGTCCTTGAGTCTTTTCTTCGACATACTTGGGTAAGTAACTGTGATGGTAGCTGAAGACTGAATCACGGGCAAACTCAGTTTCATGCACTGGAGTGGGTATACCGCCAATAATTAAATAATGCACACTGTCACGAGTGATGCGTCCGCCCTCAAAAAAAGCTGGTACGAGAAAATGAGCATCAAAAGGGCCGAGTTCTTGTGCGATCGCATCAGTTTCAATGGGATAATGTCCCCGCAAAGTAGAATCAGAACGGCTAACAATCAAAAAATCGTTAATTCCTTCAGCATTCAAAGCGATTTTCAGGTTCTGGCAAACTTCTGTGGTGACAGATGCAGCTGACTCTGGCGTTAGGGATCTAGTATTAGTCAGCACAAAGAAAATCGGCGAATCATCCTGCAACCCGATGCGTAAAGTGTCCACATCCCAGTGCATTAGCAGCAAGCAGCTGTGGACTGTTTGAGAACCTGTAGGGTCATCATCCAGGACAATTATTTTTGGTTTGTTGCTCATTTAGGTCAACGGGGCGATTGTTTTCTGGGAAAGTATTGGGCGACTAGAAGTCGCTACTACACAAGCAAAGTCCACCTCCGTGGACTAATCAAAATCAAGTGTTTTCTAACCTGCGGAGGCAGGTTTTGTCTGTGTAGCCGTGACTTCTAGTCGCCCAAGCTTTTACAAACATCCACTCAGCCTTTATGCAATTTTCTGATTTCTGCTTGTACATCGATCGCAATTTGCAATGATTGATTTAGCAGTTGAGCATATTCGCCTGCTTGACTACTAACTTGTAAAGCTTGCAGACTGGCTAAATTATTCACAAATAACTCTTGGTTATTAGCAAGCAATTTTTTATTATCCCGCAAAATTCGTTCCGTTTTCAGAGCGCGGACTAAATCTTCTCTAATTAGTTGCAGGGCCGCGATTACTTGATCTCGGTCATGGAAACTACTTTCTACGTTTCCTGATGCTGCTAATTGGTCATTAATATCGATGGCGCTAACCAGGTCATGATATTTATCAACTTCGTCTAAAAGTATTGTCAGTCCTTCAGGACAGGTCAACTGCCGCCACAGCCATCGCCCCACTAATATTGGCATTGGCACTAAAATTAGTAAAAGAATTCCTAGTCGAATTGAAGAACCAATTGTTGGCAGAATAATAAATGCGTAAACAAAACCAACAATTATTGGCGTTAGCGCCAGTGTCACTAGCATTTCATTGATAAAAAACCCTAATCGCTTCTTGCTATCTCGCAAAACCGAGGGGCGAAAAACGTCTTCTGGATCGAACCCAGTCAAACGTCTTAATTCCCCCTTACTAATTTCCAAGCCTATTAAGTCCGGCTGCACGGCTGGATAACTCCTATGGAAGCCCAAGTTGCGTATTTATTTTAATCGGGTTTGGTAGATAAGCAATGGATGGTTACGTATAGTTATGATAAAAAGCAGACTGGGGAACACGATTAGATCAAGCTAAAAAGCATTTGTACTTATTTTTTGCTCTATTTTGGATACAATACAGTACTTATGTAGGCGATCGCGTTTAAGCGCACATCAAGTTGAGTATTATGACCATAGAACCACGATTAATAACTTTTGATGTTGCAACTGCTGAAGATGCCTCTTCACAGAGAGACGCAAAACTAAATTATCGACCGCAAGCCGCCGATACCAGCATCGATGCCGATATTTATCTGTTTTCCCGGTTGCGAAACCTCTCACTTGAACAACGAATAAAAATGTTCGCGGCTCATGAACGTGGGGTAAAAAAACTTTGCCTTGCAGGAATTAAATCACGACATCGCAGTGCTTCCAAGGAGGAAATTCGTTGTATATTTGCCCGTGCTTTGTTGGCAGAAAAATTTTTTCCAAACTTCCAGTTTATTGGTGTTGATGAAAGTATGTGGATTCAAGATTCCATCTCGCTAGCAGGCGAACTCCATCAACTTTTTGAATCAATAAATATAGCTTATTACGTTAGTGGAGGTGTTGCTAGTTCAATTCATGGCGAACCTCGCTCGACACGGGATTTAGATTTAGTGATTTCAGTTCAACCCGACCAAATCGATTTGTTAGTGACGACACTGGAAATAGCAGGATACTATTGTCCAGCAGGGGCGGTTGAAGATTTGAAGCGAGGATATGAGCGAATGCTCAACATCACACATACCGAAACCATCGCTAATGCCGATCTCTACATTACTGATGATTCACCATTTGCAGTATCGCAGATGGCACGTCGGATATTGCCTGATTTAGATGGGATACCTCAATTCTGGGTGGCTTCGCCAGAGGATACGATTTTACAGAAGTTGTGGTGGCGGCAAAGTAGTCAATCTGAAAAACAGTGGCGTGATGTATTGGGCATATTCAAGTTACAAGCACAAAGTTTAGACTATACCTACCTTATAGAGTGGGCGGAAAGTTTAGATTTGGTTGATGCGTTGAGTCTGGCATTGACTGAGGCTGGTATTTAATCATCATATTTGCCAAATCGTACCACTTCTACTCAGGAAACCAGTTTTCATCTAAAATTTGTTCTAAAGAGCCAAGCAGTGCAACAGGGAATGTATCAATGGGAAGTTGAGAGCGATCGCTTGCTTCTTTCCTTGCGTCTTGATAACATTCATCAAATATTTCTAAAATGTAAGGTTTAAGGCTAGGACTATCTTTCAGAGCTTTTTTAATCTCTCTACGAAAAGTCCTGATTTCCCCTTTCCAATGTCCTAGATTACGTTCTCGCTCTTTATCCCAACACTTGAGTTTTAGTAGATGTTGAAGAAGCTTAATTAATAAACTTTCAATTGCTCGCTTCTCCCTTCTACCCATAGTTTCTAATTCTTCCAACAAATTATCTAAATCAACAGCAGAAAACTGTCCAGCACGAAGTTGATTGATAGTTGTCCTCAGCCACAGGTAATAATCTTGGTCGTATAAGGTTTGAGTTACTGATTGGATTATTGGTTTTACCATACACTAGCCGCATTCCTAGTATTTTTTTAATTTAGCCAGATCGACTTAAGGTAAACGCCAACTCAGTTTAACTTGCACTTGTCCATCAGGCAAAGCTGACATTTCCCATGCACCATCTGGAAGTTCAGAGGCTTAGGCGTAGCCCGCCGCAGGCATCGCATTCATCATCTTACTGCCATAGCCACCTTTTGGACGTTCACAAGCGGTAGGTTTGATAATTGAGGCATCGTTGGCGATCGCTAAAATACATCTGACTCCCCGTGGGCTGTTCAAAATCATATCCAACACCTCAAAGTAAAATTAGGTATCGATGAAGTTGAGCAAAAAGATATCAATTCCCGCATTGCCCTTTGTATGACAGCACTTCAGAAAAAACTATTATCGTTTTGATTTAGTAGCCTTGGGCTGCTAACGCTACATACTCACTATCCATCATTCTGAGGTTATGAATTTCAGTTAAGGTGCAATACCGCAAATATTCCTTAAGTCTAAACTAAAGCTTACTAAAAGAATGAGGTTTTAATTTACCAAGTCATTGAGAATAGACGAGATCCAATTATCAACCGCCAAATTTTCAGCCCTATAAATTGATTATTACCGAAGGGAAAAGGCTAAAACTAAAGCAACAGACATTCTTTCATTAATTGAAGCAGAACATCGCCAAGTTGAGAAACTTTAGCTAAATTGATGCCCGATATAGAAGCTGCATTAGCAATGTAACAATACACTTTTTCCAAATGTTTGTATAAGCATTTAGTCATATTTGCACGTAATTAGTGCATGGAAATTACAAAATTGTTCCTTCATCAGGGAGTAGAAAAATGACTGCTACAAATGGTAATCGCAAAATTCGCTACGCTGTCGTTGGTTTAGGTTGGTTTGCCCAAGAAGCTGCCCTACCTTCGTTTGCCAACACCGAAAACTCAGAATTAGTGGCACTAGTTTCAGATGACGCCACTAAAAACGAAGAACTGAGCAAAAAGTATGGTATACATCATACTTACTCCTACGAGGAGTATGAGGACTGTCTGGCAAGTGGCGAGATTGATGCAGTTTATATTGCGCTGCCCAATCATTTGCATTGCGACTACACTGTGCGGGCTGCTAATCAGGCAATTCATGTATTATGTGAAAAGCCAATGGCAGTGACTGAACAAGAGTGTGAGGCAATGATTAAAGCTGCCAATGACAATAATGTAAAGCTAATGATTGCCTACCGTTTACATTTAGAAAAAGCCAATTTACAGGCAGTCGAAATTGTCAGATCAAAGCAAATTGGTGAAGCACGGATTTTCAACTCAGTTTTTACTCAGCAAGTAGAAGAAGGCAATATTCGTTTACGAAATGTTACAGGTGGTGGGACGCTCTATGATATTGGCATCTACTGCCTTAATGCTGCACGTTACCTATTTCAAGATGAACCAATTGAAGTATTTGCTGTAGCTGCCAATAATGGAGAACAACGCTTTAGCGAAGTGGAAGAAATGGCTAGCGTTATCTTGCGTTTCCCGAATGAGCGATTGGCAACATTTACCTCTAGCTTTGGAGGGGCAAGTGTTTCAACCTATCAGATTATAGGTACTCAAGGCGATTTACGAGTAAATCCTGCATATCCTTGGCAGGGAGAAATCAAGCATTACCTGACAATTAATGGTGAAACCCAAGAGCGTACCTTTGAAGATCACGATCAACTAGCGGCTGAATTTACCTACTTCTCTGATTGTATTCTTGAAGATAAAGACCCAGAACCATCTGGGACGGAAGGGTTGATTGATGTTTCGATCATCCAAGCGCTTTACGAGTCAATTGAGACGGGTAAACCTGTGCAAATCCAAACTAGCGATCGCCATCAACGCCCCACATCGGATCAAACTATTGAGCGTCCTCCTAGTGACGAGAAGCCAGATTTGATTCATGCTGCTGCACCTTCTGGGCAATAATTACTAATACCAATTCTTTGTGAAGTAGCACAAAATTAACCTTGGTCAGATAAAGAGCGTACTAAGTGTATGATTGTCAGATAGCAGACACTTAGTACTAGTCATTTTGTAGCGATCGCTTAACAAAAATACTCGCTATTAATAATATATAAGGGCACAATATTATATTGTTGTGCCCTTACCAATCTATTCAATTAAAAACCTGCTGTGTATGCCTAAATCTTAAGGATAAAGACCTCTGTCAGTCAGCGCCTGAGCCACTCTACCTACCCCTAAAGTGTAAGCAGCTAATCGCAGAGGAATTTGCCGTACCTCCGACTGCTGAATCACCCGATGGTAAGCTTGTACCATTAAATGCTCCATTTCGCGGTTAACGCGTTCCTCATCCCAAAATACATAGGAAAGGCCCTGCACCCACTCTAAATAACTGACTACCACACCACCAGCATTCGCCAATATATCGGGTAGCACTGTCACACCCCGTGCCTCTAACGCCAAGTTAGCCTCAAGGGTAATCGGCCCATTAGCCGCTTCTGCGACAATTCGCGCTTGCACTTGATTCACATTTTCTTCAGTGATTTGGTTTTCTAAAGCTGCCGGTATTAAAACATCGCAGGGCAAAGTTAATAAATCTGCATTGCTAATTGGTACAGATTGCGGGAAACCTATAATACTCTTGCGATTTTCAGCAGCATAGACTTTCAACCTGGGAATATCAAGACCGACTTCGGAAAATATTCCTCCAGCACCCGTTGAAACAGCAATAACTTTCGCGCCTGCTTGATGTAATAATTCTGCTGCGGCACTACCAACATTACCAAAACCCTGAATAGCTACTCGCACTCCTGCTAAAGATTTACCTTGCTGTGCCAGCGCCTCACGGACAATAATCATCACGCCGCGTCCGGTTGCCATTTCCCGCCCCAGTGAACCACCAATAGAAAGCGGTTTCCCAGTTACAACCCCTGGTACAGCATGACCAACATTTACAGAGTAAGTGTCCATCATCCAAGCCATCTCACGGGATGAAGTACCCATATCTGGGGCAGGAATATCTACGGCAGGCCCAATATCTTTAATCAACTCGCTGATATAACGGCGGGTGATTCGCTCTAATTCGCCAACACTGTAGCGTTTTGGATCTATGGGAATGCCACCCTTCCCACCACCGTAAGGAATACCTAACAAAGCACATTTCCAGGTCATCAGCATTGCTAAAGCAGATACTTCCCGTAATGTCACAGCCGGATGGTAACGAATTCCCCCCTTGTAGGGGCCTAAAACATCGGAGTGCTGCACCCGGTGTCCAGCAAGAACCTGTATTTCCCCATTATCTAATTTCACGGGGATGGAAACCGTCACAACCTTACGTGGGTGGCTAAGAATTTCCAGCAAACCCTGATTTAAATTTAATTCTTTAGCTGCCGCTTCTAAGTAGCTACAGGCTTGATCAAATGGGCATATATGCGCTGGAGAAGCAGGTTCTGGCAGCAACAGGGATTTTGAAATCATAAAATTTTCTCCTAATCACGGTATCTTTACGAACCGGATATCATCTGTATTTAGCTTATCCTTTTTTTTTAGGAAAATAGAAATTTTGTAGTTTTTGTTACAGTTTTATATTTTATGTTCTGCTATAGATACAAAAGTAGGAGAATTATATATCAAGAGCAAATACTTAAGTAAAACTTATATATGATGTCGGTCAGATAGTTAAACTGACAAGTTTCTACCTTGCTAGTGCGATCGCGGTATTCTGTCCCCCGAACCCAAAACTACAACATAGTACCTGCCTAATTTTACTTAAACGTGCAGATGTAACGATATCTAAATCAAACTCTGGCTGCTGAAATCCTACACAAGGTGGTAAAATTTGATGCTTTAATGCCATGAGAGAAAAAGCTACACCTAAAGCTCCAGAGGCCCCTAGTGTATGACCTGTGCTTCCTTTGGTGGAACTAACCGCCACACCTTGGGGAAACAAACGCTGGATTACCATGCTCTCCATCTGGTCATTTAGCTGGGTAGCTGTGCCATGAGCATGAATATAATCAATATCGCCTGGTGAGAGACAACTACGTTCTAGACATTGTTTGATAGCAGCGATCGCACTTTTCCCTTCAGGTTCTGGTGAATTACCATGATATGCGTCGTTGGTTAAGCCAAAACCGAGAATTTCACCATACACTTTTGCTTGACGCTGTTTTGCCAACTCTGCTGATTCCAAGACAAACACAGCTGCGCCTTCGCCCAACACTAAGCCTTCGCGGTGCAAATCAAAGGGATAAGCCCCAGTTTTCGCCAAAGCACCCATCTGCTGAAACCCAGCCAAAGTTAGGGGTGTAATCGGGGCTTCCACTGCGCCAGCGATCGCCTGTTGACATTGCCCAGTTTGTATAAGCAAAGCTGCTTGAGCGATCGCCCAAATTCCAGTTGCACAAGCTGCCATCGGTGCTAAAACTATACCTGATGCACCGATTTGTCTTGCAGCAGCGATCGCATTCATGTGAGGTAATATATTTAACCAATTTTCAAAATCAGAAACGGGCAAATTTTCCGCATCTTTATACATTTGCCGCGCCAGCCTCTCCCAAGATGCTTGATAAGAGCGACTCGATCCAATGACTACAGCACAATCAGCTGCATGTGGAACTAACCCAGAATCTTGCAAAGCAGAAGCAACAACCATCTGAGTCAACATTGTTAACTCAGATGGTTTTTGACCAATCAAACCTAGAGGAAGTGGTGTAAGTTCTGGAAATGGTTGATGTAATCGAATTCCAGATTTACCTGCAATTAAATTTTGCCAACTATCCTCTAAGCTTCCACCCAAGGCGGAAATTAGACCAATACCAGTGATACAAACTTTAACCAATTTGCAATTTCAGGGGATGAGGGTGATGAGGAAGATGAGGATAAATAATAGTTTGTTTGCTCCCCCTACTCCCTTATCTCCCCCTGCTCCTCCTACTGTCCGGGTACTTTCAGATTTTCAGCACCTTGGGTGACTTTAGCGGAGTCAATGCGATCGCCTTGCTTAATTTTGTTCACTACATCAAAGCCTTGAGTGACATTGCCAAACACGGCATAGTTACCATCTAAGAATGCCAAATCTGCTAAAGCAAAGTAAAACTGGGCAGAAGCCGAGTCTGGTGCTTGCGATCGCGCCATCGCTACTGCACCCTGTTTATGGGGCAATACGACAGGTTGAGCAGTAGCATCAAAGGGTTTATTGTAAGTGGGAGTATCTGAACCTTTCGCCTTAACTTCTAAAGGTATATAACGAGCATTTCCCGTTTTTGGGTCAATATAACTACCTGTTCCCAGTCTATCTGCTGAAACTTTCGGGTCTTTGCTTTGAGGATCGCCCCCTTGAACTACAAACGGTTGGGGTTCGCGTACAACTCGATGAAAAGCTAAACCATCGTAAACACCCTTCTGCACTAAATCTACGAAGTTGCCAGCTGTAATGGGGGCATCAGTGCCGTCTACTTGGATAGTAATAGGTGAGCCTTTAACCGTGAGTACCACAGTAGCCTGGCCTTCGAGGCGTGGTAAATCTGCCAGTCCAGGAATATCACTATTAGTTTGAGATACAGATGTTGCTTCAGTAGTTGTCTTGGTGCTTGCCTCGCTTGTGGTCGAGGTAGCTGTCGAGATTGGAGAAGATGTATTAGAAGCGACTTGCTGTGTTGAACATCCTCCCAACATCAAGGCACTGATAATCACAAGAGAAAGCAAAAATTGTGAGATTTTTAACCGCATTGCCTGTTACCGATTTAACCAGAGTATCTTATCGTTTCGAGGGTCATTGGGAATGGGGAATTGAAAAGAGGCAGAGGGGCGGGGAGCAGGGGGCAGAGGGGAAAATTCTTCTCCCTTGGTCCCAGCGAAGAGTTTCCCTGCTTCTTCCCCACTCCCTAGCCCCTTAAAGTCCTTCTAATGACACTCCCAAAAAGCGGGCTAATTTTGCGCCTTCTGTTTCTAACTCTGTTAAAGATAACGGTTGTCCAATCCGTGTTAAGGGTATATCTCGCCGGCCCTTAATGCGTAGATAGAGGGCGCGAAGCGGATTAAGACCTTCTTTGACGGTTATTCGCACGGACTGGACATCTTCTATACGGCCGTCAATCTCAATTCGACGGTTTTTGCCAGGAAATCCCCAACGGAATATTTTGATTGTGCCAGTTTCCTGATTAAATTCGTTGTAACCGCCTCCTACGTCCCATAAAATCACTAGCCACAGGTATGTAGCTAATAGCAAGCCAGCAGTACCATATAAACCCATCACCAATCCTTGGGGGACGAATACCAGTTGAGTTGGATCGGAAACTATGAGTAAATTAACTTTTAAATAACTGGATATCCCAGCTAATAAAAAGCCGCTTGCTCCCAACGTAACGATAGTTGCCCAGCAGTAATTACTGAACCGACGAGAACCGAGAACATTTTGATGCAGGAGGCGATCGCCTTTGTTAATCGTTGTTGATGCCGTCATTGAACTACCATTGCCCCGTGAGATACTTGCTGTCACATATTTGCACACTTAATGCTCTTGCATAGAGTGTATGCTTCTATACCAATCCGGCTATTGCTTAGGAGGCATTGAAGCTCTGTTTTAAGTCCACGGTATACTTTACCGTAGACGATGAATTTTTTACCCTGTACCCTACAAATTTTACTGTCCCGGATGATGCCTTACTTGCACTAAGGGACAAACCACATAGGCTATTTGTATTAGCCAAGATGTGCCAACTTCCTTTTTCCTTGTCCAACGTTTCACATAGTTTTCCAGAGGTGTATCAACGACTGTGGCGGCGAAGTAACCATCCACATTTTACCAAACATTGTTGACAAAAACTCAACCGCCCCCTTCCCTGTTCTTGCTACTTGTATAATTTGTTAGGGTACTAAGTCTTAAATTTCTTCACTCAATGGCTGATAAAAATTCTTTTTCTCCAAATACGGTTCGGATAAGCAGGAGAGGCTCTTGAGCAAAGAGGGTTATTGTTCAGTAATTCTTTTCTCCCCCTGCTTCCCCTGTCCCTTTGTCCTCTTTCTCCCCTGCTCCCTGCCTGTTTTTCACCTTTTGGGAATGAGTTCCCTATCTACGTCGAGGTAGACTAAATTTTTTTACATTTCTGAGAAAAGTTGTGTCAAATTGTAAAATTTCTGATATTCATATTATTTATAAGGTTTGTGTTTCATAACTGATTTGCTTCTGTGTATCAGGCAAAAACCCTGAGTAGTATGATAAGTTAAGAATCATTAAGTTACTACAAGCTAGATTACTAGCCGATGGTACGTGTAATGGCATAAAGAAAGAGAAATGCTGATTTCACTAATGAGCATTTCTCTCAGAATCTCAGTTGCTTTTACGCTGTTGAGATTGTCAAAAAAAACGTTAATTCCTCACGGCAGTCGGTTACACTGGCTCTCCGCACTGTCTTAGAAACGTTGCAATTTTAGTAAAAAGAGGATTATTAGTCCGATGACCATCGCAGTTGGACGCGCCCCTAGTAGAGGGTGGTTTGACGTTTTAGACGACTGGCTCAAGCGCGATCGCTTCGTATTCGTAGGTTGGTCAGGGATACTATTGTTTCCTTGCGCCTTCCTAG
>NZ_JAIVFX010000031.1 GCF_020829625.1 Nostoc sp. XA010 | reverse complement strand
ACAACTTTTCCTGGTGTCTATTGCGCGGTGGAACCACACTGAACCCTTCCCGAACTCAGAGGTGAAACGCTGCTGCGGCCACGATAGTTTAGGGGTAGCCCTACGCAAAAATAGCTCGATGCCAGGAATAATAATTCAATAAAAGCCTTCTCAAAGTCATTTGAGAAGGCTTTTGTTTTTTCTGGAATATACTGCGTTACAAATTTATCAGATATCAATGGTGCAGGGATGACCACCCGTTTCGCTTCTGGAATCAGATGGCAAGCATTCTCCATTCAGCATTGTTGAGATAGGTAGGATATTCTTGCGGAACATTGATTACCAATAGATGTACTCTGTATTTGCATCCTCTAGTTAGTCTTCTACTCAATTTCCTCTTTAGATTGACTTTATAAATAGCTTTTTACTTTAATATTCCTTTTACATTATATTTATAATTATTGCTCTAAAACTAGCTAAACTTCATATTTGAGAATATATTCTACCTCTTCACTATTGCTTAGAAAAACATAATATGTTGCTTCATGATTACTTAAATTAAATGTCATTAGTTATACCCTTGTAGTAGCAGCTTAAAAGATTGATATTAGAGAAGTAGTTTAAAAATATAGTTTGTCTGTCTAGTACATGAATAAAAAATGGGCTGCTAAACGACTTACAATCAATCTCACATCAAGTGAGGCACAGAAGCTTGAACAATACTGTTCAATGACGGGAAGACCAGCAACCGATGTTATTCGGGAGTTAATTCGCTCTCTTTCTACTCAAGAGGAAAAAGTGTCCCAAACGTACTAATTCATACTCAACAAAAAACAAAATCATGATGTGCACATTTTAATTCCTAAGTCAAAGATAGTGTTTCACACTTATCAATGATTTTCCTGCAAACACGCGCTATAGGTAGCAACTAACACAATTAAGATGTGATTCTGCTCATTTAGCCATGCCCAATATGGATGGTTTTGAGCTAATAGTTCAGCTATAAACATCCACAAACCTGTCTGTTCTCATGGTCTTTAGTAGCCTGCGGATTCGAGGAAAATCACTAGCGTAGGGGAGTTTGAAGGCAGGGGCAAAAGCATTCCTGCCCAAAACCTCCAGCTCGACGAACTACTCAATAGGCTGCGATCGCTGGGAGTAGATATATGCCTAATCTCCACCTCCGTAGCCCCGACCAATTGGCGTTTTCCATGCTACTTCTTACCCTTCTCCGTCAGGAGAAGGGTAACAATTCGAGTATTACTTGCCCAAAGTCCTAGTTCAACTTTCCAAGACGAATCTTTTAAAGTTTTGTAGACTACTAAGAGAATGCCAAAAATAAATTTTTCAGCCAAATTTTCGTAAATTCAGCGTAGCGATCGCCATCCTGGAAGTAACAATCAAAAGTTTTTTGCAGTTGGGGGATACACCGTTATTTACATGCCCATCCCATAATCAGTAATGCCTTTGCCAAAACCTACCCTTTAGATTTACATGCAGGAGTACAGCGATCGCCTTTTCGACAGTTAAGAATCTAATGAGAGAGTGCGTTAGTGTACCTTACCGTAAGTATCGCTTGTTTTCAATTGGTACGGAAATTTCTCTTACGTTGTTTGTGCCTTGCAACTTCTTTGCGCTTGTGTTTTTCCAAAGGCGTTTCAAAGTGACGATGCTTTCTCATGTCTGGAAAAATACCTGCTTTGGAAACTTCTCTCTTAAATCGACGTAAGGCTGACTCAATTCCTTCATTTTCGCCCACAAATACTTGGGTCATTTTCATCTCCTACCTAATTGGTACTGGGCAATTTTAAGCTATCCAGTAGACCGAAGCGCAAAAAGGGCAGATTCATTATCTGCCCTTAAGACGTTAAAACTTAATTTTTAATCTTAAAGCTTAGTAGCGTCCTCGGTTGTATCCACCACCGCCGCCACCGCGACGATCGCCACCACCACCACCAAAGGAACCACTTCTGTCTTCCTTGGGTTTAGCCTTGTTCACTTTGAGATCGCGTCCCATCCACTCAGCACCATCAAGAGCCTCAATGGCAGCTGTTTCTTCAGCTTCTGTACCCATCTCTACGAAAGCAAAGCCGCGTGGACGGCCTGTTTCACGGTCAGTAGGCAACTGAACGCGTTTTACAGAACCATGTTCAGCAAAAACAGATGTGAGGTCTTCTTGTGTGACCTCGTAGGATAGATTACCTACATAAATTGACATGCGTTATCTCCAAAATCATAGGTGTGTAGAGATTTAGATTTCGGAGACAAGCTTGTTAAGACCAAAAGGGAAAAGCCTGTCAATACTAAAAACAAACGCTGTAACCGAATTTTATTCTCACCTAATTACCTTAGCACATCATTGAGTTCTTACCCACCGTAACTTAGAAGTACTAAAGATTAGGCATGGGGCATTGGTTCTTCTCCTTGTCTCCCTGATCTTCTCTTACCCTCTCATAGGGAACTTCTATATTGAATTGAGTAGCAGATATTCCCCAATTAATTGCAAAATAAATGCAGTTAGTCATTGTTACTAATTGGAAATGCCGACTACACTTGCTGACGCACAAAATTTACTTTCTGACCTCATCGCCCATTACTCTGAGCGTGTAGATTATCTGATGATTCGCCTTGAAGAAGCAGAAGGGACTGATATCTTGTTGCGTGGCGACAAGGTAGAAACCCTCAGTGAAGGCATCTCCATTGGTGGACATATTCGCGCTTGTTATAAAGGTGGATGGGGTTTGAGCTGCTTTAACCAACTGGCGACAATCAAAGATCGCATAGAAGAAGCGATCGCTGCGGCGCGGATGGTTGGTGATGAAGAAACTTTACTTGCACCTATTGACCCCGTGCAAGCAGTATGCATTCTACCACTTAAAGGCACTGATCCCCGACAAATCCCACTCTCGAAGAAAAAACAATTGTGCGATCGCTATACTGAATTGCTCAAAAGCGTTGATCACCGCATTACCACTACCTCGGTGCGTTACGGTGACAGCGCCCAAAAAGTGATCATAGCGACCTCAGAAGGCACTTTGATCGAGCAATCTTGGGTGGATATGGAAATGCGCTTTGCGGCTACTGCCAGAAATGGCGAAACCGTACAAACTGGACGGGAAACTACTGGCTCTCGCAAAGCTTACGAAGATTTAACTGATTTGGATGAACAGGTAAAAAGTGCAGCTCAGAGAGCGATCGCAGCTTTATCTCTGCCATCGGTGAAAGGCAATACTTACACCGTAGTCATTGACCCAATTCTTACGGGTTTGTTTGTCCACGAAGCCTTTGGACATCTTTCTGAGGCCGATATGGCTTATGAAAACCCTGATTTGTTGGAAGTCATGACCATTGGACGGCGGTTTGGCCCGGAAGAACTCCAAATTTTTGATGGTGCTGCCCCAGAGGGACATCGTGGTAGCTATTTTTATGATGATGAAGGCACGCCTGCTACTACTACTCAACTAATTAAAGATGGAGTTTTAGTTGGACGTTTACATTCTCGTGAAACCGCAGGCAAATTGGAGGAAGCACCTACGGGGAACGCACGCTGTCTCAACTATCACTTTACTCCCATTGTGCGGATGACAAATACCTGGATTGAACGGGGTAAAACACCAGTTAAAGACTTATTCACCGATATCAAAGAAGGAGTGTATGCCCGCAATTGGTTGGGTGGGATGACGAATGGGGAAATGTTCACCTTCAGTGCTGGGGAAGCGTGGATGATTAGGAACGGCAAAATTGCTGAACCTGTGCGGGATGTAACGCTTTCGGGAAATGTATTCCAAACTTTAGCGGATATTGAGGCAATTGGTGATGATTTTTACTGGGATGAATCTGGCGGTTGCGGTAAAGGAGGGCAAAATGGTTTGTCAGTAGGTTGTGGTGGCCCTAGTCTGCGAATTCGAGATGTAGTGGTTGGTGGGGAAACATAAACCTCAACCGTTGTAGCGTAAAGTCTGTATTAGACAAGTTTGTAGTAAGCACTAAAGTTTTTAATGCAAGGGGACGCATTGGCATTGTTAGTCGATGCATTGGCATTGTCAGCCGATGCATTGGCATTGTCAGCCGATGCATTGGCATTGTCAGCTGATGCATTGGCATTGTCAGCCGATGCATTGGCATTGTTAGTCGATGCATTGGCATTGTCAAATTTAATTCGCAAGTGGATGTTCCCCTATTACTCTTCAGGGGAGAATAGCTCAATTCAAATTAATTTGCTAGCCAGAAAGCGACGTTACGCACATAGGTTTTGATATCTTCTAAGGCACGTGGCTCTTTTTTCATACCATCTCCTGGTGCTTCATCTACAAAAGTGGGACAGCCTTTGTTAATATCCCAGTTGTAATCTACTAAATGATGGAAGCTGGAGTTAGCTACTGCTCGTCCTAGTATATTTCCTTGTTCATCTTGATGATGCTCGATCGCTACAAGTAGATTGAAGTTACGACCTGTAACTAAACTTTTACCCAAAGCAATTACCCGCGCATTGGCATTGGTCAAAGGTGCGCCAATACCGCCTTCGTGGGGATGTGTTGGGAAAAATTCGATACTTTCCGAAGGTGAATTGGGATTTTTTAAAAGTTCGTGAATGGGTTCGACAATGGTAATTTTTTGATAATCGCCGTTAGCTCCAGAATGATAGTTGGGCCAGGAGATATAAGTTGTGTATGAGTCATCTCGGCTCCAGCGCGATTCATCGGGATCGGGATTTTTGGTGTTGAAATAGTGGACATCTCCGATGTCAATTAAACCACACATCGAACAGCCCATATCCTGATGATCGCGTGTTGTCAAAATACCGCCGCCGCGTTGCCGAAAAGCATTGATTCCGGCAATGTCTTTTTCGGTTAAACCTTTATCCACCTCTAATCCAAATAGCCAAAGTTCATCAAAATCTGATTTGTCGAGACTACTTAAAACTGGGTCACTGCCTACTGCATCTGATTCGTAATCGCGTCCCGTAACTTCAAATAAGGAGTTTCCTGCTTCGTCTTTAATCGATGCTAAGTAATCTTGTAACATCGAGAAACGAAAAATGCTCCAGTCATCTTCAGTCGTAGGAATCGTAGTCTGCAAAAGAATACGAATTGGTTTTGCCATAACCTTTGCCAGATGAACACCACAATTGAGTATAGCGATCGCTTTGCACTAATGCTTAAGTTTTTAAATTCCTCAACATCCCTCCCAAGTATGAAAAAAAAATCACAACTCTAGGTAGTAGCGCCAGTAGTTGAGGATGGTTAATCTACACAAAGGTAATTCGATATTCATTCCGGTTTGATTCACTACACCAATCCTCCGTGGCGCGTGCTGGGGATTTACTGCCTGTCTGAGTAAGCTGGATAGCCTCAATTAAACGTTCCTTAACACAGCGACAGATATGAAAGCAGATCAACTCCTGAAAAACTATGCCGCAGGTGTCAGAGATTTTACTGGTATCAACTTGAGCGAGGCAAACTTAAGGGAAGCCAATCTCAGTGGCATAATTTTGGATAAAGCAATTTTAGATGGAGCTAATCTAAGTCACGCTAATTTAGCCCAAGCCAGTTTGATTGAGGCAGACTTAAATGGAGCAAATTTGAGCAATGCTGACCTCAGTGGTAGCAACTTAAGCGGAGCTATCTTGGATGGAGCTATTTTGGATGGAGCAGCAATGGAAGGAGCTAATTTGAGTCAGGCTGATTTGACGGTTGCTAAACTGATTGACACTAACTTGAGTGAAGCGGATTTACAGGAAGCTAGTTTGATAGCGGCGAATTTAGATGGAGCCGATTTGAGCGGTGCAGACTTAACTGTAGCCGACTTATCCCAGGCAAATCTCACTCAAGCAGATTTGAACCAGACAAATTTAAGCGGAGCAAATTTGGATGGAGCCAATATAGAAGGAACAATCCTGGATGAGAATGTGTGACACTACCAGTCAGATAAACCCATGACTACTCGCTTCTCTACGAGACGCTACACGAAGCTTTAATTTACGCATTGATGCATTTCAAAAAAGGGATACAGTAGCCCTAAATTTATTTATGAGATTCTTAATTTTGTATAAGTGAATGGGTAATTTTTGACTTTCGCGTTCGCGTAGCGTCTCGCTGAGAAGGAGGCAACTCGCTATTTTACGGACGTACCCAAGGCTTTTTGGGCTTATAGCGATCATCATACTCTATGCCGGAAAAGCTGTTGCCTCTAAATTAGAATAGGAGCGTTGCTGAATTGAAGTATGAATCCGGATGTAGAGACGTAGCACTGCTACGTCTCTACAAGGATTTTGGTATTATGCAAAATCATTTTCATACATGGAATCAGCAACCCCAGAATAGGAGATATTTGTCAACTATCCAGATTCCAATCTGCTTGTACCTTCATGTCCGATAACACGCGCCGAAGTTGCAGCACAGAAATGGTTTATCAGGCATTAGTAGCCATTGGGCAAACATCTGCGATTAAATCAGTCTATGTAGGGTTGCATTCTGGAAGTTGACAAGTAAAATAGGAAACACTGCTTATCGGCTTGGTACTCTTGGGAAAAAAACCATGTAGTTAAAAGCACGTTAGGCTAATATGCGATGGGTGACAATTCTTAGACCTATTGCCTAAAGCTAATAGCCCCATGTTAACAACACTTCCAGACACCTCTGCCAACTTAGCGATCGCCTTGTTAATTAACTATAGTTTCGATCTCAGTGGCTATACTGCCAATGAGCTAGTTGAGCGTTGGCAAACGCAATACCCGCTTAATTGGCTACACCTGGCAGTGATTGAGGCACTATATCAAGGTCGTTATAAAGCTGTTTCCGTGCAGCAAATTTTAGTATTTTGGCAGCGCCGGGATCAGGCTACATATCATTTCAACATGGAATTTGAACGGATGATTTGTAGCAAATTTCCCCAAAGTTTAACTTCATCGCCTGCGCCAGTTCTACCGCTAGCCAAGAAAAATCCTATTGTAGAGAAAGTCACGAGTCCTCAATTACCACCAGCTAAGATTCGCAACGGCTATCAACACAGCAATACTGCAACTCTACAACTGAAAAGTTCCGAACAAAAAACATCTGTAGATGAAGAAGCGAAGGACGAAGCTAGGGACAATAAAACTGTCCTGAAGTCTCCCCTTTCGGGAAAATTTGCTTATTCAACAACGTTTCAGTTATCATCTGCTATCAGCCAGAAGCAAGCTTCACAAGAAAGTCCACCGCCTTCACCATCACCAATTCCTTATCAACGACAGCCAAAACTGCTCCCACCTGCTCCCATTCATGCCCCAATCGGGCAATTTACTCCAGAAAAAAGCGATCGCTCTGAGTCTTTTACATCTAAACTCAAAGCGATGTCTGGGGAACAGAATCCGCTAGTTGGGGGGAGTGGGGGAAGGAGAGCAGGGGAAGCAGGGGGAGCAGGGGGAGCAGGAGTGGAATAACTAATGCCCAATACCTTTTAGATTTTTACTGTTCAACTAACTCTTTAAAGCGCTTATCATCGGCAATATCATCGAAATCTAAGTCAGTTACTGCGTCTTCTTTATACCTGGGATTAAGTTCAATTGCTTGTTGTAAAGTTAACAGAGATAGTTCAACTTGTCTTTGTAGTGCGTAACAGGCTGCTTTGTTATAATAGGCACTGGCATAATCTGGGTTAATTTCTAAAGCTTTGTTAAAACTAGCGATCGCTTCATCATCGCGCCCCAATCTTACCAAGGTATAACCGTGTTTATCCCAAATTTTGGGAGAATTGGGTTGGAATTCCAGCGCTTTATCAAAAGATGCTATAGCCTCTTCATATTGTTCTAATGCTACTAGAGAAAGGCCGCGATTCAACCAAGCAACTGCATCATCAGGCTTGATTTGTGTAGCTTTATCAAATGAGTCAAAGGCTTGCTGATGCTGTTGTAAGTTACCAAAGGCAACGCCGCGATCGCACCAAGCTTGATGATAATCTGGTTGAATTGCAATAGCTCTATTGTATGATGCGATCGCATCTTTGTAGCGTTTCAATCTCCCTAGAGTTAGACCTCGTTTTAACCAAGTCACAGGTTCATCAGCTTGGATTTTAACCGCTTCGTTGTAAGCTGCGATCGCATCTTCATAGCGCCTTTGGGAAAATAGCTCATCTCCCTGTTTTACATACTCATCAGCAGTAAATTTTGGTTGTTGTGGCTGTTCTTGTATTTCTTCCTCAACTTCAGAATTTACAACCTCTAGGATGGATGCAGCTGCCATCTCAACGTCAACTTCAGAATTCACCGCCTCTAGGATAGATTCAGGTGTAATTTCAGTTAGTTCCTGAAGGATGAGATCCTTTCTTTCTTGGGCATCCAATTGTAACTCAGAGAGTTGAGAGACAAACTCAGTTTCTAGTCTTTCTAACTTCTCTAAAATGAGAATCTTTTGTTGTTGAGCATTCCATTGTAAATCTGAGAATTGCGAAGTAAACTCAGAACCAGATTTTTCTAAATTCTCAATGATTAGCTCTTTACGTGTTTGAGCATCTACTTGTAATTCAGATAGGTGATTGGCAAATTCTGACTGCAATGCTGCTAAACTCTCAACAATTTTGTTTTTTTGTTCTTGAGCATCTACCTGTAATTCAGATAATTGAAATTTTAGTTCCTGATCTAATCTTCCTAAATTCTCAAGTGTGATATCTTTTTGTTTCTGAGCATCTACCTGTAATTTAGATAATTTTTCCGCAAATTCTGATTGCAATTTTGTTAAACTTTCAATAGATATATCCTTTTGCTTTTGAGCATCAGACTGCCATCCAGAAAGTTGAGATTTTAGCTCAAAATTTAATACGTCTAAATCAGTAACGGCTAGTTCTTGCTGTTGTTGCACGCCTAACTTTAAATTAGACATATCTTCTGCGATGACAGATGCTAATTTGCCTAGATTATCCAGTGCTATATCTCTTTGTTGTTGAGCATCTAACTCTAACTTAGATAGCCCATAAGCAAATTCTGACTCTAAAGTTTGTATATTTTCTTGAGATTTTTTCAGTTCAGTTTCTAATCTAGTTAATACCTGTGATTTAGCTAAATCTAGTTCAGATGTAAGGTTAGATAAATATTTTTTTTGTTCGTTTTTAATCTTTTCTTGTAAACTAGCTGTTTCCTCTTCTAATTCATAATTTATTTTTTTAGCTTCTTGAATAAGATTTTCAGCCTCTTGTTTAGCGGTGGCTAGCTGATTTTGCAATTTTTCCATTCCCTGTAATTGTTGCATAGCTCTATCAACAATTTCACGGATTACCACCCGTCGCAGGAGCCAAAATAAAGCAATGATTGCGACTGGAAATAGACTTAATATAACTAGCCAGACATTGAGTAAGATAGTTGTCCGGCTAAAAGCGCTATTAAAATCAGATTGGACTTGCTGTTGAATTCGCTTTTCCGCTCTTAGCCGCGTTAATTCTTCCCGTTCCTGATTCGATAACACCAAAGCAGGAGTTAGTGCTGGGGAAGGTGATGGTGCAGATTGTCCACTGGCAATTCCAGGGGACAGCAGTAAGGGTAAAAAGACAATAGTGCTTTTTACAATTAAAGCGAAAACAGCTTGATTTTTGCTCTTCATAACAACCATCTCAGTCTGTTGGTCAGTTTTTGAAGCGGCGTGCCTCTCTCCAATCTATAACAGAATTAAGTAGTGAAATGTTGTAGAGGTACTGGGAAATGCTGAATAATCCTTAACTAATCCGTTCCTTCGCCTTTACTGTACGTACAACTTCAGTCGTCGAGCGCAGTCAAGTTTTTAACATTTTTTAGATATACCATTATAACATTACTAGGTGAAAACCAAGCACCACAAACAATAATTTATCAACCTCTAGAAGACAGATTGTAGCAAAATCGGCGCTTTCTCAGAGCATTCATCGAACTAAGTTCGGACTTTATTTCTACAGATAGCAGTATGCAAAGTGTCAGATGTGCGTACTTCGCACTAACATTAGACTATCTAGGGTAAGCAGATTACTTGCCCTACAATTAACTTAACAAAGGCGGTAGAAAATGGGTCGGTTAAATCCTTATACACTGCAATTGCAGATTACTCGAATGTTTGAGCAAGGGCAATCATTTTTTGCCACAACCAAAGTACAGGAATGGTTGAAAGAACGCAAACACAATCCACAAGATTATGACATTCTTTTCCATAAAAAACCCGCACCTCCTGGTTCCAAAGAAGTGATAGTAGTGGAAATTGAATTACGCCGCAAAGATGGGCAACCTGTAGATCCTTGGTTGCAGGAACAAGCAAATCTCCATGCCTGATTTTAAGAACTAGCAATTTTCAATTTAAATTCATATTATCGTAACAGAATTTACCAAAAAAGAGCGTTCCGCAATTGGAATGCTCTTTGTTATCTTTTATTTAGGGATATATATTATCTGTGCGATTGCTCATATCAAAAACATTAAATTCAATCCCTTCTAACTTGAGCCTCAAAGCCTCTAATAAGAGGTTTATTCTTTCTTCAATAAACATTGTTAGGGCGTTTTCAGGAAGTGCATCGGCTCTTGACCATTCAAGAATAATCGTTGGTATAACATGAGAGCGTAGGACTGCCTCTAAACCAGGGTTGTCATATTCTTTGAGATAATCTAATGGATTTTTATCGCTAATTTTCAAATTAGTTATTTGAGACAGATACGCAATATTCATCAAGCTGTCACATTCTATTTGACTAGCAATGCCACTTTGTTTAATAAAGTTAACCGGAAATATGTGGTGCAAGTTAGGCTTATCTGTTAGCAGATAATAAACATCAGATAAAATATATTGATGAGGTTTTGCCCAATCCTTTGGCTCATGGTTCGCATAAAGTGATAGAATCGCTCTGGATAAACGACCTCTAGAACTGTAAAATGATTTTTTTAGCTGATTTTTATCAATATTAAACTGATTGAATGAGTAAGTATTATTAGTTTTTTCTTGATTAATAAATTCTATATGTTGCCAAAGATGGGTAGTATTAGAGAGCAAATCTTCATTGTGAAAACAATAATACCAAAAATACTTTTCTAAAAAACTGTAATTGGGTTTAATATTACGATAAAAATATGCTGTTATAGTCAGATATAGATATCGGGAAGGGATTAATTTTGGCCCCTTGATATGCAAACAATTATCAAAAAATTTAAAAGTATTAGCGATTGCTGTCTGGAAATTAGACCATACAGCTTCAATATGTTCTGTTTTTAGCTTATTAAGATACATATCAGTAATATTTTGTATCCCTGCATTGGGAAATTCAAGTTTTACTACTACAGCTAGCATCTGAAGTAATGTCCAGTCATCAACGCTTGTATACAGACTGCTAGTAATAGACTCTCTAAAACTATTAATCAATTCACGAAGGTAAAACCCAGAAATGTTATTCTTTTTGTCCTCAATCCGAAAAGTCTTAGCTACCACAATATCAAAGATATTCAAAGGTTTGCCAGCTTGATTAATTCGCTCAAATATTTGGCATACTTCTGCAACTTCAATACCTCGTAACTCAATGAAGGACATTCTATAATTATCTAAAACTTCTTTACATTTCGCTAGCTGTTGTCTATAGGGATGCTCAAAGTCACCATAGCCACCTTTATGAAGATTTCTTTCAATATTGCCATAATCATTTTTAATATCTTCTAACTTGACGATCAGCTTTTCCTCATAACGTTTATTTTTAGCTTTGTTTAATTTATTTTGCCCATTGTTATCATTTATCTCATCCCAAAATAGAAATCTTTCGATATAACTTGTATCATCTGTAGCATCAGTAAATTTAATAGTCAAGTCTACATATAGCGCTGGGTTAAACTTATTTTTACAATAAATATTATTCTTATCCCCATATATTGAGGTTAGAAGGGCTGTTGTTCTTTGTTGTCCATCTAAAATATATTGGTATTCGGTAGAGGAAAAATCGTCAGCAAGCTTAATACCCCCTATTTCTCTATGACTTTCAAGCTTGGTACTAGTTTTCCAAATTAAAATACTTCCTAAAGGGTAAAACTTATAAATACTATCCCAGAGCTTTTTTACATTCTCTTTCTCCCAGACAATATCTCGTTGAAAAGTCGGAATTTGATACTTTCTAGCTAAGAGATTATCCAAATAGGTAGTAATGGCAGAATTAGTTGGCTGAATGCGATCGGTGTATGTAGACATTAAATTAACCTTACTTAACTTTGAGTTAATATCAAGATTTGTGTGTGAATTTCACTTAATTTAGTAAAATTCCATACAAGACTAACTGATATTTAATTAAGTAGCAACTCAATTTTTAGAAAATCTCTGCAACCTTTCTTCCATGCCAACGTTGCCCTGTAAGCCGCCTGTGTGTACTAGCAGTAATGAGTTGCCTTTACTAAAAAATCCCTGCTTTAGTAAATCCATCACTCCGTAAAACATTTTGGCGGTATATACGTAATCGAGGGGTACACCATGTTCTTCTGTGAACTGCTGACTGAAAAATAGCAGATCGTTGTTCACCTTTGCATAGCCGCCGAAGTGGTAATCACATACCAATTCCCAGGAAGCGGGAGAACTATATGGTGTGGCTAAACCAGAGGCGAGGTAATTTGTCAACAAACTTTCGATTTCTTGTGCGAGAAATGCGCCATTTTTCAATACTGGAAAAGCGATCGCTCTTTGTCCTTGATGCAACGAAAGCGCAATACCTGCTAGTGTGGTAGCTGTACCGCAAGCTACGCATATATGATCAAATGCGTAGGCATAGCCAGCCGTAGGCATCGCATCAGCAATTATCTCTGTACACCCGCGCACACCATTTAAATTACTCCCGCCTTCGGGAATGATAAACACCTCGCCGAAGCGTTGTTGCAGATATTCTTCTAACTCTGGTGTGTTGCGCTCTCGATACATCTCGCGGTTCAGATACACAAGCTGCATACCCTGTTGTACAGCAAAACTCAGCGTCCGGTTCAATGGTAGCCTCTCCTCGCCACGAATTACACCAATGGTACGAAAACCGAAAAGACTACCAGCCGCCGCAGTTGCATAGATATGATTGGAATAAGCGCCGCCAAAGGTTAGCAACGTCGTGAAATCTTTCTCCTTGGCCTCCAAAAGGTTGTATTTCAGCTTGAACCATTTATTGCCGTTAACCCACGGGTGCATCAGATCGAGGCGCAGCACATACAAATCAACACCAGCGTTACGGGCAATTTCGCTATTGATTTGCTGTAGAGGAGGAGGAAGAAATATTAACGACATCCCTAAAAATCATAACTTATATTTGACATTCTCTCACGTTCATTATTGAACATAAAACTAATGATAAACATTGAGTAACTCAATGGTAGCTCAATCAAAATAAAGAATAACTCTTTCTGATGATTAGCTTTAGAAATTGGCATTTTACTAATTGAGGATTTCAGGTGAATATAAGGAACATAACACTCGCTCCAAATAATATTCTTTATGGAGAAAAGAAATGGTTGCACTCACACAGCTTGCTCAAGTTATTCCCAATCCAGGACGTTTGACGATTGAAACTGTCGAAATTGCTCCTGAAACGACTGCTATTCGTTGTCTCGACTGGGATAGAGAACGTTTTGATATCGAGTTTGGTTTACGGAATGGTACAACCTATAATTCTTTCTTAATTCAGGGAGAAAAAGTTGCTTTAGTTGACACATCTCACCGCAAATTTGAGGAATTATATCTTGAGGTAGTGGCGGGATTAATTGATCCGGCTAAGATAGATTACTTAATTATCAGCCATACGGAACCAGACCACAGTGGCTTAGTCAAAGATATTTTGCAATTAGCTCCCTGCATTACTGTTGTTGGTGCAAAGGTGGCTATTCAATTTTTAGAAAATATGGTTCACCAGCCTTTTAAATCAATGCAGGTGAAAAGTGGAGAGCGATTAGATTTAGGTAACGGACACGAATTAGAATTTATCTCTGCACCTAACTTACACTGGCCTGACACAATATTGACTTATGACCACAAAACTTGCACTCTCTACACTTGCGATGTGTTTGGGATGCACTACTGTGATGACCACACCTATGATGAAAATATTACTTTAATAGAGGAAGATTTTCACTATTACTATGATTGCCTCATGGGCCCCAATGCCCGATCTGTTTTGGCAGCTTTAAAGCGGATTGAAAAGTTAGATATAAGAACAGTTGCCACGGGACATGGCCCTTTATTACAACACTATATCTCCGAATGGCTCGGACGCTATCAAAACTGGAGTTTAGAACAAGCAAAAACAGAGACATTAGTGGCTCTACTTTATGTTGAAGATTATGGGCATAGCGAGCATTTAGTCCGTTCTATAGCACATGGATGCGCGAAAACAGGGGTGGCAGTAGAATTAGTAGACCTCAATAGTGCCGAGCCTCAAGAAGTTCGAGAATTAGTTGCACAAGCCTCTGGTTTGGTAATTGCAATGCCAGCCCAATCTTCGGTGATGGCTCAAGCTGCTTTAAGTACAATTTTAGCTGCTGTTCACAAGAAGCAAGCGATTGGTTTATTAGAGTCAGGAGGTGGAGAAGATGAACCTGTTTATCCTTTACGTAATAAGTTTCAAGAACTGGGATTAACTGAAGCTTTTCCTCCTATTTTAATTAAGGAAATTCCTACTCAAGCAACGGAACAACTTTGTGATGAAGCGGGGACAGATATGGGTCAATGGTTGACCCGCGATCGCACCATTAAACAAATTAAATCTATCAATACCGAGCTAGAGAAAGCTTTAGGGCGGATTAGCACAGGATTGTATATTATCACCGCCAAAAAAGGAGAAGTTCAGAGTGCAATGTTTGCTTCTTGGGTGACACAAGCGAGTCTTGAGCCTTTAGGAGTAGCGATCGCAGTATCCAAAGATCGGGCAATTGAATCTTTGATGCACGTTGGCGATCGCTTTGTCTTAAACGTTTTAGAAGAAGGCAAATATCAAGGATTAATGAAACATTTTCTGAAACGTTTTGCTCCTGGTGCAGACCGCTTTGCTGGAGTGAAAACATATCCAGCGAAAAATGAATCGCCCGTTTTAGCTGAAGCTTTGGCTTACATGGAATGTGAAATTACTAGCCGCATGGATTGTGGAGATCATTGGGTAATTTATAGCACAGTCCAAACTGGAAGAGTTGCCAACCTACATGCACTTACTGCTGCCCATCACCGCAAAATTGGTAATCATTACTAAATAGTGATTTGTCATTAAGCTCCTCTATTCCCTGCCCGCATTCTCCCACTTCCCTACTCCCAACAACTATGTATAAATCTGTTGAAAATACCCCGATTAGCATGTACGAAATCAATCGTGGGCGCGTTGTGCGAACCTTGGAATTTATCCAAGATATAATTGTAATTTCTTTGTGTATCGGTTTATTTAGCTTCATGGTGCTTCAGGTGAGAGATATGTTTCTTTCCTTGCTTCCACCTTTAGATTTTCATGCTGTTACTGCCGATATTCTCTTTTTACTTATCTTAGTTGAGCTATTCCGACTGCTGATTATTTATCTACAGGAACATCGAGTATCTATTGGGGTAGCTGTTGAAGTTTCCATCGTTTCCGCCTTGCGAGAAGTCATTGTTAAAGGTGTTCTAGAAACAAGTTGGAGTCAAGTTTTAGCAACTTGTGCCTTTTTATTAGTCCTGGGAGTACTATTGTTCCTCCGAGTTTGGCTACCCCCTACCTTTGAAGGTATCGATCCCGAACAAGAAGTATCTAAACGCTATAGAAGCCGAGCCAAGTCTGAATTAATACAAAACAATGGTCATTAAAAATAGGGAGTGGGGAGTGGGGAGATGAGGGAGACAAGGATAATAACCAATGCCCAATGCCCAATTCTCAATGCCCAATGCCCAATTCCCCATTATTAACAGAGGTTATTATGTCTGCTGCCACATTAACGCCCAACCATAGCAGAGATGTACAAGTTGTTGAAATTGGTAAAAATACTCTGATACTACGATCGCGGACTTGGGACAGATTAAAATTTGAGGTGGAGTATTCCCGCCAACGGGGAACTACAGCGAATTCTTATCTGATTCAAGCTGATAAAAAGGCTTTAATTGACCCTCCTGGCGAATCTTTTACCGAAATTTACCTTCAGCAACTTGCACAACATTTAGATTTCACTACCCTAGATTACATTGTTCTCGGTCATGTCAACCCAAACCGCAGCGCAACTCTGCAAGTATTGCTCTCTCAAGTTCCTCAAGCTACTCTAATTTGTTCTCGCCCCGCCGCCAATGCTCTCAAAACCGCCTTTCCCGAATTGGAGTCACGTATTCAAGTGGTGCGATCGGGGGATACTCTAGATTTAGGACAAGAACATCATTTATCATTTATCACTGTACCAACTCCCCGTTGGGCGGATGGACTTTGTACTTATGATTCCGCTACAAAAATACTCTACACAGACAAACTTTTTGGCGCTCATATTTGCGAAGATACCTTGTTTGATGAAGATTGGAAGGGATTAGATGCGGAACGTCGTTACTATTTTGAATGTCTCCATGCACCCCAAGCCAAACAAGTTGAAGTAGCTTTAGATAAATTGTCAGTTTTGGGAGCCAGATGTTACGCCCCAGCACACGGGCCAGTTGTGCGTTACAGCCTCAGCCGCTTTACTTATGATTACCGTCAATGGTGTCAAGGGCAAAAATCTCAAGAGTTAAGTGTTGCTTTGCTTTATGCTTCTGCTTATGGAAATACAGCAATTCTGGCGAATGCGATCGCTCAAGGTTTGATCCAAAATGGAGTTAATGTAGAATCAATCAACTGTGAACTAGCCGATTCTGCCGAGATTAACCGCATTGTAGAAACTTGCCATGGCTTGATTATCGGTTCACCTACTTTAGGCGGACATGCACCTACTCAAATTCAAACTGCTTTAGGAATAGTTCTCTCAGTGGCGGCTAAAACTAAGTTAGCAGGGGTGTTTGGTTCTTATGGTTGGAGTGGCGAGGCAATAGATTTAATCGAAAGCAAGCTCAAAGATGCTAATTATCAACTAGGATTTGAAACAATTCGGGTGCGTTTCAGTCCGACTCCTGAGATTCTTCAGCAGTGTCAAGAAGCAGGTGCTTTCTTTGCCCAAAACTTGAAGAAAACCAAAAAACTGCGTTCTTCCCGCCAGGTTGTGACAGAAGCCCATGTAGATCGTACTGAACAAGCTGTGGGGCGGATCATTGGTTCTCTGTGTGTTGTGACAACTCGTGATGAAGAAACTCACAAAGGGGTTTTAACTTCTTGGGTATCGCAGGCAACTTTTAACCCGCCAGGAATTATGATTGCGATCGCTAATGAGCAAAATGCAGATTTAATGCATCATCCTGGTGATAAATTTGTGCTGAATATCCTCAAAGAAGGAAGAAATGTGCGACGCTATTTTTCTCGTCATAGCACTTTAGGAGATAATCCTTTTGCAAACCTTGACACGAAAACTGCTTTTAATGGTTGTTTGATTTTGAATGAGGCATTAGCCTATTTAGAATGTACGGTGCAAAATCAGCTTGAATGCGGCGATAGATGGTTAATTTATGCCGTCATCGATCACGGTGAAGTGTTGGAAAATGAAGGTGTCACTGCTTTAGAACATCGTAAATCAGGCAGCTATTATTAAGCTGACTTTTCACAGTATTTGAAAAAACTCTCTCAAAGTCTCTCTCCTAAAAGGAGAGACTTTGAATTTCCCCCCTTCCCGCGTCGGGAAGGGGGTTAGGGGGTTAGGTTAATCGTTAGCTTTCCTACATAACGTGAAAAGTCAGGTACACACAAGTCTTTTAGAGTTGCAATGGCATTGTTTCGGCTAACAATGCCATTGTTTTGACTGACAATGCCATTGTTTCGACTAACAATGCGATTGTTTCGACTAACAATGCGATTGTTTCGACTAACAATGCGATTGTTTTGACTGACAATGCGATTATTTTGACTAACAATGCAATTGTTTCGCTTAAATAAATTTCGCACTGCGTTTCTATCCCGCCTCGGAATGAATTCCGAGTCTCATAGCTAAAGTCCACTCAAGTAGACTAAATGATCAATTCAGTTCACTTGAGTGGACTTCAGCTATCTGCCCTGAAGTTCAGTTCTGGGTGGAATGTCGGTAGAGTGTGACAGTTTCACTCTGACAAAGCCTTACAAGGAGAAAGGCTTTAATTTTTCCCCCAACCTTTGTAAGAAAGCTTGCTTGGTGGTTAAGTTTTTCAGGAACTTTACCCATTATCAGCGAATCTTAGTGCCAATCCCCCATACCCAATATCGTGATCTAAGATTGTTGGGTATTCTATAAATTGCGATCGCCACTATACCGATGATCGAAGTTGAACATTTAAGTAAAATATACGGTTCCACCCCAGCGATTACTGATGTCACTTTTAGCGTCGAACCTGGGGAAATTTTAGGGTTGTTGGGCCCCAATGGCGCTGGTAAAACTACAACCATGCGGATTCTGGCTGGTTATTTACCGGCAACCAATGGAAATGCCCGGATTGCTGGCTATGATGTCCATGAAAATTCCCTGGCTGTACGCCAACGCATTGGTTATTTACCCGAAACACCACCGTTATATCCAGACATGACGGTGGAGGGATTTTTACATTTTGTCGCCCGAATTAAGGGAGTATCAGCAGGCGATCGCCCCAACAAGGTAACAGCCGCTATCAAACGCTGCAACTTAGAAGATAAGCGACGGGTGATTATTCGCAAACTCTCTAAAGGATACCGCCAAAGAGTAGGAATTGCTCAAGCGATCGTCCACGATCCACCAGCGATCATTTTGGATGAACCTACCGTTGGACTCGATCCCCGACAAATAATTGAGGTGCGGAATTTAATTAAAAGCCTCGCTGGTACTCATACAATTATTCTTTCCACACACATTCTGCCAGAAGTGAGCATGACTTGTAGCCGCGTCGCCATCATCAATCGCGGTAAAGTTGTGGCAACTAATACACCAGAAAACTTGATGACTCAGTTGACAGGTGGCTCAGGGTATGAATTGGAAATAGAAGGAGAAGCTGCCCTAGCGAAACAGGTATTGCAAAAAGTCGCAGGTGTGAGTCTAATAGAATCAATTCCGACAGCCGGAGGCCATCAAACGCAGGCAAATCGCGCTTACCTGCGGGTAATATCGCAACCGGGAAAAGAACCAGGACGCGATATTGCCACAACATTAGTGCGGGCAGGATTCGGTTTACATGAACTGAAGCGAGTTAACGCTACCTTAGAAGATGTGTTCTTGCAACTGACCACAGAAGAGAAAAATTTCGATACTGAGGTAGACTTAGCAGCAGACAACGAAGGAGAGGCAGCGTAAATGGGTGTAGTCCTGAGTAATATTATTGCCATTTATCGCCGAGAGCTACAGAGTTATTTTGTATCACCTTTGGCTTATGCGATCGCAGGCATATTTTGGTTCATCGCAGGGTTATTCTTCGTGATGATTTTGCTAGGGCCAGATGGCATTTTGGTGGGAGTCGCGGCAATAGATGCACAAGGGCAACAATTAGGAGTGCCAGTACCGCCGATAGATGTCCCCTACGAATTTATCCGGGCATTCTTGGATCGCATGGGTTGGCTATTGTTGTTTATCCTGCCAATTCTCTCGATGGGACTCTATGCCGAAGAACGTAAGCGCGGCACTTTAGAGTTATTAGCCACGTCACCAATTACCAATTGGGCGGTAGCTTTAGGTAAGTTATTAGGTGTACTAACATTTTTTACCGCGATGGTTGTACCCATGCTAGTGTTTGAAGCGATCGCAATCAGTGGATCAAATCCACCAATGGCGCTCTCAATTCCCTTGCTGGGTCATTTTGGATTAATCTTGCTAGCAGCAGCAATTTTATCTTTAGGAATGTTTATTTCTTCATTAACAGACAGTACAATTCTGTCTGCCGTTTTCACCTTTGCAGTAATTTTATTATTGTTATTGATTGATTTAATCGCCAAAATTGTCCCTGGCCCCGTGGGCGAAGCATTAGGTTATCTGTCGTTACTGAAACATTACAACACCTTAATTCAAGGCATTTTTGATACCAGCGCCTTAATTTTATTCGCCAGTTACATTTTTTTGGGTATTTTTCTCACAGCTCAATCAATTGATGCACTGCGCTTTCAAAGGCAATAGTCATTTGTCATTGGTGATTTGTCATTTGTCCTTGGTCATCTGGTACATTGCCAATTGAGTTTAGGTAGGAGTTTAACTTGGGCGCTAGTTTGTTAATGATTGTTCTGATTGCATTTATCTGTTCGGTAGTTAAAAGGTTACGAGTATAAGCCCGTCTTAACCAATGTTGAGTTAGCCTACGGGAAGCCGCCCTCCGGGCGTCTACATTCAAAGAGCCTCTCGCTATTTTAATAAAACGTCTATTATCTTGAAAACTACCTCTTCCTACACCTTCTGCTATATTGGCACCGATACTATCTGCCGAACGTACAATCTGTTTACCAATCGTATCTTTTGCAAAAAAATTCCATCCCTCAACAATTTTCCAAATGTCATCTGCCAACTGTTCTGATAATTGATAAAGCTGTAATTCTTGGAAACGTTTTGTTGCCATTTATTCAGTTATCTACTTATTTTTAGTCACTCAATTTTCGTCCATACATTTTAAATTGTCACTATTTGTAGACAAATGACCAATGACCAATGACAAATGACAAATAAGATGAAGATAGTTGCAAAAAAGAAACTGTGGAAATATCTATTTTGGTTGGGCCCGTTCCTAATTGCTGTTGGCTTAACAGTTGGGTTAGTCTCTGAACAGTGGGGATTAATTCCATTAGTATTTCTGATTACAGGAATTGTCATTAGTGGGTTGGGGATAATATGGCAAAGCTATGAGACTAACTGGTGGAAGCGTCGTTCTACCCAGGCTGGGACTAATGCCTTGGTGGCAACTCTGGCAGTGTTGACAATTTTAGGATTGATTAACTTTTTGGGAACTCGCTATCACTTACGGGCAGACTTAACAGAGGCTCAATTGTTTACCCTTGCACCCCAGTCACGGGAACTGGTGAGGGTTCTACCACAGCCAGTTAAAGTGTGGGTGTTTGATGTTAACCAAAATCCCCAAGACCGAGAATTACTAGAAAATTATCAGCACCAAAGCTCAAAATTTAAATATGAGTACATCGACCCCCAAGCTAGGCCAGGACTTGCAGAAAAGTTTGGCGTCAAAGATTATGGGGAAGTTTATTTAGAATCTGGAGATAAACGGCAATTAGTACAGACGGTAAATGAAAATGAGCGCTTGTCAGAAATCAGATTAACTAGTCGCCTGCAACAACTAACAAATTCAACCACAGCCAAAGCTTACTTACTCCAAGGTCATGGCGAACGCCAACTTTCACCTGCTAAAGGTGCAATATCACAAGCAGTTCAGGCATTAGGCGATAAAAGTTTTACAACATCACCCCTGAATTTAGGAGAAACTTCCAAAGTTCCTGAAGATGCGGCTGTAGTGATAGTAGCTGGCCCCAAACGAGGGCTGTTTGAGGGTGAAGTCAAAGCTTTGCAAGAATATCTTAATCGCGGTGGTAACTTACTGCTGATGATTGATCCTAATACCGATCCCAAACTTAACAGCTTGCTGCAAGAGTGGGGGGTTCGTCTGGATAATCGTTTAGCAGTCGATGTCTCTGGCGGAAGCGTCGTGGGACTTGGCCCTGCTGCGCCCTTAGTGACAGAATACGGACAGCATCCGATTACCAAAGATTTCGGTAACGGTAATTCTTTTTATCCGATTGCCCGACCACTGGAAATTACCTCTGTACCTGGTGTTGAAGCTACTCCTTTGCTGCGAACCAAAGCCTACCCCAACAGTTGGGCAGAAAGCGACCTCCAAAGCGAAAAATTGGAGTTTAATGCAGATAAAGACCTCAAAGGGCCTCTAACTTTGGGCGTTGCCTTAAGCAGAAAACAAACACCCAAATCTGCTTCCACTCCCCAACCTACACCTTCACCCCTACCATCACCAACCACTCAAAGTAAGGCTTCCCCCACTCCCTCTGCTCCCCCTGCCTCCCCTGCTCCCTCTGCCTCCCCTGCTCCCCCTGCCTCCCCTACTCCCTCTGCTCCCTCATCTCAAACACCCACTGAGTCCCGGTTAGTGGTTTTAGGAAATTCCGAGTTCACCACCGATGGCTTGTTTCAACAGCAATTAAATGGAGATGTATTCCTCAACTCAGTTACTTGGCTGAGTCAACAGGATCAGCAACCCCTTTCTATTCGCCCCAAAGAACCGAAAAACCGTCGGATAACCCTGACAACCACACAAGGGAATGTTTTAATACTGTCATCTTTGTTGCTTTTACCTTTAATTGGGTTTGCGATCGCAGTTATTATTTGGTGGAAACGACGGTAAAAAAGGAGTTAATAATTCTCCCTCAGTCCCAATGACAAATGACAAATGACTAAAAAATGAAATTGCCGAAAACGACTTTAATTTTGATACTGCTAACGCTGGGTTTAGGTGGTTTTGTTTACTTCTATGAAATTCGGGGTGCAACTGTGCGAGAAGAAACCAAAGAGCAAAAGCAGAAAATTTTCTCTTTTGGGGAAGATGATGTGCAGTCTTTAACAGTCACTACAAGAAAACTCACTCTGAATCTGGAACGGAATCCTGAATCTAGTAGTAACCCCAAGTGGTTAATCAAATCTCCGATATCGGGCCCAGCAAATGATGCTATTGTTTCTTATTTAATGGATTTGTTAGTCAAAGGTAATAGCGAGCGTACTCTATCAACTCCAGCAAAAGACCTTAAAGAATTCGCCCTAGATCAACCCCAAGCAACCATCAATATCACCCTGAAAAACCGACAAAGCCATCAGTTGATTTTGGGTAAATCTAACTTTAACGGGCGTTTTTTGTATGCTCAAGCTGATCCGACTGCTAAACCCGATGGAAATATAAATGTGCTGTTGGTATCTACAGATTTTGCAAATGCCGTGAATCGGGAACTATCAGAGTGGAAACAACCTGTAGATAATAGTCAGAAACTTCCTCCACTTACTGTTCCTAAACCGACTCCGACAAACAGCAAATAATTAATTAAAAAATCTGGCGATATTATTATGACAAATCCGACAGCAACATTGCTGATTTCTTGCCCCGATCAACGGGGACTGGTGGCAAAATTTGCCAATTTCATCTATTCTAATGGTGGTAATATTATCCATGCAGATCAGCATACAGATTTTGCTGCTGGGTTATTCCTTACCCGCATTGAATGGCAGTTAGAGGGATTCAATTTGCCGCGAGAGTTTATTGCCCCTGCATTTAATGCGATCGCACAACCTTTAGGCGCTAAGTGGGAAATACATTTTTCTGATACAGTACCACGCATTGCTATTTGGGTAAGTCGGCAAGATCATTGTCTATTTGACTTAATTTGGCGACAACGTGCTAAAGAATTTGTGGCTGAAATTCCTTTAATTATTAGTAACCATTCTAATTTAAAGGTAGTTGCAGAGCAATTTAATATTGACTTTCAGCACATCCTCATCAATAAAGATAATAAAGCAGAACAAGAAACCCAACAATTAGAATTATTACGCAAGTACAAAATAGATTTAGTTGTATTGGCGAAATATATGCAGATTGTCAGTGCAGATTTTATTAGTCAATTTCCACAAATTATTAATATACATCATTCGTTTTTACCAGCTTTTATCGGTGCAAATCCTTATCACCGAGCTTTTGAACGTGGGGTAAAAATTATTGGTGCAACGGCTCATTACGCCACTGCTGATTTAGATGCAGGCCCAATTATTGAACAGGATGTGGTGCGAGTTAGCCACCGTGATGAAGTTGATGATTTGGTGAGAAAAGGCAAGGATTTGGAGAGAGTTGTATTAGCAAGATCGGTGCGATCGCACTTGCAAAATCGTGTATTAGTATATGGTAATAGAACAGTAGTATTTGAGTGATTTTATATTCGAAGGTAATGCAAGAGAGCGACCGTGGGAAGTTGTGAGATAATGTTTTCTAGCCACTCATTTGTAAATTATCTATCTCCTAATCTTCAATCAGCAAGTTATTAATCCGCTTAAATTCTCTGGTGTCATGGGTAACAAGCGTTAATTTATTTGTCAGTGCGTAGGCATCGCGGCAATTTGTAAATCATAAGCTCCAATTGGAGTGCCTAATACTTCTAGCTGAGATCGAATCATTCCAAACGTCAGAATTCTTCGGTGAGTTCAGCCAGGGGAGATTGACGGAAGAATTCTGAGAGTTTGGTGGGTTGGTTTGGGTGGGTGTTGTGTGTAGTCAGGCTTTGGCAAGGAATTTGGATAATATACAGTTTATCGCTGGGAGAAAGCTGAAGGAGTTGTTGTTCGTGAAATCAGATGTACAGCTTGTCCAAAAACTTTTTGTAGGTAGAAAAAGCTTACTTGTTCATCAAATACTTTCTTGGAGACGAGTAAGCAAAAAATTTACAGCTTGAACAAATTTAAAACACTACCCGCTACCTATTAGTCAATCCAGGGAGATCCAGCCACCATTGGTCAGTTCAACTAGTTTTTCTTCTAACCAGGCTTCAAAGAGTTCATCTAGCAGTCGCTGGCGCATTGATTCATCTAGTAAAGCTGGGATAAGTATCTCTAGTCTCACAATCACCAGCCATTCTCCTAAACGAGTAGGACGCCATAGTTGACCTGGTTTACTGCCATACAACATTTGTGCTAGCTTTGAAGAGATTTTACCGAGTTCGACTGGTCCACACCAACCTCCGCTTTTTGCTTCTGGTCCTTGAGAAAATTGTTGAGCTAGTTCAGTAAAGGACTGCTCTCCTTCCTGAAGTCGGAAATAAAGCTCGTCAGCAAGCCCTTCATCCTTCGTCCTGATTAAGGAATAAATTACTTTGTTTAGCGAAGACTTACGCTTAAGGAAATGACTTTCAATTTTCGGCTCCCAAGATGTGGATTTACGAAAAGCGCCAAGAACTTGAGCAGGTACAGAATGGGCTGGAAACCATTGCCAGTAAATGCGCCATTATTTAATCGCCTTCCTTACAGAAAAAAAATAGTTATTTCAAGAATGGCTAAAATGCTGTAAGAAGCGATCGCGCTTTGTTATAGTCGCCAGTCTCATAATGTCATTTACAGATAAACGTCCTCTGGGTTGGTTCTTGCAGCAGTTTCAACTCCAGCCAGGTAAGCCCGCCATTGCCTCTGGATTGCGTAGCCTTTTTATACTGGGTGTCCCGATTGGAATTGGAATCATTACAGATCATGCTGCTGAAAGTGCGATCGCCACTATGGCGGCTTGGTTTGTTGGAATGGTAAATGTTGACGGAGCCTACCGTCAGCGAGCGATCGCTATGATCGCAGCTACCATTGGGGTAACTCTAATGTTCCTAATCGCAAGTCTGGTTAGCAGTCATCTCTGGTTAGCGATCCCGACCACGTTCTTGGTGATATTTATCACAGGTTTAGCTAGCCTCTATGGCAACGTGGCTGCATCTGTCAGCTTGATTACTTCGATTATGTTTGTGATTTCGCTGGCTAGATTCGCTTCATTTTCTAATTTGTCTACTCTTATTCAAGAGTGTGGGCTATGTCTAGCTGGTGGAACATGGACAACTGTCTTGTCATTGGGATTTTGGGCGGTGCGTCCTGATGTACCTGCAATACAGACAGTCGCTAACTGTTATCTCTCATTGAGCAATTTTGTGGACTTGGCAAGCCAGAGAGCATTAAATCCAAAAAATCAGCAGTGGGAACAGCGATTTTTGCAAGCTCAGGATACAGTCATTCAAAACTTGACATCTGCCCGTAGCGTCTGGACAACTATCTGGACTAGGGAAAGAGGAGCTAACTTACGAGGAAATCAGTTACTCGTATTAATTGAGGATATAAATCAAATTGTCAATTCTGTTATAGCATTGAGCGAACTATTAGCGATCGCATCCGAACATCAACTATTTTCTCGGTTACAGCAAGAAATTCAGCAAGTGCTAGAACAGTCGGCAATTGCTCTGCAAATGTTATCACAAGCGATCGCCAAAGGAAAAAACTCACCTCACTTAGGGGATCTCAATCGGAGTCTTGAAGCATTAGAACACCAAAGGCAAGTTCTGCGTTCTCAAATCCTCAATCAAACCATCAATGCTCAGACAGATGAATATTCCGATCTCCTCAACCTTGGGAAAATTACAGCCAGTCTGACAAAACTAGTAGAGCAAATTCATACTGATGCAGAGATTGTTACAGATTTAAGCCAGGGAAAACAGCGCAACAGCATTGCCCAGCGAGATATTTCCCCGCCAGCCCAACCAGAGCGTTCTACAATTATTGATACACTGCGAAATAATTTCACTTTTGATTCAGTCCTCTTTCGTCATGCGTTGCGCCTCGCACTAATAACAACCCTTGCTGAATTACTTGCCTCGCTATTCCAACTACCTAGAGGCTACTGGATAACGCTAACAGCTTTAGTTGCACTTAAACCTAACTTTGGTGGAACGTCACAGACAACAGTACAAAGAGTCGTTGGCACTATTTTGGGTGCAATTATCGGTATTGCTCTGGTTTTACTAGTTAAGAATTCATTCGCCATCGCAGTTTGTTTTCTGCTGCTGGTGTTTGTTGCGATGTCGGTGCGATCGTTAAGCTACAGCTTATTTATCATACTGCTGACTCCCGCCATCATATTGCTACTCAACATTATTAGTTCAGGTGGCTGGAAGGTTGGAATATTGCGGATCTTCGATAGCTTGGCTGGGGGTGTTTTAGCACTGCTTGGTAGCTATTTGCTTTTCCCCCGTTGGGAACGACAGCAACTTCCTGCACAACTGGAAAAGACAATTCGAGCTAATCTTGCTTACTTTCAACAAGTAATAGCTAACTATCTCCATCCAGAACATAATGCGTTTGCTGATTCTATCAACATGCTACGCCACCAAGCAGCATTAGAGAACGCCAACGCCAACGCCGCAGCTCAACGATTATTCAGCGAACCTCGTCATATTCAGGGAGAAATCGAACCTGTAATGACGCTGATGATATACATTCGTGGCTTTTTCAGTTCGGTAACAACTTTGGCAGAACATCTGCGGGAATTTAGCGGTGAATACCAATTTCCTGAAGTAAAGCGACTTGCTGATACCATTGTCCAAGTTTTGGAAAACTTAGCAGATGCCCTTGGACAGGGACAGATGCCTCAACCATTACCAGCGCTGGATAGCTATCTTGAAGCAATTCACTACCAAATTGAACAGCTACATACTGCTCGGTTATCAGAAATTGCTACCAATTCCAACACTTTAACTCCCACATTACAAGCCGTTCGAGAACAAACTCCACTCTCCACAGAACTGGATCGAATTGTTAATGAAATTAAAGTTCTGCACTGTGTAATTGCTCGTCTGCAAGAATAATTGGCGTTGCAAAACAGTGGGATGAATTGGGACAAGCTCTTGAGGCAGAGTAAGCAGAGGCTTATATCTTGCACCAGGCGACTGGAAGTCGGTCGCAGCTATACAAAAAAGTCCGCATAGGCGGACTTTACAACAATACTTATTTCAAGAATTGCTGTAGCTGTTTTAGTTAGCTAAAACTACCTCTGTCTCATCTTTCGATTCATCTCTGATCTTAAAGTAATAATAAAGATTAGCAACAGTTAGGTCTGGTGCTTGTTGTAAATTAGATGTAACTAATGTTTTATAACCAGTAATTACAGCTTGTTCACTAATATAAAATTCGTACTCTCGACGTAAGTTAGGCTCGAATATAAATAGCAACTGGTCACGAAGCGAATAGAAATGAGATTTTTCGGCTAAACTCTCATATACTAATTGTTCTGGCGGTTCTGCTACATTGATTGTAGAGTAGTGAGTCTCTGGACTATTAAAATCAGCGCTACTTAAAAGCTTTAAATCTGATGAAGGAAGCGATTGTATCCAATCAACATGATTTTGCCACGAATCCAATACTGCTAAATCATGATTTTTAATGCGGATAATTTCGGGAAAGAGAAAATCAAGCTCATCATGTGATTCACAGCGATTAATCACAGTGAGAGCATCTTGACAGATTTTATCTTGGAGATGAGACAAGCGATCGCTCACTGCTGAAACCTCATTCTGCACTTGATAAGTTGCAACAATCACCTGTTCAATTGCCCAAGCACATTCAAGTCTGCGTAGTTGACCAGCTGCACAAGTTTCTTCTAGTAGATGCGGATTGCTGTAATCTGCTAAAGCCGTAAATAACATTCCCCTCACACCATCAATCTCGGCGTTTCTCCGGCTGAAATCTTGCAATTGCATCGCTGAACGGAAGCGGTTCATCGCCTGGATAAACACTCCATACGCCCTCACTAAAGCTATGCGATGTTGTTCAAATTTGATATCTTGGGCTACTTGTTCGATTATTTGTCTAATTTCTACTCCTTGGCCTTTTAAGGCTTGTTTCAAGTCAATAAAACCGTTTTTGACTTCCAGCCTCATTTGCTCTACTTCTTTTCTGAGTTTAAGTGTTTGGTGCAGGTTCACTGCTGTCAGTGCTACACCTGCTACTGTTCCCACCCCAATCAAGGCTGTAGTTGCTTGTAGCACACCCAAGCTAGTCTGTATAGTTTGCAATCCATTCAGTACTGCTGTAAAGCCTTGCTGAGTTTGATACATCTGCGCCCCACTCGTCATTAGATTAGAAGCTGCTACCAGTGGAGATAAAGGGCTGTTGTTGACTGTAGCACCAATAGCATGGGCAATAAACTGCCCGTTAGCTGCATCTCTAGCCATGCTTAAGGGTACTCCATCGCTGAAGACCTGTAGATATTTACCAGCATCAATAGCAGCTTGAATTGCAGGAGAAAATTGGAACAGCATATTTATAGGTTGCTAAAGGCTAATTTTCTTAAGCCTAACTGGTATAAAAAAGCAAAGATAACCGTATTTATTCGGTATATTAATCCTGTCTAAATCTGGGCATACTAAACACGGATAATCTATTAGCTCACAATTTTTATGGATATTTCGCTGGTTAGCTTTAAGACTGTTGAGCTATTGTCGCAGATTACCGGACAAAAACTGACTCAAAAGAATCTCACACCACCTGTGATATTTCTGGCAAATTTAGTCACAGTGCTGCTGGGAGTGATATTTGTAGATGGCACAGTCGCAGAGTCAGAAAAGCAACGTTTACTAACAACCCTTTATCGATTTAGTAATCCAGAAAGTGATGTGCGTAAGTTGACACATTTGATGATTAAGGGAGTCAAAGAAAATCAAGTTTATAAGCAAATTAATAACTTACTATCCTTGGCGGCTCCACTTTCAGAGTCAGAAAAGCTTTTGTTGATTAGCTTTGGCTATGAAATGTCAGCAGCAGATAGCGAAATTGACACCTGCGAGAAAAAGTATCTGGAGATAGTCGCCAAGCACTTAGGCATTAAACCACAACATTTAGTAGTTTTAGAGGCTGGTTTTACTCATCAAACAAATGTGGAGCCTATTGCTTTAGATGAAGTACATTTTTTACTCAACCCTGCTCGCTTTCAAGAACTGGATATTATATTTGTTAAGGCTGCAAGTGATATGTTAGCCGCTCTACCTGCTAAACCAGAACACAAAATAACTAAGCCGCATAGAAATATATCTTATGGAGAATTGAAAAAGTTCCAAGAATATCGCAAACAATTAGACAATTGTTGTTATCAATTATTTCAGATAATTCAAGACTGTACTAATCGTGGCTTCTTGCCTCACACTTTGATAGAGGAGATAGAGGAAATATCTCAAAAAGTAAAATCCCAGCGATTTAGGTTAGCAGTTTTAGGCGAGTTTAGTCAAGGAAAATCAACCTTACTTAATGCCTTATTAGGTGAAGAAATTCAACCTGTGAGAGAGATTCCTTGTAGTGGTATGGTAACAGTTTTAAAATATGGAATCGAAAAGCGGGTAGTCTGTCGTTATAAAGATGGACGAGAAGAAGAAATTCCTTTTGAGCAATATCAAATAAAGGCAACAATTTCAGAAGATGCAGCACTTGGATGTCTGAGTGATGAACTAGCACATAATGAAATTGATGAAATTGTTTTTGAGCATCCTGATTTAGAGTTATGTAGTAGTGGTGTAGAAATTGTAGATTCTCCAGGATTAAACGAACACCCTGAACGCACCGCCATTACTCAAAAACTGCTGAAGGATACGGATGCAGTGATATTCCTAACTAATGCCTTACGTCCTCTAACTCAGGTAGAATGCGACTTACTCCAGGATGTGAGAACTCAACTAAATCATGGTAATAAAAATGAACCTGCTAACAATCTTTTTGTAGTAGGAAATTTTATAGATTTAGTGCGTAGCGAAAAGGGACGTGAGCAAGTGCAACAGAGGATCGAAAGAATTGTACAAGGTCAAAAGCCTATAGTTGCAGGTGAAAACCGCGTTCATTTTATTTCTGCTCAAGCTGCACTGGATGCAATTTTGCAGGGAACTGAAGATGACTATTTGAAAGCCTTCCAAAATTTTACCCAGTCTATTGAGAAGTTTTTGGCCTTTGATAGTGGAATAGTAAAAATTAAGCACTCTATTAGTCAAATAAATAGAGTTATCGAAAAAGGTTTAGATGGGCTACATCAATCAGAGGATACTTTAGATGGAAAAATTCAAATTTCTGAATCAGAAAAGCAGAAAGTTTTAGAAAAAATAGGAGAAGCCAGTGGGCGCGATGTCAGAATCCATCTATTGTCAGATCAACTGATAGACCTAGTATTTGAGCAAATTGCTGAATCTTGGGATGAGTGGCGTGAAGGATTAGGCGATCGCATAGCTCAAAAGAGTCAATATTGGAATTCTGAACACAGTCCTGTTTTTAGCCAAGACAAACTGATTAGAGATTATACAAATCAATTTATCAGAGACTTGTCAAAAGAAATAGATGAATGGGGAAATAAGAAACTTAAGGAGGTAATTTTACAAGAAAATATTAAGTACTTAGACACTAGTATTGCTTATGAACTAGATGCCATTCAAGGCGAGTTTAATAGCCTAGACCAGAATATCCAAACAAATTTTAGCGAACAGCTTAAACTGTCTATAGACGGTATAAATGATGACTTTATGGGGATGGGAGGAATTGGTGGTGGTATTGGAATAGGTGGCGCTTTAGCGGCTGGATTAATAGTATTTACAGGACTTGGATTTATTGCCGTAATTGTTGCAAGTGTAGCTGCTACAATTGCTGGTTCGTTTGGTTTTGGAATGCTAGATTTTGATGGACTAAAAGACCAAATAAAAGGGAAAGTTTTTGAACTAGGATTTCAGAAATTTGATGAATCAATGGATAAATTATCGGATAAGTTAGATGAAATTGTTGGCTCAGTCTTTGAAAAACGAGTTGAATCAGCCAGTCGAGTAATCGCACAAGCGATCGCACTTTACGAAAATCTCCTAGAACAGCAGGAAAAGGCTCACAACGAAACTCTAGAACAACGTGAGGCTGAAAAGATATGGATTTACCAAAAGCGCCAAGAACTTGAGCAAGTACAGAATGGGCTGAAAGTAATTCTTAATAAATGCACTATTGTTTAATCGCCTTCCTTACAGGCTTCAATTTTTAACAAGGGCTGCGATCGCAGCTACCAGTTTGGCGGGATCAGCTGGTTTAGCGATATGGAGTTGAAATCCGGCTGTAAAAATCTGTTTTTGCGTCGTTTCTGCGGCGTAAGCACTTAGAGCGATCGCGGGAATTTGTCCGCCTAAATTGGCGGGCATTGCTCGTAACTTTCTGATCAAAGTGTAACCGTCAACATCTGGCATACCTAAATCGCTTAACAGCAAATCTGGCTTTGACTCCATAATTGCAGCCAGTGCTTCAGTGGCAGATGCGGCGAGCGTCACGATTGCTCCCTGCTGTTCTAATAGAAAGGCCAGAAACTCACGGGTATCAGCATTATCATCTACAACTAATAAACATATCCCTTCTAGTGGAGCATAAAGCATACACGATGGATAGGAGCCGTTTGATAGATTGTGATCTTCCCTTGCTAATTCCAGATGTTGAAACACGGGTAGGCAAACTGTAAACGTCGCACCAAGTCCTTCTCCTAAGCTCTCTGCTCTAACTGTACCGCCATGTAACTCGACAAGTTGGCGCACAATTGCCAAACCAAGTCCTAATCCACCAAAACTTCGGGTTGTAGTAGTATCTGCCTGACGGAAATACTCAAATACGTATGGCAGAAAGTCACGACTAATACCTTTACCCGTGTCACTAACTCTCAGTTGTACCTCAGAATTAATCTGTTCTAAGTAGACTTCGACTTGTCCACCAGATGGTGTGAATTTAACAGCGTTAGAGAACAGATTCCAAATAATTTGTTGAATACGATTGCTATCACCCTTCACCTGTCCAATTTCTCTATCCAAATGAAGATTAATTTTAATAGACTTTGCTTCTGCTGCCAATTGCACTGTCTCTAAGGCAGCTTCAATAGTAAAAATAAGATTAACCGTTTCTAAATTAAGTGCTAGCTTGCCCTGGAGAATGCGAGAAATATCCAACAAATCTTCAATCAACTGAGCTTGTAATTCAGCATTTCGTTCGATTGTCTCAAGGGCACGCACAGTAGTAGCTTCGTTTAATGAGCGATTTTTCAGTAGCTTTGCCCAGCCCAAAATTGGATTAAGAGGGGAACGAAGTTCATGAGAGACAATTGCTAAAAATTCATCTTTGATGCGGTTTGCTGTCTCAGCAGCTTCTTTCGCCTGTTGCCGTTCTTCTGCTATTGCTAGAGCCTGATCGCGTAAATTTTTATATTCCTGAACTCGGAATGTTAAATCCGTTAAATCTTCAATTGAAAACAGAGCATAAAATCTATCTCCATCCAATGCAGATACAGCAGTAACAGTTGTGTGTTGGATGCGGTATTTATCTTTGGATATAGGTATTGGAATGATATATTTATGGAGTTGAGAAGAAAAAATTGTCGGAGGCCCGCCTTGAAAAATTTCGTACAAACGGTTAGCGTAACGAGGTTGATTTAGATGAGGAAAATATTTATGAATAGAGTTTCCCAACATCTTACTTCTCGGAATTTTTGTCCATTCCTCTAAGCAGGAGTTCCAGAAGATAACAATATAATCTGACTGTAGAACAAAAGCTCCTAAAGGAATTTTATCTAAAAGGCTAAATTTTTCCTGAGCTTGTTCAATTATATTCATTGTATTCTCAAAGTTTTTTAAGACTTTTTTTACCTATTTTTGCTAATATTATATTATTGGATTATTCCCATTTCGTCCTTCATTGCAGTGATGAGCGCATCAAAAGTGCCCACCAGAAAAATTAAAATAATATCTCCGATAATTTCTAAGCGTTCAATTGTGAAACTGGCTTGTGCTAGTAAGATTTTTGACTCGCTCTCATATGCAGATAACAATAAATTTTCCAGCGTATCTTCTAAATAAACAGGCAATGTGTAGTTCACATGCCGCTTTAGCACATTAGTGAGTGAACCCATTACCCCATTTATGACAATGTTACCAATTTCGCTTAGGGTACCAATTTTAACCGCATCTAAGTCAGGCGACCCTGGCTCTTCACCTATAAGCACTGCAACCAATGTTGAGGCGCTGTCAGTTGGAAAAATTAAGCTAGCAGTGCCATAGAAAGAGCCTGTAAAGCCTAGTTTTACAGATGCCAAAGCCTCATCATGAAATCGTTTTGTTAATTCTTGATATGCTTCATTAGCAGTTAACACTTTAACAACCGGAATTTTCAGACGAATGTGAGAGTCTACCATTTCATTAAGTAGACTTGCTGCTCGACCAACGCCAATATTAATTAACTCTTGCAGGGCATCCAGTTCTTCTACTGTCACATTCATGAAAACTTATTCCTTGGTATTAAGAACTTCCTGGACTGCCTTTCGCAATTCATCTTCTTTTGGCGGTTTATTAATAAAGTTAACTGCGCCCAAGTCATAACTTTGATTGCGTGCCCCATCTTGGATATCCGCAGAAATGATAATGGTGGGAATTTTTAATTCTTTATCTTGCATAGCTTTCAGAAATTCAAAGCCATTCATATCTGGCATTAGAAGATCCACTAATACACAATTTGGGTTATGGTTATAAACCATTTCTAATCCCTCACGCCCATTAGTTGCTTCGATAATTTCATAACCATCGATTTGCAGAAACTTACGGATCATTCTGCGAGAAAAAGCTGCATCATCGATAATCAAAACCATTGCCATCAGTTTTGCCCTTTTGTGCTTTAGCTTAACAATTCTTCATTTAAGCTAGTTAGCCTACATTATTAATTAAAATAAATAGATTAAATAATAAATAAATATAATTTTACAATTATCAAGAATGATAGTTTTGGAAAAATTATCAAACTCGCTGAAACTATAATGTTATGTTGTGGAGCTAAAATTTTTAATAATGGAAAATTTTAAAAATTTGTTAAGTATTTGAAATCCGATCTAATTCCAGCTTTGCTATCCCTTGCCAATGCAAAATTGTTGTATGGTGAATATAAGTTAGACGGTGGATTTCTCTCAGGTTGATGCCATTAAGATACATTTTGAGGTATAGCTGCTTGATATCGTTTGAGTAGCACCAAGGTTGTTAGGATTCGATAAACTGACGTTAGCATTCGCGCAGTGTCTCGTAGAGAAGCGGGGCGGAACGCACATTGCATTATTTTCACTTGTAAGATTGTCTGTCTTGACGACAACCCTTCTTGAAACTTTGAGTTGAATAGCAACGATAAGATTGCCTATATTTTAACTATATCATTAAGGCAAATATAATGTCTTCAGCCTGAGACAAGACAAACATCTTTCTTTAGATAGAGATTGCTGAGGTTGAATATTAAATTAGTATTAAAGTAGGATATGTAAAACTTTACTTTATTAACCAATGGAGTTAAATGAAATTGACGATGATATAGAAGCATTTCTTGTTGAAAGCTATGAGAACTTGAATCAAATTGAAGGCGATATTATTGAGCTAGAAAAAACATCTGCGAATGGAGAAGCATTAATTCGGATTTATCGCTCACTCCATACGCTTAAAGGAAATTGCGGCTTTTTACCGTTTCCTAATTTAGAATCACTTGCTCATGCTGGAGAGAATTTGCTCTCGTGTTTGCGCGATCGCCAGCTAGCAATCACCCCTGACATTATTAGTACTTTACTACAAACAGTTGACGCCATTCGGCAAATCCTGTCTCAAATTCAAGCTACAAAGCATGATTGCGATGTCTACGACGGGCTGCGCCTACGCGATTATTCCGCACTGATCGGGTCATTAACCCGATTGTCAGAAACTAAACAGACTCCAAAACCCTCTCAATTGCCTGTTAATATACAAACGCCACAAAAAGATACAGCAGCTAGTGAGTCTGTAGAAGCTCTCAATAACGAACTCACAGAAATATCAACGACAACATCAGAATCTGCTTATATCCGAGTCAATGTTAATCTGCTAGATCAGATGATGAACCTAGTAGGTGAACTCGTTTTAGCCCGTAACCAGATAATCAGATTTAGTACAAAATTTAAGGATAATGGTTTTGCTGCTACGTGCCAGCACCTGAGCCTACTTACAGCCCAGTTGCAGGAAGAGGTGATGAAAACTCGGCTGCAACCAATTAGTTCCATCTGGCAAAAGTTCCCTCGCGTTACCCGTGATTTGGCGATCGCTTCCGGTAAAGAAGTTGAAGTGGAGATGGAGGGAGCAGAGACTGAACTAGACAAAAGTATTATTGAAACAATTAAAGACCCCTTGACGCACTTACTACGCAACTGCATCGATCATGGGATTGAATTACCAGCCGAGCGCGTTGCTTGTGGAAAACCAAGCTTAGGACGGCTATTTCTTAGAGCCTTTCACGAAAGCGGCAAAGTCAATATTGAAATTGGCGATGATGGTCGCGGTCTGGATTTAGAACGGCTCAAAGGGCGAGCGCAGCAACTTGGTTTAGTAAACGCTGTGCAGGCTGCAACCATGAGCGAGTCAGAAGCGATAAACTTAATTTTTTTATCCGGCTTCTCCACTGCTGAACAGGTGACTTACCTTTCCGGGCGAGGGGTTGGGATGGATATTGTCAAGAGTAATATTGAGAAGATTAACGGAACGGTTGAAATTTACAGCCAACAGGGACAAGGAACGACTTTCAAAATCAAGATTCCGTTGACATTGGCAATTATTCCAGCATTGATTATCAGCAGTGGGAGCAATCGCTATGCCATTCCCCAAACGAGTTTACTAGAACTAGTACGCCTAGAAGCACTCAATAGTATTGAGATATTATACGATGTGCCTGTGTATCGCTTGCGGGGTAATCTTATACCCTTGATTTATCTCAACGAAGTGTTGCAACAGGATTGTGTCAGCAACTTAGAAACACTCAGTTTGGTAATTGTGCAAGTTGATAACTATCACTTTGGGCTAGTCGTAGACACAATCGAAGACATTCAAGACATTGTAGTTAAACCTTTGGGAAGACAGTTAAAGGCCCTATCCCTATTTGCAGGAGCCACCGTTTTAGGAGATGGCACAGTAGGATTAATTATTGATGTTGTTGCTCTAGCAAAGCACACTGGTATAATCGCCAAACAAAAGCAGTTATTGAGCGAAAATGCTGTAAATAGCCAAGAGCAAGCAGGCGATCGCCAAACAATTTTACTATTTGAGGGCCCCCAAGGCGCACGCATGGGCATTCCACTGGCGATCGCGTTTCGGCTCGAAGATATTCTTGCTTGTGCTGTCGAGAAAGTGGGTAATCAAGATGTTTTCCAGTCTTACGGTCAAATTCTGCCACTGATTGATCTTCACAAGATATTTTGCGATCGCGATCGCCTTAATGATGAGACTTTGGCGACAGTTGCAGAAACGCTCCAGATAATTATTGTCTCTCCATACTCAGAACTCAGCGTTGGGCTAGTGGTCGATCGCATTCTTGATATTGTGGAAGAACCACTAACCATTAAAGGTATTCCTAGTAGACCTGGAGTGCTTTTCTGTGCTGTAATTCAAGGACAAATCACAGAAATTCTTGACATTGAGACTGTAATTCGGATTGCTAACCCTCATTTGCTGCAATTAGCGACTCATGGCTGAACAACAAATTTGCACATTTTTCCTCAAAGGAGCTTACTTTGGTATTGACGTGCAACACGTTCAAGAAGTGATTAGTCCACAAGCAACGACTCGTGTACCTTTAGCACCACCAGATATCTATGGGTTGATTAATTTACGTGGACAAATTATTACTGTCATCGATTTGCAGCGTCGATTAGAAATGAGCGAACCGCAGACACAATCAACTACAAGTTTTGTAGATGAACCGCAGGGATTTAATATCATTGTGTGTTCTGAGCATGAAGTAGTCAGTCTAAAGGTCGATTATGTGGGAGATGTTTTAGAGTTTGAACAAAACACCTTTCAACCCCCACCCGCAACGTTAAAAGGTAGAATGCGTCAGATGCTAGCAGGAGCTTACCCGCTTCCAGAGGGATTTCTGTTAGTTCTAGACGCCGAGAAAATTCTAGATGTTAATTTAAGAAATCAGATTATCGAATAATTCAGGAGCGCTTTGCAATGACTACAAATAGGGCTGGAAAAACAGCCAACTCAAAATCTCCCTCGGTAGATAGTGCAGATTCGCAACCGACCGATGACAGTGTAATAAAAGTGCAATTGCAAGCGTTACTAATAGCACTTAAGGCGGCAAAAAACGGTGATTTTACCGTCCGTTTAGCTGATGAGAATAATGAACTGGGTGAAATCACCTCAGTTTTTAATGAATTGGTGAGTTTAAATCAAAACTTTGCTAACGAAGTTAATCGCTTGGCATCCGAGATTGGTATCGAAGGAAAACTTGGTTCTCAAGCCGTTGTCAAAGGAGCAAGTGGGAGTTGGAAAGAATCGGAGGGCAACTTGAATCAGATGTCTACAAATTTAAAAGAGCAAATAAAAGGTATTAATGAGGTTAGCCTTGCCGTCGCTCAAGGAAATTTGTCCAAGCAAATCGAAGCAAGCAATGCAGGAGAGTTTAAACAGCTCACGGATAATGCAAATCAGATGATTAGCAGCCTAAAGTCCTCAATCAGACAGATGACAGAGGTGGCAACAGCAGTTGCGTCCTCCGCAGAACAACTGACCGCAGTCAGTAAAGAAATGAGTGAGAACGCTGAACAAACAGCCGAACAGGCCACTTCTGCCTCTGCCTCTGCTGAAGAGGTAAGTCAGAATACTAATACAGTTGTGACTGCCGTCGAAGAGATGAATGCTAGCATTCGAGAAATTGCCAAGACCGTTACTGAAGGAGCAAAGGTGACGACTGAGGCAGTTAAAACAGCTGAACGCACGAACCAGACAATTAACAAACTCGGTCAAAGCAGCATCGAAATTGGCAAAGTTATTAAAGTCATTACCGCGATCGCAGGGCAAACAAACCTGCTAGCACTCAATGCTACGATTGAGGCGGCTAGAGCCGGGGATGCAGGTAGAGGATTTGCCGTAGTCGCAAATGAGGTGAAAGAATTAGCCAAACAAACGGCAAGTGCGACTGAAGATATTAGCTTGCGAATTGAAGCAATTCAGACAGATACAAAAAGCGCCGTTCAAGCCATCACTCAGATTACTAGTATTATCAATCAAATCAACGACTTCCAAAGCACGATCGCCAGTGCTATTGAGGAACAAACAGCAACTACAAATGAAATTGGTCGAAATATGGCTGAGGCAGCCAAAGGAACATCAGATATTGCCAAAAGTATTGGAATTGTGGCACTCAATACTCAAAGTACGACTACTGGAACCAGTAATACTTTAGAGGCAGCAACAGAACTATCCCGAATGGCAGTAGATTTGCAGAAAGTCGTTACCCAGTTCAAGTATTAAGGGAGGACAAGGGGAGATATATTTTTGAACTCCATTAATGAGCCTTTGAACTTCATTAATGAGCCTTTGAACTCCATTAATGAGCCTTTGAACTCCGTTAATGAACCTTTGAACTCCGTTAATGAGCCTTTGAACTCCGTTAATGAACCTTTGAACTCCGTTAATGAACCTTTGAACTCCGTTAATGAACCTTTGAACTCCGTTAATGAACCTTTGAACTCCGTTAATGAACCTTTGAACTCCGTTAATGAACCTTTGAACTCCGTTAATGAGCCTCTGAACTCCATTAATGAGCCTTTGATACTCGTAAACAAGCATAAAAACTCCCCTTGTCCCCCTGCCTGCCCCCTGCCACCTGCCACCTGCTCCCCAATCCCCAATCCCCAATGCCCAATGCCCAAAATCCGGGTACTAATTGTCGATGACTCCGTAGTAGTGCGGAGTCGAGTAAGTAAAATTTTGTCTAGCGATCCAGAACTGGAGGTGGTAGGAGTCGCGGCTAACGGTCGTATTGCCCTTGCCAAGATTTCCCATGTTAATCCCGATGTGATCATTTTGGATATTGAGATGCCGGAGATGGATGGTTTGCAAACCCTGGCCGCTATCCGACAAATATATCCACGCTTACCAGTGATTATGTATAGTACCTTCACACACAGTGGAGCGATCGCAACGCTGGAAGCTCTTTCTTTAGGTGCTTCAGACTATGCCACAAAACCTAGTAATTTAGGAAGTGTAGAGGCAACAAACCAACATATTCGGGATAATTTAATTCCTAAAATTAAGGTATTTGGTGCATTTTTCACACCCAGCGCAATTACCCATCCAGTTATTTTTCCCGTTCGTAGCGATATACGGCAGGTGGAGGTTGTGGCAATTGGGGTTTCTACCGGAGGCCCGAATGCTCTAGGTGTAGTGCTTAGGGAGTTTCCAGCAGATTTATCAGTGCCGATTTTGATTGTGCAACACATGCCACCAATGTTTACGAAACTCCTAGCTAAACAATTAGCTTCCAAGTGTCAAATCCCAGTAGATGAAGCGGTTTCTGGACAGATACTAAAACCGGGACATGCCTGGATTGCACCAGGGGATTTTCATCTAATTGTGCAACGCGACAAAACTGAGGTTCGACTTGTCACCCATCAAGCAGTCCCCGAAAATTCCTGTCGTCCTTCAGTCGATGTGCTGTTGCGATCGGTGGCACAAGTTTATGGTGCTGGAGCGATCGCAGTTATCCTTACGGGTATGGGGCAAGATGGGTTGCATGGCTGTCAGTGCATACGCGAGGCGGGTGGACAGGTACTTGCACAAGATAAAGCTACTAGCGTGGTTTGGGGAATGCCTAGTTTTGTTGTTAATGCCGGACTTGCTAATAAAATTCTTCCACTTAACCAAATCGCAGATGAAATTATGCACAGAATTCGTTTAAATCAAGTTCCTCCTTCAGACCTGTAATGACACAGATTATGGGTGTAAGTACTACTGATTTTGAGTATCTTCGGGAGTTAGTTCATCATCATTCAGCCGTTGTATTGTTTGGTGATAAAACCTATTTAGCAGAGTTACATTTGCAGCCAATTATCGAATCGGCAGGATTCGCTTCTATCCCTGATTTGGTTACTTACTTGCGAACTCACCCATTTAATAGTCTTCACGTCCAGACAATCGAGGCGCTAGTCACTAATGAAACCTCATTCTTCCGTGATAGCCACCCTTTTGACGCACTGAAAAAATACGTGCTACCAGAGTTAATTAAACAACGAGAAAGTGAGCGATCGCTCAACATTTGGTGTGCTGCCTGCTCTAATGGGCAAGAACCTTATAGCATCGCCATACTAATTCATGAACATTTTCCCACACTTCTCAATTGGCCTGTAAAATTAATTGCAACTGATTTTTCTACTAAGGTTTTAGCGCGGGCCCGCGAAGGGCATTATAACCAACTTGAAATTAATCGTGGACTCCCTAAAAATATTCGCGATCATTACTTTCAAAAGCTAGAAACTCACTGGCAAATAAAGGAACAAATCCGCCAGATAGTTGATTTTCGTGAGTTGAATCTTTTACAATCTTGGTCATCTCTGCCACAATTCGACGTTATCTTTTTACGGAATGTTTTAATCTACTTTGATGTTGTTACCAAGAAAGCCTTACTAAAAAAGATCAAGCAGCAATTAAGTCCAGATGGCTATTTGTTTTTGGGTAGTGGTGAAACGACTATCAGCCTAGATGAATCATTCAAGCGGGTTTTATTTGACAAGGCTATCTGCTACCGATTGCACAATCGTGGAGTTAACATTACCCAATAAAATCAGCAAACTGTTGTTTTCCGCTATTTTCGTCATAACCATTAAGGGTTTTGACAAAATATTGACAGTTAAAAGTTACATATCACACACATGTTATTGAAATTTATAAAGCAGATTACTGTTGAAAATGCCCCTAAAGGTGAGTTTAATTTAAATTTAAATATCGCTATAAAAGGAGTTAAAAAAGTATATTTTTTTAACTCCAGTTCCCTATTTACCTTTAGGTTTTTCATCTAAAAATTTCAGCAGCTTTTTTACATACCCTAAAACTTCCTTTCAATAACTGTACTTAACTATCAAAATAGCGTGTAATAACTTGATAATCAAGAGGGAATAAAAAACATCCTACTTTTCCCACCTTTCTTACTTTCTCCACTATAATTTTTCCTAACATTATTCCTCTAATTTCTTCAAAGCATCAGGCTTGTGAGCAGCTTGTTTTCCTGTCTTATCACTTTCAACTAAGTACTCAGGGTTATCTTCACTTGCAGCGATATGGTGTTCTTTAATATCTGTAGGTGAAGTGAGTTTCTTTACTACTTTGCCAGTCGTCTTGCCTTGTGAAGTGTTCCATTCAACCCGATCGCCCTTTTTGAATTGTTCAGCCACATTCATCTCCTGTTGGATGTTTTATACCTACTAACGTCACATTATGTCTGCGACTGAAAAAGCAGCCATCATTCTAGTGATAGAGAAAACATCCGTTATTAAGTTAGTAATTTAATTAGGTGTAAGATGAAAAAATTAGGCGATCGCTCCACCACCTTGATACAAAACCTGTGCGATCGCCTGATAATGAAGAGAGATAAAGCTGCATTCAAAAAACTCTCAATGAGCAAGACTAGCCTAAATTTAGTTGCAATATCCATCTTTCTAATCACCATGTCCAGCCTACTGGGGCCATTCATTCACTTGTCGCCCGCAGTCCCAGCGCTTGCTACCTTCAGCATCTTAGGCATAGCTACGTTAGATAGTTTTAGCTTGCAAGGCAAGGGTGGTACTATCTTTTTAGATTGGATTGCTGGTTTTTCAAGTGAACACCGCGATCGCATCGTCCACCACGAAGCAGGGCATTTCTTGATTGCTTACGTGTTAGGTATTCCCGTTACTGGCTACACCCTCAGCGCTTGGGAAGCTTGGAAACAGGGGCAACCTGGACAAGGCGGCGTTAGCTTTGATGATGGCGAATTAGCATCTCAACTAGAAGTGGGTAAAATCAGTGCCCAAATGCTAGACCGCTACTGCACTGTTTGGATGGCGGGTATTGCTGCTGAAACCCTAGTTTTTAATAATGCTGAGGGTGGAGGCGATGATAAAAGTAAGCTAATAGGAGTCTTGACAATTTTGGGATTTCCTGAATCAGTTTATCAGCAGAAACTGCGGTTTCATACCCTGCAAGCAAAAACCCTACTGCAAGAAAATTGGTCTAACTACGAGACTTTAGTTAATGCCATGCGACAACGCACTTCGGTAGAAGATTGCCATGCTGAGTTAGGAGTAGTAAGTGGGGAGAAATCAATTAAAAATTAAAAATTAAAAATTAAAAAACTTCTGCATCATCCTTCCCAATGCCCACTTTTAAGAAGAAACAGCTTTTAGATGTGGGACATGATGATAAATAGTTCGAGGCAATAACTCGATTACGCCCAGCAGTTTTTGCCTGTAGCAAGCATACAAGACTTACGCACAAGCAACGGAAAATCGTAGACACGTTCGCGGAGCGTCTCGTAGAGAAGTGGCTTCCCGAAGGGTACCACAGAGGACACGGAGAAATAAGAGTTTGAGAGGTTTTTTGCGTAAGTTGTAGCATAGATCGGCACGATGTAACAGACTTTCTCCTTGCTGATCATCCTCAGCTTGCAGACAGGCTGTGCCCAGACTAATGGTGATATTAATTATCAGTTTATTGCTGAGTGAAAATGGTTCGTCGCAGACTACCCGATTGAGACGACAGGCTATGACGCTTCTTTACGAGACGCTACGCGTAGTTTGCTTCCCCGTAGGGGTACGCTTAGAGCGTCGCACATCTTGCTAAGGTAAGGTAGTGGTCTAAAAGCATTGCATTAGCTGTATGTATGTCATCGACTGGCACAATTCGCTGGCAGTAATATGAAACAAAATGCAAGAATATATAAAGCTATTTATGAAAATACACCTATCTACTGCCGCTACGCCCAAGTCTAAAGTCTAAAGTTAAAAATACCTATGTCTTCAAATCCCCAGTACTTAAGCGGTAACGAAATTCGCAACATATTTCTCGACTTCTTTGCCCAACGGAATCACCAAATTCTCCCAAGTGCCTCCCTCGTGCCAGAAGATCCAACCGTGCTGCTGACGATCGCGGGGATGCTACCATTTAAGCCGATATTCTTGGGGCAGCGTACACCAGAATTTAAGCGGGCTACTACTTCACAAAAGTGTATCCGTACCAACGATATCGAAAATGTCGGACGTACCAAACGGCATCAGACGTTTTTTGAGATGCTGGGCAATTTCAGCTTTGGTGATTATTTTAAAGAACAAGCGATCGCTTGGGGTTGGGAAATCTCCACACAAGTCTTTGGCATTTCCCCGCAAAATCTTGTCGTCAGCGTTTTTAAAGATGATGATGAAGCCTTTGAGATTTGGCGCGATCAAATCGGTGTGCCGATAGCGAGAATTAAACGCTTGGGCGAAGACGATAACTTTTGGGTATCTGGGCCGACTGGGCCTTGTGGCCCTTGTTCAGAAATTTATTACGACTTCCACCCAGAACGCGGTGACGAAAATATAGATTTAGAAGACGATTCCCGGTTCATCGAGTTTTACAACCTCGTCTTCATGCAATATAACCGGGATGCTTCCGGTAATTTAACGCCACTGCAAAACAAGAACATCGACACCGGTATGGGTTTGGAGAGAATAGCGCAAATCCTCCAAAAAGTACCCAATAACTACGAAACTGACCTAATTTTTCCAATTATCCAAACAGCAGCGCAAATTGCTGGCATTGATTACCACAGCAGCGATGAAAAAACCAAAGTCTCTCTAAAAGTTATTGGCGATCACGTTCGTTCTGTTGTCCACATGATCGCTGATGAAATTCGCGCTTCCAACGTGGGACGGGGTTATGTGCTGCGGCGGTTAATTCGGCGCGTGGTGCGTCATGGGCGATTAATTGGGATTTCTGGCGAATTTACTACCCAAGTTGCCGAAACTGCAATCGCTCTTTCTGAATCAGCTTACCCCAATGTGCGCCAACGGGAAGCAGCAATTAAAGCTGAATTGCAACGGGAAGAATCGAATTTCCTCAGAACTTTGGATAGAGGTGAAAAACTGCTAGAAGAAATCATCCAAGAGGTGAAACAGCGAGGGGAAACTCAAATTAGCGGTGAAAGTGCATTTACTCTTTATGACACCTACGGATTCCCCCTTGAACTTACTCAAGAAGTTGCCGAAGAAAATCATCTCACAGTTGATGAAGCGGGATTTGATGCCGAAATGCAAAAGCAGGTGGAACGTGCCAAAGCAGCACACGAAACCATCGATTTAACTGTGCAAGGTTCCCTCGATAAATTAGCAGAACACATCCAAGTCACCGAATTTTTAGGCTATACCCAATCGGCGGCGACGGCAAAAGTCGAAGCGATTTTGGTAGAAGGTGTTTCCCAAGAGGAAGCAGAAGCAGGGACACAGGTGCAAATTGTCCTTGACAAAACGCCATTTTATGGTGAATCTGGGGGGCAAATTGGCGATCGCGGTTATATCTCTGGTGATGGAATCGTAGTTCGGGTAGAAGATGTGAAGAAAGAATCTGATTTCTTTGTTCACTTTGGACGCATCGAACGCGGTACACTGCGCGTAGGCGATAATGTAACCGCTCAAATTGATCCGGCTTGTCGCCGTCGCGCCCAAGCTAACCATACCGCAACGCACCTATTGCAAGCGGCGTTGAAAAAAATTGTTGATGATAGCATTTCTCAAGCTGGTTCCTTAGTGTCCTTTGACAGGTTGCGCTTTGACTTCAACTGTCCCCGCGCGTTGACAGCAGAAGAAGTGCAACAAATTGAAGAACAGGTGAACACTTGGATTGCTGAAGCACATGCTGCAAAAGTGGAAGTATTACCTTTAGCAGAGGCGAAAGCTAGAGGTGCTGTTGCGATGTTCGGCGAAAAATACGGCGAGGAAGTGCGCGTGATTGACTTCCCTAGCGTATCAATGGAACTATGCGGTGGAACTCATGTAAGTAACACGGCTGAAATTGGCGTATTTAAAATTATTTCTGAAGCTGGTGTGGCTTCTGGGGTGCGGCGTATTGAAGCTGTTTCGGGTCCAGCAATACTGGATTATCTTAACCTTCGGGATAAAGTAGTTAAAGATTTAAGTGATCGCTTTAAAGTCAAACCCGAAGAAGTACCAGACAGAATCACAAGTCTGCAAAGCGAACTGAGAAATACCCAAAAGGAATTGGAAACCTTGAAAGTACAGTTAGCGATCGCAAAATCTGACAGCTTACTGCAAACAGCCGAAACGGTAGGCGATTCTAAAATTATTGTCGCCCAATTAGAAGACGTTGATCCAGAATCATTGAAAACCGCAGCCGAACGCTTACTGCAAAAAATCGGTAACGGTGCAGTAGTCCTGGGTTCTGTTCCTGAAGAGGGGAAAGTTAGTATAGTTGCAGCTTTTAGTTCAGAAGTGAACAAAAAAGGTTTGCAAGCTGGTAAATTTGTAGGTGCGATCGCTAAAATCTGCGGTGGCGGTGGCGGTGGAAGACCGAACTTAGCCCAAGCAGGCGGACGGGATGCGAGTAAATTACCAGAAGCGTTGCAACAAGCCGAAAGTGAGTTAAAGTCTGCGTTGGGTTAACCATCTCGTGGTTCAACGAGAGGGAGAAGTGTAGCGCACCAAGCGAATTGGTGCGTTACGGCTTCGCCTAACACACTCTACATTTTAGGTTAGGTTATAAAGATTGTTGCTACTCATCTTCTACGTAGTTATCATTGGGAGATATTACCCAACCAACGTTTATAGGTAATTGTGGTTCCCACTAATCGCCCTAAAGATGGGTTGCGGGTTAGATTTCAACCTCGGTGAAATATTTTATGGCATCCCAAATAGACATACATTTATCTAACGGAGTTTTGCAACGCTTACAAAATGTGAAAGATTTTGTCGGTGAAAATGTTAACTCTCTAAGTAATTCAGCACAGCAAGTTGGGGAGTCTTTGAAGGCAACAGCAACTACAACGACTGATAAAGCAATTGATACAGTTACGACAAGCTTAGAACAAACTTGGCAAACTGCTGATAAATTTAAAAGTACAACATCAGGCGCAGTTAAAGATGCGATGGTATCTTCTGTAAGTGATTGGCTAACACAACACCCAATATTATTTAGGTTAGTTCAAATACTAGGTTGGGCGACTAATCACCCAATTATTAGTATAGTAACTTTGCTGTTTGCGATCGCTCTCATCTGGAGTGTCATTAAAGCAATCGTCCGCTTGATTGAAACTGCTAGTTGGTCAATACTGCAAGTCCCGTTAAAATTGCTTCAGGCTTTGATTAAAGTTAGCTTTTTATCCTTAACTAAAGTTGGCAGTTTGGCTGTTCAAAGAATGACAGCTACTGAGACAATTGATAACCTGCCAGCTTTGCCACCTGAAAATTTTCAACCAAGTAAGCAACAACGATTAGCAGAAATATCTTATCGTTTAGAAGCAATTCAAAAGGAACAAAATCAGCTTTTACAAGAAGCAGCAGACTTGATTGCTTCCGACACTATTGATATAGAAGTATCAAAAATTAAACAGCTAGAAAGCGTTGAATCACATCTTGGCTGAGTTCGGCTGTGGAACCGGAGGCGACAATACCACCTTTTTGCATAGCGTAATAGTAATCAGCCTGACGAACAAAGTGTAAATGTTGCTCTACCAATAAAACAGAAATGCCTGTGGTTTCGACAATCCGACGGACTGCGGCTTCAATTTCTAGGATGATGGAGGGTTGAATACCTTCAGTGGGTTCATCTAAGACGAGTAATTGAGGTTCTCCCATTAAAGCACGCGCGATCGCTAATTGTTGCTGCTGTCCACCACTCAAATCACCACCCATCCGCGAAAGCATGGTTTTTAAAACTGGGAATAAGCTAAAAACTTCCTCTGGAATTTCTGCTTTTTTTACTGGTTTGCGTCTGGCTTCCAACCCCAGCAGCAGATTTTCTTTAACTGTTAAACGGGGGATAATTTCTCGTCCTTGGGGAACATAACCAATTCCTAACTTTGCCCTTTGGTCTGGAGATTTCGAGTTGATTAATTCTTTAGCTAAGTTAATAGTACCACTGCGGGGTTTGAGTAAACCCATTATTGTTTTTAGTAATGTAGATTTACCTACGCCATTGCGTCCAATCAGGCATATCATTTGCCCAGATGGTACGCTTAAATCTACATTGCGGAGAATGTGGCTTTCGCCGTAATAAACGTTAAGGTTAGAGATTTTTAGCATTAGTTTATGGTCAATAGGAAATAGTTAAGGCCATATTGCAACGTCTTTACATACATTTAAATATCTACAAATACTCGTTAAAAAGGGTATTATAAATTAAACCATAAATAAACACTGATGAATACCATTGTTTATCTATGGTTACAATTAGTTAGATGGGATGGCTAAGAAGTTTAAAATGTCATTCTCAATAAAACTCTCAAATTGAGGTGTTTATTTTCATGTCGTCTTCAGTGAAAATGCTTGTATAATTAGGGTTTAAAGCTTTTTGTCACCTTGCTAGTTAAACATCAAACGTATGTAGAGTTATTCTTTCTTAGAATGTAACAAGACCACTTGGAGAAATTGTTAAAGAATGTGAAGTTTTTGTGTCTTTAGGTGTGTTAATGAAAAAGTTTCCTTGTTCATCAATTCCAAGGTCAAAAAATTGTCCTTTTGAATCAACTAACCGTATTACTCTTCCCCAGGTATTTTCTGGAAATTGAGCTTTTTGCTCGACAATTAGTGGCAAAGTACTACCAACAATATCTTTTCCCTGAATTGTAACCGAGTTGGGGCCGGTTTGCTGTATCAAAGCGAATGCTCGAGGAGCGAAGAAAGTGACTGCTATAATTAGTAATACTGTTGCTGTTATGCGTTTGACCATTTTTTCTTACCAAGATTAAAAAAACACTATAATTTTTCTAATAAGAGAAAAAAACAGTGGTAATACTTGATAATGCTTGAAAAATATAGTTAAAAAAAATACATTAATTTAGTAATACTCGTTTGAACAATGATAGTCTGTGTAGGGTAAGAAAGCAAAGCAAATGACTCAGACGAAACCCCAAAAACTGCTGACCTTTGAGGAGTATCTTACCTATGATGATGGTACAGACACGCGCTATGAGTTGGTGGATGGAGAACTAGTCGAGATGCCACCAGAAAGTCAGGAAAATAGCAATCTAGCAAGATTTCTATTCGTTGAACTACTAAAACATTTCCCTTTTTATTTAGTTGCTCACAAGGATACAGAAATTGAAGTGGCGGGGCGACGGGCGAGATGTCGTTTACCTGACTTAATGGTTCATACAGAAGAATCTTATGCTGCCCTTATCGGTGCTACTCGTGCCACCCTCACCCGTGATATGCCGCCGCCTGCGCTAGTGATTGAAATTGTTTCTCCGGGAACAGCAAACCGTGTTCGTGATTATCGCTACAAGCGGACGGAGTATGCCGCTAGGGAAATATTGGAGTATTGGATTGTTGACCCACAGATGCAACAAATTACGATTTGCCAGTGGGTTGAAGGACAGTATGAGGATAAGGTATTTACAGGTGCGACTTGCATGGAATCAGTGGTAATTGCTGATTGGGTGCTAACAGTAGAGCAGGTGTTTAACAGCGCAAACTGACCAGAATTACCAAGCAAATAGAATCTTATTGAAAAATAAAAACTGGGATGCACTCCGCATCAAATTGCAGAAACAAACTCGTTGACTGTAAGCCCAGCAGTGCGAATCAAACTTCGCAACTTCCTTTTGCTACTTCACGATGCTCAGGAACAGACAGTGTGGCTAACTCTCCTTCCTTAACCAGGATGATATGGCTTCCACTTTGACGTGCAACTTCCCAACCAAATGACTCAAATACACGAACAACTTCACGTCCGTTAAGAACAGGAAGAGTAGACGCCATAACTAAGCCACAACCTCTACTTGGTGAGTTTCTATGGTAAGTGGCAAACCGCGCTCGGCACGAACTTGTAGGCAGCCAGCTATCGCATCTTTGATATTCTCTAGTGCTTCTTCTTTAGTCTGACCTTGACTAACACAACCCGGAATACTGGGGGACTCTACAATCCATGCACCATCTTCATCACGATCAACCGTTACATTGAACTTCATATTTCCTCATACATTAAGCTTGTGACTATAGTATATCTAAGCCTTGTAGAGCTAAAAATTTAGTCTTCCTGTTTTCCCAAATATACTTCAATTACACGAGAGTCATTTTGCACTTCTTCAAAATTTCCTTCACACAACACCGAACCTTCATGTAAGACTGTTACTTTCTTGGCAATTTGACGCACAAATTCCATATCGTGTTCAATTACTAAAATTGAATGACTTTGTGCTAGTGCTAAAAGTAGTTCGCCAATATTGTAGGTTTCTTCATCTGTTAAACCAGCAACGGGTTCATCAACGAGTAATAAGTCAGGTGACTGTGCTACTAACATCCCAATTTCTAAACGCTGCTTTTCACCGTGGGAAAGTAAACCTGCTCTAATGTCAGCTTTAGCAGTTAAACCGATAGTTTCTAATAATCCTTTAATATTATTCTTTTCAGCAGCATGAGAACGTTCAAACAAAGTAGAAAAGACGTTTTTATTGCGGTTGCTAGTAATTTCTAGATTTTCACGAGGCGTTAAATTTAAGTAAATTCGGGGTGTTTGAAACTTGCGCCCAATTCCTAATCGTGCAATTTTATATTCAGGTAAAGAACGCAGGTTTCTTCCTTTGAATAAAACTCGCCCAACGGTTGGCTGAACTTTCCCCGTAATCACATCCAGAAACGTTGTCTTTCCAGCGCCATTGGGGCCAATTACTACTCGTAATTCACCCACATCCATGCTAAAGGTAAGCTGATTTAGCGCCTTAAAACCGTCAAAACTAACAGTTACGTTTTCAGTTTCCAATATTTTCGCGTTCATGTTGCACTTCGGGGTCTTCTTCCAAGGTGGGATATGTAGCAATTTGTTGACGACGGTGGAAAAGAGAAATATTCTGACTACGCAACCATCCCACTATGCCGTCAGGAAGCACTGTAACGACTATCAAAAATAGTGCGCCTTGGAAAAATAGCCAGATTTCAGCAAATTGTTCACTTAAAAAAGTGCGGGCATAATTTACTAACAAAGTTCCGACAATCGCGCCAATTAAAGTAGCGCGTCCTCCTACAGCTACCCAAATAACCATTTCAATCGAAAAGGCAATATCCATTGCTCTGGGTGAGACAGAACCACTCTGAATGGTGTAAAATGCTCCTGCTATACCTGCGATCGCACCTGAAACTGCAAACACCAGCACCTTAAAATCTGTAGGGTCATAGCCAGAAAATCTTACCCGACTTTCATCATCACGAATAGCTATCAACAATCTGCCAAAGCGTCCAGTTGTCAACCACCGACAAATTCCGTAAGTGGCTGCAAGAAACACTACCGTCAGCGTGTAGAAAACAAATTGCGTTTTCGCATCACTGACCGTTGCCCCAAACAAAGTTGTAAAATCTATCAGTCCATTTGTACCGTTGAAAAGCTGTTGTTGACCGTTAAAAAAGTTGAAAAATACAATAGTTCCGGCTTGAGTCAAGATAGAAAAATAAACTCCCTTAAGGCGATTTCGGAAAACCAAATATCCCAATAATCCTGCCAATAACCCTGGAATTAGTACCACAAAAGCTATTGTCAAAGGAAAAGAATAAAAAGGTTGCCAAAACGCGGGAAGTTCCGTAACCCCATAAAGTCCCATGAAATCAGGTAATTCTCCAGTAGGGACTTGCAGTTTCAGGTACATTGCGATCGCATATCCACCCAAACCAAAGAAAATACCATGCCCCAAACTTAGTAAACCAGTATACCCCCAAATCAAATCAATACCCAAAGCCACAATTGCCAGCGATAAAAATCGCCCCAACAAATTTAGACGAAACTCCGTAAGCAACAATGGCATAATGATAATGAGGAAAAGTGCGATCGCAACCACCACCCCCACCTCAATTAATAACCTTCCTCCCCTCTTCTTCATTCTTTGTTCGCGTCCTTTGCGTCTTCGCGGTTCGTTTTAAACATCAACAGTACGTCCCTTCTGCGGAAAAATCCCCCCAGGCTTCCACTGTAAAAACACAATAATTAGCGCAAACACCATTACCTTAGCCATACTCGTCGTCGCAAAAAAAGTAAACAAATCAGCCAAAGGCTTAACAGGAGTCAACAACAAAGCCAAAGTCCCAGAACCAATTAAAAAATTAGCCGTACCAATACCCAACGCCGCCACAATCGTCCCGGCTAAATTACCCACACCCCCAACCACAACCACCATAAAAGTATCAATAATATAGTTTTGTCCCGTATTTGGCCCTACAGAACCGAGTAAACTAATGGCACATCCAGCCACACCAGCTAAACCAGAACCCAGTGCAAAAGTAATTGCATCAACCTTTTCAGTTGGTATACCCAGACAAGCACTCATACTGCGGTTTTGCGTCACAGCCCGAATTCTTAAACCCCAGCTAGAACGTTGTAAGAATAGATAAATTCCCGCCACACAGATTATTGTTAAACCAATAATAAATAACCTAGCAAAGGGTAATTGGACACCACCTAAAGACATGCCCCCTTGCAACCAAGTAGGTGCAGTTACATCCACATTTTGAGCGCCAAACCAAGGTTGAGTCACTGCTAACTGATAAGTTTGACTCAATAAATTGCCTGTTGCTATTGTCACCCCCAGCGATAGTAAAAATATCACCGCTACAATCCAGTTACGAACTCTTCCCAAATCAGTGCGAGAATTTAAAATCCATAAACCTCCAAAAAACAACAGAGAAAATAAGCTTATGCCAATTATCAATACCCAATTTACACTGCGAACAAACTGTTGAAAAATTAAACTTACTCCCCAAGTTGCCAATAGAGTTTCTAATGGTCTTCCATAAAGATAACGAATCACGCCTTTCTCTAGAATTAATCCCACAGTACCCGTGAAAATAAAAGCGATAATCAAAGCCAAAAATATATAGACTTCAAACCATACTCCACCTAATTGTTTACAGACATTTTGCACAACAAATGTTGTATAAGCGCCGAACATCATCAATTCACCATGCGCCATATTGATAACGCCCATCAATCCAAATATAATCGCCAATCCCAAGGCAGCAATTAATAATACAGCGCCAATACTAATACCATTAAATACAGCTTCTAAAAATCCTGCTAACACTTTTTCCCCTACATATCAGCTTCTTGTTATTAGAATTACCGTAAGGTGTGTAAGTCACACATTTTGTAATGATATACATGACATGAAAACTTAACACACCGCTATCTAAGATGGTGCGTTAGGCTAAAGCCATAACACACCCTACTTATTTCTGATAGTTTGTAATCGTTAATTACAAATTACGAATACTTTAAACTTTCTTGTACTTACCACCCTTAGCCGGGTCATTCCAATCACAAGCAAATCCCTTAGTTTCTTTCACAAATTGATTCCAAGGAACTGGCTCAACTGCTGTTGGAGTAGCATAGACAATATCAAATAAACCATCTTGTCTAACTTGACCAATCCGCACAACTTTGGATATGTGATGATTGGCATCCATTGTCACTTTACCTTCAGGCGCATCTAGAGTTTGACCATACGCCGCAGCACTCACTTTCGCTATGTCTGTAGTACCAGCTTTTTCTACTGCTTGCTTCCACAGATAAACGGCGATGTATGCTGCTTCCATTGGGTCATTTGTTACCCGATTTTCACCATACTCTTTCTTGAAATCGGCTACAAATTTTTTGTTAGCAGGTGTGTCTACTGTTTGAAAGTAATTCCAAGCTGCATAATGACCTTTGAGATACTCTACACCAATTGCTTTAACTTCTTCTTCGGCAATACTGACAGACATGGAAGGATATTTTTCTGGTGTCAATCCAGCACCTTTCAATTGTTTGAAGAAAGCAACGTTGCTATCACCATTCAGAGTATTGTAAATGACACCTCCATTAGGCAAAGCTTGCTTAATTTTAGTGATAATTGGTGTAACTTCTGTATTGCCAAGAGGTAAATAATCTTCACCAACTGTTTTTCCGCCCAAAGCTTCTAATTGAGCTTTAATAATTGTGTTAGCAGTGCGGGGGAAAACGTAGTCAGAGCCAACTAAAAAGAATTCTTTTCCTTTATTTTTTAACAGCCAATCAACAGATGGTTCGATTTGTTGATTTGGAGCAGCACCAGTGTAAAAAATATTTTTAGAACACTCTTGACCTTCATACTGCACAGGATACCAGAGCATGTGATTTTTGCTCTCGAATACTGGCTTAACATTCTTGCGGCTAGCAGATGTCCAACAACCAAAAACTACAGCGACTTTATCTTGATCAATTAGCTTAGTTGCCTTTTCTCTAAAAGTATCCCAGTTAGAAGCACCATCTTCGGTAACTGCTTCAATTTGTTTACCTAAGATACCACCAGCAGCGTTAATTTCTTTGATTGCTAATTTTTCAGCATCGACAACGCTTTTCTCACTAATAGCCATTGTGCCACTAAGGGAGTGCAAAATACCTACTTTGATTGTGCCACCAGCAGTAGCAGCAGCTGGAGATGCAGCAGGAGGTGCAACTGGACTCTCTGTAGCAGTTGGAGAATTATTCGCGCAAGCTTTCAGAAAAAAGCTGCTTCCAAAAGTTAAAGAACCGTAGATTAAAAACTTGCGTCTGTTAAATTGTCTTGTCATGTTTTTATGAATTTTCCTCTTCACCTATCAGCCAACTTAATAGAAAGCTGACAATATTAAACTTCAAAGTGTGATGATAGTGTGATAGTTTACTAGTAAAAAGTTACTTCTTATACAAAATGTATGATTTTTGTAATAAAAAAATAACTTTATAATATTAATCTTTGTTAAGGCTAGTATTGTGAAATTATTGTAAGCGATGAAGAGATAGCTGGATAATAATCTCATCTTTCTTGCCAGATGCAAAATTAGCAAAGCGCTTTGCCAAAGGTGGTATAATCACCAAAGGATTGCTAAAACCAGAGAATAGATGAACGCTATCAAATCTTGGGATAGTACCAATCAAGGATAGGCGATCGCTAGTAAATCCCACTAAGCAATCATGCCAAGTTCCTGGTAAATTCTCCAAAGCTGGTAAAAGCTCACCGACACTTTTTCGCAACCATTTTTCACTCGCCTCTGAGTTTACCTTGGCATAAGGATCTGTGAGAACACGGCTAATTTGACCGATGCGAAGGCTACCATCTTGAAACTGAATCGCACCCGCATCTAAAATTGGCGGTACTGGCTCATTACCTGGTTGATTCCACAATTCATCAACTCGAGTAGATTCAGCTTCTAGTTGAAATCGTTGCAGATTAGCTGGCATAACTAAGGTGCGTAACTGCATATCCACAGGTGGGGTTTTAATGATTTCTGCGTGGGTAAAATACAGTTTGACGGGAATACCAGCAGATTTTAGTAACTGGCGGCTGAGTCCACCCGCACAAATAGCAACGTTCGCACTGTGGAAAGTTCCAGTAGTTGTTTTTACACCATCTTGCAATACTTGCACTACTTGGGTAATCTGCATTTCCCCCCCAGCCCGCAAAAAGGCTTGGATGTATGCTTGTGCTGTTTTTTCTGGGTGAATATGACCGTGTTTAACAGTTAAAGCACCAGATATGGCCTCTCGATTTAGCTGCGGTTCCAACTCACAAGCTTCTTGTACACTCAGCAAACGAGGTGGGATGGCAAAATGATTATATGATGCAGCCGTTGCTTCTGGCTCAGTAGCGGCTGAAATAGTAAGTAATAAATCTAATTCTCGAAATTGGATATCAGCGTCCAACTCTTGAGATAGGATATGGTAACGCGCTATCGCTTCTTCGCACAATAGACGAGTTAGTGGTGTATTACCTGACCAATAAGCAAGTCCACCATAACTATAACGAGTTGCATTCTGTAGTGTTTCATATTGCTCCAACAAAAGAACAGCAAAACCTGTTTTTACTAATTCGTATGCCAGTGCAGCACCCGCAATTCCACCACCAAGCACAATCCAGCCGTAGGTTTTCATATTAAATGTCTTTCTTAATTACGAATTACCATAAGTTGCTTGTAAACGACTTAAAAGATATTCTCCCGCCAGCATAGGCGGATAGATAGGCGATTGTTCTTTCTGGCAACTTTCCAGACAAGCTATTTCTGTATCATCATTAGGATGACAGAAAAAAGCCATAGAATAACGCGACTGGTTCACCTTGTTATTACTGGGAATCATTACTCGATGCTTGGTTGAGCAAAACATATCATTTGTCCACCGTTGCATTAAATCGCCAGTATTAACTACCACAGTATCAGGAATCGCAGGTGCAGCAATCCAATTTCCAGAAGCTGTCTGTACTTCCAATCCGCCAACCTCATCTTGGAAAAGTAAGGTAATACTGCCATAATCGGAATGCTCACCAGCACGCACCTGTCCAGGTTTTGGTGATGTCTGCAATGGGGGATAGTGGAGCGATCGTAAGGTATGATTTTGTTGATTGTGTCTTGTGATAAAAAAATCTTCAGGCAATTCCAACGCCAAAGCATAAGCTTGTAAAACTGTGTTAGCAAGTTTTGTGCAACTATCATAAAAGGCGAAAATAGAAGCATCTATGTTGACAGCCTCTTGCTTGCCTAAATTCAACGCCTCTTTCAAGTCGCCTGGTTTGTTGGGGTCAAGACGTTCTCTCTCAAGACCGACGTATCCTGTATTATTAAACTCATCGCTCCAAGCTTGCCTTTGCTTAACTTCTAAGGGTAAATTAAAGAAAGATTTACTGTAACTGAATACTTGCTTTATTAAGTCTTTTGATATTCCTGAATTCTGCAAGTACATGAAGCCAATTTCATGGCAAGCTTGATAGATTTGTTTGATAATATTTTGTCGAGTTATTGTGTCGCCATTGCTAAAGGCAGTTAAATCTATTATTGGAATTGTAACCATTTATATATAATTAGAAAGTTTGTGTTTTTGTTTAGTTAACAGTAGTATACTTAATACTTAAGGTACGAAACTTTATAATGACTCTTGCTCCTTGGCGAAGCGCGATCGCTCATGCACTCCAGCGCAACCGCAGCCTTGTTTATGCCCGTTACCTCCAACTAGCAACCGTGCAGCCGAACGGTCGCCCCGCTAATCGTACCCTAGTCTTTCGTGGCTTTCTAGAAGATACAAACCAGCTAAAATTTATTACTGATACTCGTAGCGCTAAAGCCGACCAAATACAGCAACAACCTTGGGCAGAAGTTTGCTGGTACTTCCCCAATACACGCGAACAATTCCGAATCACTGGCTGTTTGACCCTGGTAAGCGGTGATGATTCTGACCAGAATTTACAGCTAGCGCGGATAGCAATGTGGCAAGAATTAAGTCATGCGGCGCGTTTACAGTTTGCTTGGCCCCATCCTGGTAAACCCAGAATCCAAGAATTAGGAGCTTTTGAGCCACCAGCACCCGATCCTATTGAGCCAGTACCTAATTTTTGTCTACTGCTACTCGATCCGATGCAATTAGACCATTTAGAATTACGCGGCGAACCACAAAATCGATGGCTTTATTGCCGTAATGACCACCAAGAGTGGTCTAACGAAGCGATTAATCCGTGATTTGGTCAAGAGTCAAAAGATTGACCCTTAACCCTTGACGTTTAACTAAATGCCAGCACCATCTAGAAATTGGTGGATAGTCTTATCTTTGAGATTGCACCAGCGAGTATCGTGGGTTAGCTCATCCTCTTTGGTGGCTAAACAACCCACTAAAACAGGAGTTTTTTCTGAAGAATTGCTGCGCTGAAGAGTTTGTATTTGTTCTTCCAACGCCTCAATCCTGTCAACTAAAGCACGAATTGCTTGGGCTTCTGAATCTGGTAAGTTATTGTGTTCAAGAGGTGCAACCCGAACTCCAGAACGATACATAATGCGCCCAGGCACGCCTACCACAGTACAGTCTGAAGGGACATCCCTTAGAACAACAGACCCAGCGCCAATACGGACATTATTACCAATTTGGATATTGCCCAGTACCTTAGCTCCAGCCCCAACTACGACATTTTCACCCACAGTTGGATGGCGCTTACCACATTCTTTACCAGTACCTCCAAGGGTGACACCTTGATAAATTAGAGCATAGTCTCCCACGATCGCAGTTTCACCAATTACTACACCCATCCCGTGGTCAATAAACACACTTTTTCCAATTGCTGCACCAGGGTGGATTTCAATTCCAGTCAAAAACCGAGCCAAGTGAGAAATCAGGCGGGGAAAAAAGGGAAGACCAACAGTGTACAACCAGTGAGCCAGCCTATGGAATAGCAGGGCTTGCAAACCAGGGTAACAAAACAAAACTTCCAACCAGTTACGAGCAGCTGGGTCACGTTCAAATATGATACGAAAGTCAGCACGCAGTATAGATAGCACGAGATAGCACCCTCGGAAAGCACAACAAGCTACTCTCCCATATTATCCTCTCAGACGTTATACCTCAAAATTGGGAATGGGGACTTGGGAATTGGGCATTGCTTATTTCTCCCCCTGCCTCCCCTGCTCCCTCATCCCCCTCATCCCCTTCATCCCCCACTCCCCACTTCACTCCTGTTCCACTTTTAGAGTGTAATCGCGCTTGGCCTCAGGATTAAATGTACCCACCCAAATCCGATACGTGCCACTTTTCCAATTGCGATCGCTAACGCTAGCATCTTTACTTTTACCAGTGTCATCGCCGCAACGAATCGTAGTTTGGTCTGGCCCTTGGATCAGCAAAGTGGTGTCATTGCCTTTGCTATCAACTTGTATTGTCATCTGGGGAAAGTCCTTTTCCAAAACCATAATATGATCTGGATTGGGATCGGCAAAACCGATACAGGCTTTTTGATCGCGATCGCGGTTACTTATAGCAGACAATGAGTAAGAACCACCTGTAAACCCCTGCACTGTTCCTGGTGCTGGATTAGAGTTTGTTGACAAGGTGAAAGTACCAAAATTTGCTGTCTCTGCTATTACAGGGGTAGATGTGATGGCGGCAAGTATAGCCAACAACCAACCGCCGCTAAAGTTAAGTCGGGGGCGACAGTATTTCATAGTAGCCCTCCAACAGGCTGTTAGATTAGTAATGATATATACATATTCTACTGAAAAAATTCCAGTAAAATTTCAGTTGGTTGTGCCACATTAAAATGTGCCACAATCGAATGTTTTTCAAGCAAGCAGATAATTGCTAGGCTATCTCATGATATAAACAGCAGCTACTATTCCCCGACTGATGTTTTAGAGGTAATTACTTCTGTTGGACGCAGGGTCTTTTCTCCTAAAGAAAACCCTCGACGGACGATTTTAGTAATTGTTTGGTCTGGCATATCATTTCTGACTTCACGATCAACAACACGGCATAAATTAAAATCTGGCTGTGTACTTTGCAGCTCTATAGGTAAAATTTGGCGCTTTTTTAGTACACTCAGAAACTTACGATTAACCGCTCCTACAGATTGGGGTAAACGCTGGATAAATTCTGGGCTGGGGTCGGGATTCTGTTCTAGATAATCTAGCAAGGCTTCTAGTGCATCACCAATTTCTAGCACTTCTAAGAATAAATCTTCTGTATCTGCTGCGGCTTGGCTTTGCTGTTCTCGCAAAGACTGTTGTAGTAAAACATTTTCCTTTTGGAGGTTGCCAAATTTTTGTATGGTTAAGTCGCGCTTCTCTTTACTGAGAATAAAATTAAACATGAGAAACCTCTTTTGATAACATTGGTAAAGTTTTATTTGCCCAAGTTTGTACTTGCGGGTGGGTATGGTTACTCAAAAGCTGACAAAGCGCGATCGCTCTTTCTAACTGTCCAACTATTTTATAGACTTTAATCAGGCACATTTGGGCTTGAATGTAATCTTTACTATTCCGGTCTTTACAGCCTTGGCAGTAGCCTTCGAGGTATTTTACCGCTTTGGGGTAACGTTCCTCTTTACAAGCTATAATGCCCTCAGTGAATAACTCTGATAGGGTTATACGTAAAGGCGATCGCTCTAGGCGTTCTTCTTGAGTAGATTTAGCGATCGCTTGCTCTAATCCATCAAATTCTGGTAATAATATCAGTTTAGGTGTTTGTTGAAGCAAAGGCGATAAATCACTATATTTGAAGCCCTTAATCGTAGGCAGTATCGGACGCAAATAATCGGCTATGATGCGTTCTTCTGGTTTTAGTAAACTTTTTTGAGCTTTAGCAATGATGTCCACAGGATGTTTTTTGTGCTTCATTGCCACTGCTACAGATTTTGCAATTTCAGCTTTGGATGCTGATGGGGATATACCCAGAATGTTATAAGGATTATATTCCATTAGATACTTTTTTAATTAACGAATTTTCAGGCTGTGGTAAATTTCTTGAAAAGCAGGTTCGTCTGGACAAAGTTGATAAGCCCAACGACCTAATTGCTGAATTAAATCAAAAGATAAATCGCGGTTTTGGATACCTTTAAGCAAGGTTTTAATAAAAAAGTCAGCGACATAGTAACGAATAGAGTCATGTTGTGAGTATTTGGCACGATGAACGGCTTCATCAAAGCTATCGCACTTCATCAGATTTTTAATATCCTTTAGTTCTTGACTAAATTCGTAAACTTCTTGGACATTTGGATCATCTGGACAGAGTTCATAAGCCCAATAGCCTAATTGATAAATATCTTCAAATCCTAAATCCCGATTTTGGAAACCCTTGACTAATATTTTTATGCAAATGTCTGACACAATATTACGTATACGTTGATGCTGAGATTCTTTAGCACATTGGACAGCTTCTTGAAATTTACTATTTTTTAATAAATTATCAATTAATTCTACTTCTTGGTTAAATTCAATTCTTTGAATTAAGTCGATTACAATAGGATTTTGATTATCAATTTGTTTAATTTTTTGTAGTTCTCTCAACGCTATTGCTAATGAAATTTGTTCATTAGCAATTTGTTCGCGTATTTGTTCTGCCTTATACTCAGCTAGATAACTTCTAGCATCTCGGCTTTTTAAAAGGTCATACCAAAACTGGGCAAACTGTAAATGCTCTTGAAATTCTGATATTGCTTGACGTTGCAATCCACAAAGTCTGTCTATTTCTTGTTGCCAATCCTGACTAGCTTGAATTTCTGGCTTTGCTTGCTTTAGAGGAATAATTGCCTCTCGCCATTTTTGTTGCTGTAGCTGATAGTAACCTTCATGATAAGCGACAAATTTCTGAGCAAATGCTGCGATATCAGACTTATCTGTGGTTGAAGGTTTAAGTTGAATTGCTCTTTGATAATCTCCTTCTAAACAAGCAGCCATAGCCAATCCCCAATTTGTATAAAGGGAATTTAAGATTTTTTGGTTAGCATCTATCCTATTGTCGAAAATCCTTTGCCATTGAGGAAGGTAATGCTGATAATAACCAGGTGTAATAAATACATCTTTTATTTTCATTCCCGACTTTGACGGCTCACCCATGAGGTTTAGACATACTACTTCTAATCGATAGCGATCGCGCAAATTCAAATACTCAAGAATATTTGTATCTTTTAGAGCATCTATTGCTGTTGCTATTCGACGTTTTAATTCTAAAGATACTGAGGCAAATTCTACAGGTTTATTTTCTAGCCAAGGCACATCTTGAAGGCTAGGATCTTCAGTTAAATTTGCCAAAGCTGTTGATAATGAAAATATCAAATTCGCCAGCTTTATCGGGTAAATTTGAGCAAGATAATAATTTGCTACTGCCAAATTATGTAATGTAGTAATATTAGGCTGTGAAATCCAAGCTTCTTCAACTTTATCGGCAATAATTCTCCAGTCTTTACCTTTCCATAGTTCTGCTTCTAAACGTGGCTGGATATGTTCGTTGAGATTTTGTTCGACTAACGGATCGGAACCAAATTTTTGGAGAAATTGTGTACTTTCTGTTTTAGCCTTCTCCCAATTTTCAGCCGCTACCAAATGCTCAATATTCTGTAGCCTTAGCAAGCGTTGACGTTGGGAAAGATTTTTGAGAATCTCTCTTTGCTTGGCAATATTAGGAGTAGATAACCCAAGCCATTCTTTATAAGCTACTTGTAAATCTTCTTGTTGGGCGTAGGTAAATCCCCGCAAGTAAGCAGCTTGTTCTCCAGGTATAGCTTCTAGGTGAGTTAGTGCAGTTGCCCATTCTTGAGTTTTAATTGCCACAAGTGCTAACCGAATTTGGGAGTCTGTAGAGTTAGGCAAGAGCAATTTAGCATTTTTATAAAGAGATGCAGCCGCTTTAAAATCACCCGCTTTTTCTGCTGCTAGTCCTTGGCGAAACTGTTCTCTTCCTTTAAATGTTTTTTGTAGCTTTTGGAGTAAATCAAGTCCGTCAGAGCGAGAAAATTTAGCCAGGGCATTTTTTAAAAGTGCGATCGCTCCCTGTAATCTTCCTTCACTTTCAGCTTGTTGCACCTTTTCAAAAGCAGCTTCATAAATTTCTTCTTGTTGGACTTGAACAACACTTGCTGCGATCGCCTGTCGTAGAGACTCCGTAGAATAAAGCTTTTCAGCCTCTCGGTAAACTGCGATCGCATTTTTATAAAACCGATTTTCTGCCTGAGACTGTGCCTTTGTCACTAAATTCAAAAACTGCTGTCGCCGTTGCAATTCTTTTTGGCACTGTTTGATTACCCGCGATATGCGATCATCGTGAATAATTTTGGTACAGCGCTGATAAATGGTGATCGCACTTGCAAGTGCTTGCGTTTCTAAAGGATCGCCCCTATCTTGCTTGAGAAAGGTTTTGGCATTAGCAGCTAGTTTATCCACTTCCGCCACTTGATAGCGCCACTGCTTTAGTTGCTGAGTAAGATTGTCTAACAGCTTACCCAGCAGCAATTGACAAATCAAACGCTCCCAAGAACCCGGTTTTTTAGACCAGACAGCGAGAGCTTTTTCTGCAATAATTACTGCTTCTCGCAGCTGTTTGTTTTGGGCTAATTGTGCTGCTTTTTCGCTGGCTTTTTTAGTCTGTGGTGCTTGCTTCCAAGCATCAACAATACCCACTCCCAGCAAAGTTTTACTTAAGGTGTTCAAGCTATCAAAGATGCTCGTCAAGTGCCCTCCTTGCAGTTGGGGATTTTTAACACTTCCCCTACATCTATATAGTCTTTCCGTCCTTTGAGTTTGGGATTGGCTTTAACCATTACTTGCCAAGAGGTTCCCTCACCACAAAATTTTTGGGCGATCGCGCTGAGGCGATCTCCCGATTTGACAGTATAGGTAATTGGTTTTGGCGGTTCCTTAGCTGTCACAGGGGCATGAACTGGTAGTTTTAGGCGATCGCTACTAACTGGATTGGAGGAAGAAACAGTTAATGTGTGTAACTGTGGTTGCAGGAAGATAAAACTACCTATTACACCCAACCCAATCCCGATAACGAGCAGGAGTAAAGCAACTCCTAGTTGCCATTTGGTAATTTTTAATTGTCGCAGAGGGTTTTCCACCTGCGGTAATTCTTTGAGCATCCGAATTACAGAAAGGTCGGTATCACAGTTAGGACAAGTGTCACCTTCAATTTCTTGGTAATCACACACAGGACAGTTCAGCTTAATCTTCATCGCGTTAGTCCTGTGACAATGCTGTTCTTGGGTAACTCCTGATTTAGCCAACGCTGGATATCTGGTTGCAATTCACTCCACAAGCGATTGGCTTCCTGTCCATCATCACTTTTCATAGCGGCAAGCATCCGAGAAAGTTTGTCAGACATGGCATTTGCTTGAGTCGGTGCAACCGCGTGGGCTTGACGGATTGCTAAAAAACAAGCTTGAATAACATGGACTTCATCAGGTAGATTGTCAAGTTCTCGTCTTGCATCTTCACTCTTAGACTCCATCTTGGAGAAGTTATTGGTGTTAATGGCATCTTCCAATTCTTGACTGAGCTTTTGCAATCGTTCCTGCTGTGGTTGGGGAATTATGGAGCCGCAAAGTTTAACTATGCGATCGCATTTATCGATTAGGTACTCAGCTTCTAGGCGTTCCTTAGACATGGATACTTGGAATTTTTTCAAGTTTGCACTAGCGCGATCGCGTAAATCGCTGCGTTCCTCTCCGGTCTTTGGATCAATAATTTCGTTACTTAATTGCACTACTGGTAACGCTAACTTCAGCGCTTCTTCCACACCGAGAGGAGTTAGGTTTTGGTCATTGAGTTCTGCGATCGTTTCCTCTAATTCCTTATATATTTTCTCGTCTGAGCGTCCCCGCGAAAAGGTGCAACTTACCCTGTCGGAAGGGTCATTTTTTAATGTGGCAGTCATCCCTAGACCATTATTTTTTTCATCTAACTCCAAGTTGACTAAAACTTCCGTCCCGCATGGATAGGATTGGTTTAAACCCAACCAAATGTCTCCAATACTGTCATCTTCATATATCCCATCCAAATCTTGCCTTACTTGATCAGGGCTGAAAAATTGAAAGTGAATCAACCGTTGTCCATCAGCAGCAATTTTAAAAGTGTGGGATTTAGTCACTGGTAAGATATCACCCCTCTGAATTACTTGATAGTTGCCATCCACCAGCTTGATAAAATAATCACGAGAAACTGTTGTTACTTTCTCTGTTAGTCCAGCTGCGACAATTGCTGCACCCTCAGCCACCGCATACATCGGACGGGGATGCACCACTACTTTATCAGTTCCAAAAGCTTCTTTAACTTTGCGTTGGACTACAGGAATTTGGCAAGAACCGCCAACCAATAACACTACATCTACCATCTCTAAGTGATATTCAGCATCTTGTAGTGCTTGGCGGCAAATTTGAATCGATCGCTCTACCAAATCAAAAATTATTTCCTCAAATTGCTCGCGGTTGATTTCTACTTCAATGGGAATAGCAATACCCAATTCATCTAATAATTGAGTCGCAGGAGCAATGCAAGATACTGTAGCAGTGCTTAGTTCAACTTTGGCGCGTTCTACTGCTAACTTCAAATCGGCATTAAATCGTACCCGTTGATAATGGGGCATTTTGGCAATCAAGCCATCAATATCAGCAATTCTTTCTTGCTGGGCAAATTGTTGTTTAACAAACTTGATGATCCGAGAGTCAATGTCATCTCCTCCCAACCATAAATCTCCAGCTTTTCCCAGTTCAATAAATGAAGTTCCTGCTGCTTGAATCACCGAAGCATCAAAAGTACCACCACCAAAATCAAAGACTAAAATCGTTTTAAAATCTTCCTCAGTTGGAGAAAAACCGTAAGATATGGCCGCGGCTGTGGGTTCCGGTAGTAATTCTAAAGGAGTAATTCCAGCTTTAAGTGCAGCTGTGCGGGTAGCATGGCGTTGTTTATCGTTGAAGTAAGCGGGGACGGTAATAACTGCTTGATCTATAACTTCGCCTGTTTTACCAATTCCTTGGCGATAAGTTTGGGCATTTTGCACAACTTTTTTGAGAATTTCAGCAGAAATATCCTCTGGCTGATATTCTTTACCTCCTAGCCAAACTGCAATACCGTTGTCTGTTCCCTGACTCGGTTCAGCAATTTTGTAACCAAATTCCGACATTTGTTTTTGTACGGCTGGATCGCCAAAACCTCTCCCTATTAGGCGCTTGATGGAAACAACCACATTTTCAGGATTAGCCCTGAGTTGGTTGTAAGCTTGATCTCCTACCAAAAATTTATTTTGCTCACAAGCAACGAGCGATCGCGTCAGTTTCCTGTCTGGAGGCGTATTATCGTTAGCTGTCACCACTTCCACTTCTGCTAACTTAAAAGCGGCGACAGAATTAGTCGTCCCTAAATCAATGCCAATTGCCTTGCCCATTACCGATCGCTACCTGAGTATTGTGTAAATTATTTGTGATGTATTTGATACTCACTGCTCCATCGAATCTAAATTTCTAAGCCAGCAGCCAGTACCTATCCAAAGATTACAAATACAAATAGCAAATGCTACAGAAAATCTACGTAAATATCATGGGACAAGAAAATGCAGAAGGTCAAAGAATGTTTAACCTTCTGCACTTGAGCTTTTCTGAAAATCTCACGAGTTATTGAGTTGGAAGAAAACGCCACCTTTGAGCGCTCCTGTGTCAGTTCCATAACTACTGACTGTAAGCGATCGCAGACTATTAAAAAACGGTTTCCCTAAAACTTCCACTAGTTTGAGAATCGGTACTTGACCCTCTAACAAATTCTGGCTTTTTGTCCAGTCAAGATATATATAGCCTTGATTTGGTAAGGGAATTGCAGCAATACTATCTTTGAAATTGGGATTGTCAATTAACGAATTATCCTTGGCTGTGAGGATTTCATCCATCGTTTCTAAGTCAGAGGTGAAAATTTCGTAATTTCCTAAAGTTGTATGCAATCCTCGTACTTTTGTTTCAATACTGAAGGATGTTCCCTCTTTAACATCGCTTTTTTTTGTAGCCGTAGTTAACTCTGTCCAAGCAGAGATTTTTTGCTTGGACAGAGTTAGGGGATTAATACTGAGTCCATTGGATGAAGCGATCGCATCTAATCGAGCAATACCTTTTTCCACACTCTCGGATTTTTCCACCGCAAAAATCCAATGAGGGGTTGTTTGCTCTTTCCCAGGTAACAATGCTATGGCATATTCTCCTTGTACCCAGCTAAAAATATCCTCTGGAAAGTTTATACCCCAGCGTTTTTGAACATCCGCCAAAGGTTTTGCTAACCGAGAAACTACATCTTCCTCAGAACCATATATAGTAGCTGTGGCTTGTCTCCAGAGTTTGGCTAAATCACTGTTACCCAAATTACTTAAATTTGAGCCAGAAATTGCCAAACCTGCCGACGCTGGAACATATTGCAATGCTCCTACAGGTTTAGATAGTGGTGAAGATGGGGAAACAATTTCCGATGAAGTTAAAAAACTGGTTTCTGCTAGCAAACCTTTAGGGTTCAACACCAGGGAAATAATTTCGCTGTTATATGTTTGTTCTGCCAATTCTAAACCTTGCCATTTTGCTACGATTGGAAGATTTAAGAAAGCTACAGCTAAACCCCCTTTGGGTAGTTGTTTTGTCGCTTTTTGGTATTCAGGGGAGCTAGTCAAATTCAGATCGGGCGCTTGGACATTATTGATGGCGTCTCGCAACACCTTCGGATCGTTGGCAAACAACACAAAGCCTTCACCAACAACAGCACCAGCTAGAGAATTTTGGATTTTGGATTTTGGATTTTGGATTTTATTTTCTGTACTTACTTCTTGATTGTCATAAATCAGCTTCACGCCTTTGTATTGTTCAACAGCTAAGTTTGCTCCACCTAACGCCCGTTTGGAAAACAAAAACTCGACAAACTCGCGGCTTTTTTCCGGTTGCTTGGTTGCTAGTGCCAACAAATACCCTGGCTGCTGTCCGTTTTCTCGATCGCGATCAATATCTAAGGTGGTGATAGCTAAGGTAATTTCGTCCCCTAACCAGGGTTGAACGTCTTCTTTGTAATCTATGCCACTTTTGGCGAATAAACTCGTTTTGAGTTTAGATAGTTCTCCTTCACGCTCCAACGCCTGCAACCGATCAGGATTCGTCAGCAATGAAAGCATTACAGGGGACAGTTTCGACACGAATATGGCTGCATTAGGCTGTCCGGTAGAAGCAGTGACGTTAGCCGGATTTTTGGCGAAAAACCAGTAAAAACTAGCGATCGCAATTACTAGCAGTGCGATCGCACCAGCTACGATAAAACCAATAAATGAGCGTTGCCTATTCACATTTAACCTTTAAAAAGACGGTTTACAGCCATTTAAGCAGAAAGCCTACCAGAATCTATCAGCCTTCTTGAGAATGGATACTCATGCAAAGACAGAGATTTTCTGTCACCATAAATAGGATTACGGCTGTTTATAGGGAATTCTTTTAGTTAACCCATGAACCAGATTAGTGTACAAGAACTGGCACAACGTCTTTCTTCTGGTGATGCAAGTATTCAGCTAGTAGATGTACGCGAACCACAAGAATTAGAAATTGCTAGCATTGAAGGCTTTATCAACCTACCCTTGAGTCAATTTCCCGAATGGGGAGATCAAGTCCCTACCCTCTTCAATCCCCAAGCTGAAACCCTTGTACTATGCCACCACGGCATCCGTTCTGCCCAGATGTGCCAGTGGTTAATTGCTCAAGGTTTTACAAATGTGCAAAATATTTCCGGTGGTATTGATGCTTATTCCGTCTTAGTAGACCATTCAATTCCCCAGTATTAGCTTGTGTTTAGATGCATTACTCAGATGGAAGTTATTCTTCCATCTGGCTTTTGCTATGCTAAAAATAGCAGTACATAAAAACTTAGGGGCTAGCCAGGAAAGCTGGCAACTTTTTCCAGTGGCTAAATATTTAATTTACGAAACTTTTCGACCCCAATCTTAGCTGCGATCGCCGCAAAAATACGTATACAATAATACTTTTATAAGTGTAGAATTATGCAAAAATAGACCAGAAAAGGATGTTGTAAATTGAAACTCTCAACTATTACTGCAAAGATCCGTTCAGAGAATGTTGTACGTAAACCTTAAGATTAATGATCAAAATATAATTGTATAATTTGTTATCTTAATAAATTATTAATATTCTTAGTTTTCAATCAAATCCAGAAATTTTTCCAGACTTTGATTAAAATTTGCCGCCAAGCATTACACACCCTATGGAAGTCCACTTAACAAATCGACAACAGCATATACTTTGGGCAACGGTACGTCACTACATTGCTACGGCAGAGCCTGTTGGTTCAAAAGCTTTGGTCGAGGAGTACGACCTGGGTGTAAGTTCAGCCACAATTCGCAATGTGATGGGCGTTTTAGAAAAGTCGGGATTACTCTACCAACCACACGCCTCTGCTGGACGAGTGCCTTCAGATTCAGGCTATCGCATTTATGTTGACCAGCTAATTACACCTTCTGAAACTTTAGGACGAGAAGTAGAGGTGGCATTGCAAAAGCGCCTCCAGTGGGAAGATTGGAGTTTAGAAACCCTACTGCAAGGAGCCGCACAAATTTTAGCAACCTTGAGTGGTTGCATTAGCTTGATTACTATGCCGCAAACTACCACAGCACTATTGCGACATCTGCAATTAGTGCAAGTTGAAGCGGGGCGGATCATGTTAATTGTAGTTACCGATAGTTATGAGACACATTCCAAGTTGATGGATTTGTCCCCAATACCAGAGGAAACACAACGGGATTCAGAGGTAATTGATCGCGAGTTACAAATTGTTTCTAACTTTTTGAATACCCACCTGCGGGGGCGAAGCTTGTTGGAATTAGCCAACCTCAACTGGAGCGAACTAGATCAGGAATTCCAACGCTACGGGGAATTTTTGAAACATTCAGTTGCCGAATTGACTCGTCGCACTCATGCACCGACTGCAACCCAAATTATGGTTCGGGGTGTGTCAGAAGTTTTGCGTCAGCCAGAATTTTCCCAGTTACAGCAGGTACAAACAATTATCCACCTGCTGGAAGAAGAACAAGACCAACTATGGCGATTAATATTTGAGGAACCAGAGCTTGAGGATATGGGTAAGTCAAAAGTAACGGTTCGTATTGGCGCAGAAAATCTTTTAGAACCGATACGCACCTGCACCTTGATTTCTTCCACCTATCGCCGAGGTTCAATACCAGTAGGAAGTGTAGGAGTTTTGGGGCCAACGCGTCTAGATTATGAAAGTGCGATCGCAGTAGTAGCATCTGCTGCTGATTACCTCTCAGAAGCTTTCAGTTATTTCAATCCCTAATAGAGACAACCTGCTACGGGTTTAGACAAAAGAACAATACCATAGCAGGTAGATCAGCCGAATTTATAGTGGCAAAATCAATAATTAATACCTTTTAACTCTTTCATGGTTAGAAAAATTGCCTTTGGCTTGCTGTGGCTGGGATTCACTACCTATGCTTTTTTCCTCGCTCCTCCTGAGCAACCTGGTACATTCGAGTTAATTAAAAATCTTTCTACTGGCCAGTGGCAAGGCGTTAACCCATTAGTTGTAGCACTATTCAACCTCATGGGCATCTGGCCTCTCATCTACAGTGCAGTAGTATTTATTGATGGTAGAGGACAAAAAATACCTGCTTGGCTATTTGCTACTGCCTCTTTTGGAGTCGGGGCATTTGCTTTATTACCCTATTTAGCCCTAAGAGAACCAAATCATAAGTTTGTTGGTAAAAAGAATGCCTTGCTCAAGCTGCTAGATTCTCGTGTGACTGGGGTTATCTTGACGGTAGCCACGGTTCTTCTAGTTACATACGGTTTAACAGGAGGAGATTGGGGTAATTTTGTGCAACAGTGGCAAACTAACCGCTTCATCAATGTCATGAGTTTAGACTTCTGTCTACTTTGCCTATTATTTCCAGCTTTGCTAAGGGATGATATGGCGCGTCGTGGTTGGAAAAATCCACAGATGTTCTGGTTAATAGCGTTGATACCTCTATTCGGGCCATTGATTTATTTGTGTGTGCGTCCACCTCTACCAGAAGTGGGTGTAGAAGCAATACCAAGTCAGCAGCCAGCTGCAAATTAAAGCAATTTTTAATTCGTAATTTCAAAGACAGTTTCAGTTGGGGTCTAAATCCTCAACTGAAACAAAAATCACGTATAGATTTACTACTATTTTTAAGCAAGCTCAGGGCAGCGTTCTACAAAAAGGGGGATTTAGAGGCAAAAAATCCGAATTATAAATTAGTAATTATGTTAAATGCACACCAGATGATGAATAGAAAAGTTGCATTGTGGTTACTATGGGTTGGATTTATCGCTTATATTTTACTGTTAGCACCGCCCCTGCATTTACAAGAAACCCTAACCCTGTTGAAAAATATATTTACCCTTCAGTGGTTTACGATAAATCCAATTATCCTTTCCTTGTTTTCTTTAGTGGGCATCTGGCTACTAATTTACAGTGGTTTGTTGTTCATTGATGCCAGAATGCAACGGATTCCTTTTTGGCCTTTTGCCTTGGCATCAGTAGCATCAGGAGTGCTTGGTCTGTTACCATATTTGGCTTTGCGTGAACCAAATCAAGAATTTTCTGGGCAAAAGGATGCTTTTTTAGAGCTGCTAGATTCTCGTTTTTTTGGGATTGTTTTGAGTTTAAGCACTGTTGGCTTACTCGCCTATGCCTTTGTCTTAGGTAACTGGGGAGATTTTGTGCAGCAGTTCCAAGGTGATCGCTTTATTAATGGCATGAGCTTGGCATTTTGCCTTTTCTGTCTTTTATTCCCCACAATCCTTGGCGATGATATCGCTCGTCGCCACTGGAATAATCCCCAGGTGTTTTGGATACTAGCCTTTGTCCCACTACTGGGCCCACTTGTTTATCTTTGCTTGCGCCCATCCCTACCATCAACTATTCGTCAAGAATCGTTGATACCTAATCGGTAATAGATTTCTTCTATTTATCACCGAAGTTCAATGCCAAGAGGAAGTATGAGAATTTTGGGGGCAACGCACTTAGATGAGAAAACTGCGTAGGGTAGCCCGTCGTAGATATCGCTCTCATCGCTACTGTTGATTATGTAAAACCTCCCTTTTTTCAGTGAGGTGAGGATTTTCCACTTTGGGTGCGTAAATCCCAAGAGAAAATTCTTTCTCAAAGTACTTTACAAAACGCAATAAATTCTTTAAGATGTATAACAGGTAGTTAAAGCTACCTAATTCATTCACAAATAATCGCATTTATAAAACAATGACGACAACCTTACAACGTCGCGAAAGCGCCAACGTATGGGATCGGTTTTGCGAGTGGATCACCAGCACCAACAACCGTATTTATATCGGTTGGTTCGGCGTAGTAATGATCCCCACCCTGCTAGCCGCTACCGCTTGCTTCGTAATCGCCTTCATCGCTGCACCTCCAGTAGACATCG
>NZ_JAIVFX010000030.1 GCF_020829625.1 Nostoc sp. XA010 | reverse complement strand
TTGCAGTTGAGAAACTTCATTTTCATCCAAGTCAACAATGTACTTTTTCGCCATGTTAAACCCCGTTTTTGGTTATTTTACTAATTAGAGGTTTTACTTAGCAAAGTTACCTTGGCAGACTACTAGTACTAAAGCAGCCCAAGTATTGAATAAAAATGGCTCTGGCTACGGCTACGGTCTTGGGGTACGTGTGCAATCTCCATTAGGTCAGATTCGCATTGACTATGGTATTAATGACGATGGTGATAGCCGAATAAATTTTGGCATTGGTGAAAGATTTTAATTTGAGGGAAACTGCTGTGTATCGAATAGCAAATCATGCCATCCATTCAGTCCACTGCGGGGCATCTGTCACCAGTTGAGCAAATTTGTCAGGGCATGATCCTCAAACTTCAGGATCATGCCCCAGCAAATAGGGTTATGGAAATATCACTACAGGAAGATGGGTATGAAGTTATTTTTGAGGATTATCAACTGAGTAAATCAAAGCAACCAAATTGTCTCGAGCAAGAGCATTATGTCCGATGGGATACTACCAACGCACTTTACCGCCTCTGTGGATTGGAGTGGCGATCGCCTTAATTGCCTTTATTGCCATTGGCATTGCTGAAGGGGGATTAGGCGTTCTGCTGCCCTCTATAGTGTCCACATATAACTTGACTCCAGCCACCGTTACCCTGCTATTTGTGAGTCAAATTAGCGGCTACATTCTGGCAGCATTCACCAGCAGTCTGGTGAGTAGCCGTCTAGGGTTAGCGCGAATGCTATTGATTGCTGCGGTTGTGCTGACAATGGCGCTGGTAATTTACGCGACCTCACCTTACTGGTTGTTTATGGTTGCTGCCGGGTCAGTGTTGGGATTGGGTATTGGGCTGATTGATGCAGGGATCAATACCTACATTGTGCAAGATTCGCGCAGTGCAAATATGATTGGTTTACTCCATGCTTTCTATGGCATTGGCGCATTATCTGGACCTACAATCGCGACTACTTTGTTATCACTTGGCATGAACTGGCGACAGGTTTATTGGGTATTAGCCGGCATCGTCAGTCTATTGATTGTAAGTGTCCTGGGTGCGATGATTTCTGGCTACACACCAATGACGCTACGGGTATCGACATCAAATACAACTGCCTTAGAAAATTTGGGGCGCTCGCTCCAAAATCCAGTAGTGATGCTAACTGGGTTACTCTTGTTGGTTTATGTTGGTATAGAAGCTTGCATCGGCAACTGGGCATACACTGTGCAATCCGTCGCTCGCCAAACTCCCGAATTGATTGCTGGTTACAGCGTTAGTGCCTACTGGCTAGGATTAACATCGGGACGTTTCATTTTAGGTTATTTCTTGCAATGGGTTGGAGCAGTCGGCACAATCAGTATGTCGCTGAGTCTTCTAATGATTGGATTGCTTGCTTGGTGGCAACTTCGAGATCAATGGATTAGCTTAGGGCTAATTGGCTTTGCATTGGCAGCAATCTTTCCCGCCACCATCTGGTTAATACCTCAACGATTACCAGATGCCTTGGTTCCTGCGGCTGTTAGCTTCGCCACCAGCATCGCCAGTTTTGGAGCAGCGATTATACCCACTGGAGCAGGCTGGGTTGCAAGTTGGGCAGGTTTAGAAATTATTCCAATGTTGATGCTGCCATTGGCGTTCATAATGGTGGGTTTACATTGCTGGCTAGTGCAACATTCGCTCAGAGGCAAGTAAGGTATTCATGCAGGGATTAGCAGAGTTTACAGTTTAAGCACAAACCTTGAAAAAATCTACCAGCCGTCAAAACAATTCAAAATTCACGCATGAGCAATTTCATTATTAAGATTCACTTTTTGAATAAGAATGATACAAGTCTGGGTGGTTTATTTTGGTCTTGCTCATGCCACCACTCGTTGAAATCCTCAAGCCGGAAACCAAAATTTTTGGCTGCATGAAAAAAATCTGATAGGTGATGTATAAATGCTGGGATTTCAATCACTTCTTGATTTCTTTGAAAATTAGCTTGTGTGCCTCGATACTGTCTGAATGGATGAAGTTCACAAATGAAAAAGTATCCTCCCGGAACGAGTACACGGGAGGCTTCTGAAAAAATTTTTGACAAATCTTTGATGTGTTCTAAAACGAGATTACAGGTGATCAAATCAATAGACTCGTTGCTGCAAATCCATTGATTTGTAATGTCTGCGGTAATGAACGTCACGTTGACTGAATTTACTTTCTCTTTCGCCTTCTCGATCATGGCTGCTGAAAAATCAACTGCATAGACTGTTTGGGCAATTTGTGATAAAAGCAAAGTATTTTTGCCTGTACCACAGCCAATTTCAACGATTGATTTACACCTCTTACGCATTAAGGTTTCTTTAGTAACGATTTGATCCAGATCGCGGGTCAGGTTTTGATCAGCATCATAGGTGGTTGACCAATTATCGTATGCGGCTTGAACACTCATATTGACTCAGAAATGGCTACATTTTGGTGAGTAGAGTTATCCTACATTTACTTATTATGCAAAATATTCCTATTAAGCTTACGATCTCACGTTTAACTGTGATGGATGGGCTTGCTACCTCAGCCCATCCTACCGCGCTTGAGTGCAAACGTCTTATTTCTGTTTGCAGGTTGCGGTAAGTTCTACATTGTAGAAAGTCCCTGGTTTGGGATTAATTGAACGCAACTGCTGGATAAAAGTATTAAATGTTGTATTGCTTATGCCAAAGCCAGCTTCAGCACAAGCAGATAAACCTCCTTCGATGGGAATAGATCCGGCCCTGGGACTATATACAATGAATTTATCGACGGTGCTAGTGCCGACTGCAAACCCGATAACCTGGCGAACTGTTCGCAAAGCAGCATTATCTAAGGAACCACCAATACTGCCAATACTGATATTAACCGCACGACTTTCAGCAAATGCCGGCGCACTAATCGACACTACTGCCCCGACAATCATCAAACAGGTGAACTTCAACATTATCCTCGACTCCAAAAAATTGAAAAACTAATAATTAGGTTTCGACATGGATGAAGTATATCAGAGATGTAAGCCATGTAAGGTTTTCAGACACGCTTGTGTGTGTGTAAACTACAAAATCTCTGATTCTGAACTTTTGAGGATTACTTCAGCATTACGTCTTTCCTTTTCTGAAGAATGTTAATTTCTTAAAAATTCTTTATAAAATCATGTTTGCAGACAGACCTCTGGCTGTCTAACCAGTATTTAAGGGTTGAGACTTAAGCACACTTAAAACTCAAGGCGTGGACATCTTCAATTTTGACGGAACAACACAAAGCGTCGCGTTACCCAACTTTCTCACGCCATCCATTCAGTCCCATATTCACATTCTCAAACTCCAGCATCACGCCGCGACGCTCATCACTCTTGCCCAAAGTATTGCCCATCTTCTCCAACAGCGATCGCCAGCCGCAAACAGAGGCTAAAAATGCTTTTAAAAACCTCTTGGTAAGAAACTTTAGAAGTTAGGTTTTGACTTGGGTTGCCACAATGGAGTGATATCAAGGTTTTTAGCAGCAGATACGGCATTCTAACCTACGCCAGTACGGTTTACACTCCTTTGGTTTTTGTAAAGTTATCGTAATATTTATTTATGTAAAGCAATATTTGCTTAACTTAGCAAACCCAAATAAAAAAGTAAGTAATAAAAGCGATGAATCAACCGATTGAATTATCTTTAGAACAAGAATTTAGTCTTAGAACATTATCTGACTAAGTCAAGCAGATGTCCCGTGAACAAGCTCGCATTGTTTTTGCTGATGCTTTATAAGCAGATGATAGTTAGGGAAACGACTTACCAAGAAATGCTCAAACATGAGTGGGAACTTGATTCAGACGCAATCTTGGGCTAAAACAAACCTTGCTCCTGTTACTTTAAGCGACTCAGAAGATAACGAACAGACAATTGTCTTTTTCATGCAAATCCCTCAAAGCGTGGGCGCTTTGAGGGATTTTGGGTATTGGGTATTGGGGATTGGGTTCTTTGACTGCTAAGTTAAATTATTTGCTTTCTCAACTGCTGACTTTAACTCTTCAAAGGTAATACTACCGTCAGAGTCTGAATCATAATTTACTAGCAATTCTTGGGGAGTACTGATATTTGTTTCTGATGAAATGATTGTACTTAAGCCAGGACTTAAAAAAAGATCATTAATGGAGATTTTGCCATCTTGATCGGTATCTAATTTATTAAAAAGAGATTGAAGCTCTTGCTCGGTTGTCATAAGTTTCTATCTGAATTACTTTTTCAACTTAATATCTCATTAATTCAGAGATTAATCTCTCAAAATTAAATAAACTTGTTTCAATTGACGTAGAAACGACGATCGCTAGGGCTTAGATCGGATGTACGCTGTGATACAGGGTATACAGTTGGGACAATGATAAATCAATCGACACGGACGCGCTCCCGGTTCTAACGCAGTAACAGATACAGCTAATTTTCAGTCATGGCTTAGAGGGTGTTTATAAATAAAAAATAAAGAGGATCGCAGTCATTTCGCAGGACAGGTATTTTAAAAAAGACAGTCGTCATATTTGAATCGGATGCCATGAGTCGAAAACCTTATCCCACAGACATTTCCGATACCGAATGGGATTTGATTAAATCAATGATTCCGGTTATCGTAAGCGCAAACGTGGAAAAAAGCGTGAAATCGAGATGCGGGAAGTGGTAAATGCGATTTTTTACATATTGCGCGCTGGCTGCTCATGGCGAATGATGCCTCACGATTTACCAGCATGGCAAACTGTATACTCATATTTTCAACGTTGGCAGCGCAAAGGTATATGGCAAAAAATTCATTCAGTTCTGCGATGTCTACGACGGGCTACGCCTACGCAACTCAGGCAACTCCAAGGACGAGATGTAGAACCATCCGCAGGAATTATAGACTCACAAACAGTGAAAACAACTGAGAAAGGAGGGGTGAAGGGCTATGATGCCGGAAAAAAGATTAATGGTCGCAAACGCCATATCCTTGTTGATACGATGGGTTTAATTTTGATGGTTGTTGTACATACAGCTTCAATTCAAGACCGTGACGGAGCAAAACTGGTACTAGATAAAATTCAATACTCATTCCCCAAGCTGCATTTAATTTGGGCAGATGCTGGATATGCTGGAAAACTAGTTGATTGGGTCAGGTATTTTATTGGCTGTGCAATTGAGATTGTTAAACGCTCTGATGACACTTCAGGCTTTAAAGTATTACCTCGACGTTGGGTTGTGGAACGTACACTTGCATGGTTAGGTCGCTATCGTCGTCTCAGTAAAGACTACGAATATCATCCCCAAACAAGTGAAACCATGATATACGCCGCTATGACGCATTTAATGTTACGTCGATTAGCCCGTAATCATAGTCGCTCAACCGCTTAAGAATTATTTTATAAACACCCTCTTAGACAATGACCGCGATTCTTCGAGAACACCGCAGGCATCGCAGAACTTTTGGTGTACTGAGTGTATCTTAAGTTGCTACGTATATGATAGCATACCTTCAACAAATTTAAATACCATAACCAATCCATGAATCAAGTTCGACTCCCCAAAGTTAGCGTCGCCGTGATTGGTTTGGTAGTTGCAAGCGTATTTCATGCTACTCCTGTGCTGGGAGCGATTCTAACTAGACAAGAATTTTCAGGTGATTTTACCTTAGTCGATGCTACTAGCCCATTCCTTACAAACTTTTTGCCATTCGAGAGCGAATATTCGGGATTTGTAGTTTACTCAGAGAACGGGACTTTGAGCGATTGGGAGCTATCCGTCAACAATCTAGACCTGAATTTGAAGAGAGGATCTACTAATGGCGGTAACTTAACCCCAGATGTCGATTTTGAGCTTAATTCTGGGTCGAATTGGAATTTAGTAGTTGATTTTGGCATTGCTTTTGATGCTCCAAGATATACCTTAGAAAAAACTTCAAGCTCTGAAATTACCTTGACGGGTGAAGTGGGACGGGCAGGAACATACATCTATCAAGATTCTGCTGCCAATATTAACCTGAGTTCTTTATCTACATCTATACCTGAACCTACTTCCCTAATAGGTCTATTGTTTGGAGTTGGTGCAATTGCTGTCTCTAAAAAAGCTGGGGAGACGAAATATGAAGCATGAATTACTCAACTCTTTACCAAAGCTTTATCTCACTACACCACCACCAACCAATCGCACACCACAGACGTACACCCGTCTGCAAACTTAACCCAAAACTGCCATTGCATCAGGGACAACGAACCGATAAACGCACTCCCGATTCTCCCTCGACCCTAACCGACCGACGTAATCGAGTTTCAAATCAATTTTCGCAAGTAACTTCTGTGCGATCGCCACAGGAGTAAGTTTTTCTGAGATACTGACGTTCAAGTAATTATTGATAAGGTGGCGATGCGTTACAGCGAGTGCCTTAAACTCCACCATTTTCTCATCAGTCCCCTGCAATTGAACGTCTGGTGTAAGAAACTGCAACAGATTCAGATTTTCCAGTAACAACATAGCAGGTAACATCTGCCCCTTATTAAAATCCGGTTTCCAAATCGAATTCTCCCCCGCCTCTAGCTGCGCCTTAGCCCGTTTAGCATCACGGTTAGTCAGAAACTCTCGCCCCAGTGTCAAATAATAGTGCATCCGCAGTTGAGGATACCAGCCATCGTCATCTTTCTCGACAAGCTCAGGAGTAACATCAATTTCGTAGCGACGAGACAATTCCGCCTTACGCTGCTGATGTCGTTCAGTTTTCGTTTTCGCCCTTTTGTCTTACAGCTTCTTGAGTTCAGCCCCAAAGAGTTCAACAGCTTGTGCGATCGCTTTACACTCCACAGCATACAATTCAACAGACGCGGCTTTAACCGACTCGATTACTGCCCCAGTCTCATCATCCGATGCATCCCAGGCATCAATAACGGTGTACCCATCCTCACGGAGTTAACCGACCTAGACAATTAAATAATTGCAGTGTTTCAACAATTAGGAAAGTTGCAAATGATTTGCAATAAGAAGGGCTGAAAATGACCTTTTTTTTCGATCCGTCAAAAACTTTCCCAGGAAGCTTGCTCTGATTAAGTTTCAGCACCAAGCGTTTCCATTGACCAAATCCCCTCACGGGGACTGAAACTGCAAGGGTTTCAACTATCTCCGTCGCGGAGCTGAAGTAATGACTGTTGGGGAGCAGTTTTATATTCGGGTTTACAATGCCGTAGATTCTATTATCTGCAATTCTGGAACAATTGCTAGGCTGGGGATCACTGCTACAGGAACCGCTATTCTCACACAAGTTATAGTTACAGCGATTTCATATTCCTTGGATCTTTATCGGGGCGACATTAAGGTTTAATTTATTTAATTCAACCCTGTTTTCATCTGCCTAATTATTGGTAATTATGATTCTTACTTCAGTATTTATATTTTTATTAGTCTCTTATTTATCTTTAAACTTTCGGATAATACGTTATTATCCTCTGTTTTGGGATTTAGTTCACTGATGTATAAAATATCTTTTCAAAAATTTTATTTATCTCAATGATTTTTCTGCACTTGTGAGAAATCCGGGGTTAGGCTAAATGCACATGGCTGGTACGTCGAAAAAATAGCTGCCCATTTTAATTGGACTCCTCAAACAGTAAGAGAGGTTTTACATAAATGGCAAAAGCTAGGTCTAGAGAGCTTTTGGGAGTTGCCAGGTCGAGGGGGAAAATCGAAATATCAGGAAGAGGACATAGTTTTTTTGGAAGAATGTCTCAAAAAAGAACCACGTACATACAACAGTGTTCAATTAGCCCAAAAATTAGAAAGCGAAGCTCCGAAGGGAGCCGCTTCGCTAACGCTCAGTTAAATTAAGTCCCGATAGATTAAGACGGGTGCTTAAAAAAAGGGGGTCATTTGGAAGCGAGTCAGGAAGAGCCATAAAGGAAAGCAAGATCCTGTAATACGGGAAAAAAAGCTCTTCAGTCTTAGACATGTTGGAATTAGCTGCTGCTACCGGAGAAATAGACTTAAAATATTTGGACGAATCAGGGTTATGTGCATGGAGCGAGCCTAGTTACAGCTATTACCAACGAGGTGAGCAAAAACGCTTAGAACAGACGAAGCGTAATTTTTCCCACCGACTTACTTAAAATGCAGTTAAATTGCACCCCCATTTGTGAAATGCTGTAATAAGCGCAATATGTAGGGAGAGGATCTCCATGACATCAAAAGGTAGGAAGAAGACCTCACGGCGTGGTTTTATCCAAGGGGTGGCTATTAGTACAGCTGCTGTAAGTGCAGCAGAGTTACTAAAAAAAGAAGTGGCAGATGCTGCAAGTATTGGAGACGATCAGGCAATCCCTCTCCAAAGTACTGAATTTGATTTTATTCAGAAATCGGCTGCCCTAGAGCCAGATAAGATTGTAGATAGCGCTTGTCAATTCTGCAATTCTCTGTGCCGATTGAAAGTTCATCTCAAAGACGGACGCATCATAGATGTGTTAGGTGAACCAAATGACCCAGTACAGGCTGGTGGTTTTTGTATCAAGGGGCCAATGATGACCCAGCTAGTCTACAATCGTTTTCGCTTGAAAAGCCCAATGAAGCGGGTTGGTGGAAACAAAGGTGACAGCAATTCTAAATTTGAGCCAATTTCTTGGGATGAAGCACTTTCAATTATAGCTAGCAAGTTTTTGGCACTCAGAGATGCAGGCATCGCCAGAGCGATCGCGAACAAAACCTCTGGCAGACTCCCACGAGGAACAGGTTCTCTGGTCGGGCGCTACTTCAGTATGCTGGGCAGTCCTAATAATACCGATGTTGGGCCTGTATGCAACGATGCAGGTGGCAATGCTTTGGCATGGACATTTGGCTTGGGTAATTTTACAAACGGTTACGGAATCGATGATGCGATCATTTCAGGTGAACCTTATCAACTCAAAGCGATCGTTACTCAGGGGAATCCTCTGTTGGCTTGTTCAGACACAATTAAAGTACAACAAGCTTACCGCCAATTAGAATTTTATGTATACACTGGATTGTTTATGGAAGAGTCAGCCTACTATGCTGATATTATTTTACCTGTAACCAGTGGTTTTGAAATGGAAACCGTTTATATGCGGCGGGATGATCGAGCAATCCGTTGGCAAGAACAAGTGGTTAGTCCGGTAGGTGAGTCCAAACCAGACTGGCATATCTGGATTGATCTAGCACACGCCACAGCAAAATTAGACAAACGCAATCCGCCTGAATACTGGAGGGACAACTTTCCTGATTCTTGGAAAGACTATCGTCAACTGTGGGCAACTTTTCTAACGAATACTCCTGGAATGGGAGGTATGACCCAACAGAGACTATCTCAAAGAACAGAACCCTTGCGCTGGCCTTGCCCAACAGTAGAGCATCCCGGTGTCAGCACACTTTACCTAGATCATGCATCTTGGTATGAAGCCGCATCATCTCTTAACCCTAAGAATGTTGGTAAACGATTTCTCACTCCCAGTGGTAAGGTAGAAATTTATACTCCACAATTGCAAAGCCGGCTAGCCGAGTCTGGACACTCTGCTCTGCCAAGCTTCTATACCCATCCAGAGGTAACAGGTAAGCATCCAACCATTGAATATACATCTGAGTTGGTAAAAAATCCTGTGAATCCACAGGCTCTAACTCAAAACATCAAATTCGGAAAAATCTCTTCTGGGGAAGTACACAAGCAGTACCCACTGATGGGAATGACTGGTAGATCGAGTGTAGTTCATTTCCACTCTGTAACTCACTGGACTTATACAGGCAAGCAAATGAATGGTGTTCGCCTAGTACAAATCCATCCAAAGGAAGCAAAAAAAGCAGGTATTAAAAATGGTGATGAAATTATAGTTGAAAGCCCCAGAGGCTCAATCATTGGCACTGCATTGGTTTGGTCAGGAATTCGAGAAGACACTATTTTTGTCCCTAGCTGGTTCGGACCTGGGCAGAAAATGGCAGAAGAGTTTGGAACTCCCTACTATGAGTCAGTTAATATCTTGATAGATAAACAATATTATGACAATCTTTCAGGACAGCAGGCATTTAAATGTTTTGCCTGCCGAGTCAAAAAAGCATAAGGATTATTCGTTCCAAGTGATAGCGTAGCGTAAAGCCTGTCTACATTCCTGCCGAAAATCAAGACACGAAGATATCTCAACTTTTAAACTTAGGAAAAAAGTGGCAAGCTGATTCTGTGGAAGTCACTGATGGTACGAATGAAGACTACAGTTTCCGGCTTCAGTGTCGATTGAAAAGTCGGTTAGAAGGAGCGAGGTTCAACAGGATCGTGATGCAATTATCGTTACCTATTGGTGGGATTGAAATAGAACATCGCTAAAGTAAAGATACGCCAATTGTTGCCCAGCATACTCAGTTAGGTTCAAAACAAACAGAAAACGCGCCTGTTAGTACGATTGCTTACACTAATAATTAGGTGGTTTATGGTCAAGTTTGGTTATCATGCCTCTCACGAACAATTTAAGCCGAGTCATTTGTTGCAATACGCACAAGCAGCCTATCGCGCAGGGTTTGAGCGGATATCTTCCTCAGACCACTTTCACCCTTGGAGTGTACAACAGGCAGAAAGCGGTTTTGCTTGGTCTTGGCTAGGTGCGGCTATGCAAGCTACACCACTTACCTTTGGGGTAGTTTGCGCTCCTGGACAGCGTTATAATCCAGCAATAATCGCTCAAGCATCTGCAACTCTTGCCCAAATGTTTCCTCAAAGATTTTGGCTTGCGTTAGGAAGTGGTCAGGCATTAAATGAAAAAATAACAGGCGAGCGCTGGCCTGAAAAAATCGAACGTAATGTCCGCTTGAAAGAGTGCGTTGACGTAATACGCGCCCTTTGGGACGGAAATACTGTCACCCACCACGGTTTTGTGCGTGTAGAAGAAGCAAAACTCTATACCCGTCCAGAAGTTCCGCCTTTAATTATTGGGGCAGCAATTACGCCAGAAACGGCCGAATGGGTCGGAGGCTGGGCAGATGGATTGATTACAATTTCTCATCCTTACACCAAATTAAAAGAAGTAGTAGAAGCTTTTAAAAGAGGGGGTGGCAGAAATAAGCCGATGTACCTGAAAGTACAACTTTCTTATGCTCAAGATGAAGAAACGGCTTTAAGAGGCGCTTACGAACAGTGGCGGACAAATATTTTTCAAAGCCCAGTATTAGCAGAACTTCGTAGTCCCCAACAATTTGATGCGGCAGCACAATTCGTTAAACTAGAAGATATGTATGAGTATGTGCGAATTTCAGCCGAACCGCAACGACATATCGAGTGGCTAGAAGAGTTTGTAGAATTGGGTTTTGAGGAAATTTATCTGCACAACGTTAATAAAGAACAGCAGAGATTTATTGAAGTTTTTGGTGAGCAAGTGATGCCAGCATTAGTCACGGCAAGATCAACAGCTTACCTTGCTTAGTTCATGCATATAACTGTGATGATTTGAGTGATTTGCTGCAATTAACTGTGGACGTAAAATATGGGAAAACTCAGCATTATATAGCGATATTTCAGATAAGATTTACTAATGCTCAAGTAAGTTATTCAAAGAGGAATGGTGAACAGAAAATTTATTTTTCTAGCTTCAACTTTTGGGTTAGGTGTACTTATAGGAGCCTGTCAGCCTGGTACAGAGCTAGGGTGTTGACTTTGTGCATTTTTCGGGAATTTTCGGGAAAATTATTCGTGTTATTTTTGTTTGACTTAAAGTGCCTGCTTCAGGCACTTTAAGTCAAAAACAGGCGACACATTTTTTGCATGAAGTCTTATGGGCTAAAGGATACAGAGTCAACACCCTAGTACAGAGCCCCCAACAACTGCACCACCAGCAGCACCATCACCCGCAATACCGTCGGTAACTCCAGCCACGCCTTAGTGTCGTATGAACCTATCCCACTAATAATATTTGTGCTATAAAGCTTAAGCTTATTGAGAACTGAAAACGAAAAATTAAGGTTTTCAAGGAAATTTTACGGAACGAAGTAGGGTTTTTTGGAATAGTGGGATAGGTTCATATTACTATTGTGGAGAGCAGATGGAGTTCCCAATTAGTTCTACAGTTAAATCATGCTGTGGTTTAAGGCAGGTTCAACCGTTTACGCGCACCAAAGCGAAACAGCTTATCAGGTAGTATTGCTCTTAAGCGAGGCAACCATTCTGCCTCATTGCCAATACGGTAGCGTAATCGTGGTGAGGAGCTTGAAGCAATACGAGCAATAGCTTTTGCAACCTTGTCAGGATTATCACCTTGTGCAATTGCGCCCTGGACAGATGAGGAAATTACGTCGCGTACCGTGTCATAATCACTATGAATTACAGTAGGCTGTAACATGGCTTGATTGAAGTTGGTCTTAAAGTAGCCAGGCTCAACTAAAGATACTTTAATATTGAATGGGTCTAGTTCCACACTTAATGCTTCGCTATAACCTTCAAGTGCAAATTTGCTTGCAGAGTAAAAACCTTGACCAGGAGCGCCGATCAGCCCTGCCACTGAACTCATATTGATAATATGCCCGCTACGTTGCTGTCTCATAAAGGGCAAAACAGCATTAGTAACACGCACAACACCCCAAAAGTTCGTCTCAAAAATCTCCTTAGCTTGTTCTAAAGAAGTTTCCTCAATCATGCTGGCATGAATTTGTCCAGCATTATTCACAAGTAGATCGATGCGGTTAGTCCGTGTGAGCAACTGATTAATACACGATTGTATTGAAAAATCAGACGTAACATCTAATGTCAACATTTCCACGCCCTGTGAGGCTGGAGATTCTTTGCGGCTTGTACCAAAAACACAGTAGCCTACAGCAGCCAGTTTTTGAGCAATTAACTGCCCAAACCCAGATGATGCACCTGTAACTAGAACGACTTTTTGGTTAGTCATCAGTTTTTAGCTATCTACTTTATGTTCATGATAGTTGGAGATATGTTCATATACCTCCTCTGGAAACTGTAAGTCCTTGTAAACATTACAAGCATCCGGATCATCAGGATTCGGACAGATGAGAAATTCCTGTTGGGACTGCCATTGAAGAATACGCTCTCGTCGAGGCGGGTTATAATCTTTACCTTGTACTTGTAGATATAGCGAACGTGCTTCTTGTTCAGTAAAATCTTTATCTTTCTGAAGATAGTTAATTAACTCAGGCTCACTCAGAAAATGACGTGCCACCATTGCAAACAGCAGTCTCCCGTAATGACCAATATCTTTGCCTGCATCAAGAGAACTCTTGCAGATGTGCCATCATATCGTTTTTTTGCAGTTCTTCAATTGCCATGTATCTTCACTTCCTTGTGTCTGAGTGTTGGGTTAGATTCATTTTCAGTACTTTTTATATAGGACTCCGATTTGATTTCTGAAAACATACTGAGACTGAAAAGCCCGTTTTATCAGGGTTTTATCTGAAATCTTGTTCAAAAATCAGATATGAGTCCTATAGTACTTGTTCTGTCTCCTTATTGGTCTAAATATAATCACCATATAAGTAGCAACTCCTAAAATTCATCTACCTTTAGAAAGTGCATTGCTCCCAAGTCGGGGATGAATTAGAAAACTCACAAGCTTGGGAAGGTTCGGAATTACTCAAATGCGGGGCGCTCAAACAACTAGATTCAAAAAGTGGTGAAGTCAAATTAATGCGTACCGCCAAGGTTCACCGACGTAAGGGTGTTGCCTCAAAGATTTTTGAACACATCATCAAAATTTTTTATTAGAAGTTCACCTATTTATCAACTAGTGTTTCTTCCTGATGAAAGAGAAATTAAGCATCAACATTTTCTAAAGTGGGTCTAAACAATTAATCTTGATACGATCGCCATCGCTTGCTCGCATTATGTTTGAAGTACGAATTTTAGCATTTTGACAGCAGGCGGAGTCAATGAAGGTTTCACCAAAAAGAGATGACTTATGGAATATCGGCAGTTAGGTAAACACGGCATTCGAGTTTCGGAAATTTGTTTAGGGTCATGGCTTACCTATGGTGGTGCAACGGCAGAAGACACCGCCAGTCAATGTATTGAGCAAGCCTATAATTTGGGAATTAATTTTTTTGACACAGCAAATGTTTATGCCGAGGGAGAAGCTGAAAAAATTGTGGGTAAGGTACTGCGGCAGTACCCGCGTGAATCCTATGTCTTAGCAACCAAAGTTTATTTCCGAATGGGTAATGGTCCCAACGATCATGGACTATCACGCAAACATATTTTGGAGCAATGTGATGCCAGTTTGAAACGATTGGGGCTGGACTACATTGATCTCTACCAGGCACATCGTTATGACTCGACCGTACCTCTGGCTGAAAGCCTGATGGCATTTGATCATCTGGTGAAACAGGGGAAAATCCTTTATTACGGGGTTTCTCAATGGAGTGCTGGACAACTCGCCCATGCGACCGACCTGACCCGGTTGGCAAATCTCGCACCGATCGTATCCAATCAGCCTCGCTACAATATGCTTGATCGCACGATCGAAAAAGAAGTGTTACCCCTATGCCGTCGAGAAGGGATTGGCATAATCAATTACTCACCCTTAGCGCAAGGCCTGCTGACTGGTAAATACAAACCCGGCCAATCATTACCCCAAGGTTCACGGGCAAGTGACTCGAAACAAAATATGTTTTTAAACAATGGAGAACTAGATCAGGAGCAGTTGCTCAAGGTGCAGCGGCTATTGCCCATTGCCGAGCAAGAAGGTTTGAGCTTGAGCCAATTGGCGCTTATCTGGTGTTTACGCAATTCCGAAATTAGTAGCGTCATCATCGGTGCAAGTAAACCAGCACAGGTACAAGAAAACGCTAATGCATCGGGCAAACAACTGTCTTGGGCAACAATTAAACGCATTGAAGAAGTTTTGGAAATGGAAATCAGCGATCGCGTCACTGTCGGCGCTTGAGTTGTTTTCAATTCAATGAATTGGTATCGCCAATCTATCGGAGTGATCAGGAGTTTTTGATTAATGCATATCAACTATGACAGCCTACTCAGGCTCATCGCCTTTGCGTTCGCCTTACTACCCTGTTTTCTGCTGCTAGATCGCTGGTGGCGCGAACGAATTTATGATCTGCAAGGTAAAACGATTCTGCTCACAGGTGGTTCACGCGGATTGGGTCTAGTGATGGCACGCCAGCTAATTGATGCAGGCGCACGGATAGCAATCTATGCACGAGATGAAGCAGAACTTGAACGCGCACGAACCGAACTGGAGCAACGAGGTAAAGAAGTTTTCGCACTGACCTGTAACGTGACAGATCAAGCTCAGGTTGAGCAAATGGTACAACAGGTAAAAGAGCGCTTTGGGAAAATCGACATTCTCATCAACAATGCCGGAACGGATATTATCGGCCCACTAGAAACCCTGACCATGCAGGACTACGACGATCTGATGAAACTGCATTTTTGGGCACCGCTCTACGCAACCTATGGCGTTTTGCCAGAGATGCGGCAGCAAAAGAGCGGACGAATTGTGAATATCTCCTCCGTCGGGGGAAAAGTGGCATTTCCGCACATGGTCGGGTATTGTGCCAGCAAATTTGCCCTGGTTGGGCTGTCCCAAGGAATGAGAACCGAGTTAGCAAAAGATGGAATTATCGTTACAACCGTATGTCCTGGTTTCATTCGCACTGGAGTTGTGGATCATGCCGTGATCAAAGGGCAACACCGCAAGGAATTTGCTTGGTTCAGCATTAGTGATTCGCTACCGTTGATTTCTGCCAGCGCAGAAAAGGTTGCTCGTGCCACAATCGCCGGACTACGCCGGGGCGCTACGGAAGTGATCGTGCCTTTCCCAACCTGGCTCTCGGTCAAATTCTATGCCCTGTTCCCCAGACTAAGTACTAATCTATTCAGTTTGGTAAATCAGCTTTTACCAAAACCGGGTGGAATTGGCAAAGAGCGGGCATTTGGCAAGGACAGCCACTCAGCCTGGTCGCCTTCCTGGTTAACTTATTTGAGCGATCGCGCCGCACGACGGAATAACGAACTTCCGGTAACTGAACCAAAAGATACGAACGAGGTTAAACAGGTGGGAAGGGATGGGAAACTATCGCCCCAAGCGGTTGAACCGACCCTTGCAGAAGATAACCAATCTGGAAGTCCGTTAATTGATCCTGACCAAGCACCTCCTGAAGTTCAAGCCTAAACAATCCCGAAGATTTCGAGCAAGTTCAGCAGCCGATGCGGATGTTTAAACATTTTGCCGGAACTCATTGTTCAGGATGCTCTGTTTTCTCTGGATTTGGTAGATGTTTAGCCAGCGATCGCTTGATTCTTGATGATGTCTGAGTTTCAGCATAACTGTAATATTTTTCTCTCCTCAAAGTGAAAAAGGAGGGATTAAAGCCATAGCAAAATAAAAGGAGAAAATTTCTGAAAGATTTAGATTACAGCACTTACGGCAGCTATGAGGTACACCCTAAAAGCTGAAAGCGATGATAGGAGAGGGGTAAGGAGAAAACTATATTGCATAATAGCCGGAAGCGCTGTAAATCCACGTAAATATGAACAAATAGTTATGACGATATGTGGGCTTGTAAGACTCCGAATAGGAGCATTAGTCTTACCAATATGAAATAGTCAGATGTTTTTTGGTAAAAATTAGCGCATACACGTACTTGTTTTTGCCTAGTTATCAATAGTAACTGTCTCAAACGCTTATTTTTACGTTGAGACTGGCTAACAGTTGCAACTAGCGATCGCCTGTTGAAAGCCAGTCATAGAAAGGTATTGACATTTTTCGGAGATGTCTAATAGCCAAGTTCGACTTAAAGAATGGTGCAGCAGGTAAATGTCCCATCGGAGCCTCCGTTTTGAAAATCAACTCAGAGTACTGACGCCAACGGTAGTTTAGCCGCCATCCCACTGCATCAGAAAACTTGCCGTAGTCCTGTTCTACATTCTTCCAGATGCAGCTTTGAACAGAAAACCCAAAACGCTCTTGACTATGCTTTACCCAAAGGGAATCAATAGTTTGTAGATCCAGTTGGGGAAATTTTGTAATGTCTGACTCACGTTGCCAGCCTTCTTTGATGCGATCTGCCCCTAAAGAGCAGCACCAAGTTAACCAGGACTTACGCAACTGGCACAATGCGATCGCTAATTGCTAGTACATAAGTATTAGTTAAATCTGATTCCGAAAGCCTTGTATTCTTAATAGAAGTCGGCGTATAGGAAGCAAAGCATGAAAGATTCATGAGAGAATAGGTAGAGGTTGTATAAGATAAATGTTGCTTACGGCAATGAGATTTACTAAGCTTAATTACTGCCAATACTTATTAAGTAGTCAAATTAATTATACAATTACCAATTTAGCAGAGCATTTAGAAAGTATTAGTCATGATGCAATTAACTATTATTTGAAAATAGAAAAATTAACACCTCGTTTACTATGGGATAACGTCAAAGAGTTAGTTGAGCCTGATGACAATGGTTACATAATATTTGATGATAGCGTTTTAGATAAAAGGTATTCTCAAGAAATAGAAATAGTCAGGAGACAATATAGTGGTAATGAGCATGGTGTCCTGAAAGGCATTGGTGTAGTTAGCTGCGTGTATGTCAACCCTACACTTCAAAGATTTTGGGTCATAGATTATCGAATTTTTAATCCTGATGTCGATGGCAAAACCAAGATAGACCATGTGAAAGATATGTTGCAAAACCTTGTGTATCATAAGCTTTTACCATTTGATACTGTTTTGATGGACACATGGTATGCGGTACACAGTTTAATGGTATATATTGATGCAATCGACAAAATTTATTATTGCCCTTTAAAAAATAATCGTTTAGTAGATGATACATTTGGTCAAGAAAAATATAAACGGATTGAATTATTAAAATGGAACCCAGAAGAATTAGACTGTGGTAAAATCATAAAAATTAAAGGATTCCCAGCTAATAAAAAAGTGAAACTATTCCGGGTTACTGTTTCTACCAACAGAACGGATTATGTCGCCACCAACGATTTATCTCAAACTTCTACGGATGTTGTACAAGAGGTGTGTAAAATCCGTTGGAAAATAGAGTCCTGTTCACAGGGAGATTAAACAATTAACGGGCATTGAATCAAGGCAAGTGTCGTAAAGCTAGACTCCAAAGAAATCATATTGCTTGTGCAATGTTGGTTTGGCTTAGGTTAAAGAATTTAGCCTATACCACTGGTCAAACTGTTTATCAAATCAAGCATCACTTGCTTTCTAATTATTTAATTCAGCAACTAAAACGCCCAAGTATTCCTATGTGCTTGGTTTGATTCAAATTGTCTTGTAGCAGGGCTACGCCCCGCCCGCTATTTGTGCCAGTTGCGTAAGTCCTGTTAACTAACAATTTGGATTATTAATCTAAATTACTGATTTTATTAGCTACTTTTAATTACTTATCTGGGCATCATAAAAAAATAAAAAACTTTGAGTAGTGCAAGTCTAAAACTTGATAAAGAATTTTAGGTTGTATTTGAGATACAGCACTTCCGGCTATTATGAAGCACAATTTTACCTATATCCCTTTCCTATCCTAACTTTTGAGACTGTGTGCGTACCTCATAGCAGGCGGAAGTGCTGTAATGTTTTAGACAGTTAGGAAATAGCTGGCACTAAGGGTGAGGTTGCTAGAACCTTGAATGATCGCAATTAGTTCAGGACTAGTTTCATTCAGGAATAAGGCTGTACCTGTAGCCAAACCAGTTGGCGCTGCTCCCAAGCTATAGCTGGAGTTGGAGCCAGACAATTGCAGCGTATCTTCGGTGGCATTGAAATCAGCAATCAGAGCGTAGTCGCCCAGTCCCGAAGTACTAGTATTACTATCGCTGTAGAAGATATCGACACTAATACCTAGCACAAACTGATCACTCCCAGCGCCGCCAGTCAAAAGGTCAACTTCAGCAACACCTCTTGCTAGTGTATCTGTTCCTGTGAGTATGTCGCCACCTTCATCTCCAAACAGGCGATCACTTCCAGTGCCGCCGAAGGCAGAATCATTCCCACGTCCACCATAGAGAAGATCGTTACCATCGTCCCCAAACACGGAATCGTCACCATCGCCACCTGTAATGTAGTCAATTCCTCCATTACCACGGATAGCATCATTGGCTGCACCACCCGCTTGTGTGTCGTTGTTAGCAGTACCCAAAAGATTTAGAGCAACAATAGCCAAATTGTTTTTAGTGCTGGCATCGTCCTGCCCAGTAAATCCAGCATTGACTACTGTATTCAAATTTAGCAGAGTGCTATCGGACTGGGTAAAACTATTGCCTTGGAGTAATTCTGTATAGAAAGTATTGGCATAACCGTGATTCCCAGCAAAATTCCACTGTCCAGGCTGGAATAGATCATTCCAGTTGGCATAGACATCTAAGGTAGCCAATTGAGCATCATAACCCAAAGATTCACTAGTATGCAAAGATACAACTCGATTAGCATCAGTTGGATCTAAGCGATCGCTTGCTGCTTTGCCTTCAAACTCAGGACCTGCTGGATCTAGCCCTACTATTTGAGCAAGAGAACGCCCTGTAGATTCACCATAGGTTGAACCAGCGAATCCAGCAATATGCGCTCCCAGACTATGCCCTATCAGGTTAGTGTAAGCCGGATCTACACCATTATTTATTAAGTAGGTAGCTAGCTGATTACCAACATCGCGTGTTCGGGTGGCGGAAGTGGGATACCACAACGAACTAGCTCCTTCCTCCCAATCTAGGAGAATGATATTAGCATTAGACTCACGCTCTCGGATGGTTTGGGCTATGTTTTCCATCCAATCAGCAGCTTTGTAGTTATTACCTGCATTGCCACCAGTGCTTTGATAACCGTGAATAACGACATAAGTCGGTGCATCAGAAGTAATATGCCCAGAACGGTTGATAGAACCGTTACCCCAAACATTAAAGTTGACTTCAACCATCTGAAAAATTCGGTAGTGGAAAATTTTTATTTCTTGAGGCGAAAATTATGTATTACCCTGTCAAATTTCTAGGTGGGATTTCCCCTCCTTGATAAAACATCTAGTCCACCCGGAGAGTCCTTTTGTACTACTCTAGTTAGAAATATTACTTGTTGTTGAGAACCCTCTTGAGGTAAAACACTATTGGACATGGTAACAATTGAAAAATATGTTATTTTATATCCCGAAAAAATACACCTAATTTCTAATAGTACTGGTGTTGATAAATTGAGAAATCAGTCTTTAGTCTCAAGTGGTTTCGGCTAAAGCAGAAAATTTTTGGCAAAGAAATCGTAAAACTTTTGACATTAAAAACTTTGGGTATGCCTGAATGAAATGTAACCGTCCAAGGGGGTAGGTTCTTTTAAAACAAAGAGAACTCTTCGCGTTGAGGACAATCATTTGGCTAGTTTGGTAACTTATTCTGAGTGAAGAAAGAGAATAATTAAGCTTACAGCAGCGCTAACATAGAATTTACTTCCATCAAAAGCTAAAGTATGCCCAAGACTTGGAATATAAAAATAGATAACCATTTTCAAGCCAACCCCAATTAGACATGTCCTTAAAACAAACTTTGTGGGAAAATGATACATAAATAAAAAATATAGCGCATCAACAATGACGAGTCCTCTAGTAAAAATTGAATCACATCCCCAGTCAGCAAAACGATTAATTGATATTAATTATGAACAGTTTATGACATTGGTTGCGTTGGCAGAACAACGACATAATCAGAAACAAACAAAAATTGAAAAAAACAAAATTCGTCTTATTGCTCCTGGTGGTGGACGTAAATCAGCAATGTCTCCCAAAGAAGGGGTTTGTTTATGTATAGTTTACTTTCGACAAAAACCAACTTTTGGTATTTTAGGTTTGTTATTCGATATATCAAAAACTAAAGCAAATGATGCGTTTAATTATTGGGTGAAGATTTTGAGACAGATATTACCAGCTTCTCAAATGGAAGAGGTAGAAAGAGATAGTCAGAAACATCAAGAACTACGTAAAATTCTTTGTGAGCATAAATTGATTGTAGATAGTGCAGAACAAGCTATAGAGAGACCTTTCCGAGGCTGATTTAGAACAGATTGTGGCAATTGTTGCGGCTACTGCTAGTCCTCCAGCTTCTTTTGCCACTATCAGAAACAGCCGCAAGTGGGGCGAAGAGAAAAAGAGTGTTCTTTACTTGAGGAATGCCCTATCACAATTGATTGACACTAACCGATTGTGCGGAAATGGAAAAGATGGTTTCAGCGTTAGTAGTGTTAACCAGTAAAATTCGTCATAGTTCCGGTCGAGTTCCGGTATTTAAAAATGAGCGATAAATTAACCACAGCATTGCAAAAATTAGCCATAAGTCCAGTCAAGCAAGACAGATTGGCTTCGGAGATTTTGTTTGACTGTGTTCAGTTAACAATGTCAAGAGCGCTTCTAAGAATAGCCCCAACATTGCTTCAAAGTTATCTTTTTGGTACTGTTGGGCATCAACTCTTTCAAGGTGTAAACTAACTCTCTTAGTTCCTATTAAAATTTACCTATTTATTAGATTTTCTGACGCTTACCTTTCACAAATATCCGAGTAAGTACACTCTCGATAAATCCTCGGAAATTTAGGTAAGTCTTGGAGTTTAACTGCCAGGGTAAAAGATTTAACAGCAAATTTTGTATTAATTCTAAAGGAACTAATCGATGGCGATTTGCCCACTTATAGCCAATAGACATAAATTTAGCATCTTTGGCTAAACCCCATTTTTGCTGGAAGTGATTCAGCGAGGTTTTATTCCAAGCATCACTCCACCTTAACAAGAAATAAGGTATATCGTACCATACTAATGGCACTGGAAGTACATAAATAACAGTACTAGCTGGCTCAAAGTAAATAGTCCCACCAACTGCACGTACTGATAGGCAAAAATCAGTCTCTTCTCCAAGATTCATTAATCTCTCATCTAAGTAACCTATCTGCTTAAAAATTGCAGTACGCACTAAAAAACAATGAAATTCTATCAATTGTGTTTGTTCTCGTAGCAGTTGAGATTTCACTGTGGATAATAAATTCTTAGCAAACCGCCGTTGCTCATATAAATCTAGTTTCCCATCTGCTTGCTGAAATTCACAAAAGCCACCCGCCATGTGGATATTTTGGTTTTCTAGTTTTCCACATATTCCATCTAAGTAAAGTGGCCCAACTACCCATGTATCTGTTTCATCAGCACACTGTACCAGTTTCTTTAACCAATCAGGTGTAACCTGAACATCGTTATCAATAAAAACAAGGTATTTAGTATCAACGTAAGACAATGCTAGGTTACGTGCTTGATTAGAACATACATAATTTTCTGTACGAATTAAGCGGAACCCTTTTTCTATTGATTGTGCTTTTAGATAGCGCTCAATGGGCTGAGGTGAATTGCCATCAATGTAGATTAATTTAAAAGGAATATTAGTATGTGCATAAATCCCTTCTAATGATAATTGTGTGTAACTAAAACGCTCTCGTGGCACAACAACAATTGTAACTTGAGGTTCTAACATCAAATCTAAGTATTTATTGCATAACTCTTTTCTGCTACCCGAGTATATATTTAAGGAAGAAGAATAATATAAACTTACTATATGTTTTTTACTACTTTTATTTAAAAATAAAATGTAGATTTAGTGTAGAGAACTTTAAAAATAAGCTGGAATTATTAAGATATATACGTAAGGATTCAGGTCTAAATGAGAGGAATTAAAGAAGGGGTCTGCACAGAAGAGTTAACCATCGCTTTGATAGCTTGGTTAGAAAGCTCAATTGCAGAGCGTCCTTGACGGCGACAAGTTTGTATAACAGTCAATAAATTAGCAGTATCTTGAAATCGCTTCGTAGAACGAGAGCAGCGCCAATTGGAGGCATCTTTAACAGCAGTGGCGATTTGTTTCCAGTCTTTAGAGTAGGGAGTTCGACTTAATTGAAGAAGAATTCAGTTATTCTGAATTCAGGAGTCAGAACAAGAAAGTGGGGGATTCAGACCCACCACGCTCATTGTTGCACCACGCTCATTTTCGATGAGCGTGGGGGTATTAAACCCTTTGACTAAGACGCTTTCTACGAGACGCTGTGCCGCAGGCTTTACGTTGCGCTATCCGCCAGTCACACAGAATTCAATTCTGTTAGCGGTAGCGGGACGTCTATAGGGAATCTGTCTACATGGGCTGTGGCGATAATGCAATAGACATCTCCAAAACAGGGCGAACGCACGGCATTTCTGAAACCCCTGCTGGATAAGGATCTTGACGAAAAAATAGGCTAAATTTAAAAACGCTGAAACCCTTGCTATTAAAGGATTCTTATACTTTAGATGCGTTTGCCCTGATTTCCAAAATAGTAACATTCTGTGGTAAAAGAACATCAGAGAGGTTTTTTATACAGAAACATGAGCGACATACTAAACCATATTGAAGACAACCCTAAAGAAACAAAACGGTTAATTGGTCTGGAGTATGAACAGTTACAAAAATTAATCCAAAACGTGGAACGATTACACTCTTGAATTACAAGAGTTATTAGAATCCCAGAAAGTTAGAATTATTGCTGCTGGTGGAGATCGTAAACCAAAACTATCTGTAAGAGAACAAATAATTTTAACTTTGGTATATATCCGACATTTGGCAACATTTCAACTTCTTGGTATCCAGTTTGGAGTAAGTGAATCGACAGCAAATGATACATTTAATTATTGGTTACCAATCCTCCAAAAATTGCTGCCATCGAGTTTAGTTGAACAAGTAAAAAAAAAGAATCTGACTATGAAGTAGTTAAAGAGATACTCACAGATTATGAATTAATCATAGATAGCTATGAACAAGTTAGGGAAAGACCTGGACACAATAAGGAGCAAGAAAAATATTTTTCTGGTAAGGCGAGTAAACACACCTTTAAAACTCAGATAATTATTTTACCAGATGCAAGGGATATTGTTGATGTTATCGCTGGGTAACTCGGACCGAAAAGCGATATAACAATATTTAGAGAAAATCGAGATAACTTCGATCCCAAACAAAACTTTAAGGGAGATTTAGGTTATCTAGGAGAAGATTTAATTGATACTCCAATTAAGAAACTAAGAAATAGAGAGTTAACAACTAACCAGAAAAAATGAAACAAGGAGTTTTCATCCAAACGAGTATTTGTTGAACATCGAATCCGCTCGGTAAAAATCTTTCGAGTTGTTCAAGACAGATTTAGGTTGAATTCTAAAAAGTATGAACAAGTTATCTTGACAATTTGTGGATTAGTAAGATTACGAATTGGAGCGCTAATATTACCAATCGAAATGTATCCTATGCCCTCAGGCTAAAGTTAATGCATATAAGTTTCTGGCTTACACCCTCCTATTCATAGCTGACCGGAACGATACACGCCAAAGCTCAACTGACCAATTGCACCCACAACGAATAACACGATAGCGATCGCACGGGAGTAGGGCGCGATCGCCAGCCCTACAAGCACCGTAGACACAGGCACTAACCCAATAAAGCAACACAGAACAAAATGCTCAAACTCAGCTAGGGCATCTGCTCTCGCCCACAGCCATTTGCTGACATAGAGCAGCAACAACACGAACCAGATTGCAATTGTAAGCATCATAATTGCTTCGCTAATCCAGGCAGGCAAGTGCCAGAGTTTAACAGCTACTCGCCAACAACTGCCTAATCCCGCTAAACCCAGAATCATGCCGAAAAAGGAAGCAGGAATCGTGATGCGATAGTCTTTCGTTACAGTAGGCTTTAGACGTGATTTCCTCATGGTCTAGCTCTCCAGCGAGCAAATATGCAACTCCAAGATTCGTCCGCAGAGTGAGTTGCTTATAGGAGTGCTTGATTAATTAAAGGTGTAGTGACAGCGATGTTCTTGATCAACTCATCACAGAGAGAAAACCGCTGTTTTAAATAATTGGGATCGTTGTAACTCAGCCACACCTTGTTATCAGCCGCTTCCCATGCCAGTGCTTTCAGGGGTAAATCCAAGGCAATCGTCGGTTCTGCTACCATTAAAGGAGTTCCAGCTTTCGGGTTGCCAAACAGCAACAACTGCGTCGGAGATAGCCTAAGTCCGACTTTTTCGGCTTCAGCCTGTTGATCAATGCGGGCAAAAATGGTGATGCCTTTCGCTTGAAGGACGGCTTCTAATCGATCAATGGTTGTAGGCACCGAATACGGGCTAGGCTGGTTGATGATGCCGTTACTTGCATTCATGTTGATAAACCTCTCAAGGGTTTTGGTGATTGTTATAACCAGTGACTTATGCTAACTATTAGGTTTAGACAAAGAAAGCATTTATGCCATCAACTCAACGATGGTGAGGTACGAACTAAAAAACTAGAGAGATTGTGTCATAAGATTGCTCCTGTTAATTAATTGCTTGCGTAATAAGCAGTAATCTTTATCGTGTGGTTAAGAAACAGGAAACTTAAAGATTTGGGGTGATAATAGCTGCCATCAAATGCTCAATGTTCCAGCGATGCCTGCGGCGGGCTACGCCTACGCTATACCTAATTCCATTAATAAACAGTGCTGGGGCAGCCGTTACTCCACTGTGTAATCCACTTTGAATATCTTCATTGACCGCATTAATGTACACTCTTTTAGATATATCTTGCAGAAATTGCGAGATATCAAGTCCTAGATTATTGGCATACTCTACCAGATAGCCGTTTCCTAACTTTTGTTGATCGGTGAACAGCATTTCATGCATCTGCCAAAATTGACCTTGGACAGCCGCCGCTTCCGCCGCTTCCGCCGCACGTTGAGCATGAGAATGAATCTCTATCTGTGGAAAATGGCGGAAGATGAAGCACAAATAATTTTCCCCCAAAGAAACACCAAGCTGCCGCTCAATAACTTTAATCAGCCTGTAAACGTCCGCACTTTGAGAACATTGATAGTCCCCATACATCACCAGCACCACGGCGGCATTCAACATACCTTTTACGTGATCTTGTGTTGAAGGTGGGACGAATAACGAACTGCGATCGCGGTCAAAGCTCACTGATACCTCCGACGGTTGTATGTTCAGCCTCAGCGTTGAGCATACAACCCTCTTTTTACTCTCTTTGTGTCAAGCAAACTTAAATATTGCAACTAAATTGCTCTCAATGTTTGCCTGAATTAAATATATGCAATTAACTCTAACTTGTCGTCCACTCAGAGTTGAAACTTTTGTACAATACAATGATTGATGAATCAGTCCATATATCAATGGAAGGTTGGCTCCAACTCAGGTTGGAATCTAAATTCAAACCTTAGTTGGATGTATGTAACGAGCATTTGATTCGCAAGCTTTTGATATTTCGCATAGCATCACAAAGATTTCGCTTAAAAATTGATACTTACGAGCAGATTGTCTTTGTCTTCTACTCGCTGCAATCGAGCCTTTCTGCCTCCACCCACTGACCGTTTCCGCTGCTTTTGGCTTTTGGCGTAGGCGTAGCCCGCCGCAGGCATCGCATCCTGCTTGACTACGATTTCAAAGTCTTGCGACAATTCATCAAATGCCTGACGGTTTAGCCCGGTAAATGCCCTCAGCAGGCGGTCTTCTTTCAGCACCCGATTCACGTCTAGCATTTTTCTGTCTTGTTCTAATCGCCAATCGTTACTTTACCTTATTAAGCGACAAGTCTATTGTATTCATGCCAGTTCTTGACGGGAAGGTTACTAGATGACGAGCAGTGGTACTGAAAGCGATAGTGGAAATTGGTTGCCATAGACTTGTGCATGATCCTCACGCTCGATCGAGCATGACAACAATTTCAGTTCCCTGTCCCGGCTGGCTTTGAATCCTCAATTGCGCTCCAATTCGCTCTACCCGCTCACTCATACCTAATAAACCAAACCCACCGTTTGAGATACTACCCACTCCAAAACCTCGTCCATTATCTTTTACACGCAAGCTACAGTGTGCAGATCCATACACCAACTCAATGCGAATTTCGTCAGCATCAGCATGTTTGATGGCATTAGTCAAAGCTTCCTGTCCCATCCGCAGTAAGTTACTCTCCACTTCAGCCGGTAAGGGATAAACGGTACCCTTGATTTCATAATGAAGTTCTGTATCGATCGCGGCTCTCATTTGAGCTACGAGGCGACGCAAAGCAGTTTGTAAACTGCCCTCCTCTAAAAGCTGAGGACGAAGCGCTGTCACTGAACCCCGAGCTTCAGTCAATCCAGTTCGTGCCAATTCTTTAATCATGTCCAGATGAAACTGGGTCGGTTCTAAATCATCCATTAACACTTGTATTGCAGCTCCCACCTGAGCAAGAATGCCTGTAAATGCTTGAGTCAGTATGTCGTGAATTTCTCGTGCCATGCGGTTGCGTTCTTCCAGAATTGAGGCTGCTTCGGCGCGTTTACGATCGCTAATATCTAGGATCAGCCCATAGTATCCTCTGACTTGAGTATTGCGGTCGAAATCGGGGATATAGACCGCACTGATACGTTTGTTGCCAGATGGATAGGAAAGTTCTGCCTCAGTTGAATGTAGGGATCGTTGATGAAATGACCTTCATGAGCTGCGTCATTGAGGATGACAGATTCACGGGCGCGAATCACATATTGGACGAGCGATTCAGCTAAGTGATTTGTAGTCGGAATCGATTGCAACACTTGTGTTGTACAGGAGTGCTCACCATCGTTCAGTTCACAAACAACTTCAACCAACCATTCTCCTGAGTCTTCCAGAATCAAGTATCCCGTTTGCGCCCCAGCATTCTCGATTAAGATATTCATTAAGGAACGAAGCAACTGCTCCAGTTCAATTTCACGAGCGATCGCTTGTGATGCTTTCATCACCGTTGCCAAATCGAGCGCGATATCTGAGCGATTAGAGGTAGTTCCAGAAGTAGTGCAGATTGATGTGGCAACCCTACCTGATGTTTCAGGAAATAGCTGCGGATATCCAGTTTCTAAGTCTTTGACCTTTGCTACTGCTCTCCAGCGTTCATAGCAAAAGATTGCAGTTCCGTCATTTGCTGCTTCATATTGTGGCAATCTATTCTCCTTACGGTAGGTTCGCCCATTAAAAAAAATATCCGAGGGATTAATGCGCTGTAAAGCTTATACAGCTTAATTTAGATAGGATTCTTGTAAGCACTTATCCCGGTACAAGGTAAGGGAAAGAGTAAAGCGACTGCGGCATTCCCATTAGGGTTAAAATTTGTTGTTGAAGCTCACCGAGTGGAGTGGCGACGATTATGGCCAAAGCGATCGCGGCAATACTCCTGAAAGGTTTTGTGTGGTTTAGCCATTATTCCACCCCTTTAGTTCGTAAGTATTTGCTGGAACTCAATTGCAACGTAGATTTTAAGCATAGTTAGAAACTGCCATTGTAGAGAGCGCAGTGCCCAGGACAATAGCTTCTCAAATGATGTAGAGGGAAGAGCAAGAGGATTGATGATCCCAATATCAAGCTTTTTCCTCAGTTTCTGCAATCTTTTGATATCCAAACAAATCATTAGGAGTGCATTGTAAGCTATCACAAAGTTTCGCCACCCTTTCAAACCATTCAACACCGCTGCGATTATTTTCCCAATTCCGAACGGTTGTTTCCGTAACTCCCACTAAATCAGCTAATTGCCGTTGTGTTAAACCAACTCTTTGTCGCAGACTAGCGATTCCCTTGGATGGTTCATTTTCATTGAGGGGAGGATTCAAGGCGTTAATTAATGCTCTTTCAACTTTAAAAAGCAAATCTTCTTGTACTTCAAGGTAAGAAATTCTGATTCCTGACTCTTCAATCAAGCTAGATAGCTTGTAATGAGATTGAAATCCATTGCCCGACTCAAGCAAATCTACAGCGAAATCGCTTGTACAGCCGAAGTAAGCGACAAACGCTGGAAGGATGTCTGGATTTCCGCCATTGTTAACTATCAGCCAAGCAAGATTCAGAAAGTTACCCTCGCTGCCCCCGACAACCGAGCCCTCGCCCAAGCCGAACTCAACAGCTATATCGCTGAGCCCAAGTGATCGCTCCCAAACCCCTCACAATAGTCGAAATCTCGTTTGACCATCACGAATATTACGCTGGTGATGAACTGGTAGGCAGCATCAGCCATGACGATAATCTAACCCAGCCTTGGGTAGTGATGATAAACGGCACTGAAAAATTCCGAGCTAACACCTGGGCAAGATGCAACCGCTTCATTGAATGGCATCACCAAGATGGAACACTCAACGAACCAGGATTGCTTCAGTCAGCCTGGGGTCAGTTCGCAAGTTTCAAATTAAACCGAGAGATGGCAGACCAACGGATTTCTGGCTGGAACACGGGAGTTTGTTGATCATGCACCCCGGTTGTCAATCAACTCACCTTCATCAAGTTCCCAAGACCAACAAAGTAGTCGGCACTCGAATTAATCTCACATTTCGACCGCACACAGAAGGCGGGAGATGAGAAGGGGAAAGGGCAAAGGGGAAAGGAATTGTTCTCACTCCTTTAACCCTTACCCTTTAACCTTTACCCAGCCCAAAGGCAATGCTGGCTATTGAGGATTTCATAGCCAGCACAAGCTCTCACAAAAAGTTGAATCGGCGGCATGGGTGCAATGCCGCTCCATTTGCAACACAGGGGAGACAGGTTAATATTTGCTTTGACCAGGACAACAAACCTGAGACAGTTCAACGGGTAAGAACCGCCATCAGTCGCATGGGACGGCTGCTGGTAAATGAAGGCTGTTCCCTGTGGGTGATTGATTTACCTGAAGGACTTGAGAAAGCAGGGCTTCAATCCAGCCCATTCTGAACTGATGCCAGTTAAATTATGAAAAACTTCTACAGTACGTGTTGTAAATCTGTTTCGAGTTTTTTCGGCTGTGATGTACCGACTTGTTGGCTTGGAGTTATCCGTATTCTTTGTAATTTGGCAATACAAGTTTTTTTGATTTGCCTTGACAGCGATCGCACTCAACCAAAGATTCCTTGGACAACTTCTCGTCCCCGAAGGTGAAAAGCTGATTATCCTCAAGGCTCCCAAAGGTACTGGCAAAACCGAATGGCTGGCAACTGAGGTGGCGAAAGCACACGACCAAGAGAGACGGGTATTAATAATCACCCATCGCATTCAACTGGGTGGGGCATTGTGTAATCGGTTTGGTGTTAACTATGTTACTGAAGTCCACACTTCGGAGACAGGCACATTACTAGGATACGGGGTGTGTGTTGATTAGCTACATCAGGAAAGTCAGGCGCGATTCAACCCCAATGACTGGGCGAATGATGTCATTATTATTGATGAGTGCGACCAAGTATTCTGGCATTTGCTCAACTCTGGTACGGAAGTGCAGAAGCGTCGGGTGTCTGTTCTCAAAAACCTCAAACAACTGGTACAGAATGTTTTGGGCAGCAGTCAGGGAAAGATTTATCTGTCTTCTGCCGATGTCTCAGATACTGATGTGAAGTATGTTTTAGGATATTTCAGGGTGTACAGCCGACTAATTCTGTGCGTCAGATGTTGGCAAGGGTTAGGGAGACAGTTGACCGTCACATTTGGGTCAGAGAGTGGGGGATGTCGGTTGTAGGGAATGGCTCTACATCGATAGGGGGATTGCTCAGAAGTCAACACGTTGCAACACAAGCGAACATTGCGCTGTTGTCGGCGGCCGACAATGACGATTACAGCTATGTTGACCAGAACTTCCAGCCGGAGTCATTGCAGACCTGGGGTAAGCGTGGTTCTGTGATTAACGTTGAGATGCGGCGCTATCGAGAATCGGTGCTTGCGGGTTTGGTCGAAGATGGGTAGCAGAGTGTGAAGCGATCGCTAATTCTGTTGAACTCTCACAGACTGAACTCAAGAAGTTGCAAGACAAACGGGCGAAAACGAAAACCGAACGACATCAGCAGCGCAAGGCGGAATTATCCCGTCGCTACGAAATTGGCGTAACCCCTGATTTGGTCGAGAAAGATGATGACGGGTGGTATCCTCAACTGCGGACGCACTACTATTTGACAGTGGGGCGAGAGTTTCTGACCAACCGTGATGCTAAACGGGCAGCAAGCAGCGCAGTTAGAGGCTGGGGAGAATTCTATTTGGAAACCTGACTTTAACAAGGGGCAGTTATTACCTGCTGTGTTGTTACTGGAAAATCTGAATCTGTTGCAGTTTCTCACACCAGACGTTCAGTTGCGGGGGTCTGATGAAAAGATGGTGGAGTTTAAAGCGCTGGCTATTGTGCATCGGCACGTTATCAAAAATTACTTGAATGTTAGTATCTCGGAAAAACATACACCGATAGCGATCGCTCAGAAGTTACTTGCCAAAATTGATTTGAAGTTGGATTATGTCGGTCGGTTGGGCAAGCGTGAAAATCGGGAGTGCGTTTATCGGTTTGTCTCACCCGATGATCAGCGTGATTCGATTTTTAAGCAGTGGTTAAATCGGGATGAATTATTTCAAAGTGAGTCGGTGTCAGTCACTAATAATATAGTTTTATCGACACCCGTCAGTGACACAAACTCCCAAATATTAGAAGAGGTAGTGCCCAGTCCCCAAGTCCAAGCCTGGAAGGGGCTGAAACTGAAAATGCAGCAAGGCTTGGACAGCGCTGGCTCTTTCTACAGGGAGTTAGTCTCCAAGTTTGGCGAGGCTGTTGGAGTGGCTGATGGGGAGCCGTTTTGGAATGGCTATCTGGGGCAGTGGCAGGTTTGGGTTAACTTTGCCCACGGGTGCAAGTCTGTGGTGTGCGATTGGTTGGTGGCAGCGTAGGGAAAATCACGTATCCGTAGCTTTCATAAATCTCAAGTAGCTAGGCCATTTGCCGAGCTATTAACTGGGCAAATAGACCTTCAACAGCAGCTAGTTCTTGAAAATTTCCTTGCTGTACAACCCGGCCTGCTTGCAGTACATAAATACGGTGAGCGTTGCAGATAGTACTAAGTCGGTGAGCGATCGCAATTCTGGTAACTTGTAATTTATCTAAACTTTCACTGACAATTGCCTGAGTTCTGTTATCGAGGGCACTAGTAGCCTCATCGAATAACAAAATACGGGGTTTTAATGCCAAAGCGCGAGCAATCAACAACCTCTGTCGTTGCCCCCCAGAAAGATTGCCACCTCCTTCACTAATCACTGTATGCATTTCCATTGGCATCGTTGCAATATCATCAGCAAACCCAGACATTCGCGCAGCTTCCCAGGCTTCATCTAGGGTAATCTGAGCGCCACCAGCAATGTTATCGAAAATCGAAGCGGCTGTTAGTTGCCCACCTTGCAAAACTACACCTAACTGTCGACGTACAGCGTCTACATCTAAACCAGATAAGTCTTGCCCATCGTAGTAAACAGTACCAGATTCAGGAGTTTCAAACCCTAGTAATAAACGGAATATAGTTGATTTTCCACTTCCAGATCCTCCTACAAAAGCAATAAACTCCCCAGGTTCCGCAGAGATACTCACATCATCCAACGTTAGCGCTCCATCACTGCGGTAGCGAAATGTCACATGATCCACAACAATTCTGCCGATGAGCTTGCCTGGATCAGCTTTGCTGAGATTCACTTCCGGTATGGTTGCCAAAATTGGCTGGGTGCGTTGCCACTGAGGGACAACTTGCAAAACATCAGTAACTGTATTACTCAGGTCTGTGGCTCCTCTAATAAAGTTGCCAAAGGCTGCGTTGAAAGCTAGGAAAGTACCAAGAGATAATCCAGTCGCTCCTGAAGTCTGAGCTTCTTCAAACAAACTAATGGTAAACCAAAAAAGTATTCCAGAAGTCAGTGTGGGCATCAATGTATTGAAGAGTGCCACAAAGTCTTCAACTTGCTGTGTACTGAGTTCAAGTTTCACTTGTCGAGAGTAGTTTTTACTCCAAGAAGCGAAAGCCCGCTCCTCAGCACCAGCAACATGCAGTTTAGAAATTCCGTTGATTAACTGCACTGTCTGTCCAAAAATATCCCCCTGCAATTCTAGTAGTGGACGCACCTTACGCAGGAGGAGTACACCAGAGAAGCTAGTAACAGCAACAGCAACTACTGCAACAGCAACAGCAACTAAGGCTAATTTGAAGTTGTAGTAAAACAGTTGCCCTAAGTAAAATAATGCGAACAGACTGGTAATCAGATTTATTAGGGTTTTGCCACTGAGTTGACGACGAATCGTAGTAATCGATGATACGCGAGATTGTAGGTCGCCTGTTGTATACTGGCGAAAAAAGGATACAGGAAGATTAAGCAACCGATCCCATACAGCTGCTTGAGTAGAAGCATCAGAAGCCGTTTCCATTCGCAGAATAGCAAAACCTTGAGTTAGCTGAAATAAAGCTGTTCCCAAAGCAGCAACTAGCAAGCCTAATCCAACTTGTAGTAATAGTCCCCTATCGCTATCTGGAATTGCATTGTCCATGAGAATTGCAGTTGCTTGGGGTGTGAGCATCCCTAGCAATGTTACGGTAATACCAGTAAATAAAATAGCAAGTAGTTCTCTTCCTTGTCCTTTAAATGCGAATTGGAGTATATCTAAAGCTTTAAGTGTCTTATCGGGCAGAGACCGATAAAACATATAAGCAACGGGAGCCAGCGCTGCGGCTCTATTTTCATCAACTCTTAGGCGAGTTTGCTCAACTGGATCAAATATTTCATAGCTAGTTGCAGATATCGGTAACAGTGCAACTGGTCGATTGTCCTGCTTGGTGTAAGCTACCAAAGCACCAGAATCCTTTTCCCACCAGTTGCCCCGCAACAACACCCGCCGCATCCGAATGCGTGAAGCCCGGACAATTGCCTCCAACGGCTCTTTAACTCGCTTCAGGTTTTCCGAGCGAGCCGGAGGGCAGATGTTCACCCCTAAAGCCCTTCCAACCGCACCAGCAGCAACTAACAAAGGTGTGCCTTCGAGGAAAAAGTCTCCGTTTTGATAATTCAGAGTCGATGCTAACTCTCCTAGAGCCTCTGCCGTGACTTGGCGATTGAGATGTTGGCGATCGCGTAACCTTTGTAGTTCATCCTCGGCTTCTTGCCGATCTAAAAGGTCAATAGAGTGGAGAAATTGAGTATTAAACTGCGACAGCCCTAAAAGTAGAGTATCTGAATTGCAGATTTCTGAAGTAGCTAGAGTGGTAAGTTGAACCTCCTCCACAGCTTCTAGCCAGATTTTATCGCTGAGGCAAAAAGTTCCTGCTGCACTTGTCAAAGTCAAATCCTCAAACCCCAAAAAGCGGACAGTCCCTTGCTGAAGCCGTACCCAACAAACAACACCCGCTTCCGATTGGAAAGTCTGACCAGCGATGAGAGAAAATCGTGCCTGTCCAGAAGCCCTCACCTGAATTGCTGGTGTGGCTAACTGGGGTACATTACCAAGTTGCTCAAGCCAATTTTCTACCCAAGCGTTAGCAAAGCTCGCCGTAGGCATCGTTGCATCTGCATTAGCTACTAACTCACTGAAGCATTCTTGATGTACTTGTAGTAGTTCTGTCTCTCCAACTGGTACTGCCAAAATTTGGCGGTGCTGATTAGCCGTGCCAAAAAGAGCCTCCCCCGCACTACAACTGCATAAATAACGGCGAGTACCTTCGATAACACCATTTTTAACTGTGACAGCAAACAATGTGATCGAGCCAGATTGAATTACCCAAACCTTGTAGGGATCGTCCAGCAGTATCGGCTCATTGCCTGTAATTTGGTAAAGTAGCCCTTGTATCACCATAATTATTTAGTTAGTTGTTAGTTGTTTAGGACTTACGTAATAACCTTTGAAACCCTCTTTACTTTGTGCCCTTCGTGTCCTTTGTGGTAGTCTGCGGCAAGCCGCTAATGCGTCTACGTTTTTTTTAGTTCTGTTGTTAGTTATCGCCATGTCTCGCCCATCTACCTTACCCTTCCTGCAAAGCTTCCCCTTCAGTGCAGATTAACCGCGAGTACACACCTTCAACTTCCCACAATTGTTTGTGAGTGCCCCGTTGCACTACCTTTCCGCGTTCCAGGACGATGATTTCATCACAGTCTCGAATCGTGCTTAATCGGTGTGCGACGATAATGCAGGTACATCCGCGCCGCCGGAGATTCTCGTCAATGTTTTTTTCCGTCTCTACATCTAGGGCGCTGGTAGCTTCATCCATGATGAGTATTGAAGGGTTATTCACGAAAGCACGGGCAATTTCCAGCCTTTGTCGTTGACCTCCACTTAAATTTGCAGCCCCTTCTATCAGTTCTGCATCGTACCCTCCAGACATTGAGAGAATTACATCGTCAATAGCCGCATCCTCACAAGCACGGATCAAATTTTTATCTGCGATCGTGGCATCCCAGAGGGTCAAGTTGTCTCTTACCGTGCCGCTAAATAGCAAGATATCTTGTTCCACCATTGCAACAGAATTAGTGAGTAATTCGTGGGGAATTTGCTCTCTGGGTTTACCATCAAAGAGAATTTCTCCTGTCGAAGGTTCGTAAAGCCCACTGATGATTTTGGCAACGGTAGACTTACCAGAACCGCTTCCACCTACCAGGGCTACTCGCTGTCCAGGTTTTATTGACAGGTTAAAGTTTTCAATCAAGGGAGGTTCAAGGGGACTATAGCCAAATGAAATGTTCCGCAACTCAACATACCCCTGTAATCTTGGCAAAGGGGAAAAATTATCTATTTGCTCCTCTGCTCCCCGTCTTCTCTTTTCCAATTGCGGATCTGTCGGGTTGTCTAGCACATCATCCAGACGAATCAAATTGCCCTCAAGTTCTTGTAAAGTACTGCCGAAATTGACAAGATTGTTTACAGGTTCCTCGAAACTCTGCATTAAACCTTGAAAAGCTATGAGCATTCCAATACTGAGGTGTCCATCCATCACCCGTAAACCACCTACGACCAACAGAAGCATCGAAGAAAGGGCAGATAAGAGGGTAGGCAATACTGAGAATGTTTGATTTGTTACGCCCAGTTCTTGCTGAGAATTAAGAGCTTTAGTATAGTAACCTGACCACCGAGAAAAGAAATCTGGCTCTAATCCTGATGCTTTGAGGGTTTCTATACTTTGGAGAGCAGCGATCGCCGCACCAGCAGCTTTACCATATTCTTGTATCAACCGCTGATTAGCATCTACGCGCTGTCGAGAAATCCACTGTAAAGTTAAGACATTGACAGCAGCAAAGCTAACTACAACCAAGGTTAGTACCCAGTCATACTGAAACATAATCAGCGCGTAAAAAATCACCATTACTGCATCAATGACAGTAGTTGCCAAACTTCCAGAAAGGACATCAGCAACTTGGTCATTGAGACTGGTACGGTTACTGATTTCTCCGGCAAAGCGTTGGGCGTAAAAGCTAACAGGTAAACGCAGAATATGCCAGAGAAAGCGGCTGGACATCCCCACAGCCAACTTAGTCTTCAAGCGACGCAGATATCGTAACCGTAGTAGCGTTAGCCACCCCTGAAGTACAGATGCAATCGCCATTGCCAAAATCAGGGGACGCAACCAGTGCTGCCGTTGTTCAACCAAAATCTCGTCTACGAAAATCTGGCTAAATACAGGTATCGCTAGCCCGATAATAGTCAAGAAAAATCCCGCTATTAGGCAATAAACTAAAGCACCAGCAGCCCCTTGCAATCGTTTCCACAACGATAAAACCATGCTGGGATTACGACCACCTTTCGTAAACTGTGTGCTTGGTTCCATTACCAGCACCACTCCGGTATATCCCTCGTCAAATTCTTGTAAAGACAGATGACGCGGCCCAGTAGCGGGGTCATTTAGATAAACGCGAGAAGAGCTAAATCCCTCTACTACCAAAAAATGATTGAAGTTCCAAAACACAATATAAGGAGGGCGTAAGTCTTGCAACTGCTTCAGTTCTTTTTTAAAGCCTTTGGACTGGAGTCCGTAGCTTTTGGCAGCTTTTAGCATGTTAGATGCCTTGCTACCATCCCTAGAAACACCGCACTCTTGACGCAGTTCTGGCAAGGGCACAATTCGACCGTAGTAACCTAAAATAATTCCCAAAGCAGCAGCACCACATTCCACAGCCTCCATTTGCAGGAGGGTTGGAGTCTTGACACGCCCCCTTCTACTTTGCAGCAGTTTTTGTAAGGGCTGCAAAGGATTAATAGGTTTTACTAAAGTCCAATTAGTTGATACCACTGAAAGACCTCAGAATAGGTAAAACATACGTGAGGGGAGCGCGTTCTTCTACCTTGACTCGAACAACAGTAGTAATTCCAGAAGAAATTTTGAGTTGCGGCCCGGTGGAAGAAGACCACTTGTAACCACTGAAAGTTGAGGAATCTGGCTCTAAATCAGCGAATACTTGCATTACTCCTTCTTGTTTTCCAGACATTAAACCTTCCACTACTTCTGAATTACCCACCACATTAGCAGCTCCCTCCTTCGTGATGGGAAATGGTGAAACGCTGTTAATAGTGCCCACGATGCCGCCAAAGCGTTCCCGCTTCACGGTTTGGGGAGTAATTTGAACCGTCATTCCTGGTTGAATTTTCTTGCCCTCTGCGATCGCAAAATAGGTTATGCTAACCAGTTTGCTAGATGGATTTTCCTCATCTATACTTCCTAAGCGGGTTCCTGCATTGACAACTTGTCCAGGCGTAACCGTGATTTCTAAAATGCGTCCGTTGTGTTGGCTGACAATCTGGCTGTTAGTGCTTAGTTGCAATTCGAATTTGGCAATCTCGCGCTTGATTTCTTGAATCTCGTTTTCGCGGGTAGTTGTAGTTTGCAAGTTTTCTTGAGCTAGACTAGCTACCTTACTATTCTGTTCTTGCAACTGAGCTTGGATGTTTTTGATTTCGTTCAGGTTTGAGAGGTATTGTTGTTGTGCATCTGCTTCCTTGAGGTCTAATTGCTTTAATTGAGATTCAGCCTCATCAATGCTTGCACGGGCATTGTCGTATTGTTGCTGTGCTTCTAACACCACATCGTCAGGAATCGCTCCCTCTCTCAATAAACTCTGGCGATTGTCTAGTCTTTTTTTATGGGTAGGAAGCGACCCTCGGAGTATTTGCAAGCGTCGTTGTAGATTGAGGCGATCGCGTCCTATTGACACCAGTCCTTTCTCCTTCAGTATAGGTGTCAAATCCTGCATGATTTTGAGTCTTTGCTGAAGAGTTAGGCGTTGCTCTTGGATTGCTTTTGTATCAAGCTGCTGACGCTGTATTTGTATTAAGCTAGCGTTGCGATCTTGTTCTTCTAATTGGACTAATTTAGCGCGCGCTAGTTGTAATTGCTTACGCAGGTCAACTTGGTCAACCGTCGCCAACACTTGCCCTTTTTTAACAACATCCCCAACTTTAATATTAAGAACCAGCAACTGCCCTGAGCTTAGTGATTGCAGTGGCACAACTTTGCTTGGGTAAATCATTACTCCTCGCCCTTCAACGGTGATAGGGATGCGTCCATAAATACTCCAGACTATGCCTACTCCTACTAGGGAACCCAAGGCGAATAGCGGTAGCCAGCTTTTAGGACTGACGACTTGCATCAGTTGGTCTAATCTTTCTGGAGAAGATAGCCGCTCTAGTGATTCTTTGCGGAATAAGCTACGTTTTTGGTCTAACATTTACCTTCACGTTAATATTTTTATAAATTCTCGATTTTTTAGTGAGATTAAAGTTATAAATAGCATTGCCAAATTATTACTAAAAAACCTTCTTCATTATTCTCTCTGCGCCATGCCAGTTGCTACAAGTTGGGCATTGCCCGTCCAACGCACTGGCTCCTCTGCGTCTTGGCGGTTCGTTTAAAAAAAATATTTTAGTGTTGCTGAATGATATGTGAAAATATCACGCAGAGGCACAGAAGATTTGTAGTTTGCTATTATTAGAGTAGATGAAGATGTATTTTAATACAATTCAAAAATTTCAGGTGAAACTATTATTATTTTCTGTTTTTCGTGATAAATTTGCAGATTGAGTGAAACTGGCGGCAGAAATGATTGCTAAAATCGCTTACAGCCGCCATTGATTTAAACTAGGCAATACAAATAAATTCAACTTACTCTTAACCGTTCCTGCATCCATTCAAATCTTTTTCCAGCCAACGCCATACGATCCAAAATACTGGCATCAAGTTCATCCTCATATTCAATATTTTCATCCAGTGGCTGACCTTGATTATAAACGCGTCTACCATAACCAAGGCGACTGAGTATTCCTTGAAATTTATTAGAAAGTAAAGTGGCAATCACTTGATAAAAACGAGATGCAAATCCGATATCTTGTTGCAGTTTTGCCGCTACTTGCTGTCGTGAAATAGACAAAACTATTGAGTCTTCAATAGCCTTAATGGTTGCAGAAGGTAAGCGACCATCAATAAAGGGTGTTTCTCCCATAATTTCACCTTTCGATAATTTTGCTATCTCTCGGTTGGAAATTTCGCCGTCCTCTATAGCTGCAAAAGCACGAGCTAAAGGATTACGTTCATCATCGGAAACAGAGAGTGACATTATTCCACTTAGTAGGATATACAATGCATCCACAGGACCTTGTTGATGGATGAGTACGGTATTAGCAGCAATTCTGTGCTGAGTTCCACAAGCCATTATCCAATCGATGTCACTATCATGCAATTTTCCTAATACAAATAATACATCCTTTAGTGGTTGCCCTTGGGCTATATTGCTACGACCAAGTTGATTGATGATACTTTGTATTCTATCTGAAAGCATAATGGCGATCGCTCGATAAAAGCGCGAAGCAAAACCAAGATCCTGCTGCAATTTTCCCGCCAATTCTTGTTGAGGAATTGACAAAACTAGCGACTTTTCTACAGCCTTAACGGTTGTAGCTGTAGGGCGAGTACTAACAAAGGGGACTTCTCCGACTACCTCGCCACTAGATAACCTCGCAATTTCTCGACTGGGATTTTCAATACCTTCTATGGCTGCAAAAGCACGAGTCAGAGGGTTGTTATCAGGTTCAGAAGCAGTAACTGTTAAAATTCCATCTAATAAAATATGTAAGGAATTAACAGCTTTCCCTCCCTGAATGAGTACAGTACCAATGGCTATTTCTCTTTGATGACCTTTAGCAATCATCCAATCAATGTCACTGTTAGTTAATTCTTTAAGTAGGACTTCTGTCATAGGTTACTTACCCTACGTTTTATGAATGGGAACTTTTAGAAAAACGAACCGCAGAGGCGCAGAGGAGCCAATGCGTTGGACGGGCAATGCCCGACTTGTAGCAACTGACATGGCGCAGAGGAATGAGATTCTTTATACAGGAAGGACTGTTTGCAATTTTTCAAAGGTTTGTTGGATGCGAAATTTTGCTTCTTTAGAAGCTAATTCTTCTAATGTCAAATTAGTTAAGCACATCAACATTAAAAGTTGCGTATTAGCATCTGTTAAATTCTCTAGGTAGTCAGTGTGAAAGCGCTGCAAATTTTCTGCGGCTGCCTTCACCAATGCCTGTAGAATCTTAAAAGCTCCATCGGAAAGTGGAGGTTGACCACGGTAGTTTTGCAATCTACCTCCTTCTCGATAATTAGGAAATGATTCTAACCCCAGAAAGCGTAAGCACCAATCGGCTCGATAGAAGCCTGTAGCTGCTACAATGCCTCTGTAGTCTGCAATTAGCTCGTCGAGGATATTGTTTCGCATGGAGTTAAATAAACGACGTGTGAAATAGTGCGTACATTCATGTTCCAGTCGAATTGCTAGGGATAGGCTCTGCCATTGGGATTCCTCAAGTTCCATGTCGCTGGCTGAAACATTGCTATAAGAACCGCCACTCAAAATAATGAACTTATCTTGATAGAGTTCTTTTTGCGGGATTAATCGCTGAAATTCTTCTTGCCAACTACTTTGGCAACGATTAGCAAAACTTTCAGCTTCCCATTTTTGACGGTACTGACGAACCCTGTCCCAGTTATTAAACCCGCTAACTATACAGGCTCCCATAGATGCAGGGACTGGGTGGGGTTCATTTCGCTTTGTTAAAGCTTGTACCAGAGAAACAAAGTCTTCTCGGTTCTCAGCTAACAATACTGGAATGGTTCCAGCCAAGGTTTGGTGTAGTAATAACTGGAGTTTCTGGGGTTGCTGCAAGACTAAACCAGTCGCCTCTGTCATCCCATCTACTGCAACACCTCTGCGAGTAGCAGCTTGATAAGCCTCAGTTTGGCTGATACCCTCAACTATGGGAAATCTCAACTGAACCAGTACGCGCTTTAGTGCTTCAAATGTCCCCACAACTTTTGCAGCCAGAGCGTATTTTTCCCAAGCAGCCACATGAGCTTCGGGGGGGAGAGGAAACTTAGTATCGGTTAAGATGCTGTGGTTAAAAACGTTTTGGTTATATACCAATAGTTCCTCCGCCTGTGCAGCAGTAGCTCTAAAGTCGGCGAGGACATGAGAACGGAATGATTGTTGATCAATCATCAGCGTAGGTGTAATCCGCACTTCGACAAACTCAGTGACCATCGTAGACATAGCCTCCAAAAATAGATCACAAGGATGAAAGAGATGAGGAGGATAAGAAAGATAAGGGAGATAATTCTTCATTCTGCCTCCTGCCTCATGCCTCCTAAGTCCTGGCTCCTATCTCCTGCCTCTCGACAACACCAGCAATCTGCTCAGTCATCTCTTTGATTGTTTGAGTGATGGAATGCTGAGGATAACGCAGAGAGAAAACACCATTACTTGCTAGCTGCACCACCTCTTCAGAAAGGGGTAAAATCCCGGCCACCGATACGTTGTAGATTTTCTCTACCTGTTGTTGTAAATCCTGAAAATTCAAGCTTGGTAAGGCTTTATTAATTACCAACAACATTTTTGGCACTCTCAATTTGCGAGCTACATCCACTGTCACAGCAGTACCCTGGAAGTCTTGATTATCTGGACGGAGGAGAATTACCAAAACATTAGAAATACCGATGGAAAGTAAGGTTTCTTCATTCAAACCCGGATGTGTGTCAATTAGTAGGTAATCCAGTTTCAAAGTGCGGATAAGTTCTTGAAAACCATCGTTAAGGCGGACTACATCGTAACCCTCACGTAGAATTCTGGCGATTTCACCCGCTTTGATACTAGAAGGAACTAAATAAAGATTACCCTTGACTGTACCTGTACTTCCCTGGTCTGCAATTAAAGCATCAGTAACATCGTAAGCAGCATCTTTAATATTACAACGACCCCATAAATAGTCATTGAGAGCGAGTTCCATTTTGTTCTCATTAAGCCCGAAAATAACGTGAATTCCAGGCGATTGGATATCAGTATCGATGATACCTACACGTTGCCCCCCAAGCGCCATAGTAGATGCTATGTTGGCAATCAAATTTGATTTGCCAGTACCGCCACGGAATGAATGAACTGCAATAATTTGTGCCATAAAGTTACCTCGTTGTAATTGGTTATTAGTCAGTTGTCATTCCCTCATCTCACAGAAAATGACGGCTCTGGAAAGGTAAATTTTAACCAGCATCCATCACTAATGAGAGGAAGCAAAACTCGTCCACTGGATAACATCAAGTCAAATTGCATATTCTTATTTCCACTTTGAACTTCCACAAATGCAGGTAAACTTTTAGAGTCAATCTGCGAATTGCTCCTATGTGCCCACACTCTCAACTCCTGTTTTCGCTTGGTTGGTAAGCGGAAGGTGGCATACTTTAGGGATGAAAGTGATGGAATCTCGACAGTGGCAGCTTGGTAGTGTTGTTCACCTTCGGCATATCCCAATAACACGTCTGCTATTTTTGGTTGTCCGCCAGCAGTGATTGTGAATACGGATCGTCCTCCTTGGTGTTGCTCTCGCAGTTCCACTACTACACGACAAGTAAACGCACCAAAGTAGTTCATTACTAAAGTTGCTCCTAAAGATAGCGCAGCAATAGACAATGCACTGATACGCGCCACGGAGTTTTCCCAAATGAACAAACCGTGGACGAGTAGGATAGCTAAAAATAAGCTGTATACACCGACGCTGAACAATGGATGGTTGAGAATCTTGAAGACTACTCCGGGTACAAGTTCTCCTTTACGGCGGCTAGAAACCAATAGTAAAACTGGGAAAATGCCGCCAACAAGGGAGTTGCCAAGTACACCAGCAAAGGCGAGTACGCTGGTAAAAGATTGTGTACCAGCCATGAACAGCCATTCAGTTAGTAAAAAGACTAGAAGTAACGGAGTGATAGATAGCAAAAAGCGACGTTGCTTTAGTAAGGTTTTCCAAAACCTTTGTGTCTGACTCTGATGCTCGGAAGTAGGATTACTAAAATCAGCTTTTAATCCTCCTTCGTAAACCAAGAGCATGGGTGAAATGGCTTGTATACAAGCATTATCATCATTAGCCGATCGCACTTCTAAAGTCAGGCGAGTATCCCACTTGCATAAGTCGGGGAACTGATGCAGTAGCTCTTTAATATTCCAACGTCCAGCGAAGGCAATTTCTACATGATGGACATTGCCATTCAACTGAATATCTAGACGAAACTTGGACTTCGCTTCTTCTACCCCCAGGTAGGTTACACCAATATGAGGAACACAGTTGCGATCGCCATAGGGATGCAATATTAATATTCCCTGCTGGCGTGGTAGCCTTAAAATCGGTTGGGGACGGGTAGGTAACCACTCTCTAGCTAGGTTGACTAAAAGGCTGGAACTGCGGAGCCAAGCCATTCCTAACAGCAAGGTGACTAAGACTGCGCCCAAGACTGTGACAATCGCACCAACTTCCACCGCCAAGGGTTCCAAAGCAGTACCTGACTGTCCAGTTAGTAAATCTGGCGAGACGGCTCCGTTGACTGCAAGCACCCAAATACAAAATAGAAGAGTTAAAAAACCAGTTCCCGCCACGCTTCCCCAAATTAAAGATCCAGCGCTAGGGTCACGGGGAAGTATCAGTTTGGCACATTCTCCTACATAAACATGCCCGAAGTAAAGCATCAAGCTCACACCTAAAATTCGTTGTAGCATCCAGGGGTGGAAAGGTTGACCGTCAAGAAAAGGCAAGTTTACATATAAAAGGTTTTCTATTTGGACGTGGCGGAATGCCAACAATGAAAGAATGAGAAGCAAACTCACGTTGATGCCTGCTAGTAATACCATCAAGGCAACGGTGAAGTTTAAAGATTTACTAGATACCAAATACAATCCGGCGCAGAACAGAAACACCGCCCATAGTGCTGCTGGTATCTGGGTAAAGTTTGCCATAGTCACCGACAAACCGATATAACAAGCTAAGGCTATGAGGAAAACACGGATACCAACTGCTATAGAAAGTATAAATGAGCCTGTATTTCCTAAATAATTAGATACTAATTGTTTGATAAAAGCATTGCCATAACGGAAATCGCCACTGCGACCAACGGCTTCTGCCATGCAAGCCATAGTTAGAATATTGATTATACCGATGATGGCTATGAAAGCAATTGTAGCTAACGGGCCTATATCGGCCACGGCGATTGGCAAAGCTAAAAAGGCTTGAGGAAGACCCAAAGCTACAGTCAGTATGGAGGCTAGCCAGAAGGGTGGTAGAGACTCTAGATGCTGGGCGATCGCTGCTGTCATCCAGCGCCACTGTTCCATCAGTGATAACTTGGATGCAAATATAGTCGGGAGTTGCTTTCTATACAACCGCAAGTAAGCCACTTGTACTGACTTCTCATCCAAACCCAAAGTTGCGCGGATGTTAGGCACAGTTTGATAGATAAAAGTATATTTTTGACTGAGGGCATGGGCGATCGCAGCTTTGAGTCTGGGATTTTCTGGTACAAGGTTTGCCCACTGCTGGGCGTAGCGTTCTAAGTGCTGGATGGTGGGGTGGACTGGCGGGGCGTTTCCTAAAGCAAAGGCTTCCAGGAAAGCCAAATCGCGCTCTGAGGCAGCTTGCTCTGTGAGGGAAAACTCCATCCGCGATCGCGCCACTATCTGTGCTGTGCGACTCTCAAGCAAAAACAGGACTGTATTGGCTCGTTTCGCTGGTAAACCCGCTAGCACTTCCTCTCGTGATATCAGTTCGTCATCATCAAATGACATATCTATGCCTCACAGTTTAGCGATCGCTCTTTGAGAGATTGCACCTTTGTCTGCAATCTCTGGTAGTAATCTGTCTCAGTTTCGCTAACAGTTACTTTTTGTTCTCTGAGCTTTTGAATCTTTTTTTGTAACTGCCGAAAATGTTCATTTTCCGTAATTTCCGCAACATTGCTGGCTCTTTTAGCCTCGTCAATCTCAATATGCAGTTCCCGAACTTGCATTTTCAACTTTTGATCTCGCATCCTTACTTGTTCAGCCATCTTCAAGAAAACGCGGACTAATTGACCCATGTCGTCTTGGCTATGAGCTAATTTCGTTAATCTAGGAAGCAACTCCAGTACACGAGCATCAAAATCGTCATGTTCCAGTGCTTGCGCTGCGGCTGTGAGGGCGTAAATCGGTCGAGAAATTCTCCGCGCTAGGAGCAATGCCATGATGGCTGTGATTCCGCCCACAATCAAGAGACTGCCACCATGCAGCCAAATCAGGTGTTTCAATGGTTCGCTAAAATCTTCTTTGGGCTGACTGACTCCCAGTACCCAGGTTTGTTGTTGCAAAGGTGCAAAGCCAACTATCCGGGGCATTTCCTGAGGTGGAAAGCGATAAGTAGTGTGACCTGCGTGTTTAGCTCTCACCATTACCTGCAACTCAGGAATGCCTAAGCTTTCAATCTGATTTAAAGCGTAACGTCTATCTTTGACAACCCGCTCTAATACCTCAGCCCGTAGAGGGACGAGGCTATGGTAAAGGAGAGATTTATTGAAATGACTAATGATTACTCCCTGTTGGTCAATCAGAAAGGTATAGCTTTGGTCGCCTACTTTTAGTGCATCCGCGATCGCCCAGATACCTTCTCCTTTAATTTTAAGGACTGTGACTCCGATAATTTCGCCTTCTTGCGATCGCACTGGTTGGGAGAAAAACATCCCTGGTCGTTTCGTCGTTTCGCCTACCAAGATGCTAGATATATAGGATTTCCCTTGAATGCTGGAACGGAAGTATTCACGGAAGGCGTAGTTTTGACCAAGGAATTTAGGATCGCTGGTGGCAACAGCACGACCCTGTTTATCCATGACAAACACAGCATCAAAGTCTGGGTTTGAACGGAAGACGTTTTGTAGAGTTTGTTGCAAGTTAGGGCGGAGGGCTTCTTGCTCAGAAGATGTGGATGCTGCTAAGAAATTTACGACATTGCGATCGCTGCTAACTTGCACCACAACACGTTGAATATCAATAATTAACTGGTCAAGACGACTAGCAGTACTGGTAGCTAACAATTCTAGTTTGCGGTATTCACCAGCCTCCACACTATCCAAGCTCTGCCGCAAGTTGTAGTAGGTGGTGAAGCTCATCGGTATGAGTGCAACTGACACCAACACTGCTGATATTTTGGCAGCAATAGACCAAGCAGGCGGGTAAAGTAACCGATGTAAGCGCTTCATTTAATCCACCATAATAATTTAGTTGCAAAAATCTCTAAGTTCACTCCCACAGCAACACAGAAGGAAGTAATTCTGGATACGCTAACCTCAGTACCTGATAACCAATTCCGGCGGTACCTTGAAAGAAACCAGGGTTGTAAACATCTGCGGAAAGTTCGGGAAATAAATAAAAAGCACCGACTTGCTTTGCCCTTGCTAAAACTGTTGCCGCTTGTTTTTGGACAGTTTCTAGTAGTTCTGAATTCGACAGTTTCATGGCTCCTATTAGTAGCACTTCCATCCTGCCAAAGTTACCACAGCAGAGATGGTCAAGGTTTTGTAAACCAAACTGTTGAGTCGTGTTTAATGCGACTGCAATCTCTTGCCGGATTTCTGGAGTATCAAGAATTTCTAGACTGCCCAAACGACCTAAACCAATGCCAGGCGCACCATGACACCAACTGGTCATAAAAGAAGGTTTTTCTGCTCTCACGTCTTGCCAATTTCCAGCATTGGGGGAAAATACACTGCGTTCATAGGCGATCGCTTCTTCTGCTGCTTCGAGAAAATTTGGATCTTGCGTGGTTTTGTACAATCGCACTAAGGCGTAGGCAATACCCGCCGCACCATGAGAAAATCCCGTGACTAGCTTGCCTTCTAAAGTTGCCCAAGCTCTAAATCCAGAATCGCTTTTAGTGCGGCTAACCAGTAAGTGATAGCCTAAAGCAGTGGCTCGATCTAAAATAGCTGAATCTGATGAAACTTGGTACAAACTTAGTAATCCTAATATTGCCCCAGCAGAGCCCGATATTGTGTCAAAAGAGCGATCGCTTGCAATGCTTTCCTCAGTGATTAACGATGCTGCAAGGCTAGCAATATCCAAAAGCTCCGGCTGATCCAGAAATTGGCTAACCCTTACTAAGCTGTAGACAATAGACCCTAATCCAGTGGCTCCACCGATACCGATTTGCTTGGTAAATTTACGCTGAGAGTTTGCGTCTATATTCTGCAAAGATTTTCTCAGGTCTTGCAAGGCACTGAGTGTTAAATCTTGAAATCCTGCGTCACCAGTAATTTTTGCTAAGGCTGCTAAAAATAAAGCCACACCACAAACACCGTCGTACAAGCCATCGCCCAGTGGCTGAAGTTGCATCCGTCCTGCATTAGGCAAGTAGCCCATACCAATCCAGGTAACACTGCGATCGGCAGCTTCAATTGCTCGTTGTTGTAGTTCTTTGGCAATTTCCACTGCTTCTTGTACCAACTGTGTTTGTGTCAAGGGAGTCTTTGTATTCCAATCAAAATCGCCATTAGTAGGTGTTGCACTGGTCATGCCACGACCCACCCACGAGTAAAAAGAACCCCGAATAATTGCAATCTGTTGGGCTAAATCTGCATCATTCAGCTGCCTTAAACGAGAAATCATCCGCTCATAGCTGGGTTCTTTAAAATATCCCTCAATAATTAAGTCATTAACTCTTAGAGCATCACTGCTTGAGTCAGCAACAAAGTAAGGTATATCCATTTGCTCTAAAGCTTGTAATTCTGCTGATAGCAGTGGCCAGATAGAAGGTTTTGTATCAGATGCCAAAAATGCCCGACTTAAAACATCTAGCTGAATACTGCGGTCTATACCATACCGCAAAAATTTTGGGTTCAGGGTTGTATTCAGAATATGGCTGTAGACTTGGGTATCACGAAACACAAACCGTACTTTCTGATGAGCCAAAACTACCAAAGGACTATCCATTGCCAAAAGAGCTTCTCGCTGCTCTAACAAAAACTGATACATCTGCTGAAAACCATCTACGATTTCACTAACGTAATCATTAGGTAACAGAGTGACATCATTAAGGCAAAGTGCATTACCTGCCGATGGCATTGTACCAGAGTTATATTCCAGCGTCATGCTGTCAGTGTTGATATTCTGCCACTTTTGACTTTTAACAGGGATTTCTTGACTAAATCCCCCCAATCCACTAATGTCGTAAGGTTTTCCTTTATCTAACTCAAATCCCCAGATTGGCAGTAATCCAGTTCGCAGTACGGAGTCCAAAATTTGTTGATTAGCCAAGTATTGCGCCCCCATTTCATCTATGGGGTCAAGCTCGGAGGTATGGGGATGCAGAAGAGTTTCTAGGTCTACCAGCGTTGGGTATTCTCCACTGGCAATCAAATTTCCACAATGGCAGTCATTCCCTTGTAGCAAGTAGAGTAGACACAGAAGCATCCCCGCGCGCTGGTAGTATCGCTGCGCTGCTGCTTCATCCTTACAGGGCAAATGCTCTACATACTCCATCCAGCCATGAGTAGTACAGTCGATTACTTTAACTATTTTGAACGGCAACAGCAAGTTTTGGTGATCGCACCAGGCTAGTAACTGAAAATATGCAGCTTCCAAGCCTAAGCCTCTGGGTTTGTATATTACTTTTAATTCCGAAGCAAAGGTGAGAGCCATCACCGAGCGTCCTTGATTGTGAGAATCGGAAAGATTAAACTCGATTGCAACAACCTGACCTGTATCTTCTTGAAAGGTTTGCTGGATGCTAGGTAAGTCTAATGCTAATCGCTGGAGAAATTCCGTTTTTTCCTCTACCCAGAGATCCAATGCTGTCGCTACTAGCCGAGCTAAAACGTTGTATTTCTGAAAGAATGACAAGAGCTTACCTGTTTTCATCTCTTGGATAAAGTTTTGATACTGCTCATTAGAGCCTATATTTTTTCCTTGTCCCCATAAGAGAGTGAAAGCGGATTGCTTAAGCGCTCTAAATAGTGAAAATTCCAACTCTAGAGACCGGGCGCAAAGAGATACTAACTGCACTAACAGTTGCCGTTCTAGATGGATATGAACAGTTTCCGATAGCAGTTGCCAACTTGTACCAACTTGTACAACTAGTTTTTGCCGTGCTATGTGAACAAAAGATAGATAAACTTCTTCAAAAGGAATTGGCTTTTCAGCATCCAGACAGCGAGATGTACTTGCATATGCTGTTTCCCAGTCCATTTGCAAAGCTTTCTGTAAAGTTTCTGTCCACAAGGGGAGTTGTTGTATTTCAGCAAGACGAACATCACCCAGAATATTATTAACAGTGCTAAAATCCAAACCTTCTGAGGTAAGGCGTTTAGCAAATTTTTCTGGGTTTCCTTGCGCCACAACCTGACACCAAACTTCCAAACGAGAGGTAATCAGCTTTTCATTTATTATTGCCCGATCTGGAACAAAGCACTTGCAGAATCTTTCAGATAATGTACTAGCTTGCTCGGTTATTTTGAGTAAATCTTGCTGTGAAACTTTCATCTATTCGCATCCTGTTTTATTTGACACCAGAATGTTTCTCTCCTGTCGCTTAGATTTGTAGTTTAGGGTATATTAGCCCCAAATTACAATCCAAAATCTTTCGGCAAGACTCAGATTTTTTTAGGTATTACTTGACGTTTAATAATGAAATACAAAAAATGATAAAGCCACTTCCTTTGTAAGGTAAGCATTGCAATACCCACCCTAAGAGACCATTTATAAACTAAATCTTAAGTAGGGTGTGTTACGACTTTAGCCTAACGCACCATGTTATAAGCGGTGCGTTAGGCGCTCATATCATCTTTTTCATAACAAATATGCAATATGCGCCTAACACACCCTACAGTAATTTTATTTTTACTTTATAAATAACCTCTAAGGTAGTTTATTCGCTATTGTATATTTTTAGATCGCTGTTAATGAACTTATTGGTGTTTACAGCGCTTCCGGCTATTATGCAATATAGTTTTCTTCTTGCCCTCTCCTACCATCGCCTTCAGCTTTTAGGATGTACTTTATAGCTGCCGGGAATGCTGTATTTATTTCAATTTTCTAGAGTTTGATAAAGATTTTGCATTTCTCTAAAAAAACTCTTAATTTTTTATATTTAGCTCCTAAAAAATTCGTATTGACTGTTTAGTTAGTGAATCTATATTATAGTTAGTGTCAATCTCAGGTTGACGAAAAATAGTAAGGAGAAAAGAAAATGCACGAAGAACTGAAAAAAGTGATCTCTCAGGCAATGAATACCAGATTTGAGTTTGAGCAAAAGCTCATTCAGCGTGCTTGGGAAGATGAAACTTTTAGGCAAGAATTGCTCAACAATCCTAAAGCAGTTTATGCGAGAGAGGCTGGAGTAGAAATTCCAACAAACCTTGAAATTGAACTCATCCAGGAAACTGAAAATAAGGTTTACATTGTACTTCCAAATACTCCTGCTTCAACTATTGCAACTGAAGGGGAATTATCTGAGGAATCTCTAGAGGCAGTGGCAGGTGGTAAAATTAAGAAATTCACCTGGGATTGTAGCGGTAAGATTAAAAAATTCACCTGGGACTGTTGGGCAAGCGGCAACAAGTTAGTGTAAGCGTAAGCTTGGTACGCCAGTCAATATTTGGAATTCCAAACTGTTCGAATCCAGTGAGCTTTAACAGAGAATTCTGCTATAATCACTGGATTTACTTTCTTAAAGATTTAGATATTGGGTTGAAGGAAGATTAATAGTTAAGATTTTGGACTTGCTGAATTTACACTTCCTCCTCTAGTTAAAATTTAGCTTTTCAGCCGATTTATCTTACATTCTTCTGATTTGATTTCTGAATAAATCACATTTACAACTTGGTTTATGGCTCAATATTATGTAGCGATTTGTAATTGATATAGTCAGGAGTAAACAGAGGTGGATCAGAATACAAAGTGTTGGATGAAAGTATACTCCAATAATTTGGATCAAAAAAATTTACCAACATGTGAACAAGAAAGTTCTTACCAACAATTAGCCAACGGTTTTACCCAAAAGTTGATTACGTCGGGAGCGATTGCCATAGTTGCCACACTAGGAAGCTTCGTTGCCGAGGTACAAGCGGCTACCTTCTCTCTGCCAATTGAAGCGGCAGCTAAAGCTACAGGGGTTGATGTTTTGCGCGATCGCTACAACTTAGACGGCAGCGGAATCACTATCGGCATTATATCCGATAGCTTTGCCACAGCAGAAACCTTCGATATTTCTGGTAATCGAGATACCTACGCAACCAACATCGCTGATGGCTACTTACCCTCTGGCGTTAAGGTGCTAAAGGATTACAGTGAAGCTGACACCACAGATGAGGGTCGCGCTCTATCGCAGCTCATCCATGCTATCGCTCCAGGGGCTAAGTTAGCGTTCCACACGGATGGGCGCGGTGCAGATAATTTAGGTCAAGGCATTCAGGCTTTAGCAGCGGCCGGGGCAGATATTATTGTCGATGATGTCCATTATGTCTATCCCCCGGATATTCCTGATGCACCTTTAAACCAATTAGATTTGGAGCCTCCAGAAGGACTAATCAACCAGGCAATTAACACGGTAGTCAATCAGGGGGTTTCATACTTTACTTCCGCTGGTAATGGTATTGATATCCCAATCTACGGACACTCGAATAATCCAAATGCGCTGACCGTTGGAGCAGTATACTACGGAAATGCGGAATCCTACTCAAACAAAACGTTCGATGTTGTTTTAGAGCAGGGGCAACTGGAACCATTTTCTCGGGAAGGCAACCTTGATTTCCTCAAGCCTGATGTTGTGGCTCCAGACGGGCTGCCGATTTCCTTCGGCTTGGGCGGTAAAGATGCTCCTCGTATTGCCAACCCCGGCTTCTTCGACTTCTTCGGGACTTCTGCATCGGCACCGTACACAGCAGCAGTAGCAGCGCTGTTATTGCAAGCAGATTTAAGCGCAACACCCACTGAGATATATAACGCGCTGAGAAATACAGCTGATAGCCCTGTATCTGGTTTTGACTCCAGACTAGGTTTTGGCTTAATTCAGGCAGATAAAGCGATCGCAGCGCTAGGTGTAAAGCCTAAACCAATTCCTGAACCTGCGACAAATCTAGCTGTGATATGTGTTGGTGTGCTGATTGCAGGTTTGTCTTTGAAACGCAATCAACAGAGGTCTAAGACCATAGCTAACCCCAGTGAGAGACTTACCTTAGTTCACTCAAGTTTTACGCAGTTGCCCAAAGTCTAAAAGCCGCCCTAGCCTGCGAGAAACAGATATTTACATAGCTTCAAAAGCCCACTTTTGTGGACTTTTTATAACGTAAGTTACGAACTAGTAAATAAGTTTTCCGAGTCAAATCGCATTCCTATAACTAGTGATCAATTCTATTTGGCGCTCGATTGAATGCGTTGCATTTTTCGCCAAACTTGAGGAGTCGTTCCAAAGCTGATGCGAAACTGGCGAAAGAAACATCCCGCATAGCGATAGCCTACTGTCTCAGCAATTTGCTCAATTGATTGGTTAGTTTCTAGGAGCAAGGAACACGCTGCTGCCATGCGGCGTTTGGCAATCCATTGATGCACTGTTTCTCCAGTTTGCCGTCGCACTAGGTCAGTTAAGTAAGCTGCTGAATAACCAACTGCTTGGGCTACGTCAGTTAAACCTATCGGTTGATGGTAATTTGCTTCGATGAACTCAAAGACCTCACGAAAATCAGGATCAGAAGGCAACAGAGTTAGGGGGTTTACTGGTTTTTTAGTCTGACTACTCTTTGGCTTAGGAATTTCCTGAAACTCAGCAATATACAACTGCTTTTGGGCTGCTCGTTTTTTTATCTGAGCAGTGATCGCCTCTAATAATTCCTCTACAGTAAAGGGCTTGGTAAGATAGTCATCAGCTCCCAGATTCATACCTTGACGAATCTCAGTTTTAGTAGCCTTAGCACTGAGAAAAATGAGGGGTATTGTTGCTGTTACAGAGTTTTGGCGCAACGTGGTGAGGACACCATAACCATCAAGTTCTGGCATGAAAATGTTGCAAATTACTAGGTCTGGCAAGTGTTCTTGTGCCTGCTGAATGCCCACAAGACCGTTTTCTGCACCAATCGCATTGAACCCTTCTGCCTCTAAACTGTCTAGAAACATTTCTCGGCTTACTGCCTCATCTTCGATGACTAAAATTTTTTTCATTGTCTTTTCAACTATTGAGTTGCTGGATAAAAACTCTCTTGCAGAGATTGTTATAAAACCTGAAATTCAGTTAATTGAACTTTTTTACACGAGATGCAAATTCTATGACAATCACGTTTTGGCTTTCTCTTAGTGCTGATCTAATGTAGTGATAGGCTTGGGCTTTCACTGGTTGACAAAATGGCAAGGTGATTGTAAACGTTGTACCCACCCCGACTTCACTCGTTACGGTAATTTGACCATGATGCAAGTTTACAAGCTTTTTAACAAGTGCTAATCCCAACCCATTGCCTGGTATATCGCCAGTATTTTCACCCCGATAAAATGGTTCAAACAGCCGTTGTTGGTCTGTCGGTGAAATGCCAATTCCTCTATCCTTAATTTGAAAAATAATTTTCTCTTGACATGAAATTATGACATTAACTGTTGTGCCAACTGGAGAATATTTGATTGCATTCGATAGCAAGTTCGTGAGAATAGGTTGTAGCAATTTTTTATCTAGAAAAACTGATTGACAATCACCTTGGCTAACAAAGTTGATTGAATGGTCATGGCTTTTAAAATTTAGTTCTGTCACTATGTCACGGCAGAATTGAGCAAGATTAAGTGCTTCTGGCTCAAACTTTAGCTTTCCTACTTCTGCTCTATCCAGCGTGAGAAATTCATCCATTAAATGGCTTAGTTGTTCCACTGCTGTTTCAAGCTGCTGCAAATACTGTAGTTTCTTCTCTTCAGCCCAACAATGATAATAACGTTTCAGTAGGCTAGTGGCAAACGAGATAATGTTTAGAGGCGCACGGAATTCATGAGAGGCCATAGAAACAAAGTGCGCTCTATCTTCAGCAAGCTGTTTTTCTTGTTTTAAAGCAAAGCGAATTTCTTCTTCTGTTTGTCTCTGTTTAGTAATCTCTCGAAAGCTCCATACTGTGCCAATAGTTTGTTCGCCTAACCGCAGAGTTTGACAGTATTGCTCGAAAAACCTTCCATCCTTGAATTCCAGGATATCGTAGTCTCGAAAATCCAATTGACCATCTAGTTCTTGAATGCGTCCGCAAAAAATTTCTGGATTTTTAAGTTGGTCTTTATAGAAAGTTACATACTGGTTAGGGTTTTGTGACATCATCATCGAATCTGGAATCTGCCACATTTGGAAAAATTTTTGGTTACAGGTAAGAATATCTCCCTTACAACTGATAGCAATAATACTGTCAGCAGTGGAATCAAAAGTTGCCTGGAGCAAAGAAAGAGACTTTTCTAGTTCTATCTGTGTCTGCTGATATGAAGCTTTCTCACGACATAATTCCTCTTTAGCAGCATTTAATTCAGCCAATAGTTCTTGCACTTTTGACTCTAACGCTGTATTTTTTGTCTGTAAGGCTAAGAAACTCTGCTGACGTAAGCGAAGCTCGTCGTAGACATCGCTTATATCATGCTCCCAGATATGCGGGAGTGTGACTTGAAAATTTTGTTGTTCTAAAATACCATTGTTAGAAACCATACTTCCACAAAACTTATTATTTTGAGTTGCTAGCTATTACTCGGAAAGTTATGTCTGTGTTTTACACAAGGCATTAGTTTTTGTAAAATTACTTCACAAAATTAATGGGAAAGGTAGGTTACATACTTTCCAAGTGCGATAGATATCAAAACCCTGACTTTTCACGGGATGTGGAAAAGGGGGGCTGGTTCGCGGAAAATTTCTGCGAACCAACTTTTATTGTTGGCGATATTTAGAAGAGACTGTGATGCAATTCTTTCTGAGGAAGGCAAGATTAATCGCAGACTTGTAGTGCGTTGGCGTAGCCCGCCGCAGGCATCGCAGCGTAACTATTCGTAACTATTTCTCGCAATCCTACCGTGGGTTTTCTATCTATCCTTATAAGAGGGTGTAGTTTACTTGCTAGTTATTTAAGGGTTGCAATGTCTAGAATAAAGCGATATAGGCAGCATTGGTGCTGGAAATTCGCATTGGGAAGTTGGTTGGTGATGGGTAGTGTGATCGGCGAAGCTGTATTGCAGACATTGGCTTTATCTTTTAATTGCGCTTTTGCCCAAATTACCCCCGATAGCACTCTACCCAATAATTCAAGGGTTACAACACAAGACAACATCAGTACCATTGAAGGGGGAACCGAAGCTGGAAGCAACTTGTTCCATAGTTTTCAGGAGTTTTCTGCCCCCACTGGTAGCGAGGCTTACTTTAATAATGCTGCGAATATTCAAAATATCATCAGTCGGGTAACGGGTGGGTCAGCTTCTAATATTGATGGGATAATCCGCGCTAACGGCACAGCTAATCTGTTTCTAATTAATCCATCAGGGGTTATTTTTGGAAAAAATGCCAGTTTGCGTATTGGAGGTTCGTTTTTGGGGAGTACGGCAAGTAGCTTGAATTTTGCTGATGGGACTCAGTTCAGTGCGACTGCTCCTCAAACCGCACCCTTGCTGACTGTTAGTGTTCCAATAGGTTTGCAATATGAAGGAAATGCGGCGGACATCCAAAATCAATCCCGGGCGACCAATAGTAGTGGTGAACTTGTGGGTTTACAGGTACAGCCAGGTAGAACTTTGGCTCTTGTGGGCGGCGATGTAAGTTTGGATGGCGGTAGTTTGAATGCTCAAGGTGGTCGCGTAGAGATAGCAGGTGTGGCAGAACCAGGAGCAGTAGGGCTTTTTGTTGATGGAAATGGTCTGCGTTTGAGTTTTCCCGATACTGTGGCACGAGCTAATGTGTACCTCGGCAATCGTGCTGAAGTAAATGTCCGCGCCTCTGGTGGCGGTAGTATTGCTATCAATGCTCAGAACTTGAATCTAACGCAAGGAAGTAAGCTGGAGGCTGGGATAACGTCGGGGTTAGGTTTAGGTGACACTAAGGCAGGCGATATTGAGATTAATAGCACTGGTAATGTCTCCTTTAATGGAGAAGGTAGTGGTGCATACAATCAGGTAGAATCAAACGCCATTGGCAACGCAGGCAACATTAACGTCAAGGCGGTTTCACTATCTGTCACCAATGGAGGTGAATTTAACACGAGTACCACAGGACAAGGAAATGCAGGCAATGTGAACGTTAACGCCAGTGATACAGTCTCTTTTGTTGGGGAGAGTCCCAATAATATTTCCAGCCGTGTCTACAGCCGGGTAGAAAAAACAGGCGTGGGACAAGGAGGTGATATTTATATTAAAACAGGATCGCTTTCAGTGAGTGATGGCGCTTTCTTAAGTACTACTACGCTTGGAATAGGGGACGCAGGCAACGTAACTATTGATGCTGGCGATACAGTCTCCTTTGTTGGGGCGGGTCCTCCTAGTGACGGTTTCTGGCCTAGTGGTGTTTACACTCAAGTGTACACGGGTGCCAAGGGTCAGGGAGGTAATGTCAATATTACGACGGGCTTGCTTTTCGTTACCAATGGTGCTCGGTTGATTACGAGTACGAGTGCTAGAGGACAAGGAAATGCGGGCAACGTGACTATTGATGCCCGTGATACAGTTTCCTTTATTGGGGAGAGTCTCAATAATAGTTCGAGTGGAGCCTTTACCAGGATAGGAGACAAAGGCGTAGGGCAAGCGGGTGATATCTATATCAAGTCAGGGTCACTCTTAGTGAGTGATGGCGCTTTCCTAAGTGCTAATACTGGAGGACAAGGAAATGCGGGCAACGTGACTATTGATGCCCGTGATACAGTTTCCTTTATTGGGGCAGGTCCTCTTAGTGACGATTTTTGGCCTAGTGTTGCTCAAACTCAAGTGGAACCAGGTGCCAGGGGTCAGGGGGGTGATATTTACATCTCGACAGGGTCGCTTAAGGTCACAGGTGGTGCTTTCTTAAGTGCCAGGTCTCTTGGAATAGGGGACGCAGGCAATGTAACCATTAACGCCCGCAATAAAGTCTCTTTTGATGGAGTGGGTAAAAATCGTAGATTCTACCCCTACCTAGGCAGCGGTGCCTACAGCCAGTTAGATGAAAAAGGTGTGGGGCAAGCGGGTGATATTTACATTTCGACAGGGTCGCTTGAGGTAACAGGTGGTGCTTACCTAAGTGCTGGTACCCTTGGAATAGGGGATGCAGGCGATGTAATCATTAACGCCCGCGATCAAGTCTCTTTTGATGGAGTGGGTACAAACGGAATATCCAGTGGTGCTTACGGCCAAGTGCGATTGTTTAATACTCAAGGGCAGGGAGGCAATGTCAATATCACGGCAGGTTCGCTCTCCGTCACCAATGGCGCTAGCCTAAGTTCTAGCACCTATGGTCAGAAAAATGCAGGTAATGTAAACATTAACGTCCGTGATCTGGTTTCTTTTGATGGAGTGGGTACAAACGGAACATCCAGTGGTGCTTCGAGCCGGGTAGAAAAGGATGCCGGAGGTAATGGGGGTAGTGTCAATATCACGACGGGGTCGCTTTCTGTAACCAATGGCGCTAACTTGATCGTTAGCAGCTTCGGACAGGGGAACGCGGGCGATTTGATTATTAACGCCCGCAATACGGTTCGGCTGGACAACCAAAGCCGCATCGGAGCTACCACTATAGTGGGCAATAAGGGCAATATCTCTTTGCGCTCTCAAAACCTAGTGTTAAGTCGCGGAAGCAATATCACCACTAACGCCACTGGAAAAAATGCCATCGGCGGCAACATCAACATTGACACCGATTTCCTCATTGCTTTTGAAAATAGTGACATTAGTGCCAATTCTACTAACTTCCGTGGCGGCAATGTGCGAATCAAAGCCCAAGGTATCTTTGGTACACAGTTCCGAAATGTGGCATCTGATCGTACAAGTGACATTACCGCCACTGGGGCAAATCCTGAACTTAGTGGTTCTGTAGAAATCAACACACCCGACATTGATCCCAACACTGGCTTAGTTAACTTACCCACCGTACCAGTTGATACCCAAGTAGCACAGACCTGTACCGGAGGTAGCGCTGTAGCTAAGAGCAGTTTTACAATAACTGGACGCGGTGGCTTACCGCCTAATCCGGGTGAAGCTCTCAGCGCTGACGCAGTGCAAGTAGATTTGGTGACTCTCAACCCAGAAGTAGGTAATACTCCAGCAGTTTCCACAAATCCCATGAACTCAACACCAGATCGCATAGTAGAAGCTACTGGTTGGGTAATTGCTGCTAATGGTGATGTAATTCTCACTAGTGCACCCACTCTCACGCCTCATTCTTCTTGGCAGAGGACAGCCGATTGCCGTGTATTTAATCAACACCAGGGAGGTTGAGCAACTTACACTGTCTATGTTTAGTAAAAACGCGGTGCAAGTGGGGGCAAAAACATGACAATAAAAAAATCTAGATTACGGAAAATAAAACGCTTTTTAAGTGTACTGCTGCTTTTGGCTATGTTCTTAGGCGCGGGGTTGTTGCCCCCTACTTTCGCACATGTAACTGCGGAAAACTCAAGTCTTCAAAAGTCGTCTTATGCCCAGAGTTTGCTGGAACAGGGCAGTAAATTTTATGAAGCTGAACGGTTTGCTGAAGCTGCTACTTCTTGGCAACACGGTATCTCTGCATTCAAAGCTAATGGAGATGAACTAAGGCTTGCGATCGCACTGGGTAATCTCTCATTAGCTTATCAGCAATTGGGACGGTGGTCAGATGCAGAAACTGCGATCGCTCAAAGTCTCAACTTATTACAAACTGCTCAAGATACAGACACCAAAGAGCGATCGCAAATTCTAGCCCAAGTCCTAGATATCAAAGGTCGTCTGCAATTGGCTCAAAGCAAAGCTGAAGATGCCCTAGATACTTGGCAAGTATCACTTGACATTTATACCAAAATAGGCGACAAGAGGGCGGCTATTCAAAATCAGATTAACCAAGCGCAAGCTTTGCAAACTTTAGGGTTTTATCGGCAAGCCGAGAAGACGTTAAGAGAAAGTACCCAGATTCTCCAAAGTCAACCCAACTCACCTGTTAAAGTTGCAGCTTTGCATAGTCTCGGTAATGTGGTGCAAGTTACAGGTGATTTAGAAACATCTCGGCAGATATTGCAGCAAAGTTTAGAAATAGCTTCATCGTTGCAAGATCAGGAAGCGATCGCTGATATTCTCCTCAGTCTGGGTAATACAGCCCGTGTCCAGCAAGACACGCAAACAGCGATAAAATTTTATCAACAAACTATCAAAACTGCAACCTCACCCACTACACGCATCCAAGCTCAAGCCAATCAACTCAGACTACTGTTGAAAACTGATCAAATGAAAACTGATCAAATGTCAGCTTTCCAAACATTGTCCTCTCAAATTAAAACTCAGCTTAAAGACTTACCCCTTAGTCGGACAGCAATTTCTGCCCGCATTAACTTTGCCCAAAGTCTAATGCAATTCCGAAAAAAAACCGCCGCAGACACTCCCTCATGGTTGGACATTGCCCAATTACTGGCAACTGCTATTGAGCAAGCAAAAAGTTTGCAAGATAAACGCACACAATCCTATGCTCTTGGTGTTTTAGGGCAAGTGTACGAACAAACTCAACAGTGGTCTGATGCCCAAAACCTCACCCAACAAGCCTTGCTCATCGCTCAAGATATCGATGCTAAAGACATTGGTTATCAATGGCAATGGCAACTAGGACGTTTGCTTAAAACTAAGGGAGATACAAAAGGAGCAGTAGCAGCTTACACAGAAGCAGTTAATAATCTCCAAGCCCTCCGTAGTGATTTAGTTGCTGTCAATTCTGCGGTGAAATTTTCCTTTCGAGAAGTAGTTGAACCAGTTTATCGGGAGTTGGTTGATTTACTTTTGCAATCTCCGGGTAATCAAGTTAGCTCAGAAAATCTCGAAAAAGCCAGCAATACAATCGAGTTACTCCAAATAGCAGAACTAGAAAACTTCTTTCGCAACAACTGTTTGAATGCTCAAATCCTTAATCCAAAAAAAGATCCAAAAGCAGCAATTATTTATCCATTTATTTTGCCAGACCGATTAGAAGTCATCCTCCAGCTGCCTCAACAGCGTTGGTTGCACTACAGTACCGCTGTAGTTGAAAAAGAAGTGGAAAGTACTTTAGCGCAACTACAGGAAAATTTACCCAAACCACACACGCTGCGACAGGTTCAATCTTTATCCCAGAAGGTTTACAAATGGCTGATTCAGCCTGCTGAAGCTGCCTTAGCTGAAAGTAACACTCCTACTTTGGTGTTTGTGCTGGATGGTTGGTTGCGAAATATTCCGATGGCAGCTCTCTACGATGGCAAACAGTATTTAGTTGAGAAGTTTAACATTGCACTCACCCCCAGTCTGCAACTGATTGAACCCAAAACATCAGAGAAAGAATTCAAGGCAATAGCCGCAGGATTGAGTGAAGCAAGTTCGGGATTTTCTGCACTACCCAACGTCAAACTTGAATTAGAACAAATCCGCTCTCAAGTCCCTAGCAGCATCCTTCTGAATCAAGAATTTACCAGCAAAACTTTGCAAAACCGGATTAATTCTTTATCTTTCCCTATCGTTCATCTTGCAACTCATGGTCAGTTTAGCTCCAAGGCTGAGGAGACATTTATTGTCGCTTGGAATGAGCGTATTTATGTCAAAAAGTTAAATGAGTTAGTGCGAACGCTAGAGCAAAATAGACCCGAAGCGATTGAATTGCTCATTCTTAGTGCTTGTCAAACAGCTGCCGGGGATGAACAAGCTGCACTAGGAATTGCTGGTGTCGCTTTTCAGGCAGGGGCACGCAGTACGATCGCTTCTTTGTGGAACTTGGATGATGAGTCTACTGCTGTGTTGATGAGTCAATTTTACCAAGAGTTAGCTAACAAAAACCTGACTAAAGCTGAAGTACTCCGTCGCGCCCAGCTAGCTCTTTTGCAAAATCCCAAATACAAACGTCCCAGGTTTTGGGCCCCCTATGTTCTTTTAGGTAATTGGCTTTGAGCCATCACCACTTCAAGTGGTGGGATTCACGCTAGTACAGCAGGGCGGAAGTCAAAAGTCAAAAGTCAAAAGTCAAACAGGTAGACAACGTAAGCGTTTCATTGATATCGACTGACAATGCGATCGCATCAACCTACAATGCCATTACATCGGCTAACAATGCGATTGTATCGGCTGACAATGCCATTGCATCGGCTAACAATGCGATTGTATCGACTGACAATGCCATTGTTTTGACTAACAATTCGATTGTATCGGCTGACAATGGCATTGTATAAATTTATGTAAAGAAATTAGCAAGTTTTGCGTAAAACTAACGCGATCGCAACTGAGAATTATCTAGAGGTGACTGCAACCACCGTAAACACACATTAGTGGTGTGACATAACCAAAAGTTTAGCAACTGCTGTTTGCTAAGAGGGGTACAATGTCCAAAATAAGTATTGGTTGGGGCTGGTTTTTAGGAATTGCAATATGTGGTTCAAGCATTTGGAGTACAAATTGCGCTTTTGCCGACATTATCCCGGATGGCACTTTGCCTAATAACTCTAGTATCAAATTAGAAGGGAACAACAGCATCATTGAAGGAGGAACCCAAGCAGGTGGCAATTTGTTCCACAGCTTTCGGGAATTTTCTGTCCTGACTAACGGCGCTGCTTTGTTTAATAATGCTGCGGATATTCAGAATATTATCAGTCGGGTAACGGGTGGGTCAGCTTCTACTATTGATGGGATAATTCGTGCTAATGGCACAGCTAACCTGTTTCTAATAAATCCGAATGGCATTATTTTTGGACAGAATGCTTCGTTAAATATTGGTGGTTCTTTTGTTGGAACTACAGCGAATGCACTGCAATTTGGAAATCGAGGATTTTTTAGCGCTACTGATAAAAATATTCCTTCACCGTTATTGACTATTAATCCCTCAGCATTGCTGTTTAATCAGATTAATCAAAATGCTGGAATTCAAAATAGCTCAGTTGCATTTGCAGGAAAAGATCCAGCAGGCTTTGATGCTTTTGGTTTACGAGTACCAGATGGTAAAAGTTTGCTGCTGGTAGGTGGTAATGTCAGCATGGATGGGGGACGATTAAATGCTAATGGTGGACGAGTTGAGTTAGGAGGGTTGGGCGAACCTGGTACTGTAGCGCTGGGTGTAGATGGCGATAATCTCAGCTTGAGATTTCCTAATAATGTTGCGCGAGCTTCGGTATCCCTTACCAATCAAGCTGCGATATATGTAGAAGGCACTGGTGGCGGTAATATTGCAGTCAACGCCAGGAATCTAGAGATTTTAGGAGGAAGTATTTTAAGCGGTGGTATTGGGCGAGGTTTGGGGACACCTGAAACTGTTGCAGAAGATATTACGCTGAATGCTACCGGGGAAATTAAAGTTGCTGGGAGCGGAGTTGTCAATCTTGTGGGTTTGGGGTCAAAAGGTAATGGGGGTAACATTACTATCGATTCTGATTCTTTCTCGTTACAAGATGACGCTCTACTTACTGCTTCAACTTATGGACAAGGGAATGCGGGGGCTGTGGCAGTGCAGGCACGAAATGCTGTTGACCTTGCAAGCGGTGATATCCTCAGCACGGTGTCAGCAGGGGGTGTCGGTAAGGGAGGTAATATTGATATCAATGCTGCAACGCTGTCACTTACTGATGGCGCTCAACTGTTAACCCTTACTCGTGAAGCATCTGATACCCAGCCAGCAGGACGGGGGGATGCAGGGAATGTCAATGTTAATGTTACTGGTGCTGTTGAGATTTCTGGGGAAAAAAATGGTTCTGTTAGTGCAATTTTCAGTACGGTGCAAACGGGGACAATTGGCAATGGGGGTAACATTACTATCGATTCTGGTTCCTTCTCATTACGCGATCGCGCTCAACTTGAAGCCTCAACCCGTGGACAAGGGAATGCGGGGAATGTGACAGTGCGGGCACAAGATGCTGTTTCTCTTGCAGATGGTTACATCTTCAGCATGGTGGAAGCAGGAGGTGTAGGTAAAGGAGGCAATATCGACATCAATGCTGCAACACTATCACTAATCGATAGCGCTCAACTGCAAACTGTTACTGGTGGTGCATCTGCTACCCAGCCAGCAGGACAGGGGGATGCAGGGAATGTCAATATTAATGTTACAGGTATTGTTGATATTGCTGGGGAGAAAAATGGTTTTGTTAGTGCGATTTTGAGCAATGTGGAAACGGGGACAGTTGGCAATGCGGGTAACATTACTATCGATTCCGGTTCTTTCTCTTTACGCGATCGCGCTCAACTTGAAGCCTTAACTTCTGGACGAGGGAATGCAGGGAATGTGACGGTACGGGCACGAGATGCTGTTTCTCTTGCAGATGCTAACATCCTCAGCACGGTCGAAGCCGGAGGCGTGGGTAAAGGTGGCAATATCGACATCAATGCTGCAACACTATCACTAATTGATAGCGCTCAACTGCAAACTGCTACTCGTAAAGCATCTGCTACCCAGCCAGCAGGACGGGGGGATGCGGGGAATGTCAATGTTAATGTTACTGGTGCTGTTAAGATTTCTGGGGAGAAAAATGGTTTTGTTAGTGCGATTTTGAGCAATGTAGAAACTGGGACAATTGGCAATGGGGGTAACATTACTATTAATTCTGGTTCTTTCTCTTTACGTGATCGCGCTCAAGTTGCTGCCTCAACATTGGGACAAGGGAATGCAGGGAATGTGACAGTGAGTGCACTTGATGTTGTTTCCCTTGCAGATAATTCTTCCATCTTCAGCACGGTGGAATCAGGGGGTGTAGGTAAGGGTGGCAATATCGACATCAATGCTGCAACATTATCACTAATTGATGGCGCTCAAGTGCTAACCAATACTAGTGAAGCATCTGATACCCAGCCAGCAGGACGGGGGGATGCGGGGAATGTCAATGTTAATGTTACTGGTGCTATTGATATTGCTGGAGAGAAAAACAGTTTTGCCAGCGGGATTTTCAGCAGAGTGGAAACTGGGACAGTTGGCAATGGGGGTAATATTACTATCGATTCTGGTTCATTCTCGTTACGCGATCGCGCTCAACTTGCTGCCTCAACTTCGGGACAAGGAAATGCAGGAAATGTGACAGTGCGAGTAAAAGATGCTGTTTCTCTAGCACATGCTGACATCCTCAGTACGGTAGAAGCAGGAGGTATCGGTAAGGGAGGTAATATCAACATCAATGCTGCAACACTATCACTAATTGATGGCGCTCAACTGCTAACTGTTACTCGTGAAGCATCTACTACCCAGCCAGCAGGAAGGGGCGATGCGGGGAATGTCAATGTTAATGTTACTGGGTCAGTTAATATTGCTGGGGAAAAAAACGGTTTTATCAGTGGAATTGGCAGCTTTGTGGAAACGGGGACAGTTGGCAATGGGGGTAACATTACTATAGATTCTAGTTCCTTCTCGTTAAAAGATGGTGCTCAACTTTCTGCCTCAACTTCAGGACTTGGGAATGCAGGGAATGTGACAGTGCGAGTAAAAGATGCTGTTTCTCTTGCAGATAATGCTGGCATCCTCAGTAAAGTGGAAGCAGGGGGTGTAGGTAAAGGAGGCAATATCGATATCAATGCTGCAACATTATCACTAATTGATGGCGCTCAACTGCAAACCGCTACTAGTGCTGCATCTGATACCCAGCCAGCAGGACGAGGGGATGCGGGGAATGTCAATGTTAATGTTACTGGTGCTGTTGAGATTTCTGGGGAGAAAAATGGTTTTGTTAGTGCGATTTTGAGCAATGTAGAAACTGAAACAGTCGGCAATGGAGGTAACATTACTATCGATTCTGGTTCTTTCTCTCTAAGTGATGGCGCTCAACTTGAAGCCTCAACTTCGGGACTTGGAAATGCGGGGAATGTCAATGTTAATGTTAGTGGGAAAGTTAATATTGCTGGAGAGAAAAACGGTTTGAAGAGTGGGATTTTCAGTCAGGTGAATAGGGGAACAGTTGGCAATGGGGGTAATATTACTATCGATTCTGGTTCATTCTCGTTACGAGACGACGCTACACTTCTAGCCTCAACCCTTGGACAAGGGAATGCAGGGAATGTGACAGTGCGAGCACTTGATGGTGTTTCTCTTGCAGATAGTTACATCTTCAGCACGGTGTCATCAGGGGGTGTAGGTAAGGGAGGTAATATCGACATCAATGCTGCAACCCTATCACTAATTGATGGCGCTCAACTGCAAACCGCTACTAGTGGTGCATCTGCTACCCAGCCAGCAGGACGAGGGGATGCGGGGAATGTCAATGTTGATGTTACTGGCATTGTTGATATTGCTGGAGAGAAAAACGGTATTTTTAGTGCGATTCTCAGCAGGGTAGAAACGGGGACAGTTGGCAATGGGGGTAATATTACTATCGATTCTGGTTCTTTCTCTCTAAGTGATGGCGCTCAACTGACTGCCGATACCTTGGGACAAGGGAATGCGGGGAATGTGACAGTGCGAGCACGAGATGCTGTTTTCCTTGCAGATAATGCTGCCATCCTCAGCACGGTGGAAGCAGGGGGTGTAGGTAAAGGAGGCAATATCGACATCAATGCTGCAACACTGTCATTAATTGATGGCGCTCAACTCGCAACCATTACTCGTGAAGCATATAATACCCAGCCAGCAGGACAAGGGGATGCAGGGAATGTCAATATTAAAGTCACTGGCGCTATTGATATTGCTGGAGAGAAAAATGATTTGGTTAGTGTGATTTCCAGCCGGGTGGAAACGGGGACAGTTGGCAATGGGGGTAACATTACTATCAATTCTGGTTCCTTCTCGTTACGAGATGGCGCTCAACTTTCTGCCGAAACCTTTGGACAAGGGAATGCAGGCACAATCAAAGTCAATGCTGCTGATTTTTTTACCATTTCTGGTAGCACTTCTAACTTTAACAGTGGCTTGTTCGTTAACTCCCAAAGTCCGACAGGTACTGCTGGAGATATTATCGTCACCTCACCTAGAGTTACCTTAGACAACAGTGGCACACTCAACGCCGAATCTGCATCGGGTAACGGTGGCGACATCAACTTACAAACTGATTTACTGCTTCTGCGTCGTGGCGCTCAAATTTCCACCACCGCAGGCACAGAAAAAGCTGGTGGTAATGGTGGCAACATCACTATTAATGCTCCGTCGGGCTTCATTGTTGCTGTCCCAAGCGAAAATAGCGACATCACTGCTAATGCTTACAGAGGCAGTGGTGGAAGAGTAGATATTCGAGCCATTGGTATCTATGGCATTCAACCCCGCTCTAACCCAACTTCTCTTTCGGATATCACCGCTAGTTCTGAGTTTGGTGTAAACGGTACTGTAGAACTTAACACGCCGGATATTGACCCGAACAGTGGCTTAGTCAACCTGCCAACAATAGCAGCTGACACTGAAGTAGCACAGACTTGTCAAGCTGGTGGAAATTTAGCTAAAAGCAATTTTACAATCACTGGACGCGGCGGCTTGCCACCTAATCCAGGTGAAACTCTTAACACTGATGCGGTGAAGGTAGATTTGATTACTCTTAATCCAAATGGTAATAACCCCGATCGCCCCTTTCTTCCCAGCAAAATAACTACCCCCGCACCAGAACCCATCATAGAAGCTACTGGTTTGGCGCTAAACCAAAAAGGGGAAGTCGTTCTGACAGCAAATCTTCCCACCACTACGCCCCATAGTGCTTGGTTAAAGCCTGCATCTTGCAAAGCAAGTTAATATTAGAGACTTCAATAGAACGCAATGCGATCGCATCACCTTACAATGCCATTGTATCAACTGACAATTTGATCGCATCGCCTGACAATTCGATTGTATTGGCTGACAATGCGATCGCATCAACTGACAATGCTATTGTATTGACTTACAATGCGATCGCATCAACTGACAATTCGATCACATCGCCTGATAATGCCATTGCATCGATTTACAATGCGATCGCATCGCCTAACAATGTTATTGCATGGGCTTACATAATTTACAGCAGTTTTCATGTCTTTAGACCACACTCTTGATTTCTCTGTGCGTCTGGAGTGCCTTTGCGTGAGATAAAAAAGATGTGGTACATTTACCCGAAAATAGCTGTAAAAAGCTCCTGTTAGCTTTAGAGTTGTAATGGGCATATTAAATGTATACTTTATTACGGTATACATATATGCCTACCCAAGATACAACACGCCGTTTGCCTCCTCAATCAATTAGTCAAGATATTACTTCATTGCACGGTTTTCAAACCATCAGCACATACAATACAACCCGTGCTGATGCCTCTGCTGCAAACTTACAGCAAGCTTATCAAACTATGTTGAGTTTTCAACAAGCCGAAATCGAGAAACTAACTTTATACCGTGCTGCTGCTGATGCTGCGCGATTAGCAGAATGGGAATTTCATAATGCTGTATTAGCTATGAAAGAAGTTGTGCGCGGGCAATATGGGTCAGACAGCGATCAAGCTCAAGCAGTTGGACTGAAGAAAAAATCAGAGCGCAAGCGTTCTAACCGTAAAAAGTCAGTTGCGGTTGCAAGTTAATCAACTTAACCATTGAGTCAGTGAAGAGCATCGCTGACTTTTCTCCAAAAGCGATCGCTCTACACTGCTAATTCTGGCGTTGCATAGTTGTGGGATAACTGCCGTGCAAAGGAAACTCTATAAAATCTATCCCACATTTATGCAACGCCCTAATTCTCAAGATTGCAGCACTCTACTTTTGGTTCAGTTGCAAAATCATTCAAACCCACAGCTTTCAACAGCGCTGTCCAAGAAGTATCCTGCGAATTGGTGCGACGCAATTCAGTAGCAGCACTCAGCGCTTCATACCAAATACCATTAGCTGCATAAAGATTTACTTGCTGGCTTGGTGTTGCTTTTTCCAATTGAGTTTTCAAAGTAGGGTTCAGTTGCTCCCGTTTTATATATCCTTCAATATCAGCAATAATTTGCTTATCCTTATCTTTATTACAGTAAATGTTGAAATACCAACGATACCGCTTACCTATCTCCAGAGGTGCTGCTTTTGAGGGCAAACGAAAGCTAACTACTCCAGGTGTCTCTGACAAAGAAGTTTTATAAATAGTCTGCTCTTCTGCTTGATCTTCTAGCACAAACTCTCCAACTGCAAAGTCGGATGTATAAGGAACATAAAACAAGAAATTAGGACGCTCTGCGATCGTGGTTCCAAACACCAATTCTGAGTTTGAATAAACAGGTACTAAAGCTGTAAGCCGCTTTTGAGAAGAAGTCAGGGGCTTATTTATATCCTGACCACAGCCACGACTACCTGCTTCTCCTCGCTTACCTGGTTCCCCAATGTCTTTTGGTGGGGGCGGTGCTGCGAAAATCAATGATTGGTTTAATTGTCCATTGGAATTTGCAGGCTGTGCTTGCACACCTATAGAGCTAAAGAATGTTAAACTAACGGCGAGAAAAATTTGAATCTTTTGTACAGATAACTTCATTTTTATTTATGCCTCAAGTAGTAAAAGTCACTTGTCGCTGCTTTGTTGTAAAAATAGATAAATTGCCACTGTGCCGCCAGTAGCCACTAAAACCAAAGCTGACGGAACTAGGGGAACCCAAATCCCTTGGTAAAAGAGAATTAAGCAAAAAACATATAAGACTCCAAGTACACCTCCTCCTGCTAGTACTAAATATAGTCTTGAGCGATCGCTTGGTGCGATCGCCACTGATCCGGCTATACTGATTGCACCTCCAACCACTGACCAACTCCAAACCCACAAAACTTCCCCCCAAACGGGCAAAACAGATATCAAAGGTCGCCCATCCATCACCGCACTCACCAGCTGACTTACCATTTGTGCTTGCAGAATCACCCCTGGTATTTCTTCGGAAAAACCCTGCTCAGTCATGTAGGGGGTAGGACTATAATCACGAAAGCTTTGGGCAGTAGTACCAATGAGAACAATTCGGTCTTTGACTTGTTCAGCGTTGACTTTGCCCCTAAGAACATCTGTGAGTGTGACTCTAGGAGCAATTTCTCCAGGAGAATTTTGGAAAGATCGGTAATTGAGCAATATTTGGTAGCCGCCTGTATCCGCTTGTTGATAGCCACCCATCTGAGGCTGCAACCGCTTAAAAATAACGTTGCCTAACTGCAAATCTCCATCAGTGTATTGGGCAGAGATGCCTTTTGCCTCCAAGTAGTGGAATGCCAATTGAGCATTAAGGGCGTAGCGTGCCGTACAAGGGGAGGTTACATCTGCTGGTTGCATTGCCAATAAATGACGACGCAGAACGCGATCTGAGTCTGGGATAATATCACTAAATCCTTGGCGTTCTAGCGGAACCCCTAAAGGAGGTGAAATTCCCAGACGGTCTTTTGTGAGTTCTTGAACTTTGCAAATTGCAAAAAGTCTGTCATCTATTTTCAACCTAGTCGCTAAAGAAGCTTGGTTGCGTTGTGATGGCTGATCATGATAAATATCCAAGCCAATGGCTTTGGGTTGGAAGTGTGCAAGTTTTTCCAAAAGTTGGGTTAGTGCTAGGTCAGAAAGCGACCCTCTTCTTTCCTTTTGCTCTGGTAACTGAAAATCTTCTTCGGTAACAGTGACTATCAACAGGCGCGGATCTTGCTTTTCTTGGGGACGCGATCGCATCAATTGATCGTAAGCTTGTAACTCCCATGTTTGCAATCCTCCCACTTGCCTAACTCCCAGCACGCTGATGGTGAGCATCACACTCATTAGCAATCCCCTTATCAGTAGGGCACTGTTAGATTTAATTCGGGGCTTTGGCCAAGTCATCGGTATGGCAGCAGGATTTTCACAAATTATCGGTAACCAAGTTGCCCCTGGAAATTTGTCCTCTAATCCTTGCAGTTTTTCTCTAGCAGTGCGAACTGCAATATATATAGATGCGCCTGAAGAAAAAGCTGCCAGAAAATGCTTTAAAAATGCTTGCGCCACAAGATCGGGCACAGGTTCCCGCATGACAATAATTTGGGGAATATGTAAATCCTGTAGTTCTCGCGCTAATCCCAATCCATCACAAGAGTTGAAAATCGCCAACTGTAACCCATTAGTGACGGCATTTCTCAGGGCATATTTCAGGTCTGCAATTGTTAAACTATCTTTGTCATTAATATAGATACGACCAGTCTCACCCTCGCTTTTACTATGACCAGCGAAAAATAAAATGTTCCAAGGTTGGTTCCACAGTTGATCGTTAATCTGATCGCGTTGCGGCTGTGTCAAAAAGGTTGTGGTAGCATTGGGTAATTTTTTTAGTAATTCGCAGTCTTTATCCACATCAATACCAGTTTTATCGCCCAAAACCGCCAATATGTTGATTTTGTGTCTGTAGGTAGATGTCTGCAATCCAGTTACTTGTTCTAACTCTGGAACGCTCAAAGCTACTTCGGCTTTGGTGTAGTCTCGATCGAGCAAATCCCATAGATGCCAAGGAAGTTTCTCTAGCTGGATAGAAGCAGTGCGAATCAGCACTCGCACTTCCTCGTTGGGCGTTAAGTATTTCAGCCATTTTTCCCGAATCCGCCAAAATGACTCTGACTCTAGCCAGTGATTTAAGTGCGATCGCAACTCACAAACTTTGTTTTGACAGTCATCACGCCGTTGGGTAATAGAACCATCGTAAATAATTTTTTTGGCTTTGAGGCGACCACTTCCTAGACTACAATACGTTGACCGCCACTCATCAATTACTTTAGCTATTTCTAGATTGGGAGGTAAATGACCAGACGTTTCTATACTGGGACGCTTACCATCTTCTCCAATCTCCAGCGTCACCCGCACCCCTAACTCCAAATCGCCATCTAGCTTCAGAACAACTAACTTTCCCATTTGCAGCACCCCTATTGTTTTTCGCTTCAGATGAGAAAACTTTCTATAACGCTAATATTCCCCAAGACCAATTTAATACTAAAACGTTCTCCCACATCGCCACTAAACTGCAATTGAATCTTTTTATTACCGCTTCTAGTTTGTGCTTCCATAATAGATTCTTCCTCTACTCCTTCAAAGTCAAGCACCATCAGTTGGAGATTGGGTGGCAGATAATTTTCTCCCCATGTAGGATGTACTTCTACGATAATGTCTATTTCCTGCTCCTTCTCTTGAATGAAGCCAACGACTAGAATTACAGATTGAATTATTCCTGTTGTTCCTAAATCAATCAGCTTACCCCTACTAACAAAAGAATCATTAGCACCTCTTAGACTCCAATCTGGATTAGCTCTTTGATTATCAAGAAGGGTTTCAATTTCTTGCCAACCAGCTTCAAAAATATTCTCCAGCCATTGCTTTAATTGAACTAAATTCTGATTTAAGTTCAGCGAATTATCAGCTACTTCAGCAAGCTTAACTTGAGAAAGTTCTTCTAAATACTCCAATAGATTGTCTAAAGGTTGCAATTGGTTAATGGGTAATAAATCAGTTTCTACCTGTTTGATAAATCCCAGCAACTTCGCCTCTCTAAATGATTTGCTTATCTGCACAGCTACATAGCCAATTCGATTTGACTGTACTTCTGGTGGCACATAAACAAATTGTGCATCTGACAACACTGGGCGACATTCTAATAAGCCCAAGTTTTTTAGCGACAAATCAGCAATATCCATAAGTGTCTGTTGTATGACATTCCAACTATCACTTTTATTCAAGTCTGTCTCAAATCCCATGCAACGTAGATAATAATTTACGAAAGATACAGACAAAGTATTGAGATAAACTTGTTCACCTTTTGCTTGCGTGGCTTGTTGTCTGCGTAACTCTTCTGCTCGGTGCCTTCCATCCACAGGTATCGGGGCTGAGAATGTTAATAAATTTATAATGTTGTTCATATTTTTTGCCTAGCTAATGAGATGAAAAATCAAATATATAAATATTCTTGGAATTTGTCAGCAAATTTTTTCAGACAACGTTGGTAAAAACTATGGAGAGATGTGATTCCAATACCCCATTCTGCCGAAATCTCTTTCCAGGAAATGCCAGAACATCTTCTTTGAGCTATAGCTTGAAAATTTGCCTCTGGATAGCCTTTGATGTGTTCTTTGCAAAAAATTAATTCTGGGTCAGTTTCTATACATTCTCTTACTTGTTCAAATAAAGACATAGGTTGAGATGAAGGTATATTTTCCCAGTGAGAGCTTTCGAGATTTATTTCATTTTCTTTCCCAATAACTTTGGGGATAGCCTCTGGGAAAAAACGTTTAGTTAATAGCATATTTACCCAAGTTATCACTTCGCCGCGTTCTGGGTCATACTTATTAATATTGTTATTTTGACAAAGATAGAAAAATAAATTTTGTACTGCTTCATCATAGATATCTTCATAAACTAGTTGAAATTGACCTTTATAAGGACGAACAAGCTTATCTGACTGCCAAATAGCATTAATAAGCCGTGTTAAAGCTATCCGCTTTTCCTTGGTTAGGTGAGTGTATTGTTGGGCTGCGATCGCTAATTCTTTAAGTTGTGCATCTAGTTGTTTTCTCCAGTCATTAGTCATAAAAGACCTCGAATCAGAACGCACCAAGTTGCAAATTCATATATATCTCATGGATTGATCGCAACTTTTACACAAACTAGCCACAATTGTTACAAAACTTTGTGCTTATGCATTGAACTGGGGACTGGGAAGATTTGGCTCGGCGCAATACCAGATTGTCTGTTTGGTGTTCACGCTGACTTCCTTTCAAAATTGATGTATATCTGACTTGGGGAGAACCACCGCAGCAAGTAGCTGAGAAGATTAACGCAGTTCGGGAGCTAGCTGCCGAACAAGGTAGAACTTTACGTTTTGGGATTCGTTTACATATCATTGTCCGGGAAACCGAGAGCGAAGCTTGGGATGCTGCCAATGATTTAATTAAGTATGTCGATGAAGAAGCGATGCCTTCGGCGAGCTTCGCTAACGCTAAAGCTCAAAAAGTTTATGCTCGTTTAGATTCCGTTGGGCAAAGCCGCATGACGCAACTGCACAGTGGCAGTCGTGAAGGATTGGAGTGCGATTCGTTGATTAGTGAATCACGGTAGTCAGTCCGTAAATAACTAAGCCAGCCCGACAGCAGATTACTGTCATTAAAGGCTGAACTCTCGGTCAGATGCAAGTGAAAGCCTTGCCATTCAG
>NZ_JAIVFX010000002.1 GCF_020829625.1 Nostoc sp. XA010 | reverse complement strand
GTTGTCACGATTACAAACACATGAGCAAAGGCGCAAGCTAAGAACATCGGAAGCTGGGTGCGGTGAAAGTCGCACGCCCAGATTTAACTGAGAGGTGCGGGAGATAATACTCCCCATCGACTCAACCACAGCGACTTTTTCCCAAAGGGGAATTTAGCAAACAAGCCAATAGCCAAAGTTGGCAGCGTGGAAAGAAAGGTAAAAAGTAAGGTAAAAGACCAAAAAAGATGACTAAACCAATTGTTTGGATACATGGAGATTGCCTCAGTCCATACAACCCTGTACTACAAAAATATCCCGATGCGCCTGCTATCTGGGTTTGGGACGAGGCTTTGATAAAGGAATGGCAACTAAGTCTCAAACGCATCGCTTTTATCTACGAATGCTTGCTGGAGTTACCCGTTGTTATCCGTCGTGGCGATGTGGCACAAGAAATTTTAGCTTTTGCTCAAGAACATGATGCAAATTTAGTTATCACAGCTAACAGTCCCAGTCCCCGATTTAATGATATCTGCAATCAAATGGAGGGTTCTATAGCAGTGGAAGTGCTAGAAGTAGAACCATTTTTTGACTATGATGGCTATATTGACCTCAAGCGGTTCTCGCGTTATTGGAAAGTCGCTCAAAATTATGTTTTTCGTTCAAATTTGTCCCCCTCAAACTCGGAAAGAGACGGTTTTGCATAGTAAAACCAGGGAGAAGTTTTTTATTAAACTAATTGGCCGGTTACTACATAAGTGAGTTGTTGAACTCACGTCTTGAGGCGCGGATAAGTTGATTCAAAATATGAAGCATTAAATATTCTGACTCCGTTCTCGTGCTAAATTACTAAAGCTTGGAGTTGGGAAACTCCGGTGAAATTCCGGGACTGTGCCGCAGCTGTGATGGGATCACCCAAGTCAGAATGCCAACTCTCAAGATGTCCTCAAGACACACTCACCGTCTACTCCCTGCGTTGCACGGGGAAGGAGTTCCAAGTTTGATTTCTGAATTTGCCACTTGTCCTGGCTTGTTTTATGCTACACCCGCCGCCGATGGTATATTATCTCGCATTAGAATACCAGGTGGAATTATTAGTAGTCAGCAGTGCCGTGCGATCGCAGATATAGCAGAACAGCACGGTGGCCGCTATGTAGATGTGACTAATCGAGCTAATCTACAAGTCCGTGAAATTCGCACGGGGATAAATGCTGAGGTTCTGAAACATCTACAGGATATAGGATTGGGCTCTCGCAATCCCGTTGTAGACCACATCCGTAATATTATGACCAGCCCAACTGCTGGTATCGATCCGCTAGAATTAATCGACACCCGCCCTTTTGTCCAAGATTGGGATAATTATATTGCTGCACATCCGGCGCTTTCGGGACTGTCGGCAAAATTTAGTGTTTGCTTTGATGGTGGTGGGATAATTCGGGTGTGCGATCGCTTGAATGATATCCTATTCGCTGCTGTCTTAGTTGACGGTAATGTTTATTTCCGACTCCATCTCAGTGTCGGCGCAAAGGGTCAACCGCCCAGTGATATGGGAATTTTGTTACCACCAGAAAAATGTTTGCCCGTCTTGGCAGCTTTGACAGAGGTCTATCTAGCTCATAGTAATACTACAGGTAAGCGTCGGCTACGTCTCTTAGAATTATTAAATACTTTGGGTTGTGAAAATTATCTCCAGGAAGTTCAGCAGCGTCTACCTTTTTCTCTTTTATGCAGTGAAACAATAAAAGACCTAACCCCCCAACCCCCTTCCCTAATAGGGAAGGGGGAGGAATTCTCTACTCTTTTGCAAGAAGAAGGGAAATATCAGCATATTGGCATCCATCCCCAACGTCAGAAAGGCTTATTTTACCTTGGTGTCGTATTACCCCTTGGGCGGCTGGAGAGTAGCCAAATGCAGGGTTTGGCAGATTTAGCAGCCAAATATGGTAGCGGCGCTTTTCGATTAACCCCCTGGCAAAATCTGCTCTTAACAGATATTCCTCAGCAATGGGTTGCTGATGTCCAGCGAGAAATTGCTTTCTTAGGATTAGATGCCTCAGCAAGCAACATCAAGAGTGCATTAGTTGCCTGTTCTGGAAAAAAAGGTTGCGCCTCTTCTGCCACGGACACCAAAAGTCATGCATTAGCATTAGCAGAGTATCTTGAAACTCGCGTTACTTTGGATTGCCCAGTTAATATCCACTTTAGCGGCTGCGAAAAATCCTGCGCCCAGCATAGCAAGAGTGACATTACTCTGCTTGGTGTCAGCATTGAGGCTGACAATGGAACTGTGGAAGGCTATCACGTTTATGTTGGTGACAGCAAGGAGAAATTCGGACGTGAACTATATCAAAATGTAACTTTTGCCGAACTACTGGCATTAATAGAGCGGATGCTATATGTATATAAAATTCAACGCCTAAATTCTGATGAGTCTTTTGGGAAATTTGCTAATCGATATGCGATCGCCCAATTACACCAGTTATTTAATATTATTCCTAAATCATTTGTAAACAACAAGATTCCCAACTTTTTAGAGAAGTCGGCAATCTGAACCTTTCGATTTTCATCAGTCAATCTAAAATCTAAAATCCCAAATCGAATGCCCGACTATATCCGAGATGCTAACGAAATTTACCGCAATTCTTTTGCAATCATCCGGTCAGAAGCGAACCTAGATGTGCTGCCGCCAGATGTAGCAAAAGTTGCTGTACGTCTCATTCATGCCTGTGGAATGACGGATATTGTCACTGACTTGGGATATTCACCAACAGCAGTACAATCTGCAAGGGCAGCACTGGCAGCAGGAGCGCCAATTCTATGCGATTGCCGGATGGTTGCTGATGGCGTTACCAGGCGGCGGTTGTCTGCAAATAATCAAGTTATCTGTACCCTCAACGAGCCGGAAGTGCCAGAAACTGCCCAGCGTCTGGGTACTACAAGGTCGGCAGCAGCTTTAGAATTATGGCGATCGCACCTCGAAGGATCGGTGATTGCAATTGGCAATGCGCCCACAGCACTATTCCGGCTATTAGAAATGCTTGATGAAGGAGCGCCGAAACCTGCAATTATCTTAGGCTTCCCAGTGGGGTTTGTCGGTGCAGCCGAATCGAAAGCAGCACTGGCAACAGATAGTAGAAATGTGCCATTTTTAACCTTACATGGTCGGCGCGGTGGAAGTGCGATCGCAGCCGCAGCAGTTAACGCCCTGGCAACGGAGGAAGAATGAATATGGAAACCAAAGGTCGTCTTTATGGAATTGGTGTCGGCCCAGGCGATCCCGAACTATTGACTCTGAAAGCACTGCGGTTATTACGTGCGGCTCCTGTGGTAGCCTATCAATCAGCCACAGATAAAGAAAGTATTGCTAGAGCGATCGTCGCGCAATATCTACCTGGGAATCAAATCGAGGTATTATTTCATCTCCCCCGCGCTTTGGAACCAGAAAAGGCAAAGTCCATTTATGATAAAGAAATTGAACCAATCGCCGACCATTTAGCAGCCGGTCGAGATGTCGTAGTGCTGTGTGAGGGCGATCCATTTTTCTATGGTTCGTTCATGTACCTGTTCACGCGGTTATGTGACCAGTATGAAACAGAAGTTGTCCCCGGAGTTTCTTCGCTGATGGCTTGTCCGGTAGCCTTGGGTGTACCTTTCACCTACTACACCGATATCCTCACAGTCTTACCCGCGCCATTGCCAGCAGAAGAACTGACTACACATCTGTTGATGACCGACGCAGCAGCAATTATGAAGCTAGGTCGCCACTTTACCAAAGTACGAGATATCCTGCATAAATTAGGGCTAGCATCACGGGCAAGATATATTGAGCGGGCATCAACATCACAGCAACGCATCATACCTCTAGATGAAGTTGATCCAGATAAAGTACCCTATTTCTCGATGATTGTGATTCCAACTAAGAATCGACTATAAACCTGTCAAAAGAGGCAAGGGGGCAGGGAGCGGGGGGCAGGGGGAAAAACTGAGACGGAGCTTGTACTCCGCGCCAGTTCAAGCGGACAAAGAAGGACGGGGCAACTCTAGGAGACCTCCGCGAACGTACCCGTGTTGCGCTTTGCTCCACGCATTTCTTGGAAGGACTTGCTCCCCCAAGCTTTTAGCTCCCTTCCAAGAACTGCCTCTTGGGTGACATTCTCAAGCCACGAAATCGGTGTAATGATTGGGCTATTTCGGTGAAAGTTAGACTTACAAGAGAAGGCAGGAGGCAGATAGCGCAGCGTAAAGCCAATTCTTGGAGACCCTGCGCGTAGCTTGCTTCCACGTTCGCGGAGCGTGCCGTAGGCAAGTGGTACGGCATAGCAACTCTTAGAGACGCTACAACGATGCGGCAATTGAACCAGAGAACACATTTTTTGCCGCTCAACGACCAGTCATTTGCTCCAGATTTTCAGGGTACCGAGCGCCTTGCACCGTGATCTTGGAGGCGGCGTCATCGATGTCACGCAGATCGTCGGGTGTGAGTTCAACTGAGACTGCGCCGATGTTTTCGTCCAAGCGATGGAGCTTTGTTGTGCCTGGGATTGGAACAATCCACGGCTTCTGGGCCAGCAGCCAGGCGATCGCAATCTGAGCAGGTGTAGCCTGCTTCTGTTCTGCAATGCTGCCAAGCAGATTAATCAGGGACTGATTCGCCTTGAGAGCGTCCGGCGTAAAGCGAGGCAGGGTGCTGCGGAAGTCGGAACTGTCGAAGGTCGTGCTTTCGTCCATCTTACCAGTGAGAAAGCCTTTGCCCAACGGGCTGTAAGGGACAAAGCCGATTCCGAGTTCCTCAAGGGTCGGTATCACTTCCTTTTCAGGAGTCCTCGTCCACAGCGAGTATTCGCTCTGAAGAGCAGTGACCGGCTGAACCGCGTGGGCGCGACGGATCGTTTGCACTCCTGCTTCCGAGAGTCCAAAGTGCTTCACCTTACCTGACTGAATCAGTTCTTTCACCGCTCCTGCCACATCTTCGATCGGCACATTCGGGTCAACCCGGTGCTGATAGAGCAGGTCGATTGTCTCGACCTTGAGTCGTTTGAGCGAACCTTCGACAGCCTGCTTGATGTGCTCCGGCCGACTATCTAATCCTGGCGACCCCTTCATCCCACGGGGATCAGAATTAGGACTGATGTCGAATCCGAATTTGGTGGCAATAATTACTTGCCCACGGAAGGGAGCGAGGGCTTCGCCCACAAGCTCTTCGTTTAAGAATGGACCGTAGACCTCGGCAGTGTCAAAGAATGTCACGCCGCGTTCGACGGCAGCCCGGAGAAGATCGGTCATCTCCCGCGTGTCTTTGGGTGGGCCATAAGAAAAGCTCATTCCCATGCAGCCAAGCCCGATAGCCGAGACTTCTAAGTTACTATTTCCAAGTTTGCGTTTTTGCATTGTTTTTCCTCATTATTAATGTGGAACTGAAATTTTTCGCCGTCCATCGATCCGGTCTTTGTCAGTCGCCTTCGCTGCGATCGCTGCTCATCGTGGGGTCGCTGATGTGGGACGGGGCGTTCCCGTGACCCCAGCGAGGCCAGAGATAGAAGAGGTTGAGGAGAATGAAGAGCAGCACCGCCAGCCAGGGCACGACCAGCGCGACTACGGTGGCGATCGCATAAACGATCGGCCCGACAAGGAACTGCCGTTCGATCTGCCGTACCTTTTTCGCCGTAAGCTGGGTGTCGAGCAACCGATACCCACGAGCCGCGTACCGCCACATGGCGTATCCACACTCACCTCGTCTGCCAGCAGTCGTTGCTGTTGTCAAGTTTGCGCTTTTGCATTGGTACTCCTTCGAGATTCCGCTCGGTTATTCAGATTTCAGGGATGCCATATCAATCACAAAGCGGTACTTCACATCGGACTTGAGCAGGCCATCGTAGCCTGAGTGGCAATATGAGTCATTGCCGTTGGTGGTGAAGGTGGTCAAGGCAACTGCTCTGAGCGTTACTGCACTGTTTGGCCGCCGTCGATGACCATAGCGTGCCCAACGACGAAGGCAGCCGCGTCCGAACACAGCCAAAGGACCGCCGCAGCGATCTCCTCGGGCTTACCAAGTGTGCGTGCTGGATCGTGCGCCTCGAACACGGGGTCAATGCGGACAGTGCCGGTAAAATACTCAGCCGATCCTTTGGCGGAAGGCTGTGAGCCACTTCTTTTGATGTCCATTTCTTAATTCCTTCACTTGATGCCATTTTGGTGGCTGTCCCAATCGTAAAGATTGAGCAATTATCGCTTCTCTATCGATAGGGATGGATTTTTTCAGAAGCAAGGTTAGCCTTGATGCCATTTTGGTTGTCAGTAGGCGAGTCTCTTGCCCTATCAAAACTGAGTTTTATCTTGAATAAAAATCCAGACGCTTGCAAGAAGCCGGAATCGTTTTTTATTGCTTTAGCTTCATCTTAGGCATTTTGGAGGACAAGCAATAAAACGATCGTCTAAGATCGTTGTACAATCCTGCAAACTTAGAAATGAACGCTGCGAAAACGAGTGAAAAGTCCGATATCTATTTAATGAACGACCCGCAGGCAAAGCGCGAGGCAGACAGAGCGCAAGCCAACAGAGACGAACTGAAAGAGCGGATTGCACAGGCTATTCGTCATGATGGGACGATTGAGCCGCTCAAAGGTTTGCACTTCAACCGCTCCTCTTCGCCTTCGGAATGCGTTCATAGTGTCTCTGTCCCTGCATTTTGTGCGATCGCTCAGGGCAGCAAAGAAGTTCTTTTGGGTAGCGATCGCTATCAGTACGACCCAATGCATTATCTGCTGGCTACGGTCGAACTGCCAATTATCAGCCAAATTCTGGAAGCGTCAAAGGCGCAACCTTACCTTAGCCTCCGCCTCGATCTCGATCCCACCCTCGTTGGCTCAGTGATGGTCGAGGCAGGGTATCCCTCATCACGCAGCCGTGCTGATGTGAAAGCGATTGACGTAAGTCCATTGAATGCAAATCTATTGGATGCTGTAGTACGGCTCGTCAGGCTTCTAGATTCCCCTGCGGAAGCTCATGTTCTCGCACCACTGATTAAGCGAGAAATCATTTACCGACTCCTGATGGGAGAGCAAGGTAATCGGCTCCGTCATATTGCAGTTCTGGGTGGCTACACCTACCACATCGCCAGAGCCGTCGAGCGACTTCGTAAAGACTTTAACGAGCCGATCAAGATTGAAAGCATCGCACGAGAGATGGGAATGAGTGTTTCGGGCTTTCACCATCACTTTAAGTCTGTCACGGCAATGAGTCCCTTGCAGTTCCAGAAGCAACTGCGGCTTCAGGAGGCTCGCCGTCTGATGCTGGGGGAAAACCTTGACGCTAGCAGTGCTGCCTACCGAGTGGGGTACGACGATGCCTCGCACTTCAACCGAGAGTACAAGCGGCTCTTTGGTGCACCACCGATGCGCGATGTGGAGCGGCTGCGAGAAGCTGCTAGGGAGATTGCTAGTTCAATATAATCTCCTCAACAATACCTTAGCCAAAATAAGAGGAAGAACAGAGAGATTGTTAACCCATCATTTAGACTTTACCATAAAGGAACACTTCAATAAAAGTTGATGGCTTTTAATAGCACCTTCACTCCTGATACGATCGCTGCTGGCTTTCATGCCCTGTCTGACCCCCTACGGATTAAGGTATTAGAACTTCTGCGCTCTCAAGAACTATGCGTGTGTGACCTGTGCGACTACCTGGGAACCACTCAATCTAAATTATCTTTTCACCTCAAAACCCTGAAAGAAGCTGGTTTAGTTCGCGCTCGTCAAGAAGGGCGCTGGATTTACTACAGCCTCAATCTGCCGCAATTTGTTGTCCTAGAACAGTATCTAGCAGAATTCCGCCGCTTTAGCCCAATATTACCGATTCGTCCCCCCTGCGAGACTTAAAAATTCATCAATTTTTTTTGTAATGTTTTGTTTACTTATAGTTATCTACGGATTGACAAATCAATTTTTTTTGAAATGATAGAGATATACTCTTGATATAACTCACAGGGGTGGGGTCAATGAACACAACAGCAAAGAAATTGGCTCTTGCACTCAGAATGTTCGCTTTGACAAACAGTTGTACAGCAGCATCCAACACATCTACTCAAACTCAGGAGTCACCTTCTGTAACTGAGGTAAGAGATTCTGGTAAGGTTGCAACAACAAAAATTGATGGTTCCAGCACGGTCTATCCCATTACACAGGCAATAGCTAAAGACTATCAAGCTGACCCAAAGAATCGGGTGCAGGTTGCAGTTAACATTTCTAGTACTACTGGCGGATTTGAAAAATTCTGTGCCGGAGAAACCGATATTAGCAACGCTTCCCGACCGATTTTGAAGGCAGAGATGGAAACTTGCAAACAAAATGGTGTGGCGTATATGGAGTTTCCCATTGCTTCCAAATGCTTTGGGTTACTTTGGCTACGCCTATTACTAAAAACACCAAGATAAGTTAAAAGCCCTGGCAATTAACAACGGTAAAGGTGCAGTACTGCCATCACGTCAAACTGTAGAGAAAGTTCAGTATCAGCCCCTTGCTCGACCTTTGTTTATCTATGTTAATTTTCGGGATAACCAAAACAAGGGATTAGTAAACAAATTTGTCGAATTTTACATTGATAAAGCACCAACAATAGCAAATGCTGTGGGCTATATACCTTTACCAAATGAAAGCCAACAGCTCAATTACGTTCACTTGTATCAAGGCAAAGTGGGAACAGTATTTGAAGGCAAAGCAGAGATGAACCTAACAATTGGGGAGTTGTTACGGAAAGAAGGCAAATTTTAGCGATTTCTTTTATTTTTAGGTTTATTCCAATGAGTCAGAATTCACAAGGTAGTACAGCCCGGATACAAGCAGGAAGCAATCTAAGTTTTTTTGAAAAATATCTCACCGTTTGGGTATTTTTGTGTATCTTTGTTGGAATTGCACTAGGTAGATTGTTTCCAGGGATAGCGGTAGCTCTTGATGCAATGAGTGTGTATCAAGTGTCTATTCCCATCGCAGTATGTTTGTTTTTCATGATGTATCCAATCATGGTGAAAATTGACTTCACACAAGCAGCAAATGCTATCCGCGCCCCAAAACCAGTTATTCTCACCTTGGTAGTGAACTGGTTGATTAAACCATTCACGATGGTAATATTTGCTCAATTCTTCTTAGGATGGTTATTTCGTCCTTTGATTACCGGAACTGAGATCATTGGTGGTAGTGAAGTAGCACTGGCAAATTCTTATATTGCTGGTACCATCTTACTAGGAATTGCTCCTTGTACAGCAATGGTACTGTTGTGGGGATATCTTTCCTACGGCAACCAGGGACATACCTTAATAATGGTGGCAGTAAATTCTCTGGCGATGCTGTTCTTATACGCACCATTGGGTAGATGGTTATTAGCGGCGAATGATTTAACCGTACCTTGGCAAACTATTGTTTTGTCAGTAGTAATTTATGTTGGGTTTCCCCTAGTGGCGGGAATGTACAGCCGTTACTGGATTTTTAAATACAAAGGTACAGAGTGGTTTGAAAGACGGTTTTTAAAGTATCTGACTCCAGTTTCAATTACTGCTCTATTGCTAACTTTGGTACTACTATTTGCATTCAAGGGCGAATTAATTGTTAAAAATCCCTTGCATATCTTGTTAATTGCCGTACCACTGTTTATCCAAACTAATTTTATTTTCTTGATTAGTTATGTAGCAGCATTGAAGTTAAACTTAACCTACGAAGATGCCGCACCCGCAGCATTAATTGGAGCAAGCAATCATTTTGAAGTTGCTATTGCCACTGCTGTGATGCTATTTGGGTTAAATTCAGGTGCAGCACTGGCTACAGTGGTAGGGGTTTTAATTGAAGTGCCTGTAATGTTGATGCTGGTTGAGCTTTGTAAACGCACAGCAGCTTGGTTTCCACGGGAACCGGAAAAAGCGACATTGCAAGATCCACGCTGTTTTGGTGTCTTAAAATAATCACAATTTTTGACACTAAAGATTGTGTAATCAAAGTAATAGCTGATCTTCCTAAATAGAACTGCCTTTACTAATTAGCACAGTACGGCAAAAACATGATTACTAATTACGAATATTTCGTAACACCTGAATCTCGCAGCTTATAAATTTAACGACATTATTGGGGGAATCGAATTATGAAACGAGTGATGTTTGTCTGCAAAAAGAATTCTGCTCGTTCTCAAATGGCGGAAGGCTTTGCTAAAACCCTTGGTAAAGGAAAAATTGAAGTGATTAGTTCTGGGTTAGAAGCAAGTCAGGTCAGACCAGAAGCGATTGCAACCATGAAAGAAATTGGTATCGATATTACCGATCAACACTCCAAACCCGTGAGTGATTTCCAAGCGAAAGACTTTGATGTAGTGATTTCTTTGTGTGGCTGTGGCGTGAATTTACCGCCAGAGTGGGTTATGCAAGAAGTATTTGAAGACTGGCAATTAGACGATCCAGCAGAACAACCGGAAATTTTTCCTAGAGTCCGCGATGAGATTAAAGAACGGGTGACTCAATTGATTGAGTCTGTAAATAAAGAAATCACACCTGCTCGATAAAGATTGCAACGTCAAATTGTAGTACTGGAATTAAACTAAGGCTCGAACCAATGGAGCAAGAAACAATTCAACCAATTTCAGAGAACCTGTGGTGGGTGATTCCAGGGAAACTGGCAGGTGTTCGGAAGCCAATGGCAGAGGAATTGACAGAGTTACAGGCTACTGGTGTAGGTGCGATCGCCTCCGTTATGGATGACCCCTCTAACCTAGATTTGTATCAAAAAGCAAATATTCCTCATCTGTGGTTGCCAATCAAAGGTGGCACTGCACCCAGCCTAGAGCAGCTTCAGGAATTACAAAAGTTCATTGACACTCAAAAAGGCATTGGCAACGCTGTTGCAGTTCATTGCACCAGTGGGAGGCGAAGAACGGGAACGATACTGGCTTCTTATCTAATTTACACTGGCTCCTCTTATAAGGACGCAATACAGAAAATCCAACACGCAAATCCTGATGTTGAGTTGCGAGAAGCCCAAAACACTTTTTTGCGAGAGTTGGAGGAAAATAAGCAATTACCATGACGACATTTGAGCATCCCCCCAGAATTTTGTTTTTGTATGGTTCTCTGCGTGAGCGTTCCTATAGCCGCCTCTTGGCAGAGGAAGCAGCACGCATCATTGATGAATTTGGCGCAGAGGTAAAGTTTTTCAATCCCTGTGAACTGCCGATTTACGGCAGCGTACCTGACACCCACCCAAAGGTACAGGAGTTGCGCCAATTAAGCTTGTGGTCAGAGGGGCAGGTCTGGTCTAGCCCAGAACTGCACGGTCAGATTTCTGGCATTATGAAAAACCAGATCGATTGGATTCCCCTCACTATCGGAGCCGTTCGCCCGACTCAAGGGAGAACTTTAGCTGTCATGCAAGTGAGTGGTGGATCTCAGTCTTTCAACGCCGTCAACACATTAAGAATTCTTGGGCGCTGGATGCGGATGTTCACTATCCCCAATCAATCTTCAGTGGCTAAAGCATACGAGGAGTTTAATGAAGACGGGACTATGAAAGATTCGCCCTACCGCGATCGCGTTGTCGATGTCATGGAAGAACTTTACAAATTTACCTTGCTATTGCGTGACAAAGTTGATTATCTCACAGACCGCTACAGTGAACGTAAGGAAAAAGCTACTAAAGAGACAATCAAGATAGCTTCTCAAGCTCTTGAAGTTAACTCTAATATAGTTTTCCAACACACTGGCTCCCCTTAACTCAAAATAACAAGTGGAGCGATCAACGATAGCACTGCTGGTTTTCAGTCTAATAGTGATTTGTTAGTCAATTTAACAGGATTAACGGGTACTTTACCCGCGTTGGGAAATATTGCAGTGAGCAGTTTCTTTGCTTAGTTAGCATCATGATTTTCAAACCAACCTGCCGAATATGGGTTGATATCAGGCTTGATTATTGAAAATCCAAAATAGAATAACCTCCTGGCAGATTTAACCAGGAGAGTTCAAAAAAATTGATTCATCTTTACAAGCGTTGTAGCAGGCTCAAACCGTGGGTATCAGTACCACAAGTATTGAAAAGAAAGTATTCATCAGCCAACTTTTGTACTTGTTCTGATTCTACTACGCTGGGTTTCCAGGGGTTAGGGTTATTGTAGGCGTAAAAAGTTTCCACACCATCAATGCCTTTTTGGGACGCGGCTGGAATTAAGTCAAAAAGCGATCGCTTATAACGAGCCGGATGAGCCAAAACTGCCAATCCCCCAGCTTCATGAATAGCAGCAATCACGTTACTTGCCTGATATTCTTGCCCTGTAGTCGTCCTTCTTTGGAGATAAGGCTTCATGCTAGGGTGTTCTGGTGTAAAAGCGTAAGCCAAAATGTGAACTTCTATATCCAAAAGGTTGGCATTAATTTCCACACCACTCCACAGGTAAGGAGTGCTTGCACCAGGATTATTCCACTTCCAGTCTTCTAACCAAGCAAGTGCCGCTTGATAGCCAATAATACCATGATGATCGGTGATGGCTAAACCTTTTAGTCCAATCGCGATCGCCTGCTCCATCAATGCACTCGGCTGCAACCTACCATCCGAGTAGACAGTGTGCATGTGAAAGTTGAATAACTTTGGGCAACTTTGTGCATCAATGTTTTGGAATACTTGCTTCAAAAGTTCTGTGGAAGCAGTAGTTCGGGCCAAATTTACAACCATAACCCCCTCTGAACAAAAATATATCTTTTTAACACACTAAAACGGCACATCTAGAGATGAGAAAGACTCAGCACTCTAAATTAGTTTTGGCTGCTACTTTCTCAGCTTTCTCAGCAAATTTTTCAATATGTTAAGACTACGTTAGCAAATCTTAATCTCAGTAGTCATGGGTAATTTGTACTACTTTAAAGATAAGTAGTAAAAAATATTGCATGGAAATTTATATAAATACGTTTATAGCATTTATGCTAAATGACTTACTTTTAAAGACTTAAGAGAGTAATTATCTTTGATAAGCCTGCAATTCAATTAAAGATTACGTGTAAATAAATATAAAATTCCCAGTAATTACACTAGTATAGATAACTAGTAATGATTTCAGCGCAGGCATCGCATCAGTCAGCCTACAATAGCTTCAAGAAAACTAGCGATGTCTACGACGGGCTATGCCTACGCTCCTGAATCACTATACTCCTCGCGCAATTCCAAAAGAATCTCCCTTCAAGGTGACTCCAAGCGGTTCTATTACCACCTCGCGGCTAAAAGATGCTTCAACCCTTCCAGCAATCACAGCCGTAAGCTTATGTTCTCTTGCAAGGATGACGATCCTCTCTGCATCCTGCTCCGACTCTGTATAGAATGCAAATCCTGCACCGTAATTGAAAACAGAAAGCATCGTCTCAGCCCCGCCTTCAAGATGACCCTCGACAAACTTAAATATCTCCGGCACTGGGAGCATTGTGTCGATAACATACCGGAGCGGCTTCACTGAGCGCATCAGCTTTTGCCATCCATGTCCAGTGATGTTCTCCATAGCGGTGGGACGAATCCCCTCGCCAAGCACCGCCTGCACAAGGGGCGTGTAAAGATACGAAGCAGCATTCATCGCTTCCCAGAACTCCTGCCCACTTGGAAGTTTTGTTCTGTAGCCATCAGGGAGTGACTCGGCGAGCTTTCGCAGTGGGGTAAAGCCGTTCTCATGGGGCCCCGAACTCTCGACCAGAACAATGGTATTTCCGGCATCTAGACGCGAGCTATCAATGGGAGCGACACCAGTCGGCATAACCCCAAAAACCGAGCCTGCGATGTCGAGCCGACCTGGAATCATCTTCGTTTTTAGTTGAGGAGTTTCTCCTGAGAGGTAGACACACCCCACTCGTTTGCATCCCTCAACCACTCCATCCAGAAACCCATCAAGGAAAGCGGGGGTGAAGATCGTTTCAGGCGTACTTGACGGCAGATATAAACCGAGAAGTATAGTCTGCATACCTGATGTTGCGGCATCGTTCGTAAGACACGAGATGATCTTGATACCAATATTCCACCAAAATCGTCGAAGTTCTTCTTCGGAAAGGTCGTCAGGTCGAGTATCGTCTGCTGTACCCAGCCCTTCGGGGACAAGTGTCATCGAAAGTTCTCTAGCCCCCGCCTCTAGAAACGGAGCGAGATTGAAGCTGAAAGCGTTAGCACTTGCTCCAAGACCCGATGCGGGCACGATGCCATAGGCGCTTGCAAAGCCAAGGGTGCGTTTTGCGGCATCGATGAAGCGTCGTTTTGCGGCATCGAGAGTATCGTAATCGACTTGATCGAGAGCTTGAGCCATCAGGTTGCGTTAAAAGTTAAAAGTGAAGAGTTAGGAGTTAAAAGTTAGGAAAATTCATAACTCCTAACTTTAAAATACATCATCTTCAATACCACGCCACCATTCCCCCAAATTCATCATGTCTTGGTAAATGTCCTTTAATTCTTTGTTGTAAACATCGTCTGTAAGGGTGGCTCGACGCTCTTGCAATTTTTTAAGGCGCAGTTGTACCAATAGCCAAGGTTTAGTGATGCTATTAGTTGCTTCTATGTATTGTGCTAGTTCTGTGCTATCCATAATGTTTTATATTTTGATTTTCACGGCACTACTTTTATTCAAGGAACTTCCAGAAATTAAATTATTCAATTTTGCGAGCGACTATGATCGTTAGATTCTTCCTCCCCTCGTTCCCCTGCTCGCCAAAGCGTACCCTTTGGGGAAGCAAGCTACGCGTAGCGTCCCGCAGGGATGGAATATTTTTTAATTGGAAGTCCCCAAGCTACTGTCCGTCCCGCCATTTAATAACAGAAAAGGGAGAAATTCTTTTTAATTTCTCCCTTTTCTTGGTGGAACCAGTTCAAAACTGACAGCTAATTAAGCTTTGGCCAAGTTTTCAGCAGCAAAGTCCCAGTTGACCAAGTTATCTAGGAAATTCTTGATGAACGCCGGACGGGCGTTTCTATAGTCAATGTAGTAGGCGTGTTCCCAAACATCCAAGGTTAGGAGTGCTTTCTTGCCATGAGCTAGAGGGTTTTCTGCGTTTGGTGTTTTGATCACCTTCAGCGTACCACCATCATCAATGAGCCAAGACCAGCCACTGCCGAATTGAGTTGCGGCTGCGTTCGAGAACTCTTCCTTAAATTTGTCAAAGCTACCAAAATCTTTATCGATTTTGGCTGCGAGATCACCAGTGGGTGCGCCGCCACCTGCTGGTTTCAAGGAATTCCAAAAGAAGGTGTGGTTCCAAACTTGGGCAGCGTTGTTGAAGATTCCCGCTTTAGAGGAGTCGTTGAAGGAAGTTTTAATCACCTCTTCCAGAGACTTATTAGCAAGTTCTGTACCTTCAGTGAGCTTGTTGAGGTTGTCTACATAAGCTTTGTGATGCTTGCCATAGTGATACTCAAAAGTTTCAGCTTTCATGCCATGTGGCTCTAGAGCATTAATCTCGAAGGGTAGTGGGTCTTGTACAAATGCCATCGTGTCAAATCCTCTCTTTACCGGTTTCCAGTTTTAAGCTATTACAGAAGCTTAGGAAATTAACAGCTTTTATTTTTAAGGTTTTATGTCTTTAATGATGAAACATAAAACTTAACATCGTCATTTTACTACCAAAGTGAAGATAAAAACAAAGTACTCGTCTAATAAGTAAAATCACTAGGAAATAATCATTATAAATAAAAATGGCTAATATTCCCTAGCTAAAGACCACAAGACTTACGCAAAAAAGCAGTGAAAGCATTGATTTACTGTAGGGGCAATTCATGAATTACCCCTACATTTCGTACCTGATGCGTAAGTCCTAAACCAATAAGTAATTAAGTAGGTAGGAATAATTAAACGTAAAATACCAACGAGTGAAATCAGATTCCTGAGAAGCTTTTAACTTTTGGAGGCGGTGCGGTCTTCTTTACAAGAAGCTACCCGAAGAGGTAAACTCCAATCAACAAAAACTGCCTTTTACTTAGCATTTAGCAATTAAAGCTTTCAGGCTTCTATCTGTGGCAAGATTAATTGCGATGTGAAAAATCAGTCGAAAGCGTGATGATTTAGTACTTAAAAAAACTAATATCTGCAATACCGAACTAAAATTTTAAAATTATTTATTTTGCATCTGGGCTGTTTCTGGTAGGTACAGTTTTGAGGATGGTAAGTGGATAATGACTCACCCACCACCCTTTTAAACTGAAAAACTAACCACAAATAGTGATGATTACTACTGAGATAAACGCTGCTGGTAGTAGTTCACAATTTGTGCTGTGACTTCAGAAATATTCAGACCATCGGTTTGAACTTCAACCGCATCGGCTGCTTTTTGCAAAGGGGAAACTTTGCGTGTACTATCTTTCCAATCGCGTTCAGCAATGTCCCGTTCGAGTTGCTCTAAACTCATTTTGGGTTGACCTTGTTTGTTAAAGTCTTCCTGGCGACGACGGGCGCGTTCACTCACAGAAGCGGTTAAGAAGATTTTCACTTCGGCATCGGGGAATACATGAGTACCGATATCCCGACCTTCCGCTACTAAACCACCTTTCTTTCCCCAATTCTGCTGCTGTTTAACCAGTGCTTGACGGACAGCGCTTTGTGCAGCGATCGCAGATACTTTAGATGTTACCTCAATCGTGCGAATTTCCTGGGTAACATCGATACCGTCAATCCAAACCCGCACCGACGATTGTAAATCCTGGTTAGGGGTAAGTTCAATTTTACACTGGCTAGTTAATTGGGCGATCGCACACTCATCATCAATGGCGATACCCTTTTGCAGAACTAACCAAGTTACAGCCCGGTACATAGCTCCTGTATCTAAATATACTAGATTTAGATTTGCCGCTACTTGACGCGCCACTGTGGATTTTCCAGCTCCGGCTGGGCCATCAATGGCGATAATAGGTTGACGATCGCGCAATATAATATTGTCAATCAAACGTGTAGACCCAAGACGAGCTGCGATCGCCAACATTCCTTCCTCCTGAACTTTTTCTAAAGACATTAACGTAGTCGGTTCAACCAATTCTATATATTCCACTAAAATCGTGCTGACTATAGCCACTTCTTGCTGTACTAGTGCTATCAACTTGTTACTATTGCGATCGCCTGCAAAGAAACCAGCTTCAGCGCGTCGCAAGCCGCGATATAATGCCGCCGCTTGCTCTTTTGCCGTTGCAGTCAAATATTGATTACGAGAACTGAAGGCAAGACCCGAAGCTTCCCGCACTGTTGGACAAGCAACAATTTCTACTGGCAAATTTAAGTCAGCTACTAAGCGTTTAATAATTGCCAGTTGCTGACCATCCTTTTGACCAAAGTAGGCACGGTCAGGCTGTACCAAGTTGAAAAGTTTGGTCACAATCGTAGCGACACCCTGAAAGTGACCTTGCCGAGAACGACCACACAAGCCTGTTATCATAGCAGATGGGGGGATAACTTGTGTAACCTTTGATTCTTGTATACTCTTCTGGGGAACTGCCATTTCTTCCGGAGTCGGCGCAAAAATTGCATCTACCCCAGCTTGTTCGCAAAATTGTTGGTCTTGCTCTAAAGTGCGGGGATAGCGTTGATAATCCTCATTGGGAGCAAATTGCAGGGGATTGACGAAAATACTTACAATCACCGTAGAATTTTCTTGCCGCGCCCGTTGAATCAAGCTTAAATGACCTTGATGCAAATTTCCCATCGTTGGCACCAGACCGACTGCCGTCTGATACCAGCCAGTCATCTCATCTAGTCTTAGATCCTCAGTAACCGCAATTAGCTTGTTTTCTGAGCAGCGTTTAGTTAAATAGCAGCGTAAAGCTGCGACTGTTGTCAGCAGGCGCACAAAAATACCCCTAGTTATCGATCCCTCCCCCGTTAGTTTATATCTGAAAGAGAGGGAAGAGATGATTGAACTAGGGGAATTGTTATGGGAAGTGGGGAATGGTGAGTGGGGAGTGGGGAGTGGGAAAGAGGAAGCAGAAGTTCTTGAATTTTGAATTGATTTCTCCCCCTGCTTCCTCTGCTTCCCCTGCTCCCCTTGCTCCTCTATTCCCCACTCCCTACTTGATTATTTCCCCAAAACTTCAATATGTACTGGTGCTACGCCACTGCCCATCATTCCCAAAATTCGAGCTGCACCAGTAGACACGTCAATGACTCGACCCCGAATGAATGGGCCTCGGTCATTAATTCGCAGCACTACAGAACGACCGTTACGGGTGTTGGTTACACGGACTTGTGTACCAAATGGTAAGCTGCGATGGGCGGCAGTCATTGCTTCTGGGTTGAATCTCTGGCCGCTAGCAGTACGATTACCAGAAAAGTCATAGCCGTAAAAAGAAGCTATACCTCTCAAGGTGGTTCGCACTATTCCGACGGCAATCTGTTGAGGCTGCTTTGGCATTGCTACTGGCGAACGCACAGGTAAATTAGCAATCTCTTTTAAGGGAGATGCATTGCCTAGTAGCCTCCGTAGGCGATTGGTTGCTTGCAATGCATCTTGCGCCAGATTGTTAGTACTATCTGCTAGTCGGGTACCTTCGTTGATTTCGACTAATTCTTCGCCATTAATTTTGATTACATAGCGATCGCCATTTGGTTGGACTGGGGCGCTTTTGTTTTGCGCTTGATTGTCAGTCGATTTTTCCCCTGCTTTCCAACTTACGGTAATCTTACTCCCGTCCACATTTTCCCGATTCAACTGGTTGATCTTTGCTGCTATTACACCAGCTATCTGAACCGGGTCATTGTCGGCGGAGCTAACCTGGTTACTTACATCTGTTAAGCTCCCACTATCCAGTCCATTTGATGAATTGCTAGCAATAAGGGCGTACTGTTGTACGCCCTCAGGGTTTCCAATTGCACCAACTTTTTTAGTTTCAAGATTCGTATTTGATACAGAACTCAAAAAGGTGAGGACAGGTATATTTCGGATAAAAAGGGTTGCCGCCTTACGTCCTCCAACGTTGTGAGGATGAATTTGTGTAATCACAGCATCCAAGGTTTGTTTCCCTGCTCTGGATTGGTACTCTCCCACCTTCACCACATCAGGGGCGGGTGATTTCTGGGAAGCTAGCGCATTTCCCTTGGTGGTTTGAGTGCAACCAACCGAAGGTATGCCCAAAACAGCCATAGACAGGGTAACAATAATCCACAAATGTCTTTGATTCATGCGTCCGTTTTTTAAAGCGACTGTAGAATTTAAGTTTCATGATTCGCGGGATTCTTCACTTTGTGAAAGTGACTTCCCTCCTGAAAAACTCGAATTCGTTCCGTTTTCACTTTGTTGTTTATAACTGCAACAGACTAGCACGAACCTTTTGGCTTGGGGATCAGGGTTTTAGCGTAATTCTTGGCAGCTTTCTCAATTTAAATTCCAATTTTCAGGGCGAAACCTTTCTCAATTGAGGACTTTGGCTATGTAACGCTTTTTTTGGCAAGTCCAAAAATTATTAAAAAAGCTTTACGCTTATTGCACCCTAAAGCGACGATACCCTATTCCCATCGGCTCTAAAGGCTCGTTGCTACCCATGTATTTTATATTACATCGATTTTGGCTATTTACAACTAGAAGATAATATAACTTTAATTGAATGGCATCGGCATAAATACTTAAAATGACTTATTTCATGAAATCTTTAGATTTCTCTACGAATAAGTCATGATATGAGTTACATCTTAAATAATTATGTAAATTAATTTGGGTTTAATATCTTTTTTCAAAGTTTTTTCCACTTAAATTAATCATGACTTTTATTTTCCATGACTAGACTAAAAATAGTGATATATATAACTTGACATTACAGTATTACTGAGTATAAAAAAAAGGAATATACTCAACCTAATATTTTTCAGGATGAATGATAAAAAAATTAGTAAATCTTTGCGATCGCTTGTAGCTCCATTTTGTGGCGTATTATAAAGCACATTAGTCTTTTTATGACCTAAGTACTTGCTTAAATATGATTTTTTAGAGCAAGCTATCTGTTCAAAAATCTTTGTGGTTGTAAGGATGTACAGCTGCACCCCTACTATATATAGTAGGTATTTTGGGAAATCCTATCAGCCTGATGACAAACCAAGCACATCAAGGAGATTTAGAAATAAATCCATCGCCATTAAAAGCTTTTCTCAATGAGTTGCATTCTCAGTACAAGTTACTGGGGGAGGGTGCAGTAACGAAATTTATTCCCGAACTGGCAAAGGCAAACCCGGATTTGTTCAGCATTTGCATTGTGACAGTAGATGGTCAGGTTTACAAAGTTGGCGATTACGATCACCTCTTTACCATTCAGTCAATTTCCAAAGTATTTGCTTATGGACTTGCTTTAGAAGATCATGGACTGGATTACATATTGACTAGAGTTGGCGTAGAACCAACGGGTGATGCATTCAACGCGATTGTTTTGGATGAGCAATCGAAGCGACCTTATAATCCAATGGTAAATGCAGGTGCGATCGCAACCACCAGCTTAATTAAAGGTTCTGGCCCAACTGAACGCCTCAACCGAATGCTGGATATGTTTCGGCGATATATTGGCCGCGATGTGTTCGTTGACATTTCTGTTTTTACCTCAGAACGCAGTACAGGGCATCGCAACCGGGCAATGGCGCATCTGATGCTCAACTTTGGCATGATTGACCGGAATATAGAAGAGTCGCTGGATCTTTATTTCCAGCAGTGTGCGGTGATGGTGAATTGCCAAGACTTAGCAGTGATGGCGGCTACCCTTGCTAACAAAGGGATTAACCCGATTACCACAGAACAGGCGGTAGATAAGCATTACATCAAAGATATTTTGAGTGTTATGTATACCTGCGGAATGTACAACTTTGCAGGTGAGTGGGCTTATAAAATTGGGATTCCGGCGAAAAGCGGAATTTGTGGTGGGATTATCGCCGTTGTGCCCAATAAGATGGGCATTGGAGTTTTTTCGCCTCTGTTGGATATGCGTGGTAACAGTGTGCGCGGGGTAAAGGTGTGTGAAGAACTTTCCCAACGGTTAGGGCTACATTTATTTGACTGTTCTGGTCAGGAGGCGAAATTCCAATAAATTTTGCTTAAAAGCTACTCAACATTAACCTTCTTTAGGCTAGACAAATTTGCCAGAATCTGATTCATAAGCTCTCATTGTGGTTTGAGAACAGAAATACTACCTCCCGTTTTTGAAACTTTAATAGCGATGCCTACGGCTGGCTACGCGCAATACGGTTCGGTTAACAAAGTCATCTGTTGAGGCAAGCTGTTCTTGAGCAGGGGGAGAAGAGAAGCAGGGGAAGAGAAATTGCTTAATAATAACTCTCTTTCCTCCCCTGCCTCAAAAGCTTATCCGAACCATATTGTGGCTACGCCTACGCGGCAGTCTGAAGGATTAGTTTAAACGCCAATCTCATCCACCTTTAGCTAGTTTGCGAGGTTTTGAATAGTATATAAAATGTTATTAGAACATGAAATTTTTATACTAGTAACTTTTTAACGAACTGTTACAGATAAGCGAGATAGCTCCTATTTGATAGTTTTTTTAAGGCGATAGTCGGGATTAAGATTATGCATGAAGTTTCAAAGCAGACTATAGAGACAGCACAAAAACATGCTCAAAAATCAATTGAGCATAGCAAAGAGATACAAGAGTTGGGTAAGAGTTTACAAACAGATGACCAAATCGAGCCGGAAGAAAAAGAACGTATGGAAGCCTATGGAGAAACCATGCACGAGCACGCGCAGAAATTTCAATATTTGGCGCACAGACTAACAGAAGATCCTTCAGCAGATGTGTTTTCAGAAGCAGTAGAGGAGCATATAAAGGTAAATCAAGCCCATATCGAAGCAATTAAAGAATTTCAAAAGATAGAGCCGCCAGCTTAAATGAGATATTAATTAAATATTAAATTTATTTGCTTTTAGCTGGATGCATTATTGAGCTTGTTATAAGTCTAATAACTACTTTTTGAGCCTTTTGATTTCAGTTAAACACAGCGATTTGCCTATATATTATTAATTAATAATGATGTGTTTATCCTCAAACAATACTTCAGCAGTCACGGAAGCGGATGTCTTGATTACAGAGGCTCTGGCTGGTCGTCCAGCGAGACAGCCAGATTTAGCGTCTGAAAACCGAGCGCTCCACATCCTCGGTCAACAACTCATGGACGATCCGCAATCCATGCTCAAAACCCTGGTTGAGATTGCTGTCGATTTATGTCGAGCCGATACTGCTGGAGTCAGTTTACTGGAAACAAATTCTAATGGTGAATCCAGATTTCGCTGGGTAGCGATCGCAGGCGCATTAAAATTTTTAGAACAAACCACCACCCCAAGTAATTTTAGTCCCTGTGGCACCACACTTCAATCTAGGCAGCCGCAACTGTATGCCCATCCTGAACGTTATTTCAACTATCTGCACCATCCGCAGTTTCCCATTGTTGAGGGATTGGTAATTCCGCTAAGTGTAAACAATCAACCATTAGGCACTCTTTGGATTGTGTCGCACCATGAGGCGCGACAGTTTGATGCTGAGGATCATCGGCTGATGACGAGTTTGGCAGGTTTTACTGCCTCTGCTCTACAAAGTATCCATCAAGCGCATCAGGCAACTCTTGAAGCTGTACGCCACGAGCAAGGGACTCGTGCAGCACTCCATCATAGTCAAACGCAGTTCGAGGCGCTAGTTGCCAACGTGCCAGGTATGGTCTTTCGCTATTTGCCCTGCACAGATAGCCCCCATCGCTTTACCTTCGTGAATTCTGGCTCCCGTGAACTGTTGGAATTGGAGCCAGAAACAATTCTCCGAGACGCTAATTCCTTTGTAGAACTAATTTACTCAGAGGATTTGCCGTTATTTAAAACCTCCATTGCTGACGCTATTAAGAACTCCTTACCCTGGCGTTGGGATGGGCGTATCATGACACCATCGGGTAAACTCAAATGGGTTCAGGGTACTTCCCGCGCTGTGCAAACGCCAGAAGGATACGTGTGGGATGGGTTACTGATTGACGTTACAGATCACAAACAAGCAGAAGCGGCGTTGCGCCAAAGTCAAGAGTTCAATCGGCCGATCCTTGACAGTAGCGACGACTGCATCAAAGTATTGGATTTGTCAGGGCTAATCGTGTATATGAGTCCAGGCGGTCAGGCGGCGCTCAACATCAGTGATGTCAGACCGTTCCTCGGTTGTTCATGGGTCGAGTTTTGGCAAGGAACCGATAGACAAGCCGCACTGAACGCAATTGATTGTGCAAAAGCAGGCAAAATCAGCACTTTTCAAGGCTATCGCCCAACTCAAACAGGCGAACCGAAGTGGTGGGATAACAAAGTTAGTCCGATTAGAGGAGCCGATGGGCAAGTCGAACGGTTGTTATGCATATCTCGTGATATCACCGCTCGCAGGCAAGCTGAAGCAGCCTTGCGGGAATCCGAAGAGCGTCTGCGTCGGGCGTTCGCAATCGAAACGGTCGGTGTCATTTTTTTCAAAACCAACGGCAATATTACCGAAAGCAACGATGCTTTCTTGCAAATGAGCGGCTACAGCCGTAAGGATATTGAGCAAGGATTGGTGGGGTGGGACAAAATGACACCACCGGAGTGGATGCCAGATTCCCTCAGAGCAATCGAAGAGTTTAAAGCAACTGGGAGCATTAGTCCCTACGAAAAGGAGTACATTCGCAAGGACGGCTCACGGTGGTGGGGATTGTTCTGTGCCAAATGTCTCAATGAAGAAGAGGGTGTGAAATTTATAATTGACATCACCAATCGCAGACAAGTCGAACTTGAGCGAGAACACTCTCTTGCTCGTGAACGACACTATGCCGAACAATTGCAGGGATTGACAACAGCAGCGTTGGCAATTAATTCTGCCCTTTCTGTTGCAGAAGTTCTGCAAGTAATTACCACGCAGGCAGCATCGATTATTAGTGCCCATCAGTCCGTCACCAGCATGAGCCTTCACGAAAATTGGGCACAGTCAATTAGCTCTATTTACCTATCCGATAAGTATGCCCAGTGGCGAGACTACAATGAAAAGGCAGATGGATCTGGAATTTACAGCTGTGTATGTCACCTGAATCGATCAATGCGAATGACACAAGCCGAACTTGAAAGTCATCCCCGTTGGCGAGGCTTTGGTAAGGAGGCAAAGAACCACCCTCCGATGCGGGGCTGGCTCGCAGCACCTCTAGTGGCACGAGACGGACGTAACATCGGATTGATTCAGCTTTCAGACAAATATGAAGGTGATTTCAACGAAGCGGATGAAGCTATCCTGGTGCAGCTAGCGCAAATGGCATCGATCGCAGTTGAGAATGCCCGATTATACGAAGCAGAACAGCAAGCACGGTTGGCAGCAGAAGCATCACGGGAAGAAGCCGAAGCCGCAAACCGAGTTAAGGATGAGTTTTTAGCAGTATTGTCACACGAGTTGCGATCGCCTCTCAATCCAATTCTGGGTTGGTCTAGTCTACTTCAGAGCCAGAAGTTGAATGAAGCGAAGATAGCATACGCTCTAGGAGCTATTCAACGCAATGCTAAGTTGCAATCAGAATTGATTGAGGATCTTTTGGATGTTTCCCGCATTCTGCGGGGCAAACTCAGCCTGAATGTTGCTCCAGTCGATCTTGCTGCGACGATTCAAGCAGGGATGGAAACCGTGCGGCTAGCAGCCCAAGCCAAGTCAATTTCAGTGCAGACAGTGCTTGAACCCAACGTTGGTAAAGTTTTGGGTGATTCAACTCGTTTGCAACAAGTGATTTGGAATCTGCTCTCAAACGCGATTAAATTTACGTCTGAAGGGGGACAGGTAAATATCTGTTTAGAGCAACTTGGCTCTGTTGCTCAAATTACCGTCAGCGATACAGGCAAAGGTATTCATGCTGATTTTCTTCCCTATGTGTTTGATTACTTCCGCCAAGCAGACGGCACTACCACAAGAAAGTTCGGTGGACTGGGATTAGGGTTGGCGATCGCGCGTCATTTAGTCGAACTGCATGGTGGCACAGTTGAGGCAGAAAGTCCAGGTATTGGGCAAGGAGCAACCTTTACAATCCGGCTACCGCTAATGTCCACTCAGCCAGCAACAAATCAGGACAGTAAGCTGCTTGATTCCTTTCTAGATTTGAGTGGTATCAAAGTTTTAGTAGTAGATGATGATACTGACACGCGGGAATTGACTGTTTTTGTGCTAGAGCAGTATGGGGCAATTGTCACAGCTGTGTCTTCAGCTTCCGAGGCATTCTTGGTTCTCACCCAGTCCAAACCCGATGTGCTGCTGAGTGATATTGGGATGCCCGATGTAGACGGTTATATGTTGATACAGCAGGTTAGAACCTTGTTGGCACAAGGCGATCAGATAAAAGCGATCGCCCTGACAGCCTACGCCGGGGAGATGAATCAACAACAGGCACTAAAAGCAGGTTTCCACAAGCACATCTCTAAGCCAATAGAGCCAACGACATTAGTGCAAGCAATCTCTAGCCTGGTTCGATCTACTTAGCTGTCAAAAAGAGGAAAAGGGGCAGGGGGCAGGGGGCAGGGGGAAGGAGGAATGGAAAAAGAACCAATTAAAAGTCATGAAGACTTGGAAGTATACAAAATGGCGTTTGATACAGCCATGAAAATATTTGAACTATCCAAGAAGTTTCCTGTAGAAGAGAGATATTCGTTGACCGATCAAATTCGTAGATCGTCACGTTCTGTATGTGCAAATCTGGCGGAAGCATGGAGAAAACGTCGCTATGAAGCTGCTTTTGTGGCTAAGTTAAATGATTCGGAAGCAGAAGCCGCAGAGACTCAGACTTGGTTGAAATTTGCTGTCAAGTGCAGTTATTTAGATGTTGATACAGGTAGAGAACTTTATGGAAATTACAACCGGATTTTAGGCATTCTAGTAACCATAATCAACAATCCATCCCCTTGGCTCATAAAACGCTAATTATCCCCCTGCCCCCTGCCCCCTGCCCCCTGCCTATTCGGTTAAAATTCTTCTGCTTGGGGAAGCGGGAAGATTTCACCTGCTAAGTAAGCTTGAAAGTGTTTTTGGAAGTATAACCAGGAAGTCATATCTTCTCCATCTACCAATGCTTTTGGGGCTTTTTTATATAGAGGAATACGGTTATTAATTTCGTCTTGCAGCACTGGAGGCAGTTCTGTTAAACCATTGATTTTGCTGCCAACAGCACTGTAGATCAGTTGACCGGGGCGATCGCCCATTTTCATCCAGGGAAGCCATTGACCAATTCTATCCCAACTCAGTTTGAGTTCAGAAACTGATTTAAGTGCTGGGTTGAATAAATCTGCGGTTGGCACAGTTAACTTAAACAATTCAGCTGCCTGATAAATTGGATTTGGGCTGTATTCGGCAAATTTGGGATCGTCTGCTAAGGGATTGGGGTAATGGGGAAATATATCAAAAACAAAGGTTGTGCTGTCACCATCTACTTGTGCGGGGAAATTTCCCTTAAACTTACCCTGCACTGGATTATTAGCAACGTGAATCACCGGAACTGTCTCGCCTGTCCAAGGATTCTCCCATTTGGTCAAAACCTCATCCGTTTGTGGGTTGAGGTAGTAAGTTAATTCCCTGGAAGTAAAATCCCAGCTACCCTCATCTGTGGGAATACACCTGCTAACACTCAATCCCAGCATCTTAAATAGGAGCTGTCTTTTCTCACCGGGGATAAAAGCGTAAATTTTACCTTTCCAAATCAGGAAAGTAGATTCGCTAGGGTCGAGAGAAGAACGAGTTTTAACCCAGTGCTGCGCTTCAAGTTCTTGGATTTGGGCAACCATCTAAAACATCCTTAGTATTTAAAAGGGAGTGGGGAGTTAGGAGTTAGGAGTTAGGAGTTAGGAGTTGGGAGTTTTATCTCGCTTCTGCCTAATGCTTTTATCAATTAAACTGATTCAGAAAGTTGCTCATCTAGACGGTGAAACAAATACAGCCAAAGCGGTAGAGAACTATTAATCGCAATTAGTCGCACTAAATGACCAGTTGTGACAATTTCAACATTATGATTCAATGCTAAAGAAACTAGGATCATTTCTGCTGATCCTCCTGGTGCTGTGACTAATAGACAGGTTAACCAGTCCCAAGAGGTTAATTGCATCGCAAGTATAGCAGCGATCGCTCCCGCTATTAGGGTCATTCCCACGGACATCAAAGCATAGCCGATAGTCCGCTTTCTAAAGTTGGGTTTGTCTCCCCAATACTCACCAATAGTAATTCCCAGGAGCATTTGACCCAATAGGTTAATTATTGGCGGCGGACTAAAGCTAATATCACCTACAAAAGGTAGCCAATGTAGCAAAGGATTAAACCCAATACCAATCAACAATGCACCAAAGAAATCGCCAGCCGGAATTTTAAATAATATAGCTGGATAAACTACTAATCCAGTAATTACCAGTACTAACAAAAGTAATTCTAATTGAGATGGATCGAAATTGAGCCAAGCAGCGTTGATTGGGAGTGTTTGCGGAGAGTAATTACCAGTTGATGTTTTAGCGATGAAAGGAATTAGAATAACTACTGAGGTGACGCGAATTGCCTGCACTAAGGCAACCAAACTAACATTTTTGTTGTAATCGGCGGCGATCGCTGCCATAATTCCAACACCACCAGGAACTGTAGCCAACATTGCTGTCAACAGGTTGGTTTTGCTAAGGCGCGAGTAGATATAACCAATACCAGTTCCACTCAGCAGCAGAAACAAGGTAAGAAAAATAAATATGGGAATATTAGAAGCAACACTAGCTAGATTCCCGTGAGCATTGGAAGCGCCAACAGTTAAGCCTACAAGTGCCATTCCCACTTTTCTAGCAGCGCGGTTAGGTTGAGGAGAATATTGATAAAAAATTCGACACCCTTGAAGAACCACTGTACCAGCAGCAATCCCGCCAAATATCCAGGCAATTCTACCAATTTGGAATTTTGCCAGAACTAAACCCAGAGGTAATGCCAGAAGCATTTCCAAGACAAGGACAATTAATTGTTTCGTAAATAGCTGTTGTTTGGTAACAACGGGATTTTCATGAGTCTGTTCTTCCAGGTTGGGAGCAACACTTAGACTTTGATTCATCTATAATGGGCTTTTTTATTAATTTAACTTATGTACTTAAGTTAGGGCGATCGCATCAAACAACTAGTACAGCGCGGCGTAAATAAACCACCATTCCAAATCAATAAAACTCTTACGCTGTATTCATTTTGACTTTTGACTTTTGACTTTTGCCTTCCGCCTTGCCCTACTAGGTCTAAATTTAGCGCGTGTTGCATTTAAACAAAAATGCCTATAGAGAGAGGATAGGGGCACAATGATCGTTGTGCCCCTACAAATAATTTATATTCTTTCAATGATTCAGCCGTTTAATCTTCGTCAAGGGCTGGGAAAGCTTCTTCAAGCTGCCACAACCTATCTTTATTTTCAACGAACCAAATACGAGTTTCTGGAGTTAATTTACTCCAAATGTCTTCAACAGGGATGTGAGGAGATGCATATTGGTACTGCTGACCAAGTGATTTGAGATTTTCTGCCACATCACGGGGAATTCCGAATTGTTCCCAGTTAACTGTTATGTGTCTTCCCGAAACTCCGGCTGTGGGGTCGAAAACCAATTGTGCTGATCTGACTAAATCAGCAAAGTGTTTCGGTTTTAGTTTGGTGATCTCCTGAATTTGGAGTGATTCGTTATGCTCTTGAGACATTATCGCCGCAGTGGTAAAGATTAGTGATTCAGTTGAACTTACTGCCAGAGATTTTTATCCCAATATTTTTACTTTAGCGCAGAGCCACTAACTTGAGCATCACTTAACCACACAAAGAGTTTGAGCAAATTGTTTAAGGGAAACAGAGATAAAAATTTTAGGGTAAAACTTCAACAATTAACAATGAGAAAGCAAACTGGGGTTTGAGTAAGTCAAAGCTGCTTTTGCTTGCGGAAAACACTGAAATGAGAAAGCAAACTGGGGTTTGAGAAAGCAAACACAGCTTTTGAGTAAGTCAAAGCTGCTTTTGCTTGCGGAAAACACCAAAATGAGAAAGCAAACTGGGGTTTGAGTAAGTCAAAGCTGCTTTTGCTTGCGGAAAACACCAAAATGAGAAAGCAAACTGGGGTTTGAGTAAGTCAAACCTCATTTTGAGAAAGCAATTTAAGTATTTTGATAAATTAAATAGGTATTTTTATAAAGCAATGAGGCTTTTTGATAAAGTAATCGGCAAATATACTTAACGATTAAAAATCGCGTCTGTACAAATGGAGTCCTACTGGAAAACTGCTGTATGTCACTTAATTTTCAACGATCGCGCGATTTACTCTATAACTTTCAATTTAATGATTTGTTTATAGAAGAATTACCTCAGCTACCATCTTCGATAAGAACTGTAACAGCTGCGATCGCAATCAACATTTCGTCATTTTTATCGTTGAGTTCAGGAATCGCCCGCCCTTGAACGATCATCCCGCCAGATTCTACGGTGAGGGTTTTCCGACCAAATGGTAGTACAGCGAGTACTTCTTCTTCTCTAACTTGTTCGGGGTATGGAACTGCTACCTGAACCTCTATAATCATTTCATTGGGGTGACTCAAACCAGCAACTTCCCAAACACCAGGTAAGGCATTATGAGCGATCGCATTTCGTACTGCCCTAGATGCTGCTACTGTCGGTTCTTGTCCATGCTGATCTATTCCCATCCCCATCTCAATAATCAACCGTTTACGTACCATTGCTACCTCCAGTAATTTCTGCACCTTTCTCCAAAAAAACCAGAAGGCTGGAGGCTCACTTGTAATACTACATCCCATCGCTACGAGAACCTTCACTTAGAGTCCTGCAATGAGAACCAGACATGCTCATTGCATCCCCCTGCTCCCTGCCCCCTGCCTCCTACCTCACAGCATACGCTGCAAGCGACTTAGACGTTCTGAGTAACTTTTCATTACCTGTAGTGCAAACATGGGTGTTTCTTGAACGGCAAAGAGAAACCTTTTCTCATCAACAGAAGCAAGTTTGCTGTCCACCTTGGCAATAGCTGTGTAAGTTCTATTTTTTACTCCTACAAGTACCCCAACACCAAAAACTTCGCCTGTATTAATGGTTTCTACAACCTTGCCATTGACTAATATATCTACTGTTCCTTCCAGAATCCCGTACATGTGCTGGCCTGGCTGTCCTTCTTCAAAGATGACTTGACCTGCTGAAAATGCTTGAGGGTCGGGTTGTTTTTGAAAGATACTGACTGTTACTACAGGACTTAACATTAGAGCAACCCCAAAATTTTTGGTTTTTAGACGAAACTTTTAGATAGCTTTACGCGAACCCACAAAAGTATACTACTTTCTGTTGATTAACTCTCAACCTCCGCAAAATTCCTGATTAGTCTCCTAATTGCCTAGAAACCTCTCCCTGATTTTACTACGTAAAACCGTCCCTCTCCGAGTCGGAGAGGGAGAGACTTAAAGGAAAATTCAAAGTAGGGAGAGATTTATCAAACTCACGTTCAAATAGCAAATTTTGGTTTTCATGTCATCTTCTATAATTAATAAAACCTGCACACCTAATTCTAGGCATGAGACTGTGACCGAATCAGGAAGTTACAAAGATACTGTAAACCTACCCAAGACTAATTTTGATATGCGGGCAAACGCCATCAAGCGTGAGCCTGAAATCCAAAAATTTTGGGAAGAAAATAAAATTTACGATCGCCTTTCCGAAAATAATCCTGGCGAATTATTTATACTTCACGATGGGCCTCCCTACGCTAATGGCTCACTCCATATTGGTCATGCCTTAAATAAAATTCTCAAAGATATTATTAATCGCTACCAACTGCTACAAGGGCGTAAAGTTCGCTACGTTCCTGGTTGGGATTGTCACGGTTTACCAATTGAGTTAAAAGTTTTGCAGAATATGAAGTCAGCAGAACGGCAAAACTTAACATCTTTACAACTGCGGCAGAAAGCAGAAGAATTTGCTCTAACTACGGTAAACGACCAGCGCCAAAATTTTCAACGCTACGGTATTTGGGGTGATTGGAACCACCCTTATTTAACTCTGAAGCCGGCTTATGAAGCGGCTCAAATTGGCGTATTTGGTCAGATGTTCTTAAAAGGCTATATCTATCGCGGTTTGAAGCCAGTCCACTGGAGTCCTAGTTCTAAAACCGCTTTGGCTGAAGCTGAGTTGGAATATCCAGAAGGTCACGTTTCCCGCAGTATCTATGCAGCTTTTGCAGTTACAAGTTTGGCGGAAGCTGTAAAACCACTGTTGGCGGAATATCTGTCAGATTTGGGTGTGGCTATTTGGACAACTACACCTTGGACGATTCCGGCGAATTTGGCTGTAGCGGTGAATGCAGATTTGAATTATGCAGTGGTGGAAGTTTCACCTTCAGCAGGACAGGCGCAAAGTAATTTCAAATACCTAATCGTTGCTGCTGATTTAGTAGAACGTTTATCTTCTACCTTGGGACTTGAGTTAACTCTAAAAGCCACCTTTAAGGGGAATGATTTAGAACATACTACTTACCGTCATCCTCTATTTGACCGGGAAAGTCCGATTGTTGTGGGCGGTGATTACATTACTACTGAGTCAGGTACTGGGTTGGTACATACTGCACCCGGTCATGGTCAAGAAGATTACATTGTTGGTCAACGCTACGGTTTACCCATCCTTGCACCAGTGGATGACAATGGCAATTTTACCGAAGAAGCGGGACAGTTTGCTGGGTTGAATGTGCTGGGTGATGGGAATCAGGCGGTGATTGATGCATTGGCTGCGGCTGGTTCTTTGTTGAAAGAAGAACCATATCCCCACAAGTATCCTTATGATTGGCGGACGAAGAAGCCGACGATTTTCCGCGCTACTGAACAATGGTTTGCTTCTGTAGAAGGATTTAGAGAAGAAGCACTTCATGCGATCGCCACTGTAAAATGGATTCCAGCCCAAGGTGAAAATCGGATCACGCCAATGGTCGCGGAACGTTCCGATTGGTGTATCTCTCGTCAACGGAGTTGGGGTGTACCCATTCCCGTCTTCTACGATGAAGCCACGGGAGAACCATTGCTGAATGAAGAAATTATCAACCACGTTCAAGGAATTATTGCAGAAAAAGGTTCCGATGCTTGGTGGGAATTATCAGTGGAGGAGTTATTACCCGAATCTTATCGTCAAAATGGCAAGTCTTACCGCAGAGGTACAGACACAATGGATGTATGGTTTGATTCTGGTTCATCTTGGGCGGCTGTCGTCCAACAACGTCCCGAGTTACGCTACCCTGCTGATATATATTTGGAAGGTTCCGACCAACATCGCGGCTGGTTCCAGTCAAGTTTGCTCACCAGTGTAGCGGTGAATGACATTGCACCTTACAAAACTGTGCTAACTCACGGCTTCGCTTTGGACGAACAAGGGCGAAAGATGAGTAAGTCAGAAGGAAATGTGGTTGACCCAAATACAATCATTGAAGGCGGGAAAAATCAAAAAGTAGAACCGCCTTACGGTGCAGATGTATTGCGATTGTGGGTATCATCGGTAGACTACTCCGGCGATGTCCGCATTGGCAAAAACATCATCAAGCAGATGAATGATGTTAGAGGCAAAATTCGCAATACGGCGCGGTTTTTGTTGGGTAGCTTGGATGATTTTGACCCGGAAAAAGATACAGTTCCCTTCGAGGAATTGCCAGAACTTGACCGTTATATGCTGCACCGCATCACCGAGGTATTTGAAGAAGTAACCGTTGCCTTTGAGAGTTTCCAATTCTTCCGCTTCTTCCAAACAGTGCAGAATTTCTGCGTGGTGGATTTATCCAACTTTTATTTAGATGTTGCCAAAGATAGGCTGTACATCAGTGCAAAGGATGCTTTCCGCCGTCGCAGTTGTCAAACGGTGCTAAAAATAGCTTTAGATAATTTAGCACGAGCGATCGCACCAGTACTATCCCACACTGCCGAAGATATCTGGCAATATCTCCCCTACAAAACACCTTATAAATCGGTATTTGAAGCCGGTTGGGTGCAGGTTGAGGAAAAATGGCGTAATCCAGATTTAGCAGAATTTTGGTCAGCACTGCGACAACTTCGCACTGATGTTAACAAGGTGTTAGAACAAGCCAGGATAGAAAAAATGATTGGTTCTTCCCTGGAAGCCAAAGCTTTGATTCATATCCCTCACAAACAGTTAGGCGATGCTATCAAAGCCTTTAATCCGGTTAAGGGTAACGGGATTGACGAACTGCGATATCTATTGCTGACTTCCCAAGTGGAATTATTAGATTCTGCTGAAGGGTTGCAAGGATTAGAATATACAGCGCAGACGGAAGATTGGGGAATTGGTGTGGTGAAAGCAGATGGGCAAAAGTGCGATCGCTGTTGGAACTACTCTACTCATGTGGGAGAATCAGCAGAACATCCCTTAATTTGCGAACGATGCGTTGCAGCCTTAGCCGGAAAGTTCTAGTAAATATACGTTAGTTCAACAAACCTCTCCATACCTTCAACAGTTCAAGTTTTTCCCTCTCGCCCGTCAGAGAGGGAATTTTTTGCCTAGTAAAACCTCTTAATAGTCTTTTCAATTCAGCTAATTAGATAGACACTACATCATCCGTGGAATTTACGTTAAATCAGGTTCCAGTCACCACCTGAAATAGATATTTAGCGTAATACACATTATGGTTATAGGACTCATATTTGATTTTTGAACAAAACTCAGTACACCTTTATTCCTTCTTCCCAGTCCCCAGTCCCCAGTCCCCAGTCCCCAGTCCCCAGTCCCCAGTCCCCAGTCCCCAGTCCCTTATTTCTACGAGTGATTCAGAAATCAAAGACGCTCGATAGCGCAGCGTTAGCGACGCAGGAGCGTCTGACTCGCTACCGCTTCGCTATCGGATTGCTATATTTTCTTCAGTACGTAAGTTCTAAGTGTAATAGACATTTCAGCAAAAAAAATGGGTATTGTTACTGAAGTATCCTCAGTATTTTTATGGATGGTTCTTAATTTAAGAGCCGCATAGGGAGATTATTAAGAAAATATGAAGGTATGGATTAATACCTAGATTTTAGACTACAACATCCATTAAGGTAATTAAAATTCAAGAGACACAAAGATATGTCAAATAAAGTTGCTAAAGACTTGGCAGATTTTTTGGTGCAAATAGAAGAGCGATCGCAGTTTCATGCAGGGTATCCATATAATTTAAGTTGTGATTATAGTGCGATCGCACAATTTTTTAAATATCTGTTAAATAATGCTGGAGATCCTTACGTAGAACCAGATTTTGGTCTTCATTCTCGTAAGTTTGAGCAAGAAGTATTATCTTTTTTTGCTAACCTCTATAAGATTGCAGAAGATCAGTTTTGGGGTTATGTTACTGCTGGCGGAACTGAAGGTAATTTATATGGAATGTTGTTAGGAAGGGAAATCTACCCGAATGGTATTCTTTACTCATCACAAGATTCTCATTACTCAATTCCCAAAGCAGCTAAATTATTCCGTATCCAACATAATGTTGTTAATTCGCAAATTAATGGAGAGATGGATTATGACCATTTTGAACAACTACTTAGCGAAAATCGTAGTTATCCAGCCATCATAAATTTAAATATTGGAACTACCGTCAAAGGTGCAATTGATAACTTAGACAAAGTTCTAGAAATTTTAGAGCGCAATCAGATTAAAGATTACTACATTCATTGTGACGCTGCACTTTCAGGATTAATATTACCGTTTTTAGATGGGGCACCGCAAGTTAACTTTCAAAAACCCATAGATAGTATAGCAATTTCCGCTAAATTCATAGGTTCTCCGTTACCTTGTGGTGTAGTTTTAACGAAGAAAAAATGGGTAGAAAAAGTTGAAACAGCAATTGAATATATTGGTTCAACAGATACAACTATTCTAGGATCTAGAAACGGCCACACTCCTCTAATTCTCTGGTATGCAGTGCAAACAAGAGGTTATGATGGATTAGCTAGAGAAGCAAATACTTGTATTGAGAATGCTCAATATCTTTTCCAACAACTTCAAATAAGAGAATATCCATGCATGTTAAATAAATTTTCTAATACCGTAGTGTTTCAAAAACCTTCTCAAACGTTAATTAAAAAGTGGCAGTTAGCAGTTTTTGAAGATTGGGCACACATTATAGTCATGCAGAATATTAATCGAGATAAAATCGATATTTTTATTAATGAACTTTTGCAAGAAGAAGGGTTACTTAATAACGCCGAGGATTTCCAGCTATACCCAGCACTACACTAATGTAGACTATCAAGTAAATTTAATCGCCCAATTTTACAAGGTGTTTCTTTAAACAGAATTTGATTCCAAGATTTTATCTCTTTAAAAAGTTTTTGTAACACAAGTTAGTAGCAAGTAGTATTTCTACTTCTGCACCTTCCATAGCTGGTAAGAAAAAATACCCTTGTCCATAATCACATTGTAAAGCCTTCAGTTGGGCTAATTGCTCTACAGTTTCTATCCCTTCTGCTGTTACAGACATATTTAAATTATGAGCTAATGTCACAATAGCTCGAACAATTTCTAAATTTTCTCCTCGACTACCTATATTGCTGACGAAAGAACGGTCAATTTTAAGGGTTTTGATTGGTAGGCGGTGCAGATAATTCAAGGATGAATAGCCAGTACCAAAATCATCCATGTGCAATTCGACATTCAGCGTTGTTAACTGGGAAAGTACAGTGGTAGCTAATTCAAAATTATCCATCAACAAGGTTTCAGTAATCTCCAATTTCAAACTGCATGGCTTCAGTCCAGTTTGCTCTAAAATATCTTTAACTTGTTTAAACACATCAGGTTGGGTAATTTGTTTCCCAGAAAAATTAACGCTCATTGTCAGGGGTAATGAGCTAGGAAATTGTTTATGCCATTTGTGCATCTGATGACAGGCTTCATAAAGCACCCATTGCCCGATACTAACAATCATTCCAGTTTCTTCCGCTAGGGGAATAAAATCTTCAGGAGAAATAAGTCCCCGTTCTGGATGATGCCAACGTATTAGTGCCTCAAATCCAATAATTTTGCCAGTTGTCAGTGAAATAATTGGCTGGTAATTAAGGCAAAATTCTTCTTGCTTGAGCAGTGCATTTCGCAGAGCAGTTTCTAACTCCAAGAGCAAAGATGCACTCTCATGCATCTTCGGATCAAAAACCTCATAGCGTGCCTTACCAAGTGATTTGGCGCAGTACATTGCCATATCGGCATCGCGTAAAATCTGCGCTGCTTGCTCATAATCTGCTTTACTTAAAGCGATGCCAATACTAGCATTAGTAAACACCCTATGCTCATTTAATTGAAATGGTAAAGCTAGCACTTTTTTAATTCGCTCGGCTACTTGTATGGCAGTGCTAATATCCTCAATTTCCTCAATTAAGATTGTGAACTCGTCTCCGCCAAAACGGGCAACTATATCTCCAAGTCGCAGAACTGATTTTAGCCGATGAGAAATTTCAATTAAAAGTTGATTTCCCAGTAGATGTCCAAGGCTGTCATTAACAACTTTAAAACGGTCTAAGTCTAAGAATAGTACGGCAAATAAATATTTATTTTGCTCTTTAGTACCTTCTATTGCTCGCTGCACTCGCTCCAAAAATAATCGTTGATTAGGTAGTCCGGTTAGCCCGTCATGAAGACTATTGTGCAGTAATTGTTCTTGTGCTTGTTGACGCTTGATAATGTCTTGCTCAAGTTGTTGATTCACTCTAATAAGTTCAACAGTGCGTTCTAGAACCATCTGCTCAAGCTGATGACGATACTGAACTAATTCTTTTTCTACTAACTTACGCTTAGTAATATCACGAATAATAACAACATACTCTCGTAGCTGGGAATTAAATGGCTGTGAAATAGTCGATTCAACAATTCGTAGACCTTGGTTTATTTTTAAGGTTTGCTCACTTCTAATAGACCATTGCTCCGGTTTGCCTCGATAGCATATTAAGAGTTGATTCAAGTTCTTGCCAATTAGCTGCTGAACAGTTGTTTGAAATAATTCTTCAGATGCGGCATTTGTCTCGCAAATTTTACCGCTTTCATCTAAGACTAAAACAGTATCGGGGACGGTATCGAGAGTAGTAATAAATAGGCTTTTTGCTTGTTTGCGTGCGTTATCAATAGCAACGATTTGTGGTAAGGTTGTCCAGCAAGCGATCGCAACCCCTGCAACAGAAAGCGTCACTAACAGAATAGCTAGCAAAGAATTATGAATGTTATGATAATTTTTGTCTAATAAATCGCGGAGAAGCCAACTGCTTGTGGCAGTAATACAAATTAATGATATTAGGACAATTACCTGTAGTACGACAAAATCCTGATTGTTTCTACTAGACCTAACGTTGTAATTCTGTCTCCACCATTTGAGGTGTAATGGTTCTAAATTTAAGCGACGTAGCGGGACATCTCCTATCATCAGAATAATGGGTAATAATAAGCCCACTAAAAAATCTCTCCAATTCCAAGCTAAACCTCCTACTATTAAAACTACTGCTTCTATACAGAAAAAACTAAGTGACCACCAAGGCCATAACACCTGCGGTTTGCCCCGACACAGCCATAATCCTAGATGTAGACCCATAACCGACACAAGATAACAGGTGCCTGCTACCGTGACAAGTTGAGGTACATTTCCCAAATTTAGACAAAGCAGACTGAGTAGAAAGGTAACTAAGATAGCGGGCCCAAGGACACCTTGGGGGGAAACTAATGCAAATAGAGGAGAAAGCTGATCGTCTAAAGCAAGTTGATATAATATCCGAGGAGAGTTGGAAACTGCCGTAGCAGCACTTAAAAAGCAGGATACAGTAATAAGAAGTGTGACTATAAAAAAGGCAGATTCACCCCAAAAAGGCTTAGAAGCCGTCACCAGAGTTAAGAACGCATTGTCTATTGTTGGATTTGGAGCCGAACACATTAATACCCAAGAAGCACCTAAAAACACCGCAGGAATTAGCCAAGCCGCTACGGTTAAGAACTGCAAAGTTTTATATGGGTGGCGGCTATCAGCAACAAAAGAAGAAGTGGTTTCACAAGCATAAATTGAATAGCTAGCCAGAAAAAACCACTTTGCCCATTCTTCAAAGCTCAGGCTATCTGTGCTAGTTAGGATAAGTTTAAAACTAGTGGTTGAGAAGGCTGACCATACTACGCCTTGAAAACAAAACAAAAGTAGTAATAAGATGGCTGGGAATACAAAAAATAAATGCAGGAGTGCTAAAGCACGAGTGCCACTGAATGCCAAAATAAAAGGAATTACTGTAAAAAGAACTTTTAAAAAAGTTTCTGGACAAGAAATACCTAATGTTTCAAAATTGACTTTAATTAGGTCTGTAAGAATAATTGCATATAGTGCTGGTGCTGCTGCCCAGCTAAAAAAGTATCCTAATGCTACGTAACGGCCTAAGCTAGGGAAGTTCTTTAGTAGCCTTGTGGTATAGTTTGGTGTTCCACCAGCGACATCTGGCCAATGTCTACCTAAACTTTGTACCTGCAAGTTGAGTAAAAAGGAAATGATCGTGCCAAACAACCAAACTAAGATAGCTTTAGGCCCTAACGCTGCATGAATAATGGGGGCAGTACCAATCCACCCCACATGACCTGTTAAGCCAAAGCCCCAGGTTTCGAGATAACTCAAAGTCCGTGGTAAAGGCATTACCAAGCGTTGATTTTTCTCTGCCTGTAGAGGATTTTTAGTAAGCATTGTTTCTTAGCGAGATTTACTGGCCTTTTCACTCAATAGCCGAATATTGCTGTACTTAGCTTCAGTATAAACGCTGGACTTGTCAGAAAAATTACTTAATTATTACCACTTTTTATCGAGCAAAGCAGGAGGCAGAGTGCGACCTTTGATAGGGTTATTATGGGGTCAGCCCTTTGCCTACGGGACGCTGCGCGAACAGGGAAGCCAAAAGTCATTCCCGTGCCCCCTCCTTCCTGCTCCCTTCTCCCTGCCTCTTCGTTGAAATCACGACTTCTGGAGCTATAGCTTTTGCAACAACTCCTGAGTTAACTGAAAGAACGCTTTTGAACCAGCTGATTGGGGAGCATTTAAAACAGCTGGCATAAAACTATCAACAGCCTTAGCAACGTTGACATCAACTGGTATTTGTACCTTACAAATTTTTTCTACACCGAAATCTTCAACAACGCGGTGCATCACTTGTTTATAGTATCTGCCAGTGAGGAGGTTAGCGCTAGACATGCTGAATACAATTCCTAGCATTTTTATATCTATTTTGCTTTCATGTCCGTGACTGTCTTTTAATTGAGCAATGCGTCTTTCTAGTAGTTGAATACCCACTACAGATAGGGGTTCTGGTTTAGCAGGAAGTATGTAAAAATCACTGGCAGCTAAAGCACTACGAGTCAATAAATTATATCCAGGCGCACAATCCAAGAGGATAAAATCATATTCTTGACGTACAGGTTTTAAAATATTATTTATCAAGACTCTTTCAAAGCGATTCCAAATTGTTTCAAAGTCTTGTTCGCCCAAAGCAGTTGCTTGCTGATGCAGCATTTCTGACACAACAAATTCATCATATAAGTCGATATCTCCTGGCAATAAATCCAGTCCGGGAAGATTACAAACCTGGGATTGAATGATATCTTGAATTGTCAATTTTGCTTCTGGTTCTGGATTGATAACTTGATCGATCAGATACCTAAATGTCTTACTTTGTTTACGACGCTTGGCAAAATCTAAAGGCGACATCAAACTGAGTGTGGCGCTAATTTGGCTGTCTAAATCAAGGACAAGCACCCGTTTACCATGATTTTTAGCTAAACAGGTAGCTAAGTTGACAGTGAGGGTGGTTTTACCAACGCCACCTTTCATATTTGCAGTAGCAATTACATATCCCATTGGTTGAGTCCTCTGTTGACGCATTTCCATGTAGGTAGCGTACACCTGTCTCGATCTATTAAATCTTCCATTAAATTTAATCTTTTCAGAATCTCAACAAAGAAGCAGAGGGCAGGGGGGAATGACCAAAGAAGCGGAGGGGAAAGGGGAAGGGGGCAGGGAGCAGGGGGAGCAAGCCCTTTCCCAGAGCTGTGGAATGAAGGGGAGAACATGGGTATCAAGCTCCGTCCAATCCTCCCCCCTGCCTCCGGCGATGACCTGTTGTTTGTACCGTGCGTGGATTTACGCGGTGCTGCACTAGTAAAATTGCTGTCACTTTGGTTGAAAGCTAGATACTATTAGATTCGGCGTGTTTACTGTTCGGGAGTGCCAAAATGTCTAAACAGCTGGGTCAAAAAATCGCACCTACACCTATATCAAATGATATCAATGTGGTGGATTTGATTGATCAATACTTCACCGCTTACAACTCAGCACGGTTGCGGGAAATCTGCCAACTACTGAGTCGTGACGTGCTAACGGAAGGTGTCACGGTGGGAGTTAGCCTTTCCGGTGCGATGACACCAGCAGGATTCGGTGTTTCAGCGCTTGCACCCTTAATCCGCAACGGCTTTATTGACTGGATGATTAGCACTGGTGCAAATCTTTACCACGATATGCACTACGGTTTAGGTTTTGAACTTTTTGCTGGTAATCCGTTTTTGGATGATGTGAAACTGCGCCAGGAAGGCACTATTCGCATTTATGACATTATCTTTGGTTACGATGTACTGCTAGAAACTGATGCGTTCATCCGCAAGATTCTGCAAGGAGAGGCGTTTCAGAAGCGGATGGGAACTGCTGAGTTTCACTATTTGCTTGGTAAGTATGTTCGGGAAGTAGAAAAGCAACTGGGTGTACAGCATTCCTGTTTGCTTGCTACAGCTTATGAGTATGGCGTGCCTATATATACGTCTTCTCCAGGAGATAGTTCAATTGGGATGAACGTGGCGGCTTTGGCTTTGGAAGGTTCGCAGTTGGTGATAGATCCATCAATTGACGTAAATGAAACGGCTGCGATCGCATATAATGCCCGTGAATCTGGAGGTAAAAGTGCGGCTGTAATTCTCGGTGGCGGTAGTCCCAAAAACTTTTTGCTACAAACCCAACCGCAACTTCACGAAGTATTGGGATTAGAAGAACGAGGACACGATTACTTTATACAGTTTACCGATGCGCGTCCAGATACAGGCGGTTTGTCTGGAGCAACCCCATCGGAAGCTGTCAGTTGGGGTAAGATTGACCCGGAAGAGTTACCTAACACTATTGTTTGTTATACCGACAGCACGATCGCTCTACCATTGGTAACAGCATACGTCTTGAACAAGTGCGAGCCTCGTCCACTGAAGCGTGTGTACGACAGGCGAGAAGCCATTTTGGATAAACTGCAAAAAGACTATCTAGCAGCCAAAGCCCAATCATCGGATCAAATTCCAACAGCAGTGGCTGAAAGTGCCCAAAATCAAACAGCGACTTATCCTTGTGGGCGTTTGATTCCGAATACTCCGTAGGGGGCAGGGGGCAGGGGGCAGGGGGCAGGGAGCAGGGGAGAGGAATTTCCCCTCTGCCTCTTTTCAATACCTCATGCCCCTCATCTCTTTTGCCCAATTAACAAATAAGTGGTTATTTTCCCTTTGCCTTGAACTTCGATTTTGCCCCGCTTTTCAAATAAAAATTCATCACACAAACGCTTATAAGTATCTTCTGTAACCTGAATTTTACCAACAATACCTTGGGATTCCATGCAGCTAGCGATGTCTACCGTATCTTTACAGAGATCATAAGTAAAGTTGTTGAGGTCAATTACTCTCGCCACTACGGAACCAGTATGGATGCCGAAACGGATGCTAAAGTTTTGGTTATTCTCAGTATTAAATAGAGCGATCGCAGCTTGCATCTGGAGTGCCATTTGAGCGATCGCTTGAGCATGATCCCGGCGGCGTATGGGTAAACCACCAACTACCATATAAGCATCGCCAATAGTTTTAATTCTCTCTAAACTATGTTGTTCGGTGAGACGATCAAAAGTTGAAAAAATCGAGTTGAGTAAGTTTAGCAGTTGAATTGCACTCATAGAAGCAGCAATTTCGGTAAAGCCGACAATATCTGCAAATAAAACTGTAACATCAGCAACGTCTTCGACAATGTTAGCTACTTCATTTAAGGGTTTGGAGATTGCTGCTGGCAAAATATTCAGCAATAAACGTTCGGTTTCTTCTTGCTGATGGCGCAGCGCTTCTTCTGTTGCTAGTCGCTGGGTGATATTGCGAAAAATGCCGCGAGTCGCAACTGGATGACCTTCGACAAATTTACAGTTAATATTACCTTCTAGAAAGATTGTTTGACCGTCTTTAGTAACAAATGCAGCTTTTACTTGCCCGATCTTTTCTCCTGACAGCACCCGATAAAACCTTTGCAAACAGTCTTGTTTAAACTCTGGATGTATAATATCAAAAATATTCATATTCACAATTTCAGCTTCGCTATATCCCAAAGCTTCTCGCCATGCACGATTGACATACAAAAAACGACCATAGGCATTGACGCATTGAATCAAATCATTAGCATTTTCAAATAAATCTCGATATCGTTCTTCACTTTCTACAAGAGCATCTTCTGCTTGTTTGCGTTTGATAAACTGGGCGATTTGACTACCAATAGAACCCACCATTTGCAATAACTCTTTATCCTTTGGCTGTACATCCCGGCTAAAGAAAACCATCACTCCTAAGATTTCACTATCGTCTAAGATGGGGAAGCCAAAAGCTGCGTGCAATCCAGCCTCAGCAGCAGGTTGCGAACGCCGAGTGTCTCCATCGTCTGTGATATCTTGAATCCACAGAGGCAAACGTCTGATCCAAATTCGGCCAGGTAAGCCAACACCGGGTGTATATGTAGTTTGCCAGGTGATTGCTTTAAACTCTCGCGCAGAAATTACCCGACTTGACCAAATTTCCACACACCTTAATACTGCATTGAGGCTATCTCCTTGTACCGAAGTGCCAATATATTGACTTGGTGCCCAAAGTTCGCCTAAATCCCATCCTAAGTTTTGACAAATCGACTGCAAAATTTGCGGAATTACCTGTTTTACAGTTTGGGATTCTGATAATATACGAGTGATAGCATACTGGGCAGTTGTCCGTTGTTCCCGTTGCTGGCGAGCAGTGATATCCCGACCAATGTAGACAATCTCTTCTAATCCTTTTATTTTTTTCGGAATTACTGAACAAGAAAAAGCAATCAACCGCTTTTCTCTATTCTTGGTTCGGCAAACCACCTCTAAATTTTGAAGATTTTTCTGATATAAAGAATGCTGGTGAATGGCTTTTATTAAAACTTGCTCATCATCAATTATTAATGATATTGGTTTATTAATTAGTTCTTCTTCACTAAAACCAAATAATTTTTGAGCAGCACGATTTACTTTTTTTATTTTCCCTATATTATTAGTTATAAACAAAGCATCTGCCATTGCAGTAATTACTTGTTCCATGTAATTTTTGTATTAAATTAAAGAAGATAAATTTTCAAGATATAGTAATAGCAAATTTTCACCTGCCTATGAGGCAATTATCACACTGAAAGTAATAACTTAGTAATTATAAATAACAATTAATGATTTAGTACTAATGATGATTATTTTAGTTATTCTTTCAAATGTTTGAGCAAGATACAAGCTTGTTTGGGTAAATTTTTTAGAAGTTGATATTAATTGATTAGTTGTGCTATTTTTTCACATCAACCCCGTGTGGTTGAGCGAAAATGACCATAAGCAATCTTTTGATTTGGTTGCTCAAAATTAACTAAGTAAGCGGAAATAACATGTATTCTACCTTTTGGAGGATTGACAATTAAATATAATTCTGAATTATGTTAGAGAATTATACTTAATAGTGCGGTTTATAAGCGATCGCTATTTTAACAAAACTACTTTTGTGCAATCCAGCGCTGGGTAAGGCTGAAAGTTATATTGTTATCCATTTTGCTAAAATATAATATATTACAAAGGATTGCCAGATCAAAAAGTAAACTTTTATTAAATGAAAAATTGCACTGCGATCGCCTAAAATTTAAGCTTGAGAAAGTCGGCTCTATAAAGTTAGTGAAAACCCAATGAATCACCAGCGTCCTAATACTCTCAAAGCTGCACGTTTAAGTTTTTAATGTTGAACCGCTAGAGGGTGCAGACATGGACTGGTACTATGTTCCTTTTGTTAGGAGATGCCTATGTTAAACTCCGAGAAAAATTCCCTCAAAATAAAGGTTTATTGATTATTTTTGACAACATGGATCGTGTACCACCGACGATCGCAGAAAATTTATTTTTTGACTAAGCGGCTTAGTTACAAAAACTATACTGCACGATAATTTATACAGTTCCAATTTCTAGTTGCCCAAAATTTGCGCCCAGAGTTAGATTTAACCGCCGAACAGATTTTCCAAGCTGATGCATACCCTGCATATAGCAATCCAATTTGATTTCTGAATCACTCGTAGAGGTAAGGGACTGGGGACTGGGGACTGGGGACTGGGGACTGGGAAGAAGGAATAAAGGTTTACTGAGTTTTGTTCAAAAATCAAATATGAGTCCTATAGTTATTTATTTAAATAAACGCGATCGCACTTACCGACAATGCAGATTACCCAAAGTCTCCATACAGCAATTCTCGTGACTGACTTAGAACGCTCTGAACACTTTTATGGCAAAGTATTGGGATTATCCAAAATAGATCGTTCCCTAAAATACGCTGGTGCATGGTATCAAGTCGGCAACTATCAAATTCACCTGATAGTTGCACCTACAGTCCCCACCGAAAACCCAAACGAAAAATGGGGACGCAACCCCCACGTCGCTTTCTCAGTCGCTAACTTGGACGCTGCCAAACAAGAGTTGCTCAATCATAATTATCCTATTCAACCCAGCGCTTCAGGCCGCCCTGCCCTATTCACTCAAGATCCTGATGGAAATATTATCGAGTTTAGTCAGCAGTGAGAGGGAAATCAATTAAAAATTAAAAATTCAAGAACTTCTGTCTTGTCTACGACACGCTGCGCGATTTGCCTCCTCTTTCCCAATGACTAATGAAAATAATTGCCTATTCTTACACCAATCCGCTATTAGAATCTGCTCCCGATCAAGCTGATTGGGGATGGGAGGTGGATGGGGTTTATGAAGATTTGGGTAAGCCAGAGTCTTCTGGACACGCTACGCGAACGCAATTACAACAATTATTTACCGATTGCGAAACTGAACCAGCAGATTATCTTTTGATTCGGCGGTTGGAAGAATTAGGGGATACTGTAGAGGAAATTAGCGATCGCTTACATAAACTCGAAGTAATGGGAGTAGCGATAATTGCCACAGAACAACCCTACACTTCCGAAAATTACCCTCTGGGTGCTGACTTGCTGAATTTGCTACACGCAATCCAACGTCAGCAACGTAGCCGTCGCATCCGTCAAGGACACGCCCGTAATCGTCTTGAGGTTGCACCGCCACCCGGCAAAGTTCCTTACGGCTATCGCAGAGGTAAGGGAAAATATACTATTGATCGTAGTACTTCACCAGTAGTCAAAGATTTTTTTGAACACTTTTTACTCTATGGTTCCCTGCGGGGTTCAGTTCGTTACTTGGCGAAAAAATACGGCAAAAAAATCTCTGTCACCACAGGAAGACGCTGGCTAACTAATCCAGTTTATCGCGGCAATACAGCTTATCAAAATGGTGAAATTATCTCTAATACCCATATTCCGATAATTTCTAAAGAAGAAGCTGCCCAAGTTGACCGACTTTTACGCCGTAACAGCCGTTTACCACCCCGAACTGCTAGTGCTAGGCGTTCTTTAGCTGGGTTGGTTGTCTGTGCTGAGTGTCAGTCACATCTAACAGTTACTCGTGTTACCCAACGCAACCAAGATAAGGAGTATCTTTATTTACGTTCTACTAGCTGTCCTCAACGCCCCAAGTGTAAGGCTATTCCCTACCAAGAGGTTTTAGAAAATACAATTGAAACCGTTTGCCGTGATTTACCCTTAGCTGTAGCGGGAATAAATTTTCCTCAGTTGGATACACTCAAGAATAGTTTAGGGCAAGCGATCGCTCGTCAGCAAGAAATACTTGCTCAGTTACCCGCGTTAATTGAAACTGGAATTTTAGATGTTGAAACAGCAAAATTAAGGGCTTACAAACTCCGCACAGAAATTTCTACACTCGAAGCAAAGTTGGCGACTCTTCCCCCAGTTAACTTGCGTTCTGTTGCTCAAGCTGTTTCAATACCACAATTTTGGTTAGATTTGTCGGAAACAGAGCGACGATTTTACTTTCGAGAGTTTATCAGGCAAATTGACATTACTGTTGAGAATAAAGAATTAAAACTCCAAGTTATTTTTATTTTTTAATTTAGAGAACTCCAAAAAATAAATTATCCGATTTCTGGACTTCACTACGATTTTCCCTCCCCCTACCTCTATAACGTACCCTTTGGGAAGCAAGCTACGCGTAGCGTCCCGCAGGGATGGTATATTTTTTTATTTGGAAGTCTCTTAAACGCTATTTCTGAGGTGGTTGATCCTTAGTATACGCAACAGGTTTTGGCCCTGCATTTCGCACATTGACAAGTTTATTCAGGATATCAAACCAAAAAGGCGCACCCATCGCAATAGCTAAACCACTTACAATCCAACCGCAAATTAATTTCCAACCCTGCCAAATTCTGATTAATACAACCTTTTCACTGTTCGAGTCTTTAACATCTAATAACTCAAACTGCTGATTGATATTTTGCCATCCAATGGGAACAGAAGCATCTGCTAAAAGTTTCTCAATTTGCCTTCTGGCTTCTGGATCATTAATAAAATCGGCTCGTTGGCTTGCACTTTGAGTAATAGCAGAGCGGATAGCTGAATCCTGCGACAATCTATTAACTAGGTGAAATGTATCAGTATTGGTGAATATGGCAACTGATATCCCAATTAAAATTGCAACTCCTTTTGCATTGCGCTTATAAACGCCACTGGCTCGATCCATAGAGCGATCAAACCATGTTTCCACTTCCTTTTGAAACTGATTTATTTCTTCGGTGAGGTCGCCAATCTTTATCCTACTCCGTTGAGCAATCACGCCAAGACTCTTAATTAAATTATCAGGGATATCATCCGGCAAATCTTTATTAACAAAATCTATAAATTTTTGGTCAATATCTCCATAAATCGCTTGAATTTTTTTGTATTCTTCACTATCTTGATTATTAACACCTATTTTAAGCTCTTTGTATAATGCTAATATTATAGGTAAATTAGTTTTAGCATCTTCACTAGGATGTTTAACATAATTAATTAACTGGGGAATTTTTAAGCTATCTAATAAAGTAATTGCAAAGGTTTCCGAAGGAAGATATGAAGGGCCGCTTTGTTTCCCTCCTAGTCCCTTTGTATCAATAGTTTTACTAATTCCGCGAAACTGCTTTTGTATTCTTCCTTTTACTTGTTGGTTCAAGGTATTAATTAAAGGATCATTATAAAGTTTATCTACCAATTTTTCTGCTTTAGTAATATCTAATTCTTCAGTTTCACTACCCCCCGCTAAAAGTAATTCGATTGATTGTTTTAAATGTTTAGCTCTCCATTGTAAACATGTAGAAATTAGCTCTTGAATTTCAGAAGCTATTAGGCTCAAAATCAAGTAAATAACAACTAAACCAATAGCAATATCCACAACTATAGGTAAATTCATTGACTGCCTCCCATAATTTTATTAGGGTTTATTATTTAAAAAACATTCTAATGAGATTTTATAACATAGACAATTCAATTATATAATTACTTAATTAAATTTAAAAGTATGAAAATTATTTAATTAAAAAACTATTTTAATAATCATTTTATTAATTAAAAAAGCTTATTAATTTTTGATATTAACTAAACTGTATTGGAATTTAATCAGATAAAAATTAAGTATATAAAATTTAAACACGTATCACATTCAAATAAATACAAGTTATTTACGGACTATCAAAGAGGTAATAAATAATTTCTTGCTTGTATTATTTTTATCATCTATTAGCTAAAATGTTATTTAAGTAACCAATATAAATTTTTCAAGAAATAGGGCTAATTAGAGAAACTTGAGTTAATCTTGGAAACTAGCAATTGTTAATAAATACGTTGTTACTGGGTGACAACATTGGAGATTCGCTAGATGTCTCTATGTAATCAAACCAGAAAGTAAAATGATTAACATAGAATATGCAAGAAGGAAGTTTTATTTGGAGTCATCTAGAAAAACAGGATCGCACGGTTGGCAGATGGATTGATTGGGTATGGCTAATGATATTGCTATTGGCAGCAGTGTTACTGTTTAGCATCAATCTGGGAGGCTTGCCGTTGCGAGATTGGGATGAAGGGACTGTGGCACAGGTTGCTCGTGAAATTTGGCACGCTCCAGCAGGATCAATGCGTTGGCTTTACCCAACGTTAGGAGGTGAACCATATCATAACAAGCCGCCTTTGATGCATTTGCTAATTGCTTGGACTTATTCTTTAGGAGGCGAAAATGAGTTTACAACGCGCCTGCCTGGAGCAATTTTAACAGCGACATCTGTACCTTTACTGTATTGCATTGCTAGAGAGATATTTCGTCAACGTTGGGCTGCTATTTATAGCGCGTTGATTTATTTAACAATGCTACCGGTGGTGCGTCATGGGCGGTTGGCAATGTTGGATGGGGCGATGGTAAGTTTTTTGATGGTGATGATGTTGTGCGTGTTGCGATCGCGCCGGGATTTACGTTATTGCCTTGGTATTGGTATTAGTTTTGGGCTGATTTGCCTGACTCAAGGATTATTAGGCGTATTACTAGGTGCGATCGCGATCGTATTTCTGTTTTGGGATACGCCACGACTGCTCACTTGTTACTATCTGTGGATAGCAATCTTCATTGGCATTCTGCCTGTAGCTGCTTGGTATAGTGCCCAACTAATTCACTATGGTTACACTTTTGCCCAAGTTGGGCTTGTAAACCCATCACTAGGCCGAATTGGCTCATTTGTAGAGGGGAATCCTGAACCACCTTGGTACTATGTTATTGAACTTCTCAAATACACATGGCCGTGGCTATTATTCTTACCGCAAACTATCCGCTTAACCTGGGAAAATCGCAACCTTAGTTGGGCAAAACTAGTAATGGCGTGGAGTGGTGTTTATCTGCTGGTAATTTCTTTCATGATTACCAAAGTTCCTTGGTATTTATTCCCGATTTATCCTAGTTTAGCCTTAGCTTTTGGTATCCAATTATCAGATACAGAAAATTCACCTTTACTTTCATCCTATCCCCGTGCTTGGGTTGCTGGTTTGGCAATACTTGCTGTAGCCGCTTCTGCTGGTAGCATTTATTTTAGTTGGGGTACAACACCGAAAATAGACTTACAACTAATTTTTGTAGCAGTAGCTTTAACTATGACCTTAGCAGCTATTTTGGCAGAACGAGGTGATGGACAATTTCTGAAGATTTTGTTTTGGGGAAGTTATATTTCGCTGTTACTGTTAATGAAATCTAACTACTGGGTTTGGGAATTATCTGAAGCTTATCCAGTTAAACCAGTCGCCGCGATGATCGTGCGGGCAAATCCAGCTACGAGGAAGATTTACACATCTTTTCCCTATCATCGTCCGTCGTTGGATTTTTATAGCGATCGCACCATCATTCCCGCTTCTGCTGGCGAACTTGAATATTATTGGCACTACAACGGGCAACCCTACTTTCTCCTTCATGCATCTGCTTTCAACAATCTCGAACTAGAGTCAATGAAGCTAGTTGATCAAGCTGAAGGCTGGAAGTTAGTTACAAAAGATACTAATCGTCTTTAAGTTTTAGGCATTGAAAAGAGCTAGAGGGGCGGGGTACTGCTCTTGCTGAGGGAAAAATTCTCCCTTGCCCCCTGCTCTCCACTCCCTACTCCTCTGATCTGGCGATCGCCTGCTTCCAAAAAGTGTAAAAAACTGGAATTTAGTTTGAAAAAATGATGAAATACGTAATCTTGCGGTTTTACTGGTTATATTTATTTTTCTATACTTAATAGATTACGAAATATTTCAGTTATTAAATTTAGCAATTAGGTGTTTAAAATGCCACACAATCTTTCATTGTTACCAGAACCAGTAAGAAGGCTTGAAACAGTAGCAAATCAACCATTTTCAGAAGCGTGGGCGAAGAAGTATTTGCGAAATCTATCTGAACAGGATGATCGCATCGAAGCCCTCAAGCACAGTGAAATCGCAAGTGAGGTTGCAACAACGTTAAAGCAGGCACTCCGAACCACGAGTCTGCAAGCGTGGGGAAGGACAGAAGCGCTTTTGTCTCAAGAGATGATTCGACATCAAATTGACCCTGAATTAATTGATCCGTGGGAAGTTGCAAAGGATACCCACAATATTTATCAAGCTGCCCTCTCAGCCTATGCCCAACAGGTTCCCCCAGCGAAGTTTTCTACTAAGATTGCCAGGGATTTGGGAAAAATTCGGCAGAATTACACAGAAAATGATCCTAGAGTTATCGGGTTCATTAGTATGCAGTTTCACTACGGCGGACAAATACTACTCAACTTGACACCGCCAACGCAGCAAGCATCGCTGAGTGCTTACTTTAAAGTGATTGATGACCATCTCTATATGCCACTCCAGCGTGCTTACCAGGCAGCAGCAGAATATGCTTATGATGCGCCACCGTTAAAAGCTGTCCAGCAAATTTTGCCGTTGTGCAGCGAGATTGCGACCAAAATTGCGGAACGGGTGATGCAAATGTATCCCAACTATCAAAGCCATACAGGTCGTTTAAGTAACACTAACGTTCAGATTTCGAGTGTTCGTGATATAGAGATGTTTCAGGTGTATCTGTGGGTCTGTGTTTTAGAAAACAACATTAGCGCCATACAACAAGAGCTATTTCCATTGTGTGTCATGTTGTATCCCCGATTAAAAGTACGCTGGGAATTGGTACGGCAATTGATTCACTTGCTCGGCATTGAGATCCGCTCTCGTCTCGAACCCGAACAGGCTGCTTATTTTGTCCCCTACTATAACTCGTTGTGGGCAATGTTTTCACCCGAAGTATTGCCGGACGAGAAATTGTAGCTCCTCTAGTGTCCAGATTTTCCACATTAGACATCTGGTGAAATTAAATATGCGTTACTTAGAATCCTTGTAGAGACTTAGCATTGCTAAGTCTCTATTGTTTAGCTAAACCCAGAGCATTTGCTGTATTTTGCAAAAAACTAAGGAATCATCGCTACCTTAATTACCTGACGCGCTTTCATCTCACAAAACACTTGTTCTAAATCTTTTAATGGCCGCTGTTCACTAATAAGTAACTCAAAGGGAATTTTGCGGCTAGCGATCAGTGCCAGCGCCTGCTGCACATACTCTGGTGTATTATGAAATACGCCTTTGAGGGTAAGTTCGCTGTAGTGTAGCTGTTCTGTATCAATGGTAATGCTGCTATCCCGTGGACATCCACCGAATAAGTTGACAGTTGCACCAGGACGGGCACAGGCGATCGCAGTTTCCCAAACACTTGGTACACCAGTTGCTTCAATCACTACATCTGCGCCCCATCCTTGGGTAAGTTCTTTCACTACACTGGGAATATCTGGGATTTGATGATAATTAAAGGTTTGGGTTGCACCCAATTTTTGACCAATTTCTAGCCTGTGGTGATTACCTCCCCACAGCAACACCTCAGCTTTCTCACTCAACGCCGCCACAAACATCAACCCGATCGCCCCATCTCCTAAGACCACTATTTTATCTTTGGCTTTGACGTTAGAACGGGCTACACCATGCAATACGCAAGCTAAGGGTTCCGTCATGGCCGCCAATTCCCACGGCAACTCGTCGGGAATCTGCAATAAATTATGCTGTACTATCGATGCGGGAATTTTCAAGTATTCGGCAAAAGTTCCATTATTCCAGGTCAGATTCGGACATAATGAATACTCTTGACGTTGACAAAAAAAGCATTTCATGCAAGGTGCGGAATTATTCGCGACGATGCGATCGCCTACTTGCCAATTTGTAACCCCTGCACCCAAGGCAACAATTTGCCCAGCCCCTTCGTGACCAAACAGCGTGGGTGGTATCAGCATTTTGGCATGACCACCACGCCGCCAGACTTTTAAATCTGTACCACAAGTTGTTGCTGCCCCCACTTTAATTACAACTTCGCCAGCTGCCGGAGTGGGGTCAGGAACTTGCTCTAGGCGTAAATTTTCTTGCCCATAAAGTAATGCTGCTAACAAAGCTTTAAACCTATTAATTAGCTCCATCCGATTTTATCAGTTGAAGCTAATGGTCTGTCTCATTAATTTGATGAGTTCGTAGTCAGCATAAAGCGTGCTTAAAAATCCACGACTAAAGTCTTTACTACGAACTTGTTTACTCCTCGTAACTAATGAGAAAAACCACTAGTTGATAGGTTTAAAGTAAATTAGTTTGGATTTCTATAGGAATCGTATTTGATTTTTGAAATTATCTACGTGGGCGGGGAGTGGGGAGGAGGGAGTAGGGAATAAGGAATTAGGCTTTTCGATCTGTACCGAGCTTTTTCAGAAATCAAACATTAGTCCTATAGTAGGCTTTTATTAATCTAAAATGCCGTAAAACTAAGAATTTACCGCAGACTGTGGAACTACTCCGGTGTTCCGGGTTTCCACATTAGGCAAGCGAGTAGCAGTTAATAGCGGTACTTCTTGTCGGCACGACAGGCAAAACCAATATAGTTCACCATGTCGGGCATGGCGCAGGAGGGAACCACCGCAGCATGGGCAGGTGTTGGCTCTCGTACTCATACTAATGTCCTCCTTGAAAAAAGTTATTGTTGAAGTTGGATAAAAAAAGCAGTTGATTAAAACTGGATGTTAGGTGCACAAATGCAGCCATTCGATTCTATGCGGTCTTTAATAATTCGTCTGTAAACAGCTTCATATCCGTTAACCATTTGGCTAACACTAAAGTTGTTTTCTACGTGTTTTCTACAGGTTTGACGATTGAGTTCCAAAGCTAGTGGAATCATTGCCGCCATTTCTGAATAGCTTTTACAGATAAAACCTGTTTTACCGTGAGCAATTACTTCAGGTACGGAGCCGAAATTCATGGCAATTACTGGTGTACCAGTTGCCATTGATTCAATCATTACTAACCCAAAAGGTTCTTGCCAGCTAATAGGGAAGAGAGTTATGGCAGCATTGCCCAGAAGATCAGTCTTTTCGGCGTGGTTGATTTCGCCTAGATATTCAATTTGCTGACCATCTATGAGGGGGGCAATCTCTTGTTCAAAAAATTTAGAGTCTTGGATATCAACCTTTCCTGCTATCTTCAAGCGCCAACCACTCTGTTTAGCAATAGCGATCGCATGTTGTGCCCCTTTCTCTGGCGAGAAACGACCTAAAAATGCCAAATACGGAGGTTCTGACGGTTGGGCTACGAATGGATAATCTGCTAGCTCAATTCCATTATAAACCGTATCAATATAATTGAGATCGATTTGACGCTGCGAGTTACTAATGCTGACATAAGGTTGCTTTTTATGGTAGCTAAATGCTTTACGCTTGTCTGTTGTAAAATCATTGTGCAGGGTATGCACTGTAGAACTTGCTGTTATCAAACTCGCTAAAGGTAATGCCGAAATCCCTACATGAGAATGGATAATATCGAATTGGGCAGCACTCTGGTAAACTTGGCTTAGTTCTAGCATTTCGTACACTGCATACTCTTTGACATTTGGATCTAAGCGCAATGCCCGTGGATAAACTGCTTCTAAATGAGCCAAAGTTTGAGAATCGCCAGAGGCAAATAAGGTTACCTCATGACCGCGACGAACAAGTTCATCAGTCAAGCAACTCACTACCAATTCTATTCCTCCATAATTAGGAGGTGGAACCCTTTCCCATAAGGGGGCAACTTGAGCGATTTTCATAAGTTTTTTTGGTTCAGTCTATGAATTGTCCTCAGTATAATGAGTTGCATCATTATTTTATGAGGAAAGAGCATTTGTACTTACTCTTTTGAAATTTAAATTAACCTAACAGGCTACGAAAAGCGCAATAAATAATGGTTAACCGGGCTGGGAATTTTTTACTGACAAATTTAACGGACTATCGGCTAAACTCAACTCTCACCTAGACTTCTAATTTAGACTAAATCAATTACTTGTTACATCTGCCTTGGGGATCATAACGAGGTAGAATATTTTGTAGTAGTACTTACAAAAATGAATGTTTTGTAGCTAAAACTACTAAAATATCCAATGGGATCAAGCCATTAAAGCTTGGTTTAAATGTAATTGGGAAAGGGAACAGAAATTATAAATATTAAGTAACTGTACAATAATTACATAATTTGTAATTATTAATTTACAAAAAATTCTGATAACTAATGAAAATCGCTACTTGGAATGTCAACTCAATTCGCACTCGTCTAGAACAGGTTATCGATTGGTTAACTGCCAATCCTGTTGATGTTCTCTGCTTGCAAGAAACCAAAGTTGTGGATGCTGAGTTTCCGCGATCGCCTTTTGAGCAGTTAGGCTATAACCTTTATGTATCAGGACAAAAATCTTATAACGGCGTAGCCATAATTAGCCGCCAGCCACTCGTAGACGTAAGTACAGGGTTTAGGGCGATTTTGCCAGTTTTACACCACGAATGGGATGAGCAAAAGCGGGTGATTACAGGTGTAATTGATGGTATTCGGATTGTTAACTTATATGTTCCCAATGGTGCAGCAGTCGGAACTGAAAAATATGAATACAAATTACGCTGGTTGACAGCGCTACGCGAGTATTTACGATTGTTGGTGCTGTCACAATCTGCAATTTGTGTGTGCGGTGACTTCAACATCGCCCTAGAAGATAAGGATATTCATGAGCAAGTGAGTACAGAAAATCACATTATGGCAACAGAATCAGAGCGCCAAGCCTTACGGGATATTCTGGAATTAGGATTTGCTGATGCTTTTCGCAAGTTCACCACAGAAGGTGGAAATTATAGCTGGTGGGATTATCGCGCCGCCGCCTTCCGTCGCAACTTAGGTTGGCGGATTGACCATCACTATCTCACACCTATTCTGTATGAGCGTGCTACAAGTTGCATTATCGATGTCGCGCCCAGGAAATTAACGCAACCTAGCGACCATACGCCGATAATTGTGGAATTTTGAATGGGGTATTGGGTATCGAGCAAAACAAATCCCTAATAGGGATTTTGATTAATTGCAATCTTTCCATGCTTGCAAAATCCCGTCTAGTTGCTCGTGTTTCAATCCCTAATAGGGATTTTGATTAATTGCAATTTGAGATTTGCGACTGCCGGAGGCACATAGAATAGTGTTTCAATCCCTAATAGGGATTTTGATTAATTGCAATTGTTGCCACTCGTGTAGACTCTTTACACGTTATACGTTTCAATCCCTAATAGGGATTTTGATTAATTGCAATTCGAGATTGTAGGCGGCAACGTCGGTAAAATCGGCGTTTCAATCCCTAATAGGGATTTTGATTAATTGCAATCTGGAACTAGGGGAAGTAGCAACGCAAATCATCAGTTTCAATCCCTAATAGGGATTTTGATTAATTGCAATTCATATGGTTTGTGCCTTTCAATTCATAGAGCAAGTTGTTTCAATCCCTAATAGGGATTTTGATTAATTGCAATGAATTAATGTATTTTTACCACCGCTACCTTTATTGTTTCAATCCCTAATAGGGATTTTGATTAATTGCAATTGGTTTCCATCAATTGCTTTGTTGCTGAAATTCGTGTTTCAATCCCTAATAGGGATTTTGATTAATTGCAATCATTGGTCGATAGAATTAGATGGCAGAATTATCTAGTTTCAATCCCTAATAGGGATTTTGATTAATTGCAATTTCCACAAAGTATCGCAGGAACTCTTGCCATCATGTTTCAATCCCTAATAGGGATTTTGATTAATTGCAATCAGGTGAAGCTGTATTTTCGTGAGAGATATACTGTTTCAATCCCTAATAGGGATTTTGATTAATTGCAATTTGCCAATCTTACCCACTTTACCTGCTGTCATTTCAGTTTCAATCCCTAATAGGGATTTTGATTAATTGCAATAGCGGGAGCCTGAAACCCAAGCTATATTTAGTTTTCAAGGTGCGGTTGCGCGATTCAAGGGCAATCATAGCATTAGACAATTCGTTTGGAAAGAGCGCCAGGAAAATTTAAAGGCTGAAATCGCATTTTGGTAAGCATTTCAGAGGTTGCGCGGATGAGGATTAGGCGACTAATAGGTTGAAAGCCTTACTGGAGTTGGGATAGAAGCATTTTTTTGGGGCTGTGGAATTTGTACACCTACCCTTCCGCGCATTTGAGATGCAGGAACCTAGTCAGAAGAAGACTCAGCAAAGAAAATTGTTTCGTCTCGTGGCTGTTCTCCACCAATACGCTCGACTTTTCTCTGACAACAGCCACAGAGAAAATAAAAGCGCACACTATCGGTGTCGGGTTTAATCAATTTAGATAAACGCGATCGCAGTTTAGCATACTGAGTGGAAGTGATATCGCACTCAAACACACTCAGTTGCATCCATTGTCCGTAAGACTTGAGAACAGAATGGATTTTAGTACGACGCTTATCTTCTGGAATGTCGTAGCTGACAACAATATACATGGGGGGAGTGGGGAGTGGGGAGTAGGGAGTGGGGAGATAAGGGAGAATGGCTAATTACTTGAGAATTAAAGGGGGATATTTATCGATTTCGTTCATGAGGTATTTACTTAATAACCTCGCTTGAATTTCAAAGGATTCTTGGTAGGTGCATTTGTTTCCCATGACTGGATGTTTAAAATTCGATAGTTTCTTTTGTTGGTAGGCGCGAAGAAATGTATGCAGTCCTTCTTTGGTTAAAGTTACAGCACCACTGAGCGGTTCGGTGGTAAAGTCAGTTAGGGTTAGCGATCGCTTGTTAATCAGCGACAACACTACAGCATCCACTATTAAAGGACGAAATTCTTCCATCAAGTCTAAGGCCAGGGAAGGTCTACCATAACGTTCAACGTGTAAGTATCCTAGATAGGGATCAAAGCCAACAATATTTAAAGCACTTTGCACATCATGACGTAGCAATGAATACCCAAAACTCAGTAAAGCATTAACTGGATCGGTTGGTGGGCGGCGGCGTCTGGCTTCAAAGCGAAATTCTGAGGTTTTGATTAGCTGTTGAAAACAACTGAAATAGGCTGCACTACCAGCACCTTCTAAGCCTCTAAGAGAATCAATACTGCTAGTTTTTTCGATTGGTGCGATCGCGTTTTCCAATCGAGTGATGTTATTATTCAGGTCAGTATCAGGATGTTCTCGCTGAGTGCGAAGTAAGCTATGGCGGTAATTTTTCAATTTACCCCGCACAAATCCTCTGACTAAATGTATTGCTGGTTCTGATTCTCCCACAGCTTGCCATTGGGCTTTCCGAACAAAGATATTTTTAGTAGCTTCTGGTTCTAAACGTCCTAAATATCGTCCATTTTGTGTAAGAAATGTTAAACAAATGTGACGTTCTAAAAGTTCACTGACGACGGCGGGAGAAATAGTAGCCCGTCCTAGTACTACAATTCCCTCTATTTTAATTAAAGGGATATCCAAGATTGTTTTTTGTTCAGCTTTGACGGTGAGACGTTCGTCAACTTTGCCGATAAAAGCATCGGCTTGTGTTACGTAAACTGTTCCCATTTTTGATGATTCCTAGTAATAATTGGTGCTGAAGTTTGAAAAGTATTAGGCGAATAGAATTCGCTACTACACAAGCAAAGTCTACTTCCGTGGACTAATAATCAAGGGTTTTCTAACCCACGGAGGTGGGTTTTGTCTCTGTAGCCGCGACTTCCAGTCGCCAGGGCTAGTAATAAATTGGATGATTTAATTTACTTCTTGATAACTTTTGACTTTATCAGTTGCTTTGGGTAAACATTGCGAATAAAGACTGCATCCTTGGCAGCGTTTGCTGTAAACTGGTTTTGGCATTGTTCCTGTCTCTAGAAGATTTGTGACAGATTGAATAGTTGCGATCGCACTTTGCCGTAACTCTGCATTAATCTCTACTAATTGCCGTTGATGGGAGTGGGCATAATAGATATATCCGGTATTAACTGGTTCTCCTGTCATCTCTTCTAAACATAAAGCTTGGGCACAAACTTGCAACTCATCGTTATCCCATTCGCCCTTGCGTCCTCGTTTGTATTCCACTGGATAAACTTGACCAGATTCGGCTTCAATTAAGTCAGATTTGCCGATGAGTTTGTATTGCTCCGACTTTAGCCAAATTGCTCGAATTTGCCAAGTTTCTCCTCGCTGTACATCGCTTGTCGTGTGGACGCGATCGTGTAAAGTTGTACCTTCAATTGTGTATTGATTATCGGTAAACTCCCCTGCACAAAACATCCGCCAACAGCGATGCGGACAATAGGCATATTGATTCAATGCCGCAATTGAAATATATTCGGTTTGGTTCATAACTTAGGTAGTTTTTAAATGATGTTTGAAATTAGGGAGAATACAGCCGTCGCGTCATTCCCATACCCATTGTTGTTTTTCTGCCGACACCAGTATATAAAGCAAAGTCAGCTAAAGCGTTAATTTGCTTAATTTGTATTGGTTCAACTGCCCCTAAAATCTTGTATGTAACTTCGCCAATAATGCCAATAAATTTGCTGCGAGAATCAGCTAATATTTCTGTATGAATATTGACAAATGAAGGAAATATTGACTCGATCGCAATATGATTTAATTCTATACCACTGTATTTATTCCATCGTGAAAGTAGGGAATTGAAAACAGATTCTCTGGTAGGAAGGGTAGTATCATACTGTCCTTGACGGAAGGCGGTAGGCGTGGAAAAGCTAAGGTTAATGGAAGAGTTGCGATCGCTTGCTTCTTCGTATAATTGAGCGTAAGTACTGGCGTTTGCCCAAGGTTGAATAGATTGGGGTGTGCCTTGAATGCTGGTAATATACAAGTCAGCCGGGCCAAGATGCCAAGGGCGATTGGGATTAAGATTTAGCCAAAGTTGAGTAAGTTTGCCAAATAGAGTGTCATCTAATAAAGAGATGCGCCACCAACAAGGAGTTCCGGCGGGAATGGGTTGTTGATGTGAGTATTGCAATTTAGATCCCCCTTTACCACCCTTCAAAAGGGGGGAATTAATTTGTAAGGGAGAGAGGGTGAAAGCTTTATCTGCGGTGGAATCGTGCAAGCGATCGCCTAATGTGCTATCTACAGAACTAACGAGGGTTAAAAATAAGGCGTGGAGATGTCTACCTGTGAGATATTGTGGTGGAATAGGCGATTGAGGTAGCAAATTCAACACTAAACTATGAGGCATACTTTCTCTTTTTGGTTGTAGACTGAGTGATTCTTGACTCTACAGTGAACTCAGGGATTTCCTGGAGTTCAGCATCACTCAAACTATACTGTTCACAAACGAGACTTAGACGATTTCCTGGGGTTTTTACAGCGTTAACCGAATGGGTTAAATCACCTTGAAAATAAACTAAAGTATTGAATTGGGGCTTAATTTGCCCAAGTTGGCGTTTGTGCGATCGCAATACCAGTTCTCCCCCTTCCATATCCGCAGGTACGCGCACATAAAGGACACTGACAACCGCAGGCGGTTCAATGGTTTTGGAGTAGGAACGTAAGGAGCGATCGATATGCGGATCGACGCGGGAGCCTTCTTTTAGCTGTAAAGGATTGAGGTAAAAAGCATTACAACTTGGTTGGAGAGCCAAATCTAGGTAAGGTTTGAAGTAGGGAAACTGCTGTTCCACTTTTGATAATCCAGAACGCTGAAATACTACGGAAAATCCTTTAGTGGCGACAAAATCGCGGTTGAGGTTGTTGATAGCAAAGTAAGGACAAGCTTGGATTTCTCCCCACAAGTTGTTTAGATAATCGCTGGGGAAGGCGTTGGTTTGTTGTTGATAGTGTTTCACTGGGGATAGAGGAGCGATCGCTGAAGGTGGTATCTAAAATTTTAAAGCCTGGCGAGTGATGATAGTAGTATTCTTTTAAGTAAGAAAAACTACATAGCGAGAAAGACCAATGAGAATTGATGATTATAATGCAGCAAAGGCACTAACTGAAAAACTTAAAGAGAACTTACCCATTAAAGCACGAGCAGGGAAGGAGTTTTTGAAGACATTAAAGCAAAAAGGAGTAAACGCCGATCCAGACAGAGAATTTGAAATTGATTTCGTTGGCTATTCAGGAGATGAAGGTGGGATTATGTGCGGACTAAAAGAGCCAAATAATCCCGAAAGTGAAGAAAAATATGTTTCTTCTATTACTCATCTAAAGATTGATCCTAATCATCCTCTAGTTGCTGAAGTGCAGACTTACCAAAGCCAGCGAATACGTAAGTTAATGTTGCAAGATTCTAGAGGTTTTAAAGCCGAGTTAATGACGATAGAGCCTCGAAAAAATAAAAACCGTAGTAAAGGCTTTGGAAAGTAATTAACTCCGAAACCGATATTCTATCCGAACTGGAATTTTTACTCCTTCGTTGTCATCAAATTGATAATATTGACCTCGCATTTGGGCATTTTGAATTAAGCTAACTGGAGGCATATTCACAACGTCATAGCTCATAACTTGATTGGTGAACATGACATCTAAGGGATTTAATGGATGTCTACAAGTGAATATACCTTCAGAGATTTTATGTTTTAGTAATGGTTCAACCGTCACTTCAGCCTTGCTCATCCATTTACCCAAGCGAATCCACTTTGGTAATTTGAGTTCTTTCTGAGAAATAACAAAAAACTCAAATTTGCTTTCTGCTGCTATTTCCTTTGCTCTGCCAAAACTGGGGATATTTTTCTGTGTTTTCTCCATGTCAACGTGGTAGTTGTTGTTAGCATACTTCCAGGTGTTGAGGATGGAAGAATGATTGAGCGATCGCGCCGGAGTTACGTAAATTTGCTGTTGATTGAGTGGCATTAGATGCTCCTCATATTTTGGCACTTGTTCTGGGCAAAAGTAGCGATATGAATGTTCTTCAGCAACGGTAGTAGAATAGATTTTGCTATCAACTAAACCTAGTGCATAACAGAGGGCGTAATTGTGAATTATTGGCTCTGTTTCATACAATCGCCCGATTTCACGAGTCGCGTAATAGAGGCTGTCATGAAGTTCTATTTGACAACGGGAAATAAACACCATTACTCTTTCCCCGCTTTAGCAGTAGTTTTCTTCTTGCTGATATGTTTCTTAGCATAATCCTTAGCTTCTGCATCAGCTTTTTGCAAAATAGCCTGAATACCTTTCTCACTTCCTGTTAAAGTTTTGACTTCATTAATTAGGGATACAAAAGCATCACCAATGAAATCTGTGTGAACAATAAACTCATCAGCCATTAACGCCTCAATAGCATTTTTAGCAGCAGTCATTACATCATCTTCATCTAGTGGATCTGGAGCATTTAGAGTATTATTAAATTTCATTTGGTCATATATTGCCTGAGTCCAACGCAAGTTGCTAGTAATTTCTCCATCAGCAAATACAACCCCAATTAGCTCATTTCTAACACGACCTGTACGAGTGGTTTGCGCTCCATAATGACGAGTTCGCAGAATATTATTAAAAACGTAAAGGAAGCTAGCTTCAGTGGGGTCTTTCAATGTGACAATACTAGGAAAGAAAACTTGCGGTCTAATATGGTCTTGCTGATTAATTCGACTGGTAACTTCACCAGGTTTAGAACCATTTTCACCCTTGGAAGCCATCGTGCCATTTTCATAAGGAGCGTTGAGGGTGAAAGTTTCGTGTGATTCATCAAAAGCTGTAATTGAAAATGCCGTGTCTACCACAACTTTCGATTTTTCAGAACCAGAGTCACCAATAGCGAAACCGTAAATGATGCAATCAGGATTATCCATTGCAAAACTCACGTTGTATTCGCATTCTTCAGCAGTCATCAAGCCATAATTACGTAGCAATTCCCGACCAACTAAACGCTCTGGTGTAGACTGTTTGCGCTTGAACATTGACAAACGGCTAATTGTGGTTTTGTCTTTAACTCCTGCTCTTACCCGTGCTTTATTCAGTTCTGCATCTGTCTGAAATAGAGGATAAGATTCAGTAATGCGAATAGTTAAGAAATGAACATATTTCCCCATTGGTTTGTAAGGAATCTCAGTTTGAAAGAATTTAGGTTCAATCTTTTTTAAAATTGCCATGATTATCTCCAAAGAATTATTCACTACTTGTTTACGTTTCCAGCAAAAATGGTAACGGTAAATCCCTAATCATTCTCGTTATCTATTTCCGCAGATTTTTCATTTTTCCCTGCATTTTCTTTATCATCTTCAAGACGGTAAAGAAACTCACAGGTGTCTCGAATTAAGTTGAGTTGACGACCTGCCAAACGAGCGCGATCACCTGCAAATGCGTTATCAAATACCTCTACTACAAAATACTTGGCAAAATCTAGAACAGCTTGCCGTTCTTCCTCACGTTTGCTCATAATCCAGCGTCCTTCAGCAGTAGAAGAATGAACGCGATCCATGAGTTTAAAAACTTCTGCTGCAACAGCCACAACTAATGTTTCTCCCTGAAACACACTTGACTCAGCTTTGAGTATAGTTTCAGCCGCAATATCAACTGGTTTTAACACAGCATTAGATTTAGGATTATAACGCTTATTAGCTCGGTAAAATCTGCGGTATAAATCTGTTAATTTCTTAGGATGATTCAGACTTGATACTTCTCCCACAATTAATTGCTCCATATTAGTGTCATATTTCACATAAGGGTCAAAACAAGGATAAAAATGATAGGCATAAAGCCGGATTTTTTCAATTCGCGCTGTTTCCGAACCCTGGTTACGCACCCAGCGATTGAGATAAGAAAAGACGTATAGGGGACTGGTTTCAAAATCTTTAGCCAGTTCAGTAAATCTTCCCCAGTTGGCATCGTAACCAGACTTACCTTGTTTAGCATTCACATCTAAATGAATGGCATAAGCGGCAGTAAGCACATTTAAAGGTGCTGGGTATTGGATGCCGTTTTCGTTCCAACCTTCGAGGATGTAGTCAAGACGGAAGCGATCGCGCCTTACTAAAGCACGGAAAGCATGAGGCGCACTATCAAGGAAAACGCTTTCCTCAAATTCAGCACCATCATTAAAAGGTGGAATTGGTGACTCTGAAACCACAGTTTTAACATCTAAAATCATGGGGAAAGCAAACGCTAACCAAGTTGGCATTACCCAAGATTCTGTATCGGTGCTGTCTCTTCCTGGCGGGAGTGCCATGAAATAAAATGTTAAAGGCTGGTCTTCAGGATAGGAAAGCTTAAAGGTGCGATCCTTGTCACGCTGGAGGTTTTCATCAATTAAGAAACTATCTACACTTTGATAGCGATCGCGCCCCAAATTCGCTTGTAAATCCTTACTGATAAAATGATTACGAACGCTGGTATCAAAGCGAGTTTGAGCAATACCATTGTATGCTTTCTGCAAAAACTTATTAGTCTCTGGAGTAAAGTAATAAGTAGGATAAAAGTAGAGATAGCGATATTTACCATCTTCAAACCGCTTACCTACAGCTTGAGTTTGATTCATCAAGATTTGCCTCAGCATCATCTCCACACCTGCAATACTGGAGATATTGCGTTTAGCGTTAGAACCTCCTAACATTTGCTTGTTTGTATAAACTTGAGGCGTAAATAAAACTGCTGATTCCATTTGCTCAGTAACCGTGTAAGCAGAATGAGAAATTGAGCAGATTAATTGTTTCCCTCGCCCTGATTTTTTGGCAGCATTGTAATTATCTAATTCATTTAGGAATGTTTCAACTTGAGCTTTAACAGATGGCTCTTGATTAGTGCCTGGTAACATGACAACTCGTTTTACCCAAAGCCTTAAATCATCCCAACCATCAGGCAATTTATACTGAGAAATTATTGGAGAAATTAAGGTTGTCAAATAGTCAATGACTTGCTGGCAAGCTTCGCGTACATCTTCAATCCCTGGATGATGTTCTAAATATTTAGCCGCCAGATAATACCATTCATAAGGTACTCCTCCAGTATTCCCTTTTAACCTATTTTCTTTGAGACTTTCGTTAATGCGTTGAATTTCTCGAATTTGAGGCAAATATTCTGCTAAATTCCAAAATTCTGCAACTTTGTGAGTTAAATCAAAATCGGGAACTGCTGGCAGCTTTTTATCTTTCTTACGAGCAGAATCAACGCGATTAACTGTCTCTTCCCAAATCTTCCGGCTAACTAAATCACCAAATTCTGCTATTTGGTCAATGCGGATATCATCTTCAAATTTGAAGTCATAATCAGCAGATAAAACATTTTGTTGCTGAAACTTATTCAGATTTTCGCTGCGACTTTTAGCGACAGAGCCTTTATTAGGGTTTAAGATGCGTAACGTAGCATCTAAAGCTACTTTCATCAAGCCTATATCGTCAAAAAATAAGTTATAATATTCGGCATATTTCATGCCTTTGCCATCTCTACCAAATCCTGTTTGTCTGAGGCGTAATTGACCTGCACAAAGCGATTTAATACTGTTAACTACACGGTCTGGTAAATCTTCAGGCGAGATAGCTGGAGCATTGCGCGAGGCTAAGTAAATTACGCCTGTTGGCAGATATAACAAAGGTTCATAGTAGGTATGCTCATCAGTATTGAGACTAGTATGAGCCTGAATTAAAGCATTATTCACCACATTAGTTAAAACACCACGGTTTTCAGCAATGCTGTGATAGGTAAATTTCAACTGTCCATCACTGAGGCTGTGGAGAATTCCATTTAATGTCTGGTGTTCTGCATCTTGAGGATGTTTAATAACTGAGGAAAGTAAATCAGCTAAACAAGTTAAATCAGCAAGACATATCAGGATATAATCATCAATTATTGGATGTAAACCATATTCAGAAACATTGAGATTTGTATCATTTCGACGCTGGGCATTGTAGGCAATAAATAACAAATCATCTCGATATTCTTGCCATGCTGTCGGTTCATCAGGACTAACAAATTTATCAAGACCTAATTCACAGACTATAACATCTATAATTTCGCGGTGGGCATCTATAGATAACTTGCGAATGTCTTGTTCTTTATCTTGTCCAATTGCTTTATAATTGTCTGGCATTTTAGGAAATAGCCGATAATCAAACTTTTCAAAATCATGTAAAATAAACCCAGCAATTAATAACCGTCTTTCTTGTTGTTGAATTACCCTTTTTGCAGTGGTATCAAGTTTATTTAGACAACGTTCTATTAAATTAGCTGGTAGTAACCCATTAAGTAAATGAGTATTTAAAGATTGATCGCCTGCATTTCTTCGATCAAGTTTTTTCGGCTCTTTTATTTTGTTACTTTTTCCTAAATTATTTTTGTGGTAATTCTCTATCTCCTCTTCTCTCTTTTCATCAAAATAATCAAAAAACTTTCCACCTTTGGCTGTAACTCCAACTGCTACCCGTAAAAGATTGGGTAAAACGTTATCACTAAATTCCTGCATAATTAAATCACCGTCATTTTCTGATTTAATTGCATCTTGCAGTAACTTGAGGGTTAAGAGTTCTGCTGTTTGTATTTCGACTTTTAGATTAGATGTTTCTTGAAAGTCAGAATCATCTCCAGACATCCAGTCATCATCTGATAGTTCGGCGGTTGAATCATTTTCTGTTTCTGCTTCTAAAAGTGATAATTGTTGATATTCATCTGATTTCTTACTTTTTTTAGGCATCTTGTTTATTAAATGAAATTAAATAAGATTTGAGTTCTCCAGCATTATCGCTAATCGTCCAGATTCATTCAAATCCTTCTAGCAATCTAGCAACTTGTTCTGGATCTGGAAGCTGATTTTTTAATTCTTGTGGTACTTTAGAAACTATTTGGTAAGTTGCAACACCAATTGGTTTATTAGATTCCTTTAGTGCATATTCAACAATAGTTCTCTGTTTGGATTTACAAAGAATAATGCCAATAGAAGGATTTTCTTCTGGTAGCTTTACCGTATTATCTAAAACAGCTAAATAAAACTGCATTTTGCCAATATATTCAGGTAAAAACTTACCAATTTTTAATTCTATTGCCACCAAACACTTTAAACGGCGATGATATAATAGGATATCTATAAAATATTCTTCATCATCAACTTCTAAACGATATTGGCTACCAATAAAGGCAAATATTCCACCCATTTCTTGTAAGAAAGGTTGAACTTTTGCTAAAATTGACTCTTCTAGCTGTCGTTCGCTGTGTTCATCTGCTAATTCCAAAAAATCAAAAGTATATTCATCTTTAACTGCTAGCTTTAATTGGTTACGTATCTCTGCTGAGATGCTTTGATCAAAATTAGTTTGATTCAGCAGAATTTTTTCATAAGTTTGATTTTCAATTTGGTGAATTAAAACGTTTTTTGTCCAGCCAAACTTCCGAGTCATTCTAATGTAAAATTCTCGTTCTAAGTCATCTTTACATTTTTCTAAAATGACCAAATTGTGAGTCCATCCAATTTCTGCAACCATTGGTTGCAGTTTTTCTTTTTGGCTATATGTGGCGTAAAAGTTCCGCATATTCCAGATATTTCTGGCAGAAAAACCACTAATACCAGGAAACTCTGCTTGTAAGTCTTTTGCTAGCTGTTCTACTACTGATTTACCCCAACTAGCATCCTGTTGTTTGATAACGATCATCTGCCCAATATCCCAATACAGGCTAATCATTTCCCGATTAACTGCCTTTAATGCTTCGTACTGGGCTGAACGAATTCGTTGTTGTACTTCCATAAGTAAATGTGTGTAATCGTCAGAAATGAAATTACTCATAATGACATGACAATATTTCAATCTCGCAAGTCAAAGTTCTTGTTTTCTTCTAGTTCCTGATTTTTGCCAATTAGATACTCAATGATAAAGCAGCTTAATCCCTATTAGGGATCTAAACATGGCGTTATCCATATTTCATCCCCTTTACTCTTAAACCAATCTCTCAAGGTATCTAGCAATAGTGCAGACTGACCAAAGGCAATGCAGTATGGTGGTGTATTATCTAAAACACTATATTGGTCACTAATTGGGTAAATGTGAAAGTGCATTGGCAATCTTCCTTGCTGACGTACTCTCTCTAAGGGAAAAGGCAGCAGATAACTAACTAATGCCTGTTTCTTCAATTGCTTGTTAATTTCACTAATCCAATAGTTTGCAGGTTGCCAAACCTGAATACCTAACAACACCTGCACATCCCAAGTATCAGCAAAGGGTTTCAAGTCGCCAGGATAAGTAAATTTCCAATCTAGTCTTTCTTCTCGATAGCGAAGTAATTTCATAAATCCTAGACAGTTTTTAAATCTGCCTTTGGGAATAGTTGTATCTGTACGTTCTGCTATCGCTTGTCGCAGTCGTTCAAATTCTGTCCCCTTCATCGGTTCAATTTCCAAGTTGCTGAGAATTCCAGGTAAATCGTAGGTTTTGAACTTATCAGCCTCATTTTTCTCGGTAGTGTCGTAAATTCCACACAGTAAAGGACTCTTACCCTGAAAACTCACAGCCTCCTCTAAAATAGGATTTCCCTTATCTGTTCCTGAAAGTTCGTGCCATTTTTCTTCCCATTCTTTGCTACGGACAAAGGCTGCTTTAAGACTGGCTTTTCTTTTGTCAGTGCTGAAAACTATCTCACAATCTTTCTTTAGTGCTTCCTGACTACCTGCTGCATATTGCTGTTTAATATTAGGATGTCCTAACTGTCGAACCAGTCGCATAGATTGAACAACACCCCATTTAAAATAATAGCCTGTAAAATCATTAATTTTGCGGTATTTATCCCTAATTTGATCGTGAAAAAATGGACGTTCATAAACTTCGCCTGACTTCAATAGTGGTGTTTCATCCTTCTCATGTTTTTCAAAAAGCCTTTTCACCAAAAATTCAGGGACAAGTGCATAAGCAGTAAAATTAGTAAAATTAATCTGCTGTCCGTCACGTTCATAACCATCATGTCGTCCCAGTCTGCCTAAACGCTGGATAAAATTACCTGCGTCTGCTGATTCAAAAAACAAGAAATTGATTTTGAAATCAACACCCACATCAATAGTGCTAGTTCCTAAAACTAAATCAGCATCTAGGGATTCTTCTTTAGTTTTTTTCCCAGATAAACCAGTATTTTCTTCAACGGTGAAATTATACGGCTGGAGAAAAGGTGTAAAAAAATCTTTTAATCGTTTTACAGCAGCAATAGAATTAAGAATAATTGCGCCTTTGCTACCTGGATGCTTTTGTAAATAATCTAAAATCAACGCTGCATTCTCTTTTAACCAAGTTTCCGAAGCTTTAGATGTAGGTTCTAAACCGATAAAATGCAATGATATTTGCCCTACAACTTTTCGCCAATCTGAAGTTTTTAGATGCTTGGATTCAGTAAGAGTATCAGGAAATTGATATTTATTCTCTTCAAGTGGATTAATTTCATGACAGCGAAAATCTGCTAATTTAAGCCTTTCAATTAATTGGGTATTTGGGGTAGCAGAAAAAAATAAAAACTTTTTACGCCTATTAGTGCGACGAATCAAAAGCATTGTGTTAATTACGCTGGCAATTTGTGGCGCTTTGAACACATGAAATTCATCAAAAAGAATGACATTAAAACGCTTATCTATTCTATTCCAGAGTTTATCAGGATTATCTTTATAAAGTAAATATGCCCCATAATGTAGATAGTGAAAAATATCAGGATTTGTAAGCAAAATTTCAGATTGCCCAGCGCGAGTTTCTAAAGCTACTCCTTTTTTCAAGTTTTTTTCTTCAGCATAAATTTCTAATTTTTGCCCACTTAATCGATTAACACGCGGTTTATGTTCAGGCTGAAATTTATCAATGTATCCTCTAATTTGTTTTTCTTGATCTCTAGCGAGTTCGTTTGTGGGATATAGCCCTAAAACTGGAGAGTGTCTTTGCAAAATATCTAGATATCCGGCGAGACTTTTACCATCACCAGTCATTGCAGTGTTGAACACGACATCAATATTTGGATCGCGCAACGCTTCTAAAGTTGCGGCTTGATGCCAAGAAAGTAACCAATCTTTAGGTAATTTCACCCCGTCAGGTGTCGGGACGGTTTGGGAGTAAACAGGCTTGAGAGTAATTCTGTAATTTTCGGACATACACTTAAATAGTGTCCGTAACTGGTTGTTAAAAACTATATTGGCACGCAAAATAGAAGTTGACAAGAGAAAACATGTACAAAGTATACGGACATTTTTAATGAGTCGAAAAGGTCAATCTATTACACTGTCGATATCAGAACGCGATAAAGCCGAGCTAGAAGCGATCGCTCGTGAATTCGGTATGATGTGGGGAGAGGAGCCTAACATCTCTAAGTTAATTAAAGCGATCGCTCAACGTAAGTTACTCATCGGTAACAATAACGATTGGAAAGAACCACGCATCAGGGCATTACATAGATGTATCAATGCGTTGACAGACATCGGGCAAATTGAACAAGCCCAAATCATTGCCAACTTACTTCTCGAACGCAGCGAATTATCATTACCGTTGCGGGGCGAAATCGAACGTTTCTTAGAGAATTTGCCCCCACCTTGGCGCTTAGAAATAGACCGCTATATTCTGCGTCAGCAGCCTTTTCAGCTTTCCTATCAAGATGCAACTGGACGTTTATTAAACTTTACGGTTCGCCACGCCAAAGTAGCACCCCACGAAAAGCGACAATATCTTGATTGCTGGTGCGAAGAAACAGAAGGAAACTTTGATATCCCAGAACTAGTTCACAACTGGAGTTTGCGATTAGACCGGATTACAGAAGCTGCTGTTATGCCAATTTCTGGTGAGTGGCGATCAAATTTGGCTGAGATAGAAGTGGAAATGCATCTATTTGCTGGCTTGGCTTTTGCCTATCAAGCTAAACCAGAAGACAATATTAATGAGTGGCTACCAGATAAAGCGCGAGTCCGGCGAGTTGTCAGGCGAGTATCTAGTACATTTTGGTTTAGCCGCGAAGTCATGCAGTATGCGCCAGATTGTGTAGTGATATTACCTCAGAATGTGCGCGATCGCCTCAAACAAAAACTCCTCACCCTCTGCCAGTTATATGATATCGAAACCAGAGGATAAAAGAATGCCAGAAATTAGCCGTTTTTTCGGAATTATCATCACCATGTACTATAACGACCATCCACCCCCACACTTTCACTCGCTACAATAACCAGAAAGCCATAGTCAGCATTCAAACCCTAGAAATTTTAGAAGGAGAACTGACTACCAGACTCTTTAAACTGGTAACGGAATGGGCAATTTTGCATCAAGTCGAACTGATGGAAGACTGGGAACTCGCTAGAGACAATCAAACCTTAGAGAAAATTTCCCCATTAGAGTAAATCATGCTCAAAGATATCATTGCAGTTGAACCAAGAGAAAACTATCAGCTTCATATCCGTTTTGAAGATGACGTTGAAGGAGTAATTGATATTAGTAAAATCGTTAAATTTACAGGTGTATTTGCGCCTCTGCAAGATAAAGAATACTTTACTACAGTTTGCGTCAACCCTGAATACGGAACAATTCAATGGGAATCGGGAGCCGACTTAGACCCAGATGTTATTTATGCTTTGATTACAAAACAGCCGATTCCACAATATCAACTAAGTGCTGTTTCATCTAATTCTGCCGATTGAAATTACAAAACCCTTAGTTGGATTTTCTTTGGTAGACATCTTGTCAACCAAACTTCATTATCAGCCAATACGGTTCAGTTAAGGTTAGGACTCTTTTTTTAACGTAGACGCGGAGCGGCTTGCCGCAGGCTACCACAGAGGCGCAGAGGACACAGAGAGAAAAGAGAAAAGAGAAGGAAAAATTGCTTAACTGAACTGTATTGCATTATCAGCCTGATTCAAATCATAGATATTCCTTTCTTTCCCTCTCCGACTCGGAGAGGGACGGTTTTACGTAGTAAAAGCAGGGAGAGGTCTTTTCATCCTTGACAAAAGTACACTTCCATAAGATGCACTCATGTAACCGTTATCTGCGATCGCCTATAGTCATCTACAATACGTAAGTAAAACAAATGACGTAATAACAAGGCTTCCAGACATCAATTCTGAAAATTAAAGAAAAAAATAATTACTAATTGCTTAAAAATTCCGGTTTATTTGGCTTTGGGGTGATAAATAAAAATAATAGCGTTGAATGCCATGTCTCCTACCACGAAGGATTACTGAAATTCTTCGCTGCTTTCAGGATGACTACTCAACATCAAACAACATCTGCCCCCTGCCTCTTATCAAAAGGTTCTACCATAAAAATTGCTCTAGATGTATCTAAGTAACTATGCTGATATCTAAAGATGCCACGGTATCTAGGAGCGAATTCTAAAGCAATTGTAAAAGACTTGGTGCCATTTTGGCAGGTTTTTATCCCAAATATGGGATATTAGTAGATTGTACAAATCTCTATTGTTATTCACTATCTACCGACAACTGCTGAGTACAAGTTTAAGTAATTTAATGAAGTAGGAAATAATACATGGTATTATCACTGTCTTCTCATAACGTTATCCAGTATCTGCTAGAAGCGGGGCTGTGTAGCTCAGAAGATGACGCATCAGATAAATCTGAGTTGCCAGGAAGTAGTAAGAACAATTTCGGTTTACTAGTGACTCTAGCAGATAATCGTCAACTGCTCATTAAACAAGAACGTAACGTTAACAACAATGACGCAGCGCCCCATGAATTGTTTCAGGAGTGGCTATTTCATCAGTTGCTCCAGCAGTTTCCCGTTCTTGGCAATATTTCCGCGATCGCATCCTTGGTAGTCCATTTTGACGAAGAAAATTCCATCCTTGTCCGTAACTACTTAGGTGAATATCGGGAACTTGCGACATTGTACCACAATAATGAGATTTGTCCACAAGAAATTGCCACTGCGATCGGCACTACTTTAGCAGGACTCCATCGCGCAACCTATAACCGCCGAGAATATAAGGATTTTATGGCAACTGCTCCCCAAGGAGAGTTTCGCTATGGCTTTTACAATCCGGCGCAAGGAGTAGAGTCAATTGGGCCGGAGATTTTTGGAACTGTTCCCACGGATGCGCTGAAATTCTATTTACTATACCAGCAGTCTGAGAGTTTGGAATCAGCGATCGCAGATTTGGCATACAACTGGAATCCTTGCTGCTTGACTCACAACGACCTGAAATTGAACAACATTTTGGTTCATTCTAGGTGGGAGAAACTAGATAATTGCCTAGTACGACTAATTGATTGGGAAGCTTGTTCTTGGGGAGATCCCGCTTTTGATTTAGGTACTTTACTAGCAAGCTATTTAGGAATTTGGCTCAAGAGTCTGGTAGTAGATCCCACCATTGAGTTAGAAGAATCTCTACATCTAGCATTGACACCGTTGGAGAGTTTACAACCTTCAATCATTGCCTTAATTAGGGCTTATCTAAATGCTTTCCCCCTGATTTTGGAATATTGCAATGACTTTATTGTGCGAGTTATCCAGTTTGCAGGGCTAGCACTGATTCATCAAATTCAGGATATGATTACCTGCCAAAAATCCTTTAATAATGCTGACATCTGTATGCTCCAAGTAGCTAAAAGTTTACTGACGATGCCGCAGCAAGGTGTACTGACTATTTTTGGGATATCAGAGTCAGAAATTATAAATCCTGTAGCAAAAATACATAAACTTCCTCAACCTATAAAAGAGCCACAGCTACTTCGTCTTTATTACGAAAAAACTCGGCTTCGCGGTTGTTAATAGTAGGGAGTAGAACAATTTTAAATTCTGGCTCCTGACTCCTGAATTCTGTTTTTTAAAGTTTAAGTTCTAAATGGATTAATGCTAAATTACTCTATCAATCAACCGCTAACTTCTCTATTCGACATTGCTAAAAATATCCAGATTGAGTCTAACTTTTGTATTTATCATCCCAATTATCAACCCTTTGGTCTACCGACTAAAATAGCCGAGAGATTTCAGCACAATTCTGTAGATTTACAACAGAAGTATCTCACTTTACTGCTGCGGAACTTTCTCTATGGGATCTATTACAATGGCTCTCTACAAAGTACTTTAGCAGTCAATACTGATACGCCAAAGCAGAATTTAACAGATAATTCCATTTTAGAAATTGATTGGAACTTTTACGAGCAATTGCACGCCAGTAATCACGGCATAGGTTACTTTGACCCTCAATGGCAGGTGTTACGTAAAGAACCTGATGGTACTATGGCGGTGACTAAAGGCGGTTTAACACTTTATGTTGAGCCAGACTGCCATCTAAAATCCAGCAAAAAATCTACCAAAGTGGGTGACATGGTAGCAATCTGGATGCCCAAAAATAGAATGCAAAATGGCTCTTACTTGGCAGTTAGCAATGTCGGACAGGAACGCCAGAGCAACCCCGATGCTGATTTAGGAGCAGGGCGAATTTACTTTAACTTTACCGCATCTGGTGCGATCGCTCTCATGGAAAGTCTCACACTGCAATTGAATGCAGCCTCGATTCCCTTTAGCTTTCAGGTTCTCCACAATCCCAGTGCATACGGACGCTATGATTCGGGATTGCTCTACTTTGAACTCCCCGACTATCCAGCGATTCGCACAATCCTTGAGGCTGTTTATTTAGAAAATCAATCCTATTTCCAGCCGGAAATTCCCTTGTTTACAAAATTTTTAGCACCAGGATTAGGTTTAGCCGAAGAACCAATCCAAAAGTTTGCAGCACAAGAAAGTTTTGGGATGAACCGTTGCCAAATTGTCGCTGATGCTTTATTTGAAGCTTGGCAAAAAGGTAAGAATGCGATGGAAGAACGGATGAGGACGATTGACAAACACTTTGCGCGACACCTAATAGATTTACAGCGTCCTTATCTTAATCCCAGTTCTGAGGATATATATAAGCCAATACACTTGGGTTAAGGGTAAAACTCTTTGTCAAAGTCAATTTTTTTAACGTATAAAACTTAGGTACAGATAATGGGAAATTGAACCACAGAGGCACAGAGAAGCCAGTGCGTTGGGTGGGTTCCCCGACTTAAAGCAACTAGCGCGACACGGAGTAATAAGAGTTTGAAATGTATTTTACTATCTAAATGTGGAATAGCTTAGATAAGAAACAAAGAAATACAAAAATTGGGAAAAGGGTGGGCAAGTTTGCCCACCCTAAACCATTATTTAATTGGTACTACTTTACAGGTGCTTGAGTAGCACTCTTGCCAACTAGCATTGCGGTATTTTCGTCGCTTTCGAGAATACCGAATTCAATCAACAACTCTTCTAACTCTTCCATCTCAATAGGGGTGGGGATAGTAAGGTTCTTGTTGTCAATTATCTTTTGAGCCAATGTCCGATATTCGTTACTTTGAGTGCTATCAGGTGCATACTCGTTAACAGTCATCCGGCGCAATTCTGCGTGTTGTACAATGTTGTCACGAGGTACGTAGTGAATCATTTGGGTGTTCAAACGTTTTGCCAAGGTTTCGATAAGATCGATTTCCCGGTCAACGTTACGGCTGTTACAAATCAAACCACCCAAACGCACACCGCCAGTGTGAGCATATTTGAGAACACCACGAGCGATGTTGTTAGCTGCATACATCGCCATCATTTCACCAGAGGTAACGATGTAGATTTCTTGTGCCTTACCTTCGCGGATAGGCATTGCGAAACCACCGCACACAACGTCTCCCAAAACGTCGTAACTTACAAAATCAACATCTTTGTAAGCACCGTTTTCTTCTAAGAAGTTGATGGCGGTGATAATACCACGACCAGCGCAACCTACACCAGGTTCAGGGCCACCAGACTCCACACAACGTACATCCCGGTAACCGGTCAGCATTACTTCTTCGAGTTCAATATCTTCTACAGCGCCGCGTTCAGCAGCTAATTGAAGAACGCTTGTTTGAGCTTTACTGTGTAGCATCAAACGGGTAGAGTCAGCTTTAGGATCGCAACCAACAATTAAAATGCGTTGACCCATTTCAGCCATAGCTGCAAGGGTATTTTGAGAGGTGGTAGATTTACCAATACCGCCTTTACCATAAAAAGCTATTTGTCTAATTTTTGGGTCAGTCATGGTTGTGTTTCCTACAATGATTTAATTGATGGGTTGTAAGCTTGATGTAGTTGTTTCCCCTTGGCGTCGTAGGGAAGTAGAGCCTGTTGTCGCTAGACATTGCATCCTGACAAAAGCAGTTAAAATCAGAACATATTTACCCACGAAGCGATAGCTTAAGAGGTAGAGAAATCTCTATTTCCTAATAACGAAGCCTTTAAAACTTTGACTTCAGCATTGTCAGTTGTTGTAACAGAATCCCAAATGGTTGCTCAAGCCTGAAGAGTGGTTGCAGCAGGAATTAAAATGAACGCAGATTTGTTCCCTGAACCACACAACCAACCAAATTGCAATCCACTCTAAATGGTCGCTGTAACTTCTCTGATTTTGCTGATATCAAGTCGCTAAGAACTTCTATAGCGCTTCTCGTTTCGTGATTGATGCAGTAGAATAAGTTTCAGCCCAAAAGTGATAGCTACAGGTGCAATACTATAATGCTTGCACAGGTAACGTCTAACACTCTGATTGAGACAATATCTTGGTGAGTTTTGACAGTATGGTTAAATTCCTAAAAATTGTGGAACAACACCATATTGCTTGAAGTTTTCCTTCCAAAAGTCAGTAACTGCTTCAACTTAGTTCGCGGTTGAAATTGTTTGCTTCCGCAAGAATAAGTTGGTAAATATTCTGCATTTCTATTGATTTGTCAGGCTGTACTAAGAGTCTTTCTTCCCAGACTCCAAGAGTAATCGCCTTTTGTCGGTAATGCTCTAGCTAGGTTAGCCAACTCTTATTGGCTCAGACCCAGATAAATTTCAATTGACTTCAAGTTGTTACAAAGGCTACTATCCTACTCAATCTAGTTTTAGATTTTAGTTACAAAAAGATGTAGCGAAGTGAAGTGGATTTACCAGAGCAAAAAAACTTTCTTGAGCTTGCCTCAAAGTTTCTTGAAGTCTTTTGTGCTTTTCCTTTTTTGATTCCTATAAAAACCATAACATACATCTCACTTGTTTATTTGTCGAATCTCAAGTTATTTATCTATTTCTCAGAACACTATCCTTAGGAGCTTTAGTAGCCATCAGTTCTACGTTCATAGGTTGCAAGTTAGTAAAATTATTTATCATATCTAATTTGTACAGTTAGATACTTTTGGGTATTTTATAAAAGTATTTAAAGCTAATGTTTGACAACAAAAACAATATTTCTTCTTTTTGCAAACAAAAATTTTGTCATAAAAGTAGATTAGATAACTTTTGCGATCGCACCATAGGCCCAACCCAAGCGATCGCAATCATAGTAAAGTTAAACAAGGTGAATTATAAAAAATAATCATAATATATAAAAAACTCTTTTTTAAAATGAAGGGAGTCAAGAGTTATATCATGTTCGCATAATTAGTTATGATTTCCACAGTCATTGCACCCCACTCCTTAATCCCCTCCCCAAGAATAAGGCTACGGTGTACACACAAGTGCTGTCCACATACGTTTCAACTCTTTGACCCACATTTTTGTCAGGAACATGATATTACTGATTAAAAATTAACTTCTGTTTTCACGTTTAGGTGTTTTGTACAGTCTGTAGCAGCTTCCGCCATCACGTTTCGGTGTTTCGCGCAGTCTGTAGCAGCTTCCGTCTTCCCTGTAGTAACTTCTGCCATCACGTTTCGGTGTTTCGCGCAGTCTGTAGCAGCTTCCGTCTTCCTTGTAGTAACTTCTGCCATCACGTTTCGGTGTTTCGCGCAGTCTGTAGCAACTTCCGTCATCCCTGTAGAAGGTTCTGCCATCACGTTTAGGTGTTTCGCGCAGTCTGTAGCAACTTCCGCCTTGAGGATAGCTACGAGTATCAGATGGCTGGAGGTTTTCGTAAAAGCGATCGCTATTTGTCTTTCAGCCAAAATAAATATTTTGACTGAGACATTCAACACAAGCGATCGCCTACGGCGGGAAACTACGCTCTCAACTGAAATTTAAGCAGCACAAAAAATCGGGGCGGGTTCAAAACCTGCCCCGATTGCTTCTGATATACTGCGCCCAACGGCTGTTGCTACAGGCTTTAAGCTGTCAACTAAATGCACCATATCTTCTAAAGAAAGTGCTTGACGAGCATCAGAAACAGATTTTTCTGGTTCTGGGTGACACTCAATAATTAATCCATCAGCACCGCAAGCGATCGCAGCTCTAGCCACAGGTGCTACCAACTCCCGTTTACCGACGGCATGGGAAGGATCTACAATTACAGGCAGGTGAGTTATTTGCTTAAGTGCTGCCACTGCTCCTAAATCCAGGACGTTACGGGTGTAATCATCGAAGCTGCGGATACCTCTTTCGCACAACACCACATCAGGATTCCCGTGGCTGAGGATATATTCAGCAGCCATAACAAATTCTTCAATTGTCGCTGCTAACCCACGTTTGAGCAGTATTGGTTTACCAGCTTGTCCCAAAGCTTTGAGCAAGTCGAAGTTTTGCATATTGCGGCTACCAACTTGAAGCATATCAGCATGGGCGGCGACTATTTCAATTTGAGAAATTGACATAACTTCGGTGACAACTGGCATATTGTAATGCGATCGCACCCTTGCCAAAATTTCCAATCCTTCTTCTCCCATACCCTGGAAAGCGTAGGGAGATGTGCGGGGTTTGTAGACACCGCCACGCAACCCCTGCACGGATGCAGTAGATAGCTTTTGGGCGACTATCTCCATTTGTTCTAAGCTTTCAACAGTGCAGGGGCCGCCGATAATTACCAGTTCTTCGCCCCCGAAAGCGACTTTTTCTGAAATTTTAACGATTGTCTGGTGGTTTGGATGAGATTGTGCGGCAAGTTTGGCCTTAATCATGGTTCCGTTCTCCTAAAAATTGAGTATTGGGCACTATTTTGCGATAACAAAAAAGCCCGAAACCTTTGAAAAGTTCCGGGCGCGTTCTGAATCATCGACATGACGCTACTTACCCGGAATTTAGTCTGGGCCAAAAGTAAAAGCCATAAAACCAGCTATTCAAATAAGTCATGACAATGAAATTCTCCTTAAAACAACAAAAACCGCAGAGTTTGCTCTGCGGTTCACCGGGCGGTTTCCGTTAGGAAACTCAATTCACTCCCGGTGAACCACCCTAGACCAAAAATAAAAGTAGGAATTTGTGTGAAGCATTTGTGGGGCTTTTGCTGGAAACTTAATAAATATACTTATTTAAAGTAACATTAACAGGAACACTAGGCGGTGTCAAGACCCCCACAAACCATAAAAAAAGCGATAGACTCAGTACAAATGTGGGAGTAAAGACTAGTAAGGCTTGGCAAAATTCAAAATCACGCCCTGTTCTGATTGTGTAGTGAAGTGAAGTGCTAGTTGCTTGTTTGGGTAGACAAAGAAAGCTACTTGTTATTAGATATCACTCTAGTTAATAAGTTTACAAATTATTGTTGTGTCATGACTAATGGGTAGTGTAGATGATCAAAAATCAATGGTGAAAAATCTAAAAATTCAGAATTTGGCGATTCTCTAAAAGAATAGAATACAGCCAAATCAAGGTCATCAGAGAGAACTCTAAATGGTGACTTCCGTCTCTGAGAAGTTTAAAAAGCCAGGATTGAGAAGTTAAAATATATAATTCTCCTGACTTGTCACCTCACCTTGCGAAAGCTTATTGCAGACAACTGACGATTGCCATACATTATTCTTACCCAAGTCCTCATTGACCAGATCAACTTTTTAGGATCATTCAGTTTGATTATGCCCAGTTCCAAAATCTTAGCCCAATCTTTCGACTATTATGGAGTTTACCCTTGCCCAGTATGTCGGATAGGTAAGATTTCTCACATGCCAATGATGGAAGCTATGGCTTGTGACTTTTGCCAAGAGATTTTTACAGTCAACTTAGAACTAGAGCAAATCAAGATGCCTTCTAGACAACCACCCTTAATTTGGCGTTGGAATGGGTTTAGTTGGACAGAAGGCCAGTTGGAAGGCGTGGAATTAGGTTGGGGTTATGGACTAGCAGCAGCAGTTTTTGTAATTCTTCCCACTACTCTAATTGGCATAGTAGCTTACTATTTCCCTGCTAATCTTAAAGAACCCATTACCTGGACGCCATATATTTGGACGATATTAACTTTCTTATCACATTTATCAATTATTGTTTGGATTGTGATTGAAATTTATCAGATTCCAGTTGCAGCATATTTAAGAGCGATCGCTCGATGGAGAAATGGGCAGATGAGGGGATGAGGGGGCAGGGGGCAGGGAGCAGGGGAGAGAATAAAAAATTACCTCTTTCCCCTCTGCCCCCTGCACCCCGCCCCTCTGCCTCTTTTCAATGCCCAATGCCCAATGATCAATAACAAATGATGCAGCGAATAAATGGCTCCATCACTCATAATTAAGTTGATTGTCCACCAAAATATCGTATGAGCGATCTGGAGCACTACTATAGAGTTTTGGAATTAGAGCCTGGGGCAACACTTGAAGAAGTGAACCAGGCTTACAAAGATTTAGTCTTTGTTTGGCATCCCGATCGCATTCCTAAAGACAATCTCCGTTTACAGCAGAAAGCACAAGATAAGCTGAAAGCCATAAATGAAGCTCGTGAAAAGTTGCGTTCTCTAAAAACCAAACATCAAACCACACATCACTCACCGCCACCTCAACAGGAAAAACGATCTCAAACAACCCAGAAACCATACTCACCGCCACCTCAACAGGAAAAACCATCTCAAACAACCCAGAAACCACCAAAGCAAAACTCAGACTTGAGTGGCAAAGATTACAGTCGGGCAAATTTGAGCAATAAAGACTTATCTGGCAGAAATCTGAGTTATGCCAATTTGAGCGGTGCTAATCTTAGTGATACTTTTATGCACAAAGTCAACCTCAGAGGGGCGGATTTATCTGAAGCAAATTTATTTCGAGCAAACCTACTTTTAGCGGATCTCAGGGAGGCAAATTTACGCGCTGCTAATTTGATTGGAGCGGATCTCAGTGGGGCCGACTTGCGAGGAGCCGACTTAACGGGAGCGCGGATTCGCTCTGGTGAGCGCCTTCTGGTTAAACTAGTTGGTACTAACTTAGCAGGGGCAATTATGCCTGATGGTTCAATTTTTCAATAGCTGAGGCTGTGCTATGACACAGAGTGTATGAATTACTCAAATGAAAAAGCAATCAAGCAGTTCTTGTTTGGATGCAACAGATGGTAGGGGCACAGCATTGCTGTGCTCTTACAAGTTAAGTGACTTGCGGTACTAGCTTTATCCATCTCTACAACCTGCCTGTAAAATTGAATATGATACATCAAAGCGTTTAGGCACTGTGAACTTTTTTATCGGTTGTGCTGTTTGGGCATATAAAGGTTGGGTGGGCGAACTCTATCCCCAAGGCACTCGTACTGCCGAGTTTCTGAATCTCTACAGTCGTCGCTTCACCACTGTAGAAGGTAACACCACCTTTTATGCCGTGCCTAACGAAGAAACTGTAACCCGTTGGGCTGCCGAAACACCAGCAGGGTTTGAATTTTGTCTGAAATTACCGCGAGATATTACCCATCAAGGATTGCTAAAACCTTATATTCCGGCTGCATTAAAATTTCTGGAAGGGATGCGTCCTTTAGGTAAACGTCTTGGCCCGGTATTTGCCCAGTTACCACCCAGTTATGCACCTACATTGCTTGACGATTTGACCAACTTTCTGGAAGCTTGGCCACGTACAGAAGCACCCCTAGCGTTAGAAGTTCGGCATCCCGACTGGTTCAGAGAACCCCATGCAAGTAATTTGACGACACTTTTAGAAAAGCTAGGTGTGGGACGGGTATTGTTAGACTCGCGCCCCATTTATACTGGAGATGATGACCCTCAATTGCAATCGGAACGACGTAAACCCAAATTACCGTTGCAATTGAGTGTGACAGCACCTTTTACTCTGATTCGATTTATTTCGCATCCAAATTTATCAGTGAATCAGCCGTTTATGGAAGAGTGGGTGAGACAGATTCAGCAATGGTTGCAAATGGGAGTGCGAATTTATTTCTTTGTTCATTGTCCAATAGAAGCGCGATCGCCTAACACAGCCCGTCACTTCCAACAGCTATTGGAACAGAGTCATACACCAGTTCCACCCCTACCTTGGAATAACCTTGAGCATCCCCCTAATCAACTCAGTTTATGGTCTTGAAAGGCAGGACGCAAGGAATAGGGGAAGTAAGCCCACAGAATGAGATTTCTAATTTTTTTACTTTTACAAAATATCTCATGTTTAGTAATTAAAAAAAAGAGCGATAATTAGTGTTACGATACTTTTTTGTTAAAGCTTGATATTCCTTTTTGCTTGACAAAAGGGGTAATAGCCCTCTTTGTTAAATGGCGATGAGGGTTTAAGCGATAGATAAATATATTTAACAGAAAAGTATTGATTTTTAATGTGAATGTGACTTAAGCGAATTTTTTGAGAGCAGTTACACCAAAGGAGGTTGAGATGAGTCGTCTTCTTTATGAAAATTCAGTCTCCTACAAAGGATATCTCATCATTCCATTTGTTTTTGGGAAACTTGATAATTACGAGATTTATTCGTATAAATTGCTATCCGAGGTTGGGCACAAAAGCCAATTTCATAAAGCAGAGAACCCAGCAGGAATCTATGGAAATAGCGTTAGTAGTATCGTTGATATTGCTAAAGAACATATTGATCAAAATTCCGAGTTTGTTAGTCGCAAGGATAGTTTTAAGTCTCGCTACATTTACCGAAACAATTTGATAATTATTTCCCAAGAAGGTGACAAATGTTTTTATGACCATTATCCACCAGAGTTATTGAATAATATTGCAGCTCCAAAATTATTCAAATCCGAATATGAATGTCTGAGTTGGATTAAGCAAGGGCTTAATGGGCAACATCTGCGGCAAAGAGCTATTTGAAGAAGTTAAGAGGCAGGAGTTAATCCTTAAAACAAGCTTAATTATGGTTTTAAGAACTAACTTCTGTACCTTACTAAGTTAAAATATGCTATGGATTTTTCATTTGTGCCAGAAGCAGCACGAGCCGAAGTTATTCGCTTCACACGTTGGCAATTAAGTATTTATACTGCTGCGATCGCTATCTCAATTGCAGTTGGTCAACCTTGGTTTTTGCTCTATTGAACTGGGATATTGTAGCTAAATTCGGACGGTTGGTAGTATAAGCGATGGAGGGCATTGAATATTGCTGTCTCCCACTCCCTACTCCCTATTCCCTTTAATTTTTATTTGCTCTAGACTCGACCTTAACGCACCTTTATCAGATCATGAAGAATGATTAAGAAAAACGAGTATAGACAAACATGATAAAAATGCTAGCTGAAAACTTGATTGGAATTGAAGCAAGATTACAAATTAATTGGGTTTGGTTAAATGCCAGCTTGCAGTTTGTCATTTGGGGAGTTTTTTCACTTTTACTTGCTGAGGTCTTCAGAGACAGCTACCATGCTTTGTGTCACCAAGTCAATTGGCTTGCTAAATGGCACAACAAGCACCACATGGCTTATCGCCGTGATTTATCAATAGTTTCCCTGAAAGTTTACCAAGAATCCCAGCTCTATCACGACATTTTAGAGTCGAGTTTACTGCTGGTGGTATTGGTAGTCATTGCCTTAATTGTCCAGCAAATGGGTTTATGGCTGGGAGTAGCTTATGGTTGCACCTTCTTGTATGGCGCGTCTGTACGATATTTCCAGGGAAAAATTGATACAGACTACAACCACCTACCCGGCCCTTTAGAGACAATACCATCCCTTTGGTGGGTGAATCGGTCTTACCATTGGCGGCATCATTTTGATGATGTCAACGCTTACTACAGTGGTGTCTTTCCTCTAGTGGATAAAATTCTTGGTACAGGACTGTCTCTTAAAGGTAAAACCATCGCTTTAACAGGAGCATCAGGAGCGCTGGGACAAGCGTTGGTGGCTGAACTTGTAAAGAATAATGCAAAAGTCGTGGCATTAACCACTAATCCAGAAAAATTAGTAGAGCAAGTTGGGGTGAAAGTAGTTCCTTGGCAGTTGGGCAACGAACCCAATCTAAAGGATAGTTTAGAGAAAGTAGATATTTTAATTATCAACCACGGAATCAATGTCTACGCCAGCCGCACATCGGAGGCTATCAACTCCTCTTATGAAGTGAATACCTTTTCAGCGTTGCGGTTGATGGATATATTTTTGACAACTGTAACTGGCCCACAAGCAAAAGCAACGAAGGAAATCTGGGTAAACACTTCTGAGGCTGAGGTTTCTCCAGCGCTGAGTCCCCTTTATGAACTCAGCAAGCGATCGCTAGGAGATATTGTTACCCTAAAGCGTTTGGACGGGGATTGTGTAATTCGCAAGTTAATTCTTGGCCCATTTAAGAGTCAACTGAATCCTTATGGAGTGATGTCTGCACAACAAGTTGCTCGTGCGATCTTATTTTTGGCACGGCGAGACTTCCGAAATATTATTGTGGCAATAAATCCTCTTACCTATCTGCTGTTTCCCTTAAAGGAAACTAGCACATCGCTATACTATCGACTTTTTAGCCGGAAACAATGATTATCACGTAGGGGCTATTGATGAATAGCCTCTACAGTGTTTAGCTTTGCGTAGGCGTAGCCCGCCGCAGGCATCGCTCCGAGTGAGTGCCGATATATTTAATGTTGAAAAAAGCATACTATTATGCACTTTTAAAGTGGAAAGGCTGTTCTCTTCTAGATTTTGAGCAATTATTACCCTAATATAAAACACTGACCGAGTAGAAACGAATTGCTGGGTCTACAGTTACAATTGTTAAATTATGTTGTAAAGCTTGACAAATCAACATTCTATCAAAAGGATCACGATGTAATAATGGTAATTTTAATAGTTGAGCAACACTTTCTTCATCTAAGTTCAGACTACTGATTAAATGCTGCTGACGCTGTTTAGGAAGGTAGATTTCAGGTGATTCCGGTAATGGTAATTTACCTAACTGATATTTAACAGTTGCTTCCCAAACTGAAACGCAACTTAAATATACGTCGTTGTTTAAATCACGAATGCTATTTTGTAAATTAATTGGTAATTTTTGATCGCCACTAATAAACCATAAGAAAATATGGGTATCTAACAATAGTTTCATTTCCCTTCAAAACTATTTAATATCTCTTCCGGTAAGGGACTATCAAAATCGTCTGGAACAATGAACTCCCCAGCGCATAAGCCATAAGGTCTAATTGGTTGAGAGGTCGCTGAAACTGGTTTAATTTCTGCAATAGGTTTACCTGCTTGCATAATAATAATACTTTCTCCTGCCGCTACTTGTTGAAGATAGATAGTTAGATTTTGCTGGATTTCATCAACTGTTACGGTTAACATGAGATGTGTATGTAGGAATATTTCTAGTATATCAAGTTGAGAGTTTGAAGCTATAGCAACTACTATTCCAGATTTAGCAGCAGCTTTTAGGCTTAATTAATTAACTGCAAATTCAGTATACTCCCTGATATCGGGTGGTTGGAAGGCGAGAACAATTTGATTTTTAGGAATACCAGCGTTAACAAGTTCGTTGGCTATACCGTATTCTGTACCATCTCTTTGAATCCAGATTTTATCGTTGATAATGTCAATATGGACTAAGCAACCATGCACCCGTTGATTATTTTCCCAGCCTAATGTTAGTAGTAGGTAATGGTTGGCGGTTTGGTCTATAATTAGCTGTCTTTCTAGTTCTCCGTAAGCATAGGTAAGTTGGGCGTATTCGGTTAATATTTTTTGAATGATTTGGCGATAAATATCTAAGGTATCCATTGCAGTACCACTTCTCGTTTGGAGTCGAAGACAAGTAAACAAAAGCGTTGATTTTCTAATAATATTTTACCAATTGGTTCTTGAAATAGTTCTGAGTAGGTTTCTTGACGAATAGCCAGATACAAGCGGCGGTCAGATTCTAAGCGAGTGAGAATGTCGTAACCCACATTCCGCACTTCAAGAAGTAACATAAACAAACTACACTCACCAGCAATTCAAAACTATAGTAAAAAAAATTAAATAATAATCAAAAATAAATTATGCACGCCAAAAATCTAGCTTTTTTATTGTGTTTAAAAAGCTAGTAAGACAACAATATTTAATTGAATTTATTCAATCAGTTATGAAAACATAAGACTATACAATAGTGAATTAAAGATTTGAAAACTAAGACAATAAATAATATTTTTGACAAGCTGTAGGCAGGAATTGTAAGATTCGACAACGTTCCTCAGTCAAGTTAAGAATCCTATAAACTCCTTGTGTAATCAGAAAATGAAACCCTTAAAAACATTGAAATATCCAACGCAAAGTAGGGGATTCTGTGGATTTATTCAGTTGATTTTTAACTGCCGCTTTTTGGGTCTTTATATATGGGACTCCTGTCTGATTTATGAACAATATTTAATATAAAGCCCCTTTTAAAAGCTTTTCATTTCCCTTTGCGTTCTCTGCGTGAGAAACAAAAAAAGGGATAAGCAAAACGCCTATCCCCGAAAAAATCAACTAATCAATGTATCAAGTTCCGCTTGTCCAAGAATTGATGTACTCAATTTGATCTGCTGTTAGGCTATCAATCGTGATACCAATAGCCTGCAACTTCAACCGAGCAATTTCTTGATCAACTTCAACAGGAATTGAGTGCAAACCAGGTTCCAACTTACCTTTATTCTTCACCAAGAATTCACAAGCCAAAGCTTGGTTCGCAAAACTCATATCCATTACCGCGCTGGGGTGTCCTTCAGCCGCAGCTAGGTTAATCAAGCGTCCTTGTCCGAGAACGACAACTGATTTACCATTTTTCAACTTGTACTCTTCAGTGAAAGGACGAACTTCTTTGATTTCCTTAGCATTTGCAGCCAAGTATTTCAAATCAAGTTCCAAGTCAAAGTGACCGGAGTTACAAACGATCGCACCGTCTTTCATGACATCGAAGTGTTCACCGCGAACGACGTGCTTGTTACCTGTCACAGTGATAAATATATCACCTTGAGGTGCAGCTTCAGCCATTGGCAGGACGCGGAAGCCATCCATTACGGCTTCAATTGCCTTGATGGGGTCGATTTCGGTAACGATCACGTTAGCACCCATCCCACGGGCGCGGAGGGCTGTACCTTTACCACACCAGCCATAACCGACGACGACAATGTTTTTACCAGCCAACAAAATATTTGTGGCGCGGATAATGCCATCTAGGGTTGATTGCCCAGTACCATAGCGATTATCAAAGAAGTGCTTGGTGTCGGCGTCGTTGACGTTGACTGCGGGGAAGGTGAGTACGCCTTCTCTAAACATGGCGCGTAACCGCACAATGCCAGTGGTGGTTTCTTCGGTACTACCAATCAAATCAGCGATTTGGTGTTGGCGTTGTTGGATCAAAGTTGCAACCACATCGCTACCGTCATCAACAATAATGTTGGGGCGATGATCTAAAGCTATTTGAACGTGGCGGTTATAAGTTTCGTTATCTTCGCCTTTTTGAGCAAAGACGGGAATTTCATGATCCAAGACGAGGCTAGCGGCTACGTCATCTTGTGTTGATAAAGGATTGCTAGCAATTAAAAGCGCATCTGCACCACCAGCTTTCAGAGCGATCGCCAAATGTGCTGTTTCTGTTGTAATGTGGGCGCAAGCTACAAGGCGTAAACCAGCGAAGGGTTTCTCGATAGCAAAGCGATCGCGGATTTGCCGCAAAACTGGCATTTCGCGTCCAGCCCATTCAATACGCTGTCTACCCAAGGCAGCTAGGCCGAGGTCTTTAACCTCGTGCTTTAATCGGGGAGAAGTTGCGGTCATCAAAAGTTACCTCAAAAAATAAAAAAAAGCTACGTAAATTTTACGCACTCTACTAGGCTATTCTACGACTGGCGATTTTTGCTTTTAAGAAAAGCAAATCACTAGTCAATAGTCCTCAAAACTAGCTTGACGTTTGATCAGCATAATGTCAACTTCATTCCCAGGTTCTTCCTTTTTGTTTTATTTTTGGAAAAAGTAAGACCTTTTAACCTTTACCTGCTGACTTTAAGTACATCGTCATCTGTCTAAAGATATAAGGTGAACAGAAAAATATCAAAATTTTATCATCTCAAAGCAAAACCTCAACTTTAGATAGGTACATCTACCCAAAGTAATTAAGCAGGATAGTTGAAGTAGTGATTAATCGATTTTACTCAAGGAGGTGTTTGAGTGCGCTTTCAATTTTTGGCGTTGGCTTTGCCCGCCGTAGGCATCGCTAGTTCAATGACTATAGCTGTTGTATCTGTGCCAAAAGCCACAGCCCAAATTCCTTTGTTACCGCAACTGCTACCATCTCCCAGCAGTGTGAGTAATGATGCAAATAATAGACTTGTTACAGGCTGGATTTATTTAGATGGTCGTCGGTTATTTCAGATAGCGGCATCAAGAAGCAACTTTCCTGAGCGTTCAGAAGATATCCAAAAGAAGTTGGAGAAAATTGCCAAAAATTACTTCCAGTCACCAGCAAAAACAGCAGTCAAGGTAGAAGTTCGCAAAGTAAACGACTTACCAGTAATTTATATCAACGGTCAATACCTGATGACCATCACTTCTGAGGATGCTGGATTGCGAGAAGTAGATATGTTGACATCAGCAAATCAAATCGCCGAATCGTTACAAGAAGACTTGCAACAAGCAAAGCAAGAAAGACAAACTCAATTTTTAATCGACCAAGGCAAAATTGCTGCGGGCATTGGACTGACAATGATTGTGATGAGTTGGGGGGTATATAGCTGGCAAAGGCGTTCCAAAAACGATGCAGTATACCCCCTTGCCTCCCAACCCCCCAGAGGGCCCCTACCAACAGCAGCAGCCCAACCAATTACAACCCAACTGAATCAACAGCAACATCGACATATCCAAGAAGTCAAAAGACGACTGTTTCAGCTAACTCAAGCCGGAATTTGGGGAGGTGGAAGTTTCATTATTTTAGGTCTATTTCCCTACACACGACCATTTCAGGTAGCGATTCTCACAGCTGCCCAATTTCCTTTGCGATTAGGTGTTGTGTTCTTGGGAACTTACGTAGTAATCCGTCTCATCTATGCCCTCATTGACCGCTTCACCACCACTCTGATTAGCAGTGGTGCTTTATTGACTCCAGAAAGTTCTGAACGGCTGCAACTGCGAGTTTCCACATTTTCTGGCGTGACTAAAAGCATCGCTACTGGTATCTGCGTAGGAGTAGGCTTCTTGCTAGCGCTGTTATCATTGGGCATAGATATCGTTCCCTTGCTAGCGGGTGCAAGTTTAGTTGGTGTTGCGGTGTCTCTAGCTTCGCAAAACTTAATTAAAGATGCGATTAACGGTTTTCTGATCATTTTAGAAGACCAGTACGCTTTAGGCGATGTGATTAATGTGGGAAACGTGGGAGGCTTAGTAGAAAATCTAAATCTGCGGATGACTCAAGTGCGAGATTCCGAAGGGCGCTTGATCACAATTCCCAATGGTGAAATTAAAGTTGTTGCCAATCTTTCTAGCCGTTGGTCACGAGCCGATTTAACAATCCCCATTGCCTACCAAGCCGATATTGAAAAGGCTTTGAAGTTGATTGAAAGTATTGGTTTTGAGATGGATAAAGATCCGCAATGGGAACGTCAAATTTTGGAAACACCGCAAGTTTTGGGGATAGATCAATTTGGCGATCGCGGTTTGATTATTCGTGTATGGATTAAAACACAGCCCCTCAAACAATGGGATGTAGCACGAGAGTTTCGCCGCCGCCTGAAAGTTGCTCTAGACGAAGTTGGAATTTCCATTTCTGTGCCTCAACAAGCAATTTGGGTCAATGATGAGCAATCGTTAAATTTTCAGGGTAATGGCAAAGCTAATTAGAAACAGGCCTTACGCACTCAAAACCTAATACCTCGTTCGCGTAGCCTGCGCGAAGCACACTCCCCCCTAACTAAAAAGGGGGGATCTTTTATGGGTAAGTTTTATAGAAATTTGGTCAAAACAATTGCATTGTCAGTCGATGCATTGGCATTGTCAGTCGAAACAATCGCATTGTCAGTCGATGCATTGGCATTGTTAGTCGAAACAATCGCATTGTCAGTCGATGCATTGGCATTGTTAATCGAAACAATCGCATTGTCAGTCGATGCATTGGCATTGTAGGTCAAAGTGCAATACAGTTCAGTTAAGCTTTTTTCTCTTCCCCTGCAACGCCAGCCTCCCCTGCCTCCCCTGCTCCCCCTGCTTGCCTTAACAGATAAATTTCCTTAACCCAAGCGTATTGGGTCAAAGTGTGGGGCAGCTTTAGAAAACTTGTGTGTATACCGTAGATGCAAAGCAGGGGGACAAGGGAATAACCCATGCCTCATGCTCAATATCTAACACTAAGCCTTAATAATCCTTATATTAATAAAAAGCTACTACCTCACTAACAAGTCTTGAATTCCCTAATTTATGTTTGTCAATACCTTCATCAGACGTCCAGTCCTGACGACGGTCTGCACGTTGATTATTTTGCTACTGGGAAGCATCTGTATTCCGATCCTTCCCATTTCTCAGCTACCAGACCTCGCCCCGGTGCAAATCACCGTTAACTCCAACAATATTGGTGCGGATGCTCAAACAACAGAAAATACTGTCACCAACATTATTGAGCGACAAATTAATGGTGTTAAAGATGTATCTTATATATCTTCTAATACGGGTAATGATGGTTCCAGCAATATAACTGTCTCCTTCCCAACTAATGTCAATAGCGATATTGCTCAAGTAAACGTTCAAAATAAACAAGCACTTGCTTCACCTCAATTGCCAGATACTGTTCAACGAACAGGTGTCACCGTTGAAACAGCATCTAGTAGTCTGCTGCTCGTCTATGGATTTTACTCAGAAAATAATGAGTATGACAACATTTTTATCAGTAACTATGTTGATCTGTATATTTTCGATCAGATTAAACGGCTTCCTGGTGTAGGAAGTGCCAGGGTTTTTGGAGAACGCAAATATGCCATGCGCCTCTGGCTTGATCCCAACAAGCTTGCCCAACATCAACTAACTCCCCAAGATGTGACAACTGCCCTGCAACAACAAAATATTCAGGTGGGTGCAGGGGCGATTGGTAAGGAACCAGCCCCAGATAATCAAAGCTTTGAATTTGCTTTACGGGCAACCAGTCGATTTAAAGATGCGGCTGAATTTGAGGATATGGTGCTGAAGGTTAGTCAAGGTGGCACTAATAGCACCCTAGTTAAGGTTAGAGATGTCGGTCGAGTTGAACTGGGAGCAGAGAACTATCTCGCTGATGCCAGATTCACCATCCCAGGAAATGATCCCAAGGCAGCCGTGGGTTTGGGGATATATCAACTTCCAGGTAGTAATGCCCTGGATGTTGCCCATGCCGTTGAAGAACAGATCAAGATTTTAGAAAAAAGTTTTCCACCTGGACTAAAAGCACAGTTGGCATTTGATACCACTCCGTTTGTAGAAATTTCTTTAGAAGAAGTTCTGCACACTCTGGTTGAGGCGATTATCCTAGTGGTCTTGGTAATTTTTGTCTTTTTGCAAGACTGGCGTACCACGATCATTCCCACTGTGGCGATTCCCGTTTCCCTGATTGGGACATGTGCGGCTCTGTTGGTTTTAGGATTTCAGATTAATACACTAACCTTATTTGGTTTTGTTCTAGCGATCGGTATCGTCGTGGATGATGCCATTATTGTGGTCGAGGCAGTTGCAGTCAAACTAGAGCAGGGCATGAGGCCCTTTGAGGCCGCTGTTGAAGCCATGAAAGAGTTAACCGGGGCAATCATTGCCACTTCACTTGTACTCATGGCGGTATTCATTCCCGTAGCATTCATTCCGGGCACTACAGGGATTGTCTACAAACAATTTGCCTTAACCGTAGCTTGCTCCATTGCCATTTCGACCTTCAACGCCTTAACCTTCTCTCCGAGTATGGCAGCCATCCTCATGCGCCCGGCTCAGACTCCACGGGGCCCTTTAGGTTGGTTCTTTACGCAATTTAATCGGGGATTTTCCTGGTTCACCCGCCGATATGTTGGGTTTGTTAGCTACCTTACCCATGTCAAGCCGATTGTAGTTGGGGTTTTTATTACTGGTTTAGTAGCAACGGTTTTGATGTACAGAGCAGTACCTACCGGATTTATCCCAGAGGAAGACCAGGGTTACTTCTTTGTAATTGTCCAGGGGCCTGACGGGGTTTCTTTGAAATACACCGAATCGGTGATGAACAAGGTTGCCAAAGAAGTAACATCGGCTCCCGAAGTTAGAGCTAGTTTTATGATCAGTGGCTTTGGTTTCGATGGCAATGCTTCTAATTTAGGGATTGCCTTTGCTAACCTGAAACCCTGGAAAGAGAGAACTGAAGAATCTCAATCTGTTTATGGCATACTTCAGAGGCTAAACAAAAAGCTCTCTACAATTACAGAAGCTAGAGCGATCGCTGTGAATGCTCCTCCAGTTAGAGGGTTAAGTTCTACGGGTGGTTTTGAGTTTATTATTCAAGACAAAACCGGAAGTGCCCCGATTGAAACCCTGGTTGATACTGCTAAAAAATTCATTGCAGCAGCAAATAAAAAGCCTGTTTTACAACGAGTCTTCACTCAGTTCACCGCAGACACTCCCCAATTTGACATTCAGGTAAACCGCAACCAAGCCAAGGCTCTCAACGTTGAGATTAACGACATCTTTGGGGCATTGCAAACTTACTTGGGGTCGCAATATGTGAATAACTTTGTTCAAGGACAGCGACAATATCGAGTATATGTCCAAGCAGATGGGGTTTTCCGCTCTAATCCAGATGATATTGGCAAGCTGTATGTTCGCTCTGCAAGTGGGGCGATGATTCCGTTGAGTAACTTGGTAAAAGTTACCCCCTTTGTGGGGCCAAAAACCGTTGCTCACTATAACTTGTACAGGTCAATCAAAGTACAGGGCGCTCCTGCTCCCGGTTCTAGTTCGGGAGAGGCAATTAAAGCAATGGAGGAAGTAGCAGCAGAGGTTTTACCTCAAGGATTTGGTTACGAGTGGACAGGGACTTATCTTCAGGAAAAGACATCTGGGGGATCTACGGGCTTGATTTTTGCCTTAGCGATCGTGATTGTCTTTCTGGTGCTATCGGCTCAATATGAAAGCTACATTGACCCAATCATTATTTTGCTGACAGTTCCCCTGGCAGTTTTGGGAGCAATGACGGCAATTTGGCTACGTTCCAACATTTTCATGGCAGGTAGCCTCTTCCCGAAAGTGGTGGATGATATCTATTGCCAGGTAGGTTTGGTAACTTTGATTGGTTTAGCTGCGAAAAACGCGATTTTAGTCGTGGAATTTGCCAATCAGCTGCATGAGCAAGGCATGAGCTATACGCGGGCGGCGGTGAAAGCGGGAGAAGAACGTCTGCGACCGATCTTAATGACTTCCTTTGCCGCGCTGTTAGGATTTTTGCCCTTGGTGATCTCTCAAGGGGCTGGAGCCAGTAGCCGTTGGTCTTTAGGAACAGCGCTCTTTGGGGGGCTGTTGCTTTCAACGTTCTTGAGTTTGTTCTTAGTGCCAATTTTGTACATCTTAGTCAAGACTCTCGCTCAGGCTGTATTTTCTCAGAAGCGATCGGGTGGTTCAAAGCCTCCAGATTCTCCAAATGGAAGTTCAGGATCTGAACATAGAGTTTTGCCTACTGCCTCAAGTCAGCCAGAGACACAGCTAAGGTCTCAGCAAGATGGGATAACCTAACTTTTGCCGTTTTTTCTCTCTACAAGAACGCGAACCCAAGAATGAGAAGCACCCGTTATCAGCAATAGACTTAAGGAGTGAAAATGTGATGTCTATAACATCCTCTAACTCTGATACGATTTTCTGTAATTTCCTGCTTGCTAAAAAAATTAGTCGAATAGAAATTAAGTACTTAGATAAGGAAAACTGAAATGGGACTGAGTGAGGGACTTTTGAACCCGACCAAAAAGGCTATGGTCATAGATGACTGTTGCAACATGATTGAAGGACAGCTTGCATCCAAGTCAGGCATGAGTGGCATCGCTTTAAAAACTGCCTTCGCCGCCCTGAAGGGGGTTAAGCCAGGGTATATCCCCTACGTGGTTGAGCAGATTTTACCGCAATGCTTCACAGCACTTGATCCCATCTGGAGTGAAGGCGTACAGAAAGGCGATCCAGTTGAATACCTGAATGCGAATCGCTCTCAGACGGCAGACGCGCTACTCGGTGTCACCGATGCTAGAGTCAAGAACGCCAAGCGTCAAATCGTGCGAGGAACCTATGAAAAACTTCGCGGTTCAGCCAAAAAGCACGTAGAAGAAGCAGTGCCAGACTTCGCCAAAGTAATCGAGAATTACACTAAGTCCTGAGCCAGAAGGGAAGAATCACTATAACGTATGCCACCGTTCGATGCGTCGGTGGCTGGCATACGGGGCACATATTAGACTCGTAGCGCCAAGGTGTAATGTTATATCTGCTAAATTTCCTGATATTTACCGAGTAAGCTTGAAACAGCAAATAATCAGAAACTATCTGAATTATTTAAATAAACTTTCAACTTATGAAAAAAGTCACCCTTTGTCGATACCGCACTTATGGACTAATTGGGTTAATATCCTTAACCGCCGTATTAAGTACAACTACATCTGCCCTAACACAGTTGGCGGACGATTCCCCAATTGGGCAAACTCCCATCCCTGCTTCTAACTTAATCTGGCCGACTCAAGGATTTATTTCTCAAGGCTTCCGCAAATATCAACATGAAGGAATTGATATTGCAGGGGCATCTGGAACTCCTATTATTGCTGCTGCATCTGGTACAGTCATTAAAGCAGGTTGGGATAATTGGGGATTAGGCAATGCTATAACTATTAAACATTCTGACGGCAGTATCACTGTTTATGGGCACAATCGCCGTTTGTTGGTGAGCAAGGATCAACAGGTCATTCAAGGTCAAATTATTGCTGAAATGGGATCTACAGGCAATAGTACAGCGCCTCATCTGCACTTTGAAGTTCATCCAAATGGTCGAATAGCACTTGACCCCCTTCGTGTGTTAACATCCTTAACTGCAAGTGTTGCTTCTGCTTCTAAAGTTCAGCAACTGGATAATCAAAACCACCCAGTCTCAACACCCCCACTAGCAAAACAAGTTTCACGTTCACAGCCAATTTCAATAGGTTTTGCACCTGTTAGCACTGATACTAAATGCAATGGAGTTACCATTATTGAGGGTGAGACTGTAAGTATTCGTGTAAAAGTCTGTGAAGAAAATGGTCAGTTATTTTATATTGGGCAGTTGAAACAAGACCCAAGCAAGCCTATAAAAATCGCAGCTTTAAATATTGGCGAAGGCAGATATCGAGCAGATAATGGTAGTTTTTATTATTTAGTCAGCCCTGAAAAAGTGGAAATTTGGCGAAATGGAACTCAGATGCGTTCTGACAGGTTTTATAATTTAACAAAATCGCCATAAAGTTCTCATCCAATATCTGAATGTACTGCAAGCGATCGCTTGAGTTGATCAATTTGCTAAGTGAGTCCATAATTATCTGTATATTGCTGTAGCCATGAGCAATTGTGATGCGATCGCAGAAGTTCAGTTTTTGCCTCTAGCTCTCCAAATAACTCGCTGTGGGTAATTTTAGCTACCTCTGATAAAAATTTTGGTTAATTGCAATTCACAAGTGCAAGTAAAGCAGCTACATCCCAAACACGTTTCAATCCCTAGTAGGGACTTGTATATAAAGCAATACACTTCAACGTTTGTCAATAATTGTACAGGCTTGTCTATAATATTGGCGACTTAGGAAAGCTCTGCGTTTCACTTTTAACCTCAATTCGTGATAAAAATTAAAATTTTTCCTTAGCAGCTAACATCTGTAAAATCTTTTCTACATGATCCAACTCCCCAACGATTCGCCGAATTGGGTGCGGCCAAACTTTGACAAGGGTAGGGGTTGCAGAAACTTGATTGAGTTCTGCTTGTTCTGGATGAGTTAAAACATCAATCACTTTCAAAGTATAAGGATGTCCCAGCGATCGCTCCAACAATTCGTGTAAATTTTGCAGAATGCGTTCGGTGGTACTGCTATGTCCGGCAACAAACAATCGCAGAACATAGCCTTGTGTGATAGCTTCCTTTTTTTGTACTATTACTGGTTGGTGGTATTTTGGCACAGGTTCAGAAAGGTCTAGACGGACAACTAAATCGTGATCCTCCCAAAGCTGCGGGAATGAGGAACGATAACTTGTTAATACCATGCGATCGCACAACCCCTCTTGCCAAGGAGCTGCTTGCCATACTAACTCCCCTGTGGCAAAAATCGCATTAAGCAAAGCTTGATGTCTAATTACAGCTGGATAAGCTTCAGCAAAAGTACGCACTTGTTGAGTGCGTGGATCTAACCAGTGGTCAATAGTTGCAGTATAACAAGGTACTAAAAAGTGCGGTGGCTGTGGTAAATCTAAGATTTCTTGCAAAGCCGAACACAGATGCAAATGCCATCTACCTTGCTTGCTAGGGTCGATGCAGTAAATTAAATCTCCTCCAGGTGTAAATAGGGCAATGCCTTTAAACAACTGGGGTGTAGATAGTTTATTTGTCGTTAAATTATTCACAGAGGTTAGGAAGCTAAAAGTAAAAAATTCTCTCTTTACCTTTTACCTTAGCTTTGACACTCCTCAGCCTGAAAGCATGAGGATTCTTGATTCAACGAGTCCACTTCAATTAGATTCCTTGCGTTATCTAATTCAGAGGTGGTTCTCTCTTCAAGCGTTAACTTTGGGTATGCCCTACCCTAGTTGCATTACTGCAAAATTTGTTTGATTTTAAAGCCGAGCGACCTCGTAAGCTTTAATGCCAGTTGTCTAGTACCTGTAAATCTTTTACCTACTTCCAGGTGATACTAAAACTACGAAGTAGAACCCCCTAGATTCAATTGTCAAGGTACAGCGTCTGCGTATTAGGCAGCAATCGGGTTTTTTAAGTGGTTGATTACCCTTCCACAACCATTATTTTACCAAAAGCCGTCGTAGAACGACAGGGTTTTCGACCCAAATTTTTGATAACCGCAACCAGGATGACAAAGATATTTGGGAGTGGGGAGTGGGAGAGGCAGGGGAGAATAACCAACGCCCAATGCCCCATGCCCCATGCCCCATGCCCAATAATATTAAACTCGACCTCTGAGAAACTGTGCCATTTCGTTAGGAGTTGGTGACATTTCCAAAGCAGTCTCTTCTGTGATGCGACCGTCTTGATAGAGATTGAGCAATGACTGATTCATCGTAATCATGCCGTCAAAGCCAGCTTGTTTCATCAACTCGCCAATTTCATCATACTTACCATCTTTGATCCATTCTTTAATAGCCTCAGTATTGATCAGCACATCATGGAAAGCAGCCCGCTTCCCGTCAGTTGTACGGCACAAACCTTGGGCAATTACTGCCACCAAAGACTCAGATATTGCCACCCGCATTGCATCCTGTTCATCACCAGAGTAGAGATTGAGAATCCGCTCAATGGTTTTGACAGCGCTATTGGTGTGTAGGGTTCCCATAACTAAGTGACCAGTCTGAGCGGCTTTTAAGGCGGTGTTGACTGTTTCCTTATCCCGCATTTCCCCGACCAGAATCAAATCTGGATCTTCCCGTAAAGCTGCTTTCAAAGCGTTATCAAATTTCCGGGTATGCATTCCCACTTCCCGTTGTTTGACTAAAGACTTGCGGCTTTGATGGATAAATTCTATCGGGTCTTCAATGGTGATGATATGCTTGGCCATCTCCTTATTGATGTAGTCAACCATCGCTGCCATTGTGGTGGACTTACCAGAACCAGTGGGCCCAGTCACTAAAATTAAACCTTTGTGATGATGGCAAATATCCCGAAGAACTGGGGGTAATCTTAACTGTTCCATAGTTAAGATTTTTAGCGGAATCAACCGCAATACCATCGCAGGCCCTCTAAGGGTCCCAAAAACATTAATCCGCACGCGAGCAAAGTCATATTGAGTTGCTCCGTCAAATTCTAAGTGTTCTTCAAAACGCTGAATTTCCCCTTCACTCATCACCTCCCGCAACCAATTCATAAAAGTTTCTTTATCTGTTTCTGGATAATCCATTGATTGAATTTCTCCTCGGGTGCGGAAGCGGGGTACTTCACCTACACCTAAGTGCAAGTCAGAATATCCCTGATCGTAAGCTTCCCTAATTAACTTCTCTAAAGTGGGCCCCGCACTGCTGTTTTTAGGAAGAACTGAAGTAGGTATTGATGGTGGACTAACCGGACGATGACCTGCAACAGGCGCGTTGCTACTCCTATCTGACATATCCAACGTTTGTGTCATCTGCCTCTGGGTAGCAGAGGTTGGCGGTGGTGGCGGCGGCATTGGTGGCAGGTTACGTCCGGCAGCAGAGTTAGAATTTGATGGAGACTGTGATTGTGTCATATATCTTCACATTTGGCAGTTAAAAAGTTGAATTAACGAGAAGTCAAGTCACTTACTTCGATGACTTTTGGAGAGTGCTTGCACCCGAGCTTTAGTGGTGATGAAATGGATTGAAACTCTAGAACTATGTCAATCCATTTCATCCATCTCAATTTGTATCTTTTTTCTCCTGGAATTCCACTAGTCAGATTACTTAGATAAATTATTTAACCTATTTAACCTGGTTTAACACAGGTCGGGACTAAAACTCCTTCAGGAAAAATGCATAGATTAGTTAGTATTAAATAATACTTATAACAAAGCATAAATATTCTGAGCTTTTTAGATGAGAAATTTATCCTACGCATGGACACGAATTGCCAGCAATTAACAGCACAAACACTAGCAGATCATTTATTCAGCCCATCTATGAATTATGAGAACCAACACTAATTTTTATAAGAAATGTTAAGTTCAATAGGAGTAATATCGTGGGGATCAAGGTTAAAAGCTCATACCTTTTAGCTTATATATCTGAAGGCAGATGCATAAAACAAGTTGTTTGACATAGATATAAACGTTGACTTTTAATTCATAATTACAAAAAATTAACTGTAAAGTTTAGTAAATAAATGCTCATTTTTCCAATTAGTTTTTATATACTGAATTTCACTGAGAGACAAATCAGTTTACTCGCCAAAAGCGAGATATGACTGAAAATTAAAATTCGTTGTGTATTTTTGGGAGGAAAAGTCATGGTTTCTGCTCAAAGCTCTAATCTAGGAAAGACCTACTCCTTGTTAATGATTAAAAGCTTTTTAATATGGACTTTTACATTAGCAGTATGTTTGTTGGTTGTCGGTTTTCCACTAGTTGTCTTGATGGCTACGGTCGGATGTCTGTTGTCGATCATCTTACAATCGGTGATGCCTGTTAGTGCTGTTTTGCTTGTTGCAGGCGCTTTAATAATGTTTAATGTCATGGCAGTTGTATTGGCTGCGGGTGTACTAACTGTTAAAGGAGTTCATCCTAGTCAAATTAAATGGTTAAGCTGGTTGCATGGAGAGGCAGACCAAATGCAGGCTACTGTTTACGCTGCTTGCCCTTTAACTTGTGAGATTAAAATTTAGTCATTACAGGTGAATACGACAAACAGTGCGTCTGCCCGGTTAAGCCGGGTTTTTTCATGCTGTTTGTGATTTTACTTGTGAGATCAAGGTCTCGTCATTATAAATAAATTCGATAAACAGTGCATCTACCCGATTAAGCCGGGTTTTTTCATGCTTATTGTGTGAATCCTTTTAAGGAAGTCGGCACAATAAAAACAAACTGTGTTAAGAAAAGTAAATAAGGCTTAAACCCTTTTTCGTGCTGCTTTATCCCAACGATAATTATTTACGTTGACTTACTTATATTTATAGTTTGTGTGATGATTGATCGCTAAGTATTGACTATTGACCATAGACCATTGACTATAACCATTGGCAAATGACAGATGACTAATGACTAATGACTAATCAAAAACGCGTTTGCATTATTTTGGGTACTCGTCCAGAAGCAATTAAACTAGCTCCTGTGATTCAGGTTTTCCAAAAGTCTTCAAGTTTTGAGTCCCAAGTAATTTTAACTGGACAGCATCGAGAGATGGTTGAGCAAGTTATGCAACTGTTCAACATCAAGGCAGATTATGACTTGGAAATTATGCAGGTACAGCAATCTCTAAATGATATTACCTGCCGTAGTTTACAAGGGTTAGAAGCATTATTTAAGGATAAAAAACCAGATTTAGTGGTGGTGCAGGGAGACACTACCACGGCTTTTGCCGCAGCTTTGGCAGCTTTTTATCAAAAAATCCCTATCGGTCATGTAGAAGCAGGTTTAAGAACTGATGATATCTTCAATCCTTACCCAGAAGAAGCTAATCGACGGTTGATTTCTCAAATAACTCAGTTGCACTTTGCGCCGACTCCTTGGGCTGTGGAAAATTTGCACCGTTCTGGTGTTTTGGGTGAAATTCACATGACGGGTAATACGGTAATTGATGCGCTGTTGAATGTAGCTGGAACCCAAGCAGTTTGTAATGTACCAGGCTTAGACTGGAATTCATACCGCGTTCTGTTAGCAACAGTTCATCGTCGAGAAAATTGGGGAGAACCTCTGTTAGCGATCGCTCAGGGCTTTTTACAAATCTTAGACAAGTTTCCTGATACAGCTTTGCTGCTACCATTACACCGCAATCCGACAGTGCGAGTTCCGTTACAAGAACTTTTAGGGAATCATCCGCGAATTTTCTTGACAGATCCTCTAGATTATGGAGAATTGGTCGGTGCAATTGGGCGATCGCATCTTTTGCTCACTGACTCTGGTGGCTTGCAAGAAGAAGCCCCCAGCTTGGGAAAACCAGTATTAGTTTTAAGAGATACCACCGAAAGACCAGAGGCTGTTGCAGCCGGTACAGCCAAACTTGTAGGCACTACAAGTGAGAACATTTTAGCAAATGCTGCTGAGTTACTTAGCGATCCAGATGCTTATGCAGCAATGGCAAATGCAATTAATCCCTTTGGAGATGGTCATGCAGCAGAGCGCATTTTGCAGATTGTACAAAATTACCTGGGTCTTTCATCAGAAACATCAACTTAGGAATTTAGATTAAACAAAATGCAAAGTTTCTGTTTTTCAGGGTGCATAAAATCGGCAGAAAAGCCGATTTTTTTAGCTCAAAAAGCTCCACGTCTCATATCATGTCCGCATAAATAGTTATGCTAACCACAGCCATTACACCGCACCTCCAGCCCCTCCCCGCTTGCCTACGGTGTATACACAAGTCAAATTACCCCCTTTAATCCCCCCTTATAAAGGGGGGAGACCGGAAATTTAGTTCCCTCCCCTTATAAAGGGGAGGGTTAGGGTGGGGTAAAACTAACGCGAAAAACCAGGTGATTAAACTATTTCAAACTTGTGTATACACCGTAGCCGCGCTTGCGGGGAGACAAAGCGTAGCTTTGGCGGGGTGGGGTTATTCGGGTTTAATAAGCAATCAAGCGGACATGATATCAGACGATAGCCGAGCGTGGGATGAATGATTTATCTCCATCCCACAAAAAAATAGTAGAATCAACAGATTTTTAACGAAGAGGCAGTTCTCAAAGGGGACTAAAAGCTTAGGGAAATGACCTCATCAAGAACTGTTCTATCCCCCTTGCTTCCTACTCCCTGCTCCCCTGCCTCTTTGTCAAAGGGCGGCTTTTGCCTAAATACCCAAAGCTGCTCGTGTTTCGGGCCCCACTGTACCATCTACAAGTAGACCTTTACTTGCCTGAAAGTTTCGGACTCGGTTAACAGTATCTCGACCGTAAATCCCATCAACTCTGAGACTACCTAAAGCTGTTTGAACGTCTCTTACAAGCTGACCTCTAGAACCAGGGGTAAGAATCACCGAACCGCCAACACCACCAGGTCTAGTCACAGGAGCATAGTAAGGCCTACCACCAACCCATCGAGCAAAAACGTATCTACCCGTAGAAAGCCTAGCAAAACCGTTTTCATACCTTTCAATGGCTGGAAGTGTTGCGCCATTTGGTACACAATCTATATATGAGTAGTTAGTGCTTGGGCCTGTACGGATACGCAAACAACTGCCGTTAGTCCTGACAAATGCAGCCGAACTTATTTGAATTTGGGCAGCAGCAAGAAGTAATACACCAACACCAGCTAAAGCTAGCCAAGCTGAAGATTTAAGAAGTTTTTTCCAATTGAATTTAGCTTTAGTGATTCCAAATGTCTCTTCTTTAGTAATAACTATGTCAGAAGATGTAAGAGGTTTTTTGCTATCTAATTGAGATTTAGACGGATTATATTTGGTGTTTCGAGATGCCTCTTCTTGAGCAATAAACATCTGAGAATAAGCAAGATATTCCATAATGCACCCCTTTATATGAAAAAATGAGTAAATACGAAAAACTATTTCAGTTTTCTCTGTATTTACTCTTAGTATATTTTATATCTCTGTGTTGTCAAAAGGTTTTTGCTGGTAGCGTAATTAAGAAAAAATAAAATCAACGTGAGTTCAAGAAACCTCTCACTGCTTTCAAACTAAACTTTAAAGCTATCCCTCTCCGACTCGGAGAGGGACGATTTTGCGTAGAAAAATCAGGGAGAGGTCTTTTTGATTGAGCTAATTAAGCGGATACTATATTAGGACTAATGTTGGATTTCTGAAAAAGCTCGGTACAAATCGAAAAGCCTAATTCCTTATTCCCTACTCCCTACTCCCCTCTCCCCGCCCACGTAGATAATTTCAAAAATCAAATACGATCCCTATATAATCCGTCAAATTCACGTTGAAATCAGTTAAAAGATTCTTACAAAAATAAATAAAATTTAGTAAAAGCTTTCTTGCTTACTAGCTCCTCCCTTATGCGTCCAAATATGTCAAGCGTATTGTTTGAGGCTAGTTAAACTAGCAACCATAGAAGCTAATTCGTCTAAGTCTATCGGCTTGCAACGGTATATATCATAACCTGCTAATAATGCACGATTACGGTCTTCGTCGAAAGCAGATGCTGTCAGAGCAATAGCTGGAATGTTTCTCCCTCGCTGTGCTTCCAATTTTCTGATCTTCGTGAGCAGTGAGCAGCCGTTCTCATCAGGTAAATAAATGTCACTAATCAGGATGTCTGGTTTAAAAAATGACATAATTTCTAGAGCATCACCTGCCGAAGCAGCTGTAATAATCTCTGCTCCGTCTATTTCAAATAGAAAGGTAAGTAAGGTTCTCGTATCAGCGTCGTCATCCACAACGAGCAATCGCAGACCTTTAAAAGACATTGACTGATTAGACATTATTTTCACCGCCGTGTAGCTGAAACACGTTGAGTAGCAAATGCAATGCATCAAATCGCATGTATTTGTAAATGCCATTTGATGCCTACTTTACTAAATATTAATGGAGCTAACTGGCAAGCGTCTGTCCGGTGTCGGACATAGTAGGTTAAAATTATTCGCTAGCGATGTCTACGATGGTCACTGAGCTTTGTCGAAGTGCGGGCTACGCCTATGCGCTTTGGCTGATTCCCCAGCAAGCAACCGAGCATATTCTTTTTGGATGACTCGATAACACTCGCAGGAAGTTGCTTCTAAATCTTCCCGATTCAGGATGTTAATTTGACCACGTTGGTAGCAAATCATTCCAGCTCGGCTGAGGGTGCTAGCCGCTACTGTCACACCGGAGCGCCGTACACCCAGCATCTGAGCAATAAATTCTTGTGTCAACGGAAATTCTTCTGATTCCAAACGGTCAGATACTGTCAGAAGCCAACGAGCCAGCCGTTCTTCTAGTGTATGAAGACGGTTGCAGGCACATGATTGTGTAAGTTCGGTATATATAGCTCGTAGATAGCGCAGCAGCAGGTTTTGAATAGCTCCGCCCCGATTGAACTCGCTTCTCAGAACATCTGCATCTATCTGCATTCCAGCGCCCGCAACTTGGACAAACGCTTTTGTGGTTGTTGTGTTGCCTCCTAAAATTACTGGGATACCCACCATGCCTTCATTACTCACTATCCCAACTTCCACTGTCGATCCATCTTTCATACTAGTGACTATAGAAATCACTGCGTGTTGAGGAAAATAGACGTGTGTGATGGGTTCTCCTGGCTCGTAAAGGACTTGCCGAGTGGGAAGCGGAACTAACTTCAGGTGCGGAATAAGGCGTTCGTAATCACTGGCTGGCAAAGCCGCGAGTAACTTATTTACTTGCGGCTTAAGAGTCTTTTCGCTCACTGAACATTAAATCAGAAATTTGCTCATAATATTCTAATTTAAGTTACTTTTGCGAGTCTGTTCGGTTTCGTACACCTAACTCAAAAAAATTTTCTGGCTCGGTTACTGGGCTTTTTGCCCAGTAACCGAGCAAATTCCTTTTGTATAACTTGATAACACTCACAGGAAGTTGCTTCCAAATCCTCTCGGTTCAGAATGCTAATGTGACCACGTTGGTAGCTGATCATTCCGGCTCGGCTGAGGGTACTAGCCGCTACTGTCACGCCAGAACGACGTACACCTAACATCTGGGAGATAAATTCGTGCGTAAGTGGAAAATCTTCTGATTCCAGACGGTCAGAAACTGTGAGTAGCCAACGAGCTAGCCGTTCTTCGAGTATATGGAGACGGTTGCAGGCAACTCCTTGGGCCAGTTCAGAGTATACAGCTTGTACATAGCGCAGCAGCAGGGTTTGAATAGCTCCGCCCCGATTGAACTCGGCTTTAAGTATATCTGCATCCATCTGCATAGCAGCACCCGAAACCTGCACAAACGCTGTTGTGGTTGTGGTGTTGTCTCCTAAAATTACCGGGATACCCACCATGCCTTCATTGCTCACTATCCCAACTTCCGCCGTTGAGCCATCTTGCATAGTGGTGACTATAGAAACCACTGCTTTATCAGGAAAATAGACCTGTGGGATCGGTTGGGCTGCTTCGTAAAGGACTTTCCGTAATGGGAGCGCAACCAGCTTCAAATGGGGAACAAGACGTTCATAATCGCTGACTGACAAACCTGCCAGCAGCTTATTTGGTGGTTGCTGAAAGAGGTTTTTATCTGATGGCATTAAAAGTCACTCTCCTTAAAGGTAGGTGACTTTAGAAAAGACAGATTAGGGCACAAGGAAAGAATTTCAGAATTTGATCCTAATGTCAAAAGGTGTATTCGCTAAAGAAACACGGGGACAATATCAAAAATAAAAAAAACACACTTGCTAGAGTCTGTACGGTTTCGTACATAGCAGCTTCAAAAAAATTATTTTGTCCGTTTATTGGGCTTATTGCCCAATAAACGGACATATTCATCTTCTATAATCTGATAACATTCGCAGGAAGTTTTTTCTAAAGCCTCCCGATTCAGGATGTTAATCTGACCACGGTGGTAAGTGATGATTCCGGCTTCGCTCAGGATTTTAGCTGCTTCGGTGACACCAGCACGACGTACACCCAGCATCTGTGAGATAAATTCTTGCGTAAGTGGAAATTCTTCTGATTCCAAACGGTCAGAAACTGTTAGCAACCACCGAGCCAGCCGCCTTTCTAGTTTATGAAGACGGTTGCAGGCAGATCCTTGTGCAATTTGAGTGTACATACCTTGCACGTAGCGCAGCAAGACGCTCTGAAGGGCTGTACCCCGATTAAACTCGCTTCTGAGTATATCCGCATCCATTTGCATAGCACTGTCTGGAACCTGCACTAATGCCGTTGTGGTTGTGATGTTGTCTCCTAAAATTACTGGGATACCGACCATGCCTTCATTGCTCACTAAACCAGCTTCTACAGTCAAGCCATCTTCCATAGTGGTAATTATAGAAACCACTGCTTTATTAGGAAAATAGACCTGTGCGATCGCTTCGCCTGCTTCGTGAAGTATTTGCCGAGTTGAGAGCGTAACTAGCTTTAAATGGGGAACAAGACGCTCATAATCACTGGATGGCAAAGCTGCCAGCAGATTATTTGCTGGTTGCTCAAGGGTATTTTTGTTTAATGACATTGGGATTCTCCTAAGTATACCCGTTGCTAGAAAAGGCAACTTGCAGCATAAGGAGAAAATCAAGAATTTGCTCTTATATGTCAAAAGGTGTATTTCCTAAAAAAGTTTTAATAAAATATTAAAATATTAACTTTTTATATCTTTAGTATAACATAATTAAATTAGAGATTTACTATAGCAAAGAAATCTTGATATAAAAACCTGGCTTTAGCAAAGTTAATAGTAAGTAGAAAAAATCAGTAGTGTTGGCTCAAGGGTAAGCAGACCCAATAATTTTAATTGCTTTAGATTACTGGAATTAGATTTGCGATCGCATAATTAAATAAAATGATATTTACTTATTTGCTTACTCTTCAGTATTTATTAACTTTTGGTTCATTAGTAAAAAATATACTAATAGCAATAGCTTACTTAATGCCATCATAATCATCTCAGCAAACTTTTTAAATATTTCTATTTGATTGTGGCTAAATTATATTGCTATAGACATGAGCATCGTGGGAAGCGATCGCAGCAAAAAATTCCTGGTTATATAAATCATTAAAACCCTAAATCTATATCATTGCTACCAGGTGTTGTGAACTTTTCCAAGTAAATTTGGTATATTTTAACTTACGTGATCCAAGCTACTTAGAACGTAAGTATATTAGTATAGCAATCCGATAGCGAAGCGGTAGCGAGTCAGACGCTCCTGCGTCGCTAACGCTGCGCTATCGAGCGTCTTTGATTTCTGAATCACTCGTAGGGGACTGGGGACTGGGGACTAGGAAGAAGGAATAAAGGTGTACTGAGTTTTGTTCAAAAATCAAATATGAGTCCTATATAAACATTTATTAAGACTTAATTCTAGAAGAATCTTAAGATTTTTTGACATACTACGGTAAATCCACTAAGTTATTGTAGTATTAACTCAAGCTAAAACAGTCCATTTCACAAATACTCAATAAAAGTTAGTATTTTATACTACTACTTTAGAAGTTTTATTACTTAAAAATTGCTTACTTATCTGGTTAATCTATGCAATAATAAACAACTGTACCCATTAAATACGTTTTACCTATCAATTTTTAGTAGTATCAGCAAATATCAATTTGCTGATAAATTTATATTGGTTTATTGCCAAATTCAGCGTTGTTTGAAGCTATTTAATTAAAAATAATAGCGTTCTTGACAAAATGCAAAATCTCCAACAAAAATGTCACTGTTAAATCGATTTAAAAGCAACGCGGAAACATGAAGTACAACCAACTTGGCAAGAGTGATTTAAAAGTTTCTGAAATTTGTCTGGGCACTATGACTTATGGACAGCAAAATACTATTGAAGAAGCCCACGAGCAGCTAGATTATTCTATTGCCCAAGGAGTCAACTTTATTGATGCGGCAGAGATGTACCCAGTTCCAACAAGTAAGGAAACCTATGGATTAACTGAAACTTACATTGGAGAATGGTTAAAGCGTCAACAAAGAGATAAACTTATTATAGCTACTAAAATTGCTGGGCCTGGCCGAGGCTTTAAATGGGTACGTGGTGGAGCTAAAGCAATCGACCGTGATAATATCAAACAAGCTGTAGATGATAGTCTAAAGAGATTACAAACAGACTATATTGATCTGTACCAAATTCACTGGCCCGATCGCTACGTGCCAAGGTTTGGGCAAACGGTATTCGATCCGACTCAGGTGGGAGAAACGATTCCTATAGCTGAACAGCTAGCAGTTTTTGACGACGTAATTAAGGCTGGAAAAATTCGCTATATCGGTTTGAGTAATGAAACACCTTGGGGAGTCGCCCAGTTTAGTAACGCTGCTAAACAATTAGGATTGCCCAAAGTTGTTTCGATTCAAAATGCTTACAACTTGCTGAATCGAGTATTTGACGGAGCCTTAGCAGAAGCTGTTTATCATGAAGAAATTGGATTACTAGCTTATAGTCCTTTGGCGTTTGGCTTCTTGACTGGCAAATATTTAAATGGCAAACCAGAGAAAGCAAGAGTTACTTTATTTGAAAATTTTGGTCAGCGCTACTTAAAACCAAAAGTAAGTCAAGCAGTAGCAGCTTATGTGGAAATTGCCAAGCGCCATCAACTCACTCCAGCACATCTAGCTTTGGCATTTGTGCGGAGTCGTTGGTTTGTGCCTAGCACAATTATTGGTGCAACGACACTCGAACAACTCAAAGAGAATTTAGAAAGTGTGAATGTAGTTCTTAACAAAGACATTTTGGAAGAGTTGGATATAGTTCATGCTCAATCTCCAAATCCAGCACCATAAGAGTGCTGAGTCACCGAGCTTCTAAACGGCGCAAGCTTGAGCTTTTGACAGTTGTCTCGTTACCAGGCTCCAGCCTGGTAACACCTTCGGAGAACCTCTGGCTCTCATTATCAGAGTAGAGGTGCGCGATGAAGTCTATCCCAGTTATTAGATTGAAAACTAGATATTTAGTAGGTAAAATATGACTTTTACAGCAACATTAGTTGACCAAAATACTATTCGTCGTCGGGGTACTGGTTTAAGAGCTTACAATCCCGAAAAAGTATTCAAAGGATATACACTTTTCACACCCCTGACAGGTCAAGGTGAAGTCTACCTGCTGAACTTGGAAGGAGAGATAGTACACCATTGGAATCTGCCTTATCCACCAGGGTTATACGGTTATCTTTTGCCCAATGGTAATCTTTTTTATAACGGTAAGACTCCACCAGAAGAACCACTACGTTTTGCTTTGTGGGCTGCATTCAAAAGTGGCGTTGTTTTAGAAGCAGATCCCAAAGGAAATATTATTTGGGAATACAAGCATCCAGACCACCATCATGATGGACGCAGACTAGCCAATGGCAACACAATTTTACTAGCAATTGAAAAGATACCTCAGTCTTTGATTCCTCGCATCAAAGGCGGCGTACCAGGTACAGAAGCGGATGGTGATATCTATGCTGATGTGCTTTATGAAGTGACTCCAGCAGGTGAAATTGTTTGGACTTGGCACGCCCACGAACACCTCAATCCAGATATATTTACGATTACTCCTCAAGATCATCGGCACGAATGGACTCATGGGAATACCGTCGGAGAACTCGCCGATGGCAGCATTATAGTGAGCTTTCGCAATATCTCCACAGTTGTCATTATCGATCGCAAAACCGGAGAAATCATCTGGACGCTGGGTGATGACGTGCTAGCACAGCAGCACTTCCCAAACGAACTAGCTAACGGTAATATCCTGATTTTCGACAATGGCGCACATCGCCGTAACATTGCTCTCAATTTTTCCCGTGTGATTGAGGTAAACCGTCAAACGAAAGAGATAGTTTGGGAGTACACCGACAACCCGCCCCAAAATTTCTTTAGTGCATACATATCAGGAGCGCAACGTCTGGCCAATGGCAATACCTTGATTACAGAAGGTGCTTATGGGCGGATATTCGAGGTGACGGTTGCAGGAGAGATTGTTTGGGAATATATCAACCCCCACTTTGCATCTCGGAATATTCCAGGTGAAAAATCGCCCGTAACTCGTGGGGAGCAAAATACAGTCTTCCGCGCCTTTCGTTATGCACCTGAAGAAGTGCCCTGGCTTTAGTTAGAGCAGGGGAGGCAGGGGAGGCAGGGGGGGCAGCGAAAGAATAATAAATAATACCCCACTCCCAATGCCCAATGCCCATTTAAGATTTGGGATTTTGGATGAAAATTCAATTCCCAATACCGATTAACAAGTCCTATTTACCAAGGAACTTAAACATGGCTGAAATCAAAGTATACAGTGCAGTTGTTTGTCCTTATGCTCACCGTACTCGTTTGGTACTCCAAGAGAAGGGCATCGACTTCGATTTGATTGAAATTGATTTGCAGAATAAGCCTGAAGGGTTTACCAAAGTTTCTCCCTATGGGAAAGTGCCTGCACTAACTCATGGTGATAACCGAGTTTGGGAATCAGCAGTAATTAATGAGTATCTTGATGAGGTATTTCCCAATCCACCACTGTTACCCAGCAATCCTGCTGCTAGGGCGCAGGCTCGTATCTGGATCGATTTTGCTAATACTAGATTTGTTTCCGCTTTTTCTACCCTTCTGCGGAGTTCAGATCCTCAAAAACAAGAAGAAGCTAAACAGGAACTATCCAAACACCTGGAATTCATTGAAAACGAAGGTTTGGCAAAGCTATCTGGGGAAGGCCCTTACTGGTTTGGCGAATCTATTAGTTTGGTGGATTTCACCTATTTCCCTTGGTTTGAGCGTTGGGCTGCATTGAAGCAATATCGTGGTTTTGGGATACCAGAAGAATTTACCCGTGTACGTCAGTGGAAACATGCTTTGAAAGAGCGTGAATCTGTGAAAGCGATCGCTCACTCTAAGGAATTTTACATTGAGCGGTATGCTAAATTCGCTGCGCCTACTCTCGCTGCTGTTTAAACGTAATTCATAATACCAATTCAATTAATGATTGCAACACATCCTTGGGTAAAGACGCGATTCATCGCGTCTCTACAAATGGTCTATTTGTCGCATTCTTGTTTCCAATTGGTATAACTATGTTTCAAGTGGGAATTTAAACTCCACTTGAAACATAAGATTAAACTCTTTAAAATTACGGATTACGAATTACGACTTTACCGAAGTGAGCCGCACTTTTGAGGTAATGATAAGCTTCTCGTGCTTCAGTGAAGGGGAAAACTCGATCAATAATCGGTTTGATTTTATGTTGTTGCATCGCCTGATTCATCGCCTCAAACATTTCCCGACTGCCAACATAAATTCCTTGAACTGTTAAACTTTTAAAAAGTATTGGCATGGGGTCAATTTCACTTCCTCTACCTGATAATACGCCAATCAAGCTAATACGTCCTCCAATACGGACTGCTTGCAATGATTTTGGCACAGTACCTGCACCGCCTACTTCTACTACATGATCTACACCTGTGCGATTAGTCAATTGGTAAACTTGCTTTTCCCAATCTGGTGTTGTTTTATAGTTGATTGTTTCGTCAGCACCAAGCTGTTTAGCTCGTGCTAATTTCTCATCACTGCTAGAAGTAATAATCGCTCTAGCACCATGTATCTTGGCGAACTGGAGAGCAAAAATTGAAACTCCTCCAGTACCGAGTAGTAAAATATTATCATCTGCGCGAATATTACCTTTTGTCACAAGTCCATGCCAAGCTGTGACTGCTGCACAGGGTAAGGTTGCGCCTTCAATGTATGATAGATGGTCAGGTAATATTACTAAACCATCTTGGTGTAATACGACATACTCAGCCAGCATCCCATTGATACCGCCTCCTAAATCGGATTTCATTTTCTCTTTGGTTAAAGAGCCATAAATCCAGTCTTGGAAGAAAATACCAGCGACGCGATCGCCTATTTTAACCCGTGTCACACCTTCGCCTACCGCCACGACTTCCCCCGCACCGTCAGACAGGGGAATTAAGGGATATTTCTGTCCAGAACCATAAGCTCCTTCAATCACAAGCAGATCGCGGTAATTTAGGGATGTTGCTTTGACTTGAATGAGAACTTGTCCCGCAGTTGGTTTTGGTTCAGGGCGATCGACTAATGCGAGGGCATCAATCCCGGCGTTGCTTTGAATTTCGTAAGCTTTCATACAAAAAGCAGTGGTTTAATGTCATATTAAACCACTGCCATTTATTGTAATAAATAAATAGTGACTACGCTAAGTTCATAGTCTTAACTTTTCACGTTATTTGGAAAAGTCCACGAAAACCTAACCCCCTAACCCCCTTCCTGACACGGGAAGGGGGAAAATTCAAAGTCTCTCTCCTTTTAGGCTACGGTGTACACACAAGTCTGAAATAGCTGATTAACCAAGGTTTTACCCCACCCTAACCCTCCCCTTTATAAGGGGAGGGAACTAGATTTGTTTTTCCCCCTTTATAAGGGGGGATTAAGGGGGTAATTCGACTTATGTGTACACCGTAGCCTTTTAGGAGAGAGAAATAGAAGAGAGGTTTTTCAGATACCGTGAAAAGTCAGGTTGATAGTCATTTCGCCTTATGAGCTTGGTTGCTGATCGGGAAACATACACTTATCAGAGTCACAACCACTAGGGCCAGCCTCTGACATTTCGCCTAAATCGTAGCGGCTTAAGACTGCACAGAAATCATCTGTTTTACGTCGTGCTTTCACTTCTTGATTTAAGCGATTGTAGGTTGCTTTATCTATTGGTTCAAATGGCAAACGTGGGAACGATTGCAAATCATCAAAACGAGCTAAAAGAGCGGCTGAAATATATCCCTCATCATTCTGGATAGTTTCGTAGATGCGCTGTCCTAAAGGTTCGATTTCATCAGAGCGAAGTTCTAAAGTTGCTGATGTGTTGTGAGTCACATACCAACGTTGAACCTGAAGGACAAAATCAAATTGGGCTAAGGCTGAAAACTTAGAAACATCAATTTCATCAGCACCCGGTAAATCAGCCCAAGATACAGAAACAGGAATTTCTACTAACCATTCACTTACCCGTGGATCAAAGGGATCGTTGAGCAAATTGCCCTGTTCATCCTTGTCTGATTGAGAGGGAATGACGTTATAACCGTAGTCAATACAAGCTAAGGCTACTGGGTCATTTTTGCCGAAGGTGATACGGCGAATAAATCTTTGCGCTTTTGGGGGATGCCATCCTGAACTAGCATTAGTTAATAATGCCTTTGTGCCACTGGGTTGAACTGTAGTACAACGATTTGGACGCTTGAAATTGTGGCGATCGCAGTAATCCCAAACTACCCGATGTACAATCTCTTTCCAAGAACTTAGATATTTTTCTTCCTCACGCTTGAAAGCTAATCCTTGTGGAGTTGCAGGTCTTCCTGCTTCCCACCAGCGAAGCCAATCAACACCAAAAGCATGGACAAAGAAATCAAATAAACCTGTAAAAGAAACTCCTACAATTGGGTCTAATTCCCGACTGTATTGATAGCGTGGTTCCAGGAATTTGTGATTTAAAAGTGCTGCTACAGATAGCGCCCCAGCAGTGAAAGCCTCCTCTTGTTCTTTGTAGTTATGTGGGTCGATTTGATTGAGGTGAACCTCTGACAAATTGCAGTGAAAATTACTGCCGATGATTTCCAGATTTGTTACCCTAGAGGCTTTTTATCCCCTAGTTCTACTGCTTAATTATTTGCAGTAGCTCCGCGTACCTTTTGCAGATGTGACTTCAGATAATAAAAGTGTTTTTCACATCCGCCCCCGCACTCTTGGAGAGATTATATTCTAGACACCAATTTTGGATGTAATCTAGTTTCACTCTCTACGCTGTACGGTGTCAAAGGCTTTTTAGTTCCTTTGATTACCACGGGATTAGCATCTCAGCTTTCCCCGTTTTTGCGAGGTTTTTAACGTGAGGCAAAATCACTTACCACACGGATTTAAACCGTAACGAGCTAAACGATGTTCTAACTCATTAGCATCAATATTTGGATAGCGTTCCTGTAACCACTGTTTTGCTGTTCCTTGTTCGTAAGCTTGCAAAAAATTAACTTTCAGAGCTTGTGTTGGCAGCAAATCAATGTTCGATCGCGCCACGGCTTCACCAGCCCATTGAATCGCTCCCTCGCCACTATAATATTGTTTACGAACGGCATTCAGACATTCTTCTAAGGTTGGCTTGCGGTGAAAAACTCTGGTATGGTTTGCCATCCTGAGTGCATCACGCTCTGGATCAATTCGCCAGTTGCCATTTTCATCTTGCTGCCATAAATTATCTTTGGCGGTGGCTGCTAGGCGATCGCCAGAATCAAACTGACGCATCCCCGCGCTTCTTCGGATATTGCCTGCGACAATTGTTACAGCAGCTTGATCAATTAACAGACAGCATTCAACTGAATTTAATTGCCGTCCTACAGCTTTACTCAGGATGGAAGCACAACGCTGATAAAGTCCGGGTAATTTAACAGGATTAGCAACTCCTCCAAAGCCGTTGAGAGTTTCTCCTGCTTTACGGACATCACTGATGTCAACTAATACTTCAACTTCTCCTGAAAATCGTTCATTAGTGGAGAGTTCTAATAGGGCTTGATATGATTCAACCCAACCTTCACGGCTATCTCCAACGTGAATAGTGACGTTATTGCCTTCTATATGAGTTTCAGTATATTCACGCCGTTGTTGAACAGGAGTACTGCCAATTTCGCCTTGTACAGTAACATTCAGTTGATTACGGATGGGGGGCAACTGGTTAATAAATTGTGGTTCTAGGACGGCTCCAGTACCACAGCCCATCATTGCCAAATCCATCATTAATCCGAAGGCACTCCAGTCTTCGAGATTGGTGGAGGTGCAATTATAAGCCCCGGAAAAATTCTTTGGCTTGGTTATCCAGTCTGTGCCACCAACCCACAGCCAGCGCCCACTGGGCATAGCTTTCAAGTTGCGCTGCATTTTATCGAGTATGGCAGCTTCTTCTTGAGTTAGCTTTCCCAACTCGACTAAGCCGAGTAGAGTGCGATCGCATACCTCATCCCATGTTTCCCTTAGCCCCGCCTTTGTGCGGCGGCTATAGGTTCTAAAAAATACGGGATTCGCAGCCGGTGCAGTTTCGGGAAACTTTGCACTCTGGCGTTTTCTTTCGAGTTCTCGAACCATATACTAAGTGTCTTGCGTTCTTGTTGCGTGCGGACAGATTATGACTATACGCCAAGTGGTTTTACTATTAAAGATTGTCAAATTGTCCACTTTACGCTAGCTATAGGCCGTACTATTTGCAACAAAATTTTATGATGTATAATATCCTTCACTCTTGGGTAGCATCTCAAAGTCAAGTTTCAATTAGCACATATAAATTTATAAGTAAAATCTCTTTATACCGATTTTTATTTAATTACTTAGCGGAGGCATAAAGTTTGCTTAAAATTATGCAGGTAGAGACTGAGGAACATAAATCTCATATACACGAAGTGTTTTGGGAATATTGTAACGAGACTAAGTTGATATTCAGCCATCATGGCATCAATTTAGATGTGAATACATTCTTTGAGCAATATATAACTCAACTTCACGAATTTATACCCCCTTCAGGACGCTTGCTTTTGGGACAATACGAGGCAAAAATAGCAGGCTGCGCTTGCTTGCGAAAAATTGGTGAAGGTATTGGCGAAATTAAAAGGATGTATGTAAGACCAGAATTTCGCAGAAAAGGAATCGGTAGAGCATTATTAGAAACTATCATCAATGAAGCTTCTAATATTGGTTACTCAAAGATTCGTTTAGACAGCGCCCCTTTTGCAAAGCAAGCACATACACTTTATCGTGTATTTGGCTTTCAAGATATCGAGCCGTATTTAGAAAAAACAGAGATTCCTTTAGAATATCGAGCAAATTGGGTTTTTATGGAATTAGTTTTAAAATGATCAATATCCGTTGTGAAACTCTGTCAGACTACACAGTAATAGCTGAGGTGAATACATTAGCCTTTGGGCAAAAAAATGAGGCTAAACTTGTAGAGAAAATTCGCCGTTCTGACCGCTATATTCCAGAACTTTCTCTGGTTGCACAGATTGAAAATGTTGTAGTCGGTCATATTTTATTCAGCTACATTGACCTGGTGAGTGAAGAAACACTACAGGTACTCGGTTTAGCACCTTTGGCAGTTCATCCAAAGTTTCAAAGACAGGGTATTGGTAGCGCACTAATAAAAGCAGGGTTAGAAATAGCAGAGGCAAAGAAAGAAGCCATAGTAATTGTACTAGGTCATCTCGAATTTTATACTCGCTTTGGCTTTCAGCCTTCTGTTGTTTATGAAATCGAGTCTCCCTTTCCAGTGCCAGAAGAATTCTTCATGGTTAAACCACTGCAAAGCTATCAAAAAAGCTATAAAGGAAAAGTTGTTTATCCAGCTGCTTTTAATATGATTTAACAGGATATAAAAGCGAAACAATAAGAAAATAATGATACAAACGACAAAATTTAAAACAAAAATAATCAAATCTATGCTTGCTTTATTTGTTTTATTAGGATGCTCAAATTCTTCGCAAGTTGAAACTTCAGCTAAAACATGCCCGCCCCCGCAAAAAGTACAGGTGCAAAAATACACCAATTTAAAAGGAGAATTTATCTATATAGGAGCATCTACTGATGAGGATTCTCCTGTAACTATTTTGCCTACCACAGTGGCAGAATTTAAAAATGATGAAGCATCAATGAAGGTAATTGCAAATTTAGAATATGAAGACGCGATAGAGGTTTAAGTGCTTTAAATCGTACTAAATATATAAGTATATTAAACGAAGAACAGGCAAAAGCTGTTGTAACACCCTTAGCAGAATGGTGTTCGCAAGGGCAAGAATTGCATTAACTTAGAGAGCGTTTAAAAGGACTGGTGATGTAACTACACCGTTTGCCTCTAACGCAGCTGCAACCCGTAAAATTAAACCTTCATTATATGGTTCTGCTATCAATTGCACACCGAAAGGTAAAGCATTTTGACGCTGAATTGGTACTGATAAAACTGGTAAACCAATAAAAGATAATGGTTGAGTAAATAATCCCAAATGAGGACGGATAAGAATTTCTTCACCATCCAAAATCATAGTTTCTTGGCCAATTAGCGGTGCGGAAATTGGTGTAGTTGGGGCAAGAATCACATCGACATTTTGAAAAACTTCCCGCACGCGATCGCGATACCATTTTCTAAAGCGTTGTGCTTGCAGATACCAGCTACTAGGAATTAACGCCCCAGCCAAAAAGCGATCACGTGTTGCTGAATCAAAATCTTGAGGACGCGATCGCAATTTATTTAAATGCAGATTTGCGCCCTCGCTAGCTGTAATCACAAACGCCGCAGCACGGGCGCGGTGTGCTTCTGGTATCGTTACGTATTCAGTGACTTCTATTGCATGAGCTACTTTTTGGACTGCTGCTAAAGCTTCCGGTTCTGCGCCTTTAGTGAAATAATCAGCTGCGATCGCAATTCTGATATCAGAAATATCTTGATTGAGTTGTGGTAAAACCAATTCAGGCGGACGCTTTGTGCAAATTGGATCGCGATCATCTTCTCCCTGAAGCACATCAAACACCGTAGCGATATCCTGTACCGAACGCGCAAAAGGGCCAATGTGGTCAAAACTACTAGAAAATAAAGCTACGCCAGCACGAGATAACTTTCCGTAAGTCGGCTTCAAACCAAAAACGCCACATAACGCCGCCGGAACGCGAATTGAACCATTCGTATCAGAACCCAGCGTTAACGGTACTAACCCAGCAGCAACAGCAGCAGCCGAACCACCTGATGAACCACCAGCAACACGCTGTAAATCATGGGGGTTGTGAGTAGCACCGTAATGGGAATTTTCCGTTACAAACCCATAAGCGTACTCATCCATATTCAAAGCGCCAACCAGCACAGCACCAGCTTGTTTCAGCTTCGCTACTGCTGTCGCATCAAGGCTTGCTGCTGGGTTTTCTGCATTGATTTTTGAACCCGCCAGAGTCGTTAAACCAGCTATATCAAAGAGATTTTTCACCGCAAAAGGCACACCAGCAAGCGTTCCAGGATTATTACCTTGGGCAATTTCCCTGTCAATGCGGGCTGCATCTGTTAAAGCCGTTTCAGCAGTGACAGCCGTAAAACAATTGAGTTGATTATCCCGCGCTGCTATTCGTGCGATCGCAGCCTTGGTAACTTCCACCGCGCTAACTTTACCTTCACGTACAGCAGCAGCTATTGATACAGCATCATTCATGGTTCAAAAACTGGTGCAACTTCAATATCCTCTGGTAAAGGGAAAGAATTTACAAGATTAGCGATCGCTCTAATTCTCTCAAAATTTTCCACCACACCATCTCGATACTCATCCCTTAGCTGCAAATCCAACAACAACGCCATTTGATCAACATATTCACCTACATTAAACTCTTCTCTTCTCATCTCTCCTCCTCTGTGCCCTCTGCGCCTTTGCGGTAGCCTGCGGCAAGCCGAAGCGTCTACGTTATCTTAAACTTATAACCTCTTTCGGCAATACAAAAAATCCATCTTCCCCCGCATTAAAATCAACAACCTGAGACACAGCATCAATATTTAACTCACCATAAATATGAGGAAATAAATTATCTACCTCCGCAGCTTCATAACGAATTTCAGCTTTAACTTGTTCAGAATCGATGCAAAGAATTACCAAACCCTTTTGATTCACAAAAAAACGATTCGCCACCCAGATAACTTGCGCTGCTGTCGAACAGTGGATAAATCCTTCCGAATCTAACGTATCACCCCGATAGGTTCCGAGGATTTTTGCTTGTTCCCATTGTTCGCTTTTGGTGATATGTAAAATAATGTTCATAGTAATTAATTAACAAATGCGATTAATTTTATACAGTAAACCCGGCTGTCATTTATGTGAAGGCTTGCAAGAAAAGCTAGAAAAAATCCAAAATCTCAGTTTCGAGTTGGAAATTAGGGATATTACAACTCGTGAAGATTGGTTTGGTGCGTATGAGTATGAAGTGCCGGTACTGTATTTATCGAACCACAGAGGCGCAGAGGGCAGGGAGGGAGAAATTATAGAAGCACCATTGCCGCGTCCTTCTCCTCGTGCTAGTGTGCAGCAGTTGGAGCAAATGTTGCGTAAGTATTTAGCCAATTAGAAAAAAATAATGCAGAATAAGCGCAAGATCAAGAAGGTGACGAGGTTCACAAAATGAAATTGCGGGAATTACTAACGGCGGTAGACAGTGTTGAACAATTGCCTAGCTATCCGATGGAGGATGTGGAAGTTAGGGGTTTGAAGACGAATTCCCATGCTTGTAGTGCGGGAGATTTGTTTATTGGGATGCCAGGAACGCGGGTTGATGGTGGGGAATTTTGGCAAAGTGCGATCGCATCCGGGGCTGTAGCTGCGATCGTTTCTCCCGAAGCTGCACAAAAAAATCCTCCCACAAATGAGGCTGTGGTCATTAGTGCAAGTAACATAACTCAAGCTTGTGCCCAGATAGCCAGTGCTTTTTACGGTTATCCGGGGCAAAAACTCAAGCTGGTGGGTGTGACTGGTACAAATGGCAAAACTACAACAACTCATCTGATTGAATTTCTGCTCATTAAAGCTAATCTAGCTACAGCTTTAATGGGAACTCTCTACACTCGTTGGGCAGGTTTTGAGCAAACTGCTGCCCACACTACGCCCTTTGCGGTGGAACTGCAACAGCAGCTAGCAGAGGCTGTAAAGGCTGGTAGTGAGTTCGGGGTGATGGAAGTAAGTTCTCACGCTTTGGCCCAAGGTAGAGTGTTGGGTTGTGAATTTGAGGTGGCGGTGTTCAGTAATCTTACTCAAGACCATCTCGATTATCACACTGATATGGAAGATTACTTTGCCGCCAAAGCGTTGTTATTTAGCCCTGATTATCTCAAGGGACGGGCAATAATTAATGCTGATGATTCTTACGGGAAGCGGTTAATTGCCTCGTTAGATTCTGAGCGCGTTTGGAGTTACAGTGTCAACGACAACAGCGCCGATTTATGGATGAGTGATTTAAGTTACCAGCCGAATGGTGTCAGTGGTAAATTACATACACCAAAAGGTGATGTAGCTTTTCGATCGCCCCTAGTCGGACAATATAATTTAGAAAATCTTCTCGCAGCCGTAGGAGCAGTTTTACACTTAGGGCTAGATTTGCAGTTAGTAGCGTCTGTGATACCTGAGTTTCCCGGTGTTCCCGGACGCATGGAACGGGTACAGATTGATGCTGACCAAGATATTAGCGTGATTGTGGATTATGCCCACACACCCGATAGTTTAGAAAATCTCCTGAAAGCTGCGCGTCCGTTTATACCGGGAAAAGTGATTTGTGTGTTTGGTTGTGGCGGCGATCGCGATCGCACTAAGCGCCCAAAAATGGGTAAAATTGCTAGTGAATTAGCTGATGTTGCAGTGGTGACATCGGATAATCCCCGGACTGAAGACCCAGAACGAATTTTGCAAGATATTTTAGCGGGAATTTCTGATACAGTACAACCAACTGTAATTTGCGATCGGGCTACTGCAATTCGTACCGCAATTTTACAAGCACAACCCGGTGATGGAGTGTTACTTGCTGGTAAAGGTCATGAAGACTACCAAATTCTCGGCACCGAAAAAATCCATTTTGATGACCGAGAACACGCACGCGACGCTTTACACCAAAGACTGAACATACAACCTTAATTTGGGCATTGAAAAGAGGCAGAGGGGCGGGGAGCAGGGAGCAGAGGGGAATGAAGAAGCAGGGGAGCAGGGGAGCAGGGGAGCAGGGAGCAGGGAGAAAAGGGGAAACTTTTCCCCTGCAAAGCTCACCCTGCCCCAATTCCTCTTTTCCATCCCCCCTGCCCCCTGCCCACTCCCTTGTAAATGTAGTTTTTTATAGTTAATATTTATTTCCGTGGGATTTTTGTAAAAAATGCACACATAAAGGTGAAAATCGAAGACAGAGTTATTTCTTGCTTCATTCAAGTTGTGCTTGGCTCATGAATGTTTCTCTGGCTAAGGATCTGTCTGTTTATCAACTGGTGATGGGAGTGCAAGCCCCTCCTAAACCATTGTCCCTCAGTCCTGCTACTCTGCTATCACTGGTGAGAGCGCAAATTGACTTACTAATTGAGCAGCAAATTGCAGCCACTTTATGGCTGAAGCTACCACCAGAAAAAATTTGGCAATCAGAACTAGCGCGTTATCAATCCTCGGTAGGTGCGTCTAGTCTCATTTATACTTGCCAAATTGACGAGAGTGAAAAAAGAGAAGATGAGGGAGCAGGGGAAGCAAGGGAAGAAAATACCCCCTTATCTTCCTCATCTCCCTCATCTTCTTTATCCCCCTTATTCCCTCATCATGTCCCCGTTCACCTATCACCAGATAGCCAAATGCGACGGGAAAACTTTCTGATGGTGTTATCGCCCCAGTTTTGCAGTTTAATTTTGGCTCATCGACCACTTAAAAAACACAAAAATAAGACAACATCGGGGAAGGTAAATACTAATAAAAACCAGCCGTTACTGATTATAAATAGTCTTGAGGGGAGAATAATTCAGCAAGTATTAGATGGTATCAAACAAGCAATTACGCCAGAATCATCTCCAATTCCTATTGATTTTACTTGTCCAACTGTGCCTCAAGGCGCACTGATGAATCAACTGTTTGCAAAACAACTCCTGCGACAAGATGAAATTAATCGTCAAATCATCGCAGTACGCACTACCAAGTTGCAGCAGCAAAATCAAGAACTACAAAACAAAGAGCAACTTAAAGATGAATACCTAAAAAATGTGTGTCAGGAATTGCGTACACCCTTGACGCACATGAAGACAGCACTTTCATTATTGAATTCCCCTAATCTTAAACCCCCCCAGCGACAACGTTATTTACACATGTTAAATACCCAGTGCGATCAGCAAAATTCCCTGATTACTGGTTTGTTGGAACTGGTGCAGCTAGAACGTAATTTAGAAGGAACAGCTTTAGAGTCGGTGCGCCTCTCAGAGATTGTACCTGGAGTAGTTAGTACCTACCAACCTCTAGCCCAAGAAAAAGGAATTATGCTAGCCTACACCGTACCCACTGAACTTCCATCTATTTGGTGTGTGAGTGGTGGGCTGAAGCAGATTGTGATTAATCTGCTGCATAACAGCATTAAGTTTACTCCTAATGGGGGCGAAGTATGGGTGCGTGCCCGAATTCAAGGCAATTATGTCCAATTAGAATTCCGCGACACAGGTATTGGTATTGCCGAAAGCGAGATTTCCAAAATCTTTGACCGATTTTATCGTGTGCGTACAGCAGCTAATGAAGATTATGGTGGTGCTGGGTTGGGGTTAACAATTGTACAGCAATTGCTGGTGCGCTCTGGCGGTTCTATTTCTGTGAAAAGCAAATTATATGAAGGTTCCACATTTACAGTACAACTGCCAAGCGTTGGCGATACCCCAAAAGCGATCGCCATAGAAAATCAGTAATGAGTTACAATTATCCCTTAAGTTAACTTTGTGGTGCTATAGCAATCCTATTTGAGTTATAAAAATTTTAGTCATTAGTTATTACTACTAATGACTAATAACTAGATTTCCCCACGGCAATTCGAGAAAATTAGCGTAGGCGTAGCCCGCCGCAGGCATCGCACAACCGTTCCAGAAAGACTTACGATGAGTTAAGCTTACCGATGATTGTTAGCTAGAAGTTTTTGGTAGTGCGGCGGTAATTTGGCGGAGCATCATGACTTGCCAATAAGGTACAGGAGCCAACAATACAGTACCAGTTCCCTCAAAACTATTGACGAGAAACTCACCAGAAGTCATCGAACCGAAAAGAGATTTGGTAGCTTTTTCAACGCGATAATTTAAGCTAGTTGTGCGAGCAATCGCAAAATTTCCATCCACAACTAATCGGTCATTTCGTAAATTTATTACTTCTACAGGCCCTTGTGCTGCCATCACTACTGTACCCCTGCCTTTGACTTTTGTTTGAAACAATCCCTCGCCACCAATTAAGCCTGATACAAATTTGTTTCGTTCAACTCCTACTTCTATAGTGCCATCACTAGCCCAATAAGCGCCACTATCTAAAATCCATTCGCTACCGTCTAATTCTAGAATGTGATATCCCGATAACGAAGGCTCTAAATATAATTCACCAGTGCCTGTATATGTAGGACGGAAAATGTTTTCTCCCGTGGCTAGGGATTTTAAAAACCCGCCTGCTGAAGGGGCTTTAGATTGCATCTGAATGTTGCCACGTATATAGTACATAGCACCAGATTCAGTTCGGACTGTTTCGTTTTGTAAAGTTACCTTGACTAAACGTAAGCTTTCTTTCTCGATTACTTCAAAACTTGCCATAATTTTTCTTTTGATATTTGCAAAAATGTGTACTTGGTTCTTAACCATAATTTATATACATTGTTGGCATCTATTTTTACAGATGGCAAGTCACAAAAATTTAATTAGATTGTTAAACAAAGTCTATTTGATGAAAATGAATTATCTGTGTTTAAAAAAAAATAGGTCAACGTAATTAAACATAAAATCCTTAGTAAATAGATACCCAACTTTTCAAAGAACTTAGGGATCTATATATTGTGTTTTATTTTTACTCACCTACTGTTTAATTTAACGTAAGTTCTACGGGTTATATTGGTTCATATAAATTAGTCGAATAAAAAGACCTCTCCGAGTCGGAGAGGGACAAACTTGAACTTTAGTTCAAGGCAGGGAGAGATTTATCAAATTCAGGTTTATTTAGAGTGAATATTTATAATTTTGAAAAATAGTTAATGAATCTTCACTCCTAAGCTTTAGCTCCAAATTGATGTTTATTGCTAACTTCTAGAGGAAGGAAAATCGTCAAAACTTCCCCATAGTGTGGACGCTGACGCACAATCAATTTACCGCCGATCGCCTGAAACAAATGCTTGGTTGCGGCCATATTCAAACTAATCGTACCCGTTTCTGGTTGGAACATCAGCAATTGACCTAGAGCTTTGCGAATTGGTGGTGTTGCAGGTATAGCGGCTTTGCTTGAATCTCTGCACCCAAATTGCGGGGATAATTGTAACTTAAGTTGATCTCCCGCCGGGATAACTTGTACTTGAATATGGCTACCAGCAGGTAAGCTACGAGTAAAATTCTCTATCAAACCAGTGAGTACCTGATCCAGCATCATGGGATTACTTACCACAGTTGGTAGTTGCTGGGGTAAAACAACATTTAAAGTTAAGTTCCGCCGATGCGCGGCTTGTTCCCAACGGGGAATGCTCTGCTGCAACACTTGATCCAAAGACATCGGCGTGAGTTGAGTTTTTGGCGATTTTGCTGAGGTAGTAGTTTCCAATTCTGCTGCCTTAAACAGCAACTCCATCCGATCAATTTGTTCGGTACACTCGTGATCAATAATTTTTAAGCGATTGATCACGCTGGCATCTAAATCTCGCCGCTTCAGCAGTAGGCGAGTCATGGTGCGAATAGTTGTTAGAGGTGTGCGGACTTCGTGAGCGAAAGCTTGGAGCAATTCCACATCAGGATTTGGGGATTCGGCTTTGGCGATTGGACATGGGTTATTCTCTTTGTCTTCCTTGTCTCCAGTTCCTAGTAGAGAGTCCTTAGTCTCTTCTGCTTCTGTTAATTCCTGAAGCAACAACTGGCTAAACTGAGTCATGATGCGGCAATCTGGCGCAACCGGAGAATACTCTTGTACTAAAGTATCCAGACGGGCAAAAAATTCTGGATTAGCCAGCATGACTCTTGCTCCTAGCGATCGCCAAGCCTGCTGCACTACCTCTGGCTCAAAAGAAAATGAAAAGGTTTTTTTACCGTTTTTGTGGGTTGCTAAAACCAGTACTAATCTAAATTTATCTGTAAAAACCAAGCAAAACTGCTCTGCACCTAGTGGATCAGCAGGTAATAGCGGAAGTACCGATTCAGGGGGAGCGATTTCTTCATTTACAAACGCCATTGCATCTGGCATCTGAAATGGCATCAGCGCCAAAGGGTTAAATGGTTTTGCGGTAAAAGTTACTGTTTGTAAGCTTTGAGTTAGTTTTGGCTGACTAAATAAGGGTGCTGGTGCAGCTAAAACTAATCCTTGGGTTGTGTCAACTGAAGCAGCTGCTAAAGTATTTAATAGCAAATGTTCTGTCGCTGCTAGGCTGACACGCCACTGCCGCTCTGCTTTAGCAGGTGAACATTCAGCTACACTTGATTGATTTTCAGCCAAGATTTCGCTCAGACTTGGCAATATCCATTTGTACACAGGCTTTCACCCCTTAATTCAAGAGCGACTAACAGCGTCTAGGGTAGACTTACTACTACCTAAGAGGTTATAGCTATTTGTGTAATGACGACAGTGGTAGAACCGAACAATTCAGGCGCAATTTCCCCTCTAAGTGCGATGTCTACGACGGGCTACGCCTACGCAGTTATGGGCTGAAAAAGACTTGTGGTGACTTTTACCGATAGGTATTGCGATCGCATTTTTTGAGTAGATTAACATATAGACCATCTCAAAGGCAGTTTATGAATTCTTTTGATTCAGTTGAAGATTTGGTACTAGTTGCTGGTGCGACTGGTGGCGTGGGGCAACTCGTGGTAGGCAAGTTACTAGAAAAGGGTTTGAAAGTTCGCGTTTTGACACGCAATGCCGCAAAAGCCGAAGAAATGTTTAACCAGAAAGTAGAAATTGCCGTTGGTGACATCCGCCAACCAGCTACACTGCCAGCCGCAACGCAAAATGTCAGCCACATCATCAGTTGTACTGGAACCACTGCCTTTCCCTCTGCGCGATGGGAGTTTGAGCAATCCCCAAACTTGATTGAATGGGGAATCACTTTCCTTAACCCCAAATCTAGTCAAGCAAAAGCAAAGAATAGTCCGGCAAAGGTCGATGCCCAAGGTGTAAGCAACCTAGTGGCAGCAGCACCCCGGAATTTGAAGCGGTTCGTTTTCGTCTCTTCTTGCGGAATTGAGCGTAAAAATCAGTTTCCTTTTAGTGTTCTTAATGCTTTTAGCGTGTTGGATGCCAAACAGAAGGGCGAAGAGGCCATTATTAATTCAGGATTACCCTACACCATTATCCGCCCAGGACGCCTGATTGACGGGCCATATACCTCATACGACCTCAACACCCTCCTGAAGGCAAAAACTGGGGGTAAATACGGTGTGGTAGTAGGCACTGGGGATACACTTTCGGGTGATACCAGCCGGATTGATGTAGCAAACGCTTGTGTAGAATGCCTTTTACACCCAAGTAGTTCCAGGAAAATTTTTGAAATAGTCAACCAGGGACAAAGACCGCCTGTAATTAACTGGGAAACTCTTTTTTCTCAGATCGAGTGAGTGCTGAGTAGTATTTTATTCAATGCCCAATGCCCCTGCTCAAAGCCCAATACCAAAATATTGGCGATTAATACGGAATTACTGAGGCGATGCCTGCGGTAAGCTACGCCTACGCGCCTTTTAATTTTGTTCTATTTTCGGTACTTTTGTAACTTATTACCTCTAAAGGCGGCAAACACGACTCTACCGTTACGGTTCACCCTAATTACTGAAAGTATTAATTCCCATACATTAGACAGAGTGAAGGCAATAAATCCATGAAATAACTAAAAAAACTATTTAGTTAGTTTAACCGTCCTAAGTAAGGTTCGGGAAACCACCCTTCATGGACTGGCTAACACTAAGCTTCAGTATATATATCAGCATATCTGGAGTTTTAACCCCAGAAAAGCCAAAACAAAGGTATTCATGCTGAACTGGCTGATTTATTGACCCTGTTGGTTCAAAATTTAGTCCTTTATATTCTCATTCATTCATTTGTAGTTATACGGAGCCAGCACCTAAAATGGCAAAAGTAGTTGGAATTGACTTAGGAACAACGAACTCCTGTGTGGCAGTGATGGAAGGTGGTAAACCCACAGTAATTGCTAATGCTGAAGGTTTTCGGACAACGCCATCAGTAGTCGCATTTGCGAAAAATGGCGACAACTTGGTTGGGCAAATCGCCAAACGCCAAGCGGTGATGAACACAGAAAATACGTTTTACTCAGTCAAACGCTTCATCGGACGCCGCTATGACGAAGTGAGTAACGAAGCTACGGAAGTTTCTTACAAAGTCCTCAGCAATAACGGCAATGTCAAATTAGATTGTCCAATCGCTGGTAAAGCATTTGCTCCTGAAGAAATTTCTGCAAAAGTTCTTCGCAAACTAGTTGAAGATGCCAGCAAATACTTGGGCGAAACCGTAACCCAAGCTGTAATCACCGTTCCGGCATACTTCAACGACTCCCAACGGCAAGCGACAAAAGACGCTGGTAAAATTGCCGGGATTGAAGTTCTACGGATTATCAACGAGCCTACAGCTGCATCTTTGGCTTATGGGTTTGACAAGAAGAGTAACGAAACCATTCTCGTGTTTGACCTTGGTGGTGGTACCTTCGACGTATCCGTACTGGAAGTAGGAGATGGAGTTTTTGAAGTACTAGCCACATCTGGTGATACCCACCTTGGCGGTGATGACTTCGATAAAAAAATAGTTGACTTCTTAGCTGATAAGTTCAAGAAAGCCGAAGGTATTGACCTGCGGAAAGACAAACAAGCCTTACAACGTCTGACTGAAGCCGCAGAAAAAGCCAAAATTGAGCTTTCTAGCGTCACTCAAGCAGAAATTAACCTGCCATTTATCACTGCTACCCAGGATGGCCCCAAGCACCTGGATACAACCCTGACTCGCGCCCAGTTTGAAGAACTTTGCTCTGACTTAATCGACCGTTGTCGTGTTCCTGTGGAAAACGCCCTTCGGGATGCCAAGTTAAACAAAGGCGATATTGATGAAGTGGTATTAGTTGGTGGTTCTACCCGCATTCCCGCAGTCCAACAGATTGTGAAGCAGGTATTGGGTAAAGACCCTAACCAAAGTGTTAACCCTGATGAAGTGGTAGCAGTTGGTGCAGCCATTCAAGCTGGGGTACTGGCTGGTGATGTAACTGGCATCTTGCTGTTAGACGTGACACCGCTATCTTTGGGTGTTGAAACATTGGGCGGCGTGATGACCAAAATTATCCCCCGCAACACAACAATTCCCACCAAGAAATCGGAAGTCTTCTCCACTGCTGTGGATGGACAAACCAACGTAGAAATTCACGTCCTCCAAGGTGAACGCGAATTCTCTAACGATAACAAGAGCTTGGGAACCTTCCGTCTGGATGGTATTCCTGCTGCACCACGCGGCGTTCCTCAAATTGAAGTGGTGTTCGATATTGATGCCAACGGTATCCTTAACGTTACCGCTAAGGACAAAGGTACTGGTAAAGAACAGTCCATCAGCATAACCGGCGCTTCCACCCTGGATAAAAATGACGTTGACCGGATGGTAAGAGAAGCTGAACAAAACGCTTCATCTGACAAAGAACGGCGTGAGAAGATTGAACGCAAGAACCAAGCCGACTCTTTGGCATACCAAGCTGAAAAGCAGCTACAAGAATTGGGCGATAAAGTTCCCGATGCTGACAAGACCAAAGTCGAAGGTTTGGTAAAAGAACTGCGGGAAGCAGTAGCTAAAGAAGACGATGAGCAAATCAAAAAGCTCACCCCAGAATTGCAACAAGCCCTATTCGCTGTTGGTAGCAACATCTATCAACAAGCTGGTGGCGGTGCTACACCTGGTGCTGAACCCCAAGATGGTGGTTCCACATCTAGTGGTAGCGGTGACGATGTAATTGACGCTGATTTTACAGAGAGCAAATAATTCCCCAACTTCTTTTGGGAAGATTATTTAGTCCCACCTCATATCACCCACTCAGGCAAATCCCTGAGTGGGGATTTTTTTTTAGAAGTTATGAGTTAAAAGTTAGGAGTTTGAAGTTAGGGGTTAGGAGTACAGAGGCGATTAATCGCCTCTGTACAGGAGTTTGAAGTTTGAGTAAAACTAATATTGGTAACTCTTAATCTTAATTCTTAACTTTATTCCTAACTCCTTACTCTCAACTCCTAACTCCCTTATGCCATATCCACAAGCACCTTGGACACTTCAGGGCTATGCTATGCAAACTCTGCATTTGGTAAACATTGACCAAGTGCGCCCTTTGATTCCCTTAGAGTTAGAAATTATTTCTGTATGGCCTGGTAAAACTCTCGCTAGTGTGTATTTATCTCATTATGGGTCAGGCTCGGTACTAGAGTACAGCGAATTAATTATTGCCCCAGCTGTGGTTAATTACCAAAGGAAAATCGGTGGCTGGGTTTCCCATATTTATGTAGATAATGCTGATTCGGTGGCTGGTGGTCGAGAAATTTGGGGACTGCCAAAGGAATTAGCGGAGTTTACCTGGGAACAAGGAAAGCATGTTACTGTGCATCAGGGAAACCGGAAATTGTGTAGTCTTAACTATAATCATCAAAGCTTGGCATGGAGACAGTGGTTAACTGCCTCTGCTTTTGGCGCCAAGGGTGGTGATTTGCTGATATTCCCTGCTGAATTTGAGTCTGTGTTGGGTTTGATTAGTTCTAAGTTAGAAATCCCCGGCGAAAGTCCTTTTTCTGGAATAGGTTTAGGTCAGCCTTGGTTAACTGTGCGTTGTGAGCAGATGAGTTTGCAGATTGGTGCGCCAAATGTTGTAGGTCAGATGGCTATCTAGTACTGCAAAGCAGAAGTTTACCTAACTTTAATAAGGGTATGTTGCTCTAAGTCTTGTTAATTGAGATGTTAGCTGGATTTAAGCCAAGCTGTACTAAGCATTTTCCAGGTTGAGCCTTCAGATTATTCTGAAAATATCCTAACTTCCCAACATCTGCAAGTTATGCAAAGTGGCATAAAGCCCCCCTTCTTGCAGTAGTTGATCGTGGCTTCCCTGCTCGATTAATTCGCCGCGTTTTAGAACAAAAATCCGGTCTACATTCCGAATCGTAGAAAGGCGGTGAGCAATAATAATCGCAGTACGTTTGAGCAAAAGCTGGTTTAGTGCCTCTTGAACTAAAGCTTCTGTGCCAACATCTAAACTAGCAGTAGCTTCATCTAGTACCAAAATTTGGGGATTGCGAATGGCAGCCCGCGCAAAGGCTAATAGTTGCTTCTGACCACTAGAAATATTTGTGCCCCGTTCTCGCAGTTGAGTATCATACCCTTGGGGTAGTTCTTCTATAAACTGGGCAATATTGGTTTGCTCTGCTGCTTGTTGAATCTGTTCAATGGTATAGCCATCTCCTAAAGAGATGTTGCTTTTAACATCGCCAGCAAACAAAAAGCCTTCTTGGAAAATTACTGCCATGTAACGCCGCAGTTCTGCCTGGGGTACTTCTCGAATATCTACACCATCTATGAGAATGCGTCCTTGGGTGGGTTCGTAGAGGCGGCACAAAAGACGGATGATCGAACTTTTACCCGCACCTGTGGGGCCGACTAATGCAATTTTTTCACCTGGATGAATGGTGAAATCTAAGTCTTTAATTACGTAATCATCATTGTTGTAAGCAAACCAGACGTGATCAAAACGGATTTCTCCCAGTTCAGGCGCGGAAGTTAGGTCTGGGGATTCTAAATTTGCAACTATTTCGTCTATATAGCCAAATTTTGCATCAAATATTGAGAAGCGGACATTGGCGCGATCGCGGATTTCTATCGGTTCATCTAATATATCGCCTACGCGTTCAATGGCAGTAAAACCTGCTTGAATGACCGTAAATTTTTCGGCAAAATCCCTTAAAGGATCAAATAATCGCTGGGCGTACAAGATAAATGCAGATAATGTCCCAAAAGCTAAACTTTTTCCTAATAGTAACGAACCACCCAAGCCCAAAACACCTGCGATCGCAATCAGACCAATCCATTCTAAGGTGGCTGAAATAAATGAATCATAAAAGATGGTTTTATCCATTTGCTGAGTGTAGCGGCTGTTTGTGGCGCGAAACAATTCGGCATTAAATCTTTCCCTACGGAACAACTGCACCACGTTAATGCCAACCACATTTTCTTGTAACTGGGAGTTCAATATAGAAAGTTCTTCCCGCCCTTTGTAATTGGCTTTGCGGTACTGTTGCTGAATGTAAACTATTAACCAGCTAATTGGTAACAACATCACTAGCAGCAAGCAAGTAAGTTGCCATTCGATGGAAAACATTAAACCCAAAATCACCAGCATGGAAAACAAATTGGACACAATGCCAATTGCCCCAGTAGAAAAGACATCGCCTAACACTTCCACGTCGCTGGTGATTCTGGTAATTAATTTACCTACGGGTGTACGGTCAAAAAAGCGTACAGCTAACGATGTCACATGCTGGAACAAGTCTTGGCGAATTGCTGCGGTGATTTGTTGCCCTAGCTTTTGTACTAAATAACCCTGATAGCCTGTTAAAATCAGTCGGCTTGCGATCGCAACTAACAATACTCCCTCCAGGATATTTAGCCCTTCGGACATGGGGCGATTCCTAAGAAATTCGTAAGTGCTTGGTTCATTGCGAATTAGGGAGATAGCTTGGCCAATCAACAGTGGTTGTACGGCATTAGCTAGGGCGATCGGTACAAGTAAGCCCATTGATAGCGCCAATAGCCGTCCGTTACGACGGGCATAAGGCACTAAACGCAAAAACAACCGCCAGTCATTCTCAGGGCGCTGGCCTTGCGTATAAGATTTTTTGAGAGATTGGTAGATGCTCATAGTAAGAGCATTATAAAATACGCATGTTTAAAGTAGCGTTTGTCTTCTTACTCTGAATACCATGCCTGAGATAGAAACTGCAAGACTGTTATTAAGACCTTATACTCCTCAAGACCTGGATGAACTTGCTCCCATTTTGAGCAACCCAGCAGTTATGAGGTATTCACCCAGAGGGCCTATACCTAAAGATCAGGTAAAAGAAGTAACGCAGGAAACATTACAATTTTTTATTAAACACTGGCAACAGCACGGTTTTGGTGTATGGGCTGTAGTCGAAAAAGCTACTGTCAAATTAATTGGTCATTGTGGGCTGAATTTTTTACCCAATAGCCCGGAAGTTGAAGTTCTTTATCGGTTAGATGAAGCTTATTGGAATCAAGGAATTGCCAGCGAAGCCGCAAAGGCAAGTTTGAGGTATGGCTTTGAGGAAGTCAAGCTAGATCGTATCGTCGCCATCACTGCACCAGAACATACAGCTTCGCGTCGTGTGATGGAGAAATGCGGGTTGAAATACGAAAAGAATGCTCAATTTTATAACTTAGATGTAGTGTATTATGCTCTGGCTCGTTTTGAATGGCAATTGGATGATTCTCTTTACATTTTGTAAATTTAAATTTGAATTGGGGTAATTATGCCTGAGATCGAAACTGCGCGGCTGCAACTAAGGCACTTCAATCTAAATGACTTTGATTACCTGTTTCGCCTCTACAGCGATGCAGAAGTCATGAGGTATCTGTCGCCAAGAACAAGGGAACAAACCCAGGCAAGTTTAAACAAACATATCCAACAGTGGCAACAACACAACTTTGGGATGTGGGCAGTAATATACAAAGCAACTGGTGCAATGATTGGCCGGTGTGGACTTGGGTTTCTGGAAAATACGCCGGAAGTTGAGCTTGGCTATGTGTTTGACAAGTCCTATTGGAACATGGGACTAGCAACTGAAGCATCTCTTGCAACTTTAAAGTTTGGATTTTGGGAAGTGAAGCTAGATCGGATAGTAGCTATTGCTCATCCAGAAAACATCGCTTCAGTGCGGGTGATTCAAAAGGTAGGAATGAAGTACGAAAAGAATGCTAGCTATTACGGTCATGATGTAGTATATTACGCTGTCTCAAACTCAGAATGGCAGCCGGATGATTCCCTTTACATTTTGCAATCTTAAAACTATCATATCTCGCACGCAGCCTACAGAGTCATGGGCGAATCAACTGCTACATATAAAAACCACTGCTGCAAACCCAATAAAGCTATAGAGAATATATGCTTTAGGTCTTTGATAGGGACGCATAGCTATGCGTTCTACTAGGTTATTTGTATTAATTACTTCATACATATCCTGTAAGTAAGAAACAATACCATATTTTTCTGTTTAAGTCTTATATCTAAAGATAGATGATTAAGGTTAAAATTTGGGAAACCTAAGAGAGGTTCATTCCTAAAAGATGTCCTGCCTATTTATCGCAGAATGCAACTGAGGTCAGATGACGCAACCTTTAAATCAAGTCAAAGAGTGGGAACAACGTCGTGATGAAGCAAGCCGCTACTACCAGCGCGGGAGATTTCAAAAGTCTCTGGATCTGGCAACGGAGAATTTACACTTGGCTAGATCAATTCCAGACAGAGCCAGAGAAGGTTATACATTAAACGACCTTGGTTTAGCTCACCTCAGTTGCTGGCAACCTCAAAAAGCATTAGAACGCTTTCATCAGGCGCTTTCGGTTGCTGTTGAAATTGGCAACGCGCCAGCACAAGCAACTGCACTTAGCAATCTAGGTTCTACCTACAGCCGTCTTGGGCGCTTTTCGCAAGCGTTGGAATATTTTGACCAAGCACTACCAATCTTTAGGCGATCGCAAGATACTCAAAGTGAAATTTCCACCCTTAATGATGTAGCACTAATTTATACCCGGTTAGGAGAACCGAAACGGGCACTGTTGCTACAACACCAAATTTTGAGGATGCGCCGATTGTTAGGTGACTTTTCTGGTGAGGCAACAACCTTAAATGGTATTGGGTTTGCTTACAACGTCTTAGGCAAGTTTGAGGAAGCTCTAGAATTTTTTCAAGCAGCGCTTCCAATTGAACGAGCAGTCAAGAATTTGGTTGGTGAAGCAACTACTTTAAATAATATTGCCTCAATCTATAGCGATCTAGGAAAACCGAAACAAGCCCTATTGCTCTACTATCAAGTTCTTTTGACACGTCGAGCAATCAGCGATCGCTCTGGTGAGGCAACAACGCTTCATAACATTGGTTATACCTATAGCACTCTGGCAGAGCATCGGCAAGCAATGAAGTTCTATAAACAAGCCATTGCGATTCATCAACAACTCGGCGATGGGCTGGGAGAAATTTCAACTTTGCTGAATATGGGAAGCCTTTACGCCACAACGAAACGCAAAAAAATGGCGCGATCGTGCTACCAAAACGCCCAAGAGTTAGCAGAGCAAATCGAACATCAGCCACTCCTAGAAAAACTACAGCAGTTTATAGATTCTCTTTAGGTTGATGCAGCAGACTCTGATTCCTGACTTCTCCTTAAAGAAGTCGGGAATTTTGTTGTTCTTGAAGCTCAAAAAATTAGCAACTTCGTTACCGTCAACCATATATTGCTCAACAGGTTACGATCAATTAAGAAGTAATAATTTTTTATGGCATCGCCAGGAGTCTCTAAATGTTCATTACTGAATTGTCACCTATATTCAAAGAATTTATCCAGCATCCAGTCTCATTTGTCGGTGGGTTATTCTCTGGTGTGCTTCGGCTCAATCTTGCAGAAGATCCTGTAAAAAGCTGGCTGGATCAACAGACCCGCTCCAATAGTTACACCAGCACCATAAGAGACGCACATAATGGCAAAGCAAGTGGGCCTCAACAGATTTCGATTGACTAAATTTTTGGGTAATTGGTCATAGACTCCCACATTGTTGCAGTTCAAATAAGATCCCCCCGCCTGCGGCGACCCCCTTAAAAAGGGGGTAAATATGAGAAAAAGCCCCCCAATTTATCGGGGGGTTGGGGGATCTCCGAGAGACAAGCATGTTAACCGAAGCGTGTTGTAAGTGTGGAAATCTATCACAAAGGAACTTTCCATGTCTTCCACATTAAGGGATACTAAAGCCAGATAGGTAAATAGGTAAGGAAATATGGAATCCCTAACCTCTCGTATGCAGGCGGTACAGTCGCCAATTATTCCTGTGGTTGGGGAACTAATTAAAAGCTCTCCTGGAACAATCTCTCTAGGACAGGGTGTTGTTTGTTACAATCCACCACCGGAAGCGATAGAATTTTTACCAAAGTTCTTAGCCGAACCCACTAATAATTTATACAAATCAGTTGAAGGAATTCCCCCGTTGCTGACAGCACTTGCAGAAAAATTGCAAACCTTCAACGGTATTGAAATCAATGGGGAAAATTGTATCGTCGTGACAGCCGGGAGCAATATGGGATTTATGAATGCCATTCTTGCTATCACTAATCCAGGCGATGAAATTATACTGAATACGCCCTACTATTTCAACCACGAAATGGCGATCGCAATGGCTGGTTGTCGTGCAGTGTTAGTGGCGACAGATGAAAATTACCAACTACGCCCAGATGCGATCGCTCAAGCAATTACTCCCAAAACGCGGGCTGTGGTGACAATTTCACCAAATAACCCGACTGGAGTTGTCTATTCAGAAGCTGCATTGCATCAAGTAAATCAAATTTGTGCCACTCGCGGCATTTACCATATCAGCGATGAAGCCTATGAATACTTTACCTATAACGGGGTAAAACATGTTTCCCCTGGTGCATTTGAGAGTAGTAGCGAGTACACCATTTCTCTTTTTAGCTTTTCCAAAGCATACGGTTTTGCCAGTTGGCGCATTGGCTACATGGTGATTCCCAAACACTTATTTGTTTCCGTCAAACAAGTCCAGGATACGATTTTGATTTGTCCGCCAGTAATTTCCCAATATGCGGCTTTAGGGGCATTGCAAGCAAAAGCGGAGTATTTGGAGAGTAATATAGGTGCATTGGCGCAGCCCGCCGTAGGCATCGCTCAAGTTCGGCAACTAGTACTCGACTCCCTTAATCGCCTACAAGGTTTATGTAGCATTACACCTGCCAATGGTGCTTTTTATTTTTTCCTCAAAGTTAATACTCAGATGGATGCTCTTGAGTTAGTTAAAAGACTAATCCAGGAACATAAAGTAGCAGTTATTCCAGGTACAACCTTTGGTATGGATGACGGATGCTACCTCCGCGTTGCCTACGGTGCGCTGCAAAAAGATACAGCAAAAGATGGTATAGAAAGATTAGTGCAAGGTTTGGAAACTATAGTTAGGAGTTAGGAGTCATCCAATTTTGTATTTTAGATTTTAGATTTTAGATTTTTCCTTCAATCCAAAATCCAAGTTGCGCTGGAAGCGCAACAAAGGTGCGACCCAAAATCTAAAATATATGAGGGCTTTAGGCTGTGTTGGCGTACCTCGTCGGTAATCCCAAATATAAAATTGAAGAGATGCCAATTATTAATAAGTTAATTGAAATTGAAACTGAACCAAAAATTAATATTTATAATATAACACCACAAATCCAAGATTTTCTTACTTCAACATCAATTAAGAATGGACAAGTTTTAGTATTTTCTCGACACACAACCACAGCTTTAGCTATCAACGAAGATGAAGTTAGATTATTAGAAGATATAAAAGTGTTCTTGCAAAAATTAGCACCTGAATCAGACAGCTATTTACATAATGACTTGCATTTAAGAGATGTCCCGGAAGATGAACCGATTAATGCTCACTCTCATTTAATGGCAATGATGCTGACAACTAGTGAGATAATTCCCATTGTGGATGGTAAATTAGCTCTGGGAACCTGGCAATCTGTATTGTTTTTTGAGTTGGATGGGCCGCGCAAAAGAACGGTATTTTTCCAAATTTCTGGCGAATAATGCAACTTCACACCTGTAATCCTCCCACAACCTAAATCTGAGAGAATTACGAACGCGACCAACAAGTGTCTCAGTTGAATTTACCTACAGCAGTTAAAAACCTGAAAGAATGTTTCTAAGCATAACCTTCCTTTCCACAAACCAGAACTTTCGTTGTGACAAAGGCAGACGCAATTAGTCATGAAAAATAACGATAACTTTGTATTACGTAATACTTGGTACTATGCTCTGCCTAGTAATCAGATTAAGCCAGGTATGATGATCAGCCGCATTTTCTTGGGAGAACCAGTGCTGCTAGTCCGCAGCCAGGATGGTAAAGTCTCTGCGATGACGGACATTTGTCCCCATCGTGGTGTGCCCTTGAGTTGTGGTAGATTCAATGGGCAGGAAGTGGAATGCTGTTACCACGGTTGGCGCTTTAACCCGGCTGGACGCTGCACTGCGGTTCCATCTCTTGTAGAGGAGCAGCAGATGGATTTGAGGCGCTTTGACGTACATTCCTATGAAACTTGGGAAGCACAAGGGAATATCTGGATATATATGGCTGATCCCGATAATCCTCAACCTGCTTCTGAGATGGAGATTCCGGTAATTCCAGGGTTTGGCGAGCGATCGCACCAATTCGTAGAAGTGGTAAAATTCCCTTGTTTTATAGATCATGCAGTGGTAGGTCTGATGGACCCTGCTCATTCACCTTATGTTCATCGCGCTTGGTGGTGGCGAAGTGAGCAACTGCACGAAGAAGTGAAGCAATTCGATGCTTCGCCCTACGGCTTCACAATGCGACGACACCGATTACCAGCGAATGGAGGCAGATTATACTGGCTGATTGGCGGTGGTGTACCGGAAACGGAAATTTCTTTTCGTTTACCTGGAGTCAGAATCGAAGAAACCACAATTGGCAAGCATCGAGTCGTTAATTTAACGGCAGTTACACCAATTTCAGACACAGAAACTGAGGTAACTTTTGCTCTTTATTGGACGCTTCCTTGGGTAGGGTTTTTCAAGCCACTGTTACATGTGTTGGCGCGGACTTTCATTGGCCAAGACCGAACGGTTGTAGAAAAGCAGCAGATTGGTTTGAAATATAATCCCGTGCTACGACTGATTAAAGACTCAGATATGCAGGCGCAGTGGTATTACCAGTTAAAGCGAGAGTATGCTAAGTCTGTCGCTGAAGGACGAGAATTTGTGAATCCTGTCAAGGGTCAGATACTCCGGTGGCGTGCTTAAATTACTCCAAATTAAATTCCGCAAATTCTCTTTGTCCAAATTGCATATTTCGGTCTATCGCTGACAAAATTTTATTATTGGTGCGATCGCTATTTAAACAGCGACCAACTAACTGTGCGACATCTGCACGATTTATGCTACCAATAATGTGCGGATCTTCAGTTAAAACACCATTACCCGTTGCTGGTTCTGACTTTAGTCCACCAGGACGGATGATTGTATAGGTGAGTCCACTGGCAATTAAGTGTTGTTCAGCTTTGTCTTTCTCAGCTAAAACTTTTCCAAGTACCGCTAAAACTTGGGGTGACGCAGCAACAACACTATTGCCAGCACCAATGGAAGAGACAAGAATAAACTTTTGCACCCCAGCTTTAACTGCTGTATCAATCAGATTTTTATTACCAGGGTAATCGGGTCTTTCTACATCTGATGGTAAACCGCCAATTGTACTGATAACGGTGTGAATAGATTCATCTGTAAGCATTGCGCGTTCTACATCGCCAACATTCAAGGCATCTCCCAGAACCACCTCAATACCGATTTTTTCTAGTTCACTAGCAACTGCTGCTGTTCTCAGGAGTGCTTTTACCTTTAGCTGTTGCGCTGTGAGATATTGAGCAATTTCTCGACCAACACCGCGACTTGCTCCAGCCAGAAAAATATAAGATGCACTTGTCATAATAAATTTAACTACTTACGCTCAAAAGATTTTATCAAAGGATTGGCAGCAGTTAATAATTGCTCAAGCTCCTGAGATTTTTCTGGCTGGTGGCGAACATAAGTGTCAATAAACAGACCAATAATTTCACTCATCAGCAAACGCAAATTTTATTGAGATTGAGTAGCTTTTAAGTCGAGAGAGGGTCTAACTGTAGTGGAGTCTGGCTCATCAACTATCGAAAAGTGATTTGCTCCCTCTAAGATTACCAGATAGCTGTCATTTCGTCCCCCAGCGATTGCTTCTTGGAATGTACGTGTAACTAACTGGGATAGTAGCATCCCCAGGACTTATACCATAAAGTTCGCTACTGGTAAGCATAAATCCATCACGGGTTCCTCCCATCAGTAGCAGTGGAAGGGAATCTGGTAAAGGCAAGATAGTTCCTGGTTCATACCCTATGGTTGAAAGTCCTCTGCTACTGGCGCCATAAGAAAAAGATGCAGCAACTCCAGGGAAAAACCGAGGGTCAGCATTTGTGAGCGATACTAAACCACCCACAGAGTGTCCACCGAGAATGATGCGTTGTAAATCCAACATTCCTGCTAAAACTCCTTGATTTTGTAACTGTTCGAGTTTAGTTAGGAGTGCTGGCAAAGCCAAAGCTGTAGGAGCAGCAGGATAAATTGTGGGCTTCAGTTTTTCAAAATCAACTCCAGGTGTGAGGCTAATTACGCCTGGTAGATTTTTGGCAATCCAATTAAAGAGAACCACTACTAATCCACGTTCAGCCAATTTAACCGCTAACCATTGGTATTGTTGAGCATCACAGTTATAGCCATTGAAGAAAATCACTACTGGAAAAGGTGCCTTTTCTGGATTAGCTGGCTCAATTCCCATACTTTTTTCTAGCTGACTCTCCAGTATCTGTGCTGGAGAAAATCTTCCTCTCAGCGTACAACTGCTCCTCGCAAGCAAAATCTAATGATCTAAAATAACGAAGTAACTAAGTAGAAGGCAGCAGTAGAGACGCGATTAATTGCGTCTGTATAGAAGTCAGGAAAATCATTTCGCTGATTGGCATTTTACGTTGAATTATGTTGACCTACTGGTAATTAAAAATACTAGCAAAAAATATACTTAACCTAATTGCAGTAAGTATTGTAATAAACAATTGTGCCAATCTAGCAAATAAGTTTTTAAGGATAAACATTATGGCTAAAAAATCTCAACCCAATTTAGAACACTATCAGGATGTCAGATTATCTGCCACCACAAGAATTTGGGTAATTACAGTCGCCATTCTCGGAGTTTGCATCCCACTATCAGCCGTTACTAAAAGCGGTGCTATTCTTCCTTTAGTTGCAATTGGTGGGGCAGCTGTTGGTACGGTTGCTGTTTGGCGTTCTGATGAGCAAAAATCAAAAACTAACTATTTGCAACAGCAGCAGATAGAACTGCTAGAGAGGAGATTAGCCAATATAGAAACAATTGTTAGCAGTGATGAGTTGAACTTGCAAATGAAAATTAAACAGATTGAGGCAAGGGATACTTTTGGCGACTCCTCTGATGTAAGTACTACACCGAGACAACCAAAACGCAAAGGTTAAAATAATTTGTAATTCGTAATGGGTTACGCTAATGTAATTAGTAATTATTATACCGCAAGGGTTTCATTGATTTGGGATGGGTGGTTTACTTCCACCGTACTGTAATACGTTATTTTTGTGTAGGGATTTGTTGACTTCAGGTTATGGCAACCTTTGAAATCCCTCTCACATTAAACTTTCCTTTGCGGCTATAACTGTTTTCCTAGAAACAGTATCTCGTTCTCCATCTCCGTTAGAATTGACTGACATCATTTAATTCTATATACTTCAACTGCATCAGTTCATGAAATATCTAAGTGCAATAATCTCTATCTTTCACGGAAGCATCTGCTAATTGCTGTGTTTTATTAGACTACTAAGATTACTGTATTTTTAATTAACTAAGGTTATAAACTTGAGTAATTGCATTGGTATAGCTTACCGTAGGTATGCAATAGTTTGCCGCAGGAATGCAGATGGATTGGATTAGCTTACTCAAATCTCAACAAGCTGACTTCCTTCAACGTGTGAAAAAACCTAAAACTTATGACTTATCTTTGCTGGAAAGTCAAGTAAAAGGTTGTCACACGGAAATTATGGCTTTTTGGGGTGAGCCTTTGGCTAGACTCCAAGAACTTTCTCGCCAACAAGCAGAAGTTCTTGCCAAAAATCCGCCGCCAACGCCACCTGAATATCCTGAACCTCCTGACTGGACGATACCTTTTCCCAAATACTTCCAACAACAAGCCCAAGATTATCTTTTACGGGAGCATATTGTTGACCGAGTGATAACTGAACGTTTGGGGAAGTTGGTAAAAAAGGTATCACAAGATACTGTGGAAAACATGGTTTTAGATGATGAGGGAAATTTGTGTGGCGAAAGTAAGTTTTCTTATGTACTAAAAGAGAATCCTCAGCTGAGTATTCAAGTTTATGTTGCTGATGGAGAAAGTTTTAATGGTATTAAGAAAGACAAAATTAGGTGGTCGGTTACTCAAGAAGATTTAAGAAAGCACCAAGTATTAATTTTTCTGTGTTTATTTTATCCATCTACAGATAAGCTAGGATACGACGAGAAGCAGTGCATAATTACAGGCTTTTTACCTGCAAATCAAATTGAACTTACTGAACCAAAACTCTACATTAATCCGAGTCACTTGTTGTATGCGGGGGGGTTGAGTTGGTATTTAGAATCACTTATTAGTAAAAAAGAGACGTCGCCATTAATTAATGAGAATGCGATCGCAGATACAATACAGACTCTACCATCAGAGCATTGCCTTAAGGGTATAGTCGGTGACTGGGAATGCTGGCAGACTTTGCAAGGACACACCAGAGGTATTAATTGCCTAGCTTTCAGTTCTGGGTGTAATAATGGCAAAGCTTTACCCATATTGGCAAGTGGTAGTCGGGGAGAGACGAAACTCTGGGATTTAAGCAAGGGTGAATTAATAGATACATTATCAGAGTATCCTTGGGTGATATCTGGGCTGGTGGATGAAGTGAATTCCCTAGCTTTTAGTTCAGATGGACAGACTTTAGTCAGTTGTGGTGCAGATTCCACAATTAAGCTTTGGCATGTAGGCGCTTTAGATTTGATAGATATTTTGCACAAACATAATGGGGTAGTGCGGTGTGCTGCTTTTACCCCAGACGGCAGAATGTTAGCGACAGGCGGAGATGATAGAAAAATTCTGTTTTGGGATTTGATGCAACGTCAGGTAGCGATCGCACTCTCTTTAGATGATACAGCTGCTCATTCTCTAGTTTTGAGTCGAGACGGCGAAACTTTAGTTACAGGTAGCTATCGCAAAATTAAAGTCTGGCGCACCTTACCCCAGACGGGAGTCAAAAGTTTAAAGGATGCACAACCACTGCATACCCTCATGGGTCATTCTCACATCGTTCGTTCCTTAGCGATTAGTGCAGATGGTAAAATGCTGGTGAGTGGTAGCTGGGATCAAACGATTAAAGTTTGGCAATTGGAGACTGGGGAATTACTTCATACTCTTAAAGGACATAGAGATAGAGTATATGCGATCGCATTAAGTCCCGATGGACAAATAATTGCTAGCGGTAGTGCTGATAAAACTATTAAGTTGTGGCATTTACAAACTGGTGAATTGCTGGGTACGTTTACAGGTCATGGGAATATAGTCACAGCGTTAGCTTTCACAGCTTCCGGCGAGATGTTGGTTAGTGGGAGTTTGGATAAGACTATTAAAATTTGGCAACGAAGTTAGTAGAGACGCGATTAATCGCGTCTGTTCATCCACCTTTTATCTCCGTTAACGAGTCTTTGAAGTGGATGAATCCACCTTTTATCTCCATTAACGAGTCTTTGAACTGGATGAATCCACCTTTTATCTCCATTAACGAGTCTTTGAACTGGATGAATCCACCTTTTATCTCCGTTGACGAGTCTTTGAACTGGATGAATCCACCTTTTATCTCCGTTGACGAGTCTTTGATACTTGTAGACAACAAAATTTAAAAACTCTCTGCGCCTCTGCGCCTCTATGTGAAACTTACAACTCTGCTAACAGCGTTTCCAAGTAGCGAGTTAAATTATATACAATAGCTTATCAGTTGCCTACATTCACTGATACCGAGGTAAAACTGACAGTTAAACAAGTTTTTAGCTGGTTGAATTTGAGTTAAGTAATATAGCGGTTCTCAGTTGAGTCCAATATAGAGCTAACCCCCAACCCCTTCCCTACTAGCGTTGGGGAGTAAGATTCAAAGCTTCTCTCCTTTTAGGAGAGAGGAATGGAAGTGAGGTCAAAGTCTATTGCATACACACGAGAAACGCTAGACAGGCGCATTTTTACTAAATTGATGGTGTTGGAGAATAGTCTATGGCGATGACGAAACTCTGGAAGTTTTTGCAAAACATTCAGGATTTGAACTGGGGACAAGGCGTAGAGGTAACAAAGACTGGAGCCGAAGCAGCTAAAGCCGTGCTTGATTTGGCAAAGGCAATTAAAGAGCAAAAACCCAATGTTCAAAACTTCAAACCTTATGTAGAACAGATTTCGTCGCTATTAGATGTATTTAATTCTCCTCTCGGACAAATTACCAAAGAAATAATTCCCTTTGCCCCCGTCGCCATTACCATCCTAAAGTTCATTATTGATGCAACCAACAAAGAGCCAAGTTTAGAAAGCTGTGTGCTACTAGTTAGTCAGGCTGCTTACATAGATAGCTTTCAGAATATTCTCAAACAAGATTCCGAATTACTCCAAAAAATCGATCCAAACCTTCCAGCTTCTCACGCAAAGGCGCAAAGATTAAGGTTTTTTGACGAAATTACATATCACAAAGACGCGATAAATCGCCGTCTCTACAAAGGACTGATTATTGTAAAGACGGCGATTTATCGCGTCTCTTGCCTTAACCGAACTATATTAGGCCGCACGCCCATAATAAAACTATCCCCTCCATACTATTTACTTATGGCGATCGCAACTCAACCCCAACTAACTTTAGATGAGTTCCTCAAACTGCCAGAAACTGAGCCAGCATCAGACTTTATCAACGGAGAAATCATTCAAAAACCAATGCCCCAAGGTGAACATAGCCGACTACAGACTAAATTTTGTAATGTCATTAATAACGTAACTGAAAGCCAAAAAATTGCTTGCGCTTTCTCAGAGCTGCGTTGTACCTTTGGCGGTGCTTCTATCGTCCCTGATGTGTCTGTGTTTCGCTGGGATAGAATTCTTAAAACTTCATCTGGCAGAATTGCTAACCGCTTTGATATTCATCCTGACTGGGCAATTGAGATTCTTTCCCCAGACCAAAGGTTAAAAAAAGTGTTGAGTAAATTATTCCATTGTTCGCGCAATGGTACTGAACTGGGCTGGTTAATCAACCCTGAAGACGAAAGTGTGCTAGGGATTTTTCCTGGACAGCGAGTGGAATTATACGAAGGTGCTGATAAATTACCCATCCTTGAGGGTATCGAGTTGGAATTAACAGTTGAAGAGGTTTTTGGTTGGCTGAGTTGGATGTAGTACTTATCACAAACGAAGGATGCGAGGCGTAGCTTGCTTTAAGAGTAGGCGATCGCACGCCCATAATAAAACTATCCCCTCCATGCTATTTGCTTATGGCGATCGCAACTCAACCCCAGCTAACTTTAGATGAGTTCCTCAAACTGCCAGAAACTGAGCCAGCATCAGACTTTATCAACGGGGAAATCATTCAAAAACCAATGCCCCAAGGTCAACATAGCCTACTGCGGAGCAAATCTTGTCATGTCATCAATCAGCTAACCGAAAGTCAAAAAATTGCTTTGGCTTTCCCAGAACTGCGCTGCACCTTTGGCGGTGCTTCTATCGTCCCTGATGTTTCTGTGTTTCGCTGGGATAGAATTCCTAAAACTTCATCTGGCAGAATTGCTAACCGCTTTGAAATTCATCCCGACTGGGCAATTGAGATTCTTTCCCCAGACCAAGGATTAAAAAAAGTATTGAGTAAATTATTGCATTGTTCGCGCAATAGTACTGAACTCGGCTGGTTAATCAACCCTGAAGACGAAAGTGTGCTAGGGATTTTTCCTGGAGGGCGAGTGGAATTATACGAAGGTGCTGATAAATTACCCATCCTTGACGGTATCGAATTAGAACTAACAGTAGAACAAGTTTTTGGCTGGTTGAGTTTGACGTAAATAAAGCGAACGCATTTCCCAAAGAAAGTTGCAAAGGATTGTATCTGTAGGTTTATTGTAGAAACTGGGCGGTACAGCGCAAATTCGTGTGTACCACAAAAATTTGTATGCCATACTTTTATGCAAAATCAACTAGGATTTGTTCTGAAACTGCTTTTACTCTCGGCTTTGTTATCAGTATTAATTAAGTATGCGGGGCCAAGCCTATCAATTCCGGCGACAGCAACCAACGCGCTAATTATAGTATTGTTGCCAATTGTGATTATAGCGATCGCGCTACTGTGGCGATTCCAAGCACAGAAACAAAATTAACTCAAACCATAGACGCACAAGTTACTAAAATCAGTTAATCTAGCTGAATTACCAAAAAATTGCATCTCGCCAACGGTTGGGAGTTAGCCTGTGAACCTCGGTCAATGGATCGGCTTAATCGCCATACTTCTTTCTTTATACATCCTCTGGCAAATTCGGGAAGTGCTTTTGCTCATGTTTGCCGCAGTTGTCTTAGCCACCACCTTAAACCGGCTAGCGAAACGCTTCCAACGCTTTGGGATGAAGCGTGGATTCGCCGTCCTCCTCGCAGTAGCTATCTTTTTTGCAGTTATTGCGGGTTTTTTCTGGCTAATTGTGCCGCCATTTGCACAGCAGTTTCAAGAACTAACCAATCAGGTTCCTAAAGGGTTTGAGCGTTTTAATAGTTGGCTTGATACGCTGAGAACTTATATTCCTAAGCAGTTGCTTCCTTACATCCCAGATATCAACAGCCTTATCCAACAAGTACAGCCCATTGTCAATCGGCTACTGGGAAACTCTTTCGCCTTTGTATCTGGCTCTTTGGAAGTTGTTCTTAAGATTTTGCTAGTGTTGGTTTTAACCGGAATGATCTTAGCCGACCCCGTGGCTTACCGCAAAGTATTTGTGCGGCTTTTCCCCTCATTTTATCGGCGGCGGGTAGATGGGATTTTAGATAAATGTGAAGTTTCCTTGGAGGGATGGATTACAGGCGCTTTCATTGCCATCCTTGTAGTGGGGCTGATGAGTCTGATTGGCTTATCAATTTTGCATGTAAAGGCAGCACTAGCTTTAGCGGTTTTAGCTGGGTTTTTGAACTTGATTCCCAATCTGGGGCCGACAATTAGTGTAATACCAGCAATAGCGATCGCCTTCTTGGATGAACCTTGGAAAGCGGTCGCTGTCCTAATTCTCTACTTTTTTATTCAACAGGCTGAGAGTAATTTCATCACGCCAATTGTGATGGCGCAGCAAGTCTCATTGCTGCCAGCCGTAACCTTAATTGCCCAACTATTTTTCGTCACTTTCTTTGGCTTTTTAGGATTATTTCTGGCGCTACCCCTGACTGTTGTTGCTAAAATTTGGTTGCAAGAAGTACTGATCAAAGATGTTTTGGATGAATGGGGGAATAACCATAAAAAAGAGACTGAGCTTGTGATGGTTCCTGAATCTCTTGGAGCAGATGATAATTGGACAGCAGAAAATCCCGATATTAATCGGCAGCGACGCATTGATGATGATATCTTGCAAAAAGAAGATTAAAACAATTCGCAATTGGCAATTGGCAATTCGCACTCTTGCTACTCCCCGCTACGTTTGCAAAGCGTTTCGTAGAGAAGAGAGCAATTACGTTTTGTGTTAGCGAGTCTGCGTACTTTTTCAGAGAAGCAAGCTACGCTTTTAGCGTCTGTCTGCGACACGCTGCGCGAACGTAGAGAGCGTCCGGGGATTTAGATTTAGGCTTCCATTCGCCCTGCTTGATAGAAGCTATGCAACTTAAACCCCCAAACTAGGTTAATCAATTTTAGATTTTAGTTCTGAAAATCCTAGTTGGTAGTGGTCGATTTACCGCTCACTACCAACTAGGATTTTATTTTATGTTTAATTATCGCTACCTGCTTAGTTGCTCTGGGAATGTGTTTCTTAGTCTAAGGTTTTTCCGAAACAATCGGTTCTGCTGCAATATCATCTAAACGGATGCTGCTTAACAAATTCTGCCACTCTGCTTGTAGTGCTGCATCTTTAGGATTTTGATCGCGCAGTTGGGCCAATATCGTCAGTGCCTCGTACCATATCCCATTTTGGGCATAGATGGCATAGCGCTTTAGAGGTTGTGTGGTTTGTAGCTCTTTGAGAGCGGCTGGTTTGAGTTTGATTCGTTGTATTACTCCTTCGACGAAAGTCGGGGGAGAATTATCTTGGTGGTCACACTTAACGGTTAAAAACCAGCGATATTGTTTGTTTAGTGCTAAGGCAGGAGCGCTGGTAGGCAGAGAAACGCGCATGACTCCTGCTTTATCTGGTAGAGCGATCGCTTCTCTGTAAATGTCCTTCAAGTCCTGTTGCAGCACAAATTCAACTGCATAGGGCAAATCTTTAGTATAAGGCACATAGAAAAACCAACTTGGGCGTTCTACCGTTGTCTGTCCCCAGACATTAATCACTGAGTCAGCTTCCTCAGTAAAAGGCACTAAAGCAGTCAGGTCAGTTTTAGTAATAGGAAGTGGACATGCATCCCCGCCGTCGCGCTTTGCTCCACCACGAACCCGACCTCCAGGAGGGGGGCCAGATGGAAGGGAGGGTTGATTAAAGGCTTTAGCTTGAGCAAGGTTCGTTTTAGCACCACCATCGCTAGGTGAAGAATCAAGAGTTGGTTTTGCCATTACTGGAGTCAGGCTAACGAGTAAACTTGTGCAGCTAAGAGCTACTACTAAAAACAGTTTTATCTGTTGTGAATTTGACTTCATAAAAACCTTCCCTTAAATATGCAAACCTTGTATGTAGATTTATCTGCTGGTTATCCAAAAATTTCATAAAATAATCCTTCCCCATTCTCTATTAAACTCCAAAATTTAAATTATCTAAATTCTTCTGTCCAATACAATTATCAGGTTCTTCTCCCCCTGCCTGCCTTAACAGATCAATTTTCTTAACTAAGTGTATTACCCTATTCCCTGGTAGCCACCCGAACTTTTGTTGTTGAATTAAATATTGACATCAAGCCAAGCGTGACAATCAACGACAAAGCCGAAGGTACAAAAGGCACCCAAGCACCCGAAATTAACAGAGCAAAGCAAACTAAATATAGAACACTAGAGGTAATAATAACTGCCAATGCCAACCAAGGGAAGGAAAGCTTTCGCCAAGCCAGGACTCCCCCTATTAAAGACCAGCCCCAAATCCAGACCACCTCAGCCCACAGTGACCAAACCCGCAGCAAGGGTCGCCCATCCTGCACTGCACTGAGGATTTGGCTGATCATCTGTCCTTGTACTAACACTCCTGGCATTTGCTCATCTAAAGGAACGCCATAGGGTGTAGGCCAGATGTCTGGAGAATCTCCCTTTGCCACTACACCGATCAAAACAATTTTATCTTTGATAGCACTTGGGTTAATTGGACTAGATAAAAATTGGGTTAGCTTCACCTGTTCGGCTATTTGTTTTGGTGAACGGTAATTGAGTAAAATTTGACCGCCATTGGCATCAATATTTTGATAGCCGCCAGTACGAGATTTCAGGTTTGGAAAAATAGTTTTACCTAGCTGTAAATTCCCTTCAGGGGTGAATTTTGGTTCAATTCCTGAAGGGCGCAGATAGAGGGAAGCGAGTTCTAGACTGAATGCAAAGGGAGCAGGACATAACGATGTCGCCTCTTGATTCATGAACAGAAGATGCCGACGGATAACTCCATCACGATCATGAATAAAGTCACTGAATCCCAAATTTGTTTTAGGGATTTCTGGCGGCGGCTGATTTCCTGGGATATTTACTGTAATATCGCTCCCTTTACATACGCCAATCAAATTCTCAGTTTTTTGAAGACGAGTAATTAAATCTGGTTGTTTGGCTTTAAAATCACGGTAGATATCCAAGCCGATCGCACGGGGTTGGTATTGATTCAGTTTTGCCAGGAGTTTGTTAAGAGATTTTTCGGAAATGGAAGCTCCAATCAAATCCTCGTTATTTTTTCTTTGAATTGCTAGATCGTTATCGTCAATTGTGATTATTAAGAGTCGGGAATCAAGTCCCTCCGCAGGGCGCGATCGCATCATCAAGTCATAGGCTGTAATCTCTGGATTTTCCAGCAATCCCAGCAATCTCGGCCCACAAACGAAGCCTGTAATCGCCAAAGTGGATAACAAAGTTATTGTAAATCTTTGTCTGATAGACAAACCTAAATTTGGTGCTTCAGGTTTTGTAGACCTTAATTCATCCCAAGTGGGTGGGATCTGCGCTGGATTTTGGCAAATCATTGGTAGCCAAGTCGCACAGGGAAATTTATCCTCAAGTCCTTGCAACCGTTCCCGCGCTTGGCGTACCGACTGATATAAAGGCTCGCCACTGGCAAAACCTTCGAGAAAATACTTTAAGAACTCCTTGGCAACCTGATCTGGGACAGGTTCACGCATAACGATCATCTGAGGAATTTGCAAATCAGCCAGTTCTCGCGCCAATCCCAATCCATCACAGGAGTTGAATATAGCTAGTTGCAAGCCGTTTTCAATGGCTTTTTTTAGAGCATACTTTAACTCGCCAATGGTGAGGCTATCAGTTTTATTCAGATAAATTCGTCCGCTTTCTCCATTTTTGTTACTGGAACTGTGCCCAGCAAAAAAGAGAATATCCCAGTTTTTTCCCCAAAGAAGCTCAGTCAATTCCTTCCGTTGTGGTTCTACCAGAAAACTAACCTCTGCATTACTACACTGTTGCAGTAAAGCTTGATCAGCCTGGGTGTCAATTCCCTGACTATTGCCCACAATCGCTAAAATATTGACTAATTTATTTTTTGTGCGTGGTTTGTGAATGCGATCGTAAGATGGTGAAGAAAGGGCGATTTCAGCCTTGGGGTAGCGTTCTAACAAATCCCACAGATGCCAGGGTAATAGCTGCAATTGGCTATTTTCTGTTTGCAAAATTACCCGTACTTCTTCCGTGGACGACAATCTTTCTAACCATTTTTCCCTCAAAGGGCGAAACTCCTCTGCTCGCAGCCATGTATTAAAGCGGGCCCGCAAAATATGAGAAGCGTTTTCGCAGTCTTGAATCATCGAGACATTCGTCACCTGCATTTTGTCAGCATGAAGACGATAACGATTGCCTATCTGCCGATAACTAGACTGCCAATGACTGTAATAGAGCGGCATTTCGGGAAATGAAGGTAGTTTTCCCGTAATTTCTGTTGTAGCACGCTCGTGTTCTTCACCAATTTCGAGGGTGACAGCAAACCCTTGCTCAAAACTACCCTCTCCAAATTTCAGAACCACTAACTTACCCATGACCGTCGCTATCTCCCTGTACGAAACCATGCCCTGTTCTCATGTCTCATAACAAGCTCTACAAGCATTTACAGATTTTTTTCAAAATCCCTAAAAGCAGGCTTGAATTTTTAATTAACCAATTACCACTTAATAAATTATCGACAAAAAGGGAAGATAGCTAGATGTTTTAAATTCTAAAATATTCGGTAATGCTAGTATCATTTATGGCTATCTTAACGCTAAATTGCTCTCTAGGTTCACCGCGAAACTGCAACTGAATGTAGTTATCTAATTTTCTAGATTGAGCATCTAGAAATACTGTTCCCGAACTATCTAAAACAGTCAGATGAACTCCTGGTGGCAAGTAAATATGATTACCAGTGGCGTGCAATTGGAGATGAATACTGGTTTGCTGATCCTTTTCTGGGCTGATTTCTACAATCAACATGACGGGTTGGTTGAGAATTTGGATACCCAAATCAATCAGTTTTGCACGTTTAGTAATTGATTCTGGTCGGTTAAGAGCATTTAGTTCCACAGTATCAGTACTGCGAAAGGCATAAATTGGTCTGAGTTCTGGCGCGTTCCACAAAGATTCAATAGTCTGCCAACCTGTCTCAAATATACCAGCAAACCATTGATTTAGATTCACCAGTGGACTAGCTGGGGATTGGCGCAGTTGTCCCAGGTGGTCGATAAACGCTTCCAATGGTTGCAATTGCGCTAAAGGCAACCTTTCATTTTCGACACTAGGGATAAAACCAAGTAGCCTCGCTTCTTGGAGGGATTCATCAAATTGAACTACTAAATAACCCACCCGTTCTTCCCAAGTTTCTGGAGGAATGGAACATATCTGCTGATGCAGATGCACAGGGCGACACTCCAGACGACCAATTGAGGGCACTTCTAAATCAGCTACATCCCCACAGAGGCGCATAATCGGGTTCCAGCTGTCACTAGCTTGGAGATCAGTAGGAATATCCATCATTTCTAAGTAGTCATTCACCACCCACACAGCGAGGGTATTCAGCCGAACTTGCTCTGCTTTTTCAAAATTTGGCTGCTGGTTCGCAAATTGCTGGGCAGTTATGCGAGCTGATTGGGAAATTGGCAATGTTAAACCGGAATCGTCTAGCTGGTAGGTGGAGTTATTCATAAGGAACTTCTTAGTGATCAATGCTGCTGTATACATATCACCCGCATTAATTAAATTTATGCCACAAAATAGAGAATAATTATTGGAAAAAAAGAATTGAGGGATTGAGGGCTAGCCCTCAAAAGTTATGAGTTATCAGTTAATTTGTCCGTTGGGAGTCAGAGTCCCCGACGAATACAAGTGGCGTGTTTGATTCGGGGTCAAATCTGCAACTGCTTCCAATGATTAAGCTAATCGTCATTCATTTTTTCAGGTTGATTTGCTTATAGTAAGCAGTTCTACCCATGCTTTTATGCAACTTATATGTAACTTATATGCAACTTATATGCTCATTAGCTTAACTGTTCACTGATTTAATGCTGTTCGGATAAGCACGGAAAGTAGGAGAGATAAGAGCGTTATTGTTCAGTAATTTTTCTCTTAAGAACAGCTTGTTCCCGAACTGTCCCCTTATATGCCGGGCAAGATGCTCACCTGAGAAGATTAGATAATTTATTTATTAAGAAATTCCTTAACTAAGTAGTATTAATACTTACTTACATTTCTTGAATGTCTGAGGAAAAAGTTTTGTAACGACGACGGGCTATGTCTACGCCCAAATCTTTGTCAATAAACAACGCTTATTTCTACTCTTCTTGATTTTCTCCGAACCTAACCTGCAACCCTACCCTCACTGTGTTTTACAAAATGATTTTGGTACGTACAATGCCAGAGTTATTGTTCTTGCTGCCATAAATAAAGACATTGATAACCATAGTAAATGACTATTATGAAAATACCAAGCTGTAATTGCTGATGGAATAAAACCGATTACAGTGGCTGTAAGCATAGCTTGCCGAAGTATATAACCTTGAGTCAACCCTAGAAAATAACCGTCTAGCGCATAAGCGACTGAACCAAAACCTAAAACTGGTAATAACCAAGGAATATAAGAGCGTAAATTATTGATAATTTCAGTATGATTGGTCAGTAATCTTAACAGTGATTCTGGGGCAAAAATAAATGCAGTAGCAAACATTAATCCTATAATTAAGCTACTGACTACAGAAGTTTGCAACAGTTTTTTTAAAGAAGTAATATTTCCACTACCTTGAAAAATTCCAGCCAAGCTCTCAGTAGCGAATGCCAAGCCATCAATGAAATATGCTGCCAAGCTCACCACTTGCATCAGCAGGGTATTTGCCGCCAGAATTTCAGTTCCTAACATAGAACTGAGGTTGCTAAACATTGCCATTGTCGAAATTAAAGCGAAAGTCCGAATAATAATTTCTCCATTTAGCATTAAAGCTGATTTTAAAGCAGATAGGTCAAATAGTTCCCCAATTAAAGCTTGTATTTGTTTAAATGAAATTGTTTGACAATATAGCAAAATCCCTACCATTAGCATGAGATACTGACTAGTGGCTGTCGCTAACCCAGCTCCTCTACTTGCCCATCCCCACTGAACAATAAATAGATAATCAAGTAGTACATTTGCACAATTACTAATAGCTGAAAGCAACAACACTTTACTACTTTGTGCTTGTCCAAGAAACCAACCAATCAAGACAAAGTTAATCAGTGTTGCTGGGGCACCCCATACTAAGGCATTATAGAAATCTACACCAGAACTTTTAACTTCTGGTGTAGCACTTAGAATCGCAAACCCTAATATTTGTAAAGGTTGTTGAAATATCAGGATGGCGAGTCCTAATATCAGTGCTAACATTCCATGTTGTAAACCAATGAGTACTGCCGATTGGTTATCTTTACGCCCGATCGCCTGTGCAACCATTCCAGTTGTACCCATGCGTAAGAAACCGAATGTCCAATAAATATAATTGAATAAAATTGTTGCTAGTGCCACACCTGCTAAATGGCGAATTTCCGTTAAATGCCCTAAAAACATTACATCTATTAGTCCTGCCAACGGAACCATTAGATTTGAAAGAACATTTACAGATGCAAGTTTTAGAAAGTGGCGGATGAATACTGAACGTTGAGCAAAGCTAGACAAAATTACTAAATCCCTTGACCCCTGCTAGAAATTGTAATTTAGAAATAACAACCCTAACTATCAATTTCCTAACCAACCTCCGATGATTCTCTTTTGCTCTCGAAGGTAAGCCAGAGCAGCCCATTCTCCCACAATGCGATCGCAAGGACAAACCTATCAAATCGCTTATCGGTTACATAAAGGCGATCGCCTATGCGGCTTTTTAAACCAAGTAAAGGTATACCCGACATCCAAAGCACATCACCCAACAGGATTGGCTTGTGTGCTTTGGAATTGTACTGGTAAGCAAAAGCTTACTGTGGCTGCGCTGTAGAGGTGAACGCAATGTCTGCGACAAGTTCTGTTTTTACGCTGGTATGATTGGACAGGCTGCTGGATATTGACTTTTACAGAACAGGGAAGCCAACGGGCTGAACGCTTGATTGCACAATTGTGTAGACACGTTGGCAAAGCCTCTGTCTGGGACACCCTGCGCGTACCCCTCCGGGGAAGCAAGCTACGCGTCAGCGTCCCGCAGGGAACGTAGAGAAGCGGCTTGTCGTTAAACATCGCTCGGCGTTGAACCCGATGTAGATTAGCTTTTTTAGAAACTTGACATTCCCACCCTTTAATTATTCACAAGTTTGCGCTTTTGTGAATAATCTGTATAGCCTTGAATATTTTCAGGTTCAAATTGACGCAGTATGCGCGTAGCTTCGCGTATTAAATCCTCATTTCCGGTAACTGCAATTAAGTATTTGCCAGCATTCAGACGGTTACGATAAGGTAAAGCATCGCCACTACTAGCTGTTAACCCGACTCCTCGACCGATTAAACTAGCGCCCAAAGCACCGCCTATACCTCCTAAGATGCCAGCAAGAAATTCATTGCCAAATCGAGCAAACTGGGGAAATAGTTCAACTTCTGTGAAATGGTTGAAGGCATAACCTGCAACAAATCCAAAGGTTACAAGCGACCACAAGAGCCGATTTGATTGTTTGCGGGCTTGCTTGTCGGGATCAATCAGTCCAAATTCATCAGCGCTTAAATAACCATCGCCCAAAATATTGATTTGTGAAGTTGGCAAGCCTGCTTTTTCCAGAGCAGAGTAGGCGGCTTCTACTTGTATTCGATCTGGTAAAACTGCAACAAGGTAATTCATAAGACCTCACTTAATAAAGTTTTTTTGTATAGTAATAAAACTGCACAATACAATCTGATATCAATTTGAAAAATGATTCCGACAGATAAAGGTCTAAAAACGATTACCAGTAATATCATATCCGGCTAATTAGTTAAAGTTACCACATCTGTACAAAAATCGAAAAACTCTCTTTCCGCCTGCGGTCTTAATGATAAGTCTTTAGCCGGACACGATATAACCCTTTGCCAATCTAAAATAGCTATTCTGGCTTTTTGTGCAATTGTCCATCGTTGCGTTTTTCGTAATCGCGTTTCACAGCGCTCCAAGCAACACGAAAGGCACGTTCTTCTTCCCCATATTCTTCTTGAGCGTTGTTAAATGCAGCCCGAAAAATTTCTTGGGCGTGCTTGGGTAAATGTTCTTTGACTGAATCAGGTAAGTCTGCAATTTCTGGGTAAGGCATAAATTTCGTTTCCTTTCCAGAAAACTAGTGCTGCAAAGCGGAAGTCAAAAGTCAAAAGTCAAAAAGCTTAGAAGACAGGCTTTTGAACGATTTGAAATATTTGCTTTATTTACGCTTGTCCCCTCATCTTATGTCTGCACTTGACTTTGAGGTGGAAAACCATGTTGGATTCTGCCTTCATCAGCATCAAACTGTTTGGAAGTTTTGAAGAGTTCAAAACGCCCATCGGCAGCATATTGCACACAACGATCGCGCAACGCTTGCATTTCTTTTGCCTGCATCGGTTGAAAACCACGGGCGATCGCTAAATTTTGTCGCAGTACTTCCAGCGAATCAATACCACTGACAAGTGTAGCGATCGGTAAACTCATAACATAACGGATGGCTTCCTGGGGAGTAACTACACCTTTTTTCACTGCATCAGCATTGCCACTGAGACTTTTCATGCCAATTACGGCAATTCCCCGTTTATTCAGTACCGGCAGTACTTGCCGTTCAAAGCTTCTAAAAGTAGCATCAAAACAATTAAGCGGCATTTGCACTGCATCAAAAGGGTAATTGTAGGAGAGCATTTTTAGATGAATAGCGGGGTCTTTATGACCCGTAAAGCCAACGAACCTAACTTTACCTTCTTTTTTCGCCTGATCCAAAGCTTCAATCGCTCCGTTGGCACGAAAGATCCTTTCTGGATCGTTGTCGTAAACAACTTCGTGAATTTGCCACAAGTCGAGGTGATCGGTTTTGAGACGACGCAGAGATTCTTCAAGTTGCTGCATGGCTACTTTGCGATCGCGTCCGTGGGTGCAAACTTTAGTCATCAAAAAAACCTTGTCTCGTCGCCCTTGCAACGCCTCTCCCATCCACTCCTCACTCCGATGCTTGTTATACTCCCAAGCGTTATCCATGAAGGTGATGCCATTGTCAATAGCTTCGTGGGTGATGCGAATCGCCTCTTCCTTGCTCTTTGCTTGCCCTAAAGTTGCACCTCCAAGTGCGATAGCTGACACTTTCACCCCTGTTTTTCCCAATGGACGGAGAGGAATTTCACGAGTGTTTGTGCTATTCGTTGGAGTTACAGATGATGCTGGAATCTCTGCCGCTTCCACTTCGGGATTGGCATTGAGAATGTGGTCAGCAAAAATTGCCCCCGCACCTGCACCGATAAAGCCTATTCCTTTTAAAAAATGTCGCCGCTTTACCTCTAAAGGTAGATGTTTTTGGGCGGCTTCATTATTATTATTTGGTTCTACCATTGATTTGTCGTAATTAAAAATACTTATTCTACCAATTTTTCCCAATAATTACATATCTGAAAATAATTCATAATTAGTAATTAAATTCTTAACTACAAATTATGAATTAGTAATTACTTAAAGGCGTGATGGTGCCAAGAAACTAATTGTTTGTGGTTTGAAACTCGATGTACTATCCCAATAATTAACCTGGTTAATATTCACCTTAAGCAAAGCAATATCGGGTTCGTCCAGTCCTTTAGGAAACCAGGTTTGAAGTTCCGGCTTCCATAGCTCTCGCATTTTGTTGCGGTCTTTTACGAGTTCTGCTGAACCTGAGATAGAAACGTATCGCTGCTGTTCGGGTGACGAAAAACTAATATTTACCTGCTTATAGTGTTCAATCTCAGTCACCTTATGGGAACCAGCGTATGTAAAGAACCAGAGTGTGGCTTCAGAGTTAATCTCACCACTTTTTGACATAGGGTAACTATGCAAACTGCCATCCTCATCGACTGTGGTAAACATACCATAATCAATATTTTTGATTAGCTCATGCAGCTTTTGAATCTGTTGATCGCGGTCTGTAGAAGTTGCCATTGTTTGTACTCTTTTCTCTATTTGCTTTTCCTAAACTGCAATTTTTGATTACAATCAAGTTCCATGCTGGTAAAGTTACTTTTCAGTATTAACCTTTTTTGTTTAAATTGCGTGAGCCTACAGATGGAGTTATCCTAAAATTAGCTTTTTTAGTTATATCCTTAGAGATATTGGTTGAGAGTGACTGTTATGTACATACACAACTTTTAGGCATAGTAAAGTGAATTATCTGCTTATTTCTTTAGACATAAATTTTATAAATTTTGCATGGATTTTTACCCTTTAAAAAGGCACAAAGTCAACAGGCTAGGCTTCGCCTCACTTACTGGCGGCAGCAGATCAAGGAGCAGCATTAGGGACTTCCAGCAAATAAGTAGGTTGGTGTAAATAATTATTGTTGGGATAAGGCAGGGGGCAGGGAGCAGGGAGCGGGGGGAGAAAGAGTTTGAGCCTTATTTACTTTTCTTCACACAGTTTTATTTTATTGCACTGACTTACTTAAATTATCCAATCTTGTGGGGTGGATATTTTGTCCACCTTTGGCTACAGGCGCTCGTATTGCCCACCCCACAATAAGTAGTTGAGTATTTTTTTATTTGGAAGTCCTTTACTAGTCTCTGGTTGGAAAGAAGATTTGAAAAGGCTTTCACGTTAAGTGGATACCAATGACAGTTGTATGCCCCTACAGCCGATTCATTTAGTAAAAAGATTTTTGTAAATGGTATTACTTACTGAGAAAGCAAGAGCTTCTTTTACTTACAGAAAACATCAAAATGAGTAAGCAAACTGGAGTTTGAGAAAGCAAAAGCTTCTTTTACTTGCGGAAAACACCAAAATGAGTAAGCAAACTGGAGTTTGAGAAAGCAAAAGCTTCTTTTGAGAAAGCATTTAAGTGTTTTGAGAAAGCAAACAGGCTTTTTGATAAAGCAATTAAGCTTTTTAATAAAGTAATCAGCAAATATACGTAAGGATTAAAAATTCCGGTTGTACATAGCTTGCGTCCCGTAGAGAAGGGTACATCGGTTTTTAAATGAAAATATAAAACCAAACAAATTCTGCAACTGTAAAATTTTTTATAACACAGCAACAGCGATCGCCAATAATCACCAAAGTTATCATACTTGGGAACCACTCACGACTTGTCTTAGCGTGCTAATCTATCAAGTTCTGACCAATAGAGTATTCTTACTCAAAAATTATGTTAAATTTGTACCCTCTGAATGAGTCTCTTCAACCTATAGCAGGAGTATCATGTTCGATTAAGCCCCTACTATGAAGAACTAGGTAATCAAATTGCAGTATATCTGCTTTTCAAATTATGGACTGGAAGTACAGGTGGAAAAATGGTTATAAACCAAGCCGAGATGAAGCGGCAAAAAACCCTCATTTGTTAGATGAGAGTCAGTTCGATAACGAGCAAGACCGAAAACTAGCTGAAGAATCTGCAAGAAAGCATTTGGGTGTACCAGCACCAACCTTAGATGAAGATAAGTCAATACTACCTCATTAGCTTCGCATAACGAAAAGGCTTAATAACACCATTTCCAAAAATCTTTGCAACAAATTGCCTGTAGGGGCGTATGGCTGTACGCCCCTAATCATGCATCTGTAGCGGGAATGCCATGAAATAATATAACGCTTGGGCATTTTGTGCCTATGTACGCTTCCCACCATTATAAAGTTAGAGAGAATGCAGATTTATCAACTTTTAAACCGATTAAACAGTAAAAAATTCACTAAGTTACTTACTCAAACAGTAGCTTTAGGCGTAGGTGCTATTGTTCTACTTTCAAGTGCTAATGCTAATGCTGCCGAGCAAGTTGTTTTAAAGTATGGTACTTTTCAGGGGCAAATATCCGTTCAAGAATTAACTCAGTTTACAGAAACTGGCAAGACTACCCCCACATTAAGAGCTTATTTACAGGCGGCTCAACAAGACCCCACAGTAGCTCGTAAGGCACTAAAAGCGCCAATAAAAGCCGATGCTGGGTTTTTAAATAGCTTATTGTCTAGCTGGGCAGGGCCAGTTTTGGTTAGCCAAATTGGTGAAGTAGTTCACCCTCCCGGAGGACAACTAAATCAGGAGGCGCTACGAAGTGCTTTAAGTGCATCTATTCAACAAAAAGGTGAAGTTACACTGCTTGGAGCTATTCAGAATTATCCAAATACTTCTGTTGAACTTCAAGGAGATCGTCTCATTGCTGTTTATGAGCGCCTAAGCAGTCTTGCAGAACTCTTATAAGAGTTAGGTCATCAGATGATTGGTTTAGTGTCTCAATAGTCGTGGATTTTAGTAGCGATCGCAATGAAGTTAATACTGACGAGTCTATCTTAGGGTTCATACTCTGTCACCTAGAAATTCCCTAATCTAAATGTAGAGTTTAGTCTAAGAATAGGGAAAGAATTTGTATGACAACCGATGTTTCTAAAGACATTAAGAAGGATGTTAATGGGTCACTCATAAGTGGTGTTCTTTTGAGTATTTTGGGGATTATTGCGATCGCAGCGCCTAATTTCACCACCTTATTCGCCGAAAGTTGGATTGCGGTGATTTTGATTTTCGCCGGATTTACAAAACTAGTTTATGCCACTCAAACCCGCCACCAAGGAGGTTTTATTTGGAAACTTCTATTGAGCGGACTCTATATTGCAACGGGTATAATGCTGTTTGTTTATCCTTTTACGGGTATTCTCACACTAACTCTATTGCTTGGCAGCTTTTTACTGGCTGAAGGCACATTCGAGTTAATTCTGGCATTTAAGTTACGTCCCCAAAATAACTGGACATGGATACTAGGTGATGGGATTATTACGCTGATATTAGGCGCAATGATTTGGTTCCAGTGGCCCTTTAATGCACCCTGGCTTCTTGGCACACTAGTTGGTGTTAGCATTATTTTCACTGGCGTTTCACGCGTAATGCTGTCATTGAATGCGCGTTCTACCTTGAATCCTACTAATGAAGCTGCAAATCCTACTTAGTAGATAAAGAATGGGGAGTAGGGAATGGGGAATGGGGGAAGAAATCAATTCAAAATTAAAGAACTTCTGCTTCCTGCCTTCTCCTTCCCAATGTTCAAACTTGAGTAGTGACAGTTTACTAAGACATTGCAGCAGCAATCGCTCTGATATTGCTAAATTAGCTAAGGAAATCAAAATCCAGGCCAGCTAGCTGCAATCAACAATGGTATCTATTGCTACTCCCTTCTCGGATATTCAAAACCATTGGGCACGCTTATTTATTACAGCCTTAGCCCAACGTCGTATTGTCAATGGATTGCCTAACGGTACTTATCGCCCCGATAACTCTGTTACCCGCGCTGAATTTGCCGCCATCATCGCCAACGCATTTGGGACAGTTTCCAAGAAACGGCAGTACGTCCCCTTTGTTGATGTACCCACTAATTATTGGGCAGCAGCCGCCATTCAAGCAGCTTACGAAAAAGCATTTCTTAGCGGATTTCCTGATAAAACTTTCCGTTCCGCTAACCGAATTACTAGAGTAGAAGTTTTAGTTGCTTTGGTAGGAGGCTTAGAAATTGCCACCAAAGTAAAAGCTGGCCTCCTCTCACAACTCCCACAAATTTATCAAGATTCTGTTCAGATTCCTGAGTATGGTAGAAATCAAGTAGCTATTGCCACCAGCGCAGAATTGGTGGTTAGTTTCCCAAATATCAAATTACTCAATCCCAATCTTGCAGCCACCCGTGCAGATGTGGCAGTAATTATTTATCAAGCTTTAGTGTATTTGGGTCAGGCAGAAAAAATTGTCTCTAGTTATCTAGTGCAGCCGCCAGCACCAACACCAGCACCAACATCACCACCAACGCCAGTACCAACGCCAATACCCATACCAACGCCGACACCTGCACCTATCGGTAGCGTTAGGGTAAGTCATAGCCGGGAATTCCGGGGAGCGTGGGTAGCATCTGTGTGGAATAGTAATTGGCCTTCTAAGGCAGGACTTTCTGTTGCCCAACAAAAAGCTGAACTCAGCGAGATTATTAGTAAATTACAATCGCTAAACTTTAATGCCCTCATCTTTCAGGTGCGACCGGAGGGAGACGCTTTATATGAATCTAAATTAGAGCCTTGGAGTGCTTGGATTACAGGAACTCAGGGGAAAGCACCAGAACCATTTTATGATCCTTTAGCGTTTGCGATCGCAGAATGTCATAAGCGCAATATTGAACTCCATGCTTGGTTCAACCCCTACCGCGCCAGCACTTCCACCGACCCAGCCAAAACAGTCCGTCCCCACATAGCAGCTACCAATCCAGAAAGCGTTTATTTGTGGAAAACTCAACGCTGGATGGACCCAGGACTGAAAATAGTTCAGGATAGAGCTTACAACGTAATTCTCGATGTAGTGAAGCGCTACGATGTTGATGGCATTCACTTAGATGATTATTTTTATCCATATCCCATCGAGGGGCAACCTTTCCCCGATAATAAAACCTACGCTGCATATAAAGTAGCCGGTGGGATACTCAGCCTTGGCGACTGGCGACGAGATAATGTTAATAGAATGGTACAGCGCCTCTACCAGGGAATTAAAGCAACTAAACCCGACGTTAAATTTGGTATTAGCCCCTTTGGGATTTATCGTCCCGGACAACCCACTGGTATTACTGGGTTGGATGCTTACAACGTGCTGTATGCTGACGCGAAGAAATGGCTAGCAGAAGGCTGGATTGATTATATTGCTCCTCAACTTTACTGGCGCACAGACCAACCACAACAAAGTTATTCGGCGTTGCTAAAGTGGTGGACAGAGGTAAATACTAAGAAAAGACACGTTTACGCTGGTAACAATCTGACAGAACCAAGCAACAAGAGTCGGGAGAGTGATGAGATTGAAAAGCAGGTGAAAATTAGTCGTAGCCAAGCTGGAAATTTGTCACTGGGGAATATATTCTTTAATGTCGGTGTTTTGACAGAAAATAGTCAGGGCATTGCTGATAAATTCCAAAGTCTGCTTTATAACAAACCTGCGCTACCGCCAACTTTGTCTTGGCAGGATACAACACCGCCGACTCCACCTATTCAACTACAAGTCAATAACCGCAAACTGAGTTGGCAGCCTGGTGATAATCAGCCAGTTCGTTCTTGGACACTTTATCGGCAAACTGGCGATACTTGGGCAATTCAGAGAATTTTGTCTGCTGGCACAACCTTCGCTACCGTCCAACTACCGGGAACCTATGCCGTGTGTGCGGTGGATAGATTGGCAAATGAGAGTGTGGGAACAGTTATTACAGTGAGTTGAACCAAAGTGTTGCTTAGACATCTCCAAAAATGATGTAGGTACAATTCATGAATTGTGCCTACCAAGATTTTGGGTAACGCATAATTAATTTTTGGAGATGTCTACTTAGAGGTTATTAGGACTTATATTTTATATCCGCATAATTAGTTATGATTCTCACATTTATTAAATAGTCTCTTATGTCTAGGTCTATTTGTATAGTTTAGGCATAGCGATATCCATCCTTTTGATTTGATGAACAAGTAATATTTCCATAGGTTTTAAAGAGCGGATTCACCTTTGGGTAGATTTAGACGGAATGATTAAAACTGTATATTTGGATGGTATAACACATAATTTGCCACAAAACCTCATGCCAAATCAGTAATTTCCATATAAACAGATGAAATATTGATTTAATTCTAGTTAATTTGTTCCTTAAGTTCCTCATAAGCCATGACATCCCCTGAGCGTCAAACCGATTTTGGAGAAAAAGCTCCACAAACTTCATTTGAGCCACCTTCTGGAAAACGGCGGTGGCTTTGGGTTTTAGCTGCACTACTATTGTTAGGGGGCGGAGCAGCTCTAGTTTGGCGTCCGCAAAATTCAGCATCTTTAACTACTAATGCTCAACCTCAAGGGGTAAGAGTCAAAATATCGACAGTACAAAGCGGCATTATTGAGGAAAGTTCAGATTTTATTGCTAGCCTAAAATCCCAGCGCTCAGTCACGCTCCAGCCGAGGCTTCAGGGCCAAGTTACTCAGATATTTGTCAAATCGGGAGATCCAGTCGCACAAGGAGCGGCAATTCTCCAAGTAGACCCTATGTCACAAGCAAGTGTCAATGGAAGCAATGCTGTACCTCAAGGATTTTTAGTGCAACTGGAAAATGCCCGCGCTACACTCAAATCTTTGGAAGCACAACGACCATCCTACGTTGCAAATGTGCAATTGTACGAGCAGAATTACGAAAAGTTTGTCGCCCTAGCCCAGGAAGGAGCCGTGTCTCGACAAACTCGCAATCAGTTTGGTAATAGGCTCGCCAATGCTAAGGCTAATCTTGATGCAATTGATTCTAGAATTCAAGCACAACGAGCCAACATATTGCAGGCTGAACAAACTTTGCAGCAAGCTAATCTAAATATTCCTAAACAACAAGGGAATCTCCAGTCCGATAAAATTACCGCTCCCTTTAGTGGCACAGTTGGCAAAATGGCTGTGAAAGTAGGTGATTTAGTTAATACTTCTACACAATTAGTTAATATCGCGCAAAATCGACCTTTAGAAGTCAACATCTCTGTGCCATTACAGCAAGGACCTCAATTGCGTAAGGGAATGCCAGTGGAGGTTATGAACACACAAGGTCAAAAGCTTGGTAGAAGTAGGGTATTTTTCATTGCACCTACTGCTAGTAATGAAACACAAACCATACTGATCAAAGCACTTTTTGACAACCCTAATGGTCAGTTACGTGCAGATCAATTGGTAAGGGCTAGAGTGTTCTGGAATCAGCGCCCCGGAATTTTAATCCCCACAACAGCAATGACTCGTGTAGGTGGAGACACTTTTGTTTATGTAGTTGAAACAGAAACATCTCCCCAAGGTGTATCTCAACAAGTAGCTCGGCAAAAGCGAGTGAAGCTAGGCGAAATTAAAGGTAATAATTACCAAGTTATTGAAGGATTGCAGCCAGAAGATAAAGTTATTATTTCAGGTTTGCTCAATCTCAGGGATGGTGTTGCGATCGCTCCAGAAACTTAATTAAGGGGAGTGGGGATCAGGGAGATCAGGAAAATGACCAATGGCTGCGATCGCTAAATTTAACCTTGCTAAAGTATGTTAATAGCAGATAATCACTTTGGTGAACCAAAATAAAACCAGATTAATCTATGGCATCAATAGCCGGTAAGGTTGCAATTATCACTGGAGCATCGCGGGGAATTGGACGGGCAATCGCACTCAAGTTAGCTGGTAACGGCGCATCTATTGTCGTTAACTATGCGGGTAATGCAGGTAAAGCACAGGAAGTTGTTGCAGAAATCGAAAAGTTGGGAGTAGAGGCGATCGCTGTACAAGCTGATGTTAGCAAAATACCTGACATCCAACGGTTATTTGAGCAAACACTTGAACGCTTTGGTAAAGTCGATATTTTGGTCAACAATGCTGGAATCGCCTTCTATAAACCAATTACTCAGGTGAGTGAAGAAGATTTCGACGCGATTTTTGCTATTAACGTCAAAGGCACTTATTTTACTTGCCAACAAGCCGCGCAACACATGGTAGAAGGGGGGCGAATTATCAACTTTTCCTCATCAACCACGGCGATGATGCTGCCAACTTATAGTGCCTATGTAGGAACTAAGGGTGCTGTCGAACAAATCACGCGGGTACTAGCTAAAGAATTAGGTGCAAAAGCGATCGCAGTTAATGTTATTTCTCCTGGCCCCACCGATACAGAACTATTTCGAGAAGGCAAAACACAAGAACAGATAGACCGTTTGGCCCAAATGGCTGCTTTTGGCAGCTGGGAGATGTGCAAGAAATCGCCGATGTAGTAGGATTTCTCGCTAGCGACGAAGCTAGGTGGATCACTGGGCAAAATATTCGTGTAAATGGTGGAATTGCGTGAGACGATCAAAGCTTTCCTTATGAATGCGATATTAAACTTCAGACAGTAACGTGGGCATTACTAGTCTTGTCAGGGTAGCCAAAAATTAGACTGTTCTTCCATTCATTCGAGCTTTTTACTGGAATATAATTGTCCAAGAGCAGCTAACAAAACGGATTGCTAAATATGGGCTAAAGAAGTTTGTATACGCCATTTATAACTTATACAAATAATGCCTTGTGTATCCAGTTGTAGAGGCTGTGTTTTCGTACTAAATATCACTTCACTGTCATTCACAAATTATGGATTTGTCCAACTTTACTACACTCAAAAACTTAGAAGCTGCTTTCGGTGGTGAATCGATGGCAAATCGCAAGTATCTGTTTTTTGCGGATGTGGCGCGTCAACTTGGGTTTACAGATTTGGCGAAACTTTTTAAAGAAACAGCAGAACAAGAAACCGAACACGCTTTTGCACATTTTAAGTTGCTGCATCCAGAACTTGTGGTAGAAAATTCGGCTACTTTAACTGATGAACAAAAGCGCGAAATTGTATCTCGCTGTTTATCTTTGGCTATTGAAGGTGAGACTTACGAATATACCACAATGTATCCAGAGTTTGCCGCAGATGCTCAACGCGATTGCGACAATCCTGCGGCTGAAGAATTTCTCAAACAAGTTAAAGAATCTACCGATCATGCCAACACGTTTCGGGAAGCTGCACACCGTTTTGGCTTGTTAAAATTTATCGAAAATTACCACGCTGATCGCTACACTGAAGCCTTAGAAGTATTGAATGGAGGACAAACAGCAACCAGAGTTGCAGGTGAAGATCCTAAAACTCGGAAATGGATTTGTAGACAATGCAGCATGATTTACGATCCCGTTGCTGGCGATCCTGATTCGGGAATTGCACCTGGTACACCTTTTGAAGAAATTCCCGATGACTGGGAATGTCCTATTTGTGGTGCTAGCAAAAAAACCTTTAAACCATTTGAGGAAAAAGTTGCAGCTTAAGACGACAATCAATTAGGCACTCTTTTTTGTAGATAAACGCGAAGCGTCTTAAGACATGCTTCGCGTTCTTGATTATTATACACAGGGTAAAATCATGAATTCACCAGAAGATAACAGCCAATTTCAACGACAGAAACCAATTTATCTAGAGCTAAATTTTCAGATTATTTGTGCAGTTGCATTGATTGCTGTTATCGGAGTTTCTAGCGTGACTCCGGCTTTTCCCAAGTTAGCTAAAGAATTAAATATCAACCCGAAAAATTTGGGTTTATTGATTACAGCATTTACATTACCATCTCTGATTTTAGGGCCAATTATTGGTATCCTTGCCGATAGATGGGGCAGAAAGAGAATCATTGTTCCTTCACTGTTTTTATTTGGCATAGCTGGTACAGCCTGCGCCTTTGCCCGCGATTTTAATTTATTGCTATGGTTGCGTTTGCTGCAAGGGATTGGTGCTGCTTCTTTGCTTTCTTTGAGCATCACCTTAATCGGCGATTTATACACAGGAGACAGACGAATTACTGCAATGGGTTACAATGCAAGTATCAGCAGCGTTGGCACATCAAGTTATCCAATAATCGGTGGCGTATTAGCAACAATGGGCTGGTATTATCCTTTCATGCTGCCCATATTAGCGATTCCTCTTGGATTAGTGGTGTTGTTTGCACTCAAGAATCCAGAACCAAAAGGCGAACGCAATCTCCAACAGTATTTAAGCAATGCCGTAAAAGTTCTGAAAAATCGTCAGCTATTTGGACTTTTTATTGCCAGTGCTGCTAACTTTGTTTTTCTTTATGGCGCTTACGTTACCTATTTACCACAGTTAATTAACGATACTTTTAAAGCACCGCCTACCATTATTGGATTGCTACTTTCTAGTGTTTCTATAGCAATTACCATCACAGCTTCTCAATTAGGTAGATTAGGTAGAAGATTTAGTGGCACAAGTTTAATTAGTGCATCTTATGTTTTTTATGCTTTAGCTATGTTAATAGTTCCCTTTGTGTCAAATATCTGGTTATTATTAATCCCTAGTACAATTTTTGGTATTGGGCTTGGTATTGGTTTTCCTACTATCCAAACACTTTTAGCAGATTTAGCACCAAAAGAATATTTAGCGACGATTATATCGGTAAACGGGACATTCTATGGATTAGGACAAACATTAGGGCCGTTGTTAATGGGCTATGCCTTTGGTTTTGGCGGAATTAATAGCGTATTTTATGCGGCGACTGGTTTTGCAGTTCTGATATTTTTTGTGTTTAGGTATTGCACTTGTGTGAAAGAAGTTTAATATTGCTCATCAGATTATGGCAGTTCTCATTTGCATAAAATACAAAAAACTTTATCCCATTTTATTTAGATATCTCTGTGTGATTGGAAGAGGTTTTTAGATGGGGTAAGGGAAAAGAAAGGGTAGCTTTGTTTTTGCTAGTCGAAACAATGGCATTGTCAGACAAAACAATGGCATTGTCAGCCGAAATAATCCCATTGTCAGGCAAAACAATCCCATTTCAGCCGAAATAATCCTATTGTCAGACAAAACAATGGCATTGTCAGCCGAAACAATCCCATTGTCAGACAAAACAATTGCATATTGAACAAATAGGTTCAGAGAGTGAGAGTATTTTCAATGCGACGGTCAGGGATGAGCCACATAACTGCAACCACAACATATAGTACACAGGCAAGCCATGAGTTTACAAAGGCAAGTGGAATTGCCACTGCATACAACACCACCGATATTTTTCCCTTGAAATCTCGGCCCAGTGCGATCGCTAATGTCGAATCGCTGCCATGATGAGAAATGAGGGTGCGGGTAAGGATGAAGTAAGCTAATGCAGACAACAACAACACCACACCATAAAGTGCTACTGGCATAGCGGCAAAGTTATTCTCGCCCATCCAGCCAGTGACGAAGGGGATTAGCGACAACCAAAACAGCAAATGCAGATTCGCCCAAAGGATACGCCCATTAACGTGTCGAACTGCTTGTAGGAGATGATGGTGATTGTTCCAGTAGATGCCAAGAAAGATAAAACTCAGCACGTAGCTGAGAAACACTGGAATCAGGGGACGCAGCGCAGCTAAATCGAACCCATGCGGCACTTTTATTTCCAGCACCATAATAGTGATGATGATCGCAATCACCCCATCGCTGAATGCTTCTAACCTCCCTTTTCCCATGTACGTATTCCTTTTTTATTTACTTGAAAGTCAGTTGTGACACTCTGTACTTTATCGTATCAAGTAGGGGTGGTTGATGAAGATTGTCTGCGCGGTGATCCTTGACATGCTATGGTTGCTTTCCCTTAAGCTACTCCATATCCTGTATACGGACGCTTATACGGCGGATGTAAACCCAGAACAATATCCTCTTTAGGCACACCAATTTCTACTAATTCTCGCGCAATATCTACATCAGTCATATTGCGCTGAATCCAAATTTTCCCATCCTTAATATCCAAATTGATGATACAGTTGTAAACTCGCTTAAGTCCCTCCCAGCCAACTTCTAAAAGGTGGTAGTGGTCATGTTCTGTATCAAACACAAGCTGAGACTCAATGTCTGAATTGCCACTCTCAAAAGTAGCGTGAGACATTAATATTTGGCGGATGCTTTGGCGATACTGTTCTATTCTCTCCATTCGACAATCACCTCCTGAAAGCGATCGCAAAATATTTAATTCTCACTTGCCAATTTCCGCCGTAATTCCCGAATAGCAGCGCTAGTATTACGCTGGTAGGCAATTTTCAAAGACTCTGTGACTACCTCTGACACATTGATGTTGGGAAAATAACGGCTACTGGTTTCAACAGTGTAGCGATCGCCTTGCAATCTATTCAGTGCTTGATAGTCTTGCCAACTTCCGGGTAGGCGTACTACTGCGCCTGGGGGCAAATGGATTGTATCGGGTGTGACAACAGCAAACATAGAACTGAACCTCCATCTCCACTGTAATAGTTAAATATCAACTGCTACGGCTAAAAAATACAGCAGCGACAATAATTAAACCTAAAAGTGCTAAGGGAACCCAAAGATTAGGGATATCTGACAAACTCATTTTAATTACGTTAGCGTAGCGGTAGCGAGTCTGCGAACGTCATTACGAATTATTTTAAGCCGATGCCTCCTTTAGCGAATTCTTCAACAGTTTTCTGTGAGAATTCGTGAGTTGCGATCGCCTGCAACATTGCCAATGGTAAAGTCAAATGATCTGCCCCGGCTTGCAATGAAGCAGCTGCTTCTTCTGGAGATTTGATACTAGCTGCCAAGATTTCCGTATCACTGCCTTTGAGTACGCTAGCCATATCTCGCACCAAAGCAATACCATCACCTAACAACCGTGTAGCTCGATTTACATAAGCTATGGCAATTTTAGCTCCTGCTTCTCGTGCTACTGCTGCCTGTGCTGCACTGTAAATTGCTGTCACCGAACAGGTAATTTCTGGTGATAGACTCGCCACCACTTCAAAACCTAACGGTGTTGCGGGAATCTTCAAAATTGTTTGTGAACCAATAATCTCGAAAGCTTTTCTACCTTCAGCTAGCATAAGAGCTTTATCAGATGCCACAAGTTGATAGTACAAGGGGCCATTCGTCAAGGCAACCAATTTTTTGAGCGTGGTTTCTGGTGGCGTATCGCTTTGAGACAACAGCGTAGGATTTGTTGTAATGCCTTTCACCCATCCCCAAAGCTTAACAACTTCAGCTTCAGATGCGATCGCTGAGTCTAGATATAGTGCCATAAATTCTCCCGATCAATTCCCCAATATTAATATGCAATAGCTGCACATGACTCATGACAAGTTACAGCAGTTTTCAATTGGATAAACTTATATTTCTGCTCAAGTTTTTCAATCAGGCAACCAACAGTATATCGTTACGTTTTATACTTAATAATCAAGAAGCGAGTATTTATCTTAGTGTTATTCGGCTAATCTATACAAGTATGAATCATGTATAGCCAGTTATAGCATCTCTCATGAATCGTTACTCGTTAGCCAAACGATGTTTTGCAGAAGCTCTAGGTACAGCTTGGTTAGTTCTGATGGGCGTGGGTACTGCGGTTATTTCTGGTACAGTACCTTGGGTTGGAGTTACTGGGGTGGCGATCGCTTTTGGCTTAGGTTTGTTGACTGCTGCCTATACTTTTGGTTCTATAAGTGGATGTCACATCAACCCCGCAGTCACAATTGGTTTTTGGGTAGCCAAGCAATTTTCTCTGCGAGACGTTTTACCATATATAGGAAGTCAGGTTCTCGGCGGAATTTGGGGGACTACTATCCTGTTTTTGATTTGCATGGGCAAGCCTGGGTTTACAACAGCCGACTTTGGTTCTAATGGAGTAGGAATTCACTCCCCTGGTAACTATAGCTGGTGGGCTTGTGCATTAGCCGAATTCATTGTTACCTGTGGCTTTGTGCTGCTGATCTTGAGCGTCACATCTTCTCCCGCCTTCAAGCAGTCTGCACCCATTCCCATAGGTTTAGGGCTTACGTTGGTGCATCTTATCCTGATTCCGGTGACAAATGCTAGCGTCAATCCGGTGCGATCGCTAGCCACAGCTATCTTTACTCAAGATTGGGCATTGGCTGACCTTTGGATTTTCATCGTGTTTCCAATTTTAGGCGGAGTTTTGGCGGGTATGGTCGCCCGATGGCTGCAAGAACCAGACATTTAATATTACTCACAACTTTACTGAGGCAGTGGCGGCGGATGACCAAAGAGGCGGAGGGGCAGTTCTTGCTGGGGGAGCAATCCCTGCCCCGTTCGCGCAGCCTCTGGCAGAGAAGAGTTGCCGTGAAGCGGAGCGGAACATGGGTATCAAGCCCCGTCATAAAGGACGTTCTCGATTGGTCGGAGTACAAACTCCGTCTAATCCTCCCCCCTGCTCCCTTGTCTCTTTTGACTCCAACATAAAATTATAGGTATATCGAGGAACATAATATAAGTTGTCATGCATCGCCACAGCGAGATATTTTGACGTGGCTTTCAAGTCATAATCTTCTTATACAGCAGCCTACACGGAGAACTTAAGATGACATCTCCAGAAACGGTTATATGGCTACAAGAACGGACAAGTTTAGGAATTCTCTCATCTGAGGTGTTAAATGCGATCGCTCAAGTAATTGAAGAACAAGTAGTGAGTGCCGAAACTGACTTAGTTAGCGAAGGCACTCCTCCAGAAGCCCTTTATATTCTTGTACAAGGTCAACTCGAAAGCAATAGCACCAATGAAACCAACCCAGCCTTAGCTTGTGGATTCCTCCCCGGTGCGGTGATTGAACTCAAAGAATTGCTGTTGGATGAATTAACTCCATTCACAATTACTACAGTAACCGAATGTCACTTGTGGGTTGTCCCTGGTGATAAATTTCGTCCTTTAGTTAACCAATACCCCGAAATTGCTCAGGCTTTTTCGCGTCAATTGGCTCAAGAATTAGCTCAGGCAACATCTGCACTTGGTTATGAACAAGAACGTTCTGTAGCTTTGCGACCATACTTAGTTACCAAAGCCCAACGCGGAATTGTCGGTACAAGTCGCTATGCTGTGCGGTTGCGCGAGCAAATTCGAGAAGCGACGGCTGACCGCAAATCAGTGGATATTTTTGGAGAACCAGGGTTAGAAAAAGACAATATAGCAGCCCTCATCCACTTTGGTTCTCCAAAACGGCGAGAACCAATTATTAAAGTAAATTGCGGTATTCTGCAAACGAGCGGTGCAGACTTATTCGGTCGCGCTGGCGGTAAACCAGGATTGTTGGAATGGTTGGGAGAAGGCACTTTAGTTCTCAACAACATCCAAGAATTGCCTGAAGAATTATTACCACCGGTGACGCAGTTGCTCAAAACTGGCACATATACCCCCGTTAGTCGTTCAGGAGAAGTAGCACCTGAACCTCGTGCCAGCAAAGCCAGAATTCTGATTGTTTCAGAAAAAACTCAGCCGACAATTGAACGCTGTGTTGGTCACATTATTAAAGTACCACCGCTACGGGTGCGGAAAGCTGATATTCAGGCACAGGTTGAATATTATACTAGTCTCTACATTCGGGCTAGAGGCGTTCCGAAACCGCGCATCACCCCAGAAGCTTTTCGTCGTCTCCAGTCTTATGATTTTCCTGGCAATCTCAAGGAATTAAAAAATCTGGTAGAAAGAGCGATCGTGCAAGCAGAGGGTGCTAATGAATTAACAGAAGAAATTTTCTGGCCAGCCGAAGCGAAGAAAAAACGATTTCGGGTAAATCTGTTAAATGCCTATCCTGATTTGCGGCGGTTTTTACGTAGTCCTTGGTGGCCCGATCGCATTAACTATGGTTTTACTGCAACGGCTTTTGCGATCGCAGTTGCTGTCTTATTTATTGGGCCACAAACCCGCGATCGCAATTTCGTATTAAATCTATTTTGGGCATGGTGGTGGCCTTTCTTCTTATTTCTCTTTCCCTTTTTGGGACGTATCTGGTGTTCTGTTTGTCCCTTCATGATTTATGGGGAAATAACCCAAAAGTTATCTTTATGGCTGTGGCCTCGAAAACTCAAGCGTTGGCCAAGACAGCAAGCTGAGAAATGGGGCGGATGGTTCATGTTTGGTTTATTTACCCTAATTTTCTTATGGGAAGAACTCTGGCATTTAGAAAATACTGCCTACCTCAGCGCTTGTTTGCTACTGTTAATTACGGCTGGGGCGATGATTTTCTCTGCTCTTTTTGAGCGAAGATTTTGGTGTCGTTATCTCTGTCCCATCGGCGGCATGAATGGTTTATTTGCCAAACTCTCAATGACGGAACTTCGCGCACAGCAAGGTATTTGTTCTGCCAGTTGCACCACATATCAGTGTTATAAAGGTGGGCCACAAAAAGGCGAAGGAATGGAAACTAATGGATGTCCTTTATATTCCCACCCAGCGCAATTAGAAGATAACAGAGATTGCGTACTGTGCATGACTTGCCTGAAAGCCTGTCCCCATCGTTCCGTTGAATTTAACTTGCGTCCCCCTGGAATTGAACTGTGGACAACTCATGTACCCCGCACCTATGAAGTAGCATTATTGTTTTTGCTGTTGGGTGGGATATATCTGCATCGCTTGCCAGAATTACAATCTTGGCTAGGGTTACAACTGGATTTAACTCAGTTTTGGCAGCACTTGGGATTATCGCTACTAGTGTTAATTATCCCAGCGATTTTTACCTTTGGGGCTTATGGCTTGCTGCAAGTGTTCAACTTTAACCGAAAGCCTCGATCGTTTGTAGAACTTGCATATAGCTACCTACCATTAGTGTTAGGAGGAAACTTAGCTCACTATCTGCGTTTGAGCTTAGGCGAAGGCGGACGGATTTTACCCGTAACCTTTGCTACCCTTGGTCTGAGTGGTGAACAATTGCCAATATTGGTTGCTCATCCGGCTGTCATTGCCTTTTTGCAAGGTGCAACGATAATATTCTCAGTGTTAATGACTATGTTATTAACGCAAAAAATTGCCAAGCAACCAGTGCGAACGCTTATGCCGCAACACCTAGCAGCTATTGGGTTAGCAGTTAGTATGTGGGCGATTATCGTGTTTTAAGTTTCACATATATATGGCGATCGCAACAATACGGTTCGGTTAACATGTTTGTCTCCCGAAGATCCCCCCTTTTTAAAGTTTGCTCTTTGCGATCTTTACCTATTTTTAAGGCGGTAGCCGCAGGTAGGGGGATCTTATCCGAACCGTATTAGGAGTGATGAATCAAATTTGTTTATATCAGAATTATCCCTACTGCGGACTCAGCGTCTCTGAGGTTTCTTAAGAGAGCGCCAGAATGCAACAGCCCTGTATTGCACTCAACTGAGAACCGCTATATACAGTTATTATATGGTTTGCAGTTAGTTCGCGATCGCATCGGTGTTCGTACCCTGTATTACACTACCACTGGTTCGGTTCGTTGGATTGCGCCTCAACTGAAAACTTTATCATTCCATCGTTCATTCGATTTAGATTTAGTGGCGTTGCGAGATTATCTTTGTTGTGCCTTTGTTCAGGAGAACGAACGCTTTGAGAACAGGTGCGGGAACTGCAACCTAGAACGGCGTAAATAATCAAAGGTTTGTAGTGTTCACCTATCGTCTCGTAGAGAGGACTGGAACCGCTCTCTACAAACTAATTTCAATATTTTTTACATTAGTTAAAATAGTTTGGATTATTCTTACCGACTTACTTAAACTAAAATTTAAAAATTTTTTAACTGGATAGTTATTTCTATCTTCTTACAGTAGCCATATAAATAGATTTTTAATTACAATATAAACTTCTTCTGAAATTTGCCTTTTCTACTGTGTAATTACACGTAGAATAGATCAAGTCTAGAACTCTTAATAAAAAATTGCAGATAACAAACTAATGACACAGCCTAACTCGCAAGACAAAAATAGCTTTCTTTACCCTCGTAGCCGATATTATGGTAATTTCCAGCCAGAGACTTTAGCATTTAATGCCAACCTCCAAGAATTTGCCCAAAAAATTAGTTACATTACTTGCCTAGAAACAGGTGGAAAGCTGTCTCCAGAAGAAGCTTATGAGCAAATTAGGGCGCTTTGGAAACAGTTGAAACATAGCAAAAAGGAACTGGCTATTGGCGGAAATAAATAAATTTAAGCTTTTAACAAGATGGGCGAACTATTGTTCAAGCAACTTTTATCTGATTTTACTCTCACTAGAGTCATAAAAGGAGGTTAGTCCATTCCATCCTTATATATATCCTTGGTAAAATTTTGTATCCAAGCTTACAATTTCATTTAAGATCAGCATTCCTTTTAAAGGATGTTGTATTCAAGTCTGTCCGATTAACCTCCCACTAGTAGATTGGAAATTTAATAAACAATCTGTGCCTACGCTCAAAAAGCAGGCACATCCACAATAATTTATGACCGATAAAATGCTTAAAAAGCCTATGAATATGTACTTTTAATCTCAGCATCCTTTAAAGTTTAATTTGAGATTGCTATATATAATTAATTACCAGGCAATCATCATATTATGTCGCGCCAAAACAAAAAGCCAATTGGATGTGGATGTGCTAATATTCCTTTCTCTGTAATCATAGTTATTTTAGGAGGTGCTTATTGGTGGTTCAGTCAGAAAGGAAATCTAGATATTAACAAGCTTTTACCTAAGAGCCAACAAATAAATATTCCAATTTTGAATCCGTCTCCAACTGCTTCTTCAGCCCCTACTATCTCTATCTCAAGTATTCCCAATTCCACTTTCAATAATAACCAAGCTCCCGTAAAAGCAATACAAAATCCAAAAGCACCATTACCTCCAACTCCTTGGGAGAAAAAAGTAATTAGAGGCATTTATTTAAGTCGCTACCAAATCACCAATAATGCCGATGAGCAAACAATTCGTGAAAGAGTTCGTTACTATCACTCTCAAGGAATTAATACAATTATTCATGGTGTTTGGGGGAATGGTTGTACGATGTACAATAGCGAAGTTATGCAGCAAACTCTAGGCTATAAAAGTTGTCCGAATCAGTTTCAAGAGCAATGGTTAAATTGGTTGATTGATGAAGCGCATAAACAAGGAATGCAAGTTCACGCTTACTTTGAGAAGGGGATTAAAATAGATAAAAATAGTCCCATTTTTGATTTAGCGATCGCCAAAAAATGGATTGTCCCAGGAGTTGATAAAACCTACTCTGGAATCGATCATTATGTCCTGGATGTGGAGATTGCTGAAGTTACTAATTTCTTTAAAAATATCTTAGTAGAATTTGTCACAAAATACCCTAATATTGATGCAGTTCAATGGGATGATTATCTAGGTTATTATGCTGAATTACCAGGGAAAGTTGACCGTACTGCAAATTTAACTAGCTTTGTGCAACAAATGGTAGTTTCTATGAAAAAAGCTAATTCCTCGGTAAGTTTTGATATTTGTCATCATAACCCCTATTGGGCTAAAAAGTATTTTGCGGCTGACTGGCAAAAATGGGGCGTAGATCGCGTATTTATTCAAGATTATAATGATAGTAATTTTGTTGAAGAATTAAATTACGCTCAAAAATACGCTGGAGTTGCAATTACAGATCGGCAACTAGGGCGTTTAAAAGAATTAATTGATAACCCAAAAATCAAGAGTATCTTAATTTTTCCGTTTTCGGGAAACCCAGAAAAAACAGCTTCTAGCTTAAAAAATTTCATGTGATGCTCTGCAAATTTTCTAGTTGCGGGACGAGGAATAATGAAGAAAGCATCATAGAAAGACTTGTAATTTCTGCTTGGGCGATGCCCCTCACAGGCATCGCACCTTAATTTTTTTAAAATAAGCAAGAACCTATCCCAATAATAATATCTGTGGTATAAAGCTTAAGCTAATTGATAATTCTAAACTAAAAATCAAGGCTTTTAAGCAAGTTTTCTGAAAATAAGTAGGGATTTTTAGAATAGTGGGATAGGTTCAAGTAAATTGCTCTATAACAAGCGCCACAAATCACTCCAAAACCCACAAAGGAGACTCATCAATGGGAATAGTCAGATTCACCCTTGATGTGAGATGCCTTGCATTAAGTTTCAAGAATAATGTTGAAGGAAGCGCGGATATCCTCCAGTGGCTTTGACCACAATAAATTCCATTCAATACCAAACAGAGGCAGAGCTTGTTTTCCCATTAACCATCCCTTAGTTATTGCATCCATATATGTTGTCGATACCTCAATATCGTAAATAGCAGCTTTGACAAGATTTTTAGCTAATAATGCTAACCAGAAACGCGAAAAGTGTAATTGGGCAACATAAAAAGCTTCTAATTGAATTTCTCCAAGAATGTTTGTATTGCATCCAGTAATAATGTGCCAAATGTCATGTGTTTCTGTGATATGCGCTCCTAAAAATTGGTAATCATTCTCTACTTGCCCTGAATGTAAGGGTTTCAAATTGTTCTTGAACATGTGTTCAGCATAGGTATATCCCAATGTATTGGTAGGTAAACAATAAAGTTCCTGTAAATCGATATCACCTAATCTTGGGCGCTTTTGAAATGCTTCCTTTCCTTGTGCTGTGCTATGAAGAAGTTCTATCATTTTTTGTAAACTGTGCAAATCACTAACAGTATTTGCCAAGTTGCCAACACTTTCAAAGTCACCATCAGGCGCTCTTACTATATTTATAATGCTCTCTAGTGCGCTATCCTGCCATGTTGGCTCAAGTTTTTCTACAGAATGCATTCTTAAAAACCTCTGTTAATCCTTTGTCTTTTAGTTTGACATGCTATCAGAATTTTGGTTAATCAGAATCTGGTGCGATCGCAAAATGCTAAACAGGCGCAAGTCTTAGAGCGGAATTACCAAAAGTTGAAGAAGAAGGCAACAGGAATACTACCCTCTAACTCCTGCTGCTAGAGCAAGCTCACTTGAGGTTTCAGTTAAGAATACCAAAAAAATCTTTGAAATTGTGAGTCCAGTCCTGTAAACGGGTAACAGTCGTAGGCAACTAGCTATCTTCGTAGCGTTCGGAATGAGTATCACCCGTAAGGGTTGCTTGGAATTTAGATGGGGTTGAGAGAAAAGCGTTTTGAAGAGGAGCCTCATCTAAATTCCTACCTCCACCAAGAACTGCCTTCTTCAATAGTATTTGAAGAGTTAATTTAACCTGAATTTCGGGAATTATTATAGTAACCATCAAAATCTATTATAAAACAACATTCAGCCAAGTAAGAATGCTTAAATTAATTGCTCGTATCCCAGATTATAGTATTGCAAGTTTAATTTATGAAGCTACTGCCACAGTAATTTATCGAGCATACTCCAAGGCTAACGGGAACTCAGTTGTCATCAAACTGCTTAAAGCAGAATATCCGACTGTCAAAGAGATTGCTCAGATTAAGCACGAATACGAAATTATCCAAAACCTGAACATTGCAGGTGTAATCAGAGCTTATGAATTAATTAGTTACGACAACGGTTATAGTAATGGTCTAGCAATGGTTTTAGAAGACTTTGGTGGAGAATCTTTAAAAGTTCAGATATCTAATATAGGCTTTGAACTTACGAAATTTCTCAACATCGCCGGTCAAATTACTGAAACTTTAGGAGAGTTACATACCCAGCACATTATTCATAAGGATCTTCAGCCCGAAAACATTCTTTATAACCCCAATACCGAAAAAATAAAATTGATTGACTTCAGCATCGCTTCGCTGCTGTCAAAAGAAAGTCCAGAAATCAGTAGCCTCAACCTCCTAGAAGGAACGCTGGCTTATATGTCGCCAGAACAAACTGGACGCATCAATCGAACCTTAGATTATCGTACAGATTTTTACTCATTAGGTGTCATTTTTTACGAAATGCTGACGGGTCGGCTCCCCTTCCAGAATGCTCAAGACCCAATGGAATTGGTACATTGTCACATTGCGAAAATTCCAGTAGCTCCGCATGAGATTAATCCTAATGTACCACTGGCAATCTCTGCGATCGCTATGAAACTTCTCAGCAAAACTGCTGAAGACCGCTATCAGAGTGCTTACGGGTTAAAGGCTGACCTAGAGCAAGCAGCCATACAACTGCAAACAAAAGGCAGCATTGAGCTTTTTACCTTAGGCCAGCAAGATTTTTCGCATCAATTCCAAATAGCTCAAAAACTTTACGGTCGGGAAGTAGAAGTGGCGGCTTTAATGGCTGCCTTTGAAAAAGTTAGCCTTGGTTCTAGCGAAGTTGTCTTAGTAGGAGGATATTCTGGTATCGGCAAATCCTCATTAATTAACGAAGTTCACAAACCGATTGTCGGGCAACGAGGTTACTTCATCGGTGGCAAATTTGACCAACTTAAGCGAGATATTCCTTATGCTTCTTTGATTCAAGCATTTCGAGAATTGATGCGACAACTGTTAGCTGAAAGCCAAGCCAGAGTTGAGGTTTGGAAAAATAAATTACTACAAGCATTGGGAGTTAATGGTCAAGTTATTATTGATGTCATCCCGGAAGTAGAACTGATTATTGGGCAGCAAGCCCCTGTACCGCAGTTGGGCATTGCTGAATCTCAAAATCGTTTTAATCGGGTATTTAAGCAATTTATCCATGCCTTTACTGCTCCTGAACATCCCTTAGTACTGTTTTTAGATGATCTCCAATGGGCGGATGCTGCCTCTGTGAACCTGGTCGAGAATCTGATGACTGACCCAGAAAGTCAGTATCTTTTGCTGATTGGGGCTTACCGAGATAACGAAGTTAGTCCCACCCATCCCCTGATATTAATGCTAGAGGCAATTAAAGCATCTGGGGCTACCGTTGAAGAGTTGCTTTTGAAGCCATTAGCAACACCTCATATTACTCAACTAGTTACTGAAACGTTCAATTGCGAATCATCTCAGGCAGAACCTTTAGCCAATTTGCTATTTCAAAAAACCCAAGGCAATCCCTTTTTCTTGACTCAGTTACTAAAAGTACTACATCAAGATAATCTCTTGACATTTGATTATCGTTCGGGTTTATGGCAGTGGGATCTCAACAAAATTCAGGAACAAGCCATTACCGATAATGTAGTCGATTTAATGGTGAATAAAATTCAAAGGCTCTCAGAACCAACGCAACAAGTTTTACAATTAGCTGCTTGTGTTGGCAATCGGTTTAATTTAGAAATTCTAGCTGTAGTCAACGAAAAATCTCCATCAGCAACAGCAATTGATTTATGGTCAGCTTTGCAAGCAGGATTAATTCTTCCTTTGAGCGATACTTACAAAATTCCTCAGTTGTTGAATCAGTCAGAATTGGCAACATACTGCAATACTGCTGTACAAGTTGACTATAAGTTTTTGCATGATCGCGTTCAACAAGCTGCCTATTCTTTAATTCCAATCGATCAGCAACAACAAGTACACCTAAAGGTAGGTAAATTACTATTACATAATACTGAAAAAGCACAATTAGAAGAACATCTTTTTGATATCGTTAACCATCTCAATGCTGGCAGTTCATTGATTGTGGAACCAGCAGAAAGATATGAATTGGCAGAATTAAATCTGAAAGCAGGGCAGCGAGCAAAATCATCTTCGGCGTTTGTAACTGCACTCAAGTTGCTAAAAACAGGGATGGGTTATCTACCTAAAAATAGCTGGCAGGATAATTATTTACTTACCTTAAATTTATATTTACAATCTGGAGAAGCCGAATTTTTAAATGGAAAATATGAGGAAGCTTTGCTGATTTTCGAGCAGAGTTTCAGCCAGGTTCAAACTACTCTTGATATGTGTCGGGTGAACGAATATCGAATTATGTGTTATCGGATGGAGAATGATTTAAACTCCGCATATAAAATTGGATTAAATACTTTAGAGTTTTTAGGCTTGGAGTTTACAGCTTACCCCGATGATGCATATCTATTAGAAAAACTTAATCAAACCAAAAAAATTATTGGCGATCGCTCAATTTTTAGTCTTGCAGAACTACCACCAATGCAAGACGAAGAGAAGCTGATGGCTCAACGCATCTTAAAAGAAGTCTGGCCTATTGCCTACTTTTTGGGATCTAAAGCGTTGCATATCACATCAATGAATATAACTCAACTTTCAGTTCAGTATGGCAACTCACCAATTTCTGTATTTGGTTACATGCTGTATTCCTTCAATTTAGTATTTCAATATGGTGAGGTGGATTCAGGTTATGAGTTTGGTGAACTATCTCTGCGTTTGCATGAAATTTTAATAACGAAAGAATTAGAAGCAAATATTTTGAATATGTGGGGAGGTTTAATTTGTCATTACAAAGACCATATTAGCCAGGCAAAACCTTATTTATTGAAGGGATTTAATAGTGGTTTAGAAACAGGTTCTTATCAATGGTCTGGTTATTGTTCGGTTAACTTTTTATGGCAATGCTTATTTGGGAATGAATCTTTAGAAAAAACCGCAGAAGTAGCCGAAGATTTTATTCCTAGCCTCCGCAAAATTGACAGAAATATGTTGAACTACCATCTGTTGGCTATGGAAGCGATCGCTAACCTAACTAAGCCAGCAGAAAAGATTGATGAACTTGTTGGAACTTGGGCAGATGAACGGCAAGTGCTAGAGTTTGCGTTGGCATCTTCGGATATGTTGAGTGCATTTGTAGTTTACATCTATAAACTTGCGCTCTGTAACTGGTATGGAGAATATACAAAAGCTGTTGAGTATGCAGAGAATGCCGAAAAATTTGTTGGAGGAGCGCGAGGGATTTTTATTAATCCTGTTTTCTATTTTCACCAAAGTATTGCCTTAGCAGGGGCTTATGCGGAGGCAGATATCGAAACTCAAGCCATTTATCTGCATAAACTAAATGCCAACTTAGAAAAATTCCAGCAATGGGCAATGCACTGCCCAAGCAATTATCAACACAAGTTATTGCTGATCCAAGCTGAAATTGCTCGGATTCACCAACAAGATTATCAAGCAATGGAGCTGTATGATAAAGCGATCGCTTCTGCTGCCGAAAATGGTTATTTACAAAATGAAGCCTTGGCAAACGAAGTCGCATTTCGATTTTACTTGGCCAAGGATAGGAAAAACTTTGCCAAAGTTTATTTTAAAGAAGCCCGCTATTGCTATCTAAAGTGGGAAGCTACAGGTAAAGTCTGGCAACTGGACGAACAATATTCCCAAATTTTTACAGATACAGTTGGGGAAGTAGCTGGGCGAGGTAAGACTACAAAGAAGATCCAGGATATTTCTGAAGTTAAAACCCAAACTCTAGATATCAGCACAGCGATTAAAGCGTCCCAAGCACTCTCAAGCGAGATGGAGCTAAGTCGGCTGTTAGAGAAGATGATGACGATCGCGATCGAGAATGCTGGGGCCCAAATGGGTTATCTACTTGTAAAACGAGAGAACCAGTGGGTGATTGAAGCCGAAGGAAGCATTGATCGAGATCAAGTGACAGTGCGATCGTCGAGTCTTTTTCAAGTAAAGCATAAACTACCAGTTTTGCTGATTAACTATGTTGAAAGAACAAAAGAAAATTTGGTTTTAGACGATGCTAGCCACACAGAACGTTTTGTGAGTGACAACTATATTGTTGCCAATCAACCCAAATCAATTTTGTGTTTGCCTTTCTCTCATCAGGGTAAGCTAACTGGAGTTCTTTACCTGGAAAATAACCTCACCACCGGAGTCTTTACCGCAGAGCGATTAGAGGTACTAAACTTATTAACTTCGCAAGTTTCCATCTCTATAGAAAATGCTCGGCTCTACACAAATTTGCACATATACTCCCAGGAGTTAGAGATTTCGGAAACACAAGCGCGTGAGAAAGCAAAACAGCTAGAACACACCCTCGATGAATTGAAGCTCACCCAGTCTCAGATGGTGCAAAGCGAAAAAATGTCTAGCCTGGGGCAGTTGGTAGCAGGCGTTGCTCACGAAATCAATAACCCAGTCAGCTTTATCTACGGCAACCTTACTTACGTTAATAATTATGTCAAAGACTTGATGAGTGTAGTACAACTTTATCAGCAGCAAAACCAGAATTTACCGCCTAAAGTTCAGAATGAGATAGATGCGGTTGACTTAGATTTTTTGATGGAAGATTTACCTAAGCTGTTGGCTTCAATGAAAGTAGGAACCGATCGCATTCGCCAGATTGTATTATCTTTACGAAACTTTTCCCGCCTAGACGAAGCTGAAGTCAAAGCCGTTGATATCCATGAAGGCATTGATAGCACCCTGATGATTTTGCAAAATCGGCTTAAACCCCAACCGGATCATCCGGGAATTCAGGTAATACAGGAGTACGGCAACCTGCCACCCGTAGAATGTTACCCCGGCCAACTGAATCAGGTATTTATGAACCTGATTGCTAATTCGATTGACTCTTTGGAAGAATTTAACAAACATCGGACTTATGCCGATATCACACGTCAGCCAAGTATCATTACAATTCGTACTACTGTTGAAGGCAATTTTGCCGTCATCCGCATTGCTGACAACGGTTCTGGTATCAGTGAAAATGTGCGTCGGCAACTCTTTACACCCTTTTTTACTACCAAACCTGTTGGTAAAGGCACTGGTTTAGGGCTATCTATTAGTTACCAGATTGTGACTAATAAGCATCGAGGGCAGTTGGAGTGTATATCAGTTTTAGGACAAGGAGCTGAATTTATGATCTCTATCCCCCTTAAGGCAAGGCTAGTACTTGACCAACCCAAAAATGACGAGTGAAGCTCTTGAGGCAGCGACCAGGGGGCAGGGAAGGAAAAAAGCTTAACTGCAACACGCTTGGCTTTGTGAAAAATTGTAGCGACTGTTTTAAAAGTCAAGCGATGGTTTTGTTTGTGGAGATTTATGAAAGCGATGCCTACGGCGGGCTACGCCTACGTGTACTTGATCGCGGTGCGACAAAGTTTGAAGTACTCCAACACGACTTCGGAGTACTCCAACACGACTTCGGAGTACTCCAACACGACTTCGGAGTACTTCAACACGACTTCGGAGTACTTCAACACGACTTCGGAGTACTTCAACACGACTTCGGAGTACCTCAACATGACTTTGAGCTATCTGTTGCTTATATAGCAGTCCTAAATCATTCGTGGACATTGAGATCAAAAGTGCGATGCCTGCTCTGGGCTACGCAAAGCGCAACCCAACAAAGCCCCCGAAATGTTGGGTTACCCTGCGGGATCTTGCTACGTTCCTCAACCCAACCTACACAACTTTTCTCCCCCTGCTCCCTTATCCCCAATCTCTAACAAATAAATTAGTGCCTCAACTAAAGCCTGATTTTGTTCATCAGTGCCAACAGTAATGCGTAATTTATCATCTAGTCCAGGCTGCTTGAAGTAGCGGATTAAAATTCCCCGTTCCTTCAGTTTTTGATAAAGATATTCTGCGTTTCCTTCTTTTGGCTGTACGAGCAAAAAGTTAGCTTGGGAATCCCAAAGGTGAAAACCTAATTGTTTTAAGTCTGTTGCTAACTGATTCCGCGATGCTTTAATCTTTGTCACACAAGCATTTTTATAAGCTTGATCGGTAATAGCAGCCGTGCCAATTGCACAAGCGATCGCATCAATGTTATAGCTATCTTTCACCTTAAACAATCCCTGCAACAGCTTGGGATTCGCCACCCCAAATCCCAGCCGTAATCCAGCCAACGAGTACCCTTTAGAAAGTGTGCGAATTACAATAACGTTTTCGTAGTCCTTGACCAAAGCCAATGCATTCTCTTCGGTAAAATCTATGTATGCTTCGTCAATTACTAAAACTCCCGATAACTGGCTGGCTAATTTTCGCAGATCATTTGTTGCTACCACATGCCCCGATGGACTATTAGGCGATGCAATGAATGTCACACATCCATTGGCAGCAATTAGTTCTTCTAAAGGTAAACTGTAGTCATTGCTGTAAGGAATCTCAATAATTTCCGCAGCTTGCATTTCTGTTAACGTGCGATATAGCACATAAGTTGGCATGGGATAAACTACTTTCGTTCCAGGTTCTGCACAGGCTCGAATCACCACACTCAACAATTCGTCACTGCCATTTCCCACAATTATCCAATCGCTAGGAACACCTAAAACTTTACTTGCAGCTTGCCGGAACTCCCCCCCGAAAGGTTCTGGATACCGCCGCAACCACTCGCCATCAATATTTTGCAGCACAGCTAGCGCCGCAGGCGAAGGAGGATAGGGGTTCTCGTTACTGTTGAGTTTAATTATCTGTGTACCGCGTTGAGGCTGCTCACCGGGAATGTAGCTAGCCATTGCATCTACATTAGAGCGAAAGTAGTTGGTCATAGAGCATGAGATATGGAAAAAACAGAATTTTATTAGTTAGGAGTTCACTAAACATTCAATCCTTGCTTCAAGGGAAGTAGGCTACGCGTAGTGTTCCGCATAAAAGGTATTATCTGTTAGAGAATAACTGTTAATCTACCTGATTTTAGGCTTAACCCAGAAGCATTGAGAGGGGGCAGGGGAAGAAGAATTATTGATTAATGCCCAATGACAAATAACAAATGACAAATGACAAATCATTACCGATATATTATTTTTTATAAACCCTATGGCGTTCTCAGCCAGTTTACAAAGGATGCTCCCACACATAGCACCCTGAAAGATTATATTGATGTACCTGATGTGTATCCTGTGGGACGTTTAGACTGGGATAGTGAAGGGTTGCTTTTATTAACAAACGATGGGCAATTGCAACATCGTCTCGCCCATCCGCGTTTTGGTCATAAACGTACTTACTGGGTACAGGTAGAGCGAATTCCAGATGCAGATGCGATAAAAAGGTTACAAACAGGTGTGGAAATTCAAGATTATCGCACTCAAGCAGCAGAAGTTAGGCTGTTACCACAAGAACCACAGCTACCTGAACGCAATCCGCCAATTAGATTTCGCAAAAATATACCGACAGCTTGGCTGGAAATGACTTTGACGGAGGGAAAAAACCGCCAAGTACGGCGCATGACTGCGGCTGTAGGGTTTCCGACTTTGCGACTGGTTAGGGTTAGCATAGCCCACCTAAAATTAGATGACCTACAATTGGGTCAATGGCGCGATCTCACCACATCTGAACTCCAATTTTTGCATAATTTCAGTAAATCGAAAAGTTTTCCTCCAAACGCGAATGCTCTCTAACAGGAACTGAGTTTCTGTTATAAGCCAGCGACAAGTTTTATTTATTTTGAAGCAATCTAAAATCTAAAATCTAAAATCCAAAATTGCTATGACTCAAGAACAACAAACCGCAATTGCAGGTATCTATGAAGTCTGTATCGGCATTCCAGAGCCAATTTCTGCAATTCAGTATTGGGAGCAATTTGGCTATCGCATTGGTGAAATGGGTGAATTAACCGCAGATGTAGCCAATCAATTATATGGGGTAAATTCATCTTTACGCTCAATCCGCCTCTACCACCAAAATTCAGATCATGGTTTGATTCGGCTGATGATTTGGCAAAATCCTACCCATGAAGGTTTGGGAACAGCCTCAATGAAAATTAAGGGAAATCGCTGGGCGACAAGCTTAACGGCAGATGTTTTAAATATTTTAAATCATATAGAGGATGCTAAAGCGGCAGGTTTGCCTATTAGGTACTCTATCCCTTATTGGGAAGTCATCTACAACAAAGAAAGGAAAAGCCGTCCTTTTATTGAGCCAGCAGTTGGTGTACGAGAAATGCTGCTACTGCAACCTTTAGCTCGACAGGTTTTATTTCAACGGTTTGGCTATACACTACCGCATTACGGACAAGTTAACCATAATGCTGCTCTCAAGACTAGTCAGTTTACCCACCTGGGAATCATAGTTCAAGATGACAGCAAAGAAACGCTGAAGTTTTATGAAGACGTTTTGGGTTTGCTGCGTGTGCGTGATGATGTCGAAACTAGCTATGAATCTTCACCAGCAGGTAAAGATATTTTTGACCTTAATCCTGGTGAAAAGTTTATTGTCACGGCTTTTGATGATCCCCGTTCTTCTAAGTCTGACCTGATGGCCGCACGCAGTGGTAGACTTTACATTATTCGATTCCCAGAAGAGATAAATTTAGAATCGCGCTTTGAGGCTGCCCAACCAGGTAGCTTAGGTATGTCTTTATATACCTATCGGGTAAAGGGAATACAGGAGTATTGCGATCGCATCAAAGCAAGTACTGTACAAAAAGTTACAGATATCATTAGTAACGAATTTGGCGAGATGAGTTTTTCGTTTGTTGCGCCAGATGGCTACTTCTGGACTTTGCTAGAAGATAATTAAATCCGTGTTCCTAAGCAGCGTTTATTCTTTGCAAACCAGTGTAAATATTAAACCTTTCTCCGCGCAGGAATCCAATCAAGGTAATTCCGAATTCCTTGGCGACAGACACCGCCAAACTACTGGGAGCAGAAACAGAACAGACAATTGGAACTCCAGCAGTTGTAGATTTTTGCAAAATCTCAAAACTAGAGCGTCCACTTACTAAAACAATACAATTATTTAAAGGCAACTCGTCACTGAGCAAAGCTGTACCAATCAATTTATCCAAAGCATTGTGTCGTCCAACATCTTCGCGCAAGTTTAACAGTTGTCCTTGAGCATTGAAAATAGCCGCAGCGTGCAAACCTCCTGTAGCAGTGAAGATACCTTGAGCTGCCCGGAGCTTATCAGGTAGGCTGTAGATGATCTCAGGTGTTACTGTTGGGCCAGAAGGAATCACTGGACATCCCCGCAGACGCAAAGCTTCAAGGCTAGCTTTACCACACACTCCACAGGCGCTACTGGTGTAGAAATGACGTTCCAAAGGCTGTAAGTCTGGAATCAAACCATCCCGCAGTTCTACATTTACAATGTTATGGCGTTGTTCACCATCTACCAATTCATCCACACAGTAACTGATACGTCGGATATCTTCTCTGTGGCTAACTACTCCTTCACTGTAGAGGAAACCAGCAGCTAGTTCAAAATCTGCCCCTGGTGTCCGCATGGTTACAGCTACCGTCTTCTGGAAAGGGGCAAGGCGAATTTCTAAAGGTTCTTCGGTGGTGAGTTGGTCTAAACGCGATCGCATTTTACCATTTTCCACTACCCAAACAGTGGCTTTGGTCTTACTCTTAGTTGGCATTTTCATATTTATACTGATTGCAACTACATTCTTTTGGAACTGATTGTTGAAAATATCACTAGAGGAACTCTTGCACAAGCAATTCGCAGTCAGATTTTAAAACCATTAGGATTAAAACATACCTTCACGGAACTGCGCGAACCGACAATTGGAGAAGTAGCTACAGGTTATGGCGATCGCAATAAGGATGGTAAGCTAGATAGCTACGCCAAAGTCAATGATGGCAATGGTTTAGGAGATGGTGGATTGGTTTCAACAGCAGAGGATTTAGCCAAGTTCGCTAAAGCGTTATTTGCCAAAAAAACCTTACTTTCGTCGAAGATGATGAAAGAAATGTTGAAATTTTAATTCGCTTTCCAAAGGTGGTTCGTCACTATATAAATCCCCTAGAGGAAATATTACATCATTTGGTAATTCAAAATCTTTGGCGGCGGACATGGCTGCAAGTTTTGGAGTGATGAGGGTGATATAAACTTACTGTAATCTAGGTTTGTTTTTCTAGACGCGCGATCGCATTATAGTCAAGAACCCCTTCAAGCGATCGCTTACTGTCGCAGACGCTACTTTAAGTTTTAACATTTATCTTTGCTTTCTATACATCGAAGCAGGCATTTTTGTAACTAGCAATTTCAGTTATCTATATCTGTCTTATGTAATGAGTCATATACCTACCCTAAGTAAGGTTATCTATCTGCCTTTGTTCGTTAAGTTATATGAAGTAATCAAAGCAAACCTTCTCAGTAAGTAACTGAGGAAATCAAAATAACCTTAACTTAGTTGGAGTTTTTTATGACTTACACAGCCGATGAAGCAACAAAACCAGCTTTAGAAACCTTTAAAGGTTTTGATGTAGATACTCAGCTAGCCCTACTTTGGTTCGGTTACTTAGATCTTAAAGAACAGCTAAACCCAGCACCTCCTGAAAGCGTTGACGCTCTTGCTAAAGCAGTGTTTGACCAAATCCAGGACTTGTCTAAAGAAGAGCAACTGCAAGCACAACGCGACATTATTAATGGTGCAAATAACAATATCACCCAAGGCTATACTGCTCTAAGTCCCAATGCTAAATTAGACGTTTGGCTACTGCTGGCACAAGGAATGGACAATGGAAGCGTCATTCAAGTGCCGTCCGACTATCAACTACCTGGTGAAACGGATGAATTTGTCGCATTGATCAAAAATTTAGAGTTTGAGCAACGCGTTAATTTCATGCTGAGTGTGGTGCAAGCCTTCGGTTAGTTAAGTGCAACAACTCTCAATACTTCCTAGAATTAGGGATAACTGAAAGTAGCACATTAAGCTAAATCTGGTTGTTTTTGTTCTACTTTAATAGTCTTTAAGTTAGAACTACCGCAGAGATGCTCATCTTTGCGGTAGTCTTGATGCAACTTAATGGATATGCTGTTGGAAATCTTAAAGCTGGGAAAATGAGACTTGATTCAGATTTTTTCTAACCGCACGATCGCATTATAATCAGGTACACCTTCTAGCGATCGCTTACTTTTATCTAGTAGCACATTCCCTTCTGGCCAATGCACTTGCAAGTTTCTTGGCTGAATTGGCGCAATGTAGACTTGACACAACAACTCGCCTAAATCATTCTTAAGAATGACGCGATCGCTATCTTTTAAACCCAACTGTGCTGCATCAGCAGCATTCATTAGCACCGCCTCTCGCATCGCCCCCGTAATTGCATCCTTGCGTTCTTGCACCATACTATTAAATTGTTTACCTCGGCGGGTTGCTAATAAAAAATAGCCTTCTGGTAATTCTCTTTGGCGTGGCAATAATACGCCAAAATGTGCTTTACCATCTGCTGTAGGGAAATTCCAGCCAAAGCATAAATGTGAGCCACCATATTGAAACTGATCGCCAGCCTGCTGTAAGTGTTGAATACCAGCATATTGCGGGACAACTTGAGCAATTTCTTGACGGATAGCAGCTGTGTCAGCAAAAGCCAGCTTATCTGCCAAATCTGGTTTTACCCGCTTTGCCAATTCTAAAAACACTTCCCACTCAGGACGCGCTTCTCCAATGCGCGGCCCCGGAATTTCTGGACTGAAAATTACCCGGCGTTCGGTATTAGTTTCTGTGACTCCCCCTGGTATTTCGTAGCGAGTCGTCGCAGGTAAAAGCACCACAGTATCAGCAGGTTCCACCAACATCTGGCTGGAGAGAACAATATCTATATGTACCCGCAGGGGTATTTTCTTCAGCGCCGCTTCCACATAATCTGGTTCTGGCAGTACTTCTAAAAAATTCCCGCCCACAGAAACCAACACTTCCATTTCCCCCTGATGTGCGGCGTTAATCATTTCTGGAGCAATTAAACCTTTACTTGCTGGCACATCAAAGCCCCAATGTTGACTCAATTGGGCAGCATTTTCTGGGGTGATAGGTTTACCACCAGGAAATACCGTCGCGTAACATCCCATCTCTGCACCACCCTGCACCCCAGAGTGGCCGCGAATTGGCATTAAACCGCAGCCTTCCCGACCGACAAAACCTTTGGTAAGAGCTAAGTTAATGATACTTCGCACATTATCTTCACCGCATTCATGCTGGGTAATGCCCATGCTCCAAACAAATACGGCTTTATTCGCTTCTTTGACCATTTTGGCAAAGGCGTACATTTCCTCGCGGGATGTGCCAGAAAGGCGCTCTAATTCTTCCCAAGATTGATTTTCTAACGATGCCTTGAGTTCGGCAAAGCCATCTGTGTATAAATCTATAAATGACTGGTCTACCCAATTGTTAGCAATTATATGTTTAATAGTGCCATTGAAAAATGCTATATCCCCGCCCATGTTGATTAAGAAAAAGTCTTCGGCAAACTTTGTACCGAAAACGGCACTTTCTACAATTGAGGGAACCCAGTAGCGCTCCATTCCTGGTTCACGGTAAGTATTAATAACTACAATCTTTGTGCCAGCTTTTTTCGCATAATGGAGATATTTGACGGTAACAGGCTGATTGTTAGCAACATTGGAGCCAATGAAGACTAATAAATCAGTACCAATCCAGTCTTTATAAGAACAAGTCGTAGCCCCTGCACCAAGAGCAGCTTTTAGTCCTGCTGTACTGGGAGAATGGCAAATGCGGGCAGCATTATCAATATTATTGCTTCCCATTGCCCGCACAGCTTTTTGGGTAGCATAATAAGTTTCGTTGACAGTCCCGCGACTGGTAACATAGAAACTGAGACGGTCTGGTGTAGTGGAACGGATGCGATCGCTAATTACCCCTAAAGCTTCATCCCAACTCATACGGCGAAAGCCTTTTTCCCCTCGTTGACGAATCATCGGGTAAGGAAGTCTTCCCAAGTCGCGTAATTGGGCACTTTTTTGCTTTTGTAACTGCGAAACATCCGCCAATAGCACAGGGTCAAAAGCTGGCATAGTATTCATCTGCAACAGCCGCAACCGGACATTGCAGAGATGGATACCATCTAAAGTCCAATCTTTCATCCCAGTTGTTCCGAGAGCGCAACCATCGCAGACACCTTTATCGAGAATATTCCACGCATAAGGTAGTTTGTCACGAGATAGCCAGATTGCCCGAAATACCTCCCAAAAATTGTTGGGATACTGTTCGCCAATGCCAAAGGGCTTCCAACTTGCCCAATTTGAAGGTGTCCAGTGCTTTTTGGGTTTAGGTAACATGATCCAATGTGTGTGAGTTGCTGGATTCTCTTAGGCTACCGTTTTGAGTAGCAAATGAGTAGCAGGCGGTTAAAAATCCAGATAAAAGGAATTTAATTAATTTTACTGAGATAACTGCTGATAAATGTATAAGCCAATACGATTTGATTAGTGTCAAAACCTTAAGTTGTGTAGGTTGGGGAGCCACTGCGTTGCGTGGGTTTCCCGCGTTGTAGCAAGTGGCGTTGGAGGCTTTGCGTAACCCAAGATCCTGATCTACCCCAATGGGCGAGGCATTCCAATGCCATATCCCTGTGCGTAATCAATTCCTAGTGCCGTAATTCGCTGTAAAATTGCGTCATTCTCTACAAACTCAGCAATTGTCTTAATACCCATCACACTGCTAATGTGTGTGATTGCTGTCACGATCGCCTCATCTACAGCATTCTCGATAATGTTACGAATAAAGCTCCCGTCAATTTTGAGGTAATCTACAGGCAGAGACTTGAGATAAGCAAACGATGACATCCCCACGCCAAAATCGTCTAATGCAAAGCGACAGCCTATCTGTTGAAGTGACTCAATGAAGTGTCTAGCTTTGCTCAAGTTGGCGATCGCCACAGTCTCGGTAATTTCAAAGCAAACCCACTGAGGTGAGATGGAGTGTAGGGTAAACTGCTCATACAGAAAGTCAATAAACTGATCATCGTTGATGCTACAGCCAGAGAGGTTAATTGCATAAATGTTTTGTTTATCGCCAACAACCCTTATCCAATTCCTGAATAGAGTCCGAATCACCCATCGATCGATCAGGTGCATCAAGTCGTAACGTTCTGCTGCTGGAATAAACGTCATCGGCAGCACTAAATTTCCCTGCTCATCGTGGAGCCGCAGCAGCACTTCATAATAGTCGCCGTTTTGAGCCACCGGAGTGATAGCGGCAATGGGTTGAACATAGAGACAAAACCAATCACTTTCCAATGCTTGAGAAATGCGGCTAGCCCAGTGCATTTCCTTGTGCTGTTCCAGTCGCTCCTGATCGTCAGTCTGAGCAAAGTACACGCGATTGCGCCCCCGGTTCTTCGCGGTATAGCAAGCTGCATCAGCCGTGCTCATAATCTCTACAAGGCTCTCGCTATTCATGTCAATACCCACCAAGCCGATACTTACTCCAATTGAGAATACCTGCTTTTCCCAAACAAACCGGAACTCTTGAACACATTCAAGCAGTTGATTGGCAACTCGTAAAGCTTGCTCCGGCAGACACTGACTGAGCAATACGCCAAATTCATCGCCCCCTAACCGTGCCAGTGTATCAGTTTTCCGAATCTTCTCCTGCAATAGGACAGTAATTTGACGCAGTAATTCGTCTCCAGCCACATGACCACAGGTATCATTTACAATTTTGAAGCGATCGAGATCCAAATAGCACAACGCATGACTCTGGCAGTCTAACTTGGCAAGATGCAATGCTTTTTGAATCTGCTGCTCAAACTCCTGGCGATTCACCAATCCGGTTAAGGCATCATGACTTGCCTGCCAGGATAACTGACGCGACAACTCGCGGTTCTTAGTCACGTCACGAAACACCATAACCCCGCCAATCACTTCTCCCTCACGATTGCGAATGGGCGCGGCTGAATCTTGAATCGCAATTTCTTGATTGTTCTGATTAATTAAGACGGTATGGTTTGCTAAATTCACAGTTCGATTTTCCTTTAACGCTTGTGCAATTGGGTTCTGAACTATCTCCCGTGTCGATTCATGCACAATTCCAAAGACTTCTTCTAACAGCAACCCTTCTGCGGCTGTTTCACTACATCCAAGCAGAGATTTTGCAACCGGATTGAGGTATTTAATTCTGCCAAAAGCATCAGTGGTAAGAACTGCATCTCCGATCGATTGCAATGTCACCTCGGCTAATTCTTTTTCTTGAAAAAGTGTTTCTTCAATTTGCTTCAAGTCTGTGATATCGTATCCCACCGATTGAAATTCCAGCAAGCATCCTTGCTCGTCAAATATCATTCGGTTATGCCACTTAGTCCAACGCACCTCACCTGCGACAATCACGCGATTCTCAATAATCACAACAGGATTATCAGCACTAATTAAAGCTACAAATTCAGCAACTCGCTCCCGATCTGCCTCGAAGATAATGGGTTGATCGTGGCTGCCGAGCATTTCCTCTGGCGATCGCCCAAAATAAAGCGCAAAAGCTTTGTTGAAAAATGTGAGTCTGCCGTCTGGTAAATATCGGGCAATCATTTCAGTCTGATCTTCTATAATCGCACGGTAGCGAATCTCGCTTTGTTTGATCGCAATTTCTGACTGCTTGAGTAAGCGTTCGCGTAGCGTCTCGTCGTAGACATCGTTGATTTCCTGCTCCAGTTTTCCCTTGGCTGCTGCCAGTTGTGCAGAACTGGGGAGAGTAAGTGCCTTTAGTATCAACTCTCTCAACGCAATATCTGTGTACAGTGTTCTTAAAGCCGTGATGGCTTTGAGCCAACTACTTAGCCAATGTTTATAAGCCAATACCTTTGCCCAAAAAACTATGAAGAAAGAGGGCTGAACCCAATACTGCTCGGTTAAGGGGAAAAAGAAAGGGGCAAGAAAAAACCTTTACCCCAAACCTAGTAACCTTTTCCCAAAACCCGATTCCGAATTAAAAATGCTTAACCGAGAAGTATTGGGGCTGAACCTGACTATATCGCTTGACCAGCCCCCTGCATAGATTAGAAGTTTTCTCTATCTTTCGATTTCGGGAACTTCAGACTAAATTAACATTCCGGATAAGTCTCCAGGAGGTGTTTAAACACTGATATAGCTTGCAGATACAACGGCTCGGCTTCGTCGTAGCGTCCTTGAAAATCATAAAGTGAAGCTAGGTTGTTCAGGTTGGTGACGATAGAAGGATGTTCTTCTCCCAGCAGCTGTTTTTTCTGTCCTAAAGCTTCCATTAACAACTCTTCCTCCCGGTCACGTCCTTGAGAATAGTAGACTGCTAGGTTGTTCAGGCTGGCGAAGATAGAAGGATGTTCTTCTCCCAGCAGCAGTTTTTCCTGTCCTAAAGCTTCCAACAACAACTCTTCCTCCTGGTCATAGCGTCCTTGAGAATAGTAGACTGCTAGCTTTTTCACGCTGGTGGCGACAAAAGGATGTTTTTTTTCTACCAGCTGTTTTTCCTGTCCTAAAGCTTTCACTAACAATTCTTCGGCTTGGTCATGGCGTCCTTGATAATAGTAAAGTCTCGCTAGCTCCTTTAGGCTGGTGGCGATGAAATGATGTTTTTGTTCCCGAAGCCCTTTTCTCTGTCCTAAAGCTTGCAGAAAAAGCACTCCTCGGTTAAGCTTGTTCATATTTATAGCTATCCTTGATAATAGTAAGTAGACATGCTGGCTTCTTCAGGCTGGTGGCAAGAGAGGGGTGTTCTTCTCTAAAAGGGGTTTGCAGTGTTGTTGATAAATCTTGCTTATCGAACAGAATTCAGGAGTCAGGAGTCAGAATGGGCTAAAGACCCCGCTACCCCTAACAGCAATGATTTCTGACCGAAAAAGCGGATAGCGCCGGCGGCAAGCAAGTCAGACCCTCCTACGTCGCTAACGCTACGCTATCGAGCGTCTGAATAATCGACCTTTTTGCACCCCCACAAAACAAGAAAATTTGGTGGTCAACAAGAAAGTCGCGGGTCTGAATCCCCGACTGTAAGCGTTGCTTAAAGCCTTCTCTACGAGAGGCTTTGCCTTCGGCATGGCTTCTCTACAAGACGCTACGCGAACGCTTAGAGCGAGTCTTTTTCCTTGGCGCTACCCTCTCCCTTTGGAAGAAGGGGAGGCGCTTTAGCGCAACGAGCGTCTTGATTCTGAATTCTGACTTCTGAATTCTTCTTCAACCCAAACTGCTGGGATTAGCGCTCAATCTATATAGCATACAGTTATCTGCTTGCTGTTAAGTGTTGCCGAGGATTGAAATGTATAATATAAGTAGATAAAGTTTGAGTTAATTACAAATATTTACCTTAACTTGTGTTTTACGAGTATTTACATAGAAAAAACCTAGATAAGACAAGCTTGTTTTTGCCGGATAGCAAAAAACTGAGCCAATAAAATCCTGTATACTTTTCAAAGTCTAAATAAAAATCCCTGCCACAGTGGACAGGGATAGTAGTTTTACTTATGGCATGTCTGCTAGCTAACAAAATCTTTATGAGCAGCAACAAGCATCTGAGCCTGCCTTAAAACGTTTCCGAATAAATAAAAAGGAATCTGCCAAGCTGCAACGGTAACTTCTTTTACTATATCCTGTACACTAATTGCGATTAATTCATGCTCTGGCGGCTCTCCTTCAACTGTACCAGACCAAGTAAAAGCTAACAAGAAATCATCCTCTCCAGGCAAAGATGCAATCAAACATTCTTCTGGTGTTGGCTGGCAAATAATACCATGATCATTTGCAAGTTCTACTAGTTTTTGAAAGTTGTTTACGTTGGTCATTTGTCCTTTGGATCTAATGGAATTTCAGTTTTAGAAGAAATCATATTTTGAACTCCATAACTCAAGTGAGTTGCTCTATAGCATAAACTACGAATTATTAATTATTCAGTCAGAGTTAGGAGTTATTGGAGTTGAATCAGGCTTAAGTCCAAAATCTTAGCGCGATCGCTTGCTTCTATCAGCAACAATTGTTACTTTTTTAAAAAAATCTAGATTACCTACTTTTTCGGTTAACCGTATTTATATACACCTCCCTTTAGTGCTATTTCAATATTGATGCCCTAACCTCACCCAGCCTGACAGAGTGCATTAAGAATTACCATCGCTTTTAAAAGAAGAACTGTAAACTGAAGCAGAAAAAGATGCTCATCAAGATTACACTTTGGGATTACCTTGCCATAGATGTGTTCTTCTTCTGTAGCCAGTTTTAGTTCATTTAATAATTTGAGTTTGATATCACTCAATTCTAAATAAGGGACTTCCAGAAATTAAATTATTCAATTTTGGGAGCGACTATTGTTCGTTAGATTCTTCCTCCCCTACAACGCCAGCTCGCCAAGGGGTACCCTTTGGGGAAGCAAGCTACGCGTAGCGTCCCGCAGGGAGGGATATTTTTTTAGTTGGAAGTCCCTAATGTGGCGATATCTGCTGACAACATGCTGGGTATTTACGCAATTGCACCTCTTTTTGCGAGAGGCTAATCAATACTCCTATAAATACTTTTATCACTGCATATTTCCCTGCAAAATAGTGTATTTCACAGGTACTTCTTCATTAACGATGACTATTGTTTTATCATCTTAAGGCAAGAATAAATTATATTGACCGCCAATGCCACAAATTTAACAAATTGTTATAGGGGTTTTTATTTGTAGTTATCCAGCAATTTGAATGTTAATATTGGCATCTTTACAAGTATTTTTAGAAATTGGAAATTTACTAGCCACTAACGATGATTGATTAAATTTAGTTAAGTTCATCATTCTGGTGTTAATCGGGTCAGGAGATTAGGTACAGGAAAGGGACGGTTTTGCAAAATTTTAAATTTACTAACGCTTGCATCATAAGCAAAGACTTCACCCGTTTCTATTTCATAAATCCAGGCATGAAGGGTAAGTTGATTACTATGTAGTTTAGAGCGGATTATTGGGTATGTTTCTAGGTTTTCTATCTGAGTTAATACATTTTGCTCAATTGCAATTTTTAATAATTTATCGCTGGGAGAATCCTTATAGTTGTCTAAGACAAGGCGGCGAGTAGCTTCACCGTAATGCTTTAACCAGTCATAAACTAAAGGCATTTGTTGAGCAAGGCTACCTATTTGTAATAGCCCTTTCATTGCTCCACACTGGGAATGACCACAGATGACAATAACTTTAATATCAAAACCTTGGACAGCATATTCTATGCCTGCTCCTTCGCTGTTATTCTGTATTCCATAAGCAGGAATTATATTACCAATATTACGGATAACAAATAATTCTCCTGGTTGACTTTGAGTAATTAAACATGGATCGATGCGCGAGTCAGAGCAAGTGATGAATAATACTTCTGGGTTCTGAGCGTGGGAGAGTTGTTCAAACAACTCCCGATGTGTAAGAAAATAGTTGTCATGAAACTCATTTAGACCTTCAATTATGCGTGTAATAGACATAGTTCAATTTTTCTCATTAAAATATATTCAGCTTTAAATTCATCCTATAGTTCAGTGATTTTACGTATAAAATCTTCTGGTATTAAGATGGAAGAATAAAGGCTTACTTCTAGGAAGATCGAAGAAATAAAATGCCCTACCCCTTTGACAAGACACTCGAAAACTGGCTAATGCGATGAAGAGGGGCAAACACTCGTGGTAAAATCCCCTGTAAGAGTTCTGGCTCACTGTATCAAAGGTATTTTGCCTACATCACTGACTATCCATTTTGCCGCTTTCGCATGGAAGCAAAAGCTAGAATCATAGCATTTTATTAGCGGAAAGCAGTATACAAAAGTAACTTTATTAAAGTTATTTAATGTGCAATCCTTTTGGCATCAGAGACAATACATACTCCTCCAAATTTTTTCAGAAGCGGTTTTATAGCGCCTACCAGTTTATACTCTGACTATTCTGTATATACACTTAATACATATCCATTTATGAGCGCCTATGTCTCTAAATAATTGATGACTTTGCCATTGACAGTAAATACCAAAGATGAATATGGCCAAAAACCACATATTTCGTAAGGTCACTGCTCCTTTAGGTCAGAATATGGCAATATATAAAGTTGTAGCTAACCGCCTACGTAGAGGTTTAACGTGGATACCATTGCAATTCCTGCTCTAAATCGGCCAGTGGATGCCACGGTAGAAATTCCTGGTTCTAAAAGTCTTACTAATCGGGCGTTGCTTGTCGCAGCTTTGGCACAAGGTGACTCCCTTTTAGAAAATGCTTTATTTAGTGAAGATAGCGAGTATTTTGCCAAATGCGTAGAACAATTAGGCATTCCCATTACCCTAAATCCTGATCTGGCACAAATCCAAGTGGCGGGAAGAGGAGGAGACATTCCAGCTAAACAGGCAGATTTATTTGTAGGTTTGGCAGGTACAGCAGCACGATTTATCTCGGCGCTGGTAGCACTGGGGAACGGCGAATATCGCCTAGATGGCGTTCCCAGGATGCGAGAACGACCGATGGGTGACTTATTGACGGTGCTGCAAACGGGTGGAGCAACCGTTAACTTTGAGGGAAACTCTGGGTTTATGCCCTACACCGTCTATAGCCAGGGATTCACTGGCGGAAATTTTCGGTTGAAAGCCAACCAAACAAGTCAGCAACTTTCGGCATTGCTGATGATTGCGCCTTATGCTCAACAAGATACGAACATCGAGGTTGAGGGGACATTAGTTTCTCAATCTTACGTCAAAATGACCTGTCGTCTGATGGCAGATTTTGGCGTGGAGGTGATTCAAATCGGCGATAATCAATTTCAGATCAAAGCGGGTCAACGTTACCAAGCTCGACATTACACAGTAGAACCCGATGCGTCAAATGCTTCTTACTTTTTCGCCGCCGCCGCCGTCACGGGTGGACGGGTGCGCGTCAAACATTTGACCAAACAATCCTGTCAGGGTGATATTCTCTGGCTGAATGTCTTAGAACAGATGGGTTGTCAAATTAAAGATTCGGATGATTATACCGAAGTGACGGGGCCGAAGCAATTGCAAGGCATCGACATTGATATGAATGATATATCGGATTTGGTGCAAACATTAGGAGCGATCGCGCCCTTTGCCAGTTCACCGATTACCATTCGGAACGTGGAACATATTCGATATAAGGAAACCGATCGGATTAAAGCTGTGGTAACAGAGTTGCGTCGGCTAGGAGTCCAGGTTGAAGAATTTCCAGATAGACTGAAAATTGAGCCTGGCCCCATTACCCCGGCGGCAATTGAAACTTATCACGATCATCGAATGGCGATGGCTTTTGCTGTCACTGGCTTGAAGGTTCCAGGGATTGTAATTAAAGATCCTGGCTGTACAGCGAAAACTTTTCCAGATTACTTTACCCGATTCTTCCAAATGTTAGAACAATAAAAAACTAGTGCCGCAAGGCGGAAGTCAAAAGTCAAAAGTCAAAATTTTTGTATATCAAGGCTTTTGCAAGTTTTAAAATGATAGCTTGATTTACGCCACGCTGTACTAGTACCGCAAAATTTACTTGATTACCCCACCATGTGCACCTTTCTCTCAAACCTAACCCCCAACCCCTTCCCTACTAGCGTTGGGGAGCAAGAATCAAAGCCTCTCTCCCTGTGGGGGAAAGGAATGGAAGCGGGGTTCTAAGAATAAGTTGCACATCGCGTTTGATTAGTGGAAAACAAAAGTAACTTCAAAGACAATAAAAGATTGTTTTTCATTACCTTGGCTTGCTCACCCGCCTGGAACTAAAGTTCCAGGCTAACAGCTAAAGTCTACTGAAGTAGACTAAAGATTTTTGGCTATATTTAGTCATCAAGAGATAACTTTGTTCCTTGCGGGACATGACTCTGGTTTAACGCGAAAAAATTCATAGAATGCGATCGCCTACGGTGACGAGTACGCCATCGCAAATTTTGACACTCTGCAATCTCGACAATTGATTTTATTTTTACCTCTAATTAAAGTCTACTTAAACTCCTGATTCTAAAATATGGTGTCTCCAAGAAATTGGAGAGTTATTTCTTTTTCTTGAAAAGGCAAAAATCATTGATTTAGATCGCTATTCTAATCCGTGATAAATACCAGGTTTGGAAAGAAGTAAGTTGAAAACCAACTATTTCTATACTTTTTAGTGTGCATTGGTTACAGAAGTTTATGGTGAGGAAAACTGAGATGAAATTTGTTCCGCAATTAGTGCTTGCTGCTGCTAGTGTTGCTTTAGCCCTTGTGACTGTAGATGCAAAATCTGTATCTGCTGCAATTATTAATTATGCTTTCACAGTTGATAGTCCGGTAAATAGGGGAAATGGCTTTTTTAGCTTTGATGACTCAACTTTTAGTAATGAAGCTAATCCGGTAGCCGCCATTAAATCACTCTCTTTCCAATTTGACGATGATACCATTTATACTGAACAAGATGATACCAAATATCCAGATTTCCCTCTTGTCTTTCCAGCCACATCTTCAACAGGACAAACGTATTTCGGATTAGATTATTTATTCAATGATAAATCTAACCCTTCCAGTTCTATTAGTTACGAAATCATCGGTGAGGATTTTACAGCTTTCTCTAGAACTTCTCCAGATGGTGAACCCATATCAGGTAGAGTTTCGTATACACAAGTGCCTGACTCTACACCTTTAATTGGCGCTCTTTTTGCTTTTAGCCTTGGCTGGATGATGAAGAAAAAGGTTAAAGTCTAACCTTGGTTAAGTCGATATTAACGCTTTCTTTGCCAAGGATTAATCTCTTATTAGTAGGCTTTTATGTGGCAAAGAACATCTAACACGATGATAGCAAGAGATAAATTGGGAATTAAAACCTGATTCTGGTAAGAGAATTGTTTACGAAGTTTGTCTACGATTCCCCTGCCTTCTTTGTGTTAGCTGTTGCTGTGTTTTAAGTTACCTGTTACCCAGGAGTAAACAATGGTAGATTACCGGAATTTTGAGCAGTTCCTGCACAGTCGAATGAAACGACGGAACTTAATTATCGGGGCAGGAGCATTGTCTGGTTTAGCGATCGCTAACCAATTTTCTCCTCAAAGAGCGATCGCTACAAGCAGATTTTCTAATTATCCTTTCACCTTGGGTGTAGCGTCGGGTGAACCCTATCCTACCAGCGTAGTGATCTGGACTCGTCTCGCTCCTGAACCCTTAAACGGAGGTGGAATGCCACCTGTTAATGTGCCAATTCGCTGGGAAGTAGCAACTGATCCCGACATGAGGCGCATTGTCTCCAGAGGTACGGTACTTGCAGCTCCAGAACTAGCTCATTCAGTTAGAGTTGTGGTAGAAGGACTCCAATCTAATACTTGGTACTGGTATCGTTTTCTTGTTGGACAAGACGCTAGCCCTATTGGTCGGACTCGGACAGCGCCTCTAGAAAATAGCTATTTGAGTAAATTTAATTTTGGTCTAGTCTCCTGCCAAAACTATCAGCAGGGATTCTATACTGCCTACAAATATCTAGCACAGGACGACCTTGATTTAGTAGTGCATGTTGGTGATTACATCTATGAAGGGGGAATCTCAGACAATGTCCCCAGACAACACAATAGTTCAGAAATTCTCACCTTAGAAGATTACCGCAACCGTCACGCCCTCTATAAAACCGATACCAATCTCCAAGCTGCTCATGCAGCCTTTCCCTGGATTGTTACCTGGGATGATCACGAAGTGGAAAACAACTACGCCAACAACATCTCCCAAGTTGATACTGAACCAGATCAGGCTCAGGCAATTTTCCTTCAACGCCGGGCTGTTGCTTATCAAGCTTACTACGAACACATGCCACTGCGCCCCTTCTCGCGTCCTTTTGGCCCTGATATGCAACTTTTCCGTCGGCTCTCCTTTGGTAATTTAGCCACCTTCCATGTCCTAGATACCCGCCAATATCGTACCGATCAGGCCTGTGGTGATGGTACTAAAGAACGTTGTCCAGAAAACTTAGATCCGAATGCAACGATTACCGGTAAGGTGCAGGAGAATTGGCTATATGATGGTTTAAAGAGTTCACAATCTAAGTGGAATGTTTTGGCGCAGCAGGTTCCGATTGCTCAAAGAGATATGACACCAGGAGCAGGCGGAACTTACAGCATGGATAAATGGGATGGTTATGTGGCTTCGCGCGATCGCCTCATGGCTTTCCTCGGACAGCGCCGCCCTTCTAATCCAGTATCCTTGGCAGGCGATGTGCATTCCCACTGGGCGATGAACTTGAAGGCTAACTTTGATAACCCAGAATCCGCCACCGTTGGTAGTGAATTCGTATGTTCCTCAATTAGCTCCGGTGGTGATGGAGCAGATACTAATCCCACCGTTGAAGCTTACTTACCAGATAACCCACACATTAAGTTTTTCAACGGTCAACGGGGATATGTTCGTTGTGCGCTGACTCCTACAACCTGGAAGTCAGATTATCTAGTTATGTCAAATGTCACAACCCCATTTGGCACAATTAGTAAACGCGCTTCATTTGTGGTTGAAGATGGCCGTCCAGATATACAACAAGCTTAATCGTTTAATTCCCAGGTGTTGAAAAAGAGGCAGGGGAGCAGGGGGCAGGGGGCAGGGGGCAGGGGGCAGGGGGAAATTATTTTGACTTACCCTTCGCGTAGCGTCTCCAATTGTTGGGGCTGATCTCTTTCTCCTGCTTCTTCGTTGAAACTAGACGATCACAGATGAATACAGATGAATACAGATAAATATCAGTGTTTATCTGTATCCATCTGTGTTTTCAATTGACTTTTGCAAATCGATGCTTTTGAGCCTCAACCCAATCTACAAGATTAGGGAACTCCAAAAAATAAATTATCCAATTTCTAGACTTCACTACGACTTCCCCTCCCCCTGCTCCCTGCCCCCTGCCCCTCTGCCTCTATAGCAATGGTATATTTTTTACTTGAAAGTCCCTTAGCGATCGCAGTACTAATTACCTGTAATATTTAGGACAAAAAAAGTGGCTCTGCAATCAGCAGAACCACTAAAGTTTTTGCAAACCTGTTATAACTTAACGAACTGCCCCTTGAGCAGAAACAGTATCAATCGGTTTCATCAGGTAAAGCCGCAATAACTGCCAGCCATTGGAAATGTAAAGCGGCAGTTTTTGGAAGATTTGCAGGAATTTGGGAGTGCTGGAGTTAGCGATCGCACCCAGCTTCTCGTTATTACTTATACAAGTATCCAACCGTTGATAAAACTCTGGATTCTCTACATCCAGCATCAATGGGAACACTCGACCTGCGTTTTCGTTAGTCTTCTTAATTACATGGATATCGTATTCTCGCGCATCCAATCCAAGGGTGGCATAAAAATCCTTGCGTTGGATGTCATTGAGATACATTGTCGCAAACACCGACAACAGGAAGAACCGACTCCAGAGCCGGGCTTTCCAATCATTCAATATTTGCGGCTGGGATTTCATAATCGCATCAAAGAAATCGCCGTGACGGTTTTCATCCTGACACCAGTTCTCAAAGAACCGGAAGATTGGATAAACCCGGTCTTCGGGATGTGCTTCTAAATGGCGATAAATGGTGATGTAGCGCCAATAACCGATCTTCTCAGAAAGATAAGTAGCGTAGAAGATGAATTTCGGTTTAAAAAAGGTATAACTGCGACTCTTAGTCAAAAACCCTAAATCTAGGGACAGATTAAAGTCCGACAAAGCTTTGTTCAAAAAGCCAGCGTGACGTGCTTCATCCCGTGACATCAGGTTAAAACACTCTGCCAAGACCGGGCTTTTGCCTTTCAAGCGACGGCCAAGTTCTTTATACAGCAAAAAGCCGGAAAACTCTGCCGTACACGAGCGTTCTAGAAACTCAACGAACAACCGACGAGTTTCCCCGTCAATATGATCCCAGGATTGTTCAAACTCGGCATCCCGAACAAAGTGATGGCGGTTGTAGTCGGTGCGGAACTCTTCGAGAATGGCTTGTAACTCGTCTTCATTGACGGAGATATCCATCCGCGCCATTTCATCAAAATCGGTAGTATAAAACCGAGGTGTTAATAGGGTTTCTTTTGCCGGGACTTTAATCCCTGGCCGGATTTCTTCAAAGCCTGGTTTTTTGAGGGAATCTACCATGTCTTGATTGCTCTTTCGTCTTTATTATCTTAAGTAAACCCTTCGGGTGACGCTACGCACAGTTGCTACCGCTACGCTAACGACAGTTCCTCATGGGGGAAACCCCGTTGGCGCTAGCCTTTCCCTTTGGGAGAAGATCGGACTGCCTCACCAGAAAGCCAAGGGTAAAGCTCTGTTAAGGCGTAACAGCCGACAATAATCCAATTGTATAAAGTTCAGTCTACCAAGGTGCGGGTTAGAAATTTGTAAGCAAAAGATTAAGAGTTGCAACAATCATTCAATATTTACGGAACCAAGAATCGTGGATTAGTAGTCAAATAAACGTATTCAGTGATTAGCACTGTTTCAAACAAGTGGAATAGCACGCACTTATTGTAGTCTTAAAGCACTACTATCTCAGTAATTTTCTGTAGTTGTTACTACAACATGGAAAACCCATCTTAGACAACAAGAGCAAATCCAAAGGGTTGAAAAGCAAGATGAATCTTGAAAACAATCAGCATAAAGACCGACTTCTTGTCTCTTATATCTTGTGTGCAGTCGGATTTATCGGGATGGGAGGATTGCACCGTTTCTACAATGGCAAGATTGGGACTGGTTTGTTGTGGCTGTTGACTGGTGGTGTGTTTGGTATAGGGCAGATCGTGGATTTGTTCTTCATCACCGATATGGTTAACAACTACGAACACAAGCTGAGACTAAAAGCAGGTGTATCTCCCTTCGGTGTGCCGTTAAATCAAGCAGTAGTTGCCTCTCAAGTCCACCGCCCAACAGGCAACCAACTGATGATTAAACTGATCGAAGCGGCAGAAAACAAAGGTGGTATTTTAACTGTTACTCAAGGCGTGAAGTTCACGGGAGCTAGCTTTGCTGAAGTGGAAGCTACTCTCAATGAGATGTACAAATCAGGTTACGTGAAAATAGATAACGACCCCAATACTGGAGCCGTTATCTACCATTTCCATGAACTTTAAATTGTCCTTTGTCATTTGTCCTTTGTCTTTTGTTAAAAAAACCAATGACTAATGACTAATGACTAATGACTAATTTATACCTAACCACTTTTGACCATTTAAGCGCTGAACTAAGCCATATACCAACAAATCGAGGGTAATTTTGCGCTCATCGATTAAGAATGACTCAAGAGTGCTAGGTTTTTTGCCTTCATTACAGGAAAATCCCTTTTTCCCTTGAATATCTTCTTCTGGGAAATACAGATTAAACTGATGTAGACCAGTTTGTTTCCAACTGCCGATAATTTGCCAGCATTCTTCGGCGGATTCAAAGCCAGTGATTGGAACTTTTTGCTTGGCAAAAGACACCTGTAAATCTTTCACACCTTCTTGAGCGATCGCTTTTTGTAAAGCTGGCAAGTAGTCTTGCTCGATGAACTCGACAAATGGCTTATCTTCAACAGATGGGGCTTTTTCCTTTTTGGCGGCTTTAGCTGCGGCTGCGGGTTTTTCTCCGGTTGCGGCTGCGGCGGGTTTTTCTCGCTTGGGTGATGCAGCAGCTGGTTTAGCAGCATTAGGGTTATCTTCGGGGTTTGCAGCTTTAGGATCTGGTGCGTTAGCAGTAGGAAGGTCTGTAGCTTCCGGTGAGTCTGTACTAGGAGCGTGTTCTTCAGCCACACTGGGAGCTTGCTGGTCAACTGTGCTGGGAGCTACTTCTCCCGCTTGATTGTGATTGGTTGGGTCTGCCATTGCTCAGGTCAATCCTTTAATCTAGCTTTTGGAGCGATCGCTCACCTTGATGTATCGGGTATTTTTATTTTGACATATTAATGCAGCAGGGCAAAAATAACTGTGCAGTCTGGAAAATTAAGCTAGGGGCTAACGCTCAGGGTAAAATAGCCACTGCCGTTAAACTCACCCAATCCTTCCTTGAGAGCTACTTCAAGGTAGCCTTGTTCCACTGTCGCCCATAGATTAGGAGCAGAAGTATCAAAGCGCAAAGGTTTTCCACAAATAAAACATTACAAAAAGAAATTGGATTGCGTAGCTTGCCGCCGTAGGCATCGCCAGTAAAATGTTAAGCACCAATTTCTGTTAGCTTCTGGATAACTACGTCAGAGTTCTTGCAGAATCGGTTAAAGGGCAAAGGAAAAGAGATGAGATTTTATTTTTACCTTTGCCCTTTAATCTTTTTGTTAAAGGTACTTTCAAGTGAATAGGACTAAGACTTACGCACTGTAGAAATTAATGATGGTAAGCATTTACTAAAATAGGTTTGGTTTTTTGAGGCTTTTATTGGCCATTTTTTGATGGTAAATACACCCGCACTGTACGGGTAATTAATAAATTATCCCTAAGACAGATGTATTTTTAAAACATCTATTTTTGGTATTTCCTGCCAATGCGTAATTTTTAAGACCAATAGCGATCGCCTGCGAAGATTAAATCGTTTAATAGCTATTAAAACAGTCGAGTTATGCTTACATCAGTATATAAAATAAATTAGTAACTATTAGATTTAACCGAAATATTATGAAATCTTAACATTACTCAAATATAGTCTTACTAAGATAATTCCAAATACAGTTTTTTTAACCTTAAACTTTGACTTTAAATTGGCAAATCAAATACTCTTTTCTCTTTATTCGTTGAGCAAATAGTAACTATAACAGTATTGAGTTAAGTTGTCCTTACCTGTTTACAGTCAAAGGTTTAGTAGTGTTTCAATTTGGCAAGGTTATAGGCTATATAAGCAAAGTTAAAATAATGCAGACTAGGTTTAACTTTTAGCCTGCAAATGTTAGCTTTGTTTGTGTCGTTAAAGACTTTTAGCCACATACAAATTTGCACATTTGAAATACTGCATATTTGGAATGTTCCCAAAAGGTTAACAGGTTTCAACAAGGAGAAAATTCTCATGGCTCTTTACGGCTATACCATTGGAGAGGATAGTGACGGCAACGCTAGTAATGGCAAGCAACTTGACGTTTACCGCTTTTTGATCCCTTCGGGGCCTGGAGGTTCTATTACTCCTACAAGAGTAGGTACAGTCAATCTTGCAGCTAATGCTACTACCGCCGATCTAGAAGGTTTGGGAACTAACCCCATTACCGGAAGGGTAGGTGCAGTTAACGAAGCACGGGTCACTGGTGCTACAACACCAATTGATCCAACTGTTACTGTCGTTAATAATGTAGATCAGCCTTTTGCTCCAGCCACGACCTCACCAACTCGTACAGGATCTGACCGTCGTTTTGGATTTGAGTCAGGTGCTGACTTTAATCGTAGTGCTTTATACAACATTTCAGGGAATCCGAATCCCGCAAATGGGCCAGTAGGAAGCTCTCTTTATAGAATTACTACAGCTACCCCTGGAGTTATTAGCCTTGTAGACAACTTTGGCCCAGCTACTACTGCTGCACAAAGACAAGGAACTCAACCTACCAACTCTCAATTTGCCGATGGATTAGCTATCGACAATCTCAATCCTGGTAATACTCGCGCTCTTGCTAGCGATTTCAGGACTAATGATGGAGATGGGAACCAGCTTTACAAAGTCGATTTGCTCACTGGTCAGCTATCTGCGCCGATTGCGCTGAGAACTGCTTCAGGGCAAGCTTTGAATCTCAACGCAGATTCTGGGTTGTCATTTACTAACTTGGGTTCTCAAAGATTGATCGGTTGGGCGGAAACTGGCGCTGTGTATGAGATCACAGGCTACCAAGATGAACTTGCTGCATCAGGTCTAGGTTTAGGTAGTGCTGGTGGTGCTAATGGTGCTGGCTTTGCAACCGCCACCTTACTTGGTAACGTTAATTTACCAAATGCTGTGAGTGGAGTCGTTGATTATGAAGGCTTTACGATTGTTAATGAATAACAGTCGTTAGGATACTCTTTCTTCAACTCTTGTAAAAGTAGTTTTTGCAAGAGTTGAAGAACGGAGCTAAAGATAAAAAAGTTTTATTTGCCAAACTACCTGTACTTTTTGTAAAGACTAACTGGATCTTTATTTTTAAATTTATTCAATCTATTTAATTATGATTTTGGTGCGTTAGCCTACGGTATAACACACCCTACGTATATTTCAAAAATCAAATATGAGTCCTATACTCAGGGTAAGCCTGTCTAATTGTGGTCGTGCTGTACTAGTAGTCTGCTAAACGGGATTATGACAGGTTAACGGAGTTTGTAGTAAGTACTCTAGCCCTTAAATAAGGGCTACCACAATTTAAAGTTTTATTTGATGAGCCATTAGAGCCTAAAGTTAACGTTTCTCTCAAAATTAATTTATTGTTATCACTCGATAGACAAATATCTGTTCCTTCAATGGCTTTCTTTAACAAAAATTTCAACAACCTATAACCATGTTTTTCTCTTTCTTGGTCAAAATTTGGGATATTATGTTTCAATATTGTGTGAATCTTAGGCAGAAGAATACCACCTTCTTTAAGCTGACTTAATTGCTCAAAATTATTCTTTAAATCCTGCAAAACTTTATTAGTTACTACTAAAATAGTATCATTTAAAAAACTCTCTCTAGTTACTTCATTAATTGGAATATCCTCTATTTTTCCTTGGGGATCAGGTATAGGTATAAAGCAATCACAAACAGACTTGAGAATACGATTAATTTGTCCTTCATAAGCACATCCAATTACAGTCTTTCCATATTCATGAAGCTTTTTAGCTAAAGCGGCAAATGCACCATCACCTGATACAATAACGAAAACTTGCAGTGTAGGACGGCTTTGGGCTAATTCCATGATATCAATGGCTAGTTGCATATCTGCTGCATTCCGTTTGTGACTATAATCAAAAATTTGAATTGCTTCTATGCCAAGTTCTTGAATTTCATTCTTGAGCGGTCTTAATCGAAAATCACTCCAGTCAGCATAAGCGCATTGGATAGCTATTTTATTAACTAGGGTAGTGTTTTCCAAATTTGTTTGAATGTCTTTTAGAGAAAATTTTAAGTTAGGGTTGTTTCTACCCATTGTTAAGTTTTCAATATCATAAAAAATAGCTGTGTTGAACTGCTCAGTTTTAGGTGAAATGTTAACTGTAGTAAACTGCTCTACACGATCCTGACGTTGCTTTAACTCTTTAAACTCAGCTATTAAAGATGTTATCTCTATTTTTGATTCAGAATTACCTTCTTCCTGTTTTAACTGTGTAATTGTTGTTTTTAAGTCATTGACTTGCTGCTTTGCTTGTTGTAATTCTTCTTGTAATTGCTCAGTTAATGTATTGATTTGAGTCTGGGTTTGAATAGTCTGCTCTCGAAGTTCCCCAATGGTTCTGGAAAGAATTTGCTGGCGTTGCTGATAAGCTGTTACCAAAGCTTGCTGGACGACATCCCATTCTTTAGGGAAAGCCTCACGGGTACACACTTGCAAAACTGTTTCATAACCTGCAATTGCAATTTCCAAATTACTTGCAAGGCTACCTTGTTCAAACCCTTGAATAATTGTGCTTAGTTGGATAATAACTCTGGCTAAATTAATAGCAATGGCAGGTTCTTTAGCAAAGCGATCGCTTACCCATTTCCGCAATATGAAAGCTAAGTTATCATTGAGTTTGCTTAAATTCTGTTGCAGAATTGGATATACTTCCTGATTTTGATAAGTTGCTCTTAATAATTCAATCAGGAAGGCTTGCTCTTGGTTAGCAGCTTCGTTTGGCATAGCTAAATCTCTGACAATACACATTTAAGTTTAGTATTCCCAAGTTTTCAAGCTATCTAACAATTAAAGTGGTGTAATCCAATAAGTAATACCTTGGACGACTTGTTTGTTAAAACCAAACAGAGGTAAATTCTCTTCAGTTAAACCCACATAAGTCCAATGTGGAACGTCATTTTGTACAGTTTGAAACCAACCATTTTGATTAAGAGCTTTTCTTTGTTCTTTACTACTTACGCGTAAATCAATTGCTAATCCCCAAAGATGTTGTGAAGTTCCAGGAGGTGCAACTAAACCGAGAACTTTTGTTTCTTGGCCCTGTTGAACTTTTGCCAAAACCTGATTGTTAGCATATTTGTGCCAAAATCTTAAATTCGTATTGAAAGTGCGAGTACAATCACCAGAACCATAACCAGATTTTAGTGGTATCTGTTGCTGGATTCGCGCTTTATTTAAAGCATCAGCCGCCGATTTTTGTAAATAACAATCCTTAGTGCCCTCAACATGACTCATTGTTAAACTACCTTGAAATTCTTGGGTTTCTTGTTCATTAGCAAAAATATTTTTTTGCGGTAGTTTAATTCCGACATCTTGATTTACAAAGACTGCGCCATAGTTTCGCAGCAAAATATATTCATAAGTACCAGGCTGGGGAACTGTAGGTAATTTCCTAGCGATCGCAGATAAGAAACGCTGTTGAGCATTTAATTTTGGATCGGGAAGAAATGGTTCTGATGTCGTCTTTTTAAAGATATCTGTACAAGGTAACGAATCAGTACTCAAGCATCCGTTTAATGGTTGGGCGGTTATAGCAACTTTCTGATGGGTAATCTCATTACTAGCTACTAATACAAAAATCATCAAAATAACTATACTGATGAAAGTGGCTTTTCTGATGTCTCTAGTAATATTTTTTGTTTTCGTAATGGTAAGCTTCATTTATAAATAGTTGCTGAATTGGTTAAAAAATAAAATTAATAAACTTTTGTAAAATATTTTTTGCTAATAACTTAAAAGCAAAAATTATTCATTGAAATTAAACTATAGGTTCAAACATATCTAACATCTACCAGCACTCAATTAAATGAGTGCTAATAGCTAAATATGTGAACAATAGTTTTTATAAACAACCCGGAAGGTTGTCACAAATTTTAAAAACATTATATTTTTGACTTATCGCTCAAGTTAAAAAAAAGAAACTTGTCTTTAATTTAGTACTAGTAATTTTGATAACTTTTTTATCAGAAAGTTACATCCATGAAACCACTGGAACAGTTAAAATTGAAAAGAACTCTAAGCTTGCTGATCCTGTAAGTATGACCATGCACAATTCCGTTGAATTCCAAGACGCTTTTGATGTCATAGTCGTCGGTGCAGGTCACTCCGGTTGCGAAGCAGCTCTCGCCTCTGCACGCCTCGGTTGTCGTACCCTGCTATTGACGCTCAACTTGGATAGAATCGCTTGGCAACCTTGTAACCCAGCAGTGGGTGGCCCGGCTAAATCTCAGTTGACTCATGAGGTAGATGCACTCGGCGGAGAAATTGGTAAAGTAGCAGACCGCACCTACCTACAAAAACGTATCCTCAACTCTTCACGGGGGCCTGCTGTTTGGGCATTACGCGCCCAGACAGATAAGCGCGAATATGCAGCAGTGATGAAGAATATTGTCGAGAACCAAGAAAACTTGACAATCCGCGAAAGTATGACAACAGACTTAGTGCTGGGCGCTAACGGTGAAGTTATCGGCGTTGAAACTTATTTTGGTGTCGGGTTCCAGTGTAAAGCAGTCATCTTGACAACTGGCACTTTCCTGGGGGGTAAAATTTGGGTTGGTAACAAATCAATGCCAGCCGGACGTGCAGGAGAATTTGCGGCTGAAGGATTGACACAAACCCTAAATCGCCTGGGATTTGAAACTGGAAGGCTCAAAACTGGAACCCCAGCCCGGGTAGACAAGCGATCGGTAGATTATAGTAAAATGCTCATCCAGCCAGGCGATGAAGATGTACGCTGGTTTAGCTTTGACCCAGAGGCGTGGGTAGAACGGGAACAGATGCCTTGCTACATCACCCGCACAACCGCCGAAACCCATCGCCTAATTCAGGAAAATTTGCACCTGTCGCCAGTTTATGGCGGTTGGGTGGAAGCGAAAGGGCCGCGTTATTGTCCCAGTATTGAAGATAAAATTGTCCGCTTTGCCGATAAGGAAAGCCACCAAATTTTTATTGAACCAGAAGGACGGGATATACCCGAACTTTATATCCAAGGGTTTTCCACAGGATTACCAGAAAATTTGCAACTGCAAATGTTACGGACTCTCCCCGGTTTGGAAAAATGTGTGATGCTGCGTCCAGCGTATGCTGTGGAATATGACTATTTACCTGCAACTCAGTGTTACCCCACACTGATGACTAAGAAGATTGCTGGATTGTTTTGTGCTGGGCAGATTAACGGCACCACAGGTTATGAAGAAGCTGCTGCTCAAGGGCTTGTAGCGGGAATTAACGCAGCTCGATTTGTTCGCTCTCAAGAAATGATTGTCTTTGCCCGCGAGCAAAGTTACATTGGGACGCTAGTTGATGACTTGTGTACAAAAGACCTGCGCGAACCTTACCGGATGCTCACCAGTAGGTCTGAGTACCGATTGATATTGCGTTCTGATAATGCCGACCAACGCCTGACACCCTTGGGACGGGAAATTGGTTTAATTGACGATCGCCGTTGGGATCTATTTACCCAAAAGCAAGCCAATATTACCACAGAAAAGCAAAGATTGCAAGCCACACGAGTCAAAGAACATGATGAAATAGGAATAGCGATCGCATCTAATACCCAGCAATTAATTAAAGGTTCAATTACCCTCAATGACTTGCTGCGCCGTCCCGGATTTCATTACGTTGACCTCGACAGGTTCGGGCTGGGAAACACCAATCTCAACCGCGCTGAGAAAGAAGGCGCAGAAATTGACATCAAGTATTCTGGCTATCTCGCTAGGCAACAAAATCAGATTGACCAAATTGCCCGCCAAGCGCACCGCCAGTTACCTGCGGATTTAGACTATACAACAATTGATACCCTTTCTAAAGAGGCACGGGAAAAGCTAACTCACGTAAAACCACTCACTCTTGGTCAAGCTGCACGTATTGGTGGTGTAAACCCAGCCGATGTTAACGCTTTATTATTATATTTAGAATTGCGTAGAAACAAGAGCCAGTCAGCATTTCCAGCGTTAGCTTAACACAAACTTGATAAAGACTGAGTATAGTAGTAGGGAGGGGGATTGGTATGATAGATGACATAACTATTAGTAGTGGCATCATCAACAATCCCCAGATTAAAGTTGACTTTAATACCAACGCTCAACCAACTCGTCTCAATCAGACGGCAGATTGGATATTTTATCTGTAATCCTAATTCCCAGGCAGTAGGCGCGGCGTTTCCTCGTCCTAGCAACAACCCAGAAAGTCTATGTTACAAGAAGCCAGCACCCGTCTCATAGTACCGGAACCATCAGAAGACTTAATCGCCAACGAGCCTTGGTCGATAGAAAACTATGCTGATGGTCTAATGGATGAACTCTTTGCCGATATCGACTCCATTCTGGATGTTAGTGGTAATCTGCTTTCTCAAACCGTTAGGCACAGTAGGCAGAACAAATCGAACCAGTCTGTTGCTGGGGTTTCTCCCCAACCTCAACGCCAGTCACCTCCAGAAAACGTGCTGCAAAGAGTCACGATACCGCAGATTATACCGAACACGGTGAACCAACCAGTACAGTCAGTTGCTCAAGATAACCACAAACACTTGAGTACCGTTGTATTTGACACCGCCACCGTAAAAAGAGTTAGTAGAAAGCGTCAGAAAAGTAGTCGGAATTTGGGCAACCTGCTGATGGTGGGAACAACTTTAGGCGTGGCGATCGCTGGTACTATCTACTTGGTACAGTCTGGAGTTGTATATCTGTTAAATAACAACTTGACCCTGCCAGCTGTTCTAGTGCCGCAACCGCAGTCACAGTTGCCAACAAAAGTAGAAATAGAGGCAGATTTGGTTGACTACATGCTCCAATCGCTGGCAGTTATAGATAAACAAGGAGCAACTCCCAATCAAAAATCTGTCAGTTCAGGATTTTCTAGTCAGGCAAATACTAACCAAGTAGCCTTTGGTAACAGGCAAACAACTGGTAATTTACCATCACTTCCACTTTTAGCTAACAACACACCACTAGTCCCCAACCGTTCTGGAAGCGTTGTTGAGCGCATCTACGTTCCCGTTTATCAAGCGCCGTCGCCAATGCGCTACGCGCTGCCGGCTATTCCTGGGACTCCCACACTTTTACCACGAGTTGCGAGTGCGTTACAAGGATCTCAACCGAATGTTGTGAAAAGTGCCCTGAATACGGTGCGACAAGCCGCCAAACCAGTAACTGTCAACATGTTAGCTGCGGCTGTAAGAGCCGAACTTAAACCTGTAGCTGCGAAAACTGCACCGATTACCGTGCGACAAACACCCAGCCCTCTGCCTGCATTACCAGTAGTTCCATTACGTGCAGCACTAGCCCCAGAGTCCGAACCTACTATTACCCAAGAACAAGTATATCCGGCAGTTGCGATCGCAACTGCTCCGAGTAATACCTTAGAAGGATTACTAGAGTTAGGCAATAAGTCTGCCGCTTTATTTAAAATTGATGGCGTGACTCGCCGCATCAATATGGGTGAAAGTATCGGCTCAAGCGGTTGGACATTAGTAGAGGTGAGTAATGGTGAAGCTGTTATCCGCCGTAACGGCGAAGTGCGATCGATTTACGCAGGGCAGAAGTTATAATAATAACCTGTTTAAACCTCTCGAACTTCCCTTGATAGACAACAGTGCTTTGTATCATTATTTCTGAGAGAGCAAGTTTTTACTTCCCTTTTACCGCCGACTGCGAAAACCCTGTCTTCCATTAACTTGGTCAAAGAGGACATCGTATTTATCAAAAAATGCAATGCCAGTATTTACTAATATAGGAAGTTCTGCCTGTGGTGAGATACTTAAATTCCAGCGATTAAATCCATCGCGGGTTCCTGGTGTCAGGCTGTAATCAAAAATGCCATTAATTGCTACTTTCAAAGCATTTGTTGAGCGCAATACTCCTGGTTTGAGTTTACCTGCTGTGGAAGCTGACTTAAATTCAGTCAAACCATTAATAGTTCCAGTATCAGCAATCATTGTGCCATTACAAGAATTTTTAGCAGAACTCCCAGCAAGAGTTAAACAAACTTTGCTCAATCGAGAATCCCATCTATTACCAGTTACACCATTAATTTCGCTTTGCTTAGTCCAAGCAGCCATTTTGAAACCTGCTTGATTGTCAGCAGTTAAACCGAGAATTAGGCTGCCATTTTTGTTACTACCGCCATTTCCAACTACGATAAATCCGTTACTCAGATTGCCTGGTAATTTTCTCAACGGATTATAGAGAAGTGACTTTTCAAAATAGTTGACACCGATAATACCGGAAAATGGCACACCACTCTTTGCTGAACAATTAGGCTTTTGGGCAGTACATTGGCGACTAGTAACAATCTGTACCGGAACGGGTTCTGCGGCGGGAAGCAAACCAAATCGGATGTTAGTATAAACTAATTCTCCCTCCAAGATAGTACCATCACTTAATACCTCCTTGATATTTTGTCCAGTTCTGCGGATAGGGGCATTGCCTAAAAACTCTTTGGGAACTCGCAGCCCTGCTGACCCTGTATCTAATAAGATACGCTTTGGTTTACCACCTGCGATCGCCATTTCTAGGAAATAGCCGCGAACCCGTTGACCGAGGGAAGGTTTTGTGTATAAAGGTAGGGATATAGTATCAAAACTTGGCTTGCGTGGTGTATTTTGAGAGATGTCGCGCAACGCTGGGTTTGGGAAAAGAGCCGCAAATGCTGACTGTCGTTCCGCAGCTGGTTCAGGTGCGATATCCCAAAGGCTTTCGTAGTAGAAAAAGCCGCTACCTAAACCGCGTTGTTGCGCTGCTTTTACCTGGGATTGAATTTGTGGCATGGAAACTGGGCGATTTCGCAATCCCGCCATAATACCGATACCAGTTTGGATGACTTTTTGTGTTTCTAAAATTTCTGGGCGGGTAATTTGAGCAATAAAACTTTCTAAATCATTACGGTACACCTGCATGACTAACTCATCGACAATACCCAACCGTACCCAGTTGAGCCAGTCTTGCAGTTGCAGCTTGTAGGCGAAATCATAATAATTAGGAGAAACTGAGAAGATGGCATTCGGTTTTCTGGCTTTCACGGTTTGGTAGAGGTCTACCATGAATGTGCTGATTTTATCTGCCCGCCATTTTATCCATGCTTGGGCTTGAGGATTGGGCGGGGGAGGATTGCCAGTTTCTTGAGTATATAGACTAATTGTGTATTTATCGTAACCAAAATCTACAGGTAAACTCGTATGGTCGTCAAATTGAACGCCATCAGCATCGTATTGAGTAATGACTTCCATCACCAGTTCGGTGATAAACTTTTGCACTTCCGGGTGGAACGGATTCAACCACGCTACTTCACCCGCAGCACTAATTGAAGTTTGAGTCCCATCCCGCTTTTGTGTCAGCCAATCTGGATGCTGAGATGCAAGTTCCGAAGTTAGGGGAACCATGAAACCAAATTCAAACCAGGGAATTGCTAGTAACCCTTCTCTGCGGGCTTGGCTGATAATGTCTGCAATCACATCTTGTCCATCTGTTCCCTTGAAGAAGAAAGGAATACCCATTTTTTGCATGATGGCACTGGGGTAATGTGTATAGCCATCGTTCCACACTACTGGATAAACAGTGTTAAAGTTTAACTGCCGCAGTTGGCTCATGGCTGCTTGTACCTTTGAGCGATTTCTGAAAACGCTAAAATCGTTACCACTCAGCCACACCCCCCGAATTTCCTGACGAGGTTGAGTAGGTAGTTGAGCAACGCTAGGGGCAAAAGTGTTAAGTAGTAATACCGCAACGAATGATATCAGACATAATAATGGCAGCAGACGCTTCCTTAAAAGCCACCAACCTTGATTAATGAGGCGACTAGGCGCAATACCAGACGCTTTACGTAGCTTGCTACGACATAAGAGTAAGCCTCTACGCACAGGCTTAAATAGTAAGTTAGTTAAAGTAGCATTAATTTTTATGCTTTTTTCCCAGAACTGAGTTGCCATTACTTCTGCTTACTAAATGAGGTTAATTGGTTATATTTCATTCCATATCAACATTAAATTGCTCCACCAGGAAAACTGATACAGTAATTTAGCTGCAAGATAGTTGACGCAGTTATCGGGTTAGTAGTGCCAAGTATAAATGTTTCAAATGTAACCTGTAATATCAGAATTCAGGAGTAAAACACGCTGTATACCTGGGTAAAAGACTTAGCTTGTCTACCTCACCAACTTTAAATCTGCTGTATTTTCGCTGCTCTCATACCAATTTTAAAATGATTACGACAGATGGACAGAGAAAACCCAGATACACTAAGCGGTTTCCAATCCAAAATCTAAAATCCACAATCCAAAATGGTATCACGCCTATGGCTGGTAGATTTTTTGCATAACACCATTCCTCTTATTGGAATTAAGTCACAATGATAATAGGCAATCATAGGGGGTGCTGTTATGTTTCGTCTAACTCAAATTGTTCGGAACTTGTTCATTCGGATTCAAGGCTTGTTTGGTGTTTTATTCCAAAGTGTTTCCAATTTTTTCGGAAATTTCTTTGGTTTTTTTGGCAACCTGTTTGGATTCAATAGCTCTGGTTATTTCTTGGAATCTGATCAGCAGCAAGGTATGAAACAAGCTTCTGCAAAAGAGCAAATTGAAACGAATCAGGATAACACTCCTAAAGTTTCCGCTACTACTCGCCGTCGTCCTAATGCCAAAGTTGACGACTACTTTCTCAATATGGCTCGTGATGTGAAAAAGAACTAACAAAAGCCATCAATTGGAGGGTAATCTTAGTAATGCGTTAGCGTACCACTTCGTGGAAGCAAGCTACGCGGAGCGTCTGTCTGCGACACGCTGCGCGAACGTAGAGAAGCTCGCCGTAGGCATTGCTTTGCCACGGTAAGATCATCTCAATTAGGCTTGACACAAGGACTCACAAGAGTTTGAGCCTACACCATGCCTAAATTTAGCAGTGCGTAGGCGTATGCGCTCAGGAACCACCCGTCGTAGACATCGCTCTAAAATCGAAAAAGATAGCCAAAGCTTTCTGTTGCTTATCGCCACAATGCTCAAGCGATAAGCAACAGAATTTTTGTTTGACTTTTTTTACTTATTGTGAATTTGCTTAGGAGCGATCGCTCTTCACCCTACTAAGTTGGAACATAAGTTCGACGAGTCAGATGGTGTCCGTCTAAATTATGCGTAAAGAAAAGACCTCTCCCTACTTTTACTACGCAAAACCGTCCCTCTCCGACTCGGAGAGGGACAGGCTTGAACTTTAGTTCAAGCCAGGGAGAGGTTCTTCCAAGATTACTGAATTGGTGCTCTAGGCTCAAATGGGGCGAATGGATTGCTGTTGAACCGTGCGGTGGAAATGTCTCGCTTAGATGAGTGGTTGCAAGGGAATTAAGGACTAAAGTCTTTACTACGAACTTGCTTACCCATCAATTTAAATTTGACAAACTACTAGAAACTAAGCACAATGCTAATCACTTTGTGCCTAGTTCTCGCATTTCTTGGCGGCGCATGAACATAATATCAGTTTGTTCAAAAAACTTCGCCTGCACTACTATAGTGTGAAGGCGTTTTTCTGGAAAATCATCCAGCCACAATTAATTGATTTGTCTGTGCATAGCCGTAGCCCAACCCAGGCATCGCACCTTTAAAATAACTATATCCAGCTTGAGGCTGGACAATAGTTAGAGATATTTTTGAGATTGAATATTTACTTGATTTTTAACTTACCAAATCAACCAAGGCGTTGCTCTGAAAGCGGACTATAGATGAAACTGAGCAACCGCGATAATTCTCAGATGTAAATACTGATAGTGTAATATTAGCTTGACCGGGATCTAAAATGCGTTTTACCTTGCAGGTTTGCATTTTGTTGTTGCAGTAAGCAATAATGCGATCGCCAGCCTTGACTTCCAACGCTTGAATTTTCAATTAATACCAACCTTGCCAGGAATTTGCTTCGTTAAAGGAAAAATATATTGTTATATTCCACTTTCTTTAACAATAGCAATGTTTCTTTAAGTATAACACAAAAAATTAAAGTTTTTAATCTTATCAATTTAATCTTAATGATGTCAAGTTGATTTATGCTCAAAACGCTATATAAATGCTGGATTTTCAGAAAATAAGGATAAAATCCCGACCTTCGCGCAGCCTCTAAGCCGGAAGCCTCATCTGAAAAATCCAAATGGTGGGAAACCTCTGCTCCAATTTCTCTGGAGCTAATTTTTTCGAGTCCAAATTTTTTCCTTCTATGTTTTTGTTACAATTAATGAAATTTTTACATAAAAATACCACTATGACTTTATATGCTGAATTACATAGACATCTAGGCGGCTCGGTCGTACCAAGAGTTCTATGGCGATATTTCGAGCGACATTCTTCGGAGTTGATTTCCCGCTTTGATGATTATTCACAATTTGAAGATTTTTACACCCGTCCACGCAACACCCTGGATGAGTATCTAGAATTACACACCCTGGTAGAAAGTGTGCAAACTGTGGAAACTTTGCCTTACTTTATCTATCGGTTGGTGCGGGGTGCTTACATTTTTGAAAATTTGGCTTATCTAGAGCTGCGCTACACTCCCTATTTACGGACACCTGAGCATCTGAGTCAATCCGAAAGAATTGACAAGATGGCAGAAATCGTGCAAGTAGTAGGGCTTGCTAGCCATCAGCCAGAATATCCGATTGTTACTAGCCAAATTCTCTGTATGCACACGCGCCTACCTTATGAGGTGAACAAGGCGATTGTTGATTTGGCGGCGCAAAATAAGCAGTATGTCTGTGCAGTAGATGTAGCGGGGGGTGATAGTTATTATGCCGATCGCTTAGAAGAATGGATTAGCTTATATGATTATGCGCGATCGCAGGGCGTTAAAACCACCGGGCATCTATATGAAACCACTGCCGGCTGTTACCCTGAACTGTTACCCTATCTCATGCGAATCGGTCACGGCATCCAAATTCCCCTACTGTATCCAGAGTTACTTAATGATGTAGCTAAACGCGGACAGTGTTTAGAGGTTTGCCCCACAACTTACTTGAAAACTGGTACTTTGCAGGATATCCGTCAACTCAAATTAGTTTTTGACCGTTGTTTTGAAGCTGGGGTAGATATTGCTATCTGTACTGATAATGCTGGATTGCACAATGTGCGTCTACCGTTTGAGTATGAGAATCTCTTGACTTACAACATTATCAGTTTTGCACAACTACAAGCTTGTCAGGATGCAGCTTTCCGTCATGCTTTTGCTTGGCCTTACAGTCAACGTCCCGCATCCCTGTTGAACGGTTTACTGAAACCTGAACCACCTAAAGTTCTGACGCGATAGTAATTAACCATTATCTAGAGGTAAGCAGAAAGTAAGATAATTCAATATTAATTAATGTTGCAATCACTGAGTTTTTTTGATGCTGTAGATAAAGCTGTAATGCACAGTAAATATCTTGCAAAAGTCAACTTTTTAGGGATTAAACCACAGATATACGCAGATAATTTATCGGTGTTTATCTGTGGTTTCCTTTTCGCTAATTCAGATTTTTGTTATAAGTCTAATGTGCAATACAAAAAAGCAGTAATTTATCAAAAATCCCCGTTTAATAGAGTTTTGTTGACAATTAATAAAAATTTATCGTAAATTCGCCTTCTTATCTCCCAGCCTACGGTAAGCTAAACCTACATCTCCCCCAGTCTTTTTCTTCTCTACGAGACGCTGCGTGTAGCTTGCTTCCCTGTAAGGGTACAATTATTTAATTTTTAATTTTTCAATTGATTTCTTCCCCCACTTCCCCTGCTTCCCTTGCACCCAGAAGCTATAAACTATAATTTATGGCATCTACTATTCAAGCTTTACCAACAGAAGTTGTATATCTCATTACAGCTGGTGAGGTAATCGACTGTTTCGCTTCTGTGGTGCGGGAATTGGTAGAAAATTCCCTAGACGCAGGTGCAACGCGCATTGTGGTTTCTTTATGGCCGCAGCAATGGCGAATTCGCGTTGCAGATAATGGTTGTGGAATGAACCTAGATGATTTGCAACAAGCAGCCACAGCCCACAGCACGAGTAAAATTCGCTCTAGTGCCGATTTATGGAAAATTAACAGTTTAGGATTTCGTGGTGAGGCGTTACATAGCTTAACAACTTTGGCAGATTTAGAAATTTTGAGTCGTCCTGTGGATGGAAAATTAGGATGGCGAATTAGCTATGGCAATGGCGGGGAAGTTGTGCAAGTTGAAGTAACTGCGATCGCACCTGGTACAGTGGTGACAGTTTCTCATCTTTTCGGTAATTGCTCATCTCGTCGTCAGGGATTGCCCACAGCAGCACAGCAAATGAAAGCTGTGCAAGCCACAATTCACCAAATCGCTATGTGTCATCCTCACGTCACCTGGCAGATTTGGCAAAATGATCGTCAATGGTTCACCATCTCTCCAGCTTCGACAACTGGGCAACTGCTACCGCAGATTTTACCCCAAGTGCGACAAGGTGATTTGCAAGAAGTCAAACTCGAAATACCCAACCCTCCAAACTCTTGTACAGACGCGATTAATCGCGTCTCTCCCCACTCCGCACTAAACTTAGTGGTAGGATTACCCGATCGCTGTCATCGTCATCGTCCAGATTGGGTACGTGTAGCCATCAACGGACGGATGGTTAAGACACCAGAATTAGAGCAAACAATATTATCAGCATTTCACAGAACATTACCACGCGATCGCTATCCAATTTGTTTCCTACATCTTGCCATTTCCCCCGATCAAATTAACTGGAATCGCAATCCAGCAAAAACAGAAATTTACCTCAACGAAATCATTTATTGGCAAGAGCAAATTACTCAAGCAATTAACCAAGCACTCAGCATCTCTTCTAACAATCTCAAAGAAGCTGTCCACACAACACGAGTTAGTAAATTACTCAAAGCCGCAGAAGCAAAAGGCAGCTACAATTTCAATTCTCAAAACCCTAACGAAAATCCCAAAACTCCTAACTCCTCACTCCCAACTCCTAACTCTTTAAAAGCTGTCGCTCAAGTTAGCAACACCTATATTGTGGCGGAACATCCAAGTGGTATGTGGTTAGTGGAACAGCACATTGCCCACGAGCGAGTTTTGTATGAGCAATTGTGTGATGATTGGCAACTTGTCCCCGTCGAACCGCCAATCATTCTTTATCAATTGTCGCCAGCGCAAGTATCGCAACTGCAACGCATCGGTTTAGAAATAGACCCCTTTGGCGAGCAACTTTGGGCAGTACGAAACATCCCTGCACCTTTGCAACAGCGAGACGACTGTGCAGAAGCAATTTTAGAGCTTAGTTGGGGAGGCGATTTACAAACAGCTCAAGTAGCTGTCGCTTGTCGCAGTGCCATTCGTAATGGTACACCTATGAATCAACAAGAAATGCAGACACTTTTAGATAATTGGCAACGCACTCGCAACCCTCGCACCTGTCCCCACGGACGCCCTATTTATCTATCCTTAGAAGAATCAGCTTTAGCCCGATTTTTCCGGCGTAATTGGGTAGTTGGTAAAAGTCATGGAATTTGACTTTTTATTTAAAATACTTTAACTGTTAATAATCTGTTCCACTGCAACAGAAATATCTGGAAATGCCAGAGGTTGAATTGTTCCCGTAGTCAATGTCAGTTTTGTGGCATACTCTCCGTCTAAGATTTCTCGAAACACTACTAGGTGTAGCTTCTTGAGATTGACAACCCAATATTCTAAAATACCTGCTTCTGCGTAGATTTTGCTTTTTCTCTCTAAATCTTTTTCTAAACTGGAGTTAGCATACTCAATCAACCAAAAAATATTTTCTGGATAGGGATGATGCTGTCGATACTCGCGTCCTAAACGTTGGACAATGGCAATATCTGGCTCTGGTTCCGAGTCGTTAGGTAATGTGATAGGCTTGGCATGACGAATTTTGGCGCGTTCAGCCAATAACTTTGCTAGATACTCACCAGATTCATCACTACAATAAGCATGGGGTTCCCCTTCCGGCGACATTTCGACAATCTCTCCCTTAAGTAGTTCAACTTTGCGATCGCTCAAAATGCCAGCATCAATCATGCGGTGATATTCGTCAATCGTCCACTTTGCAACAATAACAGTCATGACGATTGATTCCTCCCAATGATTCTTGATATTTTCCCATCTTAAACGTATTTCAAAAGAAGCCGACACAAAAACTCCACTTTCTGAAAGTAAGTGGAGTAATTAATATTACACTATGACTCATGAATCATCGCTAGTCTAGTATTTCTATTTACACTGCAAAAACTAAATTAATCTAAAGCTTTCTTAAGTTCGTCTTTAATGTTTTCTACAGTGTGAGTTGCTTGGGCTTGGGCTTGCTTTGTTTCTCCTTCAGCTTTATCTTGTGGATTGCCGGTTATTTCACCCACAACCTCTTGAATTTTCCCTTCAATATTTTTTGCAGTAGCTTCTACTCTTTTTTCGGCGCTCATGGTTTTTATTTCCAGCTTGTAGTTGATTCAGCTATTACATAAACTAACAGTAGTGTATTATTTTTGACCTCCATCAGCCGAGAGAAGAATTTAGTAGATTATGTATCTTAAGATAGATACGGGGTGCGACAGAACACCCTCCTTCAAAAATATGAAAATATTATAAATTTGCGGTGTTCAGATCCCCGACTTCTTTGAGAAGCCGGGGATCTAACTTTTCACGAAGGATTTAGGACTGCTATATGCATCTTCATAGAGAATGAGTATAAGTCAAAGAAAAATTTTCAACAAAAGGAAAGTAAAGGAGTGACAACAAAACGTCAAAAAAATCTATGGAGGAGTGAGATTAATGACATCATTCGGGGTGCTTGCGGAGGTTTTTTATTTGGTATACCTTTACTGTACACAATGGAGGTTTGGTGGATTGGGTCATTGGTAAAGCCACAACTGATGATGATGGCGATCGCATTCATGTTTATTGTGGTTTACTTCCTGAATCAGACAGAAGGCTTTCGGAAACGCAGATATAGCTGGCTAACTACTCAAGCCGCAATGGATACTATAGAAGCGATCGCGATCGGACTAGCTTGCTGTGCCTTTGTGCTGCTACTATTGCGAGAATTGACGCCAGAAACTTCCTTAAAGGAATCTTTAGGTAAAATCATCTTTGAAAGTGTGCCTTTCACTCTCGGTGTAGCATTAGCCAACCAGCTTTTAGGAGATACTAGAAATGCGAATGCAGAAGCACAAGCAGGCGATCGGGTAAACAGCGCAACCAAGAACAAAGAGGATGAGTTACAAGCCACCTTTGCCGATGTGGGTGGAACCCTGATTGGTGCGACCATAATTGCATTTAACATTGCTCCAACAGATGAAATTCCTATGCTTGCAGCCGCAGCCTCGCCACTTTGGCAGTTGGCAATGATCGCCACATCTTTGCTGATTTCTTATGGCATTGTATTTCAGGCAGGCTTTTCTGACCAGCAAAAGCGGAAACAGCAAAAGGGAATTTTCCAACGACCATCAAGCGAAACCATTATGTCCTATTTAGTATCACTGCTAGCAAGTGCTTTTATGCTGTGGTTCTTTCAAAAGTTAACTTTTAGCGACCCTTGGACAATGTGGTTAGATCATACCTTGATGCTGGGCTTACCTGCAACTATTGGCGGTGCAGCCGGAAGGTTAACAATATGACTAAAACAGAACAACCATCACGCTCAATAGCTGAGTGGGTAACATTCAGCGTCGCCTCACTTATCCTAGCAATCATTGTGAGTTTGGTGGGCTACACTTGGCTGAACGAAAAGAATCAACCTCCCATCCTTTCTGTCAGTAAAAAACAAACAATTCGGGAAATTAATGGGCAATTTTATGTTCCCTTTGAAGTCGTCAATAGTGGAGGAGACACAGCCGAGTCAGTTCAAGTTATGGCTGAGTTATTAATTAACGGTAAAGTTACAGAAACAGGAGAGCAACAGATCGACTTTTTATCTAGCGGGGAAAGTGAAGAAGGTGCATTTATATTCAGCCAGAACCCGCGCCAAGGTCAGTTAAATCTGCGTGTTGGTAGCTATAAATTGCCCTAATAAAGATTTAAAACCGCAGATATAGCGATTTTTATAGGTAGGGACACGCCATTGCCCATTAGTGTCAACAAAAGCCTTGAAATAGCAAAACTTTTGGCTTGACTCCCCGCCTGGAACTAAAGTTCTTTGGCTTTTAGCTAAATTCTACTTCAGTAGACTAAAGATTTTTTGGATTATTTAGTCATCTTTAGATGACTTTCGCTATTAGCAAGGAACTGAAGTTCCTTGCGGGACATGGCTTTTACGTTAAGTTGACGCTAATGGGCATTGCCGTGTCCCCATGAGTATTTGTATTCATCTGCTTGTAGGGTGGGCATCTCGCCCGCCCTTAACTAAAGAAAACCTAGCAGGATTACCCACCCGATAAAATTGGATAATTTATTTTTTGGAAATCTTTAAGCTTTAATTTTAGCTTTTGACCAAACACCGTTTTCATCTTCATCATATTGCTCATGAACAGACTCCCAAGCGGCTTGTTCAGCAGTGAACTCGTCATTTTTTTCATTGAAAACAGTGTTATAGCGCTCAATGAAGGTGTGTTGAGCTTCATCAGAAAGATGAGCGCGAACTTCAGGAGATAAGTCTTGCGGACTGTTGCACTGTCCAGGACAAGGGCGAGCAAAGGTTTTTTCAATTGTGTGAATTTCTTCGCCACCAGCACTTTCGAGCAACAATTGAAATTCGCCAGCGCGATCGCTCGGTATTTCTGCCATCACCAAGAACTCGCCAGCTTGTAAGCGGGTTTGGTAGATAGTCGCTTTATCTTCTGGCATCCCCAAAGTAGTTAGAACCGATACTAAACCAGCACCTGCACTACCTGCGATCGCTCCACTAGCAGCCCCTAACAGCACTGTACCAATAGGCCCTGCTGCCACGATTGAGCCGACAAAAGGAATAAACAGTACGCCTACACCCGTGAGCAAGCTGAGAAAGGAACCAAACAAGGAACCAAAAACTGCCCCTGTTCTCAAACCTCCCACAATCACATCTTTTTTACTAATAAAGCCAGCAATTCTAGTTTCGGACTGGAAATTTCTACCCATAACCGAAATATGATCTCTAGGCACACCCCTGTCTAATAACCGCCGAATCACATCATCAATTTGCTTCTGTTCTTTAAATACAGCAGAGATAGTATGTTCTGCTTTATATACTTCTGGCACTTAAAAACCCCTGTTTGGTTTGTATTATCTTATTTTTGTAATGAATATGGTAATAGGTAGATGCAGGCAGATTAATCCTTTTACAGCAATTAGAAGGAGAAATCAATCCTCCTTCTAATTGGTTTCACAGACAATCATCCTCTACTCAGACGTTGTTATGAGCTACACACCTACAGGAGTCTTAGCCCCTTCTGCTGGCTGTCTACCATCTGGGCCTAATGCTTCGCCTTCAATGAATGAACGTAACATCCAAGCCATTTCCTCATGCTGTTCCATCAGTCCAGTCAGAAAGTCAGCAGTTCCCTGATCGTGGAACTGGTCACCAGACTGATCCACATGGTCTCTTAAGTTCCGAATAACTTGCTCGTGATCATTCACTAGATTAGCTACCATCCCCGTTGCTGTGGGAACATTACCAGCATGTTCTTTGAGGCTAGCAATCTTGAGAAATCCTTCCATTGTGCCAACTGGATAACCGCCCAAAGCACGAGTCCGCTCTGCCAAAGCATCAATATTTAGAGTCAGCGTTTGGTAGTGTTCTTCCCAAAGCTGGTGCAAAGAGCGGAACTGAGGCCCAACGACATCCCAGTGATACTTTTTGGTTTTCACCAACAGTAGATAAGCATCTGCCAAATCTTGATTTAACAGATTAATTACACCTTGACGCTGTTCTTCAGTCAAACCAATGTTTATCGAACGCATTGTTTTCCATCCCTAAGCAAACTTATCTATTAACTTCTCAAATTTCAGATAGATTCCACATCAACCAAAGGTAACATTGTCGGCTGAAATTAATTACTAAATTTTTTACTATGCCTATGCCTTAATAGGTAGTATTAAGCCAATATTCTAGTAATTAGCGAACTTCATTGATTTTTTTGGCTACAATAATAAAAGATACTAAATATAATTATCAATTAAGATATCTTTAATCAAAACTATGCAAACCCAGTTTCACTATAAATGCTCAAAGTGAACATATTTTTATAATTAAATTTTAGTTGCCAGGTTAGCAGTACTAATTAGTAATGGGTCATTGCTTTTACGCAATCACCCATTACTACCGAAAAATTACCAGAACTATTAATTTAGTTCTTACCTGTAATTTTCCCCAATGCATTCTTTATATTTTCTTCCACTGAGGTTGCACTCTGGGAATTTTCTGGACGCTTCTGCTTGTCAATATCAGCAGCTCCCTGAACCTCATTAAGTCCTTCGTTAGTTTCTTTTTGAGTCTTTCTCAATCCTATTGGTGGTGCTTTACCGGCTTCGTCAGTTTTGGCCTGAATGTCAAGCAGTTGTGTAGTACCTTCGGTAGGGTGACTTTGATAGCTATCGATCGCAAAAGCAGGAAAAGCACTAGATAATAATAGTAAGGCGCAAGTAAAAGCCACAACTAGGAAGCGTACTGGACTTAAAACAGAAGCAATAATTTTCATTTGAAATCCTCGATAACAGCTTTAACAACGCAGAACTTGACTGAAATAGCGGCAGATCACACCTTACTTGGTAAAGAGTAATAATAAAAATAGCCAGCTACGCTTCAATCTGAAAGTTCTTTACAAATGAACCTGACGAAGAAATTGTCTTAGGATTTCTGCATCGAACTATTTAAGGGATAATAAGCAAATACCACCTTAATTCTTTAGCAAAATCATTACGTTTTTTATTGACAATCTTCTCTCAAGGTTCTCTGTTTCTACTTGTACTTTGAAAATGCTAATGCCTGCATCAATCTCTAGAATGAAATTTCCTATATCTTTAGTTGGAATAAAATCAGTCTCTAGGTATATCGACTTAATATAGTTTGGTTTCTGCAACCAACTTGGTAGAAATTGACCTTTTGGACAAGGAGAGTCAATGCCTATTATAAGATGTGAAGCAATCAGCACAGGCGTAGGTATCGTATTTCGCTTACAAGTGAGGTTTTGTAAAAATTGCCACTGCGCTTGACGCAACTTTTACCAATTGCAGACAACCTCTAAGGGATGTTTGAAAAGTGTTTCGCTGTGACTTTAGGCACTTTCAGATCCCCCCTTACCCCCCTTAAAAAGGGGGGAACCGGAATCAAAGTCTCCCAATCTATCGGGAGATTTAGAGGGATCTAAAATTTTTGATACCAACAAGAGGACTTTTCAAACATCCCTTAAAAGTCCCCATTCCCAATTTATTTTAAACTTGATAAGTCTGCCTTATTACCTCTTCTATAGAACTTACAAGATGAAACATTTCTATTAATTCATGGGATTTTGTTTTTCGCTTTGCCAGCATTACTTTTAACGGCGTTAAATAATGAACATCTGCGTCATCTCCCAAGGCAACTTCGGCTGCTTGCAAGACTTTTGTCGCATTCCCAAAAATATCCTCGTTGTCAAACCCTTCTTTTGCAGAAAGTTGGTGTAATGCTGCATCGGGTACAGTTGCTCTACCCAGCAAGGTTTCATCTAACACCAAACCTTTTAATAATGTCAGTAAAGCTGCATAGATAGAAAAGTCATCACAGCTATCACAAGCCTTAAATTCAATGCGTCCCACTTCCGCCGGAATGCGGGCGATTTTTGTTAAGGAAGGTATGCTATTAATCAGTTGTTCTTGTTTCTGAATAAAAACCAGAGCTGCTGGTCTTTTTCCGGTTCTGATAAATGTTCGTACCGATAAACCATCCCATAAACCTCCCTTATAAAAGGGTGAACTATAACTAAAAGGGACTATGTAGGGACTATAATAAGTTAACTTTTTGCCAACATCAATTACATCTTCAGTAGATAAATTTGCCACTGAAATATTTAAATCTGGCCCGTATGACACCATGTGAATATTAGCAGTTTGCTCGTCAGGATAAGCCTGTAGCTCTTTAATTTCGTAATCGTTTAATGGGGGATGAGGTTCAAAAACCGGATTGTATGGATTAAAACTGACTAAAACTGGTGAGAAACCAAAGTTTGCAGCAACTTTACGTAGTAAGTCAAAACTTTCTGATAATTCAGTAATAGCGTCTTGAATATTAGAATGTATAGTCGTTCTAATTTCAATACCTTTAGCATGACAGTCTATCACTTTGTCGGAATCTGCAAATCTTTCAAATCCCTCAATGTACCATCTCTTCATCTTAATACCTGCATCTCCGACGCGCAGTTGAGGATAGTCGCTAGGGTATGTAGGTAGCTTTTCAATAATTTGATTGAAATCAGCAAATTTGGTGTGGCAAAAATCAGCAAATTTTCCTTCTTTATTTAGGAAAGCAACTTCATGCTCAATGCCAAATAAAAACATTATTTATACCTTTATTGTGTAAGTGCGTAACCAGTTGTAGACAATAATTCCTTATAAACAACAGCCTATTTGAGAAGATTTTGCAGTAGCAGGTTAATCAAAATGGTAAGGCGATGCCTACGGCAACCCGTTCGCGTAGCGTCTCCTACAGGAGAAGCGGGTACGCTGCAATAATCTCAGATGATTTAGGATCTACTATAATTGGGGATACTGCCTGAAACTCACAAACTCCAGCCCAGAGCGAATTAGTAGTGTTTCTTGAATGATGCTGAGGTGAACTTTGGTTTTATTCATAAATATCTCCACAATAAAGATTAAATCTTCCTTTTCAGTATAAGTAGAAAAAATTCTCAAGATTACTCTCAGATGGATTTTACCCCAAGACCGACTATTGCGATTTGAAAACTTCTCTAGTTTATTTCTTGAGGCAGCGATGCATACGTACTTTCTTGATTATTCTGTATTGCCCCACTATCTTCCTAGTCACTGGGTAGGGTAGTTTAGTAGTGACTGAGGAAAGCTTGAGACGTGAGTTTATGACAAGTACCGTTCAATCCCCCTACAGCAACGAACAGATTGCCGCTTGGTTGCGTGGGCTGCTCACCATTGCTTGGGCAGATGGTAATTTTGATGCCCAAGAACAAGAATTAATTGCCAGCATCACCAAAAATGAATTAGCTCCTAAGATTAAATGCGACTCGCTAGAGGTAATTACGCCGGAAGAATTAGCCGCAGTGTTGGGTAAAGGTACCCCAGCTGCGGAAAATTTTTTAAGGACAGCAGTGATGGTAGCGATCGCAGATGGTACTTATTCTCCCAGCGAAGATCAGGTTCTGCAACAGTTCTGCCAAGTCTTAGGACAGCCAGAGGATTTATTAGAAGCCCTTCGCCACACTCTAGAAGACCCACAGCTTACCCCCACTATCGCCAGCACTGGGCTTACAAAGCGTCAAATTGATGCACTATACCCCCTGCGCGACTGGCTGGATAGGCTAGATATCCAAGACCCAAGATTAGCCCGCTTTTTGTGTAAAATGATTCCCTCCCAGTGTCCCTTTGAGCGGGATGTGACCTTATTTGGACGAAAGATTGTCCACATACCGCCGATGTGTAAAATCAACCCCTTATATGAGCAACTGGTGGGCTTACGTTTCCGCGCCCTCTCTTATTTGGCAGATAAATGTGGTGAAGATGTTTCACCATATATTTAGTTAAAGTGGAGAGTGAGGGGTTATAATTTTTAACTCCTAAATTCCTAACTCCTCACTTCTCACTATTACTTAAATATGCAATTTATCGACCAAGCAAAAATTGAAGTTGAAGCTGGTAAGGGCGGCGATGGTATTGTCGCTTTCCGGCGAGAAAAATACGTGCCGACTGGTGGCCCCTCTGGTGGTAATGGGGGAAAAGGCGGTTCGGTATTTTTCGTTGCCGACGAAAACCTGCAAACCTTGCTGGACTTCAGATACAACCATCGCTTTCAGGCAGAAAAAGGCACTCGTGGTGGGCCAAATAACTGCACTGGAGCAGGAGGAAAGGATTTAATCATCGAAGTTCCCTGTGGTACAACCATTTATGATGCTGAAACTGGCGAATTGCTAGGCGATTTAACTGAGCCTAAGCAGACTTTGCTGATTGCCCAAGGTGGTAAAGGTGGACTGGGAAATCAGCATTTCTTGAGTAACCGTAACCGCGCCCCAGAATACGCCCTCCCAGGATTACCAGGCGAAATAAAACAGTTGCGCCTAGAGTTGAAACTTTTGGCAGAAGTGGGGATTATTGGCTTACCAAATGCTGGTAAATCCACTCTAATTTCATCTTTATCAGCTGCACGTCCAAAAATCGCAGACTACCCTTTCACTACCCTCATCCCAAATTTGGGTGTAGTGCGGAAACCTACTGGTGATGGTACTGTTTTCGCCGACATTCCCGGATTAATTGAGGGAGCGGCTCACGGTGCAGGATTGGGACACGATTTCTTGCGTCACATTGAGCGCACGCGAGTACTACTTCACTTGATTGATGCCACTAGTGATGATGTGGTTAGAGATTACAACACAATTAAGGAAGAATTACAAGCTTATGGACGGGGTTTAGCAGAACGCCCGCAAATTTTGGCGCTTAACAAAATTGATGCAGTTGATCGGGAAACTGTCGATTTGGAGGCGTTAGCTACCCAACTTAATCATCTCTCCTACGCCCCCGTTTTTGTGATTTCAGCAGTTACCCGCACCGGGTTAGACCCGATGTTACAAGAAATTTGGGGAATTCTCGACCAAATGAAGGTTCCTCAAGAAGTGGAGGTATTTAGCTGACAAAATAATTACAAATTATGTTGACGTATCCTGGATTAGGGGAATCTTAATCACAAACTTAGCCCCTTGTCCTGGCTGCGAAATACATTCTAAGGAACCGCCATGTCTTTCTGTAATGATCTGATAGCTGATGGCAAGTCCCATCCCCGTACCTTTGCCGATGGGCTTGGTGGTAAAGAAAGGGTCAAATAGTTGTTTTTTAACATCTTCTGGTATTCCCAATCCATTGTCAGCAATTCTAATTGTTACCTGATTAGGCTCTTGTAGTTGGGTACAAATGCGAATTGTCGGAATTGGGCATGGGGCATTGGGCATGGGGCATTGGTCAATAATCACTAGTTCTTCTTCCCCTGCTCCCTCTTCTAAAGCATCGATCGCATTTGACAAAATATTCATGAATACTTGATTTAGCTGCCCAGCGTAACATTGAACCAGTGGTAGTTTGCCGTATTCTTTGATTATTTCAATTGTTGGGCGTTGGTCATTACCCTTGAGGCGGCTTTGCAAAATCATCAAAGTACTGTCGATTCCCTCATGGATATCAACAGCTTTCATTTCGGCTTCATCCAAGCGCGAAAAAGTTCTCAAGGAAAGCACAATCTCTCGAATTCGGTCTGCCCCAACTTTCATTGAGTTGATTATTTGTGGCAAATCTGACTTCAAAAATTCCAGTTCGATTAGTTCTGCAAAATCTTGAATTTCTAGCACAGGTTCAGGATAATGACTTTGGTAGAGTTGCAAAAGTGAAAGTAAATCTTGGGTGTATTCCTTGGCAGGAGTGAGGTTGCCATAGATAAAATTTACCGGATTGTTGATTTCGTGTGCCACTCCTGCAACTAGTTGACCCAAACTGGACATCTTTTCACTTTGAATTAAGTGAGTTTGGGTGTTTTGAAGTTCGCGGAGTGCAACTTTAAGTTCTTCGGCTTGTTGTCGTAGTTGCGCTTCCGACTTTAATAGGGCTTCCTTGGCTTGTTTACGTTCTGTAATATCCCTAGCAACAGCTACCTGACAGAAAGGCTCTCCTGTTTCAGGATGTTTAACCATGAACAGGCTGCAATCAGTAGGAATTTCTATGCCCGTTTGAAAATGCCTATGGCGAAACTCACCTTGCCAGAAACCATGTTGAAGCATCAAAGGAAGAATTTGTTGCTGAAACTCTGCAAAAGCTTCTGGTGAATGAAAATCAGCCCCTGGCTTAGTTTTGGCTACTTCCAGGCTACTAAGTCCAACCATCTTGAGTCCGGCAGGGTTCACATAAAGAACTTGCCCTTCCATTGAAGAAATGCCAATAAAGTCACTGCTGTTTTCAACCAACGCTACAAATTTTTGCTGTTCCTCTTCAGCTCGTTTGCGTTCTGTAATATCTAACACCATTGAGGCAACGCCAATTACCTGTCCATCAGCAGCCACTAACGAGTTGTTATACCACTCACAGACCATCGTTCTGCCATCTTTAGTGGCGTTCTCATTGACGCTAAAACTTCCTCCACGTTGTGTTAACAGGGCAGTGAGAATTTCATTTACTTGTTTTTTGATGTTTTCAGGTATTACGATATCAAAATGTTTCCCCAACATTTCCTCTGTGGTGTACCCAAAGATTCTTTCTGCTGCGCGATTCCATGTCTGAATCTCAAAGTTGGTATTCCATTCAATAATCGCTAAAGGTGTTTGTTCAATCAGCAACACCAGTCTTTGCTTTGAAGCCCTAAGTTCTGCCTCTGCTTGCTTGTATTCGGTAATGTCCCGAAAATACCAAATCCTACCGTAATCGTCTCCTAAAGGTGATGTCTCACCATCAGATCCTTGGTCTTTACGCACAGGTGCAGAATAGCGCTCAAAAATCTTTCCAGACTTCAATAAAATTTCATCATGGCTGGTTTTTTCTGGATGCTGGTAAAGATACTCCACCTTAGCTAAAAATTCGTCTGGATTTACTAGTTTGTCTAGTACCCATTGCAGGAGTTGGCGATCGTCGTCTGTTTGGAGTAGTACCGCAGGAATTTGCCATAACTGGGAGAATTTTTGATTAAATGATGTAACTGTACGATTTTCATCAATAATTAGAATTCCATCGATAGAAGCTTCTTGTTGAGCTTTCAGTACAGCATTAATACGGTGCAGGTCTTTCTCTGGTTGCTGGCGTAAGTGTTCGCGTGGCGTCTCGTAGAGAAGCTCGTCGTGGACATCGCGCAATGCTCTGCCAGCTATACCCGGAATTTTAGCGATTTCATTCTGTAAAATGATGTCTCGAATACTACCCACCAGAAATTTATTACCAGTCTCATCCTCAAAGCAAGACTTTTTTGTAGAGATGAGATGGGTTATACCCTGAGCATCGGTAAAAAGATCCTGGCTCTCATTAGTGATATTTGCGATGAAAACCAGTTCATCTTTTTCTCGGAACACATCAGCTTCTGCTTGAGGAAAAAAATCATAGTCTGATTTACCAATCAATTCTTCTCGGCTATGACCGACGAAATCACAGTAGGTATCGTTAATTAATACCCAGCGATGTTGACGGTCTTTGACAAAAATTGGGTCAGACATGCCATTGATAATCTGATGCAGAAATGCTGGGGAGAAGTTTTGCTGCTGCGTGTTTTGTTTTTGCGCGGGGTCATTTAAGGATCTAGGATGGTTCATACTCGAATTTATAATTGAACAATAAATAAACCTCTCCCTGTTTTACTACGTAAAATCCTCCCTCTCCGAGTTGGGGAGGGATACACTTTAATGGAAGTTCAAGGCAGGGAGAGGTTTGTCGAACTCACGTTTATTTAGCTCCGAGTGTGCCAGCATGAGTAGTATTTATTATTCCCAGACTCAATACGGTTGCAACAACCAAATTAACTACTAAGTTTTGGTGTTTCCAGGGGATTGTGGGCTAGGAAGATTTTGTTCAAAGATGCGGCGGTCACTGAGCGCAGCCGTACCACTTGCCTACGGCACGCTCCGCGAACCTGGAAGGAAGCTACGCGCAGCATCTCGTAGAGAAGTGCGGGCTACGCCAACGCATTTATCAACTGTGACACGGCTTTATTGAGTAGCAAGATTGATACGAAACCTTAAAATGCTTACGGTATCGTCAAATTCGTACACTAGACTAGAACTACACGGTAACAATCAGAGGAATATTATGATGAGCGATCGCGACTACACATTAATCATTGACAAAAGCGGTAGTATGTCCACACCCGATCAAGTGGGTGGTAGAAGTAGATGGGACATAGCCCAAGAGTCTACTCTAGCTTTGGCAAGAAAGGCCGAACAGTTTGACCCCGATGGCATTACGGTGTACTTGTTTTCCGGTAGATTTAAACGCTACGATGATGTCACCTCAGCTAAAGTCGCGCAGATATTTCTCGAAAATGACCCTTCTGGAACAACAAACTTAGCAGGTGTACTCCAGGATGCACTCAATAACTACTTTCAACGCAAAGCTGCCGGTAAAAGCAAGCCAAACGGAGAGACAATTTTAGTCATTACCGATGGTGAACCAGACGATCGCAAAGCTGTATTTGAAGCGATCATTCATGCGACTCGCCAAATGGAACGTGATGAAGAATTAGGAATTTCGATCATTCAAGTGGGTTCAGATGCCCAAGCAACTAAGTTCCTCAAAGCTTTGGATGATCAGTTGCAAAGTGTCGGCGCTAAATTTGATATTTGTGACACGGTTACTTTAGATGACTTAGAAGAAATGAGCCTTGTAGATGTATTGACGAATGCAATAACTGACTAATGCATCTATCAGCCCAAACTCTAATAAATATTGGCTCTTAATTGGAAAATTGAATCATGTTAGAAAATCGTGACTATACCTTGATTATCGACAAAAGCGGCAGCATGGCAAGCAAAGATCAAAAGGGTGGTAGAACTAGATGGGTTGCAGCACATGAATCTACTTTAGCTTTAGCTAGTAAGTGTGAGCAATTTGACCCAGACGGCATTACTATTTATGTATTTTCTGGTAAATTTAAGCGATACGAAAATGTGACATCCGGCAAGGTAGCGCAAATTTTTCAAGAAAATGACCCCTCTGGTACAACTGACTTAGCAGGTGTGTTAAAACATGCAACTGATGATTACCTTCAACGCAAAGCAGCCGGTCAAACCAAACCAAATGGTGAAACAATATTAGTGGTTACGGATGGTGAACCGGATGATCGCAAAGCAGTAATGAAGGTAATTATTGAAGCTTCTCGCCGCATCGATCGAGATGAAGAATTAGCTATTTCCTTCATTCAAGTCGGCACAGATCCCCAAGCTACCCGTTTTCTGAAAGTTTTAGACGATGAACTCCAAAGTGCTGGTGCTAAGTTTGATATCTGTGACACCATTACTATGGAAGATATGGAAGATTTGAGTTTATCAGAAGTGCTACTCAATGCCATTAATGACTAGCTATATTATTTATTAGGAATTACAAAAATGGATTCCATTGATAAGCTATTAGCTGAACTCCAAACCGAATATAAAGAAGTACAACCACAACAGCAGTCAAAATCAGCCACGGCCAAATCGTTTATTCTATCATCGCCAAAGTCGGCATCTTTCATGGATAACCTTTTGGCAGAGATTAAGGCTGATTTTGCCGAAGAGGATGCTGCTATTGAGTTAAAAAGACAGCAAGAACTAGAACAAGAACGAATTCGACAAGAACAAATCAAAGCCAAACAACTAGAAGCTTTGAAAGTGGAAGCAAAAAAATGGTTAGCCAAAGTAGATCCACTTTCTTCCGAAGGACTTTGGTTTGAAAGGTTTGCTGAAAGTTACCCCTCAAAATTAGAGGCAGCGATTGAATATTTGAGAAACAACGAATAAAATAATTCGTAATGCGGAGAAATCTGCTAGCTAAAATTATAAGTTAGCAATTGTTATTTATTACTTATGCTTAATATTGATGGTGATTTTTTAGAGCTAACTGTTGCACAGCCCATTCATGCATAGCATAGAGAATTGGTTGTAAAGTTTCTCCTAAAGGCGTCAGAGAATATTCCACCTTGGGCGGAATTTGGGGATAAACTTCTCGATGAATAATACCGTCTTCCTCCATTTCTCTGAGTTGCTGGGTAAGCATCTTTTGCGTAACCCCAGGTAAAGCCCGTTGCAACTCACCAAATCGTTTGACGCCAGTCATTAATTCTCTAATAATCAAAACTTTCCAGCGTCCGCCAATCACCTTTAGCGTAGTTTCTACTTCACAAGTCAGCCTGCGATTATTTTCTGCTTCAGCTTTCATAGTTAGTTTTGTGAATTTGAAGAAGGCAAGAGACAAACCTCCTGCCTTTCAAGCTAAATGTTGAATGTTCTCAATTCAATTTTTAATTATGACGTAGCTACCAACTCAGAATCGACTTCCGAGGGCGCACTATCTTGGACTAGCGATCGCATTTCACCCTTACGCTGGAGGATACCGCCAACCATTGCCAGCAAGGCGTTTACCTTGCGGGTTCGCCACATATCTACAAGTTCCTGTACTTTAGTCGCAGACATCCGTCGCATCATCGCTTCGTAGAGATAAGCAGCATGTCCAGTTTCATCTTGGGCAATACAAAGCATTCCTAACTTCAAGTTACGAGCGTTTGACTCGTTATCAGGTAATGCTTTCGCCATTCGCGCAAAGTCTTTACTAGCATCTAACTCCAGAATGTATGTGCTAGCCATAAACACATCCCAGTCAATAACAGCCGGTTTTAGCTGTTCTTGGGTGTAGCCTTCAAAGAATGCTGCAAAAAAGGGACTACGCTGTTGTGATTTTTTTGTAGATGTAGTTTGGGGTTGAGCCTTGAAATCTATAACTTGTTTATTTAACTGTTGTAAGGCGTGGGCAAAAATTTTACCATGCCTAGTTTCATCTGATGCATGTTTTGCTAGTTTTTCGGCTAGCCATGTATCACCTTCGGCTGCGGCGCGATCGCTAAGTGCAGATAAAAACGGCACAGAACCAGATTCGGCCAACTGAAACCCCGCAAGGATGTTAGGGCGGGTTTTAGAATCACGAATTTGAGCAGCAGAGTAATAGGCAAAAGCACCCGAACCAGCTAGATGCAGAACGTGAGTCAAGAAGTTCATCAGGAATTCCCGCCGACAATTGGAAGGTTACAATTCTTATACTAATCTGCATTTTCTATAGTGTGCCGCCAGATGCTCTTACTATTTGGAATTGCCTGTGGCAGTATGTCAAAGGTTAACAAATATATCTTTGCATTTTGCTAGTATCATTCCACATAGGTAATGCGGTAATGCAGGTAACTTTGGATGGAGAGATTAACTAAACCAGTGCGATTTTGGCTTTGTGCAACTATCTTAATTTTAGGTTTGATTGGCTGCGACCGCTTTATCGGTACTTCTGGAGAACCAGTTGAGCGAGTCAGTGATGGCGATACTTTAGTAGTGAAAGATACTAACGGCAAAAACCTTACCGTGCGTTTTGCTTGTGTAGATGCGCCAGAAATAGCTCATACTAACAAAGAAAAGCAGAGTAAACGTACTAGCGATCGCAATCAATTTAATTGGGGTGTGAAAGCCCAAGAACGGGTGCAAGAACTGGTGCAACAAGGAGGCGATCGCGTGACTTTGAATATCACCGATAGCGATCGCTATGGACGCAAAATTGCCGAAGTCCGTTTAAAAAATGGCACTTTTGTGCAACAGGTATTGTTGCAAGAAGGATTAGCAAAAGTGTATCGTCCCTATTTAAACAAGTGTCCTAGCAAAGACTTAGTTCAACAAGCCGAAGCTAAAGCCAAGGAACAACGGCTTGGCATTTGGAGCGATACTAAATTTATTAATCCTTGGGAATATCGCAGCCTATATAAAAAAAAGTAAAAATTATAGCTGTTTCTAACTGAATGCACTAAATTTTTTAGCATTGCATATTTACATGGTAATTCAGCAACTTCCAAAATTCTCCCCCTGCCTCCCCTGCTTCCCCTGCTCCCCCTGCCCCCTGCCCCCTGCCCCCTCCCCTCTACTCCTCTCCCCAAGTTTGCAGTTGCAAATAAACTAGTACCATTGTCGCTGCTAATAACACCGTCGCTGCTGCTGCTGCATAACCAAAATCAAATTGAGCAAAAGCCTCTTGGTAGATGTAGTAAACCAGCAAATTAGTCGAATTCAGTGGCCCACCACTAGTCATTACAAAAACTTGCTCAAAACTCCGCAATGTAAAAATCGCGGTAGTGATGACTGCAAATATCACAGTCGGGCGCAATCCAGGGAGAGTAATATACCAAAATTGTTGCCAAGCATTTGCTCCATCCAAATCTGCTGCTTCATAACGGCTGGGAGGAATTGCTTGTAACCCCGCTAAAAAAACTACCATATTGAAACCGAGTTGTTTCCAAATACTCATTAAAATAATTACTGGCATTGCCCAAAATGTGTCTCCTAGCCAGGGTATGGCTGGAATACCGAAAAAGTCTAAAAGTCCGTTTACTGGCCCAGATGTTTGAAACAGCCAACGAAATCCCAAACCGGCTGCCACAAGTGAGATAATTGAAGGCAGAAAATAGGCACTCCGCAGAATGCCCCGCAAGGGAATGGAGCGATTTAATAGCACTGCCAATCCTAAAGAGATAACTAAACTGGGAATGATGGTGGCAACAGTAAAATAAAACGTGTTACCCAAAACTTGCCAGAAGTCGGGGTTGAGTAGCAAGCGCGTATAGTTTTTTAAGCCTATCCAATAAATACCTTTTAGAGTGAAACTACCAGCAGTGAAACTGAGGTAAAACAAATAAGCGATCGGCCAAATGATAAAAACGCTCAGTAAAATTAATGCTGGTGTGAGAAAAATCCAGGCAGCTACTGTATCATTATCCAACCACGACTTAGAATATTTTTTTTGCATCTATATATTAACCCTCTTAGCTGTTATGACCTTCCGCCCTGATTCTACCCTTAGCTTGGTTTCTCCTAGTATTAGCGATGTATGCCGACAAGTTACCCCTTTAAAACTGGGAATTATGGCTTCTGGGAATGGCAGCAATTTTGATGTAGTTGCTCAAGCTATCCAAGATGGGCAGCTAAATGCCCAAATTCAAGTTTTAATTTACAATAACCCCTCAGCTAAAGCAGCCGTCAGAGCAACCAAAAGAGGTGTAGAAGCTGTTTTATTGAATCACCGCAACTATAAAAATCGAGAAGAGTTTGATCAGAAAATCGTGCAGACATTGCGACAGTACGATGTAGAATGGGTGATTTTGGCAGGTTGGATGCGATTGTTAACGTCAGTTTTCATCGATGCTTTTCCTGATAAAATTATCAATATCCATCCTAGTTTGTTACCTAGTTTTAAGGGAATCCATGCTGTAGAACAAGCCTTAGCATCTGGGGTAAAAATCACTGGTTGTACAGCGCATATAGCTTGTTTAGAAATGGACAGTGGCCCAATATTGATGCAAGCCGCAGTACCAGTATTGCCGGATGATACACCAGAAACACTCCACGCCAGGATTCAAATTCAGGAACATCGAATTTTACCATTAGCGATCGCTCTAGCAGCTTCTTCGTCAAAAACTACACTAAGCTCGATGCATTTGGGTTAAAAGAGGACAAGGGGCAGGGGGCAGGGAGAAAGGGGGAAAAGAACCTGCATCAAGCCTTTGATTTTTCCCTTATACCCTGCTACTGACTTTCTGCTCTTTTGCTTCTTCCTGCTCCCTGCTCCCTGCTTCCTGCCCTATTGCATCATCTCTTACAAAGCTATACTTCAGTAGCTTGATACGCTTGTAGAAGCCTAGCATGATCGAGAGTAAATCCTACTTGCATCGCTATCTGGGTAAATAAATCAATCTCAGGCTGTTGCCAATCACGGGGGCCAGAACACTGATGTGCAACTAACAAACCAAATAGCTGGTCATCTTTGATAATGGGTGCTACTAAATTTGCTTTCACACCAAAGGATTCGAGCAGGTTAATGTGACAATCAGCCAAACCGGCCTCGTAAATGTTGTTTGTTGCTACAACACGACCAGCCTGGTACTTTTCTATATAGTTTTCAGTGAAACAAGGGTCGTAAATTTTAGACCGCAAAACTTTGGGATAACCTGGAACTACTGATTCAGCAATTATAATTCCGAACCAATTAGCGTAAAAGCTATAAACTAATACTCGGTCAACACTCAGTGCTTTGCGAACCTCTTCTACAGTAGTTTTGAGAACATCCTCTTCTTTGAGTGATTGGCGAATGCTGCGGGTAATATCCACCAGTAACTGACTTCGCCTACTTTCAGCTTCGATTCGTTGTAAGAGTCTTGCATGGTCGAGAGCAAATCCCACTTGCATTGCTATTTGGCCAAATAAATCAATCTCAGATTGTTGCCAATCACGAGGTTTAGAACACTGATGTGCAATTAATAAACCAAATAGCTGTTCATCTTTAAGAATGGGGGCTACCAAATTTGCTTTGACAGCAAAGGATTCGAGTAGGCTAATCTGATAATCAGCCAAACCGGCTTCATAAATGTTGTTTATTGCTAAAACGCGACCAGACTGATAATCTTCTACATAGCCTTGACCAAAATATAGGTCTTGGATTTCAGATCGCAGAACTTTTGGATAGGTGAGAACAACTGATTCGGCAATCACAGTTCCAGAATAATTAGCATTAAAGCTATAAACCATCACTCGGTCAGTACTCAGTACTTTACGAACTTCTTCCACAGTGGTTTTGAGGACATCCTCTTCGTTGAGCGATTGGCGAATGCTGCCGATAGTATCCGCCAGCAATTGACTTTGCACATTCTCAGCCTCGATTCGTTGCACGAGTCTGGCATGGTCGAGAGCAAATCCCACTTCCATCGCTATTTGGGCACATAAATCAATCTCAGACTGTTGCCAATCACGAGGTCTGGAGCATTGGTGTGCAACTAATAAACCAAATAGTTGTTTATCTTTGAGAATAGGTGCGACCAAATTTGCTTTCACACCAAAGGATTCGAGCAGGTTAATATGACAATCACGCAAACCAGCTTCATAAATGTTATTCGTGGCTTGAACGCGACCAGACTGATACTTTTCTACATAATCCTGAGCAAAACATGGGTCTTGGATTTCAGACCGCAAAACTTTGGGATAACCTGGAACCACTGATTCTGCAATCACTGTTCCAGACCAATTAGCGCTAAAAGTATAGACCAGCACTCTATCACTACTCAGTGCTTTACGAACCTCTTCCACGGTGGTTTTGATGATATCCTCTTCGTTAATCGATTGGCGAATGCTGCGGGTAATTTCTATAAATGCCTGAGCTATATCTGCTTTCGTATCAACCTGTTCTAGAAGTTTGGTGTAGTCAAGGGCGAATCCTACTTGTATAGCTATCTGAGCCAACAAATCAATCTCAGACTGCTGCCAAAAACGAATTCTAGAACACTGATGTGCAATCAATAAACCGAATAGCTGTTTGCCTTTGAGAATAGGTGCTACTAAATTAGATTTGACAGCAAATTGCTCTAGCAATTCAATATCACTATCACTAAGATCGGCTTGATAGATATTATCAATAGCACGGATGGAACCATTCTGGTATTTTTCTCTATACCCTGCCTCGAACCCAGGCTCAGGGACTGTAACGCCTAATACTCTTGGCAAACCAGGTGCTACTGACTCAGCGATAAAGGTTCCATTACAACCGGATTTGAAGCAAAAAATGGTTACACGGTCAATGCTTAAAGCTTTACGAATTTCTTCTGAGGTAATTTTTAGAACATCTTCTTCATTGAATGATTCTCGAACCCATCGCGTAATTTTAATTAATAATTGGGAGTAATCAGCTTCGGCTTCTTTCTCCTTTATCAAAACTGAAAGCAGTTCTGTGAATAAGTTTATGTTTCTCTCTAACATCACTAATTCATCTTCATTAGCAATGAAATATTGAGTAAACTCACTGTCTGGACGTAGCTTGTTTTTGATACTATTAGAAGTTGCCGCAGCTTTACTGATTCGACTAAAAGCTCGATTAGTCACAAAAGCAGCGATCGCACCTGTTAAAATTGCTGTTACTCCCATACCAGTTAACAAGAGCGACAATTGTTTCTGTAGAGCTAGTTCAGTTTCTGTTGAACTTGCCGCACTCTCAAGTCTTACTTGCGGAATTTGTTTGGTAATTAAATTAATTCCGTAGTGGTAAGTAGCTGTTCCAATTGCAACTACAGGAAGGATACTAATGCTTAGTGCCCAAACAATTGCTTTAGTTTTTAAACTCCATTTTTGTTGCCACAGCCTTTGTTCACGATTTCGTCTTGCTTGGTTTTGAGAAAAAGACTGATTCATAAATGAAACCTGGATTGCTGCAATTGAGAATCAAGTAAATAACCTCTCCACCAAATTCTACACAAAACTTATTTAACAAGGAGTAGGTTTCAGGAGTACTTTAAGGCACTACCTTTTACGTCGTACCCCATAAAGCTTTTGTTGTCTTTGACCTCAAAAAAATCAGGTCTGATTAACGGGCTTGTTAACAATAAAATGGCGTAGGCGTAGCCCATCGTAGATATCGCTTTGTTTAATGTCTCATTTTCTTATCAGGTGTATAGTTTTCTGGCAAAACAGCCAAAAAATCTTTCTTTTTCAACAATAGTTCTACAGACTTTTCACAATTAGCATCCCCCCTCAGAAAGAGAAGGAACAACGCGATAATAAGCCTTTAGTCCGCTTGACAGCACAGAAACTTACTACTCACCTTACTTGAATTTGCGTAGCGGCACGACGTCCAGGAAGAAGTTTTGGTTTAACTATATTTATTGTAGTCTACTTGACTAAAAATCTCTGTAACTGAGGGCAAACAAACATACTTTATAAAAAATTTATAGCATATAACTAAGTATGAATATCTATATAAACACAACTTATAAATGTTGAAGCTGTAGTTAAAACAGCTCCTTCTGTGATTATAATTGCTGAACCTATCCGTAAAAGCAGGGCGACTCGCTTAAAAACTTTTGTACAAAAAGCATTTAGTCAAAGCGTTCAAAAGCCGTAATTTATTCTATGGTTGATAGTGTGCGATGCCTGGGTTGGGCTACGCCTTGGCACTAATTCCTAGAAGCTCAAAATTTATTTTTTAATTGCCGTAATTGCGACATTTTCCAGAAATAGCTAGAAATCCAATTGGTAATAATGTGAGCGACAATGGGCACTAATAAGTTGCCAGTGAGCAGGGCACTATATGCGAATATCATCCCGACAATTGTTGCCCAAATCACATAAGGCCATTGTTGGGAACCACTAAAATGCAAGATGCCAAAGCAAAGACTAGATACAATGACAGCCAGATGATCTAAGCCTAAAGCAGGCAGCATTACACCTCTAAATAATAATTCTTCACTCAATCCCGGTAGTAACCCTAGCCAAATCAAGTCTGGTAAGGCTAAGGGCCTTAGTACCATTTCTAGATAATAATCTGCACTTTTACGATAGGCAGTCCAAACGCGATAAGCTACGCCACTTAACGCAGTGATGACCAATCCTAACCCTACACCCAACAGCAACTCTCTTTGGTTCAAGTTCCAAGAAAATAGGGAAAAGTTGCCAAGGTATAAGGAGAGTTTGGCGACTATCAACAAAATGATTGCAGTCGCTCCCATCGCCCCAAGTATTTGGATGCGCGTCAGGTATGGAATTTCTGGCTTTTGCTTTTGTTGTTCAATCATGAGTTTTTAAGGGGGCAGGGGGGCAGGGGGCAGGGACGCAGGGGAGCAGGGAGCAGGGGGAGTAGGGGAGGGGAGCAGGGAAGGCAGGGGGAGCAGGGGAAGCAGGGGGAGAATAACTAATGACTAATGACTAATGACTAATTGACTGCACAGGTAATAAGTTGGGACGGAGAGCGGAGGGATTAATACCTGCTTTGTGTGCTACTAATACACCCACTGCTTCTAAATATGAGTTTACCTGTATACATTTGATCCCCAACGGTTGCGGAGGAACTTTTATTAGAGTTTTATTTTCTTCTACTGTAATTATTTGGCATCGTCTTTGGCTTAAACTCAGTAAGGCACTGCTACCACAAGCATTTGCTGGTACGATCGCAGCATCTACTTCATCTACCCAAATATCTTCTTGCTGCGATCCGATTGCTCCTTTCTCTACTATAAATTGTGGGGCACGGCTTAATCCGACAAGGACACACGGCAAAAAGGTATAGCCCAATTCTTCGGCGGCGGAACGGGGAGATAAATCAGGTTGCGGAGGTTCGCTCAAAAGGGCGGGAGAATGGGCGCAAGGAATTTGAAAGGTTCGCACTAGCAAATGGCTAATTACGGCTTCTGCACCCGCCAGAGAATCTACGCCTTCACCTTGGCGATATTTCTGTACTGCTTCCTCATCCATATCATCGGGGAAACGGGCTACAACTGCGATCGCTTCTGCCCCAGCTTTTTTAATTAATATCTCAGCTGCTCGTAATAAACTATCCGGGTTGCCAATCGTTCCCCAACTAGCTCCCGATGCTGTAGTCCGTAATTCTACATTTAACGGGGCATCAGTAATTACATAATCTGTTAAAGTTAATCCCAGAGTTGCTCTGACTGCATCTGCTGCTTGTATATGTCGTAGCCGTAACTCTGGCTCAATGGCTTGGTCTAAAAGCAAACCTACTTTGTTGCTGCGGACTGGACGCAAACCCCAACATCCAGAGGCGAATTTGTCAAGCCCGTAACCTTCAACATAGAAAGCGTTTGGAAGGTTCCAGTATAAACTTGCACCGTTAAGGACATTGGGGTGAGTAATTAGGCGATCGCAAACCTGTGCTATAACTTTGGCAACAGGTAAAGCATCTCCTGCATAACCCCCAATGGCAGCCCCAACGCCTGTTGGTACAATTAAGATAGCGGTATACGGACGATTCATTTTAAGTTAAGAGTGATGAGTGATGAGTTTATGAATCACAAGCCATCAAATCCTAACTCTTGTACAGACGCGATTAATCGCGCCTCTACTCCTAACTCTTAACTGTAGTCACCACCGCTTCAACTGTAGCTTTTTGTTCGTCAGCATCCACAGAAGTAACTGCCCAACGCAGAGGTTCGCCTTGTTTCTTCAACTCTGTTTCAATTACTTCTAGTAACTCTGCGGGAGTTTCTTGTAAATCAATTTCTGCGGTAATAAAATGAGTTGTCATTTTGGTAAATCCTGTTGATTTGTAGTTTCTAGAATAGCTGATATCAGTGGCGATGAGATACTTATGTTATTTCTCAGTTTTAGTAATACCAGCGAACAGTTACCAATAATTAAATCAATATCCTGATAATTGATAACTGATAACTGATTATTTGCCTTTGCCAAATTGTAACTGATAAAGTACATCTTCTTTTTCCGTCTGAATTTTCAAATCAGAAAGGGGTTTGGCAATACAAAGCAATACGTAACCTTGCTTTTGCAAATCTGGACTAACGCCCATACCATCAGTTTGATCCACACTTCCCTCGCTTATTTGTCCGGCGCAAGTTGTGCAAACACCTGCATTACAAGAACTCGGCAGTTCCAAACCAGCAGCATCGGCAACTGATAAGATCGTTTCATTTTCAGGAACTTGCAAGGTATGAATTTTGCCTTGGTGATCAATTTCTACGGTGTAAGTTTTAGGCATATACAAAAGAAGCGTGATGCTACGGACAAATTTCTTAGTTTATCTGAATTAGTTAAAAATATCCAGATGTTACTATAAAAATTTAGGTTAAATAGTGAAAATTATAGCAACTAATTCTGAACATTTTGTGTGTTAGTAACATTATTTACTATACAATACACAAATAAATTAGTTAAATTTGCTTACTATAAATATGCGCGTAGGCGTAGCCCGCCGTAGGCATCGCGTTTCCCCCTCCTTGGAAAGGGTGGGCAAATAGACTCTTAAAGCCCCTCTTAGAAAGCTATAGTTGTTGTATACACAAGTCAAATTACCCCCCTTAATCCCCCCTTATAAAGGGGAGAAACAAGAAAATCCGGTTCCCTCTCCTTTATAGAACCCATTTGAGATCTATACAGGAGGGCAATCGAATTTGGCTGAACTACGAGCTAAGTTACAAATTTTATAGATTGATCGTCAGGATTTTTTTCTTGCTTTTTTTGTCGCTCAACACGACTGTATTGTAGGGTAATGTATCCGTTCCCAGCGGAATTGGCAGCCTAAAACTGGGGCTTTTATGATCGAGTTCGCCTAAATCAATGCTTTTCGTTATATCGCCATCTGTTGCAAGATTTGCGGTAAGTTCGCCTTTATAATCTTCAATTAAAAAGTCTCTAAAGAAAACGACTTCCCCACCCTCAGGATCTATACCAAGGATGACCGTACCGCTGAAAGTTGCGCCTTTTCGTTCTTCATTAACCGTTGCCATTGTGATTTCCGAGGGGTTTTGACCGGACATATCTGCCATAAACTTTTTCCTGAGCGAATTCTCAACAATTGAAAATGATTTTACAAGAGCGCTATGGGCGATCGCAAAACTCTCAGGACGTATTTCTGCATCGGTCTTGCAAATGTATAGCCAAGTTACTTCTGGTTATACGCCTAATTGGAAGATTGAGTAGGGATGAGTAGGGGCCCAAAGCGATCACGAAGCGTTGCTGCAAAGCAGATCGCATCGCAGAAACCTGATAGAGGGGAGACGGCGGTAAATATGCAGGGTAAATCACACCAGTTACACCCATTCTTGAGTTGATAGAAGATACCATCTAAGATTTGTCGCTTTGTCCACTTTGGCGGTCTGGTTTGCTTTTTCTGCGGCAATAGTGGTTCAATGATTGCCCACTCTTTGTCGGTTAAGCTGCTGGAGTACGGCATTTATTTCTCATTTTACCCGTTCTTCCAAGATCCCAAATGGGTTCTATAAGGGGAGGGTTAGGGTGGGGTAAAAAAATATTTGATACATGAATAAATTTTTCTGCTACCTCATGCACCTCAGTGTCTTCAGTGACTCTCTGCTTATCCCTTTGACTTTTGACTTTTGACTTCCCCAACGGGGCTGCTTGCTATAATGCACTCACCAACAAACTTTAGTCATCAATGTTATAAGGTTGACTCTTAAGGTTACAGCATTAAGCCTTAGAGCTAGAACATAAAGGCTTAAGGTTACAACATTAAGCCTTAGAGCTAGAACATAAAGGCTTAAGGTTACAACATTAAGCCTTAGAGCTAGAACATAAAGGCTTAAGGTTACAACATTAAGGCTTAAAGTTAAAGCGATCTTGCTGTTGACATAGAATACAAACCATTTGTAGGGGCACAGCAATCCTCATAAGTGTCAACTTAAGCTTAAACCCTTATTCCACAGGCATTTTACCCCACCCTAACCCTCCCCTTGGAAAGGGGAGGGAACTAGATTTCCGGCTTCCCCCCAATGCATCGGGGGGATTGAGGGGGGTAATTTGACTTGTGTGTACACGGTAGCCTTGGCAAGGGGAGGAGAAGTTTTGGCTTTAGACAAAACTGGGGTGGGGTAACGTAGATAGTGATTGTAAGCAAGTGGACTTAATACCAGGTGATTCTAGGGCTTTGACGTTAAGTTGACACCTATGATCATTGCTGTGCCCTATTGTCTATTGCTTAAACATAATATTATTTTGCTGAAAATCAACCTTTGATGATTAAATTCCGAGAAATTACGGGCATAAATAAAAACTTTTACCAAAAGAATGCGCTTTTTGCTGAACCAGAATCCAGGCTAATTGAGACACAATAGCTCAGTAAAGCTTTTCAAAGTGTAAAATTATGACTCGAAGAAAACGTAGTTCCCGGATTTTAGAAAAAGCTGAGTTTAGAGTTGCCGGGTTGAAAGCTATCGATCCAAATATCAATTTTAATGATACTTACAACTTGCAAAACCTGAATCAATTAATAGATAATTTTCACAATACGCTTGATGATTATAACGCTGCTATAGCTATGATTGAGTCTTCTAGAAAAAAGCTAGATGAGATGGAAAAAAACTTAAGTCAGGTTTCAGACAAAATGCTGATGGGGGTTGGTTTCAAGTACGGCAAAAACAGCAATGAATATGAACTTGCAGGCGGCGTTAGAGACAGCGAACGAATCCGTAAAAGCAGATTGACACGCTTGAAATCTAACACAGATAAAACATCAGATGAAAATGTAGTAACCGCCACGCCCTAACGGGAAGTCAAAAGTCAAAAGGCTTATAAAATCTGCTTTTAAGTTTTTTAGAATGGTATCTGTGAAAATTAAAGGTGTCCAGATCCCCGACTTCTCAAAGAAGTCGGGGATCTATTTCATCATGAATGATTTAGCACTGCTATATAATAAGACTTTGCATTAACCCAGAACTTCCAAAATCTTAAAATTGAATGACCAGGTTTATCCATGATAAATTTGCCAAAGACTATCTGAACTACTAAAAGATTACGGAGAAGTTAAGGCATCAGAAAAAGTCTTAGGAGAGATAAAAGAAATAGATGTTTTATTCACTCCTGCTAAACAGCAAAGTTCTAATATACAAATACTGGGTTTGCTAGGAAGATTTGCAGAACAGCCTGCAATTATAGAAGCATACCGCAATCCAGCTTCTACCGATGAAATCTGCGACTGTATTCTAAGAGGGTGTTTGAAAAGTTTTGAGAAGTTAAATGTTATGTCAATCGCCTCACGATAATACGGATGGAGGCAAGATGGATAAATGTCTCCGAATGTTTCGGGCAATAACTACTGCTCGCATATCAGTTGGGCGGGGATGTCCACCTAACTTAGCTGGTGGAATCAGAGGCGCAAGGATTTCCCACTCCATATCATTTAAGTCTGTAGGATAAGACTATGGTTATCAAACACCCTGTTTTTCTTGCACTGTTACCACTCTCAATTATCTGCGTTAGTACTCTTTCCGGCTCTACATTCCATTCACCAATACCAACAGCACTAGCACTGACCAAGGACAACCAAAAATCCCCATCAATTATTTTCTTTCTCCCAAAGGAACGCCCTCAGCCTGGAGTCGGCTGGGAAATTACCACCACTTCCACCAAGGCAGAGATAGCCCTAGCAAAGCATTTGGTGAAGATAGGTGCAAAAGAATACGTTGCTTGGTGGTGTCCTCATTGCCACGAACAGAAGTTACTTTTTGGTAAAGAAGCCTACCAGATTATCAACGACAGCATTCAAGTTGAGTGCGACAAGAGAGGCATCAATCCTCATCCCGATTTATGTAAAGCTGCGAAGGTTCCAGGCTTTCCCACTTGGGTCATCAATGGACATCTTTATAGTGGCGTGCAAAACCTTAAAGAGCTTGCGAAAGCTTCTGGCTACAAAGGAGATATGAACTTTCGTTACATCCAAAGCCAATAAAGAGTGTGTATTTACTTTTTTAAATTTTTTGTAAAAAGTCCAAGATCAACGAATAGCTTTGAAAGTATTGTAAAGTAGTTTATAGCGCTTAAACCCTGCTTCATACAAAGAATTTGCCTCCGGCTGTACCACATTACTATCTTGCGATAATATCTTAAGTGCAGTTTGTAAATTGGGGTAAATACCAGGGCAAACGCATCTAAAGTATAAGAATCCTTTAATAGCAAGGGTTTCGGCGTTTTTAAATTTAGCCTATTTTTTCGTCAATATCCTTACCCAGTAAGGGTTTCAGAAATACCGTGCGTTCGCCCTGGGGTAAATACTAGCCCTGTCAAGGTGACAAATAGCCGGATAATAATGCCATGCGATCGCAAAGGAAAAAGTAGCGGAGGATATGGTGAATGCTGGGTGCAATATTTGAGCGTTTTGTCAAAGAGAGTCCAATAAGTGTAATGGTTCGAGGGCTTATGGAAAGAGTATTCGCGCCAGAAACAATCAATCAAATATTTGAGGAAAACGCTTCATCCCAGTACACGCGAGAACTACTTTTTGCACATAGTTCCGAGCGTGATCGCCCAAAAAGCTATGAACTGGTTTACTCAACCAACACCGAGTGTAAATTAACCATTTTTTATTATAGATAATTACAACTATAGGAAATAAATCATGTCAAAAAGATTGTTATTACTTAGTAATTCAACAAATATCGGTGAAGAATACTTATTTTATCCTCGTCAGGAAATTAAAAGTTTTTTAGGAAACTCTGTCAATAAAATAGTGTTTATCCCTTTTGCAGGAGTTACTTCAACTTATCAGCAGTATAGCGAAAAAGTTGAAAAAGTATTTCAAGATATAGGTTATGAAGTTGATGCTATTCATTTGGTTGAAAATCCTCATGAATTAATTAAAAACGCAGAAGCTATAGTAGTTGGAGGCGGAAACACTTTTCATTTAATACATTGCTTACACCAGACTAAACTACTTGAAGACATCAGAAATAAAGTTAGTAATGGAACTCCTTATATCGGATGGAGTGCAGGTTCTAATGTTGCTTGTCCTACCATCAAAACAAGTAATGATATGCCAATAATTGAACCGATAAGTTTTCAAGGATTGAATTTAGTTCCTTTTCAAATCAACCCCCACTATACAAATGCAGTAATCCCAAATCAGAATGGAGAAACAAGAGAACAAAGACTGGAAGAGTTCTTAGTTTTAAATCCAGATATTTATGTCGTAGGGTTGCCGGAAGGAACAATGTTAAAAATTGAAGATTCATCAATCAAATTGATTGGCAACAAAACGATATATTTATTCAAGTTTGGACAAGAAAAACAAGAGTATTATCCTAATGATAATTTGGATTTTCTTCTTGAAAGAGTTTCTTCTGCATGATGACCATTTTTAAATGACTAAGACGAGTTTTTATTTGTTAATTACTTAGCCTCAGCTTTTTTGCGCTTTTTTCAACCCGTCGAACTCACTTTCAAAATTATTAACCCGACGGCGATATTGATGTAGCAACAAAGCCGCTCCAGTAAAACCCAAACCAACTAGCGTTGTTGTAGCTGCTGGTTCTGGAACTCTTTGAGGAGTCCGTATAGAGAAATTTAGTACAGCTACACCCCTAGAGGTTAAGGGTCCATCAGTTGAACCTGGAGTCAGCCTGTCTTCTTGGGTGAAAGTTATTAAGCCTGTAGCATTCTCGAATATACCAGTTCCATCAGTAACATTTATGATGCCACCACCGACAATAGTTTGTTGAACTAGATCGATGACAGCGCTATCGCTTGCTCTTCCAAATAACTCATTAGAACCACCAAAATAGCGATCGCCACGAAGGTTGCCTTCTATGCCAAATACAGATGGATCTGCATCAAATGTGCTGAATATTTGGGTTGGGCGTTCCTCAAAACGCCCATAAGTTCTGCTGTCAAAGTTAGTTAATCCGAAAGGGGCATCACCAATACTTTCACCTAAAACGGCTACATCTAGAATGTTTTTTTCCTCATTAAAAACTGGACCAAAGATAGCTAGTGCGTCGTAAGTAATACTGAACTTATAAATATTTTCCGTACTCTGTGCGATTACTTCTTGTACATTCGCTCCAAAACTAAATAAAGTTAAGGCTACGGGAATGAACCATGTGACTTTTTGACAGAGCATGATAGTCCTTTGTTTTTTAAGTTAAAACACAGAGTGTAAATAAAATAGTGTCTCACCCAAAATAATACTAGAACTTATGCACTTTACAACAAGAATTTTGTCAAGGAGTTGCGGGAAAATTGAGCCAGAGAAAAATCTGGTGCAAGCTATGACTCCAACTACCCCAGTTCTAACTGATAGTAAAACCTTGAATGAAGTACTTAACTCTTTAACGGAGAATCTTCCAATTCAGACTCAAGGTAAGTGTGAACAACAAAATATTTTTGAAATTTTAATTCGGGCTGCTACCCAGAGAGATAGTATTGAAAACACTACTAAAGTCCTAAAAAATGTTCCAACCAGTAATGATATTCGTTACCATTTGGAGAAATATTCATCCGCTAATCTTTAAAAATGCCACAGTGCTTGACCAAGTAACGGATTGATTGAGTAAGTAACGAATAAATAAACTTTTAATAATATCTAATTCCCCACTTGTCAAATTTGCAGCCAGACGATCTGCATAGCTTGGTCGATTAGGATTAGCAGTAAATAAACGCTTGATAAAATGATCAGAGATATGTATTGGTGTTAAATACTGTTCAATAACCAGTTGTACGCAGTGTCCATTTGAGGCAAAAGCGTGATGTAAATCGTCAGCATCCCAGTTAAACATGGGGTCAGAGGCATCTGTATAAATAGCTTCTTCGGCTAAAACTAATCGCTCATACAATTGGGCATCTAAATTTTGGTTAGGCAGTAAGCGGTAAAACCTTTGGGTATGACGAGGTACTGTCTCACTTAAAATAAGCTTGACCGAGTGCGGGATCAATTGAGCTAAAATTTGGGCTGCAAGCCCCTTATTTAGTTCCGAGGCTAGTACATTGCGCCCGATAATAGAGTCAAACTGTACATTTGGTGCAAGAGATGTCAGCATCGCAGGTATCTGTGCAACAGATGCAGTAAAAATTATTGGTCGCATCGTTTCAGGAAGTGCCGCAGCAAGTTCATTTAAAGCATTGGCATCAGAACTATTGCGAACACAAGCATAAACCCCACCTTCGGGAACTTGCCGGATTGCTTCCCAAGTAAGTAAACCACTGGCGGCATTAAGATCTAATACTAAATGATGACGTTGTAATTGAGCGAAACTAAAAATGCGATCGCGCACAGATGCTAATTGTGTACTTACCTGAGAAAGTGTGCGTTGCAACCAGCGCTCATCTGCTCGGTCAACAGTTCCATAAGTCATCACTTCCACTGGTGCAACACCAATCCCCTCTACTATTGCAGCAAGTTGAGCTTCTCGACGACGTGCTACTTGTGTTGCGATTTGGTATTCATAACCTTGGGTTGATGGTTGGTAAAACAATTGGCCTTGCAAGCTCTTGGGTAAATATTGCTGTTCTACCCAATGATCTCGATAAGCGTGAGGATAGAGATAACCCGCCCCATGTCCAAAACCTTTTTTATCTCGATTGGCATCTTTAAGATGAGTGGGAACGGGAGCAACATTTTCAATTTCTACTGCGGCTAAAGCATCAAAAAAGCCCATAATGCTATTGGATTTTGGTGCAGTCGCTAAATAAAGTACTGCCTGCGCCAAATGATAACGTCCTTCCGGCATTCCCACGCGATCAAAGGCTTCGGCACAAGCATTTGTAATGACAACTGCTTGAGGGTCAGCTAATCCGACATCTTCGCTTGCAAGAATTAACATGCGACGGAAAATGAAACGCGGGTCTTCACCTGCATAAACCATTTTGGCTAGCCAGTAGAGTGCTGCATCTGGGTCAGAACCTCGTAAGCTCTTGATAAAAGCACTGATGGTATCAAAATGGACATCCCCTTCTTTATCATATAAAACAGCACGTTGCTGAATTGATTCTTCTGCCACTGCTAGGGGAATATGAATAATACCTGTAGCATCCGGGGATGTAGTCTCTACAGCCAGTTGCAAGGCATTTAATAATGAACGAGCATCACCATTGGCAACATTAACTAGATGAGCTAAAGCATCTACGTCAATTTGTACTGTTAACTTGCCATAACCGCGTTCAGAATCAGCTAGTGTTTGCTCAACAATTTTGTATAAATCTTTATCAGTTAATTGCTGAAGTTGAAAAATCCGCGAACGGCTGACAAGTGCTTTATTGACTTCAAAAAAAGGATTTTCGGTGGTAGCACCAATGAGAATGATTGTACCATTCTCTACCCAAGGCAATAGAGCATCTTGTTGAGACTTGTTAAAACGATGGACTTCATCGACAAAAAGAATAGTTCGTTGATTATGAAACTTGCGCTCTTCTTGGGCTTTTTCAATTGCCGCTCGAATTTCTTTAACTCCTGAGAGTACAGCATTGATAGCAATGAAGTGAGCGCGGGTGGTGTTGGCAATAACACGCGCTAGAGTAGTCTTGCCAGTCCCGGGTGGCCCAGAAAAGATTAAAGAAGACAGTTGATCCAAACTAATAGCACGCCGCAGTAGCCTTCCTTGTCCGATAATATGCTCTTGACCAATAAATTCATCAAGTGTCCGTGGACGCATCCGAGCTGCCAGGGGTGCTGATTCTTCAGTTATTTTTGCAAGATGCTGGTCAAATAAGTCCATTATTTAATACGTCGAGAAGAGGTGGGGTTTTTCGAGCCATAAAAGATTTATGCTTTTTCAAAGTAAAAAACTATAACGATAATTGATATCTAAAAAGAAATTACTGTACGATCCCGCAAAAACTTACCGTTTATATTGCGTGGAGCATTAGTAGCCAGCCAAATTGCAGTGTCGGCTCCTTGTTCTGGCTCTCGTGGTGCTGATGAACCACCCATATCTGTTCTGACCCACCCCGGGCAAATGGAATTGACGACGATCCCAAGGGATTGCAAAGCTTGTGCAAGCATGATCGTTGCGCCATTCAATGCTAGCTTTGATAGGCAGTAACTTGGGACATCGTAAGACAAGCCTCCTAATGCTCCATATCCGCTTGAAACGTTAATAATTCTAGCATCAGGGGATTTTTCCAACAGGGGTAAAAATGCCTGCACCATCCGAATTGAGCCAAAGGTGTTGGCATTCATTGTGGAATCCAGTAACTCACGGTCAATGGTAAGAATATTTACATCCTTGTCTGGATACACCCCAGCATTATTGATCAAAACGTCTAACCGATCAATTTTTTGGTGCAGGGTTTTTACTGCTTCATTGATAGAGCGATCGTCAGTGACATCCAATTCGACAGGAATTACCTTTGGTTGAAGCTTCTGGGCCGCAAGTTTTGCGTTATCAAGCGATCGCGAAGTGATAATTATCGAATAGCCTTTTGCTACTAGACCTTGAGCGATCGCAAACCCAATCCCTCGGTTCCCACCTGTGACTAATGCCCATTTGTCTTGCGTAGATTCCATTTTCTGTTCTCCCTTGTGTTAAGAATGCTTGCTTTTGTTGAATCAGCGAATAGCAAGTCGTTGGTTTGTGTATCGTGATTAATTGAAATTTCTATACAGTACCTACGTAATGCCTTCAAGAATCTAAAACAGATGTAATGCGTTTGTAGCGTTTACACTCTGTTGACCATTTGTTACATGCTTGTATAACTGTTTGTCTGTCTTGCTGTGATAAAAGCTTATCTGATTGACTGCAAGCTAAAATTTGTGCTGCTTTTCGAGCTTGTTCATATCCCACACCATATTTGACTAGTTCTGTATGGAATATTTTTTCTTTTTCCTCGACTGATATCTGAAAACTCAACAGACACTACGCTGTCAAATTATCAAACAGAATTTTTTATCAACTTTTGTAAATAATTGGTTGGTTCTGCATAAAACTTGTGTGCCGAATGTAAGTTATACAGGTACTTGCTTGACGAGTATTAATTGAGGTTTACTTGATCTGGCATTGCGTAACCATACAAAACTCATGGGAATTATACCAATAATAAGCTTAGTAACCTTTATTACTGGCTTATCAATTTACTTCCTACTGACCTCAAAAGGTCGAATTTTGCTCAAATCTTTGATGACAAAAATAAACTGCCAATGGTGGAGACTTGGCTTTGGCAAGCTTAACCAACTAGGAACAAGATTTTCCAAGACTATAGCAATTGCTGTGATTATTATGGTAGCAGTAATCGCTGGAAATAGTGTATCCGCGCAGGTTACGGGGTCGCCTCCAGTTTCGCTCAAGAGCGTATCGGTTCCAGAACCTGACAATCTTGGAGACTTTGTAAAAAATAAAGCAGCTGCAATCAAGTTAGGAAAGACTCTTTTTTGGGATATGCAGGTTGGGAGTGACGGACAGACCTCCTGTGCTACTTGCCACTTCCATGCTGGAGCCGACAATAGATCCATAAATCAGATTGCTCCTGGGCTTTTGCGAATTAACGCTGACCGTACAGAGAATCCAGATATAATTTTTAATATAGGCGGCGCGCCAAACTACCAGCTAAGAAAAGAAGATTTTCCCTTTCACAAGCTGTCAAATCCAAATGATTCTACGACTGTGGTATCTGACAGTAACGATGTTAGCTCCTCTCAAGGAGTCGCAAATACAAAATTTGTCGGTGTTATACCTGGTAGCTCAAGAGACCTAGAAACAAGTGAGCCAGATCCGGTCTTTAAAGTGGGAGGTATCAATGTGCGCCGCGTCCAGCCGCGTAATACGCCAACCGTAATTAATGCAGCATTCAACTTCCGCAACTTCTGGGATGGAAGGGCACAAGATATCTTTAATGGGGTGAATCCCTTCGGTTTAAGAGACTCTAACGCCTCTGTGGTGAAAGCAGAAAACCCAAATCAGCTTAAATTTGTCAAAGTCAGCCTGAATAATTCGTCTTTGGCTTCCCAGGCGGTCGGCCCGCCACTAAGTTCCTTCGAGTCGTCTGCTGATGGTCGCACTTTTCAAGAAATTGGTAATAAGTTTGGTCAAATTGACCTCAGCAAATTTATAGTTGTCAATGGTTCGCTGGAAAATATTCTGTCAATTGGGGGTACAAAGCTCCCCAGAGTCCTGGGGCAAAAGTTGTCTGGACTCACACCACTAGGCAAACAGATTGTGCATCCACAAGACAGCATTTTAGGTGCAGACAGTGGATATCCTCAACCCGGACTCAAGGATAAAACCTACGAGGATCTGATTAAAGATGCCTTTAAGCCAGAGTGGTGGAACTCTAATCAATTCATCCAAGTTGATGCTGAAGGTAAACGGACTTTTGTTAACAAACCTGATAACTCTTCCCAAACCGATGAGTACAGGCTGTTGGATTATAACTTCTCGCTATTCTTTGGGCTTGCAGTTCAGTTGTACGAGTCTACACTCATTGCCAACGATACACCCTACGATCGCTTCTTAGAAGGAAATACCACTGCCCTCACCGTGCAGCAGCAACGAGGCAAACAACTATTCGAGGGTAAAGCTGCCTGCATCTTCTGCCATAGTGGGTTGGAACTCACCAGCGCCTCGGTTAGCAACGTCAAAAACCAAAGACTTAGAGCCACTACCACCACTCCCAGAACCGTCTCGGACAGAGGTTACTTCAACATCGGTGTTAGACCCACCCTAGAAGATATCAGTGCTGGTGGTCGAGACCCATTTGGTAATCCGCTTTCGGAGTCGGGGGTAGCTGCTTTGGGGAAATTCCCACTACTTCTTGGTTCAAGCCCCAATATTACAGTTACTTCCAATGACAAAGTAGTTGCAGACGGACAGTTTAAGACTCCTGGACTACGCAATATAGAACTCACAGCTCCTTACTTCCACAATGGTGGCTATTTGACTTTGCCACAAGTGGTGGATTTCTATAATCGTGGTGGAGATTTCAGCCAGGAAGGGGTTCTCCGCCCATTGGGATTAAGCGAAACTGAAAAAGATGACTTGGTGGCTTTCCTGAAAGGACTCACTGATGAGCGAGTTGTCTCTGAGAAAGCGCCCTTTGACCACCCGCAACTGTTCGTTCCTAATGGACATCTAGGTAACTCTATGTATGTTGCCAATGATGGGACTGGCAAAGCTGCCGATAACCTACTAGAAATTCCTGCTGTAGGTAAGAATGGTGGTAAAGGTACTCCAAATTTCCTGAACTAAGTAGCAACTTGAGTTCGTCGCTCAGGTATCAGAGCAGGGGGAGATAAGCGAAAAAAATTACTTCCTTGTCCCCCTGATCTTTGCATACTTACAAACTGACGCTAATTTACCGCCGCTTGATGCGGAGTATGCACTCGCATTCATTTTGTATTTGGTAGAGATTTTTATCAGAAAAATGGGTTTAAGACCCTCACCGCACGATTGATAACACCCGCAAGGATTTTCACTTTAAGCAAGCTCACGCCCTTTGTGAATCTAGTGATATGGTCTTCATGGAAGATTTGGATTACCGGACTCTAGCAAAATGGATACACAGGTTACAGATGCTTGACGCGGGGTTTGGACAGTTCCGAAATTTTATCAAGTAGAGAAGCGATCGCAGTTCCGTATAAGCGATCGCTATAATTAATCCCTAACCACAGGGATTGATTATGACAATTATATTTGTCCCAGTAGTTTAATGATTGCAGTGCTAGCCCCCTCATCCCCCCGTCGCTCTTAAGACATAAAAAATAGGCAATTGTTCTACTTAGCCACAAGAGAACAATCACCTCAGTAAATGAGTGTTTTTACGTTTTCACTCGTAAATGCAAACTACAACGAGTATGTTATCAGCTTCACCTGAAAAAAATGTATTTAGCTTCATCTAATGGTAGCCCTTTCTTTAAAAATATGGGGATATTTATTAATTAAGTCTTTTAAAAATTAAATAATTTACGATTCTTATGTATACCCCTTAATTAATGACTGAAGCTCTTTAATAATAAATCAAACTATTAAAAATAATTAGCACTCAAGACTTATTAGTGCTAATTGCTGACTAAGGTTTAATGTTTATAATATAGAGATAAATTATACTTTTTATAGATGCTTTAGCTACTTCTTAGACGTTATATTAGAAAAAACTAAAGCTTTACTGCAATTAATTTAAAATTGGGAGTGGTAGCATGAAATATACTTTTGATATTGTCGGAGTATCTCCACTTTTGCAGTTTTTTAATCACCAACAGCAAAATGGGCAAAAACTACCCCGCCAAGGCGTGGAATACTTGGGAATGCATACCTGCACACTAGATACGTTTCTAGAATCAGTGGAATCAGTTCCAGCAAAGTGGGATTGGAATCTGGATCAAGTGGTAGATACCGTGATTCAGTTTTGGTTGAATAACTCAGACAGCATTCGTTATTGGAAAGTACGCTTAACTGATGCTGGTAAGGATAATTTATTAGTCGCAAGATTGGCGGATATAACCGCCTTACAAGCTGAATTTGAATCCCTACTAGATAAGGAGTGGTGAAGGAAGAGACAGGTAAAATTGAAAAAGAATTCAGGGGTGGAGCAACTCTTGCTCCGCCTTCAGTCAGAATGCACGCTTTTTTCTATTGTTTTCGTTTTTAAGTGCTTTGAGAACTTTGAGATATAAACTTTTTAATAGTATTTTTTAAGACGTTTGCGTTCATTTTAACACTGATACAGATTTTACTTATGTGTATGCATACAAATCATACAAACCCAATATTTGCCAAACTTTCTGCTTGAACATTGTTATGCCCTGGAAACAATTACAAATTAAGGCTTTGAGATTCATTGCCATCTGAAAATTCCAACTTAAGTGGTCTAAAATATAGCGCTCAGTGTTGACAATTTTTCAATAATCGAATAACAAGGTGGCAGCAGCATTAAAAAAAAGCGTTAGTGCATTCCTACCTAGAAACTAATTAACGCCCTTCATTAAACTTCATACGGTTAAGATAATTATGCCAGAAAATACGGATTACAAAGCTTCTAAATCAGACAATCAAGCTATTGCTTATAAAGAACGCCTCAATTCTTGGGCCATCGCTCGTCTACTTCCTAATACGCAACGGGAGATTGTTGCTCGCTTCCGCAGCCGTTCTGATGCCGAAGGCTATATGCGGCACCTCCCACAGCAAAAACCAAATGCTTCTTACATGGTTGTTTTTGATTGTCAACGCCAAGAAGCTGTGATTTAAGGTATAAGTATAGGCAATAAACCTATCTTGAAAGAGGGCAGTTTTCTGTAAGCTAGAACTGCCCTCTGCCTTCCTCGATAAAAAATTAAAAATGTGTAGGCGTAGCCCATCATTCGCGTAGCGTCTGTCTGCGACACGCTGCGCGAATGCAGACAAGACATCGCTTACAACTCCAGATTACAATTCACGCTTCACTTAAAAATTCTGGATGTTGTCAATAAGCATATCAACTTTTGTATTTTACGTTTTCAAATCCCAGTTTCCGAGCCAGTAAGCCTTTACGCGTAGAGTGTTAGTAAGCGAGTAACTTTAAGTTTATTCGCGTTAGTGGCACATTAGCGATCGCCACCGGAAAGGGCGGGTACGCCATCGCGATCGCGTCTCATCCAAAAGCCTATTACCGCAAGGTGGAAGTCAGCCCCTTCTCTGCGTTCCCTGCGGGACGCTGACGCGTAGCTTGCTTCCCCATTCGCGTGTCGCAGACAGACGCTACGCGAATGGGGAAGTCAAAAGAATTGTATTTAAACCTCTTGTGCCATTTTAAATGGTATATTTATTTCCGCCTACCTGTGCTAGTACAGACAATTTGCTGCTATCAAAAAAACGATAATTATAACCAGAAGTTATTAACTTTTTCTGACAAGATGATATCCAAATATCTAACCTATAAGTAAATTCCGTAATAGCTAATGATGTGATTGGGCAAAACTGCCGATTTTTGCAACGCATAGATAACCAGGAACCAGCACTCAATGAACTGCGCTCATCTCTTCAATCTGGAACAAGTTGCAAAGTTGTTCTCCGCAACTATCGCAAAAATGGCACTTTATTCTGGAATGAATTGAGTATAGTAATGGGGATCATCGACTACCACTGCGGATTCTTCTGGCAAAAGATACGATTGTCAATCAGAAAGTTGCCCTACTGATGCTCCAGAAAATTGGTTATGTGGCGGATGTCGTAACTAATGGGCTAGAAGTACTAAAGGCTTTGCAAAAACAGCCCTATGACCTAGTGTTGATGGATGTCCACATGCCCCAAATGGATGCGTTAGAAGCAACTCGAAGAATCTGTCAAGAATGGGGAGTGGGTTTTCGTCCCTATATCATTGTGATAACTGCCAATGCAATACGGGGCGATCGCGAAGTCTGTCTTGCTGCTGGTATGAATGACTACATTAGCAAACCCATTCAGCTTCAAGAGTTAGCTGAGGCACTCAGCAAATGCTCACCCCAAAGAAGTTCTGAATTCACCTCCAGAGGAAAACAAGATAAGGTGATGTGCTTAGAATTGCAACCTTCGCAAAATATCCTCCAATCAGAGCAAAACCAGACATCAAAAACCGCCAAAATCGATGCCAAAATTCTTCAATCTTTACAGGATATGCTCAGAGGAGATCGTGTGGCATTTGTTGAACTGATTGAGTGTTATCTTACAGAGGCACCGAGATTGGTGCAAGATATCAGCACAGCTATCACAACTCAGGATGCCCAGACTCTATTGAACACAGCCCACCAATTTAAGTCTAGCAGTGCTTCTGTTGGAGCGATCGCTCTATCACAGCTTTGCAAGGTGTTAGAAGCACAGGGATACAGCAGTAAATTAGAAAACACCCTAGAATTAATCTCACAACTATATCAGGAATATGAACAAGTTAAAGCTGCCTTAGAAGAAGAACTTGCGAAGGATGTACCATGAAAGCTGATGCTCAAGAAAGCCAATCTTTAGTTCTAATTGTTGATGATGAACCTTTTATGCGCCTGATACTGCGGCATTTCTTGGAGCGGGAAGGCTATCAAATAGCGGAAGCTCAAAATGGCATAGAGGCAATAAAAGTTTTTAAGCAATTGCATCCTCATATAGTACTTCTTGATGCCATCATGCCAGATATGGATGGGTTCGAGTGTTGCAGTCAGTTACAGAATTTTGATTGTAGCAAGTACACTCCGATTTTAATAGTTACAGGGCTTGAAGATCAAGTGTCAGTTGACCGGGCATTTGCTGTGGGGGCAATGGATTATGTTACCAAACCGATCCACTGGGCAGTTTTGCGACAACGGGTAAAACGCTTAATTGAGCAATCTCAGTTACAGAAAAAACTAGAAGCCGCTAATGTGGAATTGCAGCGATTAGCTACTATCGATGGATTAACTCAAGTAGCTAACCGCCGACGGTTTGAAGAGTATTTTAACCAAGAGTGGCAACGCATGAAACGGGATAAACGTCCCCTTTCCCTGATTCTTTGCGATGTTGATTTCTTCAAATTATATAACGATACTTATGGTCATCGGGTAGGCGATCGCTGTCTTCAAAAAATTGCTAAAACGCTCAAATATATTATTAAACGTCCCGGAGATTTAGTTGCCCGTTATGGCGGGGAGGAATTTGCTGTGATTTTACCTAACACAAACGCCGAGGGGGCGACTCATGTTGCCGAAAAAATTTGTCATGCTGCCCGAACACTAGCAATTCCTCATAAAAATTCCCAAGTTAGTCCTCATGTTACCCTGAGTGCCGGGTTTACAACAGAAATTCCTCAGCCAGATTCTGATATAGAAGAAATGATTTCCGCCGCAGATCGGGCGTTGTATCAAGCAAAAGCAGCAGGACGCGATCGCTTTGTGCAAAATATTCAACTACCAAAAAGTAAAAATTCCTCCTAGTGAGCCAAAACTCAGCTATTAGTCCAATGCCCCATTCCCGATTTAAAAATCTACCCCTCGTTTAAGTTCTACACCTTGATTGGCATAGTGTTTATGGCAGTAAACCTCAGAATGAACGCTAGCCAAGTCAAAGTACGCAGGTGGATTTTGGCAGCGACCGGTAATAATGATTTCGGTGTCGCGGGGTTTACGGAGTAAAGCTTGGACAATAGGTTCAACGGGGAGTAATTCTAAGTCAACGGTGGGATTTAGTTCATCGAGAATAATAGTTTTATATAATCCAGAGGCAATCGCAACTTTAGCAATTTCCCAACCCCTTTCGGCTTCTACATAATCTAATTCTTGCCGGGAATTTCGCCAGACGATCGCATCTCCACCGCAGCGCTGATGATCCACCACTTCTGGATATGACTGCTGTAAGGCAGCGATCGCAGCGTCTTCTGTGTAGCCACTACCACCTTTAAGCCACTGCATAATCAACACACGGGTAGACCCTGGATGATTGATTCCCCTACCAATGGCTTGTAAGGCTTTGCCCAAAGCACTAGTAGACTTGCCTTTACCAGCACCAGTATAAATTTCAATCCCTTCAAGGAAGAGAGCTTTAGCTGTTGGGTGGTGATGAGGTTTCATTTCTGAGTGCAAATCTGCAATATCAAGCAACCTTTGCGGTGCGGCGCGTCCGGTGGCGATGATTTCCAACTCTTGGGGTTTAGATTTTAATGTCCGTACCACTTCATCTACTGGTAGCAAACCCAAATCCAGAACTGGGTTAATTTCATCCAAGACAACAACTGAATATAAACCACTAGCGATCGCGCCTTTAGCTACATCCCAACCCCGCATTGCTTCATCTCGGTCAAAAGTGGTAATTTCCTCATGACCAAAAAATTCGGCTCTCCCAGTGCGAACCTGGTCAATTAAATGAGGAAACCCACGTTGTAAAGCTGCGATCGCGCCATCTTCGTCATAATCACGTTCAGGCCCTTTTAAAAACCGCAGCAGTAAAACGCGGTTAGAATTGCTAGGCATATTGATCCCCAAGCCAATAGAGCGCAAAACCACGCCCAAAGCTGCTTGAGACTTACCTTTACCCAGTCCATCGTAGACGTGAATTTGGCCGACGAGCCGTTCTTGACGCACTTGTGCCGTGCGAATACCAATACCGTTCCTTGTCATTTCTCGAAAAGCTATAAGTGGCAGTCTTTAATCTTACCTAACGTCTTGTAATCTTAGGTAGAGAAACTGCTCCTCTCATGCATCCGTATAATGTATAAATAATATCGACAATATTATATTGGCACACCAACATAGTAAAGGAAAAAAACAATCAGATAATTTCCACCATCACTCTCACTATCCCAGTTATACTCTCTACAGTTAACCCTTACCCTTGACCATTTATGCCTGAAAATTGGATGCTTCCGAGGATTTTTCCTATTGGTGGAATTTTGTTTGACTTTTTATTTGTACTGATTGCCATCCCCATTGAAGCGTATGTTTTGCACAATCGACTAAAATTTGACAAAAAAACTAGCATTTTTTATGCTATCTCTATGAATCTGTTTTCTAGTGTAATTGGTTGGGTCATATTTTTTGTAGTAGAACCAATGTTGCCGATACATCTGAAATCAGAATTAATTAGCTATATGTTTTTTAATAATTTTAAATCAGCAAATACACAAAGTTTAATAATTTTAACTGCTTGTATAATTTTCTTTGCTACTTTTATAATGAAGTTTTTCATTTTAAGGGTATTACTATTATCATTGACTGAACCAGTTGCTAAAAAACAAGAGGAACCTCAAACATCTCAAAGGCGGCGATTGCGTGGTTTTAGCACTGCTAAATTACAAAGTACTAATTTAGTCGTTACTACATTAATTGCGAATTCTCTAAGTTTTAGTGCTATAACCATTATTTTATTCTTTCGCTCCAAGTAGCAAGAACTTACTTTATTTAAAAGAACACTAGTGATTGATTAATCAGGTGGAAGGGAGAATATGAATACGTTACTTAAAGATGTATTTGGGGTTTTTAAATTTGCTGAAGGGCTTTATGCAGGAATTAGAAAAGTATTAGTCCCACCTAAAGCTTATTCTTGGCAAACATTTATTTATTTGAGTGTTTTTTCTTGGGTAGTTTCATTTTTTGCTATAGGTTATATAAAAGATATAATTGCCTTTTTCGGTTGGTTATTTTTAATTGCTGGCACAGCTTGGTATACAACTGAAGATCCTTTGAGAGTTCCTGGTACTTTTATGCCAGTCGGGGCAGTGATCACTGGATTTTTGGTGAGTGTTTTTGCATTTGGAAATCAACAAGATGTCATTACACCAAGAACAATAGTTTTTTGGCCGACAATTTCAGCGCTAATTACGGCTATACCAGAATTTATTGAAGGAAATGATACCGATGCAAAAGCTCGAATTCCTAAACCAGAAGACCGCCAAAGAATCATAATTTTAGTTGCTAGTAGTATGCTGCTAAGTTGCTGGATTCAGTTTCACTTTGTGATGAATAATTGGTTCCAACAATATCCTACTTTGCAAGCAGACACTTTTAAAGGTAGTACCGTTCTTGTCAGTACAGAAAAACGCCTAAAAATCCCACGAAACGGCGCTATAATTCTAGAGAAACTTCAACCAATAGTAGTAGAACAAATAGCCCAAAGACCTTGGTCGGAAGTGGAGAAATGGCTGATCCCGAAAAAAGATGTCGAACCTCGGGTAGTAACTCTGGGTAGGGAAGTAATTCAAAAGAACTTGGGTAAATACGAAGAGAAGGAACTATGGCGTGTTGAACCGCGTGTAGCTAATACTAAGTCTGGATATATATTAGATTTATTAAGCATTTGGATGGGCCCGAGTTCTAACCCACGGGGCTATTACTTGAAAAAATCTTGTCGCATTGAACCAGTTGCTGCAACTAACAATTCAGACAATAAAATTACAGTTGCAGAAATTGAATGCGATCCCGGCAGTAAACTTTTTGGTGGAACACCGCCTTTGCAGCAGGGGGAGGAGCAGGGGAGATGAGGGAGATGAGGGAGCAGGGGAGGCAGGGGGAGAATAACTATTGATTGATTTTTGAGCCATGCCTAATTCCCAATGACAAAGGACAAATGACAAATAACAAATAACAAATGAGTATTAACAGAATTTTTGTATTGGCAAAGAATGTGTTTCAGGAAGTGGTACGCGATCGCATCCTATTTATTATTGGTTTTTATGCGCTGATAATCGCCATTGCTTTCCGTGTCCTTCCTGAATTTGCAGCAATGGCTGAAGAAAAAATCTTTTTAGACTTTGGGATGGCGGCGATGAATGCCATCGGGTTAATTGTGACGATATTTATTGGTACGGGACTGGTTAATAAAGAAATTGAAAAACGCACTATTTTGGTATTAATTGCTAAACCTGTCAGCCGCAGCGAAATTATCGTCGGCAAATACTTGGGTTTATCCGCAGTATTAGCTGTGCTTGTCGCCACAATGACTGCAATTTATCTAGTATTTGTGCAATTTGGTAACATTTCTCATTCAACCACCAGCATTTTAATTGCTGCAATTTTTTTATTTTTGCAGTTGTCATTAATCACGGCTGTGGCTATTACCTTCGGTGTTTTCACTGCTTCTTTACTGGCGACTGTTTTAACCTTTGCACTATATTTAATCGGAAACATTACTCCCGATTTAGTACAACTTGGTCGTCTGAGCCGTAACCCTGGTATGGAAAGTCTAACTCAAGGTTTGTTTCTCATCTTACCAGATTTATCTCGATTAGATTTAAAAAACGATGCTGTTTATGGTCTGCAAGCACTACCTGACACAACTGCATTGATTACAAATGCTGGCTATGGCTTACTTTATAGTGCTATGTTGTTAGCGATCGCTATTTTTATCTTCTCACAACGTGAATTTTAGTCATTGGGGCAAACAGAAAGTTATTCTCTCCTGACAAATGACAAATGACTAATAAATAACTATCTGAGGTTGCTCAATTGTCCCATCAGGCATAATAGTATCCCGCAGCTTGGCATAAATCAGATTTGTCTCCCAAAGATTTGCCTTATTCAAGTTTGCCTTGGTTAAATTTGCCCATGTCAGGTCTGCACCAGTTAAGTTGGCCTCAGTTAAATTAGCTTCTAGTAATTTTGCTCCACATAACTTTGCTCGTGTGAGATTTGCTCTAACTAAATTAGCTTCAATCAGTGATGCTTCAATTAATTTGGCTTCGCTTAAGTCTGCTTCTCTCAAATCCACATCACATAAAGAAGCACCCCAAAGATTACTACCTGTGAATTTTGCCCGCCATAAGAAAGTTCCGCACAAATTTGCTCGTGTTAAATCAGCATTAATCAAATTAGCTTCGCACAAAGATGCTTCATACAAATTAGCTTCGCGTAGGCTAGCTTGCATCAGATTTGCGCCACTTAAATTAGCGCGAGTGAGGATACAGCCACATAAATTTGCATCACGCAAATCCGCTCCTATGAAGTTAACACCACTTAAATCAATTCCTTTCAAGTCGATTCCACGCAAGTCACATCCACTGAAATCTCGGCGCTGAAAATATTTATTTGTGATTTGACTTAATATAAATTCCTGTTGATCAGCATAATTTTTCATGGTATTCACCTCTGGGTGTAATTTATCTCAAAGGTTGAGTGTGATAGTTACCGTATATTGAGAGTACACCGCAAATGGAGATCATCTGAGTAAATAATCAGAGATAAATTCCCAAAAAATCGCTAGGAGCTTGAAAATACGCTTTTTAACTGGTTTTTAAAACAAAAAATGCTGACATAGGTCAGGAAACATTGATAAGTCAAGTAGAATCAATTAGGTCGGTGAGAATAACTGAAAATCACCATTACTTCTGTCAGCACCCCACCTACACTCTTTAGGTCTGCCGATTTTGGTTTTTTCATCAGGGATTAGCTGTTACCAATGCACGAGAGCCAGTGCAAGGCAAAAATGCTTAGGCGTAGCCCGTTGTAGACATCGCTAGCATTACTATTTGTGCCAATATTGGAACCCAAAACCACGCCCAAAGATTCTACAAACAACAGTAAACCGGGACTCATCATTGATTTAAACTCAAATTAAACAAACATTAATACTTAATGCAAGTAAGACAAATGTCGTAATAAAAATTGCAGATTAAATCATCCGAAATAAATTTGTTACTGTTTGTAGGGCTAGGATATTAGTGTTTTCTGTATCGCTTTAAACTGAACTGTATTGATATTTAATTTACAAATGTCTCCGAATGTAGGCTAGGCTGTAAAATGTTTATATGCTAAATTTTAGATAATTGGCGTCTGCAATCTTCGTCAGCATTATAACTTTGTATGATTTACTTTCACTTCTATAGGACTCATATTTGATTTTTGAACAAAACTCAGTACACCTTTATTCCTTCTTCCCAGTCCCCAGCCCCTTACCTCTAGGAGTGATTCAGAAATCAAATCGGATTGCTATAATTAATAAATATCTTTATGAGTAGCTTAGTCTTCTTATTAATTGGGTTAGGGACTTTCTTCTTTGCTTTGAGGACTAAGGAGGAAATTCATCGCATTGCGGCTATGGTAGTTGGGACAATTGTTCTGGTTTGGGGATTTGCTCTGGCTCCTTTGTCATTTCAATTGCTATTTGAGATAATCTCAGTTTTAGCGGCTTTCTTTGTTTGTATGCGATGTTTGGGTTGTGGTTTCAAGCAAGATTGATTTTAAACTTGATAACGTATTAGCTTTCTGACTTTACAGGTCACTTGACTATGACAGTTGATTGTTATTAGTCAATGTCAAAAAAAAAGCGTAGGTACAGCCTACGCTTTTTTTTAGATTACAAAATACAGCTTAAGCAGCAACAGGTTCCAACAATTTAATATCAGAGAAGATAAATTCTTGAATAGAAACTTGCCCTGCTGTCTCGGTGCGAATCTCTCGACGATTTAGAATAAAATAGTTACCAACTTTTTCATATTCATCGATAAATTCGCTTCTACCGCCCTTTTGTTCTCCAGTCTTGGGGTCATGGTACACAGAGTCATAGCTGTGAGATAAGTAGCCTTCCCCGGTGTCGTGACTGCTAAAAGTGTCAATTGTCACATAAGTACCGTGAATTAGACGGTGAACATGGCATACTTCATTATTGCGGACTTTATATTTATCGCCCTCAGCCTTACCACCCATTAAAAGCTCAACCGCACCAGTTTCGTCGGTTTTGCCATAGCTAAAGGTATTGGCGCTGTGGGTATCTTCAAAGCTGCGGCGGATGCGGTGAATTGCTATCTCCCATGCTTGACCATGAATTGCTTTCTGGGCTGGCTCGTCATCTACATCCAAAACTTCGGCTTTCAGATTGGCAGTGATGATAACTTTTCCTGTAAACACTTTATCATCATGCTTAAAGGTAATATTTGCGGTATAACCAGGGAAATTCTTGTCCCAAGTGTAGCGGTTCTCATAAGCAGCCCGGAAAAGTTCCTGAGCAGAGAGTTGTGTAACTGTCATGTGCTTCTCCTAGTCGCTACTGTAATTAGCGTTTTAGTTTCCTTGGTATTAGCATAGAAGTAATTGTTGAGGCTTGGATAGTCCCCAACTGGGTACACTTATGGTTAATTCTCTCCACACCGTATTTGATGCGATCGCCAATGTCCAAAATGAGCAAGAATTAAGGCTAGCTCTCACGGATAAAATTGGTGAGCATTTTGGCGTGCAAAATTGGGGCATTTATTTCCTAAATGAGCAACCAACGGCCCAAATGGATGTTCAGGGCATTCCGGCAGTATGCTTAGAAAGCAATCCAGTCGGGCGCTACGTGGTTGAGCGTCACGCTCCCGCCCATGAACAGTTATTATTATCGCCAGGAGACTGGAAGCATTTTTGCTCACGTTCGGATCACGAACACGTAATGACTGGGCCAATTGTTTGCAATGGTCATCTTGTAGGAACGCTTAACTTGGCTCGTGACAAGGGAAATCCGGCTTTTAATGGCAACGATTTAGCTGATTTGAGTGCCTTATGCATTCATTTATCAGCAAAAATGGCAACTCTACGGACAAAACCAAAAATATCCCATTCTCTTTTAGTAAATCCTCTAACAGCGCGTGAGTTAGAAATTGCCGACTTAGTGGCGCAGGGGTTAACGAACGCAGAAATTGGGGAAAAACTTTGGATTACACAAAATTCCGTGAAACAAGCTTTGAAAAGGATGTTTCGCAAGTTGAAGGTTTCAGCGCGTGCAGAAATGGTGGCAAAGCTACAAGATATACAAGTTTCATAAAAAGATATAGTTTCGTTAATTCACACGAGCATATAAGTGGGGAGTAGGGAGTAGGGAATATGGAATCACGCTTTTAAAGTTGTACGGACTTTTTTCAGAAATTAAATCATAGTCCTATAGCCTAAAATAACGATAGGGTTAAGCTAGATTAGCGAAACTGAATATGGCTGCGATCGCCTTGGTAAAAAAGTCAACTTTAAATCAATCAAAGTGATAATCAAACTTGATTGTTTAATTGTAAAACTGCCTGAATTATAAATGAGCGATCGCATGGCTAGTACCGCAAGGCTGAAGTCAAAAGTAAAAATAATTGTATTCTATAGTAGTCCCAAATCATTTGTGAAAATTATATATCTCTTTCTTATCTTGTATTAATCTAAATTTTGCAGAAGGGGCGTACAGCTAGCTGTACGCCCCTACTAAAGGACTATATTTTATGCAACTAAGAAAGACTACAATGTACCATCTAGCAAGGGTAAGCGCGTTACCCAAGTATTAGAATTCGGTGGTTAAACACCAGCGCCCCTATTATTACTCTTTTATTGGCGAAAAGTTATTAGTACTTGCTGCCAATAGGATATCGTAACGCATTTAGAGTCCAACTCTGTTTGAAACATCTTTGGCTGCCTCTGCCGCACTGTCGCCTACATCGCTAGCAGTTTCTTGAGCGCCCTTTACGTATCCACCTCCAAACTCTTTAAAGGCTTCTCCTGACTGTTGCCCAATCTTCTGAAGTCGTTCACCAGGAGAATCTTCGGTTTCACGAGCATCCTTAAACCACTGCCCTACTGTTTTCGGTCTTTCAGCATCATTTTGCTCTACCTGTTGACGAACTCTCTCCTTTAAGCCTTTGTCATTTGGCCCATCACTAACATTTGTCGTCAGCACTAGAAAACCAACTACGACAACAGCCAAAAAAGATTTTACCTGAAGTCCTTTAAGTAGGGAACTGATGTTAGCAATCGTCCTAGAAATTAAATTTATCATGCCAATTAGCTTTTTTTTGACTACAAATTAAACATTAACTATAGAAAGGTAATTATCCTTCTAGCAAAAGGCATATTTTAGTTGTAAAAAAGAAATATATTTTAAATCTTTGGGAAGAGGTGATTTGTTTGACGCTAATTGGTCATCGCGATCAGAACGCAGTTAAACAAAGCAATCGCAAAGTACAGATGTTGCGATCGCTTCATTTTGCAACTTTTAAAAAAGCTAGCTCATTAAGCGAAGCGATACGCTTCATTCGCAATTGACTTGTAACGATTTTGGTAAATTTACTTGCATTGGGATGCTCCCCTTCTTTTAATATACTAAAGAAAATCATTATGTTCAAAAAGCATAACAAGTCCAAGCGATTATCACTTACAAAAACTCAGAAAAATTGGGTGGTATTGCCATTCTGAAGTCTGATTTATTCGGTGCTAAAGTTTCTCCAACAGTTGCCTCCAAACTGCAACCAGTAGCAGGATATTATCCCGTAATTGATTTGAAGCAATTAAGCCGATTAGCATAAATTTCCACAATTCATCCTAAAAAAGCTTTTTAATACTCAATAACAGCTTTTTTAGTAGTCTCTCTTTCTGTTTATAAATGATGCTTGAGATTACTTCGGCTGACAAATGTAGCACTATATACATTTTTAATGCTACATTTGGTCTTTAATTCAGATATAAGTTAATAAAACATGTATCTTTGGTTATATAAATTATCTGTTTTAAGACACAGATACTTGATGCATAAAAATAAATAGCTACTAATAACAATCAAGAGTAAGACGACTTTTAAACTAGAGACATTTTGTCTAAATGAGTGGATTTATACCGTAATCCTTAGATATTGAAGGGCTTGCAGACGGCAAATTAATCCACATTTTTTCCTCAATACGAGAACTGGTTCAAGTGGAAAGCCAAAGGATGAAATACTGGATAAGGAAATTCGCAATCTGTATAGTATTACTGTATAACTTGCTCCTATCAAGTGATTACGCAGGAGCAAACCAACTTTCATATATTGATGTGCAACAATTAAATGCACTCCCGACGGTTGAAAACTTAGCAAGTGCTGACAATAATCTTACTAAAAGTAGAAAAGAAGATTTTTGCCCATTTAATGAGATTGTCAAAAGAATAGATAAACTAGAGGGACTCTTCACACTTTATTGCAGTGCGGATTCGGGCAAAATTTACTTAGAAATTAAACCAGAGCAGCTAAATAAAGACTATCTAGCTATAGTTACATTGGAATCTGGCATCGGGGAAAAGGGAATTTATAGTGGATTACCTCTATCTGATTTCCTCTTCTACTTCCAACGAGTAAAGAATAGATTGCACTTTGTTGTTCGTAATGTTAAATTCCGCGCGGAAAGTAGACCAGAACAGCGATCGCTTGCTCGCTCATTTAGCGACTCAGTTCTTTATTCACTCGAAATATACACTATTAAACCAGGCAGTAAAAATATTCTAATCAGCCTAGATGAACTGCTAATGCAGGATTTTGCCGGCTTAACTACCTTATTAAAATCCTCTTTTCATGCTGATTATCACTTAGATACAAGAAAGTCTTATTTAGGTGATGTTAACAGCTTCGCAGAAAATGTAGAAATTGATTCTATTTACAGTTTTTCATCACTAGAAGGAGCAAATTTAGTCACAGTACCCGATAGCAGGGCACTCACCCTGAAGGTACACTACAGTTTTTCTCAGCTTAGAGAAAACACGGGCTATATTCCTAGACTTGCAGATGACAGAGTAGGATATTTTATTACTGCTTTCCAAGATTTATCTAATAATAATGCTCACGAATCATTTGTCCGTTACATCAATCGTTGGCATCTAGAACCATCAGATCCTAACGCCCCCTTATCTCCACCCAAAAAGCCAATTGTGTTTTGGATTGAAAATGCTGTGCCACTAGAGTACCGCGATGCGATTCGTGAAGGTGTTTTGATGTGGAACAAAGCGTTTGAAAAAGCTGGATTTCAAAATGCTATTGAAGTGCAGCAAATGCCAGATGATGCTGATTGGCAACCGGGAGATGTACATTACAATACTATTCGCTGGTTCAATTCTTTAGATGCAGGTTTTGCCAAAGGCCCAGTGCGCGTTAACCCACTTACCGGGGAAATATTGGATGCAGATATTATTGTGGATGCCAATATGGTGCGTTCAATTCAGCAAGAATATCACGCACTGATGGAAGCAAATTCGTCTTTTACGGATGGACATTTTTCTCAACTGGGCAAAAACTCATGCCCAGGTAATTTATCTGCAATGTTCTCGAAAGGTTTTAAAGCTTTTCCTGAACAACATTTAGTAGACAATGATTTCTGCTATAGCATGGAGTCTTCAGATCAAGCCGCAATGGGGGCGTTGGCATTGTCAATTTTGCCAAACACTACACCCAGTAGTGAAACCATGAAAAAGTATGTGCATCAATATTTGCGTTCTCTCATTGCTCACGAAGTCGGGCATACTCTCGGTTTGCGCCACAACTTTCACGGTAGCACCATGTTAACGCCCGAAGAATTAAATAATACAGAAATCACTCGCACTAAAGGTTTAGTGGGTTCGGTGATGGACTATCTACCCGTGAATATTGCACCACAAGGAATACAACAAGGTGACTATTTCCCAGGAGTTGTTGGCCCCTACGACGAATGGGCAATTGAGTATGGTTATAAAAGAAGCCCATCAGTAACACTTGAGGGAATCATTCCAGAATTAGAAAAAACTTTTTTGGAGCAGATTGCACTGGTGTCGCCTCAACCAGAATTATCTTATGCAACTGATGAAGATATCTGGGACATTAATCCTTTGGCAAATGTCTGGGACATGAGTAGTGATGTGCTACTTTATTCGCAGTGGCAAATGGATAATGCCCGTTTTATGTGGCAGCGCCTTGACAAGGGTTATCTATCGAAAGGCGAAAGTTATAGTAACCTGCGCGTCTCATTCAATAGAGTTCTTAAATATTATTTTCGCAACGCCACCTTACTTTCTAAATACATTGGTGGACAATCGTTTCGGCGTCTCCATGCTAGTGATGATACTTCTTGGACATTTGTACCAGTTTCACTTTTAAAACAACGTCAAGCGTTGACAAAGTTACAACAATATGTGTTTGCTGAGAATGCTTTCAATTTTTCACCACAATTGTTGAATCAACTAGCACCATCGCGCTGGGAACACTGGGGTAGTTCTGTACCTAACAACCGCCTTGATTATCCAATTCACGATCGCATTCTGGGTTTTCAAAGTGCGGTGCTGCGATCGCTATTAGACAGCGATCGCCTGAATCGTTTACAAGACATAGAATTAAAAACCCAGCCTGGAGAAGCACTTTCCATCCCGGAACTGTTCGACACCCTGCAAACAGGTATTTGGACAGAAGTTTTAACCCCAGGAGAACCAAAGCCAATTTCTAGCATCCGCCGTTCATTGCAACGGGAATATCTGAATATTTTACTAGAGATGATGTTGGGTACTAATGATACACCTGAAGATGGTCGGACACTGGCTTGGTATAAATTGCGCCAACTGCAAAAAGCCATTGATGTCAGACTCAAACAACTTAGTGAAAGCCTTGATATTTACACCCTAGCCCACTTAGAAGCTTCTGGCGATCGCATCGCTAAAGCATTAAATGCACAGTTAATTTCTAAATAGGAAGTAAAACTCCTAACTCCTAACTCCTAACTCCTAACTCCTAACTCCTAACTCCTAACTCCTAACTCCTAACTCCTAACTCCTAACTCCTAACTCCTAACTCCTAACTCCTAACTCCTAACTCCTAACTCCCCAAGATACTTTTGTAATAGCCCAATGAAAACTTCTGGTGTTTCCAAATGAGGTAATACTCCTGCATCTGCGATCGCATAAAAATCTTGAATTGCACTTGGATTTAAATTTGCCAAGCGTCGTCCTAATTTTACGCTGGTAAATTGTGCCTTTTCTCCCCAAAAAATGACCGTGGGAATTGTCAGTTGTTTAATATATAAACTCAGATCAAAGTAAAGATCGCCGCGCAAAAATGACAAAGCGGCAAACTTGGCATTAGGCTGTTGTGCAGAGGTTAAATAAGCCTCCACCATTTCTTGAGATACTCGTTGTGATTTGGCAAACAGAAAACTTTGTAAAAAATTTCGGACTGCAATTTCATTTTCAGCACCAAGCATATAAATAAAATTGTCCAACAGAGGCGCATTGATCACTGAAAGCGGAAGTCTGCGTCCAGCACCCTGCCCAAAATCATCAAATCCAGAGGGGGAAACCAAAAACAGCGCTTTGAATAAATTGGGTTGAACAATAGCTAGGCGAATAGCAAAAGCGGCTGTTAGAGATGAGGCTACCACTGTCACTGGTTGACGACAAGTTTCAATGATAAACTCTGCGATCGTGCTGAGATAATCCCTAATTTTATAATCCCGGACTGGATGAGCTGATTCTCCCCAGCCGATTAAATCGGGAGCTAAAATGTGGTAATTAGAGGCAAAAGCCGGGTAAACTTTAGACCATTCATACGCAGACGCCCCACCACCAAAGTTATGGAGAAACAGTAGTGGAGGTAAATCTTCAGTATCAGCGAAGGCCCAAGGTGCATTCGTTTGGGTATAGTAAACCATTGCCCCCAAGGATGTATGGATAAGTTTATGTCCAAAGCCAGGAGGTTGAAACTGAAGCATAAAATTAAAAAGTATAGTTTAATGGCACTTTACCCGAAGGCAAAATTACGAGGTATAAAGTCAAGCTTACCGATAAATATCGGAGTAAGTAAACTTTTTGTCTTTTAAGCTATTTCATATTTAATTGGCATACAATTCATCCTTGCTTTTGATTACTATCTCCTGTGATCTGAACAAGTTGATTTAGGTTATCACCACTGATGTGATAGGCTGCCCCAAAACCAACTACAAAACGACCTTCACTCGGTGTTAGCTGGAAAATCCGAAAGTCAGACAAGCCGCGCAAAACCTCGATAATTTGACCAAACCGCCCTTGAAATTGCTCAACAATTTGATTCCACTTATCAGTTTCACGCTCTATCAAATTTGCCGTACAATCAAAATTTAAACGACGACGGGCAAAAATTAGATTACTCTTGGCTTCATCCTCGATAAACAAGACACTAACATGAGGATTGTCATAGAGATTTTTGGTATGAGTTGAAAGACCACTGACGTAAATGTAGATGTTTTTGGAATCATCTATTACAAAGGGAGCATAACTAGCATTGGGTATTGCTTGTGCGCTCACGGTGCTAATAATTACACTCTCCAATTCTTCTGGAAACTTTTCGTACTCAGCTTGAATGTCTTCGAGTTGGTTCATAAGTAAATTACCGTTTGATTAGGAACACCTCATTAAGTATCCTAACGTGATTGAGCGATGTCTACGACGGGCTATTTGGCGTCGCATGGAATGCCAAAGATTTGGCTTAAGGGAATAGGTTACAGGTTATAGTTATCTCCTGTACCTTTCCCCTAATTAAAGCAATTCAGCATTATCCAAGCTCTGAGTACCGGAGGATTTGGAGAAACAAACATTGGGCTAAACTGAAGAAAGTTATGAGGACGCAAATATGACTGACAAAAATCGTTCTCAATGGGATTTAGGCAGGTTTATTGAAACCCTGACTTACTTTGAGGTAATTCCTTTCCTTAACTGGGTACAGCAGTTAATCCAAGGTCGTCCTAAGGATAATCAAAATAGACCCAATGGAGGAAGAAATGTGGGTGTAATATTAGTAGCAGGTGCAACAGGTGGTGTAGGTAAACGAGTTGTGCAGCGATCGCTCCAACAAGGTTATAAAGTTCGCGCCCTAGTTCGAGACATTGACAAAGCCCGGTCAATTCTTGGTAATGATATAGACTTAGTAGTTGCGGATATCACCCAACCAGAAACTTTAACTTCTTTAGTTATGGCTGATATCCAAGCTGTAGTTTGTTGCACAGCAGTGCGTGTGCAACCAGTTGAGGGAGACACAGCAGATAGAGCCAAATATTATCAAGGGGTTAAATTTTACCAGCCAGAAATTGTTGGCGACACCCCAGAAAATGTAGAATATCAAGGTGTTAAAAATTTAGTCCAAGCAGCTGCAAAATATCTACCCCAAGCAAACGAAAAACCGATATTTGATTTCACCAAGCCATCAGCAGAATTAAAAGATTACTGGGGGGCGCTGGATGATGTCGTTATGGGTGGCGTGAGTGCCAGTAATATCCAATTAGCAGAAAATACAGCTTTATTTGCTGGTAATGTCTCCACGGCTAACTCTGGTGGATTTGCTTCTATTAGAACCAAGAATTTTGATCCACCCTTCAATTTATCTGATTGCGAAGGTGTAAAACTGCGTGTCAAAGGTGACGGTCAGCGTTATAAAATCTTCCTGCGGACAGATTCAAAATGGGATGGTATTGGCTATAGCTATTCTTTCGATACCGTAGCTGATACCTGGATAGATGTTCACATTCCCTTTGCAGATTTGATTCCCGTCTTTCGGGCAAAAGTTGTCAAAGATGCACCGCCAATTGACCAGGATAGAGTTTGTTCATTCCAACTGATGTTGAGCAAATTTGAATATGATGGCGCTTTGAATCCTAAATTTTCTCCCGGTGGTTTTGCTTTGCAGTTGGAATCAATAAAAGCTTACGGCGGTGCTACTTTACCACAATTTATCCTCGTCAGTTCAGCAGGTGTGACTCGTCCCGGTCGCCCTGGCATTAATTTAGATGAAGAACCGCCAGCAGTGAAATTAAATGACCAATTGGGAGGAATTTTAACTTGGAAGTTGAAGGGAGAAGATAGTTTAAGAGAAAGCGGAATTCCTTATACGATTGTTAGACCTTGTGCTTTAACTGAAGAAGCAGGAGGTAAGGAATTAATATTTGAGCAAGGCGATAATATTAAGGGCAAAATCACCCGTGAGGATGTGGCAGAACTTTGTGTGCAAGCCTTAAAACTAGAAAAAGCTTCTAATGTTACGTTTGAAGTAAAACAGGGAGATAATACTGTTAACTCTATCGATTGGCAGAAGTTATTTTCTGATTTAGTAAAGGATAAATAAGTGAAGTGACTACAGACTTATACTCTGTAGCCATCTCAACACATCCTGTCTAAATAGACTGTTATGAAAAAAATCCAAGTGCTAATATTTGCCGGGATTTTAGCAACAATTCTCTGGGGTGGGTTATTTGGAAACATTGCTTCATCCCAGCAAGCAGAGTCTCGCATCTACAACCTGGAAGCGGACTTAAACCGTGTCGAGTCACGATTAAATCAGTTAGAGTCTCAACTTGGTCGAAGCCGCCAGTCTCCATCTCCAAGAACAACACTTACCCCACGACAGTCAACTGGTTCCAGAAGGAACTTATCACAACAAGATCCGATGTTTGATCGGCTTGCAACTTTGGTGGTTGAATTGAAGCAACAAGTTAACAAATTAGAGACGCGAGTTTCTAAATTAGAAAGTCGCTGAGTATTTCAAAAATGAAACTCTGCCTTTAATACTTTGTCATTACCAACACTTTTTAAATCTTGGAATTTATTCCGAGGCGGGATATCTGGTAAGCGCGATATGACTGTTACAAAAATGTGGGTAACGACAAGCCATAAAGGGAACGCTAGAACCAGTTTTATTAATTGGTATAAGCTGGCTTCAACTTCCGCAGGAAGTTAAGCATAGCTGAAACCACAGCATCCGGAGACTCAATTAAGAAGCCATGACCCCCACCGTTGAGGACTAAAAGTTCAGCGTTGGGAATGCCTTGAGCAAGTTGCTGGGAAAACTTTAGTGGGGTGAGAATGTCTTGTTTACCAACTAGAACTAGAGTAGGACAATGAATTTGTTGTAGGCGATTTGTTGTGTCAAAGTCAAGCATGGCTCGGCTGTGATGATAGAGTGAATGAGCCGCAGGTGGAAAAGGATATCTGATTGCAAATTCAATTAGTCCTTCAATCATCCCAGGAATCGAGTAGAACGTATCTGTAAATATCCAAGGTAATACGACTTTTTCATAAAGTTTCAAGTCTACATTTTTGCAGAGGTCGCCCCAAGTCTCGATAATGCTGTTAAATAATCCATCACCCTTTGCCAAGGACGAAAGTAGTATCAGACTTTCTACCTTTTCAGGATGTGCTAACACTAACTCTTGGGCTATCTGACCACCCATCGAATGACCTACTAAATGCACTTTATCGATCGCAATATGATCGAGCAATCCTGCAACGTCATTAGCCATCTGCTTCAGACTATAGGGGTTTTCCGGAGCAGAACTTCGCCCCATACCTCGGTTGTCTAAGCGAATGACTTGATACTGCGAAACCAGCGATGGCATAATCAACGACCAATAGGCATGATCGCAAAGAAAGCCAGCTATTAATAGCAAAGGCTCACCCTTTCCCTTAATGTCGTAGAACAAATCAATCCCGTTAATCTGAACTTTGGGCATAGTAAATAATTCTCTTAAGCAGGGATGGACAAGCCTACACTCCTACGTCTTAAATCTCTCGTCCACCGGAATTTGATAGCCGTTGGCGAGGCGATTAGTCATGTTGGCAGTGGCTGCGATCGCCATTAGTTCCCCGAACATGGTATCATTCATACCCTTGACCCGCGCCCCTGCTGTGTGCGAGGCGATGCAATACTCACAGCCATTCGTCGCACTCACGGCGATGTAAATTAGTTCGCGCATCAGTGGATCAATCTCACCGGGACCAGTCATCACTTCTTTCACTGCTTGCCAAGTTCGTTGCAAGGTAGGGGGATGATTGGCTATAGCTTTCCAAAAGTTATTGATATAGTCATTCTGGCGTGTAGCGCGGATGTCGTCATATACTGCACGTACTTCGTCGCTAGCTTCTTCGTATTCAATCAGCTTAGTCATCGAAAATTTGGGTAGAAACCCCGTCCTTTTATAGATACCAAAATGTAGGATACTACGTTTTTAGCTGCGGACATTAGCGGTGATGAAATTCGACCTCTTTTTCCAGAATCTTGATATCATAGCTGCCAAAGAAATCGTGACCCAGTAAGCCGATACTTGCTTTTGGTGCGATCGCTACCCGAAGATTATTGGTTGTAACTCCACCTACTGCAATAGATTTTAGCTTACTGGTTGGAAATTCTACTTGGCTACCATCAGCAATTTGGGCTTGCATTGTCCCTGTAGGCTGGAGTTCAAGTGTATTCGCCATCCCTTGAGTGATAATAGTTTCACTAGAACCTGTATCTACAATCATTTCAAAGGTTTTTTTGTCATTGAAGGTGACATCAATCACAGGAGTTCCACCAAAGCGGCGTTTGATTGGGACTCGAAAAACTTTGTTGTCTGAAGGTACGGGTATATTGCCACAAAGCCTTCCCAATCCAACGGTTTTGCCAGAGGAGGTTATCATGTAACATGCTCCTGGATCGTCAGCTGTTGCCTGATGAGAGAATGCTAAAAATATCAGCGTCGGCATTAGTCCGATTGCAGCTAGATTAACGGTTTTAATCCAACGCCTCCAAGCATTCTTCATGTTATATTTTCTCCAATTTCACTGAGTTTTTTTAATAGCTTAACTTATCATAGTCGCTGCAATAATTGATATTGCAAATCCATTTTTTTAAGATAAAAAGCTAATTTTACTAAACCTTGATTAAAACAAAATCCAAAATTATTGATATTGTTTTTGCTACAATTATAGTCTATGTTAATCACAGACTTTTTGTGATTTTAAGTTATTTATTAATTTTTTTAATTTACTGTTTATTTAAGTGTCTCCAGAAGATTAAATTGCATTTAACTCAATACATTTTATCTATAATTACTGATTGATAAATTAAAGATTAAGTAAAGACATGATAAAACTACTTAGAGCATATAAAATCTAGCAGACTAAGAAGTTAAATAAGATACATGTGTGCTTATTCAAGGGTTTCTGCTGCATGTACAGCAGTTGCGATCGCATTTCTAATAGCAATATCTTTTTGTTCTAAGATGATATTTTCACTAACAGTACGCCCAGCTACTACACCACAAACAGCAGCAGCAGCAAAATTATACACTCCTGCCATTTTAAATAATGTGCCACATTCCATCTCATAATTCAAGATATTTAATCGCCGATATTCTTCTGTAATACCATGCAGCGATCGCATTAAATTTGGATTCGCTGAATCAGTGCGTTCTTGTCCTTCGTAAAAAGTATCAACTGATGCCGTAATTCCTATGTAATGTTCAACCTTTAATTCTCGTGCGGCTTTAACTAAAGCGACTGTCAGAAAAGGATCGGCTACGGCTGGATATTCCACAGGCGCAATATCATTTGCTGCACCTTGGCGACACAATGCTGCACTGCTAATAACAACGCTACCGACTGGTATATAAGGTTGAATCGATCCGCAAGTTCCAATACGAATAATTTGCCGGATTCCTACTTGTATTAGCTCGTTGACAATGATACTTAATGAAGGCGCACCCATACCACTAGTAGCTGATAAGATGGTGCGACCATTAGATAAGTATCCTACATAGCTATTGAGTCCGCGATTCTCCGACAACAAGCGCACATCTTGTAAATACATTTGGGCAATTAAACGCGATCGCTCTGGATCGCCAGATAATAGGGCAATGGTGGGAGGCGATGAACCTAAATCGTCTAGTCCAAAGCCTATGTGATAAAAGCGTTGATTTAGCATAGAATGACAATTTATCTCAAATTATATGCTTTTCCTAACTATTATTAGCTAAATCTTGATCACGAATAAACATCAATGTATATTAGATATGTCAGAATGTCCTAGTTAGTGATATGGACTTCAAAAGTAGTTAATCAATATCATTTAATTGCAATATCTTAACAGGGTTAAAAATATGGTTTCTGGTAAGAGAGAAATTGCGTGACAGGCGATAAACTAAAGATAAGAAGGTAGGAGAGGCGGATTGAAACTGCCGAATTATGAACTGGCAGTTGTGCCACAGCGAAAAATCACTGAGTATTTGTTGTCGCCAACTCACCCTGATGGACGCAGCAAGGAAAAGTTTTTCACTGCGTTTGGTTTTTCAATAGAGGATTGGGAAACTTTTGCTAAGGCATTACTAAATCATGTTGCTGATAACGATGTTACAAAGATTGAAGATTCACCATTCGGAACTCGATATGCTGTAGAAGGTACACTGCTTTCACCGGATGGCAGAAACCCTTGGATTCGTTCTGCTTGGTTTATTGAAACAGGGGAAACTATTCCTAAGTTTATTACTTCATACCCACTAAAACGGAGAGAAGAATGATTCAAGAACTTGATAGGGTTATTCTGACTAGTGATATACCAGAATATAGTTTAGAAGAGGGTGATATAGGTACAGTTGTTTTAGTGCATCAGGGTGGCAAAGGATATGAGGTTGAATTTGTCACATTAGATGGGGAAACTGTGGCAATTGTTTCACTTTACAGCATACAAGTACGTCCCATTGGTAGAAGAGAAATTGCGCGATCGCGGCTGATAATCTAATTTATAATGGCATACAGCCAAATAATCGGGACTAACTAATGTTGATTTTCTAAGGCATAATCCAGTTTTCCAATTTTAATCCATTGATACGTTCGTAATGGCGAGTATTATTTGTTACTAAAATATAATTTTTTGCAACTGCAACACTAGCAATTAGTAAATCAAATTCAGCAATTGTTTGCCCTATTCTACGGAGTTCTGCTTTTAATTCACCATACTTTCTCAAAGCAGGATCAGTTAAAGGTATGACGGGTAAGTTTTGAATGAAGTTTTCTGCACGAGTTAAATTTTCTACTACTCGTTGAGAATTATAAGCACCAAAGTATCATGTGGCTTCCCGTTTGGTGATCTAATACATAACCAAACTTTTCAAAAATCTTGACAGCTTCCTTACCGGAGATACTTGATAAACGTCCCATTTATACCACAACTTCTCCAATAAACACTTGCGATTCCTTAACAATATAAGGTTTGCCATGTTTAGCTTGAACGTGGAGATATCCCGTAATGGCATCTTTAATATTTTCAATTGCCTCATCTAGTGTTTTGCCTTGACTCACGCAACCTGGAAGTTCAGGAACCTCAGCAACATAGCCTTTATATTCTGAATCAAAAGTAAAAATTACTTGAAATTTCATAATAAATTAATCTTGGATAGTTGAGGTCTAGAATAAATATAACGCTCAAATCCTAAGTTTGTTACTTCATCTCATTGGTAGAAGAGAAAGTGCGCGATCGCGGCTGATAAATTTATAATTACTTCAAAATAGGAGATTTTCAAAAGGATAATTTTGCTTCCAACGATAGGTATTAAAGTCACGTTGATCTACTGAAAAAATGCGTCCATGCCCTAAATGCTCTGCTAAAATTACTAGGGAAGCATCAGCCAAATCCATTGGAAGATCAGCATATTTTTTCATTAATTCAATAATTCGAGCAGTATGGTAAAGTTCTAAATTAAAAATCGTAAATAATTCTTGTTGCAGACTATTTAAAAAAATAATTTCAGCGTCAACTCCCTTGCGAGTTAGCAAAAGATAACAAGTTTCTGTGACAACAGACCATGTTGTAATTAAAGGTTCATTATACTGTTTTAAAGCTTGCTTTGCTCTTTCGTGGTGAGTGTCTTTTTTATCAATAAGAGCTAACCAAAATCCTGTATCAACGATGATCATATTTTTTATCTAATGTATTAGATAAAACTTCTTTATATGTGGTTGATAAATTTTCTTCCACAGAACAACAACCAATTAATCCAATTTCATCAAACTTTTCATAGAGACTTTTTTCCTGACTATGATTTTTTGATTCTGGTTGTGGATAACGCTTTTTGAGTAACTGAATAAAATCAAGTAGTAAGGTTTGAGCTTCTTCTGGCAAAGTATCAATATCTCGATATATTTCTTCAAATTTTATAAGCATAATTAACTTCTAAGATCGAGGAAAATTTTTGGTATGATCCTATTCTAGGCTGCTTTTAAATCTGAGTGAGGTGATTGGTTAAGTCGAAATCTGTGCATTCGTCTTCATTAAAGATTGCTTAATCTAATATTTTAACTTGACTGAAATAGGCAGGAAGTTCAGGAACCTTGGCAATATAACCTTTCTTGAACTTGTTTTTTACACAGGAGAATGACGTGCAAAAATAGCATAAGGGTCACGTTCCTGTTCATCAACTATACCTTCTTCTTTAAGAATTTTTTGCCATTGCAGGTCGAATTCAAAAGCTCTATCTGGCTCTACTGAATACATAAAAGCAATAAGTCCATCTATTCTTTTTATGTCATAATACATATTTTTATGGTTATGGCTATTAACTTTATATTGATGGTTATCCCAACCATACTTAGATGCATAGTACAAAATCTGCCGCAACTGTTTTTTTATGAACTTTGGTATACGAGGTTTTGTATTATCAAAAACTGTTAACCCAGTTACGTATTGTGACCGACCTCTGCGTTGATGTTTCCATTTTGCTGGATTTAACTCAAATTTATACTTGTTTAAACATTTCTCTATATCTTTTTTACGAGGTGTTAGATCGCCAGAGAAGGTAATATCATCAGCATATCTAGAGTATGAGCAATTATATTGTTGTGCTAGTCCGGCAAAATCTTGATCTAGCTCCTTGCATACCAGGTTAGCTAATACGGGACTTGTACTAGCACCCTGCACTAAATGTCCGTTAAAAGTACATAATTTAGTGAATATTTCTGCACTTTTTTCTGTACAGCCAAGCTCTTTAAAAACATCAGAAACCTGTTTTTGAGTGATACTATTGAAGAAGTTCTTTACATCCAGATTTAAGACATATTTTTGAGATAAGTGAAGTGAGGCATTTGTTGCAATCGAGCGTTTGCTTACAAAACCTTGAACATATTCAGGAAATTGCTGTTTTGAAGTAACCGCTGTAGAAATATTCTTCTGAATAATGTTAAGTTCTGACTCCACTTCGTAAATAATCCGGTATTGCCCCTTTTGACGTTTTCCCCTTTTAGGAATTTTCTTTAGGGTATAAAACAGTGAAGGTCGCTCAAGTACTATGTTAATGAACGATGGAAAACAATTCACTGCTCTTGCAATATGATCAATATTTTCTAGGGCTTTGAAGTTTAATTCAATCATAGTGGGTGGTTCTGGAGGAGTAAGGAATGATTACACTGTGAGGTATTCAGAAGCGGACACGACTCGCGCCCACATAATGTTACGCTTCCAGAACCATTCACATCATAGCATGGTATACTATAGCGAATTTATAAAAATGAATTTATCCCTTTAGGGAAATGGATGTTTACGTGTAAAGAATTCATTTGTCCCGTATCTGTGAATACATCGAATCTTTGGTCGAATTCTTTCAAAGTTACGTGCTTGCCAAGAAGTAGATTTATTTACTCCACTTGCCACGTAATCTCTAAATATAGCTGCCACATAATCTGCTAATACTAAGCAAGGTTCATCCTTACCAGCGCTAATTACCTTGGGATAGTCCCCAAACTTAACTTTATCCCGTAATTGAATTTCTTCAACTCGCTGATTAACAATTACTTCTAATTGATCGCGACGATTTTTAATCCGATTATCATGCTGTTCAAAACAGATATGGATAGGTACATCCCAATTTGCTCGCAGGCGCTCAAACATAACACGACCGAAAAGCCTATCGTACCAGCCATATCCCTGACTGGGATTAAAATCACTCTCCTTTTCTTGATAACAAATATAAGCTTGGAATGGTAGTTGACTAATTAGATCAATAACATCAGCTTTTACTTCAACAGTATCATCTTCACAATAATGAAACCCTTTTTTTAATAGAGAATCTTGTACACTTGGTACTCTACTGCGGATTGGATCGCTTAGAATATTCTTTTTTAGATTCTCCAATTGGGATCTTAGATAATCAGGATCATGTGTTGTAACGCAGACTATTGCTAAAAGATTAGATTCTTTGTCAGTACCAGTTTCATCTACGAACATAAAAATGTCTTTTGATACCATACTTAGATATAGACAGACTTTCTGTAGTTGATAAGCCGATTAAAAAACACTTTAGTTTTGTACCTTAATAAAACATATCGAATAATAAAACCGCAAATACACCCATCAAAATACCTCTTTCTCTATGTATATATGGGTATATTTGCGGCAATAATAACCTAAATCTTAATGCACTAATGCGATCGCACTTTTCCTCAAGTCTCCAGATTCCCCACGCTTCCAGATAAAAATATCACCCTTCCTCCTAGCTACAAAAATCAAGTTTTGCGACTTGTAAACTAAGTTTCTGACTCGTAAAGCAGCTTTTGTGACTCGTAAACCAACTTTTGTGACTCGTAAAGCAGCTTTTGCGACTCCAAAACTAGCTTTTGTGACTCCTAAACTAGCTTTTGCGACTCCAAAACCAGCTTTTGTGACTCGTAAAGCAGCTTTTGTCAAAGAATTTCAGCAAATCTACTCCCATTTTTCCTGCTTGCTAAGTTCTCTCCAATAAAAAAACGCAAATATACGCATTCCGACGCAATTTCAGCGTTTCTATACGTATAAATGCGATAAAAGTAGAAACAATTCCAGCTTTATTTAATGGGCGTTGCTGAATCTAGGAATGAAACGCAAAGGAAAATTCAATAAAATCATCCCGCATTTATGCAACATCATTTAATGGACTAACTCAATCGCACGTTTCGTCAACGCTTCAGCAGTCAATCCATTAAACGCCATCAACTCACCAGCACTAGCTGTAGTTTCGCCACGTTTCCATGCAAAGGTGTCGCGCTTCGCTGTACTCCGTAACAAAATTGGTTCTAGCATCCCCGCAGCACCACCAGTAACAGCAATTAGCGCATCGCCATCAAATAATTCGGCAAATTTCGCATCATCCAAGAAACCGCCTTCAGGTTCAGAACAAGTATCCCACGCAGTATCATGGCTACGGTACAATTGCCGAGGATTGATAACAGAAACTATCTTCGCACCAATACCTTCAGTTTCTAAGAAAGCAGCAGCTTCAAATACTGGCATTAATGTTAAATCGCCAATTACAGCAAATACAACTTGCCTATCACCAGCAACTTCATGTAATAGCACTGCACCATCGCGCAACCCTTGACGAGTTTGTTCTAAAGTTGTGCGAATTGGCAATGGTGATTTACTTGCAGTAATCACAATTCCTTTATTCTTAGTTTTCAACGCCCACTCATAACAGGCTTGAATACTATTAGCATCAGGCGGAAATAATGGGAAAACATTTCCATTTCGCATCAACGAAGCAAAGTAAGCTTCAATTTCGGGACGTTGGTGAGTCCAACCGTTGCGCCCTTGCTCTAATGCGCCTGCTGTGAATAAAGTAATAGTCGAGGGAGTTTGACGGCGCAATTCTGCCATCGCTTGGGTTACAGTTTGCCAAATTGGTAATCCGTTGATGGCAAAAGATTCATAGGAACACCACAAAGTTCTCGCACCCATTAACGCTAAACCCGCAGCTAAACCGGCACAAGCATCTTCACTCAATGGTTCATAAACTTGTCCATTTGGTGCTTGGTTATATAAGTCGTCGGTTGTGGGGTGGATAATCTTTAATGCTTGGTTAATATTGGCAATTCCTGATGCTTCGTTACCATCAGCGTTGGTGACGAGGAAATTTCGATCTTTATTTCCAACTACTCCTACCAATCGTCCCATCGCGGTTGTGGAAACTTTGGGTTCGCCACCAACTGCGTATTCTTCTAAAGGTAATTCGCCTAATTCTGGTAATGGAAATTCAAATTCTGTCACCACAGTTTTTGCTGCTGGGCCACCACCGGCGCGTTCTGCATTTGTTCTAACTAATTGCCAAGCTTCCGCAGACAAAGCACGGGTTTGCAATGCAGTAACAATATGCGGCGCATCCAGCGTATCTTTAGGATAAAGGTTGTGAGATTTTGCACCCCGCGCGTGAACTCCTGCACCTTTAAGTTGTTTAATAATGAAGACGGTAAGCTTACCACCCAGTGCCGATCGCGCTGCTTTATCTACACCGGAAAGTACTGCTTGAGTAAATGCTAGGCGTTTCTCAAAAGAAAAGGCGGTACTATCAACGTAATCCCCTGGCTGGTTTTGATCGTCAAAATCCTTGGCATCCACTAACACCACTTCATCAAAACCGTTACCTTGCCAATATGCTTGCATCTGTTCATTGGTTTTAAGAGAAACCATGCTGTGATGTTCTTGGCTGTAACCGTTCCACACCAACACCGGTAAGAAGTTGGTGACAGCAGGATAAGCTGTATGGAAGTGAGCGATCGCACTTACAATATAGGGTTCACCCAATCCACCATCACCAACTGTAAAGGGGAACAACTTATCTTTGTGCAGCAGTGCAGCCGCCATTGCAAAGTGTTGCCCTTGTCCCAAAGGCCCCGCAGGTGCGAGAATACCAGGGATGAAACCAGAAAGATGTCCTAAAAGTCCGTGCTTTTCTCGGAAGCGATCGCGCAATTCTTGGACTGTAAAAATTCCCATATCCTCTAGCGATCGATCCAAGAACATGGCACTATAAAATCCGGGGGCGTGGTGTCCCACTTCAGTAATAATGTTCTTGTATCCCAGCATGACAAGAGATGCGTAAGCTTCTGCTTGGCTGGCGAATCCGCCGGGATGCCCAGAAGCTTTACTAGCAGTGACTTGCAAAGTCAGGTAGCGGAGGGCATCGGCAGCGAGTAAAGTTTGATATACAGCATTCGGTTCTGTGGGAGATGCGATCGCTATTTTTCCCGACTCAATAGCAGGTGTTGCACCATAAGTTTCAAAATCTGGTAAAACTTCACCAAAATATTGAATTCCTTCAGAAAAATTGGGAAGTGCTGAAGATGCCTTTGCGGAGATTGCAGTCATGCTGAGTACCTTTTGATGATGAAATGAAACTGTAGATGCTCGTTGAATTTAACAAAAATTTTACATCTTTGAGGTTTTAACAGTTTATTGCTTTTTTGCAACGTTAGAATAAGTACTTTAAATGGTTACGCAACCAAAATTTTAGTTAGTTTAAGTAGCAAAAAAATATTTAAGTAGCAAAAGAAATTTATGAAATTACCAAATGGGCCACAAATCCCAGCCATTTTACAGATGGTGCGTTGGATTGCTAATCCCATGTCATTCATGGAAGATTGCGCCAAAAGGTATGGGGAGATTTTTACTATCAGGTTAGAGAGAAACTCTCCTCCTCTGGTGATTGTCAGCAATCCCCAAGCGCTACAGCAAATTTTGACAAATGATACCAAAGAATTGGAAGCGCCTGGTGATCTAAATGATGTGTTTGAACCTTTGCTAGGAAAGCATTCTGTAATTACCATTAGCGGCGCAGAACACCAGCGCCAACGGCAGTTGTTAATGCCTCCCTTTCACGGCGAAAGAATGCGGAATTATAGCCAGGTGATTACCGATGTTACCAAGCAAGTCATTAGCCAATACCAAATAGGTAAACCCTTTAATATTCGGTCTGCTACTCAAGCCATTACCTTGCGGGTGATTATGCAAGCTGTGTTTGGGCTACATGAAGGGACTCGCGCCGAAAAACTACAGCAATTTTTGGGCGATCTTTTAGAAAAGGCCAGTTCTCGGTTAATTGTAGCTTTGCTTTATTTCCCCGCTTTGCAAAGGGATTTTGGCCCGATTAACTTCTGGGGAAAGCAGATGCGCCTTCAGCAAGAAACTGATGAACTCATCTATGAGGAAATTCGGGAACGTCGAGAAAAACCAGATTCATCACGCACGGATATTCTTAGCTTACTCATGGCTGCTAGAGATGAAGCAGGTCAACCCATGACCGATGAAGAGTTGCGCGATGAATTGATGACTTTGTTAGTCGCTGGCCACGAAACCACAGCGACAGCCTTAGCCTGGGCATTATACTGGATTCACAAAATACCATCAGTGCGCCAAAAGCTAATACAAGAATTAGATAGCTTGGGCGATAACCCAGACCCCAGCACCGTTTTCAAATTACCTTATCTCAACGCTGTTTGCTCCGAGACATTGCGGATTTACCCAGTAGGTATACTAACTTTTCCAAGGGCAGTAAGAACACCAATATCGCTAGGCGGTTACGAACTAGAACCGGGCACAATCTTACTTGGTTCCATTTATTTAACCCACCACAGGGAAGATATTTACCCAGAACCTAAGCAGTTTAAGCCAGAACGCTTTTTAGAACGGCAATTTTCCCCCTATGAATATTTGCCCTTTGGCGGTGGTATAAGGCGTTGTATTGGTCTAGCATTTGCCCAGTTGGAAATGAAGCTAGCACTTGCCGAGATCCTTTCCAGCCTTGAATTAGAACTAGTTGACAATCGTGATGTACGACCTAAACGCCGTGGTTTGGTGACAGGGCCAGATCATCCCATTAACATGGTTGTCACGAGTCAACGTCAGATTAAGTCCCCCATTCTCCAGACAACAACTGTTTGATGCTGCGGGCTTTGATGGTTGCGTTCAGCAAATCATCAATCATCTATACATTTAGATAGATTTTCAATGCTTTTACATAATCCCTCATAGTCCTTTTTTAATGGGGGCTATGGGGGATTTGAATATATGCATCTGTAAAAAAATGGATTTTAAAATTGCCATTTTACACCAGCATAAGACATTCGTATATAAGCAAAAGATGTAATTTAACGTATACATCCACCGAAACTATATTTAGTAAGTTTTTTCGATAAATGCTTTTAAAGATTCAGAAAAAATATTATTATTATCCTTGTAAAAATTAATGGTGTTTATTTACCAATAGGTTTCAATTAATAGGATTATTCCGATAAAATTTTCCTAAGTTTTTGAAAGGTTGCCCTAATTGCTTCCTTAAAAAGAAGAGTTCCAGAAGCTAAAGCCTTACTTTGCGCGTATTAAATTATTTGCAGTTTACTAAATTCTAAAGGTATCGAATAAACAATGAGAGTATTTAATAATCTACGCACACCAGAATTGCTACAAACTCTGCAATTAATTGCTCAACCCACAAAATTTTTAGAAAATAATACTGCTAAGTATGGTGATACTTTCACGGTCAAGGTAATGGGTTTAAAGTCGCCACCAATAGTATTTTTTAGCCATCCCCAAGCAATTAGTGATTGTTTTGCTATACCTGCACGAAAGTTAGATTTTAACAAAGCTACCCATGTATTTAAACCTTTGTTTGGAGAAAATTCTATTGTCTTTCAAGAAGAGCGATCGCACCTACAGCATCGGCAATTATTACTACCAGCATTTCATGGGAATAATTTAAAATCTTATGGTCAAATAATTTGCCACATAACTGAAGAAGTTACACAAAATTGGACATCAGGTACAGATATTTGTATACACAGTGTAATGTCAAATATAACTTTAGAAATTATTTTACAAGTGGTATTTGGTATTACTCATGGTGCGCGTTACCAAGAATTAAAAGAAAAATTGAGTTCTTTATTAGAAGATGTAACTAAACCTTGGTATTCTAGCTTGTTTTTCTTTCCTTTGCTGCAAAAAGATTTAGGTGCATGGAGTCCTTGGGGAATTTTCTTAAAAAGGCGAGAGCAAATTGACAAACTCATCTATGCAGAAATTTCTGAAAGACGTTTGCAAAATGATGCTGCGCGTACAGATATTCTCAGTATGCTGATGTCAGCGCGTGACATAAATGGACAACAGATGACAGATGAGGAATTACGTGATCAACTAGTTTCATTATTACTGTTGGGTTACGAAACTACATCTGGCGTATTAGCCTGGATATTTTATTTAATTCAGTCTCACCCAGAGGTGAAACATCGGCTAATGCAAGAACTAAACACCTTAGCTGATCTTACAAACCCTGAAGCAATTACAGAATTACCTTATCTCACCGCCGTCTGTCAAGAAACACTGCGAATTCATCCTATTGCTTTAATTTGCACACCGCGAATGGTAAAGGATAGCGTGGAAATTATAGGACAACAATTTACCTCAGAAACCGTTTTAGTTCCCTGTATTTATTTAGCACATCGCCGAAGCGAGACTTACCCAGAACCAGAACAGTTTCAGCCAGAAAGATTTCTCAACCACAAATTTTCACCTTACGAATATTTACCCTTTGGTGGGGGTTATCGTGGTTGCATTGGTGCGGCATTTTCCATGTATGAACTAAAATTAGTAACAGCCATAATATTATCCCATTTTGAACTAAGCCTTACTGATAAACGTCCAGTGCATCCAGTCCGTCGTGGTATTACGATTGTCCCTAGCGGCGGTGTAAAAATGGTTGTTACCAAAAAAGCAAAACTTAAAAAACAAACAATACTTTCTACTTGATTACTCAATCCTCTGATTATATACCGCAATGTAGATTCGCTCGTTACTATCTAGCCTTTACAGTAAGTATTAAGAGAATATTTAGGAGATACTAACTCATGCAAGACGAACATAACTTAGAAGAAAAAATTCTATCTCAGGGCGCTGAAATGATGGTATCCCAAGGGTTAGATGAAGTAGAAAAAATAGACATCAATGTACAAAGTGATTTATTTAAAATAGTTCAGGGACAAGCGGATGGAGTTTCGGTTACAGGCCAAGGATTAGTGATTAAAGAAGGCATTCGGGTACAGGAAATAAAATTGCAAACAGAAAGTATTGCCATTAATCCCTTTAGCGCTATTTTTGGTCAAATAGAATTTAATGAGCCAGTAAATGCCATAGCTCGCATTATAGTTACAGAAGTAGACATTAACCACGCCTTGACCTCAGACTTAATTCGCAGCCAGATGCAAAACTTGGAGTTGGATGTAGATGGTGAAATTGTAAGTTTTGAGCCGCAAAAAATTCAGGTATTTTTACCTGGTGATGGCAAAATAGAATGTAGGGGAAAGGTGCTATTAAAAGAAATGGGAAATACTCGCCCTTTAGCTTACACTGCGATCGTTCGCCCACGGACTAATTCACAACCCGCGATGCTGGAAAGTTTTAACTGTACTGAGGGAGAGGGTATTTCAGTAGAACTAGTTACAGCATTAATGCACAAAGTTAAAGAATTAATGAGTCTACCATACTTAAAATGGGAAGATATAGCGTTTTCTATTAAAGATATAAAAGTAGAAATTGGTAGTTTAATACTTCTGGTAGAAACTCAAGTAAAGCAAATACCATCATCCTTAACTGTACTATCTCCTTAGTAGTATTAGCATTAGTTAAAGATAATTTTTGTAACTAGGGAGTGATGCAAATTTATTAAAAGTTTTCTAAGCTTTTAAAACCTACTTATTTCTAAATTTCAACTATGCAAGAGTATGATGTTGTGCTAATCGGTGCTGGACACAATGGGTTAGTTTGTGCAGCTTACTTGTTAAAAGCTGGTTATAGCGTCCTGTTACTGGAAAAGCGTTCTGTTCCAGGTGGTGCAGCAACAACTGAAGAATGTTTACCACAAGAGGCTCCTGGATTTAAATTTAACTTGTGTGCTATTGACCATGAATTTATTCACTTGGGGCCAGTTGTTGAAGAATTAGAACTAGAAAAATACGGCTTGCATTATCTGGAGTGTGATCCAGTTGCTTTCTGTCCTCATCCTGATGGTAAGTATTTCTTAGCACATAAATCGCTGGAAAAAACTTGTGCAGAAATCGCTCGTTATAGTGAACGTGATGCTAAAAAATACGCAGAATTTGTAGATTATTGGCAACGTGCGATCGGTGCAATGGTTCCTATGTTTAATGCGCCACCCAAATCCATTATAGATATCGTTGGCAACTACGATATCAAAAAATTAAAAGATTTATTTTCGATGATTGGTTCTCCAAACAAAACGCTGGACTTTATTCGCACCATGTTAACCAGCGCTGAGGATTTGCTTAACGAGTGGTTTGATGAGGAATTTCTAAAAGCACCATTAGCAAGACTTGCAGCAGAACTTGGTGCGCCGCCATCGCAAAAAACTCTTGCCATTGGTGCAATTATGATGGCGATGCGCCACAACCCTGGAATGGCCAGACCACGCGGCGGAACTGGCGCACTTGTGAAAGCTTTAGTGAATTTAGTCACAAGTAAAGGTGGCGTTATTCTCACAGATCAGCATGTTGAAAAAGTTTTAATTGATGATGGAAAAGCTGTTGGTGTGCGAGTAGCTGGTAACACCGAATATCGAGCTAAATACGGCGTCATTTCTAATATTGATGCCAAGCGGTTATTTTTACAAATGACTGATAAAAGCGATATCGATGGAGCCGATCCTAACTTATGGGAAAGATTAGAACGCCGCATCGTTAACAATAACGAAACTATCCTCAAGATAGACTTAGCTTTAGACGAACCACTACGCTTTCCATACCACGACCACAAAGACGAATATCTCATTGGTTCTATCTTGATTGCCGATTCTGTGGCTCATGTAGAACAGGCTCACAGTAAATGCACCTTGGGAGAGATCCCTGATTCTGACCCATCAATGTATGTGGTGATGCCTAGCTATTTAGATCCCACATTAGCGCCACCAGGTAAGCACACTGTATGGATTGAGTTTTTTGCCCCTTATCAAATTGCTGGTGCAGAAGGCACTGGTTTAAAAGGTACTGGTTGGACAGATGAATTGAAAAACAAAGTTGCAGATAAAGTGGTTGATAAGTTGGCAGATTATGCACCAAATGTCAAGAATGCAACTATCGCCCGTCGTGTAGAAAGTCCAGCAGAACTAGGAGAAAGATTAGGTGCATACAAAGGGAATTATTATCATGTTGACATGACCTTAGATCAAATGATATTTTTCCGCCCATTACCAGAAATAGCCAATTACAAAACGCCAATTGAAAATCTATTTTTGACTGGTGCAGGGACTCATCCAGGTGGTTCGATTTCGGGAATGCCGGGACGCAATTGTGCGCGTGTATTTTTGCAGGCAAAGCACCCCATTAGTCAAACTTTGAAGGATGCAAGAGATTCGATTAAGTCAACTGTCGAGTCGGTGTTTGGAATTAATTAAGCGTTGCACAGACAAAGTATATTATCACCAAAGCATACATCTGTTTTTGCAAAATTTAAAAACAAATGTATGCTTTGAGGGGATATTTACCACAATTACTAGCTGAGGATGCTGCTATTCCCTACATCTATAGCTACTCTAGCTAGGGAATGAACGGTGCTACTAGTATAAAAGTGGCATCGTTTAAAAACAAACTATTAGTGCTGTACGGGTCAATATATAGTTCGCCGTTTCTGTGACGCATATAGTAAGTAGGAAAATTATATGACCTAAAAGAAACGTTTGTTGAACTTGCTAGACCTGGTTTTATACAAAAGGTTGCATCATCTTTGAATAGATTAGTATTGTCATTAAGATTTAATCTAATTCTAGAAGACTGATGTCTTAAGTAGTATCCTGGAAAATTTGAAGATTCAAATGAAACACAGTTAGAAGACGCTAACCCCGACCTGACTGTAAATCTTGCGTCTGCTCTGTCGAGAGAACTTGAAAGGGAACTAATTTCGCCAAGGAAATTGCGATGACGAACATAGAAATTAGGAAAATTAAATGCTCGTATTGAAACAGTCGGTTCAACAGGAGTTGATTATGTGATCGCAGGATTAATTGACCCGGAAATAGATATAGGAAGCGCTGATAGGGTTAGTGCTAATGCAAAAAAGCTTTTCATAGTTACAATCCTTTAAATGCTATTTGCAACAATGCTCTTATTTGAAATTTAGTCTTAGTGCAGCTTTGCGTGCGTAATATCGTTACGTTTTTAAATACAGAGGAGCGCAAAGTAACGCCCAGTTTTACCTAACTTCATTCATTAGGACGAATTAATTACATATTATACTTAGTTCAAGAAATTCTGAAAATCAGTTATAAATTTTTATATAACTCATCTTAAGATTAAAGGCTTCGTGGAATGGAACTACTCTTATTAGCCACTGCATCAAAACTGAATTTAAATTAAACTTCAATAAAGTAAATGTTATGTAAAAATCTGTTTATATTAAAGTTAAAGTCTTAAGAAAGTCTCCGGATTCAATGGGACTAAGATAATTTGAAACGCTTATCTTAGTGGCAATTTAAGCTTAAGCCCCAAGTCTTCTTAATTGAGATGGTAGCTTGATTTACGCTGTGGTGTACTAATACGATCGCACCCTTATTAATAATACCACACAAGTGCGATGTCTACAACGGTCTACGCCTATGCAACGTAAATATAGCAATCCTATTTGATTCGCTTTACACCGAAAGGCTTAGATCCCCGACTTCTTGAAGAAGTCGGGGATCTTTTCGTTCCTAACTCCTGCATGGATTGCTATAGCAACACAAATTATCGTTTTTGACTGAAATATTTCCTAAATAATTGCTTTATGTGTATTTAGTATGGTAATGTAATATACGCTTGATTTTAATGATAATCTATGCATTATCAGCAAAAATATTTGTCAAAATATAAGTAAATGAATGGTTAAAAAGTAGTGTATTTTGATAATACTCAAAAAACGAACAAAGTTTCACATTATTCTCCAAATTCTGTAGGTACAGCATGGTTTTTCGGCGCTGCTTCGTTGCATCTAGCTTGATAGTTTTCTTTGCATTTGGCTGTAGTGGTGGGGCAAACTCATCAACAGAAAATACTACACAAGTTGTGCAAGAAAGTAATGTAACCCAGCTTTTCATAGAAGCGAAGGCTACCCAGAAAGTAGAAGATTTCTTTCATCAAGGTAATAATTTATTAGATGGACAACGTTACGAAGATGCAATAAAAGCTTATGACAAAGCGATCGCCATCAAAGTTAAAAGTCCTGAAGCTTGGATTAACCGTGGCATAGCCTTAACATCGTTGCAACGTTACGAAGATGCGATCGCATCCTACAACAAAGCGATCGCCATCCAACCCGACAAATATGAAGCCTGGTATAATCGTGGCATCGCCTTAACATCGTTGCAACGCTACCAAGACGCTATTGCATCTTACGACAAAGCGATCGCCATTCAACCCGACAAATATGAAGCCTTAATTAACCGAGGCATTGCTCTGACAAAACTACACCGCTACCAAGATGCGATCGCGTCTTATAATAGAGCGATCGCTATTAAGCAAGATTTGCACCAAGCATATTACAACAAAGCTTGCTCTTATGCTTTACAAAGCAATCTCGAATTAGCAATTGAGAACCTAGATAAAGCAATCCAGTTTGTTCCTGATAAATACAAGAAATTAGCAAAAACTGACCCAGACTTTAGCAAAGTGCGTAGTGAAAAACAGTTTCAGGAATTACTACAATAGTATTTTATCACTACCACTCAGTGTAGAATATAAGCCTGCTGTAGCAAGGATTTTTTCTTGAGCGGTTTACGATTAAACATGAAAAAATTGTTAATCACCGGAGCAAGTGGTTTTTTAGGATGGCATCTTTGCCAGCTTGCAAAACAAGAATGGGAGATTTATGGCACTTATTTATCCCATCCTTTAGACATTCCTGGCATAAAAATGTTAAAAGCGAACTTAACAAATTTTCAGGAAGTGAAACGTATATTTAATGATGTCGAACCAGAAGCAGTTATTCATACTGCTGCACATTCGCAACCAAATTTTTGTCAAACTAACCCCAAAGAATCGCAGGCAATTAACGTCATCGCATCCTGCAATATTGCTGGACTTTGCGCGGATAATTCTATTCCTTGTGCTTTTACCTCAACCGACTTAGTTTTTGATGGCTTAAATGCCCCCTATCAAGAAACAGATGCCGTGTGCCCTGTCAATCTTTACGGTGAGCAAAAAGTCATGGCAGAAGCAGGTATGCTAGAAAGATATCCCATGACAGCAGTGTGTCGGATGCCGTTAATGTTTGGTGCAGAAACACCCACAGCAAAAAGCTTTATTCAGCCATTTATTCAAACTTTACAAGCAGAAAAAGAACTGAATTTATTTATTGATGAATTTCGCACCCCAGTAAGTGCAACAACTGCCGCCAAAGGACTTTTATTAGCATTAGAAAAAGTTAACGGCATCATTCACTTAGGTGGAAAAGAGCGGATTTCACGTTATGATTTTGGAAAAATATTAGTTGAGGTATTTCAACTTCCCGCTACCAAGCTTAAATCGTGCCGTCAACAAGATGTGAAATTGGTAGCGCCTAGACCAGCAGATGTTTCGTTGGATAGTTCCAAAGCATTCGCATTAGGGTATCAGCCTTTATCTTTACGAGAAGAGTTAGAAGAGTTAGGAATTAAAACTCCTAACTCCTAACTGTACAGACGCGATTAATCGCGTCTCTACTCCTAACTCCTCACTTGATTTTAGTAAGCATCCATTGGCAGACAAGAACAAACAAAATTCCTGTCACCAAAGGCTGCATCAATGCGACCAACAGCCGGCCAGAATTTATACTCACGAGTCCAAGGTGCAGGGTAGGCAGCTTGTTCACGAGAATAAGGATGATGCCATTCGCTGGTGATAAGACTTTCGGCAGTGTGGGGTGCGTTCTTCAAAACATTATCTTGAACATCCACCTTGCCAACTTCTATTTCGGCGATTTCTTGACGAATAGAAATCAACGCATCACAGAAACGATCCAACTCTTGCTTAGATTCACTTTCTGTAGGTTCTACCATGATTGTACCCCCTACAGGCCAAGAGACAGTCGGCGCATGGAAACCGTAATCTATGAGACGCTTGGCAACATCATCAATTTCGATCGCAGCTGATTTTTTGAGCGATCGCAAATCTAAAATACATTCATGGGCAACTAGACCATTTTTCCCCTGATACAAAACCGGATAGTACGATTCCAGTCTCTTAGCGATGTAGTTAGCATTGAGAATCGCCACCTTAGTTGCTTCGGTTAAACCATCTGCACCCATCATGGCGATGTACATCCAAGAAATCACCAAGATACTAGCACTACCCCAAGGTGCAGCCGCCACAGCACCAATATGCTGGGTACTGGGGATTGGGGATTGGGGATTGGGAATTTCTTCTTTCCTAGTCCCTAGTCCCCAGCCCCCGGTTCTTACCACAGGGTGTCCGGGGAGAAAAGGCACGAGATGAGAGGCTACCCCAATAGGCCCCATACCAGGACCACCCCCACCATGAGGAATACAGAAGGTTTTGTGCAAATTTAAATGGCAGACATCCGCGCCAATATCTCCAGGACGGCAAATTCCCACTTGGGCATTCATATTTGCCCCATCCATGTAAACTTGTCCACCGTGACTATGGACAACAGCGCAGATTTCCTGAATTGGCTCCTCAAAAACCCCGTGAGTTGAGGGATATGTCACCATTAAGGCGGCTAGTTCATTGCTGTGTTTTTCTGCCTTAGCCTTCAGGTCATCAACGTCAATATTACCTTGTAAGTCACAGGCAACTGCCACCACCTTCATTCCGCACATCACCGCACTTGCTGGGTTTGTCCCATGTGCCGAAGTGGGAATCAAACAAACATTACGGTGTGCTTCACCCCGACTTTCGTGATATTGGCGAATTACTAAAAGTCCTGCATACTCACCCTGAGAACCAGCATTTGGTTGTAGAGAAATACCAGCAAACCCGGTAATTTCAGCTAACCATGCCTCAAGTTGCTCAAACAGAATTTGATAACCTTGCGTTTGCGACAAGGGGGCAAATGGATGAATCTTGCCAAATTCCTCCCAAGTTACCGGAATCATCTCAGCAGTCGCATTCAACTTCATTGTGCATGACCCCAAAGGAATCATCGATGTTGTTAACGACAAGTCCTTGCTTTCAAGCTTGTGCAGATAGCGCAACAACTCAGTTTCTGAATGATAGCGGTTAAAAACCGGGTGAGTGAGATATCTACTTGTACGGCAAAGGGAGAGATAAGGAAGAGAGAGAGAAGTTAATTCTTCTAGGGTAAAAGGTAAATCATCTGTACCAGCGAAAATATGCCAAAGGTCAATTAAGTCTTCTGGTGTAGTAGTTTCATCCAGCGAGATACCAACAGCAGTTGCATCAAAAACCCGCAGGTTAATTTGAAGCTGTTCAGCAGTTGTCAGAATATTTTTTAAATTGTGTGTTCCCAGTTCTACTCGCAGCGTATCAAAGAAAGATTCGGAAACAACGCTGTAACCCAAACGCTTAAGTCCTTGTGCCAGCAACACTGTTAAGGAGTGGATATTTTCCGCAATTTGCTTCAGTCCATCTGGGCCATGATAAACAGCGTACATACTCGCCATTACCGCTAATAGCACCTGTGCAGTACAAATATTACTAGTAGCTTTTTCGCGGCGGATGTGCTGTTCGCGGGTTTGCAAAGCGAGACGCAATGCAGGCTTACCTTGAGCATCTTTTGATACTCCCACAATTCGCCCCGGAACCAGCCGCTTATACTCTTCCTTCGTAGCAAAGTATGCCGCGTGAGGTCCCCCAAACCCCAAGGGAATACCAAAGCGCTGGGTACTGCCTACAGCAATATCAGCGCCAAATTCCCCAGGAGGGGTCAACAAAGTTAAACTTAAAGGATCTGCTGCTACCGTCACCAATGCACCTTTAGCATGGGCTTTTTCTATAAAAGCGCGGTAGTCGTAAATGGTGCCATCACTAGCGGGGTATTGTAGAACAGCCCCAAAAATTGGTTGATCAAAATCAAATGTTTGATGATCGCCAACAATAATCTTAATCCCTAATGGTTTAGCGCGTGTTTGCAACACGTCGATAGTTTGGGGATGACAATCACCAGAAACGAAATAGGCATTTGCCTGATTTTTACAAACACCATAGCTTAGGCTCATTGCTTCAGCTGCGGCTGTGGCTTCATCAAGTAAGGAAGCATTGGCGATTTCCAAACCTGTTAAGTCGATAATCAGGGTTTGGAAATTTAGCAGCGCTTCTAGTCGCCCTTGGGCAATTTCTGGCTGATAAGGAGTGTAGGCAGTGTACCAACCGGGGTTTTCTAGGATATTACGCCCAATCACAGGTGGGGTAATACTGTCGTAATATCCCATACCGATATATGAACGGAAAACCTGATTTTTGGCAGCAACTTTTTTTAATGATGTCAGTGCTGTATACTCACTTTTGGCTTCTGGTAACTTTAACGGTTGCTTCAGCCGAATTGCCTGTGGGACTGTTTGGTTGATTAAGGCATCCAGGCTGGGAAACCCCAAAACCTTAAGCATTTGCTGGATATCGTCGGAGTTAGGGCCAATGTGTCTTGGCACAAAACTACTTAACTTTTGACTTTTTTCGTTCAGCACTTGTTGCTCATTAGACTTGAGAATAGGGGCGTTCAATACCACAAATTACTCTCCAGATGGTACTATTTAATATTTTGCAATAAATACTCATGAGAAGTAGGTGTAACTTTTCAATTCATTTAAATTTCATGACTTATCTTCGGGTGGAGTGGAAAGAGGCAGGGCGCAGGGAGCAGGGAGCAAGGGGGATAGAAAAGAATGAGGATTCAACCCCACTTGCACAAAAACTACGCTTGCGAAGTGGAGACTCAAACCCATGTTCCCCCATTCATTCCACGGCAGAGAAAAGAGGCAAGGGAGCAGGGAGCGGGGAGAATTGGGGAGAAGAATTTGCAGTTTTTCCCCCTGCCCCCTTACTCCCTACTCCCCTTCTACTTGTGCGCGATACTCATCTGCGGTCAAGGCATCCTCAACTTCATCAGGGTCATTGACGCGCACTTTCAAAAACCACCCTTCCCCGTAAGGGTCTTCTGACACGTCTTCAGGAGAATTAATTAAAGCTTCATTGCGTTCTATAACTGTGCCTGTCACTGGTGAATTCAGTTCTTCCACAGCTTTCACTGATTCGATTGTGCCAAAGTTTTCTCCCCTAGTAAGAGCGTCGCCAATTTCTGGCAGTTCTAAAAAGACGATATCGCCCAATTCATGTACAGCAAATTCAGTAATACCAATGGTGGCAATTTCACCATCTATTCGCACGTATTCATGAGAATCTAGGTATCTGAAATCTTGAGGATATTCAAAAGACATATCACTTCCTCTCCCTTATCAAAAAAATTATTGTCCCAACAGTCATCCAAGTCATATCTGGTAATGAACCTTACTGTAGATTGACTAACTCACAACACATTATTCCTCAAAAACCTCGACGCTTATCAGTTGGCGACACGATTTTTTGACCGATAAAAGGGACGTTTAACTACAACTCCTGGGTAAGCTTTGCCGCGAATTTCGACTTCTAGCTGTTGACCGATTGTTGCTAGTTGGGTAGGAACGTAAGCTAAGGCAATGGGATAACCAAGTGTAGGCGACAGAGTGCCACTGGAAATTTCTCCCACAACTTTACCTGCTGATAACACTTGATAGCCGTGACGGGCAATGTTGCGTCCTTGGGTTTGCAAACCCACTAATCGGCGCTGCACTCCAGTGGCTTTTTGCTGTGCTAAAATTTCCCGACCAATAAATTCGCCTTTGGTATCTAAATGAACTAGCCACCCCAAACCTGCTTCTAAAGGTGTGGTGGTGTCATCGATATCTTGTCCGTAAAGTGCCATCGCCGCTTCTAGCCGTAGAGTGTCTCTAGCACCGAGTCCACAGGGGATAACACCAGCATTATGGAGACTTAACCATAATTCTACCGCCACATCCGGGTCTACCATCACCTCAAAGCCATCTTCTCCGGTGTAACCTGTGCGGGCCAGGAAAGCAGGTTTACCTAGTAGGGTTGCTTCTAAATGTCCGAAGGCTTTGATTGCTTGTAAGTCTTCTTGCACTAAGGGCTGAAGGTATTTAATTGCTTTTGGCCCTTGCACGGCAATTAAGGCTTTATCTGGTGAAAGGTCTTGGAATTGCACTTTATCCAAGTCAAGGTGTTGCAATAGCCATACTTTATCTTTGGCAGAGGTTGCTGCATTAACGATGATGAATGCCTTCTGTATACCAATGGTGTCTTCACCTTGGTAATAAATAATGATATCGTCAATAATTCCGGCTTGGGGATTTAACAATACGGTGTATTGTGCTTGACCGCGTTGCAATCGACTCAAGTCTGAAGGCACTAGAGGCTGGAGTTGGGAAATTAGGTTTTTACCTTGGAGGGTAAATTTCCCCATGTGGGAAATATCGAACATTCCGGCTGTATTTCTTACAGCCTCGTGTTCGCGGCTAATGCCACTAAATTGCACAGGCATTTCCCAACCGCCAAAGCTGGTAAAGCGTGCTTTAAGTTCTAAACCCAGTTTATATAAAGGGGTTCGCGCCAGAGATTGGGCGTTGTCTTCTTGATTAGCCACAGGTAATTTTGCGATCGCACCTCAACATCTATAATCCTACGAGATGCTTTCTGGTTTGACAGTCTTATGTATTGAATCCTTCCATAAGCTTTAATAGTTAATGGTGCAAGTGTTGAGATTTATTAAGAAGACGTTATGAAATATTGGCGACTGTTAGCTAGCTTTGTCTTAGCGATGGTTCTTTTTTGGTTTCCCCTATCGGCACAAGCTGCAAGTTCTTCCAGTATTACCCGTTCTGTGGGTAACGATGAACTCAAGGGCAAGGATTACTCTGGTCAAAGTTTAGTTGGTACTGAGTTTACCAATCTCAAATTAGAGAATGCTAATTTTAGCAGTGCTGACTTACGTGGTGTCGTGTTTAACGGTACTCTGCTGGAGGGAGTAAATCTGCATGGTGCTGATTTTAGTGAAGGCATAGCCTATCTAACAAAGTTTAAGGATGCTGATTTAAGTGATGCTGTATTGACTGATGCAATGATGCTGCGTTCTATTTTTGATGATGTAAATGTCACAGGTGCTGATTTTACGAATGCAATTTTAGATGGAACGCAAGTGAAAAAACTTTGTATTAAGGCAAGTGGTGTTAATTCTAAAACTGGTGTAGATACTCGCCAGTCTTTAGGATGTAAGTAAAATTTATCCCCTTCTTCGCTGGGGGAGAGGGGGATAGATTTTAACTAATTACGAATTACGAATTAGGCCAAGCGATCGCTAGTACGACACGGCGTAAATAGAGCAACCATTTAGAATCCCTAAAGAGATTATTCCATAATACTTTTGACTTTTGACTTTTGACTTCCGCCTTGCGATCGCTAGTGATATGCTTCTCTTAAAAAGCTGGCATAATTTGCCCGAATCGTCATAGTAGTAGGATGACTTACACCTAAAGTTTGTTCACAAATTTTTAAAGCTTGCTCAAATAAGGGTTTGGCTTTTCTGTAGCGTCTTATATTACGGTAGAGTGCTGCGAGATTGTTCAGACTAATGGCGACATCAGGATGATTATCTCCCAGCAAGCCTTTACTCACTTCTAAAGCTTCTTGATACAAGGGTTCGGCTTTGCTGTAACGTTCTGTAGATTCGTAGAGTTGTGCTAAATTATTCAGGCTAGTAGCGACATCAAGATGGTTCTCTCCCAGCAAGCGTTTTCTCAGTTCTAAAGCTTTTTTAAGCAAGGGTTCAGCTTTGCTGTAGCGTCCTGTGTAACAGTACAATGCTCCTAAATTGTTCAAGGTAGTAGCGACATGGGGATGTTCTTCTCCCACTAGGCGTTTCCACAGTTTCAAAGCTTGCTGATACAAAGGTTCGGCTTGGTTATAGCGTCCTATGGATTCATAGAGTAATGCTAAATAGCTTAGGGTAGTGGCGACATCGGTATGTTCTTCTCCCAGCAGGCGTTTTCTCAGTTTTAAAGCTTGTTGATATAGAGGTTCGGCTTCGCTGTAACGTCCTATAGAATCATAAAGTTGTGCTAAATTATTTAGGCTAGCGGCGACATCAACATGGTTGTCTCCCAGCAGGCGTTTGCTCAGTTCTAAAGCTTGCTGATACAAAGTTTCAGCTTCCCTATAGCGTCCTGTAGATTTGTAAAATCCTGCTAAATTGTTCAAACTAGCAGCGACATCGGTATGTTCTAAACCAAGACGATTTTGAGTCAGTTCTACACACTGTTGCAACCAATATTCTGCTTGCTGATAAAGTCCTTGTCCTTGATAAAACCATGACAATTTGGTAAACAGAGTGATTAGATTTTCATCGCCTACATACTGGGATATGTGGGTTGCAACTTCTATAATGTGCGGGATATGTGGAGTGAGGTTGAGAATATCTTCAGGGTTGGGCTGTTGCGGAATTAGCTTTGCTACCTCTAACATCATCCCTGCAAACTTAGTTTTTGCTTCATCCGCCTCATTTGACTTATCCAACTTCATTTTAAAAAGTTGCCGAATGAGGGGATTTAGACAATAAATTCCTTTACTTTTCTGTTGTAGTAAATGCAATTCTAGTAAATCGGCTATGGCTTTCTGCCAAAGCTGTTGTTTTTTGTTATCTTCTATCGTCTCAAGAGATAAGGGAATGTCAGCTAAGGCACACAAACTTAGCAAACAGCCAAAGCTTTGTGCATTTTCATCCAACTGTTCCCAACTTAATTCAAAAGCTTCAGCTACACCGTATTCATAAGACATCAATGAGCTAGCATTGACTACTGATTCATGTTCCACTCGTTTTTTCTCTAGCCGCTTCAGCAGTGTTTCCAGAGACAAATCTGGCATTTTATCCAGATATCGCCCTACTAACTCTAGCGCTAAAGGCAAATATCCTAAAAATTTACAAATTCTTCTCGCAACCCAAGGTTCTTGTTGCAGTCTTTCCCGAATCACCAGCGTTTTTAATAATTTCATCGCCGCCGATGGTTTGAGGACATCCAATTTGCTATTATATTTCGCCCTCAGGTAAGCTTGTAAGGTTTCTAGTTTGTCCCAATTGTTAGAAATAGCTAACTCAGGATAACTCTGAGCGAACTTTTCATATATCTCACCCATCCACTTTCTGAAAGCAGCAACATCAACGTTTAATTCGCTGATAAGTTTAGCTTCACTTTTACCTAAATTATCATTATTAAAATACTTTAAAAAAGCTGCTGTTTGCTCTAGAGATAAGCTATGAGTAGCAGCTTCTTTGGCTAGAAAATTAGCCCATTGCATAAACAGCTTGTGATATTTATTTTTAATTCTACTTTGTCTTCATTTGGAAATCTCCTCTCTTTGGGGTAAAAATACCATTTGCATAGAAACATTTAAAAGCAGTGCTTGCGGTTAGACATCGCCATTTGAGCCTTTGAATCTCAAATTTCGAGTTTTGTACTTAAAATGGCTATGCAATGTTTATGACGGGCTACGCTTGGGCACGTTGTTAATTAGCATGAGAATCGAACCGCAGAGGCGCAGAGGACACGGAGAAAGAGATTAAGAATGAGCAGCGTTCGCGCAGAGTTCCGTAGGAAAGCTTACCGGAAACATCGCCATTTGAGGTTATAATTTGTAAGCGATCGCTATTCCCCTGCTTGTTGTTTAAGCAAATTGACCAAAGTATCGGATAACCACAAACCAGCGTCACGCAAAGCTTGAATTCCAGGAGATATGCTTGGGATTAGTCCACGTCTTTTTGCTAATATCAGCAAGCCTCCTGTTCTGATAGTAGTAATACCTAAAGCTTGAGCACAACGCCGTGCTGCCCTATCGTCAACAATAACGGCACAGTCTGAATTTTTTAGTGCCAAACTCAATACTTGGGATTCTCCTTTTCCTAAATCCCAAGCTGCTACAACAGGATCAATAGTATTAACTTCTACTGTTTGTATCCAAGAAATATTGGGTAATTGTGTTGATGCCACATCATCTTTTGTTGTGACTTCTTCAAAAACACCTAATGGAACTAAAATTTCTGTAAATAATTGTGGAAGTAATTTTGCTTGCTGACTTTTGAGAAGAACAATCAAAGGTGAAGAGTTAATAATTACACAATTAATCGACATTTGCCAGTTCCTGGGCTAACTCTTGGGCTGTAGATTGCATAAAATCTACTTGATAGCGTGATAAGGCATTAATAAATTCAGCACGAGTTAGCCCAGCAATTTCTCTTGCTTTGGCTTGTGATATGTCACCTAATTCATACCATTTAACTGCGGCGGCAATTCGCATTTCTTGGATGAATTCTTCAGGATTTTTACGAAGTGCTGAAAATACTGTTTCTGGTAATTGGATTGGTACTGTTCGCATAAATTTATCCTCAGTTTATTAGAGAGTATTCTTCTGCTTAGAGTCAAGAGCGCTAATATTAAGCCTTTGAACCTCGAAACAGCTAGCGATGTCTACGACGGGCTACGCCTACGCTCTATTCTTTACTGTACTTTGGATATGTGGGGGCATGAGAATCGAACCGCAGAGGCGCAGAGGACACCGAGGAAGAAATTAAGAGGGAGCGATCGCTGTTTGAAGTTAGAAGTGATGGGCGATTGCTGCTAAAATTTTAACTACAACTGTTGTGTGGCATCCATTTGATGTGATTTTTTGAAAGGGTGCGTTCGCCTAGCGTGCCGGAGGCAATCGTTAGGAATATGCTTCTCTTAAAAATATTGCATAATTTCCCCGAACCCTTATTGTATCGGGATGACCTACACCTAAAGTATGTTCACAAATTACCAAAGCTTGTTGAAATAATGGTTCGGCTTCACTGTAGCGTCTTATCAATTTGTAGAGTGCTGCAAGATTATTCAGGCTATCGGCGACATCAGGATGTTTCTCTCCCAGTAAGCGTTTTCTCAGTGCCAAAGCCTGCTCAAGCAAGGGTTCGGCTTCGCTGTAGCGTCCTGTAGAATAATAGAGTATTGCGAGATTGTTCAAGCTATTGGCAACATCGGGATGCTTGTCTCCCAGTAAGCGTTTTCTCAGTGCCAAAGCTTGCTGATAAAGGGGTTCGGCTTCGCTGTGGCGTCCTGTAGAATAATAGAGTACTGCGAGATTGTTCAGGCTTGTGGCGACATCGGAATGGTTGTCTCCCAGTAAGCATTTTCTTAGTGATAAAGCTTGCTGATACAGAACTTCAGCTTCACTGTAGCGTTGTGTAGATTGGTAGAGTCCTGCGAGATTGTTCAGGCTTGTGGCGACATCGGAGTGGTTGTCTCCCAGTAAGCGTTTTCTCAGTGCCAAAGCTTGCTGAAACAGGGGTTCAGCTTCACTGTAGCGTCCCGTAGATTTGTAGAGTCCTGCGAGATTGTTTAGGCTAGTGGCGATATGAGGATGGTTGTCTCTCAGTAAGTATTTTCTCAGTTCCAAAGCTCGCTGATACAAGGGTTCGGCTTCGCTATAACGTCCTGTATAACCGTAGAGTGCTGCCAGATTGTTCAGGCTAGTGGCGACATCGGGATGTTCTAAACCAAGGCGATTTTCAGCTACCTTTAGACATAGTTTGTACCAAGGTTCTGCTTGCTGATAAAGTCCTTGACCTTGATAAAACCAGCCTAAGCCTGTGAAAGGCCAAATTAAATCCTCGTCGCTGAGATATTGGGATAAGTAGGTTGCAACTTCTGCAAGATGGGGGATATGTGGAGTGAGGTTTAAAATATCTTCACGGTTAGGCTGTGGAGGAATTTGCTTTGCCACCTCTACCATCTGCGCCGCAAAAGCAGTTTTCACCTCATCTGCATTACTTGACTCATCCAACTTCATTTGGAAAAATTGCCGAATCAGTGGATGTAGACGATAAATTCCTTTACTTTGCCATTGTATTAAATGCAGTTTTCGCAACTCAGCTATAGCTTTCTCCCTGAATTCTTGTTCATCGTCATCTTCTATCGCCTCAACAGAAAAAGGAATATCAGCTAAAGCATACAAACTCAGCCAACAGCCAACACCTTGTGCTTTCTCATCCAACTGTTCCCAACTCAATGCAAAGGCTTCAGCAACGCCGTATTCATAACGCATCAATGAGTTAGCCTCGGCTATTGCTTCATGTTCGAGTCGCTTTTTCTCTAACCGCTTCAGCAGTGTCTCCAGAGACAAATCTGGCATTGTATCCAGATATCGCCCCACTAACTCTAACGCCAAAGGCAAATATCCCAAGAATTTACAAATTTTTCTCGCAACCCAAGGTTCGCTTTTCAGTCGTTCTTTGTCAACCAGCGATTTTAATAATTTCATCGCCGCCAATGGTTTGAGAACACCCAAAGATAATTGCGGCAAAGTTCTATCAAACCCTAAGCGCGTTGTCAGCAATACTTTAAACCGGGGTGATTGTGGGGGTAGATAAGGCTGAACCTGTGTTTTGTAGTCGGTGACATTATCAAACACCAGCAGTACTTCACCTTGTTGCCAATTTTGCCAGCAGTATCTCAGCCTATCTGCTAATTCCCAATCGTCCGGTGCAATGAGTTTAAATTTCAGTTCAGCAAATCTGAGAATCTGAATTCCGACATCTATTCCTTGTGCAGATAACCAGCAAACCCCACCTTGATAATTCTGCAAGTGCTGTTTGGCATATTGGGTAGCGAGTTCAGTTTTGCCTACTCCACCCATACCCGCCACAGCGACAATTGCAACTTGCCGAGATGTTTGTAATTGCTGGTGCAGGTTTTGTAGTTCCGCCTCACGTCCCACAAATTTTTCAAATGGGACAGCAGGAGGAATATTTTGATGAATTTCTTTAATTGTGGGTTGGGCATCTTGCCCGCCATTATATTTCCTTGTCAGGCAAGCCCGTAACTTTTCTAGCTTACCCCGGCTTTCAGAATTGGCTAACTCAGGATAACTCTGGGCGAATTTGTCATAAACCTCAGTCATCCGCTTTTTGAAAGCAGCCGCACCGATGTTTAACTCGCTGGCAAGTTTTGCCTCACTCTTACCTGAGTTTTCAGTCTTCAAACGCTCTACAAAAGCTGCCGTTTGCTCTGGGGATAAGCTATTAGTAGCAGCTTCATTGGCTAGAAAATCAACCCATTGCATAGACAGCTTGTGAGATTTCTTCTCGATTCTACTTAATTTCTACCTTCTGTCTACTTTGTCTCTATTTCTATGGAATCTCTTCTTCTCCTGGCACAAATATCATTTGCATAGAAACATTTAAAAGAGATTCAAGCCATGAAAACTGCCTTAACAACTCCAGCCAACTCCAATCAAACCACCCAAACTTCGCAATTAATCCCCGCCTCGCCAACATCGGTAGAGAATCCATCTACTTGGATGCGAGATGGATACAGCCCTACTGAAATTATTCTGGCGGCGGCAATTTTAACTTCATTGTCGATTGGGGGAATTGCTTCTGTGATTGTGGCGATTACGGGTTTAGTTAAAACTTTAGTGTCTGTGATGGTAAGCCCAACTAGGGAAAAAAGGAAGTAGAAAGAATTGTAGGTTGGGTTAAGCAAAGCGCAACCCAACAAAGCCCCGGAAATGTTGGGTTTCGTTCCTCAATCCAACCTACGCAGCTTAAGGTTTTTGGCGTTAACTAAACTGTATTGGTTTTTAACCGCCGATTTAACTCACCATATCAGAATACAAGAGTTATGCGTAGGCGTAGCCCGTCGTAGACATGGCCACTTGACCCTCTGAGCATCAGCGTTGAACCTCTGAATATCATCGTTGAACCTTTGAACTTCATCGTTGAACCTTTGAACTTCATCGTTGAACCTTTGAACTTCATCGTTGAACCTCTGAGCATCAGCGTTGAACCTCTGAACTTCATCGTTGAACCTCTGAACTTCATCGTTGAACCTTTGAACTTCATCGTTGAACCTTTGAACTTCATCGTTGAACCTTTGAACTTCATCGTTGAACCTCTGAGCATCATCGTTGAACCTCTGAGCATCAGCGTTGAACCTTTGAGCATCAGCGTTGAACCTCTGAGCATCAGCGTTGAACCTCTGAGCATCAGCGTTGAACCTTTGAACTTCAAGCTTGGTGTTTGGTACTCAAAACAGCTAGATAAATACTGTATTCCTCCTGCCCCCTGCTTTCTTAAACTAAGGTGACTGATTTAACACCCACTTCAACCACTGCCTAAAGGAACTTATAGTATTCAAACGATGCACTCCAGGCGCACGGGCGGCGGCGAGTCCATCAACGGCGACTAATGCAGCGTACTGCAAACCCAAAAAACTATCAACTGCTGCATAAGAGCCACCTAAAGTTATAGCCCCAGCAGCATACATTTGACCTCTATTACTACGCATTTCTACTAGTTCAAAATTGTTCGCTACAGTCAATCGCCCCAAGTGATTCACTGGGAGATTGTAATGTTTCACCAAATCTGCTATTAGGGGATTAGCATCTACCTTGGCATCCAGTCCAGTAGCATCAACAATAAAGTCAGCTAGCAATTTCATTTCCCCAAAGCTTTGTTCTCGGATACGAGTAATAGTCCGGTTTTGGGCATCTCGTTCTACATCCAAAACCTCACCGAAGGTAATTTGATACCAGCCTTCGCTTAACCCTTGGGCAGTAATTTGCTGCCAGTCTTGGCGGTCGGCGGTGGTAGTTCCACCCCAGTCTGCTAGTAAACGTTTGCGTTCATCGGGAGTTGCTTTTTCTAACATTACCCGGAGTTCGCCGCCCCAACAGGCTTTTGGCCAGTTAAAGGGTTGAAATTCGTAATGATTTTTGACTAGGCGCTGGGTATTTTGAAATTTGTTGCCTTGAGGTTTTGGCGATCGCATCAAGTGCAAAACTGAAATATTCTGATTTCGTTTTCTGGCTTCATAAATGCGCTGAAAAATCCGCGAAGCCACAATTCCCCGCCCCCGAATCAATACCGTACCACCTTGTTGCTCTAGTTGCTCATAAACATGATCGTGAGCTTCATAAGCATTGACGACAGATTTAAAATCTTGATATTTTTCTCTATAAGCTTGCAAATCTGGGAGAAACTGAATTGCTGGATACCCAGTTGCTAAATGTAAATAACGACTAACTAAAAAAGCATAATTTCCTGGGGCGCGAGAATAGGCTACGCAATATCTGCCATCATCAGTTTTGCGAATTCCCCTAACTCGCCCATAACGATAAATTTGATTCCAGCCAATGCGCTTCGCCTCCCTATCTATGGAATCAAAGACATTTCCTGCACGAGGAGTATAAGTTTCTGCAAATGTTGGTTCAGCAAACACTTGCCACAAATATTTGAATGCTGATTTCATCTGTCCCTTGGTGCAATCGTGCCAAGCCTCACGCAAGGCATAACTAGGCCAGCCCCAAATATTATCAGGACAAGAGTCAGAATTAGAACGCAGTCTTTCATATAAAGGAATTTGCGAATTCAAACACAGGCGCTTGTAACGAGCGTAAGGTTCTCCCTCTAATCCCAAAGCCACAATTTTGTCAGGACGTACACCACTAATTCGCAGCAAATCAGCCCACACAAAGCTACCCAGTCCTGCCCCGATCGCTAGATAATCAGATTCATCTACTGGCAGTCCTGTAGCATGAAGTGCTTGCACAGCGACTTTTTGTGCCTGAAACGCTAGCGGCGGGAAATTACTCGTCAAGGGCGTTAGCGGCTGGGCTACAGGCAAGCTGGGGTCTGGAAGATTGGTATTTGCGTTGAAATGAATTGTTGAAGGAGGGCTAGTATCTGGTGCGGGTACGTTAGCAGCAAATGTCACCGTGATCGCATAGGGGCCAATTTGCAACGTATCGCCATTAGCCAGAACACTGCGCGTTTGTGGTTGACCGTTGACATACACACCGTTAACGCTGCCTTGGTCAATCACTACTAGATGGTTTTGTTCCCAGTCAATTAGGGCATGGTAGCGAGAAACTTCGTTACTGTTAAGCAGCATTCGAGAAACCCGTACTCCCCTAAGTTCAGCAGGTAAACGAGCGAATTCTCGACCAAAAGCGATCGGCATACTCAACCTTGGTTCTCGCCGTTCACCCGTTGCTGGATCGTCCCAACTCAATTGGATTTGTTCATTAGTCATTAGTCATCGGTCATTTGTCATTTAATTCTTCCCCTGCTCCCCCTGCCTCCCCTGCCCTCCTTCTCAACTACCCGGTGCTACCAACACACTCACCGCCGCAGCTAAAGACGTTCCACACCAATGACAGCCAATTTGTAGATTTTCTCCTGAGGAAACTTTGTGACATTTGGGGCATTCTAAGCCATAAACTCCTGGCGGTGGTGCAAGGGGTGTTAGTGAATACTGGTGATGTCCAATATTTACTGGTGGATGTGGTGGCAGCAAAATTGTTGCTGGAATGCTACCTGTGGAAACGCTAGTAACGTTGAGTTTTATTTGTCCCAAAGTGATACTAGTGCCCTGAGTTATAGGCATTTCACCTTGGACTAATTGCCGTCCATCGATAAGGGGGGGATTTTGCGATCGCAAATTCCTAATATAAAAGCGTTGTTGCTGGTGATGAAAAAATATTTCAACGTGTAAGCCAGAGACAGTAGGGTGACTCAGAACAATATCGCACCGGAGTGGATCACGACCGATGCGGACAGTGCCAAGATTTTTACTTGGCTGTTGTTCGTAAATGTTCTGAGTTTTATCTTGGTCTGCATCGTGCCACTGTAAAGTTAGTGCGTTCATTGTTCTAACTTCGTAAACCGTATTTAGCTACTTCAACTTCTTTCTGTGCGATTCCTAACACGCTTGAGTCGGTGCAAGCAAGTATTTTAAAAAAATTTCAACAAGCTTTATTTAGCCGAAGCTAATTTATCAGCGATGCGCGTCGTTTCTGGTAGCCGATATTTGGGCGTGCAGCGTAATACATAGTCAATTGCCGTAGGTAAACTAACTCTATGGCCACTGGAAATGTAAAGAGGTTTTACTCCTGTGCGTGTGCGTAGAACTGCGCCAACCGTTTCACCTTTATATATAAGTGCTTGTCTGCTGCCTTTTGTTTCTGACAATTCCTCATACTTGCCTACCAACCTGGACTTGGCTACACCGATTGTCGGCATATCTATGAGTAATCCTAAATGGCTAGCTATACCTAATCCACGGGGATGGGCAATTCCTTGACCATCACACAAGATAATATCTGGTGTTGTTTTAATCTTCTCCAGGGCATCGAGGACAGCTGGAATTTCCCGAAATGAGAGGAACCCAGGAACATAAGGAAAGGTTGTAGGACGGTGTGCTAGGCTTGTTTCGATTACTTGCAAATCAGGAAAACTCAGTACTGCGACAGCTGCACGGCTAATGGTTCCATCAGCTTCAAAACCCATATCCACTCCAGCAACGTACTGGATAGGTTCTTGAAGTTGATCCTCAGTAATTACTTGATCTCGCAGCTTTTCTTGGATAACTATGGCTTCCTCCAGCGTCGAGGGCCAAGCATGATCTCGATAAAACTTCATATTGAAAATTGGAATTAAAGTGATTAATATTAATCCCGTTATGGCAAGCACAAAAACAAGAGTTTTTGATGTTGATACAGGGAAAATCTATTTTTTGCAAAAGTCTGTGAATGACTATCTTTATCCTAGACATTTTAGCCAAGGTTAGCTGATATCTTGCATCATAATGTTACTTAAGGCTGTCAAAAGGGAATCCTGAGAAGATAAGTTTATTTTTTTAGATTTTCTCTTTTACTGGTTATGACACAGCCAAATATTCTAGAACTTGCAAAACAGGGAGATGTACAGGCGATCGCATCTCTGATGAACCGCCACCTACATCCCAAAGGGATCAACGCACAGGTTGCTTTCCAAGATACTTGCTTGGAGGTAATACTAGAATCTCCCCAAGTACTAAATCAGCAAATTTTAGTTCCATTTATCCGCAAAGGGTTAACCGCTTTAGGGTCTGCATCTATTGAAATAGTGAAAGTTTACGGACAACAAACTGGTCAGGAGTTTCCAGCTTGGAGTAAAGAGTTTAATTTAGGCATAGCAGAAGCTGAACTAGAAGCAGTAGAGAATGAACACTCTTCTAGTAATCCTCAACCCCTAACTATTTGTATTAACTTAAGTGGCAATACTGCACAGGAATTAACAAACCAAGATTTTGAATTGATTGCTAATCAAATCAGCACTGATATTTTATCATCTTGTTCTAACGTTTTTATTCAAAAAGTAAGTATTACTAATGGTAGTTGTGTAATTACAAAGGAACGCTAGTGTTTTTGCTCATGCAGAGGCGCAAAAAAAGTCTAAAATTGTCTTTTTCGCAAGAAGTATAATAAATCCAAGATTCCCAAGGGTTCTAAGCAAGTATATCCCGATAAAGCTACACCGAATGGGCAGACAAATTTATTTAATAGGTAAAATGTGATTGCCATCATCTAATCATGCGATCGCACCTCACACAGCACTAAACTAGAAAGTAAGATGCTCACAATAGCCTATGAACGCCACGACAACTACTTTACCTTCTACACTCAAATTGAAAATTGACTTAACTGATGATCAATTTTTCCAGATGTGTCAGAAAAACCGTGATTATCGATTTGAGCGTACAGCATCAGGGGAAATATTAATTATGTCACCGACAGGTAGTGATACTGGCAGACGTAATGTTAAAATTACCACTCAATTAGATATTTGGAACTCTGAGAGTAATTTAGGCGAAGTTTTTGACTCTTCAACCGATTTCACCCTAACTAATGGTGCAGAACGTTCTCCTGATGCTTCTTGGGTAAAAATTGAGCGGTGGAATGCTTTAACCTCAGAACAACAAGAAAAATTTGCCCCAATTTGCCCTGATTTTGTAGTAGAGTTGCGTTCTCGTACTGATTCCTTGAAAGAATTGCAAGAAAAAATGCAGGAGTATATCGAAAATGGCGCTCAATTAGGCTGGTTAATCGACCGAAAAAACAAACGAGTAGAAATTTATCATCCAGGTAAAGATGTAGAGATATTAGATAATCCTGCTAGTTTATCAGGAGAAAATGTACTACCTGGATTTGTGTTGCATTTACAGCAGATTATGTAGCTTTATCGATTAGGATACACATAGCGCATTTCAAAACGACTTTGTTGCCAAAGTGGTAGCAAAGCCTGTTTAGCAGCATTTAATTGAGCTTGCGAAAAAGAAATTTTTCCATTTTCTATAATCCAAATAAATGTCCGAGTTATTAAGTCTGCCTTTAAACTATTCTCGTATTCACAATTATTTATTCTTGCTACTTGCTGATCTAAACAATCTATAGCATGTTTAAAAGTCAAGTTTTTCCAGTCTGTGAAATTGTTAGAAATTTCTTCTTGCCTATTCGCCCACTCAATTTTACGCAAATTTCCTATAATATAGTCGATGCCTCTTATGGACGAATCAGTATTACGCACCAAATTTGTATAGGCTTGGTAATATGGTTTCAAGAGTGCAGCACCAATATTTTCTACATATATATGTAGCCAAGATTGTATGTCACGAAGATAAGGTGCTAAATCTTTGAGATTATCAATTTCTGCAATAAGCACACGCTCACTTGTGTAGTTTGTGATTTTGGCTAGCAATTCAGCTTCAGATAGTTGAGACTTTGCTGAGTAATAATTAATAACTTTTGGAATATATTTTTCTAATAACCACTGTTTAGTATATCTAGCTGTCCAGGTTCCCTGTATCCCAATATCTTGCTGCCATAAGGTTAATTTACCTGTCTCAATAGATTTTAAATTAACATCATTTAGCTCATAGATGATATTAATTTGATTATTAGGCAATAAATCTAATCTTCTATCAAGTTTAGGTAATATAAATGTATGATCGCGAATTCCTCGGCCCACTCTAATTGATATATTTTTTCTATGGAATAGATGCCATTCTGACTTGCCTTTAGTATAATCAAATTCATTAGCAAACTGCTGCATTAACTCCCACAATTCTTGTTTTACAGAAAAAAGGATAAAACCTCTACTGTCTGTAAATTTTACAAATTCATAATTCCATGTTTCTAAAGCATTTTCAAATTCAATTATTAAATTTTTATATTCTTGACAAACTCCATCGATACAAAAACACAAGTCTGCTGCTTCTAATTCTGATAAGATTAGAGTTGTTTTACCTAAATATACCTCAAAAGTATTTGTATTTAACTGTTTAAAAAAACGACGACATCCCCAATCTGGCTGAGTGTGCAATCCAGTTATTAATTGACCTAAAATATCTTGATGATTTAAGTAAATTTTTAGACCTCTTAAAATGAGACTGCTGAACTCTATTTCACAATTACCCTCTCCAAAAGCTTTGGGTAAATTACATGCGATCGCTACTTTTTTTCTCACAACAACTAAGCGGTAGTCTTCTCTCTTAGTGCAAGGTTCAAAATCATATTTTTCTAAAATATCCTGTAAATCTGGATGCTGTCTAATTATTTTTTCTATTAAGTTATATTTATTTTCTTTTAAAATATGTGCTTTATTATCGATGTTTTTCACAAAATCAAAGTTCAGTTTATTATAAAATTTTGAAGCAATATCATTATTTTTAAGTTTATCTATATTTGTATCAAATATTAATTCATTTTTATAGTAATATAGACATTCAAAGACCTTAATATCATATCCGTTAGTGACTATAAAAAATAGTGGGTTAAAATGAGTAATGTAAAAATTAGCTTTCTCAATGACATCATTTAACTTACTTTTTTGGGGTTCTATTACTTCAATAAAAACAAGTAAGTTATCTGTATTTTTTTGCTGAATATTATCTTGAATATAATAAATATGACTATTTTCTGGGTTTTTGTAGTATCCCCCTGATTTAGATGTTTTTAAAGAGTATTCACGATGACATTTTTCTGGATAACAGAGATAGTGAAACATTGGAAAAATAAGCTTTTCTTTTACATCATTTTCATTTCGTAAAATCTGATGGTCAAAACCTTGTATCCATGTGATGAATTTTTTAATTGGCTCTGGAATAGTCATCAGATAATTTACCTGCTAGTATAAATTTGCTATGCCTTATTTTGTTTGTGTAATTAGCAATTTATCAAGTCAGGTTGAATAGTATAGTTATTTTGAATACTATAATGAAACCAATGTCTTGAATTTAATCTCAGAGCATCTCAATTTTGTAAAAATATGCCCAATCCTGGCGAATAAAATTTGGACTCCATCACCTGCAATCTAAAACCTGTCTTCTCTTGAGGAAGACGCTAGGTGAATAGCCCTGGCTTTACAATGCACTGGCTTGGCTATATAGCGGTTTCCGCATGGATAAGGTACAAAAATAAATAATTCATACAGTCAAGTCAACGCGAAACGGGCGGCTAGAAACCGCGTCTACACAAACAAAACCCACCTCCGTGGGTTTCAAACCCTTACTTTTACCTTAGTCCGTTTTTGCGGACGAAAGCCTGTGTAGCCGCGAATTCTATGATACTGTTGGCGAATTAATAGGGGGTCTAACCCCTCACCTCTAATCCATCTTAATTCAGTGCGTTGAAACGCACTTCAGCTATGAGCAATCAATTTATTGCAGGGCGGGAAAGCAAGGTAAAAATCAGGTTTTAGGGATGAGGGGTCTAATCCTTCACGAATTCGCCAACAGTCTTATTCTATTCGCCCTGGCTCTAAGTTGACTACCAATGTACTACTGAACAAAGCACTAATTAAGCAAAGGCAAAAATTGGCGAATTAACCCAATTGTCACTGCTGGTAACTCCAACTGCGGCGTTAACCCGACATCTTCCAACTGTTGAAAAAATCGGATCGCTTGGGGATTAATTTCGGCAAGGCGGCGACCAATTGAGGGGCCTGTAAATTCTGACCTTTGGCCCCAAATAATGGCGGTGGGAGTGGTCAGTTGTTGAATATAAAGGGATAAATCAAAACATAAATCGCCACGGACAAAGGAGAGTGCTGCATACTCAGCATTAGGCTGTTGGGCAGATTGTAAATAAGCATCTACAATTTCTTGGTACACTCGATTAGACTGAGCAAATTGCCGTTGCTCTAAGAAACTGCGAATACCCCCACTAGTGGCTACTCCAGTGCTGTAAAGTAAACGGTCAACAACGGGAACGCTGATTAACTGGGCAAAAAAACTGCGAGAGTAGTCTTCGCCAAAGTCGGAAAGTCCGGCTGGTGTAGTGAGAATTAAAGACTTGAATAAATCAGGATGATCTGATGCTACTCGAATTGTAAAGGCTGCGGTCAAAGAAGAAGCGATCGCTGTTACTGGCCCGGTACAAGTCTGCTCGAAAAACTCCCGAATCGTGGTTAAATAATCTTCAATCTTATAACTCCGTGCTGGATGCTCAGACCTACCCCAACCGATTAAATCTGGCGCAATGACCCGATATTCGGCGGCAAAAGCCGGATATACTTTTGACCACTCATAAGCAGAAGATCCACCACCAAAGCCGTGCAGAAACACTAAAGTTTCCCGATCATCTTTTGTTGTAAAATTGTCCTGCCAAGGTGCTCCAGTGGCTGTATAGTATACCATCCTACCTAGTGAGGTATTTATAGAGCGTTGTTCAAATCCTGGTGGTTGAAACATAAGTACTTTTTGTTGACTGTAGTAATTAAGTAGCCTGAGTAACAAAAAATCTGTAGATACCTGTACACGGAGAAAGCGTTTGATAATTTATCCGCGTTACAAAAGTAAGTGAGTAAGCTTATTCCTTCAATGTATCGGATGAATTGCTACTTGCTGTCTTGGTCATTAGTCAGTAATCATTAGTGCCCCCTCAGCGAAAATCGTGAAAAAAGTACTAATGAATAATAACTAATGACTTCTTGACTAGATTTATCCACGGCTTGAAGCTGTAGGATGAGTTAACGCATCTCCTTTAGTCACCTCAGAATACTTACCTATTTAGTTCAAACTCCTCACTCATTTTTATTATCGGCAACCAATCACTTTAGGACTTCTTCCTACCATTAGATTAAGTAGATATAAAATTACTAGATTACTTATAAAGATTTGGTGATTTTTTTCCATAATAAAAAGTGACTGAGCGTTGAAATTACTGTTTTGCAGGGGTTTTCATGGTAGCAAGTATCACTAAAGCATGAATAAAACATAAGTTTTTATGCTAGTCTATCAAGAAAGTCATAAATAATTTTAAGCGTCAAGAAGATTTAAAATGCTTATTTTAACAATCTATTAATTCTAGTCCGACATGTAGAAACATAGGTTTTGATGTATTACTAAATTTAATTATTATCTAAGTAATGGTAAGGCGGGATGTCATGCTACAGGCTACTCTTCAATTAAATAAACTACCAACGATTGAAGACGCTAAATTTGCGCTTGACTTTAATATACAAAGTGAAATTAAAGCTTCAGCTTGGGGGGATCAGGTGGAGTCAGCTATTGACGCTGGCAGGGTGACTGTACCTAGTTGTATTTGTTTAGACTTAGAAGACTTAAAGTGTTTTGAACCAGTAGAGCGCCAGTATGAACGCTGGGGAGTAATTTTTCACAATTCTATAGCAATACAGCCATCAAATCCAGCATTTCCAGCCTATTCAGGGCTAACAGTTTTAATGGGAGCGCCCAAAAGCGGATTCTTAGAGGCTACTTTCTTACATCCGGTTAATTCGGTTAGCGCCTTTGTCACTAGTTCGCAACGGCTAGTGCTTTCCGCCTACGATCGCGATCGCCAACTCATCGCTCAAACTGTACTACCAAGCGCCAATCTGGCCAATTCAGACTCGGCAATTTCCCCTAATAGCTTATTATCTATAACTGGGAATAACATCTACAGCGTTACCTTCTGTGCCTTTGATGGCCAATTCACCCTTGATAACTTTCGTTTTTGTCTTTAAAAACCTTTTATGCCCTTGCTCTGAGCCGTTTAAAATGGTATCTTGATTTCCGCCGTGCTGTACTAGTCTACTATGCTGCCCTTAAAAACCGGGCATCTTGTGGTTTGGGCTTTCACCCTTTCTTCAACCGTAGTAAAACTTATACAATAGTTAATTTCGTAATCAAGTAGGTAAACACTGTGGCACAGGCTTCGTCTTCTTGGCAGCAACTGATCAACCAGATCCCCAACTGGAACTGGTCGCATCCATTGTTCAAGACAAAGGGAGCAACAAAGCAGCAAACATTTAAGCGCTTCTCTGGGCCTGGAGGCTTTCTTGGGTTCTTGACAATTGTTGTTGCCATGTTGTTGTGGAACTGGATGCTGCTATTGGCTCTCTCAATCGGCGTTGGGATAATGGTATTGGTTTACTCAATGCAGGAGTGGGACTGGCAATTACACTGGTCTAAGATACGTAACTTCTTAAAAAGTTCAAATCGTCGGTTAGCTTTAGCAGTCATAAGTGGTGGTCTTGCTACTGTTACTACTTATATGGCCGCTGCAATTTGGGTTGACTCTCACAGTTCCTGGATTGCTGCTGGTGCTATTGTGCAAGGCGTGGGAACACTGTTGACTTTAATTTTATTGGTCTGGCAAATTGTCAACTTCTATGAAAATCGAGAAGAAGACCACCTCGATCAGTTGTTGGTCAATCTAACAGAAAAAGATCCATTAAAACGGATGATTGCCCTACGTCAACTAACTAAAATCCTCAGCCGTAAGCGAGTTGATTCTTCAGTGCAGCAAGATGTTGTGGAATGTTTGCAACTCCTACTCAGTCGAGAAGAAGAAGTTGCGATCAGAGAGGCAGCTTTTAAAAGTTTACAAGCTTGCGATGACCTCCGGTCGGTGGGAGACCATCGCTTACAAGTTCTACCCCCCAAAACAGCAACAACTTTTACACCTGTATCAGCAAAAGCCAAGCACCACGTTTTTTAGTTATTTGTCCTTTGTCCTTTGTTTTTTGCAAATGACTAATGACAAATAACTATTTTCGAGACAACTGTCCATTGCGAACTTGCACTACCGGATGATTGCATCGCCGTAACAATTGTTCATCGTGGGTAGTAACAATTACTGTAGCCCCAAAGGAATTTAACTTCTGGAGAATCTGAATCACTTGCCAGGAATTATCTGGATCGAGATTTCCAGTCGGCTCATCCGCCAACAGTAAGGGTGGTGTACCAACGATCGCACGAGCAATACTCACCCGTTGTTGCTCTCCCCCAGATAGTTGATCTGGAAAGCAGTCAGCTTTACTCAGCAAACCTACCAGCTTCAAGGTTGGTTCTAAGCGTCGTTGAATTTCTTTACGGGTATACCCTTGAGCTTGCAGCACAAAAGTCACATTTTCCGCTACTGTTCGCTGGGTAATCAGTTTGTAGTCTTGAAAGACAATGCCAATGCGTCGCCGCAATAATGACAAGCGATCGCCCCGTAAACCCGCTACATTACATCCATCAACAATTACTTCTCCCTGCGTCGCTAACTCTTGGCCATACAGCAGTTTCAAAAGCGTTGATTTCCCAGAACCACTTGGCCCTGTGATAAACAGAAATTCTCCCTTTTTTACCTCAAGGTTCGCATCCAACAAGGCGTGAGTGCCATTAGTATAAGTCTTGCTTACAGATTGCAATTGCACCTTGACAGTAGTATTGCTAACCTGCTGTTGAGTTTTATTGTCCTCTCTATGAACTGATTTGTTTGTTTTAACTTGAGTTGTTAATACTGGCATTGTTAAATTTTCCTTATCCCCACAACCAAATAGCTTACGGGTTTAGATTAGCTTATTCCTCTCAAAAATAAGGATTCCCAGGTTTTGCCTGGGAATTGAAAATTTAACAAAGAAAATTTAAATTTTTTGAAGACTTTAATACTAACTAAGTAATAGCACCCAGTACAGACGCGATTAATCGCGTCTCCCCACTCTCAACTAATTGCACCCCTTGCTGTCAAACGATAAACAAAAGCTTTCACAGCAAACGCTGGCAAAGCCAACATCCGCCGCCAACGCCAAGGTTCTTGATAAAGCCGATACAACCATTCCAAATTATTATTTCCTAACCAGGCTGGAGCGCGAGTTTTAGTTCCCGACCAAATATCAAAACTACCACCAACACCAATCCAAATTGCTTGAGGACACAAATGGCGGTTTTCGGCAATCCATAACTCTTGACGTGGCACTCCCAAACCGACAAAAATCACTTGTGGCTGCAATTGAACCAGAGTTTCTCGCAATTGTGCTTCTTCTTCTGGGGAATGGTAGCCTGAGTGAGTGCCTACTATACGCAAATCTGAAATTTGCTGCTGCCAAAAATCTGCCGCAGTTGAGGCCACGCCAGCCGCTCCCCCATAGAAAAAAACCTTTGCGCCTGTCTTCTGTTGCCCGATTTCTTGCAAAAGTTTTTCTGCTAGTTCAATCCCCGGAAAACGCTGCACTTTTTGCCATAACAGCCATCGCAAATACAGAACAACCCCGGCTCCATCTGGAATCACTAGTTCAGCATTTTTAATGACCTGAGCTAGGATTTGATTCTGCTCTGCCTGCATAGTCATTTCTGCATTGAGCGTTACTACATGAATTCCTCTGCCTGCACGCAGGCATTCTAACAACCAGCCTGGATAGTTAGCCATCACATGAACTGGTATTCCCAACACTGAAAATGCTTCATTGCCTTTAGACATAGCCTATTCTGGATTAACCTCACACCAGATTTACTTAAATGTTAAGTTTATCAAATTTTTTATATTAGAACTTAAGCACGAGAGATTCCCATTGCCCTGCAAGAATAGAAAGCATAACTAATTAGTTTTGGACGCTTGTAATTGGGCTGAACCAGTCCAAATTTGATTGTTGAAGTGTAATATCCTACTAAGTATAAAACGCTCAACTTGCAACTCTGGTTCCGGGAACAGAAACCCCCACTATACTACTTGCAGTTAGTGTGGGAGTATGTCACGAAACTCGACTTTCTGGTTAAGGTAGTGTAACGGGCTGAAGTTGGCTATGAGTAAAATTCGTATCGCTCTGATTGAAGATCATGACCTAACTCGTGTAGGTATTCGGACAGCACTCCTACAAAAGGATGACATTGAAGTTGTAGGTGAAGCTGCCAATGCTGCTGAGGGGTTAAAGATGTTAAAAAGGGTACAACCAGATATTGCCATTGTAGATATTGGTTTACCAGATAAGGATGGCATTGAGCTAACACGGGAGTTAAAATCTATTGCTAATGGGCAGCAGCTATTAACAAGGGTGTTAATTTTGACGCTGCGGGATAACAAAGAAGCTGTGTTGGCAGCTTTTGCGGCTGGTGCAGATTCTTACTGTATGAAAGATATCAAATTCGATAATTTGCTGGAAGCAATAAGAGTAACTTACAATGGCAACGCTTGGATCGATCCCGCGATCGCTCGGATTGTATTACAACAAGCGCAACAAAATCCGCAAAAGTTAGAATCAGCTTTTGTAGATACTAAGACCATTGCCTCTAACCCTGATTATGTCGAGAATCTAGAAGGAATTCAACCTTACACCCTGACAGAAAGGGAATTGGAAGTGCTACAGTTGATTGTCGAAGGTTGTAGTAATGCAGTAATTGCTGAAAGGCTTTATATCACTGTTGGGACTGTTAAAACTCACGTTCGCAATATTTTGAATAAGCTATGTGCCGATGACCGTACCCAAGCAGCAGTCCGCGCCTTGCGTTCTGGGTTAGTAGGATAAGGTTAAATTGAGTGAACAGTTATCAAGTTTTAAAACACTGATAATTGATAGCTGTTGAAAATGATTAGTTATTAATTTTTTGTTGATTATCAGGTGGGATAAAAATTATATTATCTCGCCATTCAAATATGTGAAAACTAAAGTCAAATATGGCTGAAATCGGGGTGGACAAACTTAAGCTCATGGTGGTAGATGATGAGCCAGATAACTTAGATTTACTCTACCGTACTTTTAGGCGAGATTTTCAAGTATATAAAGCCAATCATGCCTTTGCTGCTCTGAAAATCTTGGATCAATTTGGTGAAATGGCGGTGATTATTTCTGACCAAAGAATGCCAGAAATGAATGGCACCGAATTTTTTAGTCACACCGTAGAGCGCTTTCCAGACACGATTCGGATTTTGTTAACTGGTTTTACCGATGTCGAAGATTTGGTGGATGCGATTAACTCCGGTCAGGTATTCAAGTACATTACCAAGCCCTGGAATCCTGAACGGCTGAGAGCCTTAGTTGAGCAAGCCACTGATACATATCGTCTAGTTAAGAAGCGCACGCAAGAGTTGCGTCGGGCCCTACAGCGAGAATCTTTGTTTAATGCTGTAACAACGGCAATTCGAGAGTCTCTAGACTACGACAGTATGTTGCAAAAAATTGTCGCAACTATTGGACAAACATTTGAAGCTAGCAATTGCTTACTCAGACCAGTAGAGGGCGATCGCCTCACACAAGACGAGTTCTTATACCGCGATCCGAAATCCGATATATCAGATTGCTTCTTCGACCCCAGTGTTTTAATTGAGAAAGTGCTGGAAACCCGTCATTATCAACTTGCTCAAGATGTATATGAGGGTAATCCTTCTCACCATCTGGTAGTGCCACTTAGCTATCAGCAGCATTTATTAGCTGTGCTGGTTCTTCACCAATGGGGACGCGATCGCCCTTGGCAAGATGAAGACATCCAACTGATTGCAGGTGTTGCCGAACAAGCAGCCTTAGCCCTCTCTCAAGCAAAACTCTACCAGCGCCTCCAAGAAAAGCAACAGCAAATTCACAATGAGTTGGAGGTAGCCCGCCAAATTCAATACAACTTGCTACGCCAAACTTTACCTGACATTAAAGGTGTGAAGGTGCAAGCCTGCTGTTACCCAGCGCGGGAAGTAGGAGGCGATTTTTTTGAAGTTTTTGTCCATCCCAAAGGCGATTTGTGGTTGGCAGTGGGTGATGTCTCTGGCAAGGGTGTCCCAGCTGCTTTATTTATGGCTAGTATTATTTCAGTATTGCGCCGAGAATTATCTCAAGAAGCACCAGCCGAGCCAAATGTGGTCATGCAGAACCTCAACCACGCTCTCAGTGAAGACTTAATTAGCAACAATTATTTCATTACTCTTGTGTTAGCTTGTTATACCCCTAGCACGAAGGAACTCGTCTACACTAATGCTGGTCATATTTATCCACTGTTATGGTCACGTCAAGGTGCTTTAAATGACAATCCCAATTACCTGAAAGTTCGCAGTGTTCCTTTGGGGATCTTGCCTAAGTGGCAGGCAGAGTCTGGTCGCTTGGTTCTCGCTGCTGGAGACACATTGTTACTGGCCAGCGATGGAATTACAGAAGCTACGGTATCAAATAACTTTGCTCTTTCAGGAAAAACCGAGTCTGGTGTTGACCCAGTTAACCGTTCTATGCTGAATCAAGATGGTCTTTGGCAACTCCTGCAACAAGAGCAACAACCGCTTTCTCTTAACCATTTACTAGCTCGCATCCAGGCAGACAACCACGTTCAAGAAGATGATCAAACTATACTTTCACTGGAGATTTTGTAAGTAATGAAAAGTGAGCTTCACGTACCAAGTGACTTGAGTTTTCTTAATATTGTCGAAACCTGGCTGTTGGGATGTTTGAAAATCCAGCTAGGAGAATCTGTAGACTGGTCACGGCAATCAAGCCGTTTGAGGCTGGCTTTAGTAGAAGCCTACTCAAATGCAGTCCGTCATGCCCACAAGGATAAACCAAATTTACCGATTTTACTACGCTTGGAAGTCAAAAATCGCGATCTTGCCCTCGAAGTTTGGGACTACGGCGAAGGCTTTGATATGTCTGACTACTATGCTCCAAACCCGATGGAAAAACAAGAGGGTGGTTATGGTTGGCTAATTATGAATCGTCTTATGGATAAAGTAGACTACCAGTTGCAGATTGATGGTGCCAACTGTCTAAAGTTAGAAGCTACTTTACCGGAATTAGTGAAATAGATAAAATTTACTACTTTTCAAGTAATGTGTTAAGTGAATTTACTGTGATTGGATTTTGTTTTGGGTAGGATCAAACATTGCCTAAGCTATTATACTTATTTGCTAGTTTTCACGACGTAAAGAAAGTAACTCTTGGGGAGAAGCTAAAAGTTTGATTTTAGTATAATAAATTTGCCGTTGTTGGTTGAGGATAAATAACCACAAGACATTCACACTACACCAAGAAGTTTGTGCTTTGCCTGTTACTTGGACTTGAATTGTAGCATTTTCTAAAGCCTCAGCTATTCCCGTATTGGGATAAGCTTTAATGTTTTGGCCTTCTTGTTTTAAGTAGGCTGCGATCGCATGTGTTCCCACAATATCAGATTCAAATGGTGGACGCATCACACCATCTTCCGCAAATAAGGCAGCAGTTGCCTCAAATTCTCCTGCATTTAAGGTTTCAAAATAACGCAGTACACTTGTTTCTGTAATTCCCTCAATTTGGAATTCTTGTTTCAACTGTTCAGCAGAGGTCACGTCGCTTCGCTCCAGATTCAAAATTTAAAATTAACAATCTCCATAAATTTATCTATGGAGTTCGTATCTTTTTTTACGACAAACGTAAAAATATCTGTATTATGCTACCTAAATATTAATTTCAATACAAAAATAGCTAAAAAGAAACCTGCTGTTGAGATAGATTGCCACATTTGTATAAATCTTCCTAACGATGGTAGAGATGTTGCAATATAGCGGTTTTCAATTGCATAGAATACAGACCACTCCTGGGGGCACAGCATTACTGTGCCTTTACCATGTTTTGAATCCAAAGGAAAATTTCTATATAGGGTAAGTAACAAATCTTAATCAAATATATTTACTACATAATGTAAAATTAAATCGCCTTTATTTAGGCAAAATCCAGATAAAAAAATGAATCAGTATTCCGTAACAAGCAGCAATGTAGTGAAAGAGAAAGCCGGCGAGTTGGGCTTTCACAAAGTTGGAATTACTGCTGTAGATAGGGTAGATGCTACAGAAGCGCAGAGGTTACAAGCATGGATTGAACTGGGTTATCACGCTGATATGGAATGGATGGCTAACCCAAAACGCCAGGATATTCGCAAAGTTATGCCAGAGGCGCGATCGCTAGTGTGTGTGGCGCTAAATTATTACACGTCACATCAACGTCCAGAAGGCGAGGAATACGCCAAAATTTCTCGTTATGGCTGGGGAAGGGATTATCACAAGGTGATGCATAAAAAACTCAAGCAGCTAACCCTTTGGTTAAAATCACTTGGTGAAGATGTATTAGCTCGTTATTATGCAGACACTGGCCCCGTGCAAGATAAAGTGTTGGCTCAACTTGCCGGAATTGGTTGGATTGCCAAAAATGGTAATGTGATTACACGGGAATATGGCTCTTGGGTATTTTTGGGAGAAGTGTTGACTAATTTAGAATTAGAGAGCGATCGCCCCCATACAGAACACTGCGGTAGCTGTACTCGTTGTCTTCAGGCTTGTCCTACGGGTGCAATTACTCAGCCTTTTGTCGTGGATGCTAATCGCTGCATTGCTTATCATACGATTGAAAATCGAGCAGAGGAGTTGCCAGAGACAGTGACACCTCATTTACAAGGCTGGGTTGCTGGTTGTGATATTTGCCAAGATGTTTGTCCTTGGAATCAACGTTTTTCCCAAACAACTGATATTGCAGAGTTTCAGCCAAATCCTGGGAATATTGCTCCCAAACTGCTAGAATTAGCCCAAATCTCAGATCAGGAGTGGGATAAACGATTTCCAGCATCTGCCTTGCGGCGGATTAAGCCAGAAATGTTACGACGCAACGCCCTAGCTAATCTTGACGCATCCAGGCGAAATAATGACCCCGAAAGTAATTATTTTTGATTTTGATGGCACTATTGCTGATACAGTAGATGCCCTTGTAAGTATTGCCAATCGTCTAGCTGTAGACTTTGGTTATAGACACATAAGCCCAGAGCAATTATCCCTACTTAAAAATTTAACATCTAGGGAAATTATTAAGTATTCAGGAGTTTCTCTATTTAAGATACCTTTTTTAGTTAAAAAAGTTAAAGGAGAATTAAAAAATAAAATCCCAGGATTAAAGCCAATTCCAGGAATTAAAGAAGCATTAACGGAACTCCAGAATGAAGGATATAAATTAGGAATTATCACTTCTAATTCTAAAGACAATGTTACGCAATTCCTTACAATCAATGATTTAAATCACCTATTTGATTTTATCTACTCAGGAATTACGATTTTTGGGAAAACAACCATAATCAATAATGTATTAAGGCAAAATCAACTCCAACCTCAAGAAGTTATTTATGTTGGAGATGAAACCAGAGATATCGAAGCATCAAAGAAAGCAAATATCCAAGTGATTGCAGTAACTTGGGGCTTTAATTCACCGGAAGTACTAGCCAAGCAAAATCCAGATTATTTAATTCAGCACCCTAGTGAACTATTAGAAGTGATGAATGGTCGTAATTAGTCATTGGTCCATTAGTCACTAGAGGATGTTTTAAAAGTCGTGGGCTGTAATTTTAGGCACTTGTTGATGGGAGCATCTCACCTTTGCAAATATACCAGGCGATTTCCATTCGCCAGGGCAAGCGTGTTTTTACAAAAGTGAAAATATTAACTATTGACGATTCACTAAAACAGTAGGGTGGGCCATGTATATCAATGCCCACCCTACAAAATAGCAAAATATCTGGAAAACTTAATTTTTCCGTTCACCCTTTTCCAAAGCTTGTTTTACTAAATCATCACTGACATTAGTTACACCCTCAGTCTTAGAATTCCCAACTTCCTTTGCTAACTCGAGAAAATCATCAGGATTACCAGTTGACTGTGCTTGAGTTATTGTCTCTTCTGGCTTAGAGATTTGATATTTAGGTGCAGTGGCTGCTTCGGCTGCTGCTGCGCCTTCACCTGTGCGATCAACTTCACTAACGCTGAATTGTTGTGCAGTTGCATAATCAGCATCAAAATCGACGTTTGGCGCTTTTTCTTCACCACTAGCTATGCTTTCGGCAGCTAATTGAGCATCATGGGTGGGAGCTTCATTAACATTGGGCTTTACTTCATCAGGCATAATTAAAATCCTTAGCTTAAATTTTTTATTGCTTGCATAAAAGAGCATAACAAAGTAATTAACTCTTTACTTGCTCCCTTGGGAGAGGCTTTACCTCTATTAAAAGATAGATTAAAGCTGCAATTTGCAATTAATATAACTCTTTCTCTTGATAGTTGAAGCTGATGCTCAAACTTTGGTAAGCCTTAGTTTAACGTGTAAAATTTCTTTGGAAATAAAATTATGACTGCAAGTTACGATAAAACTATTTCTCAAGCCCAGAGCAATGAATCTCAAAATTTGGTAGATGCCTTTAACAATTTAGATACCGATGCAAAATTAGCCTGGTTCTATTTAGTTTATAAAAAAATGGGTGATTCTATCACACCAGCCGTTCCATCTGCTGCCGAACCTGAGTTAGCACCACTTTTGCTAGGACATTATTTTGAGTTATCAGATGAGCAGCAACTAGATATTATGCGGGATATAGTTAACCGCAAAGATACAGAATATTCCCGTGCTTATGGGGCGATAAAAGAAAACAATCAGCTGTTAGTTTGGTATGCTTGGGCAGTAGCTATGGGGGATAAGGTGGTTGACTTACCAGCTAGCTATGAACCAACTAAGGCAATTACTGATCTGGTTTCCCAGATTGAAGGATTAGATTTTGACGAGCAAATTTCGGTGTTTCGGACAATAGCTGGTGAAGTGGGTTACACCGATGTTAAGCCAATTGAGACGCAAGCAGAAACTGGAAAAACGTCTAGTTTGTAATTGTAACTGGCGACTAGTACCGCAAGGCGGAAGTCAAAAGTCAAAAGTCAAAAATCACGTATGCTTTAATTATGGGGTTTTTGGCTGTGAAGTCGCTATTGCATAAACAAAGTCCGCCTACCTTGTGAGAAAGCCAAGGGTAGGCGGACTCTAATAAGTTATGACATAGCAACGCTACTCAAGTCAGATGGTGTCAGATTGGAGTGTACTACTTGACCATCACGGAACCAAACGATGCGCTGGGTTTGACGAGCAACTTCTGGTTCATGAGTTACCATGACAACGGTAATTCCACTGGCATTGAGTTCGCTAAAAATATCTAAGACTTCTTGGGTTGTGCGCGAATCAAGTGCGCCTGTTGGTTCATCGGCTAAGAGTACCACAGGACGATTAACGATCGCCCGCGCGATCGCTACTCGTTGTTGTTGTCCACCAGATAGTTGAGTTGGTTTGTTGTTGAGGCGATTTGCTAAACCTACTCGCGTCAAAGCTTCGATGGCGCGATCGCTTCTTTCTTTTGGGCTTACACTAGCATACACCATTGGCAACATCACGTTTTCTAGGGCTGTTAATTGGGGCAATAGATGGAATTGTTGAAACACAAACCCCAGCTTTTTATTACGGATATGTGCTAATGAGCGATCGTCCATTTGAGCTACATCGAGGTTATCTAAATAGTAATGTCCGTCTGTAGGACGGTCGAGACAACCGATAATATTCATAGCTGTGGATTTACCAGAACCAGAAGGCCCCATGATTGCACAATATTCGCCCTGTTCCACGATTAAGTTGACATCATTCAGCGCTCGTACTTCTGTTTCACCACTACCATAAATTTTGAAAATCTTTTCTAGTCTAATGATTGCTGGTTTCGGTACAGCATTAGGAACCAGGGAATCAGTAATTGTTATAGTGTTTGCCATAAGGAGATAAGTAATCTTGGACTGGGAAGAGAATAGCTTACCAGTTGTAACTATAGTAACTATCCTTATAAAAAAATTTTAGAGTTGTCGTTGCGACTTTTGGCGTAGCCCGCCGCAGGCATCGCTTATCTGCGAAACGCACTGGCGTTTACCAAGTGCAAATAGAATTTTCCAAGACAGAAATTTGAAATTTGAAATTTCTGTTATGAGTCAGCAATCAGGTGAATTAAGAAAGTAACATGCTTTTTTGCTTGCCCAAAACACTAAAAGGAATGCGCGATTTACCGAAATGAGAAAGCAAACTGGGGTTTGAGAAAGCATATAGTCTAAATGCTTTCTCATTTCGGTATTTGGTTTATTAAATTCGACTTTATTTGTTTTTTCAATGAAGTAACTAGGTATAATTATCGATTTGATGACAAGCCCGGAGTCTTTGGCTTTGCGCTTTGCGTCTACGTCAAGCATCATGCCTCAATACTGCAAGCCGAGTATCCTAAGTATTGTGGGTTCTTTGGTGCAAGAATAGCAATCGCTAAAAATGTACAAATTAGAAGCAAGCCGGGGTGTGAAATAATAATGTGGCTAAAGTCACCCTTTCAGGTGAAGCCATACAGGCATGTAACACCTATTATGAAGTAAGATTAAGCAACTGTGAAGCTAACTATGCGTCTAGTTGTTAGTTTATTAACTAAAAATTTAATCCAAAAATTTTAACAACTCCGTATTCCTGCACCGCCCTTTAATTATTTATGTCCCCTCAATTAACCATAGTTAAGAGGAACCCCCAACCACTCCCCATAAGCGCGGAGGGGAGCAAAAGCGCATCTGTTTGCTCTAAAGGGGTGGTTTTACTATGGGCAATGCGATGGACATCATCAATATAAGTACAGACTACTTTCATAAAGCAAGATTTATAGGCTTCTAGATATGGCTACGCATATAGAAATTCCTGTTGTTGGCAAAGTTAAATATCCGTTACGCTGGCTGATGGGGTTGATAGCAGGGGGTGTATTGGTTGTTGGTACTACAACCTATACTCTGGTAAATCAAGGGGCAAATAAAGAAGATATTGCTCAATTAACTGTGCCAGTAGCAGCAAAAAACGTCACCTTACGGATTACAGCTAGTGGCAAAGTCGTGCCAGTTCAGAGCGTAAATATTAGTCCGAAGAACCCCGGAGTACTGTCGCAATTATATGTGGAACAAGGCGATCGCATTCAACAAGGGCAAATTCTCGCCCGCATGGATAGCGCAGGTATTGAGGCTCAAAGGAGCCAGTACCGTGCTAACTTAGCCCAAAGTCAAGCACAACTTGCCCAAGCCCTTGCTGGTAGTCGTCCTCAAGAAATTGCTCAAGCTAGAGCGCGGTTAGGACAAGCTCAAGCCCAGCTAGCCCAAGCTAAAGCTGGTAATCGTCCCCAAGAGATTGCTCAATCTCAATCCCAAGTGGATGCGGCTCAAGCTAAGGTGAATTACACCAGTGGACAGGTAAAGCGTTATCAATACCTATACGAACAGGGAGCAGAGAAAAGACAATTACTCGATCAAGCCATTAGCGAAGACAAAAGCGCTAGAGCCAGTTTAGAAGAAGCTAAAAAACGATTGTCGTTACTCCAAATTGGGACTCGGACTGAAGAAATTGCCCAACGTCAAGCAGCAGTTAATGAAGCACGGGCAGCATTGGTACTGTTGGAAGATGGAACTCGTTCTGAAGAAATTGTCCAGCGTCAAGCAGCTGTTGCAGCTGCTGAGGCTCAATTGAAGGGTGTGCAAGTGCAGTTAGATGAGACTATTATTCGCGCTCCTCTTTCGGGAATTGTTACCCAAAAGTATGCTAACGTGGGTGCTTTTGTGACACCCACAACCTCTGCTTCTACTAGTGCGTCGGCAACTTCTAGTTCAATTGTCGCTGTAGCACGCGGGTTAGAAATATTAGCTCAAGTTCCTGAAGCTGATCTTGGCAGAATTAAACCGGGACAGCAGGTGGAAATTGTCGCTGATGCTTATCCCGATCAAGTTTTTAAAGGTAATGTGCGCCTGATTGCTCCAGAAGCAGTGGTGGAACAAGGTGTGACATCCTTCCAGGTGCGGGTTGCTCTGAATACTGGTACAGATAAACTGCGTTCTGGCTTAAATGTGGATCTGACTTTTTTAGGCGATCGCGTCAATGATGCTTTAGTTTTGCCAACGGTGTCAATTGTCACTGAAAAGGGTCAAACTGGCGTACTTCTACTAGATGCAAAGAATAAACCCCAGTTCCGCGAAGTTACAGTTGGGGCACAAATCCAAAACGAAACTCAGATTTTAGGTGGAGTTAAAGAAGGCGATCGCGTGTTTGTTAATCCACCCAAAGACTACAAAATTGAGAAGGCGAAAGAACAGAATAATTCGTAATGACGCTCCTACGTCGCTACCGCTACGCTAACGTAATTCGTAATTTTTAAGAGATGAATTTTTTAGAAAGCATTCAAATGGCAGGTAAAACCCTGCTGTCAAATAAATTGCGTAGCGCCCTCACTATGTTGGGTATAGTTATTGGCAACGCCTCAGTGATTGCCATGATTGGTATTGGCGAAGGTGGGCAAAGATACGTTAACAAACAGCTGGAGTCACTAGGGCCAAATGTGCTATTTGTACTGCCAGGGAATCGAGAAACTCAGCGTATCTCCTTTGAAGTTCCAAAAACTTTGGTGTTACAAGATGCTGAAGCGATCGCCTCTCAAGTACCAACAGTAGTAGGAGTTGCGCCAGAGTTAAACAGGAGACAAGTAGTTGTATACCGCAACAGAAATACCGATGTTAACATCATTGGCACAACTCCCAGTTTCCTGTCGGTGCGGGATTTTGAAACTGATAAAGGCAGGTTTTTCTCTGAGGTAGACATTAAACGAAGTAACCAAGTTGTTGTGCTAGGTGGAGACTTGGCAGAAAAACTATTCGGTAATAGTAACGCCATCGGTCAACAATTGCGAGTTGGAAATACTAGTTTTCAAGTGATTGGGACGTTAATCGCTAAAGGTTCCAGTGTGGGAGCAGATTATGATGATGCTGCTTTAATACCGATCACGACTTCAGCAAACCGACTTGTGGGAAAGAATTCTCCCTATGGTATTGCTTTAGATTATCTCGTTACTGCTGCTCGTGATTCAGAGAGTGTGGATGCAGCAGAGTTTCAAATTACTAATTTGTTGCGTCTACGGCACAAAATTAATGGTGAAGATGACTTTACTATCCGTTCTCAAAAGGATGCTTTGCAAACTGTCGGTCAAATCACAGGTGCATTGACAATTATGCTAGCTGCGATCGCTGGCATATCTTTGTTTGTTGGCGGCATTGGTATCATGAATATTATGCTTGTCTCCGTCACCGAACGCACTCAAGAAATCGGATTGAGAAAAGCGATTGGGGCAACTGAGCAAGATATTTTGCTACAGTTCATCATTGAGGCAGTAATAGTTTCCGCAGCTGGCGGTTTAGTTGGGACTGCGGTTGGCGTCAGTGGCATTCTATTAGTGGGAGCCTTGACTCCCTTAGAAGCGGCACTTTCTCCAACAGCGATTGCTATGGCAGTTGGTGTCTCTGGTGGTATTGGTTTATTCTTTGGTGTTGTTCCTGCACGTCGCGCTGCTAAACTCGACCCGATTGTGGCTTTAAGAAGTGCTTAGTCTACTAGTGTAAAACTAATACATCGGGGCAAAATTTTTCCCCCACATCTTGCTGTACTTGATTCATAATCATGGAAACAAATTTGTCAAGGTCAAATGGTTTGAGTAAATATTCTTCAAACTCTACATCTGGAATTTGGTCATAAGTACCTGTGGTAGATGTTGAAGTCACAATGATTGGAATATGATTTCCATCGTCTGCTTGCATAGCACTCAATGTATTTAGCAATGTATAAATACTTTCACCCAAGAACCTAATTTCACAGACAAGAATGTTGGGTGTGAACCAACTCAGGATTTCTAAAGCTTCTTTTACCGAACCTGTGGTAATGACATTTGCGCTCAAGTCTTCCAGTAAAAGGGCGTACAAATCTCTACTATCGCGATCGTTGTCTACAACGAGTACTTCTACACCTTTAAGTATCCCATCTGCCAAGCAAAAGCCATTGATTAAATTCATAACAAGACCTGCCATTAAAGCTCTAAGTGCAAAGTGGGTTGAAAAATGAATAAGTAGAGATGTGAAATTGCACTGAGGCAACAATAAAGTGGCTTCAATTTCCTGCCTACTAGCAGCCGTCACTTCACAATTGCTATGCAGGCAATCGAGTAGTAACTGATTAGCATTTCCTGATAGCAGCTGCTACAACGCCAGTAAACTCCTCGCGAATTGATGTGACGGAGTAAAGCATTTGAACAGTAAATACAAGCATATTTGCCCTTCATAAACTGATTTATTTTTGTAGATATATGATTTTGCCTGCAACCAGTAATCAAATGAGTTGGACTTGTTAAAAAATATTTCATTTTCAAAGTAAATTGTTAAATCAATTTAGCTATATTGTTGATTATTGACTATAGATAGTTTCTAGCTTACACACGTTATTCACTATCTATACATTTATTCATTGAGGAATCAACAATGATGTGGATGACACGGTTATCATCAACAGCATCGGATTTTGAGGCTGTTGCTTATAATCTGCATTGAAACTATGAAAAGGGTCAATTTTCAAACTTGAACCTTCAATCGGCTTTATGGGCATCACCTTGCCGGAAACAATATGATAAGTCAGGAGTTCCTGGAGCTTATTAATATTCTTAAGCAATGTATCTACAGTATCTGCTGGAAGCTTTGCAAAAGCTTGATTTGTGGATGCAGAGGCAATAAATGAGTCAACACCTTTGAGAGTATCTATCAAATTGGCAGCCTTGATTGCATCAACTAGGGTGCTAAAAGAACCAGAAGTAACGGTAGTATCAGTAGTGTTAGCCATTTATTTCACTTGGTTTTATTTAATTTGGTCATGAATGATTATTAGCATAACATCCTAGTGTTAGAAATCATGTTTTAATAAGCGGTTGAGTAGCGTATAAGTTGTATAATCTAAAATTAAATAATTAAAAATACAGCAGAATTTAGCAGTTAGAAGTTTGGAGTTAATGGAAAAATATTGTTAGTGACAATCCAAAATTTTTATCCGGTTTGTCAGAGTGAAACTGTCACACTCCCCGACATCCTGCCCAGAACTGAAGTTCAGGACTTCAGCTATGAGACTCGGAATTCATTTCAAGGCGGGATAGAAACGCAGTGCGAGATTTATTAATGATATGGCTGCGGCAAGACTTGTGTGTAACCGTAGCTTTCCAAGGGGGAAAAAGGGGGATAAATTCTACTTTTTACACCACCATAGCCTTTTAGGAAAGAGGTATTGAAGAATGGAAGTGAGGTCAAAGTATATCGCATACAAATAAAAAGCGCTATATTAGCCACATAATTGATTGCAAGGCTAATATAGTATAGGTTTTAGTTATTTGGCTTTTTCAAAACTACATGGAAAGAATTTAAATATCCCGTAATGGTTTTAGCTAATGTCTTTTGCTGTTTTTTTGTAGTTATTGCCATTACTTGATATAACCTTCCTTCAGCAACATACATTCTACTTCTAGTAATTTTCCCTCCGGAATTAATATACTCAATTTCTTTGCCAGGATGATTATTAGAACTACGAATATTCCTTTGACTAATTAAATTGCTTTTCGTAGTCTTTAAAGCCATATCCCGTGCATTATTAAGTAAAGCTTGGGGGTCAGTTATTTGACCATAACTATAAGGAAAATCATTGTAAGCAACTATGTATGCTACTTGCTGTTTTGGTGGTTGAGCGGCAAATATTTGTAAGGTAATTTCCCCCATGTAAGTTTTTTGGTATTGAGTATTTCTGTTGGGGTTTCCCGGCATCAAAATACTAAAGCGTCCATCTAGAGCAGTGTATAACTTCCATTGTGGCTGCACGGGTTGAGAAACCTTTGGTTTGACAACAGCCGCCGGAGGCTTAGGTTGACGCGCTTCCACAAAAACAGAGCCACCACAGACGAGTGTGGCGGCGATTAGTGGCAACAGACTTTTAATTGTCATATTTTTTGCCTTTCGAGATGCTGATCTCACTGATGATGCTAGCTGTTATAACCTAGCAGCACATAAAGCAGCACCTATTAGCCCCACTTGCGGGTTGAGGATAACATACACGGGGATCTCTTCAAGGAGGCGGCGCATCCTGCCTTTTTGGGTGAAATTTAATAAGAAACCGTTGTTTTCAATTAAGGGCAGGATTTTGGGCGCAATTCCACCAGCAATATATAAGCCACCGTAAGGTAAGAGTTTAAGGGCAAGATTGCCAGCTTCTGTACCGTAAGCCTCTATAAATAATTGCAAAGTTTGTTCACACAGGCGATCGCGTTTTTCTAGTGCAGCTGTACCAATAACAGCACCAGGATCGACACTTTTCTCTTCCTGTCCCGCTTCTTGTTCCCAAGTTCTGACGACTTGGGCAATATCTGGTGATTCGGCGGCAAATTTGCGATCGCGCAAAAACTGGTAAATTGCCACAATTCCCATTCCAGAAACCACGCGTTCCACAGAAACGCGCTGGATATCATGTTTACCTAACAGGTATCTCAAGAGTTGAAACTCGATCTCGTTTCGAGGGGCAAAGTCAGCGTGTCCACCTTCTGAGGGAAAAACTTGATAGTCTTTTCCTTGTTTAATTAAAAATCCTTGCCCTAAACCAGTACCTGCACCAATAATTGCAATGGGGGTTTCGGGTTGAGGTTTGCCAACTTGCAAGGTGTGCAAGTCTTCTTGTTGTAAACCTGAAATGCCATAGCCAACGGCGGCGAAGTCGTTAATCAAAGAAATATGTGGGATACCCAATTCTTCTTCTAAACGTTCGGTATCTAGGAACCAGGCTAAATTGGTCAGTTTGGCAGTATTTTTGACAATGGGGCCTGCGATCGCAAAACAAGCCTTTTCTGGTACTGGCGTGTTAGCTTTGGCCAAAAACTTTTGCACTATTGGTACTAAATCAGGAAAATCGGCACTGTGGTAACTTTCCTGATAAATAGTATGTATTGCTGGTGAGTCTGATTTTTCAACCAATTGCAGAATAGTTTTCGTACCGCCGATGTCTCCTGCTAGTAACAAAGTCATAGAATTTATTAGTGAATTAAATTACTTTTTTGTAAGATATACCCAACCTAGCAGAAGTCATGAACGCAAATCTCTATCAGAGGTTTAAGCAAATCGAATAACTTCTTCTATGTGGGTTAAATGGGAAGTATCTCCTTTTAGTTCTAATAACCATTCTGGATCTTCGCGTACCACTTTCACTAGGGAACATAAAGAAGCCTTGACTTCTGTTTTGGCAATTTCCCCCACTAACCCCATTGCTCCCCCTAAAACCGATGCGCCGTGTGCTATTAGCAGGATATCTTCTGGGAAGAACTCAGTAGCTAAACATCTCGCAGTTTGCCCAGAACGTTCTCGCACTTTTTCGTGAGTTTCAGGATATTTGGCGGCGATGCGCGAAGTGTAGCTGGTGTCAATTCTGGGGAATAACTCTGCTAATCCTGGAGTTGAGAGTCTTTCGGGTTCTTCTGTCATCCAAACTGGATTTAGCCATTCACTCAAGCCTGTTTCCAATTTGATCGGCAAGTTGAGCATTTCTGCAACTGCGTTTGCCGTCTGTACAGTTCGCAGGAAAGGAGATGCGAAAATATGGGTAATCTTTTCTCCCTTTAATCGTTTAGCTAGTTGTTGTGCCTGCACCATACCATCATCAGACAAGGGTGGATCGTAGCGTCGTTCGGCGGTGAGAAACCAATCGGGGTTTACGAAGTCGAGGCGGTTAGCGTGTCTTGCTATCCAGACTATTTGACTCATGGGTTTAATTATTCCGGTGAATAGAATTCGCCGCTAAACAAATATATAGATATCTGCAAGGAGGGCTATAAATATTCATATATTATGACAAAATTGTAATAATTTTTAATAATACTAACTATTAGGAAAAGTTATAAGTAGAAATTAGTTGAGATTGTGTAAAGAACTCAAATGTAAGTACCAGACTGGGACGGTTCAAACCAAACTCCACGCTCAATAACTGATAGTAGATGGCTGACGGTAATTGTTTTGAGTGTGCCGTGACGTTTGCGATAGTAACATTCAAAAAGTAGAGAAAATAAATGTGGTTCTTCGTGGAAGTAATGGTAAAAAACAAACCCCTGCCAATCTATGCCAAACTGTTCAGCAATTTTACAAAATAGTGCATCAACATCATCACCATATATTTTGAGGTCTTCCCGAAGCCGTGTATTAAGAGTAATATCTTTTGCTTGCACACCCAGTTCATTAGAAAGAATTGCTGCAAGTTGGTTAAATCTATCTGTAAATGACATAAGCTTTTCAGGTGACAAACTCCACTAGTAACAATCTTATCAACAAAGGAATTGTTACCAGGTAATACTGGTCAAGCGTCTATAGTCTGGTAGCAAGATAGCGTTATTGTAGCTATCCCTTTGGTATCCCAAAGCTATATAGGAACTTATACAATTGCTTATAACTTCAACCATCCAAATAGTTGCCCTACAGTTAACTTAAAACCGCTAACCAAATCGGGAACTGGTAATATTTCTTGTTCTCCTTGTAAAAGTTCTGGTTGCTGCTTTGGTGGATAGACTAAAACAGAGCGATCGCCTGGATCAATTAACCAACCTAAACGACTGCCATGTTTTAAACAATGTAGAATATTTCCGGTTACTTTAGTCTGGCTTTGTTCTGGCGAAAGAATCTCAATCGTCCAGTCTGGATACGTGTGAAAAACATTTGCCACCTCTCCACTTTCATCTAAGGGAATCCGTTCCCAAGCAAACACAGCTACATCAGGGACAATTGAACGTCCGCCAAAAGTACACCGCAGTTCTGGGAAAGCTAAGGCAATCTTTCTACTTTCAACTATCTCGTTTATACCTGTGACTAACTTCCCCTGTAATTTACTATGTTTTCCTTGAGGCATTGGCTTTTGAATAATTTGACCGTTGATGTATTCTGAGCTAGGCTTTGTTTCTGGTAGTTTCAAAAACTCTTCTAAAGTTAGAGGTTTAGTTGGTGATTTTACCATCTGCTTGTACCTGGTAAATTTTCATTTAATTAATTACCCTAAATAAGCTTTTTTAACTCGCTCATCACTAATCAATTCTGATGCAGCACCCGTTAAAGTTATAGAACCAGCTTCTAAAACATAACCGCGATCAGCAATTTGTAATGCCAGATTAGCATTTTGTTCAACTAACAGAATAGTCACGCCTGTAGCCCGGAGATTTTCAATAATAGAGAAGATTTCTCGGACGATCGCAGGTGCTAAACCTAAGCTAGGCTCATCTAAAAGTAATAGTTGTGGTTTACTCATGACAGCACGAGCGATCGCTAACATTTGTTGTTCACCACCACTGAGGGTTCCTGCTAGTTGATTGCGTCTTTGTGACAAGCGCGGAAATAGCTCAAATTGGCGCTGAATATCTGCTTTTATCTCAGCTTGATTGGAGCGAATATAAGCACCCAAAAGCAAATTATCAAATACTGTCTGCCGCGCTAATACTCTGCGTCCTTCAGGACAATGGGCGATGCCAAGTTGTACAACTTCGTGAGTTTGGCGGCGGTTAATATTATGTCCATTATAGATAATTACGCCACTCTTAGGATTAACTACTTTAGATATGGCGCGGAGTGTGGTAGTTTTACCAGCACCATTAGCACCAATTAGAGTAACCACCTCGCCTTTTTGAATAATTAAATTAATTTTTTTCAGAGCTTGGATACCGCCATAATTAACATCAAGTTCTTGAACTTCTAAAATTGTATAGTTTGGCTTACTATCGGCTTTCATCGGCGGTTTACATCCAGAAATATTGATTCAAAACCTAAGATACATTAAACCGCTTCGCGGAGTCATTAGTCATTAGTCATTAGTCCAAGAGATACCACGCCCACAAGGGACATGGTTTGAATTAGTCCGATATGATTAGTTTTTTCGCCCACTAAGAGCGAGGTATGTACCAAAAACTCTTCATCAATCATACATTTCTTAAAACAGTGCGTAGACATTGCTTCAACTTAAAAATTAACGCCATAATACTGCAATCTTTATGATGTACCATTAATTACTGATAAAGATATCAAGCGTCCTGTGGCAAAAGTAGCAGATATTGGTAGCAAACGACTAATTAATTTAGCTCCCGATGCATGGGTACAGTGGGTGACACAGCGTCCTGAAGTCGTGGCGAAAGAAATTCTTGGCTCTGAGTTTCACTGGATTAGCCGCGAAACAGATGTGTTGGTGAAAGCATACAGTGCTACTCACGGAGATTTTCTGGTACTTAATGAACTACAGTTGCGTTACACGGCACAGATGCCTCTACGGATGAGAGCTTATGCTGCCTTGGCACAAGAACGCTACCGATTGCCAACTTACCCAGTACTGATCAACATTTTACCGCCCCCATCCACCTTAACTATTGTCAATAGTTACGAGCAGGAATTTTTGGGATTACGTGCTATCCAAGATTATCGCGTGATTAATTTGTGGGAAATCGATGCTGAAATAGTATTTGAGCAATCACTACCATCGTTGTTACCCTTTGTGCCAATCCTGCGAGGAGGGGGAGAAGTATCAGTTGTGCAACGCGCATTACAGGCGCTACGAGCAGATGCACAGTTGAATGAGTTAGAATCATTACTGGCATTTTTTGCTAGCTTTGTGTTAGACACGCCTTTAGTGCAACAAATCATGAGGTGGGATATGGCAGTATTGCGAGAATCGCCTTGGTATCAAGAAATTGAGCAAAGAGGTATTCAGCTAGGTCTTCAGCAGGGTGTACAACGGCAGTTAGTAAGAGTATTGCGACGACGCTTTGGTGAAATTCCCCATGAAGTAGAAGCAAGGCTTGAGAGCGAAAGTGTGGAAAAATTAGAAAATTTAATGGATAGCGCGATCGCTGTGAATTCTTTAGAAGAATTTATCCGAAGTTTGTCTGCTTAAATTTTACAGGCGCGATCGCCTTTAGTGCAACAAATCATGAGGTGGGATATGGCAGTATTGCCAGAATCGCCTTGGTATCAGGAAATTGAGCAAAGAGGTATTCAGCAGCGTGCGCTACGGCAGCTAATCCGGGTATTGCAACAACGCTTTGGCGAAATTCCTCATGAAGTGGAAGTAAGGCTTGAGGGCGAGAATGTGGAAGAATTAGAAACTTTAATGGATAGTGCTGTTAGCGGAGCTTACCGGAGGTATCGCTGTGAGTTCTTTAGACGAATTTGTAGTAACTTTGTCTACATTAATTCATTCATTTCCCAGATAAGCTTCAATTACAGCCGGATCATTTCTAACAACTGCTGGTTCACCCAATGCAATCAATTGCCCAAAATCTAACACTGCAATGCGATCGCACAAACCCATAACCAAGGGTACATGGTGTTCTATAAGGATGATCGTTAAATTGAAGCGATCGCGCAGGCTACGGATAAATTCACTGAGTTGCTGTTTTTCGTTGGGGTTCATCCCCGCAGCAGGTTCATCGAGAAGTAAGACTTGCGGTTTTAATGCTAAAGCGCGGGCAATTTCTAAGCGACGTTGATCACCGTAGGCGAAGTTTTTGGCTTTTTCGTCAGCGCGATCGCTTAATCCCACTAAATCCAATAAATCTAAAGCTTTCTGCTTAGTTTTAAGTTCTTCACTAGGCGCTGGTGGTAATCCCAAAACTCCTGCAATCATATTACTTTTAGTGTGTAAATGCCGAGCAATAATTACATTTTCTAACGCCGATAATTCTCCAAACAAGCGGATATTTTGAAAGGTACGGGCGATACCTAAAGCAGCAATTTGATGAGGACGCAGTTGAGAAAGTTCCGCACCTTGATAAATTAATTTCCCGCCAGAAGGTGGAATGAAAGCAGTAATCAAATTAAACAGTGTTGTTTTACCAGCACCATTAGGGCCAATCAGTCCAAAAATCTCATATTTATTTACACTAAAAGATACATTATTTACCGCCACTAAACCACCAAAGCGGCGAGTCAATGCTCTTGCTTCTAAGATAATACTGCTGTTAATTTCTAGAATACTATGTGACATTTTTGCATATTATTATGAATATAAAACTTACGCAATAACTCTCTAAAACTTTTCTTACTTCGCGCCCTTTGCAGTTCGTTTTTCCATGATTTTCCGTCTTTTAAAAATATCTGGAGTAATTAGCCCTTGGGGAAAAAATATTGTACCTATTACTATTAATAAGCCAAAAATAATTAATCTCCCATCGCGCAAAAATTGTGCAAGCCAATTAGGTAAACCACCAGTATCAGCTAGGCTTCGTAGAATCTCTGGTAAGGCTGTAAATACCATACCTCCGACTACCGGCCCTAAAAAAGTTCTCGAACCACCAATCAAAACAAAAGTTAAATATATAATGCTGCTATCAAAAGTACCTTGACGAGCATTCCAAGTATTAAGAAAGTGGGCGCTAATTGCACCTACAACGCCTGCAAGGATAGCCCCTAATGTAAATGCCAAAACTTTGTAATAAGTAGGATCAATTCCCATTGCACCCGCAGCTAATTCATCTTCGCGGATAGCAATAAAAGCCCTTCCTACACGGATGCGTTCTAAACGATAAAACAGCACCATACTAATTAATAGTAAGGGCAAAGCAATCCATAAATATTCAATTGGTGTTTGGAAAGGTTGAGGAATGCCAAAAATGCCAACAGCACCGCCAGTAATATCTAAATTCAGGGAGATGACGCGCAGAACTTCCACAAAAGCGATAGTAGCGATCGCTAAATAAATTCCTCGCAATCTTAACGCTGGAATTCCTACTATTACACCCAATACACCACAAATTACACCAGCAATTAACATCTCCAATAACAACAAGGGAATAGGAAATAAACTACTGCTAGATGTAAAAAATTTGGTGGATAAAATTGCTGCAATATACCCACCTAAAGCATAAAATCCTGGACTAGCTAAAGATAATTGCCCTGTCATTAGCGGTAAGTAAAGTGATAACCCTACTAGCGCCCCCAATACCATAGAGACAATTAGAGAACCATAAGTAGCGAAAAAATCAGCCATTTTAAAAAATTATGATTAAGCTTAATCAAACTATCGCTTTTATAACCTATTAAGATGTTAATATTTGGTCTGCTGTCAGCGCCAGTTCAGGAAAACTTCGTGACACAATCCGTTCTGAACCACTAAACAGTGTCCGTTGATATTTTCTCTCAGCATCTAATAGAAAAACAAATACAGCCGGAACTTTTGGATTTCCTAAATACTCTCTTAGCCCAATTGCCAAATAATCTACAATCCAATATTCTGTAATACCTAAGCGTTGATATTCATCCAATTTATCAATGTAGTCATCTTCCCAATTAGTTGATGTCACTTCTACAGCTAACTGGATAGGTTCTTCAAGTGCAGAGTAAGTAGAACGATTTGAGCGCCATGTATCTTTATCTATGACACTTACATCAGGCTTGCGCCCTTGCTCTATTCCATTAGCAGTTATAGTTTTAAAGACTGCTGTGTTATTAACTACATAATTTAAGTTTAGTCGCCTAATTTCATCATTGAAACCAAACAATATAAAATTGGCGACATCATCATGATTTCTGGTTGCACGCACTTCTACAATTTCTCCATCTATAAGTTCATATAAACCTTCCTCTGGACACTGTTGTAAAAATTGATCGAAAGTTAGTTTTTGTCTGGTGTATGTTTTCATAGTGCTACATCAAACTTTTTGAATAAACCGCCGCCCTAGTAAACCTTGGGGTCTAACTAATAGCATGATAAACAAAATTCCAAAGGCTACTGCGTCTTTATATCCAGAGAATTCTGAAGGAACAAACGCCTCGACTAATCCAATTACTAAGCCTCCCACCACTGCACCGGGAATACTACCTAAACCACCTAAGACTATTACCGCTAAACCCCGCAAACCAAAAGCAATGCCGAAATATGGCCCAGCAATACTAACACTAGAAGCAACTAAAGTTCCTGCTAATCCTGCTAAAAAACTGCTGATGAAGAATGTTAGGATGATAAAGCGATCGCTATTAATTCCTAACAAACTAGCTGTAGTTGGATCTTCTGCGATCGCTTGCATTGCCTTACCATATTTAGTCCGATTAATAAAATAGGTAAGAATTGCCACAATCACCACTGATACAGCAAAAATTACCACCTGAACGCTGCGAATAGGAATTGGATTATCTGCACTACCAAAATTAATCGCAGGTGGTAAATTACCGTAAGTATTTGCGGGGTATGTGTAACTTTCTGCGCCTACTAAATACTGAATTAAATTTACAATTACGACTCCTACCCCCAAGCTAGAAACAACAGTTAGCAAGGGATCAGATCCCTGACGGCGCAAAGGTTGAAAAGCAACCCGTTCCATCACTACCCCTACCAATCCTGCCAAGGTACTTGCTAAAATCAAGGCTATAGCAAATGGTAATTTTATCGGTAAGCCTGCATTAGCCAGCAAGCCGTTAAATCCAAAGCTACCACCCATAAGTGCATAAGTAAAATATGCACCCAAGGTAAAAATCGCGCCATGAGCTAAATTAATGATGCCCAAAATGGAATAAACTAAAGTATATCCCAACGCAAAAATTGCATAGATACTACCGATAGATAATCCGTTCAAAAATTGTTGCAGAAATACAGTTATATCCATGTTGCAACTATTTTATAAATACGAACTTTCCAGTATTTCCATCTTTATCCATCTTAATTTGGGCAACGTAAAATTCCTTTTGAATCACATCACCGACTGGTGTAAAAGCAATCTCACCTAAAGGAGTATCATACTTTCCAGCTAATATTTGCTTGTTCAATTCTGTCCGCAGTTTATCAAGAGGTAATGTGCTGATTTTGGTTTTTTTATCCAACTCTTTAAGCGCTTCAACATACACCTGTACCGCAGCAAAAGATTGACCAGTAAATTGGGCTGGTTCTTTCTTATATTGCTCAATATAGGTTTGCCGAAATACCTTATTAATCTCACCAGGATATTCAGGACTGTAAGCTTGAGCAATCAGCACACCATCGCACAGTGCTTTGCACACTGATAAAACATTTGGTGTATTCAGACCATTACCACCAATAATTATGCCTTTATAACCCAGTTCTCGCAGTTGTCGCACTAAGTTACCGCCATCAGCCGCTAGCCCCGAAATAATTACTAAATCTGGTTTTAAGTTAAGTGCATTGGTAGCTTGGGCTTGAAAGTCTGTATCAGTAGTTTGGAACTTTTGAACTGTTACTAATTCTAGCCCTTGTTCTTTTACTGCTTTTTGAAAAATCTCCGTTTCCGATTTATTAAATGCATCATTTTGGGCGTAAAAAACTGCTACTTTTTTAATTTGAGGATTCTGCTTGAGTGCAGCTTTCAGCGAATTAGGGGCAACTATAGAGACGGGGGCAGATACACGAGCTACATAATCACCGATTTCTGGAATTCCGTTTGCGGTATTTGATGCGCCAATAACTGGGACTTTAGCACGTTCGGCGATGGGGTCAGCACTAAAAGCTTGCTGTGACAAAGTAGGTCCAACAATACCGACAACTTTATCTTTGTTAATTAAAGTTTGAAAAGCGTTAATTGCTCCAGCTTCATCACCGCTAGTATCTTGGCTTACCAATTTAATCGGAGTGCCATTAATACCGCCTTTACTATTGAAATACTTCTCGGCAATTCTGGCTCCCACGAATCCCTCTTGACCAAGTAATGCTACGTTGCTCGTTTGTGCTAAGGCAATACCGATGGGAATAGCACCTGATGTAGTCGTAGTCTGGGTGGTGTTAGTTGTAGTGTTATTTGTAGTACTATCTGGGGAATTTGTTACAGAACCACCGCCACCACCACAGCCTGTTAGTAGTAAAGCGCAAGTTGATAATAATGCTGTTGTCTGAGCGATCGCGTTGTTCATCGTTAGATAATCATGTAGTTATTAGATATTCGGCAAAAGCTAATAGCAATTTTCATCATCTGCAAAGAAAATGACGCAGATTTCCACTTTTGCACGAATTATATTAAATCATTCTTATTTGACCATGCAAACACAAATATTCAAAGTGTTTGTAAATACAAATTATAATTAGCCATCATTTTACCATTCCCAGGTAAAACTTGGGAATCGTTAACCGTGAGTGCTATCAGGTGTCAGATGTTCGAGTCAAACAAAGCACTTTTTGTTAATATTGGTCCATAGTTACAACGGTTTTTCTTTAGGGTGAAGGGTAGGATTAGTTTAGGACATCGAATAAATTTCTCTCTCTCCAGTAATGCCCTTCCCCTCCTTCAGTAATTTGAGATTGTTTGAGTATTAGGCAGGTAAAACTTATTAAGCCCTTTTTTCACTACCAGCTAATTCCTTAGGTTCGTAGTGACGGCAACTATTACAAGGCCCTTCAGGATTGACAGCACAACGCATGTAGCCAGATCGGGCATTAAATTTGCAGCTGATATCGCCAATTAGATAACCCACGCCTTCTAAATAATAGCGATCGCCTTCTACAGGTCTAAGGTTTTGTCGCCTCTGCATCGCTGGAAAATTCATGGCTGCTTGTCTGAGTCGTAAGCGCGATCGGGCATGGGTTTTGCGGATCGCCCACAGAGAAATCAGGGACGGTAAAAAACCAACGGCAATCACTAAAAGTGTCTTTAACACCTTCTTTTTACCTCTTCTATGCGCTGATTGATTGTCCCTGATGTTGCACTCTGGTTTTACGGAAGTGCAAATACTAGGGCAGGCTTGCCTACTTCATACCACAGTTCGTACCAATTAGCAATAGCAATGTGGTGAGTAATTTTGAGGAAGAATTTCCTTCTGCCACTTCAATCAGCATAACTGTTAAAACCTCAGGGGTGATCTGCCGTTGAATGTTGATAATTTTAAGATTTGTTGACTAATACCTTTTTGAAGAAGTGTTTTGTGCCAGGTTTAGCCCCATTCTTGTTTTTTCTGTGTCGCTGCGATGCTAATCTTTTTTTGGTTTGCTGACGAAGTTGCTGTGCTAGCAGTGCGGCTTCCCTTTCAGCTCGGAATAAATCAACTTTTCGCGTTGTCAAAATAAATGATTCGTTAGACTTTCGTTTTACCCAAGGCACCCTAACTGCGAAATACTGACAAATATTTTTGCATAGCTCCTTTATCAAGAATGGGTAAGGTTTTTGAGTATTCAGCGTGTTAGCGATCGCTTTCAACTCTAATATCGCTGCTTCTAACTCTTGTGCCATCTGATTGATGCGTTCGACTTGGGTTATAAAACGCTCCCGTTCACTGATGATTTTTTTTTCTTGGGGTTGCAGTGGCACTATACCAGTAATTACAGATGTAGGCTGGAACAGCAAAATGGGCTTTTTGTCCGTGTCTTGGATTTTTTTCATATTACCTCAAGCAAGACTAGCTGACTTTTAAGGCATTTTAGCAGCTATTAGTATACTTGTACTACAAAAATTGTATATATGAAGTTTAATCTGAGAAATTCTGCTGTATATAGCTTTTCCTAATCAAATGAGGCTGATAAAATTTCTATTAAAGTTTTTTATGAATTAATTATCTTCTTTATGAGACTAAGAATATACGAAATAGCTGATACCAAAGAAATTATGAAATTGTTCTACGACACTGTTCATGAAGTGAATATTCACGATTACACACAAGAACAAGTAGATGCTTGGGCACCAGCACAAATGGATATTGACGTTTGGATTAAAGGTTTAGGAAGTAAGTTTACTTATGTAGCAGAGGAGCAGGATAAAATTATTGGTTTTGGGGAATTAGAAGCTAATGGGCATATTGACCGTTTTTACTGTCATAAAGATTTTCAAAGAAAAGGGATTGGTAAGAAAATCTTAGAACAGGTTGAATCAAAAGCAAACTCTTTGGGGATTGAAAAGTTATTTGTAGAAGCTAGTATTACAGCCAAGATTTTTTTTGAAAGCCAGAATTTTATTGTTGTGAAACAGCAAGAGGTAGAACGTAGAGGGCAAAAACTGATAAATTTTATTATGGAAAAATCAATTTAATAATTACTAATTTTTTTATGCAAACAAGTAAATTATTTATTTTGTAAAAAATTGACTCAAATCCACTGGATAAGTTTAAATTTATTTCAATAACTGATTAATTTTAATTTGCAGTTTTTCTCGTAATTGTTGCGCCTGCCGATAAGCTACTGTACGCTCTTTGTTTGAATAGTTGTGCAATTCTGCGGGTTCCAAAGGCTGAATAAAGTAATGCAGGCGAGTTCTCATTGCCCAAACTCCCATTGAAGGAAATAGAATTAAGGCAAGCATTAAAGGCGAGATAGGCAAAAATGGTAATTTGACTAGTCGTTGCAATTTTTTGACATTAACAGCCCAAGGATGTAAAGATTCACTACCGATGCAAATTACTGGCAGAATAGGAATTTGATAGCGATCGCTCAACTTAATAAAACTTCCATCAAACTTTTCTAGTTGATAGCGTCTCTTCCAACCTTTCCGAGGGCCGCGGATACCTTCGGGTGCATATAAGACAGTTTTACCTTGGGCGGTAGCTGCTTCATAATCATCTAATTCGGCTCGCACACCACCCAAAACTTGCGACCATTTAGGTGGTAGCCACCAAATTATCCAAGGATGCTCAAATAATACTGGACTTGCTACGGGTTGTACCACCCATCCTCTAGCTTCACTTAATAGATAACCCAAGGCCAAGAAATCCCAAGGAAAACTCATCCCTGCGTGGTTCATTGCCACAATCAATGGCCCTGTTTGCGGCAAGTTTTCGACTTGTTGTAATTCTCCACGAAAATAATATTTGACGATGGGAGCGAGAACTTCTTTGCCAAAAGCTTGTTGATATTTGGGATCAAATTCACTAATTTCTGTTCGAGGTGAACGAAAACCAAGACGCAACCAACGACTCAGCAGCGCCAGATAAAATCCGCCAGGAATTAAAAATAATCCATATTCAAACCAATTCCAACCGTCTGGATTGGTATGATAATGCTGCCAATGACGGTTAAATATAATTAGCCAGCCTGGAGGATACCAAAGACAAAACCAATCAAACCAGTTAAATATATAGTCTTCAACTGGTGCATTTTCTAATTGAGTCTTTAGGAGGTTTTCAGAGTGTTGATTAATCAAAACTAATGATATTAATTAAACACAAATTTTATTTAAATCTTATTATAGCTTTATAAATTTACTATTGGTATCTTACCTTAGAAGTTGTTTTAAAAGTGTTTGGCTGTAATTTTAGGCACTTATTGCTCCCCCCTAACCCCCTTAAAGCGGGGGTAACTGGAATCAAAGTCCCCCTTTTTAAGGGGGATTTAAAACGTTCTGCTACTAACCAGAGGACTTTTAAAACATCCTCTTAGAAGTAAAATTAACTACATGTTTTGGAAAGATAATATTAAGTATGTTATGAAGCATGACTGTGTAATACACCACCCATAGATTTTTGGCGATGCATGAACCTTGAAAATTCTCAGAGCGTTTATAACAATACTATTTTGGCATCACGAACCTGAGAAAATTTAATTTTTATTTTATAGTTAGCTGATACAGTTATTTTGTCTCAACACTTTTTTGTCACACCACCTTAAAACAGTTAACAGTTATCAGAAGTATGGCGGGGACTTAAATCGGTGAACAGTAATTGATCAAGGTTGATAAGTAATATTGGTATTTAGCCAAAAGATGAAGTTGATAATAACTAATGACAGTTTAAATTCTTCCTCAAGCTGGAGACAGATGGCGAGACACCTGTCTTACTCTTCCTATTATGGAACTAGGAAAGTCACTAAAAATTTCAGATTTAATCCGTGAACTTCGGCAGCAGCTAGATCTCTCCCAGGAGAAGTTTGCAGCCAAGTTAGGAGTTTCCCTACGTACAGTTAATCGCTGGGAGAACGGATCTACAGTGCCTTCACAAATGGCACTAAAGCTAATTGAAGAAATGTTACAGAAAATGGGCCAACCAGGCAAAAGACTACTGAACGAGTATCTCCTAAAGGCGGAGCAACGGGAGGACTCTTAAGATGATGGTCAAAGTACTCGAAAAAATTTTGATGATGCGCTCTTGGTTACTAACATACAGCGTGATGATTCTGGCAGTCATAGCGGCGCTACTGTTGACGCGACTGTTGTTGCCAGTCTTCGATCCGAGCGTATTTACATTATTTTATGCTGCCGTGGCAATCAGTGCTTGGTATGGCGGCATGGGACTTGGAGTACTAGCGATCGCTCTTTCTGTTACAACTGCTCTCTATTTTTTGATCGAGCCAGTCTACTCGTTCAATTTCCTCAGCCCGAACGTCTTGGTACGATTAACCTCGTTTTCACTAGTATCTTTCTTAATTACCGCCCTCTCTTCAGAGTTGCGAACTGCCAGACACAAAGCAGAAACAAGCCTAAAGTTGTTGCAAAATAGCGAAATGCGGTTTAGCCGACTGGCAGAATCCAACATCATTGGAGTTATCGTAACTGATATGAGCAACGGCTCGATCATGGAAGCCAATGATGCTTTTCTGAAGATGGTCGGCTATACGCGAAAAGACTTTGACGCTAACCAAATAAACTGGCGCGAGATTACCCCAGACGAATATCTTTTATTGAGTGAGCGTTCAGTAAAAGAACTCAGAACAACCGGAGTATGTAAACCCTTTGAGAAGGAATATATCTGCAAAAATGGCGATCGCATTGCCGTTCTGCTCGGTTCTGTTGTCCTGGGAGATACTCAAGAAACGGTCATTGGCTTCGTTGTTGATTTGAGCGAACGCAAACAAGCCCAAGCGGCATTACAGCAAGCCAATGAGCGGAACACACGCACTCTAGAAAACATGAGTGATGCATTTATTACTTTAGACCGGGATTGGCGAATCATCTACCAAAATGCCGAAGCAGAGCGAATTAACCGCAAATCCCGGACAGAGGTTATCGGTAAGTCGCACTGGGAGGAGTGGTCTGCATCAGTAGGCACTAATGTAGAGCGGCAGTACCGACGGGCAATGGCAGAACAGATTCCCGTCCACTTCGAGCATCATTACTACTTGCCGTCCAAGTATGACCTGTGGCTGGAGATTCACGCCTACCCTTGTGAGGATGGTCTTGACATTTTCTTCCGTGACATCAGCCAACGCAAGCAAGTAGAGAAAGCAATCCAAGCAAGTGAAGAACGCCTCAAAAGTTTTTTCCAAGCGAATATAGTTGGTATTCTCTTTGCTGATGTGAATGGTAGAATTACTGAAGCCAACGACGAGTTCTTGCGAATTGTGGGCTATACCCAAGCAGATATCCAGGCAGGCAGACTACGCTGGACTGATATCACGCCTCCTGAGTACCAATATTTAGATGAACTGGCTATTGCCGAGGCAACAGCGAAGGGAACCTGTACTCCTTATGAGAAGAAATGCATTCGCAAGGATGGTTCTATTGTCCCAGTTGTAGTTGGCTACTCTGTATTAGGCCAATCTCAACAGAACTCGGTTGCATTGATTCTTGATATCAGCGATCTCCAGCAAGCTAAAAAAGCGCTGAGTCAGAGTCAAGAGCAATTTCAAGCTTTTATGGACAATATTCCCGCCGCAGCGTGGATTACGAATGCAGACGGGCGTGTACTTTACCTCAGTCCAACTTATCTAAGTACATTCGATGTAGCAACAAATAAGGCGATTAATAAAAATATTTTTGACCTATACCCAGCCCAAATCGCTCAACCCTTCCTCGATAACATTAGAATGGTTTCTCAGACGAATCAGGTTTTTGAAGCGATCGAGTCTGCCCCACGCACAGATGGCACCCTCGGCGAATTTTTGGTATATAAGTTTCCCATTGCAAATGCATCTGGGCAAAGCCTGGTAGGAGGGGTTGCAGTTGACATCACCGAACGCGAACGCGCCCTTCGTGAACGTCAGCTTGCTGAACTTGCCTTGCAAGAGCGCAGTGAAAGACTCAAGCTGCTTTCTGAAACAACCAGTGATTTGCTTTCAACCGAGCGCCCCTTGGATCTAATGAACAGCTTGTTTAGCAAACTCTCGGCGCAGATGGATTTGCATTTTTACTTTCACTATTTAATTGAGACGCACGGAAATAAACAGAAACTTCGGTTAGTAGGCTGGAACGGCATTACTGATGAAGTATTTCAAGCAATTCAATATTTAGAATTTAATCAAGGTATTTGCGGACAAGTGGCACAAGAACGCCGTCAAATCGTCCTCAATGATGTGTTGCACTCTAACCATCCAAATACCGACATCCTTACTGCTTTGGGAATCACAGCTTATGCAGGTCAACCATTAATTGCTCAGGGAAAGCTGCTTGGTGTCCTCTCCTTTGCTAGTCGCACCCGTACCCGCTTCACTTCTGAGGAAATTGCCCTGCTACAAGCAACCTCCGATCAGGTGGCGGTTGCTCTGGAACGCTCTCAGTTGATGGCTTCGTTACAGCAGCAAAAAGAGCAATTAGTCCAAGCTAACCGAATCAAAGATGAATTTTTGGCGGTTCTTTCCCACGAACTTCGCACGCCGCTAAACCCGATCCTGGGATGGTCGAAGTTACTGCAAACTAAAAAGTATGATGAAGCAACCACCACTCGCGCTCTCGAAACCATTGAGCGCAATGCCAAGCTTCAGACTCAACTAATTGAAGATTTGTTGGATGTCTCTCGCATTTTGCAAGGTAAACTCAGTCTGAATATTGCTCCTGTGAATCTAGAAACTGCGATCGCATCCGCAATAGAAACAGTCCGTCTAGCTGCCCAAGCCAAATCTATCAATTTGCGATTTACAATTTTAGATTTTGGATTACAAAATCCTCATAGAAATTTAGATATCGATTTTAACAAGCAACCTGACAAGCTAAAATCCCAAATCCAAGTTGCGCTTCTAGCGTCCCAAACGGGCGATCCAAAATTCCTAGTAACTGGTGATTCAGGCCGCTTGCAGCAAGTTATCTGGAATCTACTTTCCAATGCTATTAAGTTTACGCCCCAAGGTGGACAGGTAGAAATCAGTTTACAGTCTATTGGTTCTCAGGCTCAACTTCGAGTCAGTGACACAGGTAAGGGAATTAGCCCAGATTTTTTACCATTCGTATTTGACTACTTCCGACAAGCTGATGGTGCAACTACCAGGAAATTTGGCGGACTGGGATTAGGATTAGCTATTGTCCGTCACATCGTAGAGCTACATGGCGGCACAGTTAAGGCAGAAAGTTTGGGCGAAGAACAGGGAGCAACCTTTACAGTCATGTTACCTCTAATGAAGACTCATTTTAATAGCCATCAAATTGATAGACAACTTGATGATTCGCCCGATCTAAATGGAGTAAAAGTTCTCCTTGTGGATGATGAACGTGATACGCGAGAGTTAATTGCTTTCATTTTAGAGCAGTCTGGTGCAATCGTAACTCAGACCGCATCTGCTATGGAAGCACTACGAATCATACCTGAGTTCCAGCCAAATCTGCTGTTAAGCGACATTGGAATGCCGGAAGTAGACGGCTATATGCTGATGCGTAGAATCAGAGCTATGTCACCAGAGATGGGAGGGACAATTCCAGCGATCGCCCTTACAGCTTATGCAGCTGAGGCTGATCATCAACAGGCAATCGCCGCCGGATTTGGGCAGCATATCACCAAGCCTGTGGAGCCAGCGAAATTAGTTCGAGCGATCGCTAACCTGATTTGTAGTTGTGGCGATCTGAAAACTAACTTACAATCCTTGGAAGCTCGAAAAAGACATAATTCATTCACAAACGAACAGCACACTTGAAAAAAACTCCTGCTTCACTTCTTTCTATCAAAGCGATCGGGAACTGATTTATGAGGAGTAGAGAGGGTTGAAGTTTCACTAATGACTAATTTTGAGAATTTACTTCACTTTTGCTTAACCAAATCACTAAATCATCTGCATAAACTTCTATCTCACTTACTAAAGTTTTGACATACAGAATTCCATTACTAATGCTTAAATCTTTGATTGGATACCATGAATCTCTTGTCTGGATTAAAATATCCAATGGAATTCCTCGTTGTAAATTATTTTTGCGATATTTCCACCAGGCTTGCCATAAAAATACAGATTTAGTACATTGCAACCTATAGTTTTTAGGAACTTGGCAGTGTTGATAGTGATAGAAACCACTACTATCTATGTTTCCTTTCAGGAGAAAATTGGATTCCGGTAAAGCCTGATTCAGTAATTCCCAATGGAATGAGTTAGACAGAATCAAAAATTCCGTTTGTGTGGTATTTAATTGGGCAGTGGCAATTACGCCTTCAGCTTTTGTTGCTAGACGGTTAGTATTATAAACTGTTTGTGCTGCTAAAGAACGATTTGCCAATAAAATATCTTTTTTCTGAATAGAGTTGGATACGAACTCTCGAACTAAATCTAAATCAGACAACATAAAATTGTTTATACTAAATCAAATAGTGTTGTGAGTTATATAACACTTTGTATTTAGTAAATACACTGATTTTGTCGTCAATCCGGATAATTATCAACTTAATTTATACTGCACCTGTAATTGACCCCATAAATGCTGCTTCCATCGCCACCGTCAACCCAATCGCTAACCCAGCAAAGCCAAGATAGGCGCGGCGATTTAGTGCAGAACCCAAAATTACAAACATCAAAATAAAGGTGAGAACGAACTCTAACACCAAAGATTACAACCAATTGCCATTCAGTGGTAGAGTCGCCCCTAAATTCGCAACTCGCCCCAAACTAATTAGTAGTAAGGCTCAAGCTGCGATCGCAGTTAACATCAAGGCAGAATTATGTTGAAACGATAATTCTATCGGCTGGATCTTTATGAAAATTTCCTGGAAGGGAGTATAAATCAATGGCAATTTGGGGAGTAATTGATAGAAGAATTAGTCCCTCTTGTGCCAAAGCAATATCGAACCATTCTTGAATCGAACATGGAAGAATTAACTTATTTTGGGTAACAAGTCTGCTAATTTCTAACAAACTTATCGAGCAAACACCTAAACCATGAGGTTTTTCCCTATTTATTGCTTCGCGGTGGAGAGGAGTCAACTTTGAATCATTGTGATTCCACCAAACCCAAATATGAGTATCAAGAATGAACACAAATCGTTCACTTCATAATTTTGATTCATTTCCCAATCATCATCAGAAATAACGGGTTCATTAGGATCTGCCAAATAAGCATAGGGTTGCATTTCTCCAAGAGGATTAAGGGCAAATTTGCTTTTCTTTTCCGAAGAATATCTGATTTGCCCCAACTTTTCTTGAATACTTTCACTCAAAATAGAAGAAGCTAGTTCTTCAACAGACATTTTTTTTAAAGCCGCAGCTTTAATTAGAGATTCTTGAGTTTCTTGACTGATGTATATATTAGTACCAATCATTGTTAACTCTTTCTATTTCTTTACATTATACCAAACACGATCAGCAATCATTTTAGTCATGTAATGTTGGGTTTCCTTCGTCTAATCAACTAACAAGATCGGCGATCGCTCCTGAAGTAGAAACTACGCTTTCAGGTTGATAGCGGATGCCAGCTTGCTTAAAGCGATGTAAAGCTTCACCCAAGCGATCGCAGTCGGCAATCAAACTGATTCTGACATAACCCTCACCTGCAACCCCAAAGGCATTACCTGGGGTAAGAACAACGCCAGTTTGCTGCAACACATTCAAGGCAAAATCCGTGGAACCCATACCCACAGGACACTTCACCCAAAGATACATAGTCGCCTTGCTTTTAGGGATATCCCAACCCAACTCTCCTAACCCTTGAATCAAAAAATCGCGGCGGGTACGGTAGCGTTGTTGTACTTCATGTAAATACACATCTGGCAATTGCAAAGCTGTTTCGGCTGCTGTTTGTAATGCTGCAAAAATGCCGTAATCCAAGTTAGTTTTCAGTGTCCGTAAACCTTGAATTACATGACGATTACCCACCACAAACCCAACGCGCCAACCAGCCATATTATAGGTTTTAGATAAGGTGTGAAATTCTACACCAATTTCTTTCGCGCCGGGAATTTCTAGCAAGCTAGTAGGTTGATAACCATCAAAAGCTAACTCGGCATAACACAAATCATGTACCAGCAAAATTTCATATTTGCGGGCGAAGGCGACGATTTCTTCAAAAAATTCGCGGGGGGCGGTGGCAGCAGTGGGATTGCTGGGATAGTTGAAATAGAGAATTTTAGCTTGTCTTGCAACCTCGTCAGGAATTGCAGCTAAATCAATTAACCAGTCATTTTCTGGTTTGAGGATCAAGCTGTGAATTTTCCCGCCTGCGATCGCTGGCCCCCGAAAATGGGCGGGATAAGCGGGGGAAGGAACTAGAACTAAATCGCCAGGGTTAACGTAGGCAAGTGCTAAATGAGTTAAACCTTCTTTAGAACCGAGTAGCGGTAAAGCTTCACTATCAGGATCGAGAACCACACCATAACGGCGATGATACCAGTTGGTAATCGCCCTGCGGAAACTAGCAGTACCCTCAAAAGGAGGATAACCGTGATTGGCGGGATCTTTCAAGGCTGTGATCGCAGCTTCTACAACTGGTGCTGGTGTTGCACCATCAGGGTTTCCCATACCCAAATCAATTAAATCTAACCCTTGTTCCCGTGCTTTAGCTTTTAGTTCATCTAAACGGGCAAATACATAGGGCGGCAGTTTTTGTATCCGTTCTGCTGGGACAATCCAATTTAAACTCATGCTTCAACCTCGTCACTGATTCCCTTGGGCGAAACTCGATTTATAGTATCTCTACTATCTATAGGTGCAGTGGTAGAAACCATTGCTGCCATCAACTGTTCTGGCGCGACTTTAAACGGTAGTCGATGGATGTCAGAATTAGGAACTAGGGCAATTTCAGCAGATGTTTGCAACTCGCCTAATGTAATATTGCCCAATCCCAGATCGCTTAATTTTTGGGGCAGTCCAATTTCTGTGTAGAACTTTAACAACTGTTGCCGTGCTGATGCTGCTAGTTGATTGCCTTGTAGCATTTCTTCTAACCGCAGTTGTACCAAAATTCCAAAAGCAACCTTTTCGCCATGAATACTGCCATGCCCTGAAATGTGCGTTAAACCATTATGCACGGCATGAGCAGCAACTGTGCGACACTGCGCCCCTCCAAGTCCTCCAACTACCCCAGCTAATAAAACAGTCGCGTCTACGACTTCTCGCCAAACTTCAGTACCTGGTTCTTTTAGAGCGGGGGCTGACTTTTGCAACAAGATATCTCGCAAAACTCGCGCTTGTTGCACTGCGGCAATAATTAAAGTGTTTTGCAAATGCCCACTGCTAACTGAGGCTTCATACCACTTAGCGATCGCATCACCAATTCCAGCTACTAAAGTCCGTTGTGGTGCAGTTTTAATCAAGTCATAATCAAGTATCAATAAATCGGGACAACGAGACAGCCCCACATCGTAAAGAAACGCCCCATTTTCCGAATAAACATTCGACAGGGCACTCCAAGCTGCACAAGTTGATCCTGATGTCGGAATTGTCACCACTGGTAACTGTAACTGATGCGCGACTAATTTTGCTGTATCTAAGGCTTTACCGCCACCAACACCAATAATCACATCAGCTTTATGTTCTTTTGCTTTCTTCTGTAAAGATTTCAGGCTAGCTTCGCAGCAATCTGTACCATAAGAAGCTTGGACAGTATGTAACTGTTGCGTTTCTAAAACTGGGAGCAAATTTTTTCGGCTGATGGCGAGAGTAGACTCACCTGCCACAATTAAGGGACGACTTCCCAAACAGGCGATCTCTGCTGCGGCTGCTTGCAACACCCCAGAACCACGGATTACTTTTGCTGGGGCAACTGTGAGCGTAAATAATGAACTAGAGGTTTGAGTAGACAAAGAAGGTTGAGTAGAAAGTTGATTAGACATATAATCTAGTTTGGCAAACAAAACCTTGATATTTCTTAATCTAATAGATTTGCAGCCAGGGATGCTTGTCACCAGATGGCTACAAACTTACATCTGACTCAACTAGGTTTTAACTGAGCTAATTGCCAACTGGTTAAGCCATTTAACGATGTTGCTTGAATGTGTGATGTCCATTAGCCTGAAATTCGGAACTATCAAAGTTTTGAATAACCGTATAATTAATTAACATTACCATTCTCAGATTCTCAAGAAAAGTGATTGAGAACTGAATAATCTGTCGATGGTCATTCCAGCTATGGATAGGTGCGTAGGGGCGAACATTTATCTGTACGCCGCACAGCTAATTCATTTGCTGCAAAGACTTGTGAAAATATCAACAGTGGTAATTAGGATAACAACTGACAAATCACAACTGTCAGTACCCATTATCTGCACGCTAATTGACCTTTTTCCACAGTGTAACCACTAAAAGTGTGAATATCTTAATCTAAAAATAACTATTAATGTATCAGTAAATACAAAATAAATTTTGTCATCCTGATAACAGGTAAATTATTTTTGTCGTCTTGTATGAGACAGGGAGAAGGAGAAACTTGTACAAAAATTCCCCCTGCCCCCTGCTTCTTAAGCGGTAGGTTTTGGCAATTGGGCGAATTTTTCTGTGTAAATTTCGACTGCGATCACAGAATTTTCACGAGAAACGAGCGATCGCTTGGCTTCACCCAAGTAAACTGGTACAGAAGTCCCTGGCTCCGGGTGGATAATGGTACGAGCGCGAACTGTCAACTTGTCCTCTTCCCGTGTACCTGAGCGACCAGAAGAAAACAGATTACTAACTGCTTGACGTAAAGTTGCATCTAATTGTGTGGGTGTAATTTGGGGTGATGTGGCAATCACCGCTTGTGTTGACCCATTGTCATAAACTAGAGTATACCGGGCTGCTCCTGGAATCACAGTCCGACTCAAGGGGACTATCGAGAGTGCAAATAAACCAGCCGTCACCACGAGCATAAAGCCAGTCGTACCCACCAAGCGAAAGCGGAGGCCCCATTTGAGAATAAAAGCCAAAAATGTTAAGGCAGCAAATAGCAAGGTAGCGATGCCTGACCATTGGGTGTACTGAAGAAAGTTAGCTGTTGTGAACATAAGGTTGGTTATGGATGCGTCTTTTTTTTCGTTACCGACACACCCATTTTACCGAGAGCTTACACCATACTGATTATCGTAGTGTTTAATGTCAATCAGAATATTGGGTGCGTAGCGAATAATGCTGGGAAATAAATTGCTTAACTAACTTCCCCAGCCTCCACAATTTTTCTAGAATAATATTGCCTCACCACAGACAATAGGGGAATTTTTAGATGTCTGCAACCTAGTTTGAACACTATCAATGATTGCCGTCCAATCAGCATCTTTGTTCCATTCAGAGCGAATCCTGGTTTTAGCCACCGCGTCGTAGAGGTTACAAAAAACCACATTCTCTTTTCCAGCAATTGCGGCGATAATCAGGGGCTTGGAAAAATCCTGGACACATGATACAGCTAAAAGGAAAGTTTTAGCAAAGTTCGTTTCTATGCCAGTCCTAACAACATAAATTTCATCCGCCCTAACAATAATATCTAACTTAATGTTGTCCCTTTCTCTAAATCCTCTCGTCGTTAATTTTAGGTCAGATATATACCCAGTTAGCCCTGTTTGTTGTACAGGAATAGTTTTATCATTATCGTAGTTATACCACAAGTAGGATTCCCCGTTTAATTCTCCGCTTTTCACATACAAATAAATAGGTTCTGGCGGGTTACAAAGACCTAATTTTATTTCAGTAACCATGTTTTACATTCCTTTATGAAAGCTCAAATTATTTCAGATATTCCGTCAAATTCAATAGGCTTTTAAATAGTGCTTTAACTGAAGAAAAATAATAAATATACGAAAGGGCATCTACAAGAGATGCCCGTCATGCAGGAAAACCCTAATACCAATTCACCAAAGTCCTGATACATATAGATTTCTTCTCAGGGCATAGCATTGCCATGCCCCTACCAACGTATTTGTATAATTATTAAGGTGAAATGATATAAAGGGTTGTCCCTACACCTTCCCAACAATCAGCAACAGTAACTAATTAAGTATTAGTTACTTTAAATAGTAATCTTATTAACATAAAACTCTAATTGCCCTCAGTGTATACGCTGAAAAGCCACTAATAGCTATTCTCAACGCCTAACTAACTAACTTGACATGAATTCGACGGCTCATCTAATGTTTTAATTAGCCCAATCAAAAGACCTCTAAGAGGTTTTACTACACAAAACTGCCCCTCTTTGAGTTGGAAAGGGACAGACTTGAACTAAAGTTCAAAGCAGGCAGAGGATCGTCGAATTCACGTTAATTTGAATGAGATGCAAGCCTGTGATGTTGGTTATAACGATGTACTACTCCACAAATAGCAGCTAAAATTAACCATGAAAACGCATTCAAACGAAAATCAAATATGGTTACATCAACTGTATTGAATAGAACCCACCCAACAAAAGCCAGAAGATAACTGAAAAATATCAATCTGTCTTCTTTATTTATATATTTTGACCTTCGGAGGAATTGGACACCTGTAATCAAAATCCAAACGAGTAAGGCAAAAAATAACAGAGTACTGGGAAAACCAGTTTCAGCAAATAACATCAAAAACAAGTTATGGGGATGACCCAAGGGAATCTGCATCTGCGCTTGGTAGAGTCCACTAAAGCTGCGTAACCCCCAGCCAGTCCAAGGATGTTCCTGAGCTAAAGACCAGGCAAACTGCCACTGAGCTTTTCGCATTAAAGCGACTGGTCTATCTGGATACATGTCATCATTTAACCTTGCCCAAAAGAAGGCAGGAACGTACTGACGAAAAAATTGAGCGACTGGCGAGGGAGCAAAAGCTGCCAAAAGCACACTAGAGATTATCGCAGCGACGCCACCCACAAGAATGCGCCAACCTTGGTAGAGTGCATAAGCTAAACAGGCAAAAATAGCGATCGCCCACCCATTGCGCGAGTTGGTGAAAATCAAGGCGATGAAATTTGTAATCATCGCCACGCTTAGGAAGAGAAAGGGGAGTGGGGAGTGGGGAGTGGGGAGATGGGGGGGAAATGACTGTTTACTTTTGGCTCTTAGTTGCTGATAGTTTTCTAGCCACAACCCTAGACCAAGAATGAAAATTATCGCTAGATAAGCTGCGAAGGTGTTAGCGTGCAAGAAGAGTGAGGCTATGCGACCTGGCGGATTTCCTCCTGGTACTATTGTCCAATTCAACACAACCCATAAAATCTCTAATTTCAAACTCCAGCCCAAAAATAACTGCCCTAAGCCAATAATTACCATCGGCATAGAACCGATTACCAAAACCCAAGCCATTTGCCGCAATTGGGCAAATGTTTGAATTAGGGCGCTATGGGCAACGAAAAGTAAAAAGAAGGGTAATAAATTAAATAAGCCAAGGAAAGCTCCTGTCTTGTCATCGGCAAACCCAGCACTCACGATCAGCAAGACACTCAAAAGGGCAAATCCCCAGTTGAGGGGGCGGCGACTAATTTTGCGGGATTGTTTCAACCAAGTTATTAATGATACAAAACCGATAGTCACAGCCCCCACTAAAGGACTCAATGGGAAAATTAACAATGCCCATAGAGAGTAGTTCCAAGCAGATTGCCAACGAGACTTAAAATAGTCAAAAACCTTGTTCAAGCTGGCTCCCAACATTCCTCACGAGTAAGGCGAATTTGAGCTAAGGTGAAAATAGTCGGGATGATCCGACCGTAGTTAGTGGCGATCGCTCTCCACCCTAAATCTGCAAAAAACCAAGTCCACATTATTGGACCAATCACAGCAAACATAGTGCGGGCTGCCCCATAACGAGCTGCACTTGCAGTCATACCCCGTCGAGCCATTTGCATACCTACATAGCTTTTAAATTGCGTTGCAGCTGCTTCTGAACCTGTAATCGCCGCTTGCTTGGCTACTTCATAAGTAGCAAAGTGGATTGCAAATTGACGGGCAATTTGCTTAAGTACAAATGGCTGGAGCATGGAAGTAACAGCGATCGCACTACCCCCTTTGAAAAGTAAGCCCAAGGGGTCACGTTGCAATAAAAGTGGTAGCGGTTCTTTTAGTTCTGATTTGACAAGCTGACGCTGCACTTGTACAGTCAATTTTTGCTTTTCCTGTTCAGGCAATTTTTTCCACACCTGTCCTAGCAGATGCAAAAATACTTCTGCTTCTAAATCAATGGTTGCCAGCTGATTAGAATAGGTAATTTTTAGATACTTACATACGTGAACTAACGCTTCTCGGTAAGTTACCTGGCCTGTGCGTCCCCGCAATACTGTCATTCCGTCTGCCGCCAAAAAGCGAAAGCGACCCTCTAATGCATCTAGCCAAGCTTTACGGTCTTGGCTTTGTACTTCGATGGGTTCGGGTGTGTGTACATAGTCTAGAGGATTGAACTTACGACTAAATAGAATTGCCGTTAAATCTTGCAATTCTTCTTCGGTTGCTAACTCTAGCGCCGCCCTCATTTCATCCAATTTCCCTTCCTCCCTTCTATGCAGCTTTGTGTACCTTATTCTACTATTAGCTTTCAGCAGTCATTAGTAGTAATTTTGTCCTTTGATAATAACGAATAACTAATGACTAATAATTAATAACTAATGACAGGGACTATTGACTCATGACTGATATTGCAGTGATTGGTGCCGGAATAGCCGGTTTAGTCTGCGCCCAGCAGTTAAGTCAAGCTGGATATTCTGTGCTAGTGGTGGAAAAGTCGCGTGGTTTGGGAGGAAGGCTGGCTACACGCCGCTTGCATGAAACTTGCGCGGATCATGGGGCTTGTTACCTGAAGCCAAAGGGTGAATTATTTAGACGTTTTGTGGAGATATTGCGATCGCGCCATATCCTCGAAGTTTGGACAGAGGAGGTTTACGAACTCACCGCAGGCACTCCTTTATCTGAACCCAAAAACCGCAGTCCGCGATATGTTGCACCTGGAGGAATGAGTGCGATCGCTAAATCCCTCGCCCCAGGTTTAGAAATATTACTGAATCAGCGTGTCATCGCTATTGCTCCTACTCCTGAAAATAGTTGGCGTTTGACTCTCGAATCTAGCAACGAAGAATTAGCTGCAAAAGCTTTAGTCGTCGCCATTCCAGCACCCCAAGCTGTGATGCTGTTGGAACCTTTGGGTGAAAGTGTATTAGATGCAGTCTTTCTTGATAACTTGCGTTCTGTAGAATTTTATCCCTCGATTAGTGCGATCGCTGGATATTCTCCCACATCCCAACCACTCCGTGAGTGGAAAGCTCTAACTTTTGTGGATGATCCTGATTTAGCATGGATTGGTTTGGATAGTAGCAAGCGTCCAAACCCTCAGCAACCACATTTTGTGGTGCAAAGTAGCGCTGATTTCGCTCAACGCCATCTAGAATCCCAGGATTTACAGCCTGTCGGACAGCTTATGTTGCAACGAGCCGCTGAATCTCTGTCCCTTCCTTGGCTGAATACTCCTGAATGGATACAAGTACATCGTTGGCGTTATGCCTTTCCTAGCCGTCCTTGGCATGAAGATTTTTTGTCTGCCGGAACTCCCTTACCTTTAGTTTGCTGTGGTGATTGGTGTGGCGGCAATCTTGCAGAAGGTGCGATGCTTTCTGGATTAGCTGCTGCTGATGAAATTAATAATCAGTTGCGTCATTTACCTTTAGATAATGTGAACTTTCTAAATGTTTTTGTCTGATACCTTCATCTGTCACTAGACTGATTTTGCCGCCTAGCGAGTCGCTATTTTTCTGAGTTACTAAATCAACATGCAACAAATAAGTTTTTTAGATGAAACAGCAAATTTCCCGCAACTCTAAAAAGTGATGTAAATTAACAATAGAGCTTAACTTCATTAAAAACTTGTTCCTAATTCAAGTTGTTTTATTGCCGTTAATCTTGCTCTCCTACCCTTTATGCTGCGTTTGAGCGATCGCGGGAGCGTGTCGGAAATACTTGCGATGTTTTCATAGGCGTAGGAATAGTTAATATTTTTTAAGTATATTCCTCTTGAGGTGTAAACTTTGACAATGACTAGGTTCAAAGGATATTCCCAGGACATGAGAAAAATAACTACTCTAATGGTGGTAAGTATTACTGCGGCTGTCGGGGTGGGAGCATTAACGCCCAAAGTCACTAATGCCCAATTATTTTACCCTCCAGCAAGCGATCGCCATTCATTAATGGTAATCGGTCAAGGGGTGGTGAGAGTGCCAGCAGATACAGCCGATATTGAATTGGTATTCAGTAGCAAAGCTAGCAATGATGAGTTACAAACACAACCATCATCTCTACCTCAAACCCGCCGCATATCCTCACCCTCCGGGTTCGGCAGTCCCTCTTTGTTGGAACAACAAGACCGGGCTGCCTCACCGACTCTACTTTTAAATTACAAAACAGCAGCAGAATCTTTACCAAGCAAAAAATTACTAACTAAAGCAACTCTCCAGCCTGTAGTTAATAGCCTAGTTGCCAAAGGAATTAGTGCTGATAAAATTCAAGTGCAAATTAACGCTAATTCCAGTGAAAATAACGCCAAGATATTGGTGAGACTAGAAAAGCCAACACGCGAACGTGTCCAGGAAATTGTAGGTACAGCGAATAAAGCAACAAGCGAAATTGAAAACCTTTCCGTCAAGAGTGTGGGCGTTGAGTACGCAGTCAATGACTGTCAGGCTTTGCAGAGTTCAGTTTACCAATCTGCAATGAAAGATGCTCAAAGCCGCGCTCAGGCTTTAGCAGCTGCTATGGGTGCTAAACTTGGTACTCCTTCTGTAGCCGAACCTTTTTATACATTACTATATCCCTCATGTAGTTCTAAAACTGGAGTTCCTTTACCGTCATTTGCTAGTTTTTTATTATCACCGGCTTATAATCCAGATGCTCCAGCAGAAGTAGAGATGAAAAAGGATATTTTTGTGACATATACAACTAAATAAGTATTTATATTAGATGCGATCGCACTTTGATTGAGTCAAGATTTAAGAGTGCGATCGCTTAAGTATTTTGCCTTGCCAGTAAACACTCACTGTTATGAGTCAGTTGATAGAATATCAATAAGTTAGCTGGTTAAATCTAAAAAATGTCAACAGTGAAAGTTGAAGTACAACTATCTTCTGAAGAACTACTAAAGGCAGTTGAGCAGTTAAATCAACCAGATTTAGAGCGATTTGTATCTCAATTTATCGCCCTACAAGCGCAACGAAAAGCTTCTAAATTGCCCCAGAGCGAGGCTGAATTATTACTTAAAATTAATCAAGATATCCCTTTAGATACTCAGAAGCATTACAACGAATTACTTGCTAAAAGAGAGGCTGAAAATATCACAAGCAATGAATATAGAGCTGAGTTGAATGAATAAGGATAGGTGCGTTGGCGTAGCACGCCAAAGGTATCGCACTTCATATTTTGCGAATCAGTCTCTATAAATTTTCATATTTCTCTCTTGATATAACGCAAAATTTACTTAGATGAAACTCTAGTTTTTATAACTGTATATTTGAATATTTGGCTCTAACTTTATCGAAAATCTTTACGGATTTTACTACTGACGAATAAATAATACTCTTAATAAAATGTGTCTAATAGATTAAAAAGATATAGTTATATCTGGAGATAAATCATGGCACAAGGCGATCATATATACTGTAGAATTTATCATAATGATAAATCTCCCTATCATCATGGAATCGATTGTGGTAACGACACTGTTATTCATTACCAAAATAATTATAAAGACGGTAAGGATAGAATAATCCGATGGGTTTCCATGACTGAGTTTACTAAAAATAGGAAAATTTATATTAAGAAGCATGATAAATGTGACCCTCCGATAGTTGTCTTCATGAGAGCAAAACGGAGGTTAGGAGAGGAAAGCTATAACATTTTTTATAATAACTGTGAGCATTTTGCACATTATTGTAAAACAGGTGAACCAATTAGTCCTCAAGTGGAAAAGGTTAAAGAAATTATAGGAGATAATGGTGTTGCTGTTGCTGATGGGTTTTCTAAGAATGTAATAAATGTTATTAAGTCGGTGCAATCAAGTAAAAAATCTATCGAGGATACATTAAATAAGTGGAAAGATAAAGATGATGATGACAGAGATGGTAGTTTTTTAAAGTTATTTTAAAAACGGAGCAGACTTTATTTTTAATTTCTGCTTACTGCACAGCTATAGTATGCGTGTTCATAATAAAAGTAAAATATCTGCTGGAGTTTAAATTAGATAAGGTAATTTTAAACTCCAATAATGAAAAAACTCCAGAAATATTTGTGGCAAATCTGGAGCCAAGAAAGATACACATTTACCTATACCAAATTTTCACCGTAAGAGAATCCTACGTCATCAGGGTATACACTCAAATGTAGATAAAAGTCTATGAGGACAAACCACTGTGCTTCGCGTTTACCAACTTCTCTATCGGAAGTAACGCAAAACAGCCCCAGTTAATCTGAGGCTGTTTTGCGAGAGTTGTTTGGCAGGAGGGGTACATCAATAACTAATGCCCCATATTTAGATATAGATAATTCAGTATACATTCCTATTCAGGCGTGTTTTGGCATATCCGGATGATTTGGAAAATTGCGTAGGCGCAGCCCGTCGTAGACATCGCTTATTTCCAAAAAGAAACTCCAGATGCCTTAAGCGCATCTGGAGTAGTAACAGGTTTCTAACATCAATCAATTTTGACCGATGCGATCGCCCGATGTCGTTAGGGTATATACTCAAATGTATTTATGTCTGTTCATCCGCAAATCGACGAGCAAATTACCTTCTTTTATACGCATAATCTCAATGCATCTAGGGAATTCTACGAATAAAAACTCCGTTTGGAGTTATGGCTCGATCAAGGAGCCTGTCGAATTTATACTGTCAGCAGTTTTGAATACTTAAGTTTGTGTCAAACAAGCGAAATATCAACTCCTCCATCTGACAAGCAATCAAGTGTCATTTTTTCTTTGGTAACACAGCAGGTAGATGATTGTAACATAAGGTAGGATACAGTCATTACTGCTAGCATATATTGTAAGCTTCATAACAGTATTTCTTACAGTCTCCTCTTTGTCAATTGTGCTATTACTATAGTTATTATTTTTAAAGTATCGATATTTTATCTATCGGTTCACTAAATATTCTCTTAGGGTGACGACTACATGACAGCCGAAAAAATCACATGGCTACGCCTAAAATTACAATTTAAAGGTTCAGTTATTAAAGCAATTTACAAACATGTTTTATGGTGTGGAGCTTTTGGCTTTTTGATTTCTCTACTTTACCATTTTAAGATGCCTGTATCCCAACCTATTTTAGGGAGTGTTATTCCTAGTATCGTTTTAGGTTTGTTACTTGTGTTTCGTACCAATACTGCTTATGAGCGATTTTGGGAAGGGAGAAAATGCTGGGGTTCTTTAGTAAATAACATCCGAAATTTGGCTCGGCAAATTTGGGTATCAATTGACGAATTTTCTGCAAAAGATAAAGAAAATAAAATTACAGCATTAAATTTATTGGTAGCTTTTGCTGTGACAACTAAATTACATTTGCGGGGAGAAGTAGTCAATAGCGAGTTAGAAGATTTAATGCCATCTAGTAAGTATATAAAACTGAAGATTATGAATAATCCCCCCATAGAGGTTGCATTTTGGATAGGAGATTATTTACAGGAGCAATATCATCGCAATTGCCTTAATAGCTATCAGTTAACGTCTATGCAAGAATTATTGAATAATCTTGTGGATAATTTAGGTGCTTGCGAACGGATTTTAAAAACACCTATGCCATTAGCTTATTCCATTCATCTAAAGCAATTATTGTTACTATATTGTTTTCTGTTCCCATTTCAAATAGTGGAGAGTCTGGGTTGGTGGACAGGTTTAATTGCTGCTTTCGTTGGTTTTACAGTATTTGGCATTGAAGCCATCGGCTTGGAGATAGAAAACCCCTTTGGTTACGACCCTAACGACTTACCTCTAGATACAATTTGCGAGACAATGAAACGCAATATTGACGATTTAATTACTCTGACTCCAAATGCGCGATCGCATCCAGGTAATTTGACCTATGATAAAAGTTGAGATTGGGAATAACTTACAAGGCTTTGTTATAGCTGTCAAGTCCCATCTTTTTGCGTCCATCTCGTCCATCTTCTTTCGCAGTAATATATAAACGCGAAACTATCTCTTCATTGGTGGATGTGCAATGATGCCTGTACGTCAAATATTAGCAAAGCCTGATATTCAACTTTCTTACTTAGAGTGGAACCAAGGGCAAGAACCCTTACTGCTGTTACACGGCTTAGGCGACCATGCTGTAGTGTGGTCTAGTTTAGGAGATTACTTAGCGGCAGAATACCACATAGTTGCACCAGATATGCGTGGACATGGCCAAAGTAGTAAGCCTAAGAAAGATTATAGCTTTGAAAGTGCGATCGCAGACCTCGAAGCACTAATGGATCATCTCGGATGGACATCTGCCCATATTGTCAGCCACTCGTGGACAGGCAAATTAGCCGCCATCTGGGCAAGGCGAAACCCAAAGCGTTTGCGGAGTATAATTCTAGTCGATCCAATTTTCATCTGGAAAATGCCCAGCCTTTTCAGGGTAACTTTTCCCATGCTGTATCGCTTCTTGCCTTTTCTCAAAAGCATGGGCCCCTTTGCCAGTTATGAAGAAGCCGAACAACAAGCACAGCAGTTAAAGCAATATCAAGGATGGAGTTGCTTACAGCAGCAAGTCTTCCAAGCAGGAATAGAACAAAAACTCGATGGTAGTTGGGGCAGTAAATTTACTATAGCCGCCCGCGACGGGATTTTTGAAGCAGTAATGCAAGTGCCTGGTTTTACAATCCACCTTGACACCCCTACCATGTTCGTCCAGCCAGAACAAGGCTTGAACCGCCAAGATTGGCAAATTCAACCATACAAAACCTATCTTAAAAACTTACGCATCTGTCAAGTTCCTGGCAACCATTGGCCGTTTTTGACACAACCAGAGTCATTTAACCAAACTGTAGCAGCTTTCTTGGGAGAACACAGATAGAAAATCAATTATTGGACGGGATTATCATACGGCAACAGAAGAATTAATAGGAGCAATGTCTAGCGAGATTGGGCATGGGGCATGGCGCATTGAGCATTGGTTATTTCCCCATCTCCCCCATCTTACTCATTTCCCCACTCCCCACTCCCCACTCCCCACTTATGAGCCTTTGTATCAATCCCGTTTGCCCTAAACCAAACCACCCGGATAATCATCAAAACCGCTTTTGTCAAAGTTGTGGTTCCCATTTGGAATTGCTAGGGCGTTATCGGGTGATGAGCCTGTTGAGTGACAAAACAGGGTTTAGTAAAGTTTATGAAGCTTATGAAAAAGATACCCCTAAAATCCTCAAGATACTCAAAGAGGATTTATCAGGCGACGCCAAAGCAGTAGAACTATTTCAGCAAGAAGTAACCGTATTAGGACACTTCTTGCATCCCGGCATTCCCAAAGAGGATAGTTACTTCCAATATCAAACCCGAAATGGTTTAGTGTTGCATTGTATTGCAATGGAAAAAATCGATGGGTACAACTTAGAACAATGGTTAAAGCAGCAGCAGAATTATCCTATTTCCCAGGAACAAGCTGTAGCTTGGTTAAAACAATTGGTAGAAATTTTGGATTTAGTGCATGGTAAACAGTACCTGCACCGAGATATTAAGCCATCTAATATCATGATTCGCTCCCCCCTTGGTAAGGGCTGGGGGGATTTGGTACTGATTGATTTTGGCACCGCCACTGAAATTTATAAAACCTACCCAGACAAACTCAACAACGGCGATGGGATGACAGCACTTATGTCATCTGGCTACAGCGCTCCAGAACAAATGAATGCTCAAGCAGTACCGCAATCAGATTTCTTTGCCTTGGGACGCACATTTGTATTTTTACTCACGGGATACCATCCTTTAGATATGTATGATATGCAGCAAAATTTATTGCACTGGCAAAATCATGCTATCCATATCTCACCCTTACTGTTGAATTTAATTGATTGGCTCACAGCACCGGATATAGAAAAGCGTCCCGCTAATGCCCAAGAGATTTTACAACGCCTAAAACCAATTGAAACCCAACTAACAGAAACTACTCCTGAAAATATTAATTTAGTAGAGGATAGTAATATCGAACAATTGCCACCACTAATTACTAAAACTTCATTTTCTCCACAAAAACAGCCAGAAGAAGTACCACTACTGAAATTTTTTGCAGCGCTGCTAGTGATATTAGGATTAATTAGTATAGTGGCTTTAGCAACGCGGACATCAAAATTTTCTGTAAGGCAAAATTACGGGCAATCCCCCAAAAAAAAAGGTAATATTGATTATTTTCCTTATCAAGAAGGTAGGGATAGTCAGGGCAGGGTAGCCGAATTTAATATAGCTGTTTTATCAATAGAATATAAATGGCTTTTAGGTAGCAATTTTCAAATTAAATATAATGATGAAATTATTAGTCTTGACCTTTTAAAGTTGAGCTTAGAACAAGAAGGTATACAGAATATAATGGAAGACCCCAGTGAGATTATTTCTGTAGGCACAGCTTCTTGCAAAGGTAATATAGAAGTTCAACAGCGAATGGCTCTAGAACGTTCCAAACAAATAAAATTTTTAGTAAAAAAAATATTTATTAATACACCAAGCATCAAAGGTTATCGTATATTAAATTTGGGACAATTTCAACGGAGTGATTGTCAGGCAAATCAGGATTTAACTAAATATCAGAGAAGTATTATAATCATTGGTGTTAAAAAACAATCAGCAGGTGTAATTCTCGAAGAAGCATTACGGAATAGGTTAGAAAAGAAACCTTTTGCTGATTTTAAGTTAGAAGATTATTCTTTGGGGACGGCAGAAAACTTTAAGACTATACCGAGTAATTTGTAACAAAATTTATTTTATTTAATTGGATTCCAGATTTGATATTGGGTGTATTTTATTAAAGGTAAAGATTCCTCAATAAACTCCCCAAACTGCTGTAACCGTCCGATATCAATTGCAGTATACTTTCTGTGATTATCACGTCATGGCTTTTTTGCTACCTTCGCATTAGACAGCGCTTTAGTTCAGCAAATCATGAGGTGGGATATGGCAGTGTTACGCGAATCTCCCTGGTATCAGCAAATTTTGAGAGAGGGCGAACAACGTGGGGAAGAACGAGGACGGCAAGAAGAGATACTGTCAGGTATTGAACTCGCTTTGGAGATAAAATTTGGCAGTGAGGGATTAGAATTAATGCCAGAAATCTCTCAAATTTCAGATTTAGAGCAACTAGAGGTAATTAAGCGAAGATTTAAAACGCTAAATACTTTAGACGAATTGCGTGGACTTATCAGTAGCATTCAAACTTTCTCAACTTAGTACATAATTTTATAAATTAGTAGCGAAGAAATTACCACATATCAAACCTTTGCGTACCCTCTGCATTTCATTACCCTCGGTTCTGCACGGTTTGACGCAAAGCTGTACTTAGCCAAATCATTGGATGAGATTTTTTTAATTGAATGTTAAATTATTTAAGCTCCCATCCCAGAGTAACGCTTTAAACCTGCACGCCAAAGAAAGCGATTCGCACCCAAAAACACTAATATCCATCCCACCATTGACCCAAATCCTTGCCCTATATCCACGGGTAGCCCTACCAAAAGACTCGCAGGAAAATCAATCAAATAGGGAAAAGGCGTAAACATCACTATTTTCTGCACAGGTTCTGGAAAGACCTCTAAAGGTGCTATCAAACCAGATAAAAAGAGATAAAACAACAACCAAAAATTTTCTAAAGCGCTAGCCCGTTCTGTCCAAAAGGCGAACATGGCAAAGGTGTATTGAATCGTAAACCGCAAAGCAAAAGCTAACATCGCCGCCAATGTAAACAGCAAAAACCTACTCAAACTTGGTACCCAAAAAGCTTGAGGATAAAGAATAAAAAATAATCCCACTAATAAAAAAGCAAACGTTAGCCGAGCAAATCTTTCAGAAATATGGGATGCAACGTGATGCCATACTGGGTCGAGCGGTTGTAGTAACTTGGGCGAAAGCTTGCCTTCCACTACTTCCCTTTCAAACTCCCAAATTACCCAAACAACTGTGAGTTGCCTAACGATGAAAACTGTGATGAAGTAACGAGCAAAATCCACAGGTGATAGCCCAAACTGCCCGCCTTGTGCTGCCTGTATCCAGACGCCCATAAGGATAATCGGCAAAGAGCCAGCCAAAACCCATAAGATTAGTTCTGCTCGATACTCAATCATATAGGCGTAGTATACTGACAGCAAAGTTAAGGCTTTTCTGATTATCCGCTTCATTTATTCACTTCCCGCTACAAAAATTACCCGGAATTCTGCACTCTTGTACAGACGCGATTAATGTAAAGAAGCGATTAATCGCTTCTCTACTACACGACACCCGCCTGAAAAACTCGTCCAATAACTTCTTCCACAGGCGGTTCGGTAACTGTTAAATCAATTACCTCCAAATCCGTCAAAATCTTAGAAACGGTGCGGGTGAGCGCCTCTCTAGATATCATAAAATGCACCGATCGCCCTTCTAAGTGTTGTACATCACCATAGGTCATAAGTTTTTCTATCGGTAGAGGTTGGGCTAACTCTATATGAACTTCCCGATATGGGGCAAAACGTTCTAGTAGTCCATCTAAACTACCGTCATACATCAGCCTTCCCTCGTGAATCAACAGCACTCGTTGACACAAAGCTGTGATATCAGCCATGTAATGACTTGTCAACAGCACTGTAGCTTGATAACGCTGATTGTAGTCGCGCAAAAAATCGCGCACCGCTACCTGAGCATTTACATCTAGTCCCAGCGTTGGTTCATCTAGGAATAATACGTGGGGACGGTGCAAAAGCGCTGCTAGCAATTCTGCTTTCATCCGTTCACCCAAAGAAAGCTTCCGTACTGGCTGGGTAAGCTTGCCTTCTAGAGAAAGCATCTCTGTTAGTTCTCCCACCCGCCGTTGGAACTCTTTATCAGAGATGTTGTATACAGCAGCATTAATTCTCAAAGAATCCAGTGCTGGCAAGTCCCAAATTAACTGCTGCTTTTGCCCCATTACCAAGGTAATTTTTTGCAAAAATGCTTCTTTCCGATGAAATGGAATTTGTCCAGCTACTTGAACTGTACCGCTAGATGGATGAATCAGCCCCGTAAGCATTTTGAGCGTGGTGGTTTTACCAGCCCCATTTGGGCCCAAAAACCCTACTACTTCACCAGGGGCAATTTCAAAGGAAACATCCTGAACTGCTTGAATTGAACGGTAGGTGCGGCGAAAAAAGTGGCTAATTGTACCTTTAATACCCGGACTTTTAACTGCCACTGGATAAGATTTACTTAGCTTTTCAGCAATGATGATTGACATATTTTTATATTTAGAACCACAGATGTACACAGGTAAACACACGTAAACGGTTAGTGTTTATCGCTATTTATCTCTGGTTCCAAATACTAAAGCAGGGATTTTCGCTAGTGACATGACATATCATGATTTACTGTGGTGGTCATTCCTCAAGTACGATACATACACTTTACCGTAAACGTCCCGATCGCAATGTACTAATAATTAACCACAAACCCAATAAACTAGCGACTGCAAACAGAGTGGTACTTAAAAAAGATAACTGTGTTGTCTGCGCTTTGGTGGAAATAATTGCTGCACCCATAATCAGCGAACCCACTAATATACTAAAAGATAGTCGGTTAGCCGCATCGTCCATAGTGCGCCGCACACCATCTAACCCCCGCAGCGATAAATTCCACTGTAGAGTTTCCGAGGTAACTCGGTCTAATAACAGTTCAATTTGGCGAGGAGATTGGAGAGACAGACTTTTAATATCTAGGATTGTCCTGAGGAGCGATGGCACTGGATTATCGCCCACTAATTGCCGACGAAACAAGTCTGTAATTAATGGTTTAACTTCATCAAAAAAGTTAAGTTCTGGGTTGAATGTCCGCGCTACACCCTCTAAATTCGCTAGGGTTTTGGCATACAAACCCATATTACTAGGTAATCTAATTTTGTTGTTGCGGGCAACTTGTAAAACTTCATAAATTATCTGACTGAAGTTTATTTGTGTGAGGCTGACATTGTGATACTTTCGCAACATGCGATCGTAATCATTTTCTAACCGCGACAAAATTACTGGTTGAGCAGAATCTGATAGCTGCAAAGTTAATTGAGCGCACCTTTGAGCATCTAAATCAACGATCGCTAACAACATCTCTGTTAATATCTGCTGTGTGCGGGGATCAAGTCTTCCTACCATCCCACAGTCTAAGAGGGCAACACGACTATCTTTGAGATAAAACAAGTTTCCTGGATGGGGATCGGCGTGAAAAAAGCCATCAATATATAGTTGTTGGAAAAATACCCGAAATAACAAAGTAGTTATTTCTTTACGCTTGAGAGCAGGGTCTTTAACGTTGGGGTCATTATCCAAATCCGCCGCTAGGAACGGCACTCCATCCAGCCATTCCATCACCAGTAATTTTGCAGTGGTCAATTCCCAGTTAATTTCCGCAACCACTATTTGCGTGGGATCAAACCAGCGACTTTTAGATAAATTGCGCCGCAGTTGGTCTGTAAAACCCGCTTCCCGTGTAAAATCTAACTCGGCTTCTAGAGCTTTGGTAAATTCTTCGGCAATGGATTTGATTTCATAGGTTTGCCCAAATTCAGTTCGCGCCACTAAATCGGCAATACCTTGAATTAAAGCAATATCTTGGGCAATAGTCAAATCAATTCCTGGACGTTGCACTTTCAGAGCGACTTCTCGACCGTCTGCTAATGTAGCGCGATGTGTCTGAGCAATTGATCCGGCTGCTACTGGAATCGGGTTAACTGTGCTGAAGGTTTCTGTTAGTGGACGTTTTAATTCTTTACGGAGGATTATTTCTATCTCTGACCAAGGAACTGGCGGTACTTCGTCTTGTAAAGTTGATAGTTCCTCAATATAAGAGGCGCTGAGTAAATCTGGACGGGTAGAAAGTAGCTGACCAAGTTTAACGTAAACTGGCCCCAAGTCTACCAGGATATTTTTTAAAACCGCAGGTGTAGGTAGCTGAGGTTCATCAGCTTTGCCACCAGTAAGTAACCTTCGCATATAGTCCCAGCCATTGCGAAGGAATACTTCAAGAATTTCTCGTTGACGGGGAACAGTTTGGGTGAGGAACATTTTTGAAGTGGGGAGTGGGGAGTGGGGAGTGGGGAATGGGGCAGGGGGAATGGGGCAGGGGGCAGGGGGCAGGGGGCAAGGGGGAGAATAAAAAATTAGCTCTTTCCCCTCTGCTCCCTGCTCCCTGCTCCTCTGCCTCTTTCAAATGCTCTGCTTTTCGACAGTCAAGTTATAATGGGAAAATAGGCTTTTTCGCCTCTACCAAGGGTTTTAATTTTTATAGCAGGTCGGTAAATCGGGAATCGCTTTGGAGAATTTTGAGGATCTGCTTGATTTCCTGGGTACGTTCTTTTTTAACAACGAGGGTGACATTGCGATCGCGCACAATCACCACGTCCTCTAAACCAATTGTAACAACTACATCCTCTGGATTTGAGGCGTAAATAATCGCCCCCTGCGTATCTAGCCCTACGTGCGTAGCAAGTTCCACATTGGGATTCTCTTCTGTTTTGAGTAAGCGTTCGATCGCATTCCAATCTCCTAAATCATCCCAACCAAAATCAACTGGCAAAACGTATGCTAGAGTTGTCTTTTCCATTAACGCATAGTCTATACTCTTCTTAGGCAACTGGGGATAGATATCAGGGCCATGTTGTTCTAAAGGTTCGATAATTTCTGGTGCATGGGTATGTAGTTCCTTGAGAACAACCCCTGCCCGAAAAACGAACATTCCACTATTCCAGCTAAAGCGTCCCGTAGATAAAAAAGTCTCTGCCGTTTCCCGGTCGGGCTTTTCAGTAAAGCGGTTGACGTGATAAGCTGGCAACTCATTAAAGCTACCTATTTTTTCACCTTGTTCAATGTAACCGTAACCGGTTGATGGAAAAGTAGGCTTGATCCCTAGTGTAACGATCGCTGCTGTGCTTGCTGCTAGTTGCGTAGCCGCACTTAATGTGTGTGCAAACGCCTCTTGATCAGCAATCCAGTGGTCAGCAGGGAAAAAGCCAATAACAGCGTCTTCTCCATAGCGCTGTTTGATTTCTAAACTTGTCCAAGCAACGGCTGCGGCGGTGTCTCTGCCTTCCGACTCAATCAATAAATTCTGAGATGGTAGATCAGGTAATTGTTGTCTTACCCCTTCAGCTATCTGATTAGAAGTAATTACCCACAAGGAATCCCACCCGCCACCGAGTTCAATTAATCGATCGGCGGTTGCTTGTAATAAACTTCTAGAGCTACCATCAAGACTTAAAAATTGCTTGGGTCGGTCTTTGCGACTCAGGGGCCAAAAACGTTCGCCTTTACCACCAGCGAGGATTACGGGGAACAATAAAGTATTCATGTTGTCATACACGCCTACCGAAGAATATTACAAGTTTACAGTGAGCTTTTCCACTGGCAATATTTGTAGCTTGGATTAACATACTTTTAGGGAGTGGTTGAGTGGGGAGATAATTGTGATAAAACAAGTCGAATGGTCAGAAAATCCGCTTACATCTCAGCAAGTTGCAGAATTTGAAACTGAGGTGCGACAGCAGCAAATTCAACGAACAGAAAATCAAGTAACACCTGCACCAGTAGAGGATTTAGAGGAGGAGCATGTCGAACTAAACCCGCCAGCGAATCCCAACCGTAGCCTTGTCGAATCAGTGGGTGCAATTCCCAATCAGCTTTATGAGAGACTGGGTTTAACCATGCCTCGATGGCTGTTGTGGATCATGACGGTTGTCATCGGCATTATCTTATCTGGTTTACTGGTATCAAGTTTAGCGCTGTGGACTCCGTTGTGGAGCAATCTAGATCGAACAGATGAAGATTTAGGAACTACTGCTAAAGACGAGATAAAAATTCCATTACCAGGGGAGTTATGGAGCAAACTTTCCCAGTACAACCTTTCACGACCCATGAATATTTTAATTATGGGGATTGAACCAGTTAGCAGTACTGTTGATGGTTCACCAGAAAGCTTTGCTGGGAAAAGCGACACCATGCTGCTAGTAAGGCTCAACCCTAGTGAAAAATCTGTACGGGTACTTTCCATTCCCAGAGATACGATGATCGCCATCCCAGAAAAGGGAGAAAAGGGTTTAACTAAGGTATCTGATGCTAATGCCAAAGGCGGCCCAGTCTTGGCAGCACGGGTAGTTAGCCGTACCTTAAACAATGCCCCAATCGATCGTTACATCCGCATTTCTACTAGTGGATTACGGCAGTTAGTCGATCAGTTAGGCGGAGTAGAGGTCTTTGTTCCGCAATCAATGGAATATAAAGACTCTAGCAGTCGGCTGTCGATTAATTTAGTCAGTGGCTGGCAAACCCTCAACGGCGAACAAGCAGAACAGTTTGTCCGATTCCGCGAACCAGGTTTGGGAGATTTGCCGAGAGTGCAGCGTCAGCAAGCACTAACAGCAGCATTGCTGCAACGCTTAAATAGTCCTACCGTCTTACCCAGGTTGCCTCAGTTAACTCGCTTGATGCGAAAATACTTTGATACCAACCTGAAGATGGAAGAAATGATGGCGTTGGTGAATTTCGGCCTCAACTTAGATCGGGATAATTTCCAAATGACCGTGTTGCCTGGTACGTTTAGCCGTTTTAGCAAAGACCCTGATAGCTATTGGCTAAATATGACTGGACAGCAGAGCCTGTTGAATGATTATGTTGGGGTAAATGTACCTGGTCTGAAACCAGATATGCGTCAGGTTCCTAACCTCAAAATTGCTATTCAAAATGCTTCCAATCAACCTCAGTTAACTGAAAAAGTTATTGCTTATCTGAAACAGAAAGGCTTTACTAATATTTACAAAGTGCCTGATTGGCCAGATACCCAACGTCAAACTCAGATTGTTGTCCAAAAAGGCAACCGACGAGTTGGAGTTGATTTGCAAAAAGTCTTAGGCTTGGGTCAAATTGAGGTAGCGGCGATTGGTGATTTAGAATCTGATCTCACAATTCGGATTGGTAAAGATTGGAAATAGTCAAGAGTCATTAGTCATTAGTCATTAGTCATTGGTTAAATGACAAGCGGCTAATGACAAAGGACTGCTGATAAATAATAAAGTTATGAAAAAGATTTTACTGCGTTTTTTTGGTTTGATTGTGATTTTGATACTGGCATTTGGGTGGGTAATACTTAATCCAAAACCTGCTTTTGCTCAGATAAATACAATTAATTACAACAATATAAATTTAGAAAATCGTGATTTTTCTCATGCTGATTTGGCAGGTGTGACTTTTGTAGCAGCAGAAATGCGGGGGACGAATTTTCAAGGAGCGAATTTAACCAACGCAATTCTCACTAAAGGAGTTTTGTTAAAGGCAAATCTGGAAGGTGCGAACTTAAGCGGCGCTTTGGTTGATCGCGTCACTATGGATGGTGCTAATCTGAAAAATGCCATTTTTACAGAAGCCACTTTGACCCGTAGCCGTTTTTTTGATGCCGAAATTACAGGCGCTGATTTTACCGACGCTTTGATTGACCGTTATCAAGTGTCGCTAATGTGTGAAAGGGCCGATGGGGTAAATCCGGTTACGGGTATGTCAACGCGAGATAGTTTAGGTTGTAAGTAAAGAATCTCAGCGTTGAGCCTAAAAACAGAGATATCAATTATCCGTGGAAATTTCAATTAAAAACTCTGTTCCTTCTCCTGGTTTAGAGGAACATTTAATCTGACCATGATGTTTTTCAACTATTATTTGATGGCTGATAGATAAGCCTAACCCCGTACCTTTACCTGGTGCTTTGGTAGTGAAGAAGGGATCAAACATGTGCGATCGCACCTCTTCTGGAATCCCCAGACCATTATCAGCTATTCTAATTACAATCTGGTTATTAACGGCTTGCGTACTAATCCAGATAGTTAAAGGTATTTTTGGACACCTTTGGGATAAATTCAAATACCTTTGCTGTATAGTTTTAAACTTTTCCTCTAATGCATCAATACTGTTACTTAGAAGATTCATAAACACTTGATTTAATTGCGCTGGATAGCATTCGAGCAAACCTAAAGTAGCATATTCTTTCACAATTTCAATAGCTGGGCGTTCATTATTGTTTTTGAGCCGATGCCCTAAGATTAGCAAAGTACTATCCAATCCTTCATGAATGTCTACTGGCTTCAATTCAGCCCCATCTGTACGAGAAAAGTTTCGCAGTGATAGGACAATCTCACAAATACGGTCTGTGCCTACTTTCATTGACTCAAGGGTTTTGGGTAAATCTTCGATGAGAAAATCCAAATCAGTCTTGTCAATTTGCTGTTGGACAGTTGGCAATACTGAGGAGTTTTGACGGTAAAGTTTTACTACATTCAGCAATTCTTGAGTATATTCGTTTAAATGGATGAGATTGCCAAAAATAAAACTTACAGGATTATTGATTTCATGAGCAACTCCAGCAAGTAGTTGTCCTAATCCTGCCATTTTTTCACCCTGAATTAACCGGGTCTGAGTTTGTTTTAATTCTTGCAGAGCTTGAGTAAGTTCTAATGTTTGACGTTTAGTTTGTTCGAGTAATTCTGCTTGCTGAATCGCAATTCCCAATTGCACTCCTACTTGAGCCAGTAAATTAATTTCTTCTTCTTTCCAATAACGCGGCTGGGAATTTTGATAAGCAACTAATAATCCCCATAATTTTTCACCTTCCCGAATCGGAACAAAGGTTTCGTTACGCGGAAGTTCGTTATCGTCGTCTGTGTCCTCAAAAGTTTCTATTATAATCATTGGTTGAGCTTGTAAAACAGGCTTCCAACCATCTTTAAAAGAATCTGCTACAAATTTACCGCTCCAATCTGAGTTGAAACGGTAGATTGCAACTCGCTCGACTTCGAGCAACTCTCGCACAGCGTGAGTAGTGGTTCTAAAAATAGTTTTAATATCAAGTGACTGGCGGATTTTATCAATGGTTGCAGCCAGCAATTCTTGGCGTTCCATTGCTTTCTCCCGTTCAGTAGCTTCTGCTAACTGGACAACCTGCATTTGAACTTGCTTTAAATAAGAATCCTGTTTTAATGCTACTCCCAATTGCTCGGCTATTTGACTAGCAAATTCAATTTCAGAGGGTTGCCAGTGACGAGGGGCATTGCATTGGTGAATACACAGCAATCCCCAAAGTTCACCTTTTTTCAATAGAGGTGCGATCAGATTTGCCCGCACTTGAAATTTTTCTAAGATTTGAATGTAGCAACCTGGAAACTTTTCTTGATAAATATCAGCGATCGCATTGACTCGACCTTGCGCGTAAAGGGTCGCAAAGTTTTCACCGAAGCAATAATCATAAACTTTTTCTGTTATTACCGAGCTACATTCAGCTACAACATCCTCAGAAATAAATTCTCCTTCCCAACCTTTTTGAGGATCAAAACGAAAGACTGCAACTCGATCCGCTTGCAGCATTTTCCGTGCCTCGGTGACAGTAGTTTGGAAGATTGTATCTAAATCTAGGGATTCCCGAATTCGAGTAATCACGCTAGTTAATGTCTTTTGTTGCTCTGCTTGGTACTGAGCGTATGTGAGCAACTTATGGTGTCGCACTGCCACACCAATTTGTGTGCCGATTTTGCTTAGTGATTCGACTTCATAAGATTGCCACTGTCTGGGTGAAGAATTTTGGTAAGCAGCGATGACTCCCCAAAGTTTGTCTCCTTGGAGAATGGGGGCAGTTGCAAAGGCTTTTGCCTGAAATTGCTCCAATAGGGTTACATGGCAGTTTGTTAATCCGGCTTGGTAAATGTCATTGACTGTAAATGTCTGGTTATTAGCGTAACGTCCGCCTTGCGTCTGTTGTAAATAAGTATCAGCGTAGGCGTAGCCCGTCGTAGACATCGCAGGCTCAATGCCAATTAAAGGAGTCCAGCCTTCCGCAAATGATTCAGCAACAAAGTTCCCACTCCAATCGGCATTGAAGCTAAAGATGGTAACTCGATCAGCTTGCAGCAGTTGGCGTATTTCTTGAGTTGTTGTTTTAAAGATGGTTTCAATATCAATGGGTGAGCGAATTTCATCGACAATCTGAGCAATTACTTGGTCGCGTTGAGCCGCTTGAGCCAATTTTGCGGCTTGCAATTGGACTTCATGGAGATGTTGTGCTTGTTGAATCGCAACAACAAGATGGTCAGAAATTTGACGAATAAACTCAATTTCCGATTCTTTCCAGTTACGAGCCTCGCTGCACTGATGAATGCAAAGCAATCCCCACAGTTCCTTCTGCCGTGATAGAGGGACAACGAGGTTGGCCTGTACCTGAAATTTCCTCAAAAATGCCAGATGACAATCACTCAGTCCCGCTTTGTAAATATCTGCTACTGCTTGCACTCTACCTTGTTGAGAACTGGAAGCAAATTGCTCTCCAAAACAGTGGTCATAAACTTTTATTGCCAGTGCTGAGTCCCAGCCAAGTGCAACATCCTCAGAAACAAATTCTCCTTCCCAGTCTTTTTCATGGTCAAACTGGAAGACTGCTACACGATCAGCATTTAGCAACTGACGCACTTGTGTAACGGTAGTTTGAAAAATTGTTTCTAAGTCAAGAGACTCCCGAATTCGGACAATTACACTCGCCAGAGCCTTTTGTTGGTCTAATTGCTCTTGAAGTTGAGCGCTTGACAAAAGAAGTTGATTTTCCGTGAAATTTGAATTAGGTTCCATTACTCTGAATTATGTCCTTTAATGATGATTCCTCATACCAACTTCATGGAATTAAAGGTTGCCAAAAATATGACAAACTGCAATATTTTTGCAGTGTTCAACAATTTCTCAGAAGATGGTTATTGTTATAGTTCCCCTTTATTTATCTATCCTCGTAATGGGTTAAAAAATAATTTAGTCCAAAATTAAATTTCTCAATTCCTTCATCTAAGACGACCATCAGATATCTGCTTCCCCTACTCAAGAAAGCTTACTTTGCGATTATTAATTATTTTTTGATTTGGAAGTCCTTTGAGCGTAGGCGTAGCCCGCCGTAGGCATCGCTAGGCTAATACCCGTCGTAGGATGCCCAAAGGGCTGTACGACGAAAGCATGTAAAATAAGTAATTTGTCAAAATTTACCTGACAGACTACGGAATTTCAGGTTAAATGTTTTAAAGTATGCACTCTGCAAGAGTTGTCGGGTAATATTCGTGACACAACAAGACCAAAAACCCTCTCGTTCTTTCGCTGGAATTGCTGCCATTGTTGCCGCAGCCACATTAATTAGTAAAGTCTTCGGTTTAGTGCGGCAGCAAGCGATCGCTGCCGCTTTTGGTGTTGGTGCTGCTGCCACCGCCTATAGTTATGCCTATATTATCCCTGGCTTTCTATTGATATTACTCGGTGGTGTCAATGGGCCACTACACAGTGCAGTTGTCAGTGTTTTAGCCAAGCGGCGGCGAGAAGAAGCGGCTCCCCTAGTGGAAACCGTGACAACGCTGGTAGCTGGATCGCTGTTGCTGGTGACAATTGCTCAAGTTTTATTTGCGGATGCGATCGTTGATTTAGTCGGTCATGGTTTGGAAGCGACAACCAGAGCGATCGCAATTCAACAACTCCGCATTATGGCACCAATGGCTTTATTTGCCGGATTAATTGGCATTGGCTTTGGTACTCTTAATGCAGCCAATCAATATTGGTTACTCTCCATTAGTCCCTTATTATCCAGTATTACCGTTGTTGCCGGTCTTGGTATCTTGGCTATGCAACTGGGCAAAGACATTATTAAACCGGAATACGCTTTAATCGGTGGAATGGTTCTAGCTTGGGGAACCTTAGCAGGAGCAATTCTCCAGTGGTTAGTGCAGCTAATCGTGCAGTGGCGGTTAGGATTAGGCACATTACGCCTGCGATTTGATTTTAAATCCCCAGGCGTTCAAGAAGTAATTAAAATCATGACTCCGGCAACAGTTTCCTCTGGAATGATGCCAATTAATGTTGCCACTGACCTTTATTTTGCCAGTCCTATTCCTGGTGCGGCAGCAGGATTTAACTATGCCAATCTATTAGTCCAAACTCCGTTAGGGATTATTTCTAATATCATTTTACTGCCCCTATTACCGATATTTGCCAAACTTGCCGGCCCCGAAAATTGGCCAGATTTAAAATTACGCATTCGCCAAGGGCTGCTACTTACTGCCTTCACCATGCTACCGCTAGGGGCGCTGATGGTGTCGTTATCAGTGCCTATTGTGCAGGTGGTATATGAGCGCGGTGCTTTCAAGCCAGAAGCTACAGAGCTAGTTTCATCCTTACTAGTCGCTTACGGAATTGGGATGTTTGTCTATTTGGGACGTGATGTTTTGGTGCGGGTGTTCTATGCTTTAGGCGATGGACAGACACCTTTTCGTATCAGCATTTTTAACATTTTGCTCAACATCATATTAGATTGGTTTTTCGTTAAACCTTTTGGCGCTCCCGGTTTGGTGTTGGCAACAGTGGGTGTAAATTGCAGCTCAATGTTGATGCTGTTATGGTTGCTCGATCGCAAGCTTAATGGTTTACCTTGGCGTGAATGGAGTTTGCCGATTTTGGGTTTGACTGCGGGTAGCTTGGTAGCTGGGGTAGCAAGCTATGGGACTTTGGTTGCTTCTCAACAATTGCTAGGTAAAACAGGTTTGCTGATTTTAGTGTTGCAATTGTGTATATCAGGCTTCGTAGGGATTGCAGTGTTTGCTGCGATCGCTTCATCAATGAAAATACCAGAGGTGAATAGTTTTATATCTCGTTTACGTCAGCGCTTTTTGAAAAAATAACTGTTATCTGAAGAAACTTTTGCCGTTAGTTAACGTCACAAGAGTAACCAGTCTCTGAGTTATTTTTTAAGGGCATCTAAAAGTCAGACAACTGACATCTTGCACCATATATCAATAAACTTAGGGTAAGCACTGCTAGTCCCTAATCTCCAAGTCGCCAGTCCCAAGTCCCCAGAGTCCTCTCAAAAGGGACGAGATTTGGGTAATATAAAGTAGCTATCTTTTCTGCATGGCAGATCCTGAAAGAAAAGCTTTCTTTGTCTTACCCCTTGGAGATATTTCTATGCTGACTTTAAAAATCGCTGTTTATATTGTTGTTGCCTTCTTTGTCGCTATCTTCGTCTTCGGATTTTTGTCAAACGATCCAGCTCGTAACCCCGGCCGTCGGGACTTAGAGTAAAAGGGCAATAAATCATCCGCGACTTTAGAAGGCGGAAGATACTAAACCCCACGGAAACTTACTAAACTTTCGCCTAGTAAGTTTCCTCCTCAAAGTGGCTTGCTACCGGTAGCAGAAGGCGACAGTCGGAAGGCAAAATGTATATTTAATCCTTCCCTCCGTCATTTGGCTGTTTGTTAGCCCGATTATGCTCAAATATGCTTCATCCAGTTCTGCCGCCTGATCCGCCTTTTATCCTCAAATCTTTACAAGCTGTAAATCCCGCCTCATCTGCTAGTCATACAAATTTTCTTTCAGGTGTAGATACTGGAATACACGAAAAGACAGACAAATCCAAGCAGCCCAAGGATTTGGCTGAGTTGGCAATTGCAGGTAAAACCAAGAGTGATCCGCCATTGCCAACTCCGACCAACTCAACTGAGGATGGCTTGGTAGTTGCCGAAACTCCCTCTGTACCCCATTCACCAAAAACCTTCCCACCAGAAATTTCGCCCATCAACAGTTCTGGAACTGCTGCACTTTTGGGGCGATCGCTGATCGGTGGTTATCCCACGCAGGAGGTTAAAACCTCTAATTACCAAGATAAAGAAGACACAAAGACAAGTCCGAGTCTCAACATTCAGCGCTCGGAACTTCTGCTAAGAGCGGCGTTACGCAAGCAGGAGACGCAAAGAGAAGCCACTACGTTGCCAAAGAAAGTTGGAGCGGAGACTTCCTCTATAAACGTAAAAGGTGAACCTTCTCAAAAACTTGGTGAGCGATGTCTGACGACAAGCCGCTTCTCTACGTTCGCGCAGCGTGTCGCAGACAGACGCTGCGCGAATGCGTCTACGCCAACTCTCAACTTTAGTAGAGAAAAACAAACCTTTTTGGATGGTAGCTTTAGCTATAAAGTTTCCCCAAATCCCCAACTCGCCCAGTCTTTGCATCCTCTTCAAACTGTCCCAAGTGCTACAAACAGCAACAAAGTCGAATCTAAAGCGGGAATTTTAGCACAGAAGTTAACCCAGCAAAAACAGCAAAGTGATATTACTGCACCACAGTCTTCAGGAAGAGACAATATCTCTGAATCTGCTGCTGATCTTGCACCGAGTTCTCAATCAGTACGAAATTTTATAAAATTCACGTCTCGTAACCCGACAAATCAACTCTCAAAGCCCATCACTGTAGGATTCAAGTCCCAAGTCCAACAACAAGCTCAAGCACCAACGCCTACACCAGATGGCAATACGATTAATCAGCTACAAAGTCAACCATCTAGTACAACTGCGCCAGCTACCATCCCGCCAGCCAAACCGAGAATTGTAGAAGTCACTTCAGATCGGCAAGAGTATGACGAGCAACGGCGAATTATTACAGCTGTTGGTAATGTACTTGTGCGATTTGATGGGGCGGTGGTGGATGCCGATCGCCTGCAAGTCAATTTAGACAACTTGATTGCTGCGGGGGAGGGCAACGTAACTTTAACACGAGGCGATCAGGTACTGCGTGGACAACGCTTTACTTATAACTTTGTTCAAGATAGTGGGGAACTGCTAAATGGTAGAGGAGAAATTTATGTACCCTCAGCACAAACAGATTTTGCTTTTTCATCCACGGGTGTAACTGCTGGTGGAGTTCCAAAACGTCCGCCGAGCGATCGCATTAGAGCCAATCAGCCCGTTTCCGGTGTGAGCAGCCCTGGAGGAATTGATGTGGTATTTGGTGGTCAGGCAGATGCTAGCAACATCCCGCCATCAAAAACAGGGGGTGTAGTCAATCGGCTCAGGTTTGAAGCTGAACACATTGACTTTTATCCGCAAGGCTGGCAAGCAAGGGATGTCCGCCTCACCAATGATCCTTTTTCGCCCCCAGAACTAGAGCTGCGGGCAAATACAGTAACTCTGACGCGAGAATCACCCTTGGTAGACCGCATCAGGACACAGAATCAGCGTTTGGTATTTGATCAAGGCGTCTCCTTACCAATTCCGGTGAATGAGCGGACTATTGACCGCCGGGAGCGGGACGTTACACCTGCAATAGTTTCCCCTGGTTATGATGGAGAAGATCGGGGTGGTTTGTATATTGAGCGTGGCTTTCCAGTGATCGATACAGAGAAGACACGCTGGACGATTACGCCTCAGTTGTTAATACAGAGAGCTGTGCAAGAAGGCACGGGTGATTTAGGCGCACTGTTTGGTGTCAAGACAAAGATAAATTCTGTTTTGAGTCCACGAGCAGTCATTGACGGGACTGGGGAATTAACTAGTTTTGACTTGAACAAGCTAGAAGATAATTTGCGGGCGAGGTTAGGATTGCGCCAGACATTAGGGACTTCCCTTCCCCATCTTTTGAATCTGGAGTATAGCTACCGCGAGCGTTTTTACAACGGTACCCTTGGCTTTCAAACTGTCCAGAGCAGTCTTGGCGGCATTATTACCTCTCCTGTAATTCCTTTAGGCAAGACTGGGATTAACCTCACCTATCAAGCAAGCGCGCGATATATCAATGCCAACACCGATCGTCAAGACTTACTAGAACCAGTGCGGGAAAACGATCGCATCTCACTAGGTCGTTTACAAGGCAGCGCTTCCCTCAGTACTGGGGTGTTGCTGTGGCAGGGAAAACCATTACCGCCCACTGCCACTGGGGGATTACGATACACGGCTAACCCTGTAGTTCCTTACTTGCGAGCGATCGCTGGACTTACAGGCACTAGTAGTTATTACACCAATGGGGATAACCAAAGCACCCTAACTGGTACAATTGGTTTACTAGGGCAAATTGGTCATTTTTCTCGACCTTTTTTAGACTACACAGCCTTTAATATTACTTATTCTCAAGGCTTAAACAACGGATTATCACCCTTTTTGTTTGATCGCTCCGTTGATAACCAAGTGTTGAGCGCTGGGATATCACAGCAAATTTACGGCCCTTTTCGCTTAGGCTTTCAAACATCTGTTAACTTGGATACTGGTAAAGAAACTAGCACCGACTACCTTGTGGAATATAGCCGTCGCACCTATGGCATCACCTTGCGTTACAATCCGGTGTTGGAGTTAGGCGGTATCAGCATCCGAATTAGTGATTTTAACTGGGGTGGCGGCACTGATCCATTTTCTGAAGTTAAACCAGTGGTAGGAGGCGTAGAACAGGATTATTAGTCAAACAGTTAGCAGTCGCACTGCCCGACATTTGATTCTTGAAGATTTTCTATCTTTTGCCCAGTTTAACGATTTGGCACGACTCGACAGCTTACAGCACAATTTGTTGACGCCGCACCAGGTATTCTCAGCTTGGCATAGTCGCCACTTAGTTGAATACGTGATGGTGGTTGGTGTAGGGTTACACAGCATCTATGCACTGCGGCTTGGTACTCTCGCCATTGCTTACGGATTGCAATACTTGCAGCATCGTTACCTAAATCTGAAAATTTTAGTCCCGCTCGAATTAGCCAAGTTTCTACATCAGTTGTTTCACCCAGCATTTCTGGTATGGCATTAATCTTTTCCATGAGTAATATCTTTTACACGTATTTAAAATTCATAATTTTACTGTAAGAAAAACTATTAATAATAGCCAATATAATTATTTATCAAAATCATCAATAAAAATGATTAAAAGAAGAGAACAAATTATTATTACGTCTCTGATTTAGATGCAAACAAGGTAGGGGCACAGCATTGCTGTGCCCCTACGAATGGTCTGTAATTTATGTGATCGAAAACCGTTATATTACGGCTAGCAAATATCATTGCTTTAGGTTGTGAATAAGCTATTTTCTAGCTTGGAATCACTAGAAGCGATAGCCTAAGCCGGCTTGGAAGCTGACAGCATCAGCATCACTATTTCTGTAGGCATCAATGCCCCATTTAGTATCGCCATAAGCAATGACATTCTTGCTAACTTCTGATTCAATACCGAGGGTGATTACAGGTGCATTCTGATTGCCCAACGGGGTTTTTTGACCTTCGTCAGTTACAAAAGAATAACCACCACCGAAGTAAACGTTAGTATTTTTGGCGATGGGCGCATCGTAAGTCACTATGGGCATAATTGCGGCAGCATCACCACCATACAGCACAGAACCCCGCACTGAAACAGGCGCATTGGGAACGGCGTAACGTCCTTGAATATTACCACCAATTTGTGATTCATCGTTTCCTTGTCCGCCACTGGTTGCACCAACCGCAACACCAGCACCGATGTAATTGCCGTTTGTGCCAGCTGTTTGAGCAGAAGCAATTCCTGCCGAGAGAACAATGGAAGCAACAGCAACGAAAGAGGCAGCTAATTTTGTAAGTTTCATAGAATTCTTCTCACTAGAGTTAGGTAAAATCAATATTCTCTAGTACTAGAATCTCTTTTTTTACAAAATGTAACCTCGCACATCTGGTTCACCCAAGTGGCTGAATTCTTTCTCACCCACTTGGGTGTAACAAGTGAATTCAAAAAGGGAACAGGTTAATTGTTACAGGAGATAGTTACTATTCCCGATCCCCTGTTTCTCAATTTGAACTAATGCTTAAGTCTTTGCCAATTCGGTTTTTGATTACTCGTGCAGGTATGCCTACAGCAACGGAGAAAGGAGGAATATCTCTATTGACGACTGCTCCCGCGCCAATAACACTGCCTTTGCCGATAGTAACCCCATCTAATACTGTTACTCCATGCCCTAGCCAACAGTCATCCTCAATTACAATTCCCTTGCGAGTAACACCTTGGTATTTAATCGGCTCCATCAAATCGGCAAAATTATGGTTATTGGCATATATCCCTGAGTGGGCAGCTATTAAGCAGTGTTTACCAATTTTGATATCTCCTGGCCCCTCAATACACACGTTGGGAGCAATGAATGTGTCTTCATCAATATGTATACACGTATTTTCTAAACACCCTATATCAACGTTACGCTCAATAGCGACTCTATTTGCTAGATGAATTCTATTATTTTTATGTCCTCTAGCATCCATCCTTACACCCTTGAAAATATATACTCCACTGCCTATCTCAATACAGCAAGTACCGTTAAATTCAACACCATTTTGAATATAAACTGGACTGCCTATCTGGGCAAAAATACTACGATATCCAAAATTACGCAACTTCGGCCCCAAAATAAGTGTAGGGATATCCCCTAACACAGTAGTTACTAAAAGTTCTTGCACGCGCTGCAATTTGGAAAAATATTGCTCGTTATGCATGGCTACATATCTCTTCAATTAATTGTTGTTGACAGGATTGATTTGTTGTCTTTGTATCCTAATCTTTTGCCAATACCAAAAAGATTTGTACTTATTGATACATGATTACCATTGGCAGTATTACCAAAATTTACCCATGTTTTTAGATGGTTTTCCAAATGTTGAAAAACCAGAGCCTGGTTTTGACTATGTGAGCAATTCTTTAACTTAGGTGGGAGAGAATTACTCAATTGATAAGTTGTTCCACATTTAAATTGCATAAGCTGGACGGGTAATATGTTCACCCCACACGAATTATATTTAATTCGATTATGCAAATTAGATGTTTTTTAGCTTATGCACAATTGCCTTGGATCGCTAGAAGCTTTTGTACCAGTCACAGCACGTAAAAATTTCGCTTCTTTTTCACCAAATCAATTAACAAAACAATCTCAGTGGATTACAGAGTCAAACCCCAGACAATTTAATTGTCTGATGGGAAAATTTGTTGGTTTAGATAGGCTACTGTTTCAGCTATTTGGCATTGCAAAGCTTGTTACGCAAATAGGGATAAAGTTGTTTACCTTGAGGCTACTTTTTATCAAGCGGTTTTAGTCTTTTGAAACAACTCAGTTCCACAAGCTAATATTGCAACAGAAAATACATTTAACTAGACTATATTCAAAAATTAGATAAAATTTCTGCCTAGCATGACAATGTAATTTTTGTTGGATTTTTATGGGTATTTTTGCCCAACTAAAATCCAACTAGGGTGGATTATCTCCCACATCAGCCATCACATTGAAGTTAACCATCGGTGCAAACAAGTAAGCGCTTCCCCGACTGCTATGACGGCTTTCTTGCAACGAATTTCTAGAGTATGCTGCTCCAATCATGTTGCACACAGATGATTTACAGACTAACCAATTCATGTTTTTAATTACATAAATGGTTTTTAATAACAATTGTTTTTAACGATAACACATTTTATTTTTAGTGGAACACTCTTATTAAATAATTTGATTTTCAGGTTGCTTGTTGATTGTAATGGTGAGATTAGTTAATTTTTTTACTAGAGCGCTGCCTACGGCAAGCAAAGCCTACGCTACTCTTAAATAATTTTATACACTTAGAGAAAATTACTTAAGAATGGTAACTTTAAAAAATATCTAAGCGATTCATTACTATTTCTGTCTATATTTCTACTATTTGTTGTCCAAATAATTTTATATTTTTGTGTTAACTCAGAATGATATCTACTATACTTATGACACCCTCTCGGTTAAAAAGCTAAAAGTTTTCCTCTTCCTTATTGCTTGTATCTAAAAATTTGTAAATCACCCATTCGGGTGAGCCAAGCGGGTGATGCGTGCTAGGCACTATTTATTATAAATTTTATTGAAAGAAAGCTAAAACGTAGCTTAGTTTCTAGGAGAAGTCTAGAAAAAACATCAAATGCCCAGATTGAGGTATCGGTTTTAACTCACACACTTGGTTCAAATTATGGCTTTAATTAAAGAAATTGCCCAAGAAGCTCTAACTACCGGCTATTTGAGTGTTGTAGCCGAAGATCAACTGCGATCGCAACTTCAAAGTAATTATGACTCAGAAGACCTAGATGCCTGGATCATTTTACAGCGAGCTATTGCGGCGGGTGATGTCAAACAAGAGTCGCGCCGAAAAAAAGCTTCTCTCTCTCCTAAAGCCAAGGACGCTTCATCTAGTATCAAACTTGCTTATCAAATGGCAGCCGAGATTGCTTATGCAGCAGCTGTAGCTTTGTCAATGACAAAAAGCACCAAAGATCAGCCTTCACTAGGCGCATAAAATAACACACTACTACGTTATTTATCTGATTTAGTATTAAAATTTATACCAAGTAGTTAGCGCTCGCTTTTCCTAGTTAACTGCTTGGTATTATTTTTACACGATTTAATTTTAAACGATGTCTACGATGGACTATTGAGCGTCACATCACCTTAAACTAACCTTAACCAAATAATAGAGTAGTCTTTCCTCTCACAAAGCCTCTAAATTAAGTCAATTTTATGAAAAAATAATTAAAATTTTAATTCCTTGACGCAGCTATGAGGAACTTTCACCCTCAGCCAAGACCTTAGATTGATCGCCGGAATCAATTCTAAAAGAAATGTAAATTATTTATTCAAAACTAAATTTTTCTAAGTGATACATCGCACTAAATGATTAAATTTTAATATACCAAGTACATGGCTCAGGGTAGGGCATAGATTTAGAAACACCTTGGTGTAAACTTTAGCAACGAGGTTAAAAAAATTCTCAATGCTTAACAAAGTCATGGCTTTTTCACAAACTGCTGTATAAAGAATTGGCAACATTGGTAAAGAGAGTAAACAATAACCATAGCTAAACTTGGAGTTTTGCCAACCTATGCAGCCAATTCGTACATTTAACGTATCCCCTTCACTACCGCCGCGACTCGAACCACTACGGCGGCTAGCATATAACTTGCACTGGGATTGGAACGTTGACACTAAAGATTTATTCCGTCGCTTAGACTCTGACCTGTGGGAGTCTAGCCATCATAACCCGGTGTTGATGCTCGGTACTATCTCTCAATCGCGGCTTCTGGAAGTTGTCGAAGATGAAGGCTTCCTAGCGCAAATGGATCGAGCTGACCGTCAGTTAGACGATTATTTGCAAGAGCGTACCTGGTATCAGAAACAACGGGAGCATAAACCAAAAGAATGCTACGCCTATTTTTCGGCGGAATTTGGACTTGTAGATTGTTTGCCCGTCTATTCTGGGGGCTTGGGCGTTCTGGCGGGGGATCACCTCAAATCTGCCAGTGACTTGGGGCTACCCCTTGTGGGCGTAGGTTTACTGTATCAGCAAGGCTATTTTGCCCAGTATCTTAATGCCGATGGCTGGCAGCAAGAACGCTACCTGATGAACGATTTCTACAATATGCCCTTGCATCTAGAGCGCAATCCTGATGGTTCAGAATTGCGAATTGCGGTAGATTATCCAGGACGCAAGGTGTATGCCAGAGTTTGGCGTGTACAGGTAGGAACGGTGCCCCTGTATTTGATGGACACCAACATTGAACCCAACAATGTTTACGACGGCGACATTACAGATCAGCTGTATGGTGGCGACATCGATATGCGTATCCACCAGGAAATTATGCTGGGGATCGGTGGTGTGCAAATGCTCAAAGCTTTGGGGCTGAAAGTCACCGCTTACCACATGAATGAAGGCCATGCCGCCTTCTCTGCCTTAGAACGCATCCGCTTGCTGATTCAGGAAGAGGGACTCAATTATCCCCAAGCTAAACAGGTGGTGGCTTCTAGTAATATCTTTACTACCCATACGCCAGTACCAGCAGGAATTGACTTATTCGCTCCTGACAAAATGTTGTACTACCTGGGGTACTATGCAGAGATATTTGGGTTACCCAAAGAGCAATTTTTAGGATTGGGGCGCGAAAATACAGGCGATTTATCTGGGCCTTTCAGTATGGCGGTGCTGGCGCTGAAGATGGCAACATTTTCTAACGGTGTCGCCCAACTGCACGGTGTGGTGTCGCGGCAAATGTTCCAGGGTTTGTGGCAGAATGTGCCAGTAGAAGAAGTGCCGATCGCAGCAATTACCAATGGTGTCCATGCTCGCAGTTGTGTTGCGAAATCTACTCAAGAGTTATACGATCGCTACTTGGGGCCAAACTGGTCATCAGCACCACCAGATAGCCCATTGTGGGATCGGATGGATGCCATTCCTGATGAGGAGTTGTGGCGCAATCACGAACGCTGTCGCTTAGATATGGTTTTGTATGTGCGAGAGCATTTGGTCAAGCATTTAACCGATCGCGGCGCTTCCGCCTCCGAAATTTCCCAGGCACAAGAAGTTTTAGATCCTTACGCTTTCACCATTGGCTTTGCTCGTCGCTTTGCCACCTACAAACGTGCTACCCTCTGGATGCGTGATTTGGATCGCATTAAGCGGCTTTTACTAGCTAACAAAGATCGGAAAGTGCAATTCGTGATTGCTGGTAAGGCACATCCCAAGGATATTCCCGGTAAAGAACTCATCCGCGAGATCAATCACTTTATCCGCGAACAAAACTTAGAAAAACAGGTAGTGTTTGTTCCCAATTACGACATTTACATCTCCCGGTTGATGGTTGCGGGTTGCGATATCTGGTTAAACACACCGCGTCGTCCACGGGAAGCCTCTGGTACTAGTGGCATGAAAGCAGCAATGAATGGCTTGCCGAATTTAAGTGTACTAGATGGCTGGTGGGATGAAGCTGATTACGTCCGCACAGGTTGGGCGATTGGACATGGAGAGAATTACGACGATCCCAACTATCAAGATGAAGTAGAAGCAAATGCTCTCTACGAATTGTTAGAGAAGGAAGTTGTACCGTTATTTTATGAACACCGGGATACTGATGGTTTGCCCCGTCCGTGGGTTGCCAAAATGAAGGATGCAATTCGGTTGAATTGTCCGTTCTTTAATACAGCGCGGATGGTAGGAGAATATGCTGGGAGAGCTTATTTCCCGGCTAGCGATCGCTATCATACCTTGACTGTTGATAACTATGCCCCAGCTAAAGAACTAGCTGCTTGGAAAGAAAAACTGAGTAGACACTGGTTCAACATCAGAATCAAAGATATTGATGTATCGGCAGCTTCAGACATTGAGGTTAACCAAACCGTTGCTGTCAAAGCCAAGGTTGACTTAGCAACCTTGACCAATGATGATGTGCAGGTGGAGTTATATCAAGGTGCGATCGATGCCAATGGTGATATTGTCAACGCTGTGCCAGTGGTGATGGATTACCAGGGTGAAGAGGCACAGCAATTGAGTATTTACACGGGTAATATCACTTATACTGCTTCTGGTTTGCAAGGCTTGTCTTTGCGTGTATTGCCGAAGAATCAATACTTAGCTAATCCTTATGAACCAAGGTTGATTGCTTGGGCAGAATAAGAGTGCTGAGTAATTGTTGAATACTCAAGACTAGGCGTTGCTAATTTAAGTTTAGCAACGCCTTTTATTATGTGATGCAGTCATGCCCCAAAATAACTATTGCTAGAATGATGAGGAATTATAAATGGTCTCTGAGAAGGCAATGAACAGACTTTTTCCTGAGTAAATCGTCAACCAGAATATTCAGACGGATGTCTTTGCCCCCGCCTTGAAAACTGAGTTATGACAGTTGCGGTTTCTGGCGCGAGCGATAAGTTCTGGTTCAGAAGGCATTCTAATCTTTGACGCTAGCTTCAAGAACTCAAGGATTTTGATGAACCAAAATGTTGGGTCTGGAAGATAGGCAACCTGCCCCTTTCGCACAGTTATGCCATGCCGGGCTGACCACTGGAATGCATGATGAAGATTATGCCAGCCTTCACCCAAGGTCAGAAATGCTACGAGCCAATGGTTCCGACTGTAGTCATTAGTTGTAAACGGTTGCTCGCCCAGTATATGGCTGAGTGAGTTGACAGTGGCGACACAGTGGAAGAGGACAGTCGTGCTGAGGAAAAAAGCGCCGAGATATTCAACTCCACCAATGTAGTACGAGAGCGCAGCAAGAGCAACGGTAGGAATGAAGTGCAAACGGTCAATAATCTTCAAAACCACATTACTCTCAACATCGCTGGGAAGCTTGGAGGGAAAAAACTGTGGGGAGAACAGCCATCCAGCTTGAGACCACCAGAATCCTTTAATTCCCTTGAAAGGCATATAAGGAGAATGAGGATCTTCTTTCTGATCTGAGTATTGATGATGATCCATGTGGTGAGCTTTCCACCAACTTGGCCCCATCTGCCCGGCTGAAGCAGCCACAATGCTTCCAATGCATAGAACTGAGGTTGGAGCCTGGTAGCTCTTGTGGGTGAGTAGCCTATGATAGATGCCAGTAGTTGCAAGCATTCGTATTACATATAACAATAGGGCCCATAAGACAGCACCCCATGATAAGCCAGTAACAATAATGAGTAATGATCCTAAATGACTCACTACGATCAAAGTAGGGCCTACTATGTAAAAAATAATGGTGAGCTGAGAGTACTGCTTCATTAGTCTTCTAACATCCTTAAGCTTCAAAATAAAAATGCACCACTTCTTCGCCGTAGTGAAGCTTGTGGATAGCAGAACGCCCACTGTTGTCAGCGTTAATACCACAGGGATATCTTGCCACAATTCGCTCGGAATATAAAAGGTAGTTTAAAACACAAGCGGTGGCAAAAAAGCAGTGAAGAGTTTCTATAGCAATCGGAGTTGAGTTAAAATCTCTCATCCTGCAACAGCGAGTTGACCTGGAAAATGTCAAAATTAAATGAGTTTTGCGTAGGCGGAAAGCAATTTGTCGCCAGACATCGCCACTTTACTAGCGCGGATTTGAGATAACTAAGTTGAAATTTATGGGCAAGCAACGTGTTCTTTCTGGAGTTCAACCAACCGGCAATTACCATCTAGGTAACTATTTGGGAGCCATTCGCAACTGGGTAGAAGGTCAGAGCGAATACGAAAATTACCTCTTTGTGGCTGATTTACACGCAATTACAGTGCCACACGACCCAAAACAGTTGGCAGCTGATACCTACACCCTTGCTGCTCTCTATCTAGCTTGTGGTCTTGATTTAAATCACTCTACCATTTTTGTACAATCCCACGTTTCGGCCCACAGTGAACTCACCTGGTTGCTCAACTGCATTACACCTCTAAACTGGCTGCAAGATATGATCCAGTTTAAGGAAAAGGCTGTTAAACAGGGAGAAAATGTGAGTGCAGGTTTATTGGATTACCCTGTGCTGATGGCATCTGATATTTTGCTTTACCAAGCTGATAAAGTGCCAGTGGGTGAAGACCAAAAGCAACATTTGGAATTGACACGGGATATTGCAGCGCGGCTAAATCACCAATTTGGTAAACCAGATCAGCCAGTTCTGAAGTTACCAGACCCTTTGATTCGTAAGGAAGGGGCAAGGGTGATGAGTTTGGCGGACGGTACACGCAAAATGTCGAAGTCTGATCCTTCTGAGTTAAGCCGAATCAGTTTGCTAGATTCACCAGAACAAATTCAATACAAGATTAAACGTTGCAAAACTGATCCGATTCGTGGGCTGACTTTTGATGATCCAGCCCGTCCAGAGTGTAATAACTTGTTAACGCTGTATACATTGCTTTCTGGTAAAACAAAGGGAGATGTAGCCGTTGAATGTCAGGATATGGGTTGGGGACAATTCAAGCCATTGTTGACGGACACAATTATTGAGTCGCTGAAACCCATTCAAGAAAAATATCAGTCGATAACGGAGGATAAAGGCTATTTGGAGTCTGTGTTGAGGGATGGAGGGGAAAAAGCTAGGGCGATCGCAAATCAAACTTTATCACAAGTAAAAACTGCTTTAGGCTACTCTCTTCCTCTATAATTTGTCCCTTTTCGGTGTGATTGGCTATACCATTTAAGAAATTGAAATTCTTAATTTTATGCATCACACCCATAGCCCCACAGCCTTCAAGAGAGCTGTACAAGCAGGCGAATTTCTAGTTACTGCCGAGGTAGCACCCCCGAAAGGGGGAGATCCAGGGCACATGATTCAAATGGCGGCGACTCTTAAGGGAAGGGTTCATGCTGTCAATGTTACTGATGGTAGCCGCGCAGTATTACGGATGTCTTCGTTAATGGCGTCGGTGATTTTGTTACAAAACGGTATAGAACCGATTTGTCAAATTGCTTGCCGCGATCGCAACCGCATCGGTTTACAAGCTGATTTAATGGGCGCTCATGCTTTAGGTATCCGTAACATTTTAGCTTTGACTGGCGATCCAGTAAAAGCAGGCGATCATCCAGATGCCAAAGCAGTGTTTGACTTAGAAGCGGTACGACTGCTGCAACTGATTCGGAAGATGAATCAAGGCGTTGATTCCAATGAGAAACCCTTGACTGATGGAGCGTTAGATTTATTTGTTGGTGCAGCAGTAGATCCGCAATGTAAAAGTTGGTCGGGTTTGCAAAGTCGATTTGAACGCAAAATCGAAGCCGGAGCGCAGTTTTTTCAAAGTCAGTTAATTACCGATTTTGAGCGGCTAGAAAAGTTTATGGATACCATTGCTGCTGGCTATAAAAAACCAATTTTGGCAGGAATTTTTCTGTTGAAATCGGCAAAAAATGCTCAGTTTATTAATAGATGTGTTCCGGGTGTAAATATTCCCCAACATATTATTGATAGATTGGCAAAAGCTAAAGATCCTGGTGAAGAAGGGATGAAAATTGCCGCCGAGCAAGTGCAAATAGCACGGCAATTATGCCAAGGTGTTCACATGATGGCGGTGAAGCGAGAAGATGCGATCGCGCCAATTTTAGATTTGGCTGGGGTTGCTCCAGTTAATCAGTTGGTATCCAAGTAAACGAAATAATGGATTTTTTTATTAAAGCAGATGGGAGCAACCATCTGCTTTTTTTTAACTGCTAGTTTAAATTATCTGCTTTATCAACTGCTTCCTTTAACTCTTCAAAGGTAATACTACCGTCTTTGTCTGAGTCACACTGTACTAGTAACTCCTGGGGACTACTGGTATTTGTTTCTGATATGATGATTGCACTTAAGCCAGGACTTAAAAAAAGTTCATTAATGGAGACTTTGCCGTCTTGATCGCGATCTAATTGATTAAAAAGAGATTGAAGCTCTTGCTCGGTTGTCATAAGTTTCTATGTAAATTAATCTTTCAATTTAATATCTCAAAATCTTGACAAAGACGCAAGGACACTTAAGACAGTTAAGGTGTACTCTGTAATACAGGGTCTACAATCTGACAATGAAAATCAATCAGCACAATATTCTCACACAGTAAGAGATACAGCTAATTTTCCTTGCGTCTAATTTAATCAGCAAGTGCGTAGGCGTAGTCTACGCACTTAAAGCCTGGGTTACATCTTACCGTGTTGCATCACTTCTTGTAGATGCCGACGAACCTCTTGTGCTTGCTCAAGATCAGATTGGCGCAATTTTTGGAATAACTCTACACAAGGCTGAGAACCTACTTGCTCTGCATCTTTGATGTAAATATCGTAAGCTTTAATGGCTTCAGCCTTGTTGTGCAAAACAGTGACAAAATCATACTCCAAGTTGCTAATTGGCTCTTGAGACTGTCCATTACCTGTATTTGTAGTCATGGCTTGACCCTCTTTTAGAATTTCTAATTAATTTATACTCACCCTAAAAGAGGGATTCATCTTCCAAAAAGAGTATATTTCAATACGTCGGAAGTACCTTGCAAAAGTAAGTTATACCATTTTAGATTTTAGATGCATCCAATTTCCTGATACAGCCCCAAGCAAAGGAGTGGAGAGTAAGAAAATACTTTTTCTCTACTCCCCACTCCCCACTCCCCATTGTCATAACAATTTATCCAAGCGGTTGATTTTCATCACATTGTCGTGAATACTGGAATTCCAACTCATTTTGCCGTTCCCTACCTCCTCTATACACAACCGGACAAAACTTAGTGTTAGCGCTCATGCAATCCATGTGTGGCGTCTTAGCACAAACTACGAGTAGTCCACCCAGAACAAACAACAAACCACAAATTGCAAGCGTATTAACCCAATAAATTTCCAGCGCTCCGTGAACTACTATTTCTCGCAGTAGAGATACAATTGTTACCTCAACTGCGACTCCTACAGAGATACTATGTTCTTGCAAGTAGACCATTAATAGTCGGAATAACTCGACTAAAATTAACACAAATAGTATTTTTGCAGTCACATGTTTATAGTCTAGTGGCTGCGTGATGGCAATCGCTATCCCCCACAATTGGATCAGCATGACGGCGAACAATCCCAAACACAAGACAATCACAATTAAGTCTTGAAAGGCTTCCATGTTGCGAACAATTGACTGGCGATCAAGCCAGCGATCGCTAAATAAGAATCGACTTTTCTGGCGCTTTTGCATGTACATTTTTCCAATCGGGACAACTTCAGACAACACCAGCGAGTCAACCCAATAGTTTTATGTTATGCAATATTAAGTTTTTGCGCCTCAGCGAGGTTTGTAATTTAAATTTTGTGCTTGTTGCAACAATTGTTCGGCATTTTTCGCCCACTGAGGATTTTTCTGAGCATTATATAAATCTCTAGCAAATTGCAATACTTGTACTGCATCTCCATATTGCTGTAACTGCATAAAAGCTAACCCTGCACCATAATAAGCGTTGGGATAGTTAGAGTTAGCTTCGGCTGATTTTCTAAAAGCCTCTAATGCCTCTTGTGGTTTGCCTTGCTGAAACCAAATTGAGCCGAGATTATAGTAAGCTTCTGGATACTTCGGATTAATTTTTACTGCCTGATTAAACGCATCTCTGGCTTGATCGAGTTTACCTTGTTGGAGATAACATATCCCTATATGATAAGGAGGCTCTGGTGCATTTTTGCTATATTCTATGGCTTTTTTAAAAGATGCGATCGCTTTTTCACAATCACGTTGCTGTTCTCGTACCAACCCCAAGTTATAGTGGGCAAATCCTAATTTTGGATCAAGTTCTAACGCACGTCGCAAGTAATCGTTAGCTAACTGTAAATTATTTCCCTCTAACAACGCACCACCTAAATTAGCAAAAGCCGGAGCAAACTTAGGATCGGCTTGCGTCGCTCGATAAAATGCATCCGCAGAGGGTTGTAATTGTCCCGTTTGTCGGAATGCTAGCCCTAAATTATACTGCGCTGGTGCTAATGTCGGATCTAATTGAGTTGCTTGTTTAAAGGCTGCGATCGCATCTTGTACCTTTCCCGCCTGAATTGCTTGTAAACCTTGGTTTAACCAGTCTATAGGAGTTTTACCATTAGATTGTGCCTGCTTTGAGGGGACAGGAGCAGATAAAGATAGAGAGGCGGAGGAAATGCTAACAAGCAGCATCAAACTTACTAACCCAGCTATGCGATATTTAAAGAATGATTTTCCCATTGATTTTCTGACTTGCAACACTTTCAGTTAAATTTACTTTATAAAAAGTTTTTTACAAAAATTTTTAATTTGCCATAAAACTTTGTGACAGTTAACTTTTCTTAAGCTAAATCTTACAACAGGCTACAATTTTTTTAACTTTCGATTAAAGGGAGGATAATAACAAATTAAAGAAGGGGTAATTTTGACTCCAAAGAAGTATTTTTTATCCCTGATAAAAACAGAATCATGCGGTTAGGAAAAACTTACCGCAAGGGAGGTTTTATGAACGAAAAAGTAAAATCGGGTTCGCGGAATGTTGCAATTGTCGGCCCTTATTTAAGTGGAAAAACTACTTTACTAGAAAGCTTGTTATTTGTCACAGGGGCAATTTCTCGCAAAGGGAGTGTTAAGGACAGCAATACAGTGGGAGATAGTGCTGCCGAGTCGCGCGATCGCCACATGAGTGTAGAAGTCAGCGCCGCTAGCACTGAGTATAACGGCATTCGCTTCACTTTTATTGACTGTCCGGGAAGTGTAGAATTTGCTCAAGAAACGTACAATGCTTTAATGGGAGTGGATGCGGCAATTGTAGTTTGCGAACCCATCCGCGAACGAGTCCTCACCCTCGCCCCTCTATTTAAATTCCTCGACGATTGGGAAATTCCCCACCTCGTCTTCGTCAACAAAATGGATCGGGCAAATATTCACGTTTTAGAAACGTTGCACGCCCTGAAAGCAGTATCTAGCCGTCCCCTGGTAGCGCATCAATATCCCATCATGAACGAGGAACAACTCACCGGCTTTATCGATATGGTGAGCGAACAGGCATATCAATATCATCCAGGCGCACCTGCTGACCCCATCCCCTTCCCCGAAAGTTTAAAACAAGAAGAACATATAGCGCGGGCAGAAATGCTCGAAGCCTTAGCAAATTTTGACGACCATTTACTCGAAGAACTTTTAGAAGACATCGAACCTCCTCAAGAGGAAATACTCCAAGATTTAAAAATGGAATTAGGGGCAGATTTAGTAGTGCCCGTTTTCTTTGGTGTAGCAGAACAAGATTATGGTGTTAGACCTTTATTAGAAGCCTTGTTACGGGAAGCCCCCGAACCAGAAACCACAGCAGAACGTCGTTTAAAAAACATAAAAGGTGATACACCTTTAGCGCAGGTATTAAAAACTTACTACACTCCCCAAGGTGGCAAACTTTCCCTCGTGCGTGTTTGGCGGGGCAAATTAACTGATGGTATTGTCCTCAATGGCATTCGCACTGGTGGAATTTACCGCCTCATGGGACAACAACAGCAGTCAGTTAACCAAGTTAGTGCTGGTGAAATTGTCGCATTGAGCCGTTTAGAAGGAATCAAGACAGGCGATACAATCTCCACAGAACAGCAGCCGGCAATAAAATTACCCAAAGCTGTAGAGTTGGAACCAGTGTATGCCCTCGCTATTACACCAGAAAAGCGCAACGATGAAGTAAAACTTAGCGGTGCCATCACCAAGTTATTAGAAGAAGACTGTTCACTTGCTTGGGAACAACACGGTGATACTCACGAAGTTATCTTGTGGGGACAAGGCGAGATTCATTTACAAGTTGCCTTAGACAGACTGCGCCGCAAATATAACTTGCCGATGACAACCCACTTACCGCAAGTGCCTTACAAAGAAACCATCCGTAAAACAGTGGCTTCAATTCATGGGCGCTACAAGCACCAAAGCGGTGGTCACGGACAGTTTGGTGATGTTTTTCTCGACATCAAACCCCTACCACGCGGTACAGGTTTCAACTTTAATGAAACTATTGTCGGCGGTGTGGTTCCTAAACAGTACATTCCTGGGGTGGAAATGGGCGTGCGGGAATTTCTGACACATGGGCCTTTGGGCTTTCCAATGGTGGATTTGGCGGTAACTCTGACTAATGGTTCGTATCACAACGTTGATAGTTCCGAACAAGCCTTTAAACAAGCTGCCCGATTGGCAATGCAAACGGGAATACCCCAAGCGGAACCTACCCTGTTAGAACCAATTCTGCGGGTGGAAGTGACTACACCTAGCGAATTTACCTCCAAAGTGTTGCAACTATTGAGTGGTAGACGTGGGCAAATTTTAGGCTATGAAGGCAGAAACGATTGGCAAGGCTGGGATAATATCTCTGCATACTTGCCACAAGCAGAGATGCAAAACTTTATTGTAGAACTGCGATCGCTCACCTTGGGCGTTGGTTCCTTCCACTGGGAATATGACCATCTCCAGGAAGTGCCAGAAAGACTCGCTGAACGCGTCATTCACAGCAATGGCAATGGTGGTAACGGCAACGGCAAGTAATTTTAGATTTTGGATTTTGGATTAATCTAAAATCAACACTAGCCCGGAACTTTAAGTTTCGGGCTAATAACTAAAGTCCAATAAATTGTTGTTAGTCTATATCTTCTTCAGTAAGACCTGCATCCTTGAGCAGTCCTTTTTAGTGTTCCAATGGGTAAATCGCGATTGCCATGAACAGGGATAGAGAGAATGACACCTTTGTTGGCATAAATATGGTGACTACCAGTAATCCGTTTCAGGTTCCAGCCATACCGTTCAACAATTTTACATAAGGCTTTACCAGAAACAGATTTCATAGGGATATTTCAATCAACTTTTTATCGGGTTCAAGTTCTTGCTGCTGGCTAGCAACTTCAAGCCAACCCTGAATTGCATCTTTAAGCATTTCTAACAAGTCTTCGTAGCTTTCTCCCCATGTGTGACACCCTGGTAGGGCTGGTACAGAAGCACACCACACATCGTCTTCTTGCCAAATAACGGCTTTGATTTTCATGATAAATCTGTTGTAGTGTCGTGTTTTACATCCTAACGTAACTACATTTGAGAGTTGCGTAGGCATCGCTCCAAGGCTGAGATTCCCGACTTCTCTCAGAAGTTGAATGATACAGTATGAGCGTTGCTAGAAACTGATGACTATGAGCGGCGAGATTGTCGAAAAACTGAAGGAAGCTAGTACTGGCTTGTTAATGATGAGCGAATCAGATTACCCTTTCGAGGTTGTTCAGTGGAAAGGTGCTGCACCTGCAACACAGGAGAAAATATTACAGCTAACAGGTTCTCAAGACCTGTTAGTAGAAATAGTAGACTTGGACTATCTCTTTCGTAATTGTGCATTTGAGCAAGAGTGGCACAATGAATTACAGAAAAAAGATGTTAAAAAATTTCAAACACTTATTCAGACGCTTAAAGATAATCTTAGTGACATTAGCGTTTATCGTGTTGGACAAATAAATATTGACGCTTACATCATAGGACAAACCAAAGATGGTGACTTAGCTGGAGTAGTAACAAAACTGGTTGAAACCTAGTAAGCAGGTTGGAAATTTCTCTAAATAAAAGCCTAGCTGCACAGATGGCTAGGCTTTCTCATTTCTGAAATCATCCAAACTTATAAATTGTCAACTTGCGCTTCTATTACAGACTGAATAGATGTTGAGACTTCTGAGAGAAAATTGTATCCCGTTAGGGATTCTAATGAGTCAACGCTAACCCGATAATTTCTCCAATTCGCTGTTCGCACCCCTTGCATGTTGGGAATATTGACAGCAATAACTCTTGTGCTGGTTGTCACGCCAGCAAGACCTAAACCTGGAGTATTCAGTACAACAATAATTTTCCAAGTTGTATTAGGGACTTGAACCCGTCCATTAGCTATTGTATAGAACCTTCCGTTAGAACCAGTACCGCCCATCCCATATCCACCAGATATGATGTAGAGTTCTTTACCCTGTCCTACTAAAGTTCTGGCATATTCCTCTAAGTTTGCCCAAATCCCCTGATTATTATCTGGGGCTTGAGCAATCATGTTGCTCATCAAAAAGGTGGCAGAATTATTGGTAACACTACTAGTTCTGTCACCACTAGGTGTCATGTGACCACGATCAAAGCCACTTCCACTAAAATCGGTAGATTGAACTTGATAGCACCCAGAAGGAAGCGTTGTATCAGGTCGAAAATTATCTTGCCTTGGTGTGTTACCTAACCAACTACTATTCAACTGCCAAGACACCCAATTTGCTCTACCTATTGAGCAGTTGTAACCAATTACATACTGTGGTTTTACGAGCAAGTAGTTATTTAAACTGAAAGTTCCAGCATTGCTGGGGTTGCCAAGGGTTAGGTGAACACTTACTGATGACTGGGCTGGTACAAGCTGTGCCAACCCAATTATGAATAAAACTACTACCACAAATGGCAGCAGAAACTTGAAAATCTTGATTTTTTTCACGTTTTTGTACTTTTGATTGCAAAAACAGTGTCCGAGTTCTTCACTTTAATATCAAGCATCCAGTGATACAAAACTAAAGATTTTTGTAATGAGAAATATGTAGTGAGACAATAGCTGTAAATCTTTGTTCGGCAAGAGTTAGCAATCAGCAAACCACTATACCATTACCTTGCTGAGGAGCGATGCCTAGGTTGGGCTACGCCTAAGCTAAAAATTTTGCACCCCTATACCAAGATTTATACATCTAATCAGCAACACCAATCTTTTTTCTTAGAGGAAATTTAATTATGTGAAAGATGAGGGCGATTCGCACAGCAATAGAAACTTAAACGCTAGCAATTAATAAACCTTTTGCAAAAGTCAAAAAATCAGGAATGTCATTTTGAGCGGAACTCAGGGGAGAGAAAATTTTCACTACATGTTTCGCTCCGCTCAAGATGACAATTTAAGCATTTATGCAAGATAAGGTAAGTATACTTATTGCTTTAATCTCTAATTTTCTGTTTGCAGTGGTAGCTATTTAATTACCTTTAATTACCTTAAAATTCTCAATGGTGAGATATCTTTCTTCATCAGCTATCTGACTGTTGTAATCGATATCAATTTGGGTTGGATAGCCAAATCTTGCATTGTACCGCACATTCAGGCTGAAGGCTTTACGGTTGATAGCATCTTGAATCACATCAAACAGTTTAGGAATTGTGTTGTAATTCTGAAAGTATTCTCGATTAACTGGTTTACCTGTAGCTACAGAAGTGATGGAAGTTGTTTGACCATTACGTACTTTAATTACTACTGGTCCCCTAGCATCGCCTATACAAAAGCAACTATTGCTGAGTTCATAACTATAGTTGTAAATATTTTGCTGATTCCAGAAACGGCGATTAAATTCTAATCGCTGTTCTGCTCGCCTTAAATTCAAGTTATTATTCGGTGGCGATTGTGCTATCTCTATGGGAGATTTAGACATTACTGGTAGGTTCAGTCCGAAAGATAGCAATAACCCGGCACTGATAATCATAGGTAAACGCATATCAATTCCTTAAATTTCAGAAGTATTATATATAATACTTTCTCCACTTATTTAAGTACACTTTATATTTTTATTAAAATTCATTAGTAGGTAGACAAGCGCAAATAGCAAATTTATGACTGTAAAGAACTGGTTGGTGAGTGTAGTCTATAGCTAAATCAGATCCGATGTAATCGCATACACGCGAGAATATTTTCTCTATGCCGTAGAATTTTTACTGGAAAAAACAAATGTTTTATTTCAAGTATGAATGATTCACAAACTTGGTATATTGTCAAGCGCTCTGCTGGTAATTGCGAAATTGCCTCCAGCGATAAAGTTGGAGACGATAATGTAGAGATTATAGAACAGTGGGGGCCTTTTAGTTCGCAAGAAGAAGCGATCGCTCGGCGTGTCGGACTTATTAGGGCTGGAAAGTGCCAACCAGTTTAAGTTAGGAGTTAGGAGTTCACAATGATGGTTTTTATTCCTAACTCCTCACTATTCACTCCTAACTTTATTCCCAACTCTTCATTTTTCTGCTGTGGCTGCGCCCTTAGCAGCTATTTTTTTACCTATTATGTCTACTGCTTTAGCGAATTGGGGATCTGCTAAAGTAGCGAGTTTGTCACGTTCATGAAGCCACAAGTCCTGCATTTGGGCTTTGGTCAAATCTACCTTCACATCTGGACTAATACCTTTATGATTAATATCAGTACCGTTGGGGGTGTAGTAATGAGCAATTGTTACCGCCAATCCTGAGCCATCTTCTAAGGGACGCACCGATTGCACTAGTCCCTTACCAAAGGTTTGAGTACCAACCAAAGTAGCACGCTTGTTGTCCTGCAAAGCCCCTGAGAGGATTTCACTTGCACTGGCTGAACCTTTATCTACCAGCACCACCAACGGTTTATTCGTCAAGGCGCGTCCGTTTGCTTCTTCTTTTTCAGCTTCTCCTTGGCGTTCAACGGTGGAGACAATTTTACCTTTATCTATCCACATCCGAGCAATGTCTATACTGGAGAAGAGTAAGCCGCCTGGATTACCACGCAGATCCAAAATATATCCAGCTACCTGTTTGGTTTCTAAATCCTTGATAGCAGTTTGCATTTCTTTACCAGCATTGGCGCTGAACTGGTTCAGGCGAATGTAGCCAAGATTACCTGCTGGAGTTTTCTTTTGGGAATATTTAACTGGATGAATTTCAATCCGCGCCCGTTTGATGTCAAACTGTTTTGTCTGACCGTCGCGCCCAATCGTTAAGCTGACTTGCGTTCCTGCTTCACCTCGAATCAGGGATACTGCCTGATTAGTATCCATCCCCTTGGTATTTTTGCCGTTGATTTTGAGGATGACATCTTTTGCCAAAACACCAGCTTTATAAGCTGGTGTATCTTCGATTGGCGCAATTACAACCAATTGCTTGGTTTTTTCATCCTGGCTGATCGTGATCCCAATCCCTGTCAATTCCCCAGAGGTATCCACTTGCATATTCTTGAATTCTGCTGGGTCCATAAACCGGGTGTATGGGTCATCTAGCTTTTTGAGCATTTCCCGAATGGACTTATACGCTTCCTGCGGATTACTGTAGGACTTGCTTAAGTATTCTTTACGAACAGCCTGCCAGTCTACTTGATTAAAAGTACCATCTACGTAATTGCGGTATATATTTTGCCAAACTTCGTCTACCAATTGTTTAGGACTTGCTTTAAATAAAGCCTGACCTCGCGAATGAATGCCAAGGCTAGTAACAGCGATCGTGGAGAGTGTCACTGCCGTAGCACCCAAAACAAGCCTACTTTTTGTAATCACCATAATGACAGCTGCGTCAGAGGGAAAATATATAGTCAGTATGCTCAATCTAACACAGGCTACTACTGTGCAGACCGAGTATGTATCCTTAATTTAAACAAAATACTTGACAATCCGGCGAACTTGATGGTTTATACAAAATCTTTGTGAGTGGGGAGTCGGGAATCGGGATAGGCACAGGAGGCAGAAGTTCTTCAGTTTTGAATTTTGAATTGATTTCTCCCCCTACTCCCTACTCCCCACTCTCCCAACCCCTTACGGTTCTACCCAGCGTTCATCTCCCTTAATGAGGTTAATTAATTCCTCTACACCTTTATCTTCTGGGACTTTTTTAATTTCCTCTCTGCCACGATACAGAGAAATATAACCAGGTGTTTTGCCAACATAACCATAGTCGGCATCCGCCATTTCTCCGGGACCATTGACAATACAACCCATAACCGCTATGTCAAGACCAGTTAAGTGTTTAGTGGCTTCCCGAACTTTGTGCAGCACTTCCTCTAAGTTAAACAAAGTGCGTCCACAGGAAGGACAAGCGACGTATTCCACCATCGTTTTTCGCAATCCTAAAGCTTGAAGAATGCTATAACAGACAGGAATTTCTTTTTCTGGCGCTTCTGTAAGTGAGACGCGAATTGTATCGCCAATGCCATCAGCAAGTAAGGTAGCAATACCCGCCGTGGATTTAATTCGCCCGTATTCGCCATCACCGGCTTCGGTAACGCCTAAATGTAGCGGATAATCCATACCCAGTTCATCCATGCGCTTGGCAATCAAGCGATAGGCGGCTAGCATCACTGGTACTCGTGAGGCTTTCATGGAAATTACCAAGTTGCGGAAATCCAAAGATTCACAGATGCGAATGAATTCTATAGCAGATTCCACCATGCCTTCTGGGGTGTCACCGTAGGTAAATAGCATCCTTTCAGCGAGAGAACCATGATTTACCCCAATTCGCATCGATTTACCTTGATCGCGCAAAGAGACGACCAAAGGTTCTAAGGTTTCGCGGATTTTTTCGCCAATTTCGTCAAATTCGGCTTTAGTATACTCGGTTCGATTGACGTTGGGCTTTTCAAAGACATATAACCCCGGATTAATCCGCACTTTTTCTATGTGCTTGGATACTTCCAGAGCGATTTTTAGCCCGTTGTGATGGACATCAGCCACAATGGGCACATCTTGGTAAGTTTTAATTAATTTTTGTTTAATTTCTGCTAATGCTTTAGCATGAGCCATACTCGGCACTGTGACGCGGACAATTTCGCAGCCTATTTCGTGCAGACGACGAATACCAGCTACGGAACCATCAATATCAAGGGTGTCTTCGTTAATCATTGACTGCACTACAACAGGGAAGCCACCGCCAATGGTGACATTTCCCACCTTTACAGGACGGGTTTTACGCCGCTTGATAGTTGTATCAAAGGTAGGTTGGCTGGATGTAGTATTTGAAGTATCTACTATGGGCAGAGTTTGCATAACCTGATTAGGTAAATTTGCTGTCGTTAAAATATCAGATTTGATAAATCTCTGTTTCCCAGATTGCCACAGGTGGTGGCTCTTTGGGGCGATTAATATAGAAAAAAAGGAAAATAAGACAGGCAAAGAAATAAAGAGCAATTTAAAGGTTTTGCTAATTTATAAAGATATATTGCTAAAAAATCTTTTTAATTGAGTAGCTTGAGTGCGATCGCGCAGGTTTCACAGTAAAGCTTAATGAAGCGATCGCTTTATTGCTGAGTCATAAGAGCGATCGCTAAAATTATGTTTTTATAATACAAACATACTATCTAGTGTGGGCTTGAGAAAATTTCGGGATTGAAATCATAGATGTTATTACAGAATAAAAGCGGCTGTAATTATGAACACCCAAATAACCCCTCAACTACTAATTCCCCCACACTTTAACCCTGAAGAAGTGGGCGAAATCTGGCGTGTACCTTATCAAGAACGTGCCGCCGAAGCTGAAATCTGGGCAAAACAACACGATATCAAACCTGCATCTTTAGATAAAAGCCGGATTTGCTTACTATTAATTGATGTCCAAAACACCTTCTGCATCCCTGGATTTGAATTATTTGTAGGTGGAAAATCTGGGAAAGGAGCGGTGGATGATAATGTCAGATTATGTGAGTTTATTTATCGCAACTTGGGAGTAATTACAAAAATTGTACCTACTCTAGATACCCACACAGCAACACAAATTTTCCATCCGATCTTTTGGGTGAATGCCGTCGGAGAACATCCTACTCCAGCAGCTACTAACATTACCCCAAAAGATATCGAGCAAGGTATTTGGAAAGTTAATCCAGCAGTTGCTGACACTGTTACTAATGGGGATTATGAATTATTAAAAAAACATACTTACCATTACGTTAAGCAACTCAGTCAAGACGGTAAATATCCCCTGACAGTTTGGCCTTATCACTCTATGTTGGGTGGTATTGGTCATGCTTTAGTTTCATCAGTAGAAGAAGCCATATTTTTCCACGGGATTGCTCGTCAGAGTCAGACGCAATTTGAAATTAAAGGTGAAAATCCCTTAACAGAAAACTATTCCATCTTGCGTCCAGAGGTGTTAGAAGATTTTCAGCAACGTCCACTTGCTCTAAAGAATACTCGCCTGATTAAACAACTTTTAGAATATGATGCAATAATTATTGGTGGTCAAGCTAAAAGTCATTGCGTCGCTTGGACAATTGACGATTTATTAACAGAAATTAAACAGGTAGATGCCACCCTTGCTCAAAAAATCTATTTGTTAGAAGATTCTACTTCGCCTGTTGTTGTTCCCGGTGTTGTGGACTACACAGAACAGGCAGATGCGGCATTTGCAAGATTTGCAGAGGCAGGAATGCACATTGTAAAATCTAGCGAAAATATAGCATCTTTTTTTAACGCATAGGCGCTTCTCTACGTTCGCGTAGCGTGTCGCAGACAGACGCTACGCGTAGCTTGCTTCCCCGTAGGGGTACGCCTTCCCGCAGGGTAGGATCGCAAAGGTTTCGCAGAGGAACACAGAGATTTCCTTTGCGATCTTCTGCATTTCAAAACAAACCTCATTTTTTGAAATAACCCTTTGGATCTTCTGCTACCCAACCCAGAGATGAGCTAGAACGAACTTCAAAATGGAGGTGCGGTTGACTAGAGGTTGGTTGTCCGCTAGTGCCTACGGTTCCCAGTAAGTCTCCTTTTTTTACTTGTTGACCGACAGTAACCTTGATGCTGTCAAGCTGGGCATAGCGGCTTTGGAGTCCGCCAGTGTGGTTAATAATGACCAACTTGCCATAAGAACCTTGGTCATTAGCAAAGGCTATGGTTCCAGGCGCGATCGCTAGCACATCTCCACCAACTGGTGCTAATAAATCAACACCACTGTGGAAGAAAACTTGACCTGTAGCAGGATTAATTTGCCAGCCGTAAGCTAATCCCACATTTGCCACTTCCCCCAAAGGATATCCAGATAAGGATGCACGGTTTGGCGTACCTGCATCAGTAGGTAAAGGGGACTTAGTTACAACACCATTGGGCGACCAATTTACCCCCGGAACAAACACAATTCTGGGGTTTTGTTGGCAGCCATTCACCTCAAAAAGGCTATCAGCACGAACTTTGTATTGTGCCGCTACTTGTCGCCAAGTTTGACCACGAGGTACTTCGACTACAATCCCATTGTAGGGAGGAATTTGAAGTACACTCCCAACGGCTGCGATTGCACCGCTCTGCAAAGCTGGATTCATGCCGATAATAGTTGTAGGTATGAGATTGTAGCGTTGCGCTATGCTCTCCAAAGTTTCGCCACGAACAACTTTATGGCGTTGGAAGCGAGATAGGGCTGGAGTTGGGCAATCACCCACAGCAGCTTTGGCACTGTTGATGTTTGGCAGTATGGATACTAAGCTCAAGGCGCTAACTAAGCTACAGAGAATCAGTTGACGAAAGGGTAAAGTCATGTATACAGGTCAAGAGCGCATTAACTTTAAATTTTAAATGGGAAAAGTGGGGAGTGGGGGAACGAGGGAGCAGGGGAGCAGTTCTTGCTGGGGGCAAAGGGAAGAATAAAAATTACCTTTTTCCCCTCTGATCCAAGCTTTGTGCCCCTCCGCCTCTTGTGCCCAATCCCTAATTCCTCGTAAATTGATCTGTCCACTTGCCGTTAGCTTGACTACACTTAGAAATTAGCAACTGCATTTCTGTCCTTAAGCAGAATGATTATGAAGTTATCCTTAAAGCAACTGGCGATTTATGTATTTTTACTGCTGTTTGGCTGTGGTGCAGGTTTATTTGGCAGTCGCTATCTCCTGCTCAAAAATTCTTCGTTCCTACAGTTAAAAAATGTAACAATGGCTTCGCCTCCAGAATCTGTAGTGCCAAATTCTTCTAACGGAGCGATTGGGGCTACTGGGGGTGATAATGTGAATTTTATTGCAACGGCAGTGCAAAAAGTTGGTCCGGCTGTGGTGCGAATTAACGCCACTCGCAAAGTCGCCAATCCTATCTCTGACGCTTTGAAAAATCCCCTCTTGCGGCGATTCTTTGGAGAGGATGAGCAACCAATTCCCCAAGAACGCATTGAGCGCGGTACAGGATCGGGATTTATTTTGAGCGAAGATGGAAAATTACTCACCAACGCTCATGTGGTAGCTGATACAGATACAGTACAAGTCACCCTCAAGGATGGTCGGAGTCTAGAGGGGAAGGTGGTAGGAGTTGATTCGGTGACAGATGTGGCGGTGGTAAAAATAAAAGCAAATCATTTACCGACAGTGAAGTTAGGCAATTCGCAAAACTTAATACCAGGACAATGGGCGATCGCTATTGGCAATCCTCTTGGTTTAGATAATACTGTCACTATCGGCATTGTCAGCGCTACAGACCGCACCAGCACTCAAGTTGGTGTTCCAGATAAGCGAGTCAGCTTTATCCAAACTGATGCCGCAATTAATCCTGGTAATTCTGGTGGCCCCTTGTTAAACGCCCAAGGCGAAGTGATTGGTGTTAACACTGCCATCCGCGCTGATGCTCAAGGACTTGGTTTCGCCATCCCGATTGAAACCGCCGCCCGCATTGCTAATGAACTTTTTACCAAAGGGCGTGTGCAACATCCCTTTTTGGGTATTGAAATGGCAGACCTTTCTCCCACTAGAAAACAGCAGATTAATCAAGAAAATCAGATCAATATTCAACAGGATGCTGGGATTGTAATTAAAGGAGTCACAGATGATTCCCCAGCCAAGCGTGGAGGACTGCTTCCAGGAGACGTGATTCAAAAAGTTAACGGTAAACCAGTCAAAATCTCAGCCCAAGTCCAGAAGCTCGTAGAGTCCAGCACAGTTGGCGACATCTTAGTGATCGAAGTCAACCGTAGCGGTAAAATTCAAACCTTCAAAGTCCAATCAGGAGCTTATCCTGAAAGGAAGTAGTCAAAATAATTCGTAATTGCAAGACGCTTTCTAAGATACGCTGCGCCTAGCTCGCTTCTTTGCAGGAGTAAGCGAATTTGCTACCGCTACGTAATCAGTGGAAGCTTTAACTCTCCACAAGTATCTTGTTAACCACTGAATTAAAAATTCAGTGTGGGCTACTGTAACCTTTTGAATTACGAATTACGAACTACAAATTAGTAATTATTTGGTCAATAGTTCCAGAATATTTGACTACTAACTATTGACCATTAGACAAATGCTCTAACTGCATTCTTTGTTCCATCTGGCGCAGAAAATACCCTGTCATCATGGCCGACGCTAGAAGCCCAGCTAAATTCTCCCGATCTGTTGTGATTTGCACATTGAAATTTTCTGGCGGGAGCATTCCCACAAGCCCTTGGACATTTTGCGAGATGATTTGTTTAATTTCGGGGCTGGCGGACTGAGCAATCCTGGCTAAAACATCAGGAGACTGATGCTGTAGATATTTGAGTAACTGATTGGGGTATTGCTCAGAGTGGTCTGAAAGAAGTTGATTAGGGTGTTCCTCAGAGTTGTCATTTAAAAAGTCAGGATTAAACACCATTGGCAGTTTTATTTTAGCTTAATTGCTAACTCCACTTTAAACCATAGTACAAGGGTAGCGCATTCACCACAGGTATAAGTCAAGAGGAGGGGAGTGGGGCAGAAGAGGCAGAGGGGCAGGGGGCAGGGGGCAGGGGAAAGAGGTAATTTTTATTTTCTCCCTTGCCCCCAGAACTGCTCCTGGCTTCCTCCCCAGTCCCTACTCCCCACTCCCCACTCCCTCCAGTTCTAGTTCTAGTTGTTCTTCCTTCTGGCTAGTGGAAAGTATTTGGGGGAGTTGTTCGATTTGGAAATATTGATGAAATTTTGGGGTTACTTGAAGTGAATAGGAGCGAGAATCGCTGTCTCGACGCTTGTGGATGAAACCAAGTTCTACGAGTTCTGGAACGTGCTGATATACTCCTGAACCGCGCAGGTTAATCAAGTCGCTCTGGAGTATGGGACTATTTAGGGCGATCGCAGCTAAAGTCCGCAATGCACCTACACCCAATTCTACTGGTATCATCGTTTGCACTAAGTCATGAAAATCAGACCGTAGTTGCAAACTGTAACCATCTGAAGTTTCTACTACCTCTAAGGCGCTATCTCGGTGGGCATAGTTGTCCATTAGTTCAATTATGCCTTCTTTGACAGTGGCGCGATCGCACGCGGCATACTCGGCAATTTCGCCGAGCGACAAGGGTTTACCCTTTAAATACAGAATTGCTTCTATCTTTGTCGCTGTGGCTGTAATCATTTAGTTATTAGTCATTTTTCATTAGTTATTAGTCATTTTTCATTGGTCATTAGTCATTTGTCATTGGTCATTAGTACATGACAACTAACAATCAACAAGTGTGTGGCATTATATCTTAAATTGTCAAAATATTGTTTGAAACTCTCAAATTGGGAATTGGGCATGGGGCATTAGTTATTCCAACCCTGCCTCCCCTGCCTCCCCTGCCTCCCCTGCTCCCTGCTCCCTGCTCCCCACCCCCCACTTTCTCAAAAGCCTCTAGTTGTGAGAATAAATTCTGCGATCGCTAAATCTTGGGGAGTTGTCACTTTTAAATTTGTCTCTTCTCCCTCGACAATCCGCACTTCAATACCACATTTTTCAAATAAAGCCGCGTCGTCAGTTACTTCCCAGCCTTGACGGACACCTTCAGCGTGGCACTGTTTCAACAATTTGACATCAAATCCTTGGGGGGTTTGTGCCGCCCATAATTGCCGTCTATCAGGTGTTTTTTGAATTATGCCTTGTTCATCGACAACTTTAATGGTGTCTTTAACGGGTACACCAGCAATTAAACCGGGACAGTGGCGAATGGCTTGGGCACAAGAGTTAAATAAATCTGGTGTGGCCAGGCATCTAGCCCCATCATGAATCAACACTTGTTCTGCGGCTACTGGTAACGCCTGCAAGCCATTGTAAACAGATTCTTGGCGGGTGGAACCACCTGTAATCAATTCCACTGGTTTAGTCAGCTTCAAATCGGCGAGAATTGCGTTGAAGTCTGGCCAATCCGTAGGTTGGGAAATAATTCCGATCCAATTGATTGTACTGGCGGCTTCTGCGGCTAATAAAGTCCAGGCAATAATTGGTTGCGATCGCACAAGTAGCAGGAGTTTATTGCGGTTACTCCCCATTCTTTTTCCGGTTCCCGCAGCTGGAATTAGTAAATACACAGAATTCCTCAATCTTTAAGCTATATATTTTCCCCTAAAATAGGGAGCGAGTAAGCGTCAATAAATATTATGCGAGTAGTAGCCCTTGTACCTGGCGGAATTGGCGACCAAATTCTCTTTTTTCCGACTCTAGATGACCTCAAGCGCAATTACCCTAATGCTCAGATAGATGTCGTTGTTGAACCCCGGTCAAAGGCTGCCTATCGAGTGAGCAAGTCAGTTCACGAGGTACTGGCCTTTGATTTTCAAGACCGTAACAGTCTGGCAGATTGGGGTAACTTGGTGGGGACAATTCGCGATCGCGAATACGATGTTGCCATTGCTGTTAAGCAAAATTGGTTGATGGGTCTTTTAGTCTGGTTGACGGGAATTCCCACACGCATTGGCTACCAAGGCAAAGGAGCGGTTTTTCTTACCCATGCTGTGCCATTTAAACCATCCCAGTATGCGGCGGCAGTATATCATGATTTGCTGCAACCATTAACCATAAAAACCCCTGTCCCAGAATTAGCTGTAAATGTGCCAAAAACAGATATTGACTGGGCAGAAAAGGAACAAAAACGCTTAGGCGTGCATGAAACAGGTTATATCTTGATTCATGGCGGTTCTGGCCAGTTATCCCAGGATAAAGAACTGGATAAAATCTACCCTGTCCAGAAGTGGCACCAAATTATTCAAAACTTCCAAGATAAGCAACCCGATCTGCCTGTGGTGGTCATTAAGGGAGTTGACGATGAGCAGTTTGTGCGATCGCTTCTGGGGTCTTCTCCAGATATCAAAGTGACTGCCCCAGATGATATTGGTAAGTTAGCTGCCATAATTGCCGGGGCAAATCTGATGTTGTCTACTGATAGTGCGGCACTACAACTGAGTGTTGCAGTCCAAACCTATACCATCGCCCTATTTGGCCCCACTGATCCAGCGAAGTTGTTGCCGAAAAACGATAAATTCCTGGCCATTGAATCCCCCACGGGAAAAACGGCGGATGTTTCACCAAACGCAGTTTTGGAGAGAATTTGGGGCGGCTAAACCAGCAGTTTGTCTCAACTTCTGCAATCAGTCTATTGGATATCCAATATAGTTATGGGTTTGTTGAATGACCGCAAAACCTGGATGTGACAGCTAGATTTTGCGGTTATTCTGAAGAAGAATACAAAATTCAGAATACAGAAGTCAGAATCAAGACGTTCTTTATGAGACGCTGCGCTATCCACCAGTCGCTTAATCTTCTTCTGAATTCTGGCTCCTGACACCTGAATTCTTATTAAAATATCTCAAAAAAAGCATCCTCTAATTCATAACCCAGCATTTGGGCCATCGACTTCAGCCGTGAGAGGCTAGGGATGTTTTGTTGTTTGAGCCAATCACCTAAAATAAAGATTTTGTGCATCAAGAATATTTCTAAGGCTTCAGGATTGTATTGAATGCCTTCTTTGGAACTGAACTGGTGTGGTACAAGCATGGCGCTATAACGAGCAAATTCTCCAGCTTTCCAATCTAGTAAAAATGGCAACCAAGGATATTTGGCATCTAGGCGCACAAACCACAGCCGCACCTCTGGAATTTCTGAGAGTTCCCGTGGATCGCCAGGTTCGAGTTCATAATTGATATCAAAGCGTAGCTGCTGTTCATGGGATGCGGCCCCCTCTTGCAGCAGTTGTTCAATCACCGTTGACGCAGGCGACAGATCCAGATTGTTAATGAAGTCATTATTGAGTGCGATCGCAATTGTCTTTGATTCAGCAGCCACTTTTTTGATGCTCAACTGTAGGATCGACAATCTACAGTAGCAGCTTTCAGGCATTGACGCTAGATTGACCTTTAGGAATAAATTAGTATTTATCAATACTTTATTTGCTGATAATTGGTCAACCTATACAAGGTCTATACACAAGTCTGACCTCCTCTAATTTATTTGATAGTTTTGCTTAGTTTCCGCTTGTTATCAAAAATATACATCTAGTTGCTAGCCTTGATATGAGGAGATGGCGGTGCCTGGGGCGGGCTACGCCTACGCCACTCACGTATACCGAATTTTTAAAGTTAAATGTTACTTTTGTAATGGCGATAAATACTTGCCTTTAACTAAAAAATTACTACACGATTAATATGGTGTGACATTAAAATTAGCCTACTTGGGGCAGGCGTTACCTTTCCCTAGGTGGACATTTACAGCAATTTTAAGTTAAAGTTGTAATGAGTTTGTTTTAGATTAAGGTCTGACAAAGTAGCCGTCAATAAGCAAAAAAATCATTATCGTAACCTGTAACTTCCGCAGCATCAAAAGCCAAAACACAAGTACAGGTAGAAAAAGTGGTATGCAATATCATTGCATATATTAAATAAGCAATAAACATTTAACTGGGAAAATTCCCTCAACAGTTAAGAAGCTGTAATATGCAAAAACAAACAATTTCTACAAAACCAATTCGTTCCCTAGAAGATGCGCTTGACCAGTGCCAAATTCTGGGTATGCGCGTCAGCCGTCAGCGTCGCTTTATTCTGGAATTACTTTGGCAAGCAAATGAACATCTTTCTGCTAGAGAGATTTACGATCGCTTGAACCACCAAGGCAAAGATATCGGTCATACTTCTGTCTATCAAAATTTAGAAGCATTATCTAGTCAAGGCATCATTGAGTGTATTGAACGCTGTGATGGGCGTTTGTACGGCAATATCAGTGATTCTCACAGTCATGTAAACTGTATAGATACAAATCAAATTCTTGATGTTCATGTGGAATTGCCAGAAGAGTTAATCCGCAAAATTGAAGAAGAAACAGGAGTGCGAATTACTGACTACAGTATTAACTTTGTTGGCTACCGTAATCCGCAAGAGGAGTAGAGAGGAGGGGAGGCAGGGGAAGCAGGGGAAGAAGACTATTGATTGATTCTGAGCAATGCCCAATGCCCAATGCCCTATTCCCTATTCCCTATTCCCCAATAGAATTATTACCAAAAATTGTCTCATCATCGACATCATCATATAAATCTTCTGGTAAAATTGTGCCTTCGGAGCTTTCAATTAGCCCGATCGCAGGGAGTTTGTTCCAATTATTATCTGTATTTGTCGAAATTTTAACGGTGTTTAAGAAAGGCTGCTGCGATGCCTGCGGCGGTAAACTACGCAAATGTTTCAATCTTTGAAACAATTGGGAGAAGAAAGCATCATTATCGCTGGCTAATTTTTTATTAGCCTCAGGGAGAATGCCATCAAATAAGCAGGCGTTAGTGAGATTAGCAGAATTAAGATTTGTTCCCATAAGATTTGCTTGTTGCAGGTTTGCCCCGATTAACTCTGCATTGGATAAGTTTGTCTGCTCAAGATTTACCCCAGTTAAAATCACCTAAACCGTATAGTTTAAAAATCTGGCTCGTATCACGCTCGCGCAAGTCCCTAATGTCAATTTTTTTTACGTAGACGCATACTCCTACGGAGAAGCAAGCTACGCGGAGCGTCTCGTAGAGAAGCGGCTTGCCGCAGGCTACCACAGAGACGCAGAGCAAACACAGAGAAGAAAACAATGCTTAACTGATTGGCACTGAGTTAGCAATTTCAACTCAGCAGTCACAGCCTCAGCACAAAAATATTCTCCTAACTTAATATGCGAAAACTAAATTAAACTTTTCTGCGCGGCAGTTGCTACAACGAGGGGAACCCCCGCAACGCGCTGCCTTGCCTCTTTGGCTGTGGGTGAGGTATCCGAACCCTGAATTTTAAAGTAACTGCCCAAAGTTGACAAAAACTAGTTTTTCTATAACCAGGTTCTGACTCAATCACAGCGCTCGTTTCTAAATCAGCTAGCTGTTGCTGCGCCCATGTCTTTAAATCAACTGGTTTAACAGCGAAAACAGGTAACAATGGGAAAGACAAAGTTTTATGTCAAAGCTGTTTTCTGATTGGTAAAAAACAGTGCTTATGTAATTGAGTAGACTATGAGCGATCGCCCTTTAAAATTATTGTTAATCGACCAAGACCCAATTTTTCGTCTGGGATTACGGGTAGCTCTGGAAGCAATTCCTAACCTAGAAGTAACAGGAGTGGTAGAAACTGATACTGCTGCCTTGCAGATTTTAGCAGAAATTGCCCAAGAAGACCCAAATCAGGTAAATCTGGTGGTTTTGGAATTCGGTAATGGTCGCTCCATCACCAGTCAACAGCTAGGTTTACAATTCTGTCGGCAACTCAGAGCCTTATATCCCAACCTGCCAATTTTGCTTCTCAGTTCTATTCAAGAACAAGGACTGCTATTGGCTGCGAAATCTATTGGTATTAATGGCTACTGCCCCAAAGGTACAGCACTTCCTGAATTAGTCGCCGCCATGCAAAAAGTTGCAAATGGTGGTTGCTATTGGTTCCAGGACACGCAAGCAATAATAACTCCTAACTCCTCACTCCTAACTCCTAACTTCCCACTCCCCACTCCCCACTCCCAACTTCCCTTCTCTAAACTCCGAAATAATTTACGTTTGTCAGGAATTGCACATATTGAAGCTACCCTAGGTGCAGTAACAGCACAATTACAAGTTCCAGGACTACCAGTATTAGATCGAGCAATTCTAGCTGGACAGAGGCGAGAACTGCTAGCGGCTCGTTGGTTGCTAAATCGATTGTTGGTTTCATCACAAGAAAAGCAAGAAGAAGATATTCCCGTTGCAGATGAGCCGCCTATAACTCCTTGGTTGAGTAATGCCATTCAACCAAGGCAAACTGTGCCATCTTTACTTAGTCCGGGAACACTACAATCTGCATTATTTACATCTTGTGTTACTAAACTTCAATTTCCTTTACGAAATGTCACAGATATACCTTTAGAAATCGACATATTTCGTGAAGATAAAAAACGAGAATTACTTTATCTTATCCTGCAAAAACTAGCTGAACAGTTGGATGAATTACGTGCTTCTCAAATAGATATAAATCAATTATATGAGGTCAAAGTTAGCTTATTACGCGAGTTATGGCAAGCAGCAATTACAGATTTTTTTGGAAAGTTTTCTCGGATAGAATTAGAAAATCAAAACATAGAAATTGTTAATTATTTATTACTAAGTATAGAAGTTGTTCAAAGAGATATTCTTAATAAGATTCCGTTAGTTTGCGAGTTGTATTCCTATCTAATGTTTCAAACAGAATTGAACATTGATAATACCTCCTATCCAGTAATCAGTGCCGAAGCTAAGTCCCAAGCATTAATGATTTTAGAGAACTTGTTGATTCAGGTAGCGAATGGGGTAGTGCAACCACTACTCAACTCTTTAGCAGATGCAGAGGTGATTAAGCAAAACTTTTATGGACAGCAATTGATTTCCACAAGAGAGATTGAACGATTTAGAAATGATTTGTCGTGGAAATATAGATTAAAAAAATATATAAATGAGCCAAAAGCTGTTTTTGAAAGCCGCTACGAACTATTTGTAATTGCGCCTCGTGGTATTGCTAATACATCAGTTTATGCTCCTCGAAATCATGAGTTAAAAAAACTTTCTAATATTCCTTTAATAGTGACATTACTTTTAGAATTTAGTGATGCGATCGCACCGCGTTTAAAATCACTATTAGCTTTTGTAGGTAGCGGTATAGTCTTCATTCTCACGCAAATAATCGGTAGAGGTTTAGGTTTAATCGGTCGTGGTATTCTTCAAGGTATTGGTAATGCTTCGTCAATAGAAAAGAATTTTAGACGAAATAGCGATCGATTCAAGTGAAGAGGCAGGGGGCAGGGGGCAGGGGGCAGGGAGCAGGGAGCAGGGGAAGAAGAATTATTGACAAATGACTAATGACTAATGATTTTATCGGACTAGCAATTTCTTATGTTTACGCTATTGGTCTGCTCGTTATTGGCGAGGGACTACGTAGGCTGTTTGGTGTAAAGCCGGATTTGACCCGCAAGGTAATCCATATTGGTGCAGGGATGTGGGTTTTTGGTGCCCTGCTACTGTTTAACCACTGGGAAATCGGAATTATACCTTTTGCTAGCTTTATCGGACTCAACTATTTGTTTTACCGCTACCGAATCATTGGTGCAATGGATACCCAAGATAGCTCACCTGGTACAGTTTATTTCGCTATCTCAGTGACGCTGCTTTTCGGGCTACTGTGGCGACCAGATGGGCCAGTAGATAGCGTTGCGATCGCTGTTGCTGGGATAATGGCGATGACCTGGGGGGATGCACTAGCAGCATTAATCGGTAGACGCTTCGGGCAGCATAAATACCAAGTGGGAAATTCTGTGCGTTCCTGGGAAGGTTCAGCAGCAATGTTTGTAGTGAGTACAGTAGTGATTTTTTTAGTGCTGTTGCTGCTACCGGGTTCCTCGCTGAGTCCGCTAGGAAAACCTTTTAGTTTGGCATGGGCCCTATTGACGGCGGTAATAACTGCTACTTTCGCCACCTTAGCAGAGGCAGTCTCACCCCACGGTACAGATAACCTCAGTGTGCCTCTAGTAGCGGCTGGGGTAGTGTGGGTAATAATGCAGAGGTTTTAAACCAAAATCTAACTTCCGAGTTCAAAGGCTCAACTTCCGAGTTCAAAGGCTCAACGTCCGAGTTCAAAGGCTCAACGTCCGAGTTCAAAGGCTCAACTTCCGAGTTCAGAAGCTCAACTTCCGAGTTCAAAGGCTCAACTTCCGAGTTCAAAGGCTCAACGTCCGAGTTCAAAGGCTCAACGTCCGAGTTCAGAGGCTCAACGTCCGAGTTCAGAGGCTCAACGTCCGAGTTCAGAGGCTCAACGTCCGAGTTCAAAGGCTCAACGTCCGAGTTCAAAGGCTCAACGTCCGAGTTCAGAGCTAGTAATGAATACAAGACTTACCTTGATAGCACTAATTCTAATTCCCCACTCCCCACCCCCACTCATAAATTCCAATTGCGGCGGAAATGGAAGAAGCCTTCTAAGAACTCTTGCAAAGGAATATTGCTATTTAACCTTTGTTTACTCCACTCTCTTACAGCTTGTTCCAGAATTTCTGAAAAACTCGGATAGACGGGAGATAAATTTGCTAAATCTTTGACTTTCATTTTTTGGGACATTGCCAAGGCAATCAAATTAATCAACTCTCCAGCTTCTGCCCCCAATATCGAAGCTCCCAAAATTTCGCCGTTATGTCGCACAATTAATTTACACATACCAGTGGTTTCATCCCGAAGTTGGGCTGCTGCCACTGTTTTAAAATATTGTCGCAAAACTAAAACTTCATCTCGACTAAAGAGGCGTTTTGCCTGCGCCTCTGTTAAACCCACTTGCGCCACCATCGGCACAGAAAACATTGCCCAAGGAATGAAGCGATAATCTACTCGTAACCTGGGGAAAAAGAGGGTATTGTTCAGGGCAATTTTTGCTTCATAATTAGCGATATTGGCAAAGTCGTAACCACCAATTACATCACCACAGGCGTAAATGCGGTGGTTAGTGGTTTGGAGTTTATCATTCACTACCAAGCTACGCCGATGCCATTTCACACCTACTGTTGCCAAATTTAGAGATTCAAGATTCGGCTGTTGTCCAGTTGCTACTAAAATCTCATCAGTTTCAATAGCTTTATCTCCTGCTTGAATCCACTTTTTATCCTCAATTAGCCTCACCTGAGTCACTGGTTTATCAGTGAAGACGCGCACACCTTCGACTTCCAACTGTGCCTGAAGCAATATGGCTATCTCAGGGTCAATATTGGGTAGAACATAAGGGTGTTTGACTACCAGCGTCACACTGCAACCAAACCGCGCTAAAGTTTGAGCAATTTCAATGCTTTGGGGAATTCCGCCGATAATTACCAAATTTTTGGGTAATGTCCCTCGCTGTAAGGATTGCCAAATATTAGATAAAGTTAGGTAGCCAGTGGCTTGCAATCCTTCAATATCTGGAATTTCTGGACGCGAACCACTGGCCAGCAAATAGGCACGGGCGCGTAATAGGCGATTGTTAACGGCAAAAGCCAGTTGAGGTGAAGATTGAAATTGACCACTGCCAACGATGATATCTACCCCTGACGCGGCTAGGATGGCTGGAGAATGCTGTTCTTTGAGATTTGAGGCGACGCATTGAGCATACAGCATAGCTTCTTGCCATGCCATAGATATGTGGCATTCTTCTGAGGTATCAGTGTGTGTGGCATGAATACCAAAACTAGGGGCATCATTCAACTTCTGCGCCAGCTTACCGATTTCGGTAAGAGCATAATGATGAGTAAACCCGTAGTCTACTTTAGGTTCCACCAGGGCAACTGTAGCATGTAGTTGGATTGCAGCAAGGGCAGCGTAGTATCCAGCAAGACTGCCGCCAATAATTACAACATCGTAGTCAACGGTCACATGAATTAAGAGTTAGGAGTTAGGAATTAAGAGTTAGGAGTTAGGAGTTAGGAGTTAGGAGTTAGGAATTAAGAGTTAAGAATTAGGAGTTAGGAATTAAAACCCTTCTTCTTATAACTCCTAACTTATAACTTATAACTCCTAACTCTCTTTTAGCGCTGTTAGTAAGCGTTGGTTATCAGACTCTTCACGTACAGCAACCCGGAAAAAGCGATCGCCTAGTTCTTTAAAACTAAGGCAATCGCGGATTAAAATCTGGTGATGCTTGAGTAATTTTTGCTGTAGCTGCAAAGTGGACTCTTGGGACTCAACCAATAAAAAGTTAGCAGCACTTGGTTGGGGTTGCAATCCTGGTATTTCAGCCAAACCCTGAAAGAGTTGGTTTCGTGCAGGTGGTAGCCATGCCCAGGTTTGCTGCTGAAAATCCGTATCTTGGAGTGCCGCAATTGCCGCCGCCGCCGCTAGCGTGTTTACGGGCCAAGGGTCACGCCATAGCTGCCATTTAGCTAGGCAGTTGGGGTGTGCGATCGCATATCCTAATCGCAGTCCAGGAAGACTGTAAAATTTGGTCAGCGATCGCAATACTACTAAATTCCTATATTCCTGCACCACTGGAATCAGGCTTTGTTCCTCATTGGGCGACACAAAATCCATAAATGCTTCATCCACCACAACCAAAGCAAATTGCTCCAGGTAGGGCAAAATAGACTCCCGTGAAAATAGCTTTCCGGTTGGATTGTGGGGATTATTCAGCAATAGCCCTTTGTCCTTTGTCCTATGTCCTTTGTCAATAACTAATGACGTAGGCACTTCGCCTTCCCGCAGGGTATGACCACTGACTAATGACAAAGGACACTCCAGCACTTTAGCGTTGTACGACTTCAGGGTTCGGTAGTAGTCGCCAAAGGCTGGAGTGATTAAAATTGTCGCGGCTAATTGAGCTAATTCCCTACCTATGAGAGTGAGTAATTCTGCGGAGCCGTTACCCGGCAGAATCCACTCAGGCGGCAATTGATGGAAGTGACTGAGAGCTAGTCTCAGTTCACTATAGTTTGGGTCTGGATAGTGCTTAAGATTACCAAGTTGGGACAGTATAGCAGCGATCGCGCTATTTGGAGGCCCCAACGGGCTGATGCTAGCAGAAAAATCCAGAATAGCATCAGGGGGACAGCCAGCCAGTGCTGCTGCCCAGGCTAAATTTCCCCCGTGTGCAGGTTGCCGCATTAAAAAAGGGTTCCCGAAGACAGAACCTATGCTTTTGGGGGTGCTACCTTTTCTCTAAACAGTTTTCCTGCCGAGAAAGCAGGAACCCTCGTGGCTGGAATTTCCATTTTTTCATTTGTTTTCGGGTTGCGACCTTCGCGGGCTTTACGTTCCCGTGATTCAAATGAGCCAAATCCTACCAATGTTACCTTATCACCAGAGGAAACCGCTTCAATAATCGTTTCCAAAGCGGCAGTTAAGACTGCATCCGCTTGTTTCTTAGTAACACTAGCTTTTTCAGCTACGGCATCAACTAATTCACCTTTGTTCATATCAAACTCCTGAAGGTTTACTTGAGATTCTTTACGGATGCACCCTGATACATCTGTACTAAAATCTTTGTTTGCGAAAATACAAAAATCATCCTTTGGGAGTAGCTTTACTCAAAACGGCTGTACATCCCATCGGCTCGACTTTTCAATGAATCATTCTAAGGTGTTGTAGCCTGATGTGGATAGATGAAACCATTAATTTATATAGATTTCAGGATTTTTTGTAATTTTAGGGTACTTGTTTCACTAAAAACCACCCCAAAAGTAGGAAAAAATACCTAGTAAATACTGCAATTGCAAAGAAAACAGGGTAGTGAGGAGGTGGGAGATGGTCAGCATTTGTTGGGATTTATTACCGATGGTGAAGAGTTATTGCTGAGATTAATTAATATTTATGAAAAATAGTTTGTAGTAAGCACTTTAGTGCTTAAAAAATAAGGACTTCAGTCCTTACCCAACGGGAAAGTTAGTCACTCATGGGGGAAACCCCCAGACGCTCGTGGACTCGCTCTAAGCGCGAGTGCGTCTCTAAGAGTTGCCATGCCGTACCACTTCCGGGACGCTATGCGAACGTGGAAGCAAGCTAGCAAGAGGCTTTACGCTGCGCTATGCGCTAAAGCGTCTCCCTTTGGGCTACGATATAAGTCGAAAAATTTTCTACCCACATTTTTGTCAAAGTGAACCTGTCACACTCACCGACATCCCGCCCAGAACTGAAGTTCAGGGCTGATAGCTAAAGTCCACTTAAGTGGACTAAATGATTAATTCAGTCCACTTGAGTGGACTTTAGCTATCAGACTCGGAATTCATTCCGAGGCGGGATAGAAACGCAGCGCGAGATTTATTAATGATATGGCTTTGTGTAATTCGACTCATTAGGCTAGCTGGAGTCATAATTTTACTGTTTCCCACCAGAAATTTTTTGTTGCACCCAAACCCGAAAAGCGCGGGTAGTAGCAATTTCTCCATTCTTCTTCGCTTCTTGGATAAACCGAGGAATCTCCTTCACCGACACAGGCGCAAAAGTAGGGCTGGTTTCGACTTCTGAATATTGTCCACCTGCAAGGGTGTAAACTCGTAACACACTGCCGTTATAACGCCAAAATTCTGGGGCTCCCATCGCAGCATAAAGCCTCAGCTTGTCTATTGCAGACCTGGAATATTCCACCTCTAGCACCAGGTCAGGGAGTGGGTCAATCGTTATGTCAATATTTTCTTTATCTCGAACTAACGCTTCATTTTGAATATAGTAGCTACTATCTGGCTCTGCTCCCTTCTCTAAATCATCTCGCGTTAAAGTTAATGAACCAGCGCGTTTAATTTCCCAGCCCAAATCTTCGCACAATACACCAACAAAAACTTCTATTAAGCGATTTGAGTTTTCGTGCGGCATTTGTGGGGTCATAATTTCTATCGTCCCATTGTCATAAGCAAATCGGGAATTACGTTCTGAACCCATTTCAGCCAGCATGGTTTTAAATGTCTGCCAACTGATGTTGTGGAGTAAAACCCTATTTTCTGCGGATGTTGTTATTGCCACCATAGTTTAGTTCTCCGCAACAAACTTTTTCGAGTACTGTACCCCTTAATATTACTGTTAAGAGGATGTTTGAAAAGTCCTCTTCTTAGTAGCAAAACGTTCTAGATTCCCCTAAGTCCCCCTTTTTAAGGGGGACTTTGAAGGGTTTTGCCCCCCTTCAAAAGGGGGGTTAGGGGGGATCAATAAGTGCCTAAAATCACAGCCAACCACTTTTCAAATAACCTCTAAGAGGATGTTTTAAAAGTTCTTTGGTCAGTAACAAAACGTTTTAGATCCCCCTAAATCCCCCTTAAAAAGGGGGACTTTGATTCCGGTTCCCCCCTTTTTAAGGGGGGTTAGGGGGGATCTAGAAGTGCCTAAAATTACATCTGACCACTTTTAAAACATCCTCTAAGGCTGAACGTAAGAAAGCGATATGATCGAAACGACTACTAGGGGTGATAAATTATGACTCAAGCCATACCAAAACTAGTAACCTTTGAAGATTTTGCAGCGTGGCGACCCGAAGGTGGAAGATATGAATTACATGATGGCGTGATTGTTGAAATGGCACAACCAGTGGGAGATCATGAAGATGTTGTTGGTTTTGTAGCAAGAAAACTAACAGTAGAATTTGACCGATTAAATTTACCTTATACAATCCCCAAAACTGCGCTCATTAAACCAACTAATTCCGAATCTGCCTATTCCCCAGATGTGCTATTACTGAATCGCCCTAATTTAGTGAATGAGCCGCTATGGAAAAAAGAATCAACTGTAAGCCTTGCAGCATCAATTCCCTTAGTAGTTGAGGTAGTTAGTACCAACTGGGATGATGACTATTACACAAAACAGGGTAAGTATGAGGGTATTGGAATTCCTGAATACTGGGTTGTAGATTATCTCGGTCTAGGCGCTAAAAAGTTCACTGGCAACCCTAAACAGCCTACTATATCTATTTATCAATTAATCGATGGGGAATACCAAGTAACTCAATTTAGAGGCACTGACCGCATCGTCTCACCTACTTTCCCAGAATTGAATTTAACAGCAGAACAGATTTTTCAAGCTGGAGGTCTACCAAAGTAAAGACAACCATACTTGCTGTTCAACTTTCACCAAATTTTTTGTATATTTAGTACAAATCCAGGTAACACATTTTCCCCGGAAATAGTTTGAGAAAATTTTAAAACTTCCACATCTTGTCCTAGACGATAAATTTCTACTTCCTGTTTTTTCGGTTGATCAACCAACCTAGACGACAACCATTTTCGATATATTCTTGCATCTTATTCTGAGTTTTTTTCAAGCTGTCATTGGGCGAAAGGATTTCGATAACAACATCAGGACATAAGGGAATAAATTTTTCTTTTTGTTTTTTAGTCAAAGCATCCCAACGAGATTTTTCTACCCAACGCTAGCCTACGGTGTACACACAAGTCTTTACCCCACCCTAACCCTCCCCTTGTAAAGGGGAGGGAACTAGATTTCTTTTTCCCCCCTTTCTAAGGGGGGATTAAGGGGGGTAATTTGACTTGTGTGTACACTGTAGCCAACGCTAGCAGGGAAGGGGTTGGGGGTTAGGTTTGAGAGTAAAGTTGCACATAGCGTAATATAAGTTATTTTCATTCTTCTCTACTCTGTAGCCCACCTCTGCGACTGGCGAGTTCTTTTTCGATTTGATCTTCATCTAATAAATGTTTACCAGAAGCAACAATCCTAGTACGAATTTGCTGCAAATGTTCTCCCAATGGGGTTTTATTTGCAGAGTTTTTCAAACCAAGAAATTCAACAAAATCTAAAACTTTCTCTTGTTTGTCTGGTGGAAGAGAACGCCACTTTGTTAATAACTCTTGTTCTGGACTCATTAGTATTTACCCACTACTGTTACTACTTGTATTATGATTGAGTATTTTTATTCTAGAATGACATTTAAACTGAATCCTACTCGTAAACAAGAAGATCCCCGACTTCTTAAAGAAGTCGGGGATCTGAGTTTTTGCCAGAGGTAACTTACCTGCTCATTATCTTTATTACCTTGCCGGAACTTTCAACCCCCGACGTTCAAGGATTTGCCGCACCTCTGGGCTAGGGGTGTAATTATAGCCGTAGGAGGAGTTCTCTGTATCATCCATAATTTGAGGTGTGAGTAATACAATTACCTCATTACGCTGGTTCTGTCTGTTTGTACTTCTAAATAGCGAACCAATTAGTGGAATATCGCCCAAAATAGGAATTTTGGAGACAGTCGTCCTGTCTGAATCTTGAATGATTCCTGAGAGAATCAGCGTCTGACCATCTCTCAAGCGAATCAAGCCAGAATTAAGAGAGCGCTCCGATACCAAGAATATTTGTTGGCTACCGCCTCCTCCAACGTTGATAGTAGCTGGAGCTTGGGGTGCTTTGACAACGGGGGCTACCGATAGAGAGACAAAACCATTGTCGTCAATTCGTTCAACTTTAACAGCTAGGGTTAAACCTACTCGCTCTTTTTCTGCTGAAATCGTTTCTGTAGCAAGATTCGCATCGCGAACTATTTCCCTTGTAATATTGCCTACCACTTCCTGAGTCAGGTTGACATTAGCGGTTTGACCTTCTTGGACAATTAAGGTTGGGTCAGTCAAAATCTTGGCGTTGCCATTTTGTACTTGAGCCTGCAAGCTAGCCAGAAGACGTCTAGGGAACTGAAATATGGTGGGCAAGCCGAATGTAGTTGTTGAAGGGGTTGTAATAGTTTGCTGCTGAAACTGAGTCGGTGTACCAGTAACAGGATCAATTGCAGTTGGCACAATTGAAGTTGTACTTGTTCCTGGTGTAAATGCTGTAATACCTGGTTGTAGTGGATTAGAGTTTACGCCAGCGCTAGCTGTTCCTGCATTTGGGTTTAGAAAAATATTTGAGCTTTGAAGTGGATTAACAGTTGTAGGTGTACTAGTCACACTGGTTGATGCTTCAGCTCTTGTAGCTGGTCTGGAACCGCCAAAATTCAAAGATGCTGCACCGCCATCATTTGTAAAGTAGTTGTTACCAACCCCGAAGGAAAAGCTAGTGTTGTAGTCCTGGGTGTTCAAGAGGTTAACATCAATAATCTTTACGTTAACTACCACCTGACGACGACGAATATCAAGCTGAGTTAGTTGACCCATTGCCATCTCAACTAGCCGAGGAGGGCCAATCAAGGTCAGGGAATTGGTGCGCTCATCTCCTAATGCTTGTAAACCTCTAAGTAATGGACTAGAGTCTGTAAAATTAACGCGTTGAGTTTCAACTCTGCTTTCCGTGGTGGTCTGAGTTTGGGTGATAGGCGTAGCTCCAGCCCCAACAGGCACAGCATTAACACTGGTAACTTGTCGTTCGCGGCTGACGGCACTTTCTGCTCCCAAGCCTACCAAAAAGTTCAGGGCAACTCCCACTGACACCTGATTCAGTCGCAGGCTACGCATAACCATGTCACGGGTGGAATTAGGTAGTTTAGGCCCAACAAAAACCGTGCGATTACTGCGGTTAGCTTCCAAACCACTCAGGCGCAAGACGTAGTTAAACACATCTTGCACTGGCTCGTTTTCTATATCTAGGGAGATTGTTTGAGAAGTTGCTGGTGCATTAGCAGCAGCACCAGCACCTTGCTCACCTCCGATATAAGCCAAGTTCAAATTAGCAGCACGGGCAAGCAGTGACAAAACCTCACGCACAGGCGCATCTCGCAGTACTAAGCGGGGTACACGTTCCTGAGTTCCTAAGTCAATACTGCTAGGAGAAGCATCAGTATTAGAAATGGCAATATCTCCCACCGGTGGGGCGACGGCTCTAGGTAAGAAAGCTGGAGCCTGACTTACAGGTTGACCTGACCCAGCCGCTTGTGCAGGTTGTCCGTCAATGGTAATTTCCGGGTTGGGAACGAGAACCCCTGGCTTTTGACCAGGTTGGGCTGGAGTCGCAACAGGCGGTGCTGTGAAAGTTTGCGCTGTTGGCGTTGGTGCTGATGCTATAGTGCCTGCGGATGGACTAAAGCTGAGTGTAATTCCATTTTGCGATCGCACCACAGGTTGACTATTAGGCGTATTGTTGCTGCCCATTACCGTCACCCGAATGCTATTGGCATCAAGCTGATTAACCTCAACAGATGCAATTCCTGGTGCTGGGTTATCTTGACGAAAGCTATTACCTTGTGGTAATCGTAATTGAGTATTGATAATATCTGCGACTAAAGCCTTGCCTCTTTTTGTAGTGAAAACTTGGGGGCGCGACCCTGAAGAAGTTTTCAAAGCAACGCTAATTCCACCATTAACTGGATTTAATTGGACATTAGTAATTTGACTAATTTGTGCCCATACTGGTTGAGCTGCCAAAAATACAAAAGCGGCAGTACCTAATATAAAACTATTACCGTGAAGCTGTTTCACAGTTCATTCCTCACTTTATAAAACCTTGTTTACAAACAATTCTGAGTAAAATCGGCGGTTAGAAACCGCATCTACACAAACAAAACCCACCTCCGTGGGTTTCAAACCCTCAATTTTTCCTTAGTCCGCGGAGGCGGACTTTGCCTGTGCAGCCAAGCCAGTGCGGTCTTGGGGGTTTCCCCCATGAGCAACTGGCGTGCGAATTCTATTCGCCCTGGCTCTAAGTTGACTACTTTTTCGGAGCAGTTTTAGCTGCTGCGGCCGCTGCGGCGGCGGCTATTTCTTCTGGAGTAAGTGGCATCAATACCTGTAACTGGAATGATGTATTAATAGCTGCTGGCCCAACCTGCATCGGCGTTTTATCCAATGGGGATCTTGACTCTACTGGAGCCAAAGTTGCTTGATAATCTTTAACTATTAACAAAGGCTGTAAACGCTCAATGTTACGCATTATCGATTGTGTTTGCTCATAAGTTCCTGTAATTTCGGCATTGATATTGCTGCGTTGCAGCTTACCGTCAACCTGTAGTCCTAGAGTTCCATCGGTAACTGGTTCTGGTTTTTGGGAAACTGGCACAAATTTCTTCAGTTTCGCTCTTACTACATTCATAGAAGTTGAAACATTGCCAGACTCAACTAAGCGGTTCAGATCCAACAGCAATGTATCTAAGCTTTTTTCGTTAGCGAATAAACCTAAAACCTGAACTTTTTGCTGTTTTGCCTGTGCTAGCTCGTCTTTAACTTTGCCTATTTCTTTGATACTGGCTTTTTTTTGCTCAATTTGCCCTTGCAGTTCAGAGCTTTTGGCTTGCTGTTGCTGATAGCTTTCAAAAGCTGGCATCAGCAGGTTTAAAAATATATAACCTGCTCCTGCTAAACCAATTACCCCCACCAATATGCCAATAATTTTTGGTGTGAAGGCAATACCAAATAGCACGGGGAATGCTGGCGTTGCCTGATCGAATTCCCCACCTTGTTCGCCAAAATTTAAATCATCACTCAGCGTCATTTTGAAATGACTCCTGTTTGTTGGATACTACGAATTCGAGTCACTAACCCCACTGTGCCTTTTTTTTCTAACTCCCGGATTAATTCCGAAGCTGGAACATCGTTCATACTCGATTGAATAGTGTATTCAACTACCTGTGGGGGCTTAATTGTTACACCATTAGCAGGTTGACCCACACCTGGTGGTAAGGGAGCATCTACTAACGTTGCCGTCAGAATTCTGCTTTCTGTGGACTTCAAGAATTGAGACTCTTGTAGACTCAATAAAAAATCATTGACATCGTTAAAAGAACGAGCCAATCCGGTAATTTCTAACCCTCCGGCGGGATTGTTTGCTGGCTTCCCTTCCACTGCCGGAATGGGTGGGGTTTGCTTGATGGTCTTAATTTGCACTGCTGCTGGAATGCGATCGCGCAAATCTTGCAGCATTGCTGACCAAGGTCGAATTTGATCAAATACAGTGACTAAAGCTTGGGTTTCCCCTTTAACTGCCTTCGTCTCGTCTTTGATTTTATTAATATTTCCTATTTCTGTATCTAACCTCTTGTTTTCTTGGTCTAGTTGTGCAATTTGACCATCTAATTCAACAATCTTCCCCTGCAACAACCAGCAAGCAATTCCCAATAAAGCTGGAAGGACTACACCTACTGCAACTCCCGCATAAAGTGGTGTTAAATCCCCCGTAGGAAACTTTAGGGATATTCCTCCCGATCTCTTAGGCTTTTTCTGATATGCTGGGCGATCTTTAAGAAAGTTAACATCTAGGCTGTACATTTTGTTACACCTCCCGCATTCCTAGACCAAGTACGATCGCCAAGCCAGAGCGTTCCACCTGTGGATATTTATCAGTGTCAACTTCCAAGGACAAAGCCCCGATTGGATCTATTTGGGTAGTTGGCAAGCTCAATCGTTGGGTAAAGAATTCATCTAGCTGTTGGAGTCCACCTCCTGGGCCAGCTAATATAATCTGCGCTACCTCCAAATTTTCACTTTGATTGAGGTAAAAATCGATGGAACGGCGCAGTTCATCCGTTAGTTCTCCCAATACTCTCAATATGGCTGCCATACCAGGATTGATTTCAGTAACCCCAGTTTTTACGCCGTCTACAGATGTTTGGGGAATTACCATTCCGTGTAACAGTTCCATATCTCGTGATGTGGGTAAGCTCATTGCCCTTGCTAAAGCAGTTTGCATTTGATAAGTCCCAATTGGGACTGTGCGCGAAAATTGCGGCACTCCGTTAACGATGATGGCGATTTCTGTACTGTCGAACTCTATATCAACTAGTACTGCTGCTTCTTGCGGCCCAAATTGTCGCAATTGTTCACGAATAGTCCGAATCAAAGCAAAACTGTTAATTTCTAAAACATCGATTTGTAATCCTGCCTGCTCGAATGTACTGATATATGTATCCGTTATCTCCTTACGGGTGGCAACTAGGAGTACGTGTACTTTTTCAATGCCATCCTCATCTTGAAAGTACCCAAGTTTCTGATAATCTACATCAGCCTCTTCACGAGGATAGGGTAAATATAAACCTGCTTCATGGTTCAGCACCATTTCTCGCAGTTCTTTATCATCTAACTCTGCTGGCACTGGTATAATCCGAACGATGGAATCTCGCCCTGGTACACCAGTGGCAACGCGAGAAGTTTTGATTTTGCTCTCAGCTAGCGCCTGCTGGATTAATTGCGCCATTGCTGCGGGGTCGGTGATTTGACCATCGATAACTACGCCTTCTGGAACTGCTACCGATGTAAAGGTTTCTAGCTTCAAGCCTTGACCCTGCTTGCGTAGCTGAACTACATTCACCCGTTCGGGAGCAAGTTCAATGCCAACCCCTTTTTTTGACTTGCCAAACAGACTTTTGAAGCTTTTTACCACATTTGTGCCCGATGGACTGCTAAATTGAAAATTTAAATTTGTTGTGGGTAGAGGCGTAATATATTTACGTCTCTACGGGTAATTTATTTAGCCTATAATCTCGACAATTCTGATCTAAGCTTTTCACACTGAGCAAGCGTAAAAATACTGGGAAAATGATTCAATTGCGAAAATTTAAACAACTTGTTGCTTTTACACTACTTGGCTTATTAACCAGTTGGATTGTAAGTTGCAGCACAAGTAATGTTGGTACAGGTACAAAACAGGCTGCTTCTGGAGCGGCAACTATTGAGTTTTGGACGATGCAACTCCAACCTCAATTTACCGACTACTTCAAAAACCTAATTACAAATTTTGAATCGCAAAATCCAGGTATAAAGATTAACTGGGTCGATGTACCTTGGGCGGCGATGGAGAACAAAATTTTAACAGCTGTCTCAGCAAAAACGCCACCTGATGTAGTTAACCTAAATCCGGGTTTTGCTTCCCAACTTGCGGGACGAAATGCCTGGTTAGATTTAGATGCGAAAGTCCCAAACGATGTACGTTCCTCCTATCTACCGAATATCTGGGAATCTTGTACGCTTAATGGCAAGAGTTTTGGGATTCCCTGGTATCTCACCACACGGCTAACCATTTATAACACCGATTTATTAAAACAGGCAGGTATCAATAAACCGCCTGCAACCTACGCAGAATTGGCACAAGCAGCCCAACAAATTAAAGATAAAACTGGCAAATATGCCTTTTTTGTGACTTTCGTACCGCAAGATTCTGGTGAAGTGCTGGAATCTTTCGTGCAAATGGGAGTTACTTTAATAGATGCTGAGGGGAAAGCCGCGTTTAATTCAGCACCAGGTAAGGCAGCGTTTCAGTATTGGGTAGACTTGTATAAAAAAGGCTTACTTCCTAAAGAAGCTTTGACGCAAGGACATCGCCACGCGATCGATTTATACCAATCTGGAGAGACTGCGTTTCTAGCTTCTGGGCCAGAGTTTCTGAAAACGATCGCTAATAATGCCCCGAAAATTGCTCAAGCTTCGGGAATAGCACCTCAACTCACTGGTGACACAGGTAAGAAAAATGTCGCGGTTATGAATATGGTTATTCCCCGTGATAGCAAACAACCAGACGCTTCTGTTAAGTTTGCTTTATTTGTCACCAATGACGAAAATCAGTTAGCTTTTGCTAAAGCTGCAAATGTCCTACCTTCTACAATCAAAGCATTGTCTGATAGTTACTTTAAAGATGTTCCAGCTAATGCTTCAACAGTAGAAAAAGCACGAGTTATTACTGCCCAACAACTGCAACAGGCAGAAATATTAACCCCTACTTTGAAGGATTCCAAGAAACTGCAAAAGGCGGTTTACGAAAACTTGCAAGCAGCAATGTTAGGGCAGAAGACTGTAGATAAAGCTGTAGAGGATGCGGCGCAGGAGTGGGATCAAAGATAAATTTGGGGAGTGGGGAGTGGGGAAGAAGCAAGGGAGCAGGGGGCAGGGAGCAGAGGAGAAAGAGGTAGTTTTTATTCTCCCCCCTGCTCCCTGCCCCTTCGCCTCTTGTGCCCTATTCCCTACTCCCCTTTTGTAAAAAATCGCCTACTAGATAAAGGGAACCACATAAAACGGTTAAATAGTCCGTGGTTGAGGTTGCGGTTTCTACTGCTGTGAATAAATCTGGATGGATTTGGCGATCGCTTAATTCGGGACAGAGGTTGTAAGCTAGGTTTGCCAAGTAGTCTAAATCAGCAGAAGTTCTACCTGGCCAAGACTCTGTTGGTATTGGTACTAAAAAAAGGCGATCGCCTGGGCGCAGTAAGGCGGCAAAAATATCAGCATGATCCTTATCGGCAAACATTCCCATAACCCAATTGACTGGCTTAAGGTTAACTGCGTCTAAGCTATCGACATACTGGCGAAGAACTTGGGCGGCGGCGGTATTATGAGCGCCATCAAGTAATAATTTATGGTTTTTCCAGGTAGTCCATTGCATCCGCCCCGGCCATTTAGTTTTTGCCATGCCATTAGTTATGGCTTCTTCGGAAATCTGCCAACCCTGTTGTTGGAGAATTTCTAAAGCAGCTAAAGCTAAAGCTGAATTTGCTAATTGAATTTGTCCCGCTAATGGTAAAGGGTATTTAATTAACTTTGAATTTTGAATATTTTGATATTCTGCCCATCCTGTAGCGATTTGACGGGCGGGTTGAGGCGTAAAAATCGGGCATTGTAATTCTAAGGCACGCGATCGCACAACTTTCTCTGCCTCTGGTGGTAATGCTCCAACCACAACGGCACATCCAGGTTTGAGGATACCAGCTTTTTCTCTAGCTATGTCAGCAACGGTAGGGCCAAGTTGCTGCCAGTGTTCCCGGCTAATGGAAGTGATGATCGTAACGAGGGGTTTTAGACAAACATTGGTAGCATCCAAGCGCCCTCCTAGTCCGACTTCTACCACAGCCACATCAACTTGCTGCTGGGCAAAATATAACCAAGCAGCCGCCGTAATTACTTCAAACTGAGTTGCCGATTCGTCTTCAGGGCGAATAACCGCTTGGACTTGTTGGAATAATTGACTCAATTCCTCAGAAGAAATTGGCTCTTCATTCAAACAAATACGTTCTGTCCAATCGACTAAATGCGGGGAAGTATAACGTCCTGTACGATAACCAGCCTCAGTGAGTACCGAGGAAAGATAGGCACAGACTGAACCTTTACCATTAGTGCCAGCAACATGAATTACTGGAACTTGGTGATGAGGATTACCAAGATTTGCTAAAAGGTTGAGGATGCGATCGAGTCCCAGATGGACACCAAAGCGTTGCAGGGGTTGTATTACAGAATCGATATCCAAGGATGGGGGAGTGGGGAGTGGGGGATGGGGGAGCAGGGGGCAGGGGGCAGGGAGCAGGGGGAAAATTCCTCTTCTCTGCCTCTTTTCAATGCCCAATGCCTCATGCCTAATGCTCAATTAATCATTATGAATAAAACCGACTGCCTCTGTGAAGAGAAACAGCCGGTTGCAGATTGATAATATTGAGCCGAATTTAAGCTTCTCTATCCAAAAAGCCTTGAATTTGTCTTAAAGCCGCAGCGCCAATATTAAACACTGCCCAGCTAGCAGCAATGACCACTGGTGCTAAAACGATTGCTATACGGTAATCGATATCCATATCTAGAACCCCTCTCTTAAGTAGAAATTAAAGTTTTGTCAACTGCTCTCATTTTTATTTTTAGCTGAAGTGGGCAACTTTTCCAAGTAGATATGTAAAGAATGATTAAATTAGTTGGGCATTGGGCATTGGGCATTAGGCATAGGAGGCAGTTCTTGCTGTCTTGCGTTTTGCTGAAGACAGGAGTTCTTTAATTTTGAATTTTGAATTTTGTTAGCGCAGCGTTAGCGAGTCCGCGAGCGTCATTTTGAATTGATTTCTCCCCACTCCCTAAGCCTTGCTAAAACCAATATCAGTACCTTTACCAGCATGAACTAAAGCTAACTTTTGGTAACGTTTAGCGTGTTCAATCAGTTCTGCGGCTTCAGCCTCTGTTACTTGGCGTAATATTTTGCCAGGAATACCGACAACTAGGGACAAAGGCGGTACATTTTTAGTTAGCACTGCACCAGCACCGATAATGCTACCAGCGCCCACTCTTACCCCGTCTAAAATCACTGCGCCTATGCCAATCAAACTTCCACGCTCAATGTAAGCGGAATGTACCACAGCGCGATGTCCTACAGTGACATGATCTTCTAAAATTGTGGGAAAACCAGGATCGCCATGTAAAATTGCACCATCCTGAATATTTGTGCATTCGCCAATTTCAATGCGTTCCACATCTCCCCTAACCACTGCTCCATACCAAATGCTTACCCCTGCTGCTATATTTACCGAACCCATAACAACAGCGTTGGCTGCGATGAAGGCAGCTTGAGAAAAATCAGGAGATGTCCAGTAAGAAGCGGTAGACACGATAGAATATGAATATGGTACCCAGGAACACTGGAAAAACTCCAACCTTTGAGGCTGGTTGCACAACTAGGATATCACAGCGTCAAGCCTCTACAGTGAGGAAAACACTAGTGAGCATTGTTGCTGCTGCAACTCCGTGTCTGTGCAGCAATGACCAAGTAACCCAAAGTGGTGGAGCCAAAGTGTATAATCCAATACACTAGCGCTGGTGAAGACAAAATTATGTTTGTACGCACTTCATGATGAATCCAGGCTTGCAGTACCCGATGTTTGGGCCTGAAATACAGTGTCCCCATTGTCGCCAGACTATTCCGGCGCTGACATTAACAGATACCTATTTGTGTACGCGTCATGGCGCGTTTGAAGCTAATCCCAAAAATGGAGAGTTAATCCATTTGCAATCGGGGCGTCATTGGCGGAGGTGGAATAATGAATGGTATAGACAGCATACTCATCCCGATGGTATTCGCTTTGAAATTCACGAAGCATTAGATAAGCTCTATACCCAAGGCTTTCGAGCAACAAGAGTAATTATTGCTCGACGCTATCAGGAATTGATGAGTGGCTATTTGGAACGCAGCACACCTTGGCGTTCTGGACAACCAGAAGCTACTGCTGCGCGTTTATATGGCTTACCCGTGGAGTTTAGCCCCGATGCCTCAGATGATCCCTGTTGGGAAGTGATTAATTTTGACTTGGAAAAAGAGCCTGGTGTCCCTGTACGCTACCCTTATTTCAGGTTGTTTGAGTAATGGTCATTTGTCATTAGTCATTTGTCATTAGTGAATAACAAAGGACAAATGACTAATGACTAAGGACTAAGGACTAATTATGCACCACGCTTCTATTCGGACTGCCAATATTCATCGAGCGATCGCTTTCTACGAACATTTAGGGTTTACAATTTCAGAACGCTTTACTACAGGCTACACCCTAGCTTGTTGGATGGAAGGATTGGGCGGCAGAATTGAACTGATCCAAATTCCCGAACCAAAACCAGCCCCAGATGCGTTTGCTGACGAGCATTATGTTGGGTATTATCATCTCTCGTTCGATTTAACTGAGATTACACCAGATTTACCTAGCTGGTTGACAAATTTACAAGAGCGTGTGTTGCTGGCGGCTGAGAGTCAAACTGAAGAATTACAACCGTTGAAAGTACTTTTAGAACCGACACAACAGCAAATAGGCGATCGCATTTACGAAGTGGCTTTCATCGCCGATACTGATGGCTTACCTCTGGAATTCATTCGAGTTTTAGCAAAACTCCCATAATTTAGCATTTAACTTTTTTATTACCTTTATTGCTAATATATTGTTTTTCTGTATTGTTACTGAGGCTACAAATTTTTTGGGCAGATTAAACTAACGTCACTTCCCAAAATAACTATGTAATTTAATTTACATAATTTGCTAAATATATGTATGGATTTTCCAGATATTATAAATATCCTTTGCCGTTATTATTTTTAAGCTTATGGCTAGTAACGGTTTTTTTGTTAAGCAATAAACCTGCTCATAGCCAACATCCAGCCATATCTAACAAAGAAAAATATCAATCAACCTTGCTAGCAAAAAGAATAATGCCCTCAACACTGACACAAAATGTCCGTAAGACAGTGCTGGAGAATGGTCTAACTGTCCTGACAAAGGAAGTGCATACTGCGCCAGTAGTGACGGTGCAGGTGTGGTACAAGGTTGGCTCACGCAACGAAGAACCGGGCGTGAATGGCATTGCCCACCAGTTGGAACACATGATGTTTAAAGGTACTCTAAACCGTCCAATTCAATTTGGTCGTTTGTTTAGTGCTTTAGGTAGTGATTCCAATGCTTTCACCAGCTACGATCAAACTGCATATTACGGTACTGTGGAACGAAACAAGCTGAAAGCGCTCTTAGTGCTGGAGGCAGACAGGATGCAAAATTCCCAGATTGAGCCAGAACAACTGGCGAATGAGAAGCGGGTAGTAGTTTCGGAGTTGCAGGGTTACGAAAATAGCCCAGAATATCGCCTCAATCGCGCCGTCATGCAGTCCGTGTTTCCCAACCATGCTTATGGTTTGCCGGTAGGTGGCACTAAAGCTGATGTCGAGAAATTTGAGGTTGAGCAGGTAGAAAAATATTACCGCAATTTTTACAGTCCCGATAATGCCGTCTTAGTAATTGTTGGAGATTTTCAAACTGCAAATACCCTGGAAATAGTTAAAGAGGTATTTGGCAAAGTACCCAGGGGGCAGGGGGCAGGAGTTATTTCTCCATCACTCAGCACTCAGCACGGGCTAAACCTAAGCTATCCGCTAACAGCACGGGCTAAACCTAAGCTATCCGCTAACAGCACTCCCATCGTATTGCGAGAACCGGGAGCAGGGCGGCTGTTACAAGCGGTGTATCCGCTACCGGATGCAAATCAACCAGATGTGCCTGCGCTGGATGTAATGGATTACATCTTGACAGAGGGACGGAATTCTAGACTTTATCAGGCATTGGTGGAATCAGGTTTAGCTAGTGAGGTTACAGCCTCCGTTACCAGTTTGCGAGAATCTGGTTGGTATGAGGTATTGGTGACGGCTAGTTCTAAACAAGATTTGAAAAAAATTGACTCAGTGTTGAGTAGCGCGATCGCTAATGTAGCAGAAAAAGGCGTGACCTATGAGGAAGTAGAACGAGCCAAAACCCAATTAACAGCAGATGTAATTTTGAGTAACCGTGATATCACCTCTCAAGCAATGCGCTTGGGCACTGATGAAACAACAGTTGGTGATTATCGCTACACAGACCGCTATTTGGCTGCTGTCAGTCTGGTAAAGCCCACGGATGTTGTTGCTGTGATTAACAAATACTTGACAAAAGAAGCCAGGACAGTAGGCTTTTTTGAACCAACTCAGAAGCAGATAACAGGAGTTGGTGATAAACCAGACTCAGCCCAAACTACAGAGAATTTTTCTCCTGGCGCACCTGTGCTTCCTTCTGAGGTGATGAAGTACTTACCGCCTGTGGATTTGGCTACAGATGCAATCGCCCAAGTATTACCACAGGAATTTAAATTTACCAACGGTTTGCGGTTATTACTGTTACCCGATCGGAGTACTCCCACTGTTACCCTAAGCGGACACATTAAAGCCGGGACGGAATTTGATCCAGAGGATAAAGCTGGACTGGCTGCTTTTGTGGCAGACAATTTGCTAAATGGCACTAAGAGCAAGGATGACTTAACTATTGCCAAACTCTTGGCAGAACGAGGGGCGAGTTTAGACTTTCACTCCTACCGCGAAGGTGTGCATATCGAGGGTGATAGTTTAGCTCTTGATTTGCCGATACTCCTTGAGATATTGGCAGATGTTGTTAAAAATAGTACCTTTCCAGCCAAAGAGTTGGAACTGCATCGCCAACAAACTTTAACTGACTTACAACAGGAGTTAGATGAGCCATCAGAAGTAGCCAGAAGAGTATTTGTTCAGTCAATTTACCCGAAAAAACATCCCTTACATACTTTTCCCACAGAGGAGAGTTTACAGAAGATTCAGCGCCAAGATGTGATTGATTTCAAAGCTAAACATTATCGTCCAGACACGACAGTGTTGGCGCTAGTGGGAGATTTTGATCTAGACAAAGTGCGATCGCTGATTAAAAATGAGTTTGGTAACTGGGAAGTGAGCGGCCAAGCACCGACATTAAAATATCCTCCGGTGTTAATGCCACAGAAAATAGTTCGTGTCAACCCAGTTTTACCAGGTAAAGCCCAAGCTGTGACATATATGGGTTACACAGGCATTAACCGTTATGATCCTCGGTTTCACGCAGCCTTAGTATTGAACCAGATTTTGGGAGGCGATACCTTATCTAGTAGACTAGGTGCAGAAGTGCGCGATCGCCAAGGTTTGAGCTATGGAATTTATAGCTCCTTCCAAGCCGGGAAGAATGCAGGCACATTTTTGATAGAAATGCAAACTAGTCCTGAAGATAGCAGAAAAGCGATCGCTAGCACCCGCCAAATACTACAGCAAATCCATCAACAAGGTGTCACTGCGCTAGAAGTAGAAACAGCAAAACGCACCCTCATCAGCAACTACAACGTTTTGCTGGCAAACCCAGAGGAATTAACAGATAGAATTCTGATGAATGAGGTGTATGGACTAGATAAAGGAGAATTGCACTCCTTCACTGACAAAATCCAGAAAGTCAGCCTTACTCAAGTTAATCAAGCGGCTCGTGAGTTACTTCACCCAGATCAAATCGTAGTTGTTACTGCTGGGCCATCTGTTTTAGCAGAAAAAAGCATTAGGTAGTACAATGTCCAAGCTATTGAGGGTTTGTAGTAAGGACTAAAGTCCTTACTACAAACTTGCTTACCCATCAATTTAAACTTGACCAGTAGTAGAGATGGGCATTAGGTATGGATAATATAAAGAATAAGTAAGAGCCATTCACGAACTGGAACTCAAGCCGGGTGCTGAGGCAGAATGGGTATTTCCCTGAAATCTAGTACTTATGGCTTACGTTGTCCAATAGCAAGACATACCGAAGCAGGTATGACTGGAGAAATTGCCATCAAGAATTAAAAATTATTCGACTCAGTATTTGACAGCTATCTAATGTTTCAATTAAAGATAGTTTATCTCAGTTTCATAGGTGCTGCAAATAATAAGTTATGGCGATTTTGATTCAATCCCAACATATCAAGAGTAGGCAAATATGTTACTATATATACGTTAGCGGCTAAACTGGAAGAATCCCTATCAGGGATTAAAATAACTTAAATTATAGATATTATTTCTCAAGTAATCTAGAGAAAGCATTAATACTCAGTGTCAGAGCCACCAGTAATTATTAATTTCCCATGAACATTTTCAGTAACTTACTTCCTCAAGCAACTCAGCCTGGAACATCGAAAAAACAGCGCCGAGGAATTGAAATTAAATCGCCGCGTGAAATTGAAATCATGCGGCAATCAGCGACAATTGTGGCAACTGTCCTAAAAGAAATTTCCGAGATAGTAAAGCCAGGAATGACCACGGCTGATTTGGATGTTTATGCAGAAAAACGTATCCGCGAAATGGGTGCAACACCAAGTTTTAAAGGATATCACGGTTTTCCAGGTTCTATTTGCTCCAGCATTAACAATGAAGCAGTGCATGGCATTCCTAGTCCCAAGAAAGTAATTCGCGTGGGGGATGTTTTAAAAGTAGATACGGGCGCTTATTACCAAGGCTTTCATGGTGATTCTTGCATCTCGATTGCTGTTGGTGAAGTGAGCCAAGAAGCCGCTAAACTAATTTGCGTAGCAGAAGAAGCTTTATATAAAGGCATTGAACAAGTTAAGGCGGGTGCATACCTGCTTGACTTAGCTGGAGCAATTGAAGACCATGTTAAAGTTAACGGTTTTAGTATAGTTGAAGAATTCACTGGACACGGTGTCGGTCGTAACTTGCACGAAGAACCTTCAGTATTCAACTACCGTACCCGCGAGATGCCAAATGTTAAACTCCGTGCGGGGATGACGCTAGCAATTGAGCCAATTTTAAATGCAGGTTCTAGACACACCCGGACATTATCTGACCGTTGGACAGCAGTTACTGTGGATAATTCTTTGTCTGCTCAGTTTGAGCATACAGTTTTGGTGACAGAGACTGGTTATGAGATTTTGACTGACCGTTCTAAGCTGTAATTTTTAGTTGTAATTATCTGTTGTTGAGAGAGGTGAAGCGTCAAAAGAAGGCGATTTACCTCTTAATTTTTTTACAAAAATCGAAAGGCTCGGATTCGTGACTTCTTAGAGAAATCATAAATATTGTAATCGTTTTTTAGTTTTGAATTATTTATCTGATCGCCGCATAGTTAGTTTTATAAATAGGAAGTGTTTCTTTAGCTTGTGTAGAGTAATGTTGAACTTAAGTTCATCATATAAATCCTTGGGTTCATATTGCTGATGTAGCAAAAATAAAGTGTGTACTACATAATATGTTTACAAAATGTAATTTGAGGTTGGGGGATTTGGCAGGATTGGAAGATTAGTTTAGGGATTGTAAAAATTAGTAAACAATTTTCGTAATTCTTGGAATTTGTAGTTTATTTTTTAAATTGTAGGTATTAGCTATTGCGAAGAATTTTATGAAACTTTTAAGTTCAATAGGTTCTAGCTTATTGTCTTTGAGCGCTTTGCTGTTGCTCGGTACGACTGCTACATCTCCTGCACAAGCGCAAACTAAATATAAATGCCCATCTGGGTACGTTTGCATTTATGCAGAGAATGCTTACATTGATACTTCTACGCCTAGCAATAAATATTACCGCTACGGTACTTACAAACTCTATAATCAGTACAATTACCACTGGGTGTACAACAACCAGACCGGAGGCGCTTCGGTTCTGCTATGTAAAAACTCGAATGGAACCAATTGTCCGTTTACTCTATATCAGGGTCAGTATGGTTATTACGATTTAACTCCAATCAATTCTATCAAACTCATAGAGTAACTAAGAGGATGTTTTAAAAGGCTCTTTTGCTTTCTTAGTTAGGAGAACAATGTATCTCAATACATCGCTAAAACCTTGATTTATCGTCAAAGTTAACCTAAATGAGAACACCAAAATTATATCTTCTGAGACTTTTAAAACATCCTCTCATAAATCGATTGCCTGTTGCCATTTGTCTTACGCTTCCTACCGAACTAATAGTGAATGAGGCGAATTTTGTACAAATAAATTAGCTTCTATTGCTAGTTTTTGGGCTGACTCTAAGTTTGCTAAGGCTTTCTTTTCAATTAACACTCTTTGACTTATTGATTTATAGTTAATTCGATAGTAAGCCAATTTCTTCTTTGCTCGCTCAGAAACTGATGTTTCATTAGGAATACTACCTAACAAGATTATTGCCTGATGCCATTTAGTTTCTGCTTGTTGCCAGACTTGTAAAGGATGCGGTGGTTTTTGAACCAGAGAAGCAGCTTCCATACCAAGTTTTTGAGCAGATTTAAACTTTGTGATCGCACTCTCTTCTTGAGTTAAGCTTAGACTCATCTGCTGCAATTGTAGACTTTGCTCTTTAATTTTCCAACCACCAAAACCTAAGATTAATAAACTTGAGGCTATGAGCAAAGCTGAACGTACTATTTTTTGTGTCGAAAATGGTACTATTTCTGCATGCTGGCTAATAATTGGCTCTTTAGTACTTTCTTGTTCAATCTTTTTTATGGCTTGTTCTGCCTGTTCCCTTAAAGTATCACCCTGAATAATTAAAGTAGCAATTTGTTCTTGGAAATAATCACAATCATTGAGAATATCTGTTAATTCTTGAAATTTACCATCGCTCGATATAATTAATTCGTGGTCATCATCTAACCACTCTAAGGCGAAACCAGATTTTCCGCAAAAAGCAGATACACCTAATAAAATATTTAATAAACTACGGCTATTTTTAATAGTATCAAAAACATAATTTAACTTCTGTTGTAGTTCTAATAATTCATTTTGATAATTGCTTATTTTTTGAATTTGACGCTCTACAATATTAAAATCTTCAAAAAATAAGTTGTTTTTTAAATTTTCAGCAATAATCTGAAATTTGGTGCGTATGCTTAGATGATTAATATCAGAATTTAGTTGATTTACAAACGGAACATCACTGAGAATATCAGTAGCTATTGCCTGCAAAAAATAACCCCATTCAATCCAGCCATCAATTTTTGATTGTAGTTCAGTTAATGAAATTTTAGTTTTTGAGTGGCCAAATTTTTCTGCGATCGCAGGATCTACTAATCCCACACTAGGCATAAACAAACTAGCTACAGTACCTATTCGAGGAAGTGTAGCGATCGCAGAACCTTTGATATTCTCAAATTTCAATTCCTGAGCAATTAATTTCTTAATATTCCGTAGTTGTTCCTGAGCATTATTGATCAGGATAATTTGCTCCATGATTTGATTAGAATCGCCAATAGTCAGTTTTAGGCTCTGAATCAGTGTTGGTAATTCACTAACAAGTTTTTCTAGGTTAGCCATAAGTACCCCTTAGGGATTTGTCGAAAGTTTATGTGAAACAATTAAAATGGCTTGAGTAAGCAGGCCTGTTGCATCTGAGCATCCTAGTTGAATGACAAATCTCAGGAGCTATAAAATGTATAGTTCCCGTAAATCCACCTAAAGTAACAATTTCCGTTTAAAAATCTCAGAGAAAAACAAAATTACCCATTCACTAACCTATGAATGAAGTTGATTTAGCATTTACCCCAGCGCTAGAGTTGGCGCAATTAATTCGTCGCCGGGAAGTATCACCGCTAGAGTTGGTGGAAATATATTTAGAACGGATTGGGCAGTTGAACCCCCAATTAGGAAGTTATTTTACGGTGACGGCAGAATTAGCGATCGCAGATGCCAAAGCCAAAACAGAATTATTGACAACTACTTCAGAACTACCGCCATTTTTTGGTGTGCCGATTTCCATTAAAGACCTCAATGCTGTAGCAGGTGTTACCTGTACTTACGGAAATCCGGCATTACTGAACAATATCCCTAATTATGATGATGGAATTGTGACGCGGATTAAGCAAGCTGGGTTTACTATTCTCGGTAAAACAGCTACTTCCGAATTAGGTTCGTTTCCATACAGTGAACCTATGGGTTTTCCCCCAGCCAGAAATCCGTGGAATTTAGAATACACTCCTGGCGGTTCCAGTGGTGGGGCGGCGGCGGCGGTAGCAGGGGGATTGTGTGCGATCGCTCAAGGTTCAGATGGCGGTGGCTCAATTCGGGGGCCTGCGGCTTGTTGTGGTTTGGTGGGAATTAAGCCATCCAGGGGCAGGGTTAGTAAAGCACCCGTAGGCGAACGCCTCGCTGGAATTGCCGTCAACGGTCCAATCGCCCGGACTGTGGCTGATGCTGCTGCGCTTTTGGATACCATCTCTGGCTATACAACAGGCGATCCTTACTGGTTGCCAGATCCCGAACCATCATTTCTCGCCGCTACTGAGACAAAACTCGGTGCTTTGCGAATTGCCTTTGACACTAGTATTTCTCCTTTGGGAGAAGCTGACGCTAACTGTCAGCAAGGTGTCCGCCAAACAGTCCAGTTATTAGAACAACTCGGCCACCACGTTGAACAGAAATCTCCAGATTTTAGTGGTTTAGTTGAACCATTTCAAATCGTCTGGCAAGCTGGGATAGCTGCATCAGGACTTCCTGTTGAAGCCATGCAGCCAGTGAATCGCTGGTTATTTGCACGCACAGGTTCTGTTCCTGAGTATTTGCAAGCAGTTTCTCAAATGCAGGTAGTGGCACGGCAAATTGTGGCGTTTTTCGATACTGTGGATGTGCTGGTATTGCCAATTTATTTACATTCACCTATTCGCGTTGGGGAATGGGCTTCTCTGAGTCCAGAAGAGACATTCCAAAATATTATTGAGTGGGTTGCTCCTTGTCCGCCTGCGAATGCAACTGGACAACCTGCGATCGCAATTCCTGTAGGCTTTGATAGTAATGGTTTGCCCATGAGTGTGCAGCTAATTGGTAAACCTGCTGCTGAGGCTACACTGATCAGCCTAGCAGCACAATTAGAAGCAGCTAACCCTTGGATTCATCATCGTCCAGCCTTTGCAATATAGGGCTAATCATGCAGGCATCCCTGGAGCAACTTTCACAAATAATTGTGTTTGCAGGTTTAGAAACAGCAGAAAAGATAAGTTTGCAACCTTATACTCAGGTGCAACGATATCGCAAAGGTGAGATTATTTTACATGAGGGCGATGTCTTACCAGCAAAACTCTATGCTGTTGTCAGTGGAGCAATTCAAGTTACCAAAACAGCAACAACGGGCAAAGAGACGATTCTCCGCGCCCTAGCTGCTGGGGAAATTTTTGCGGCTCCTGCTTTATTGGGAAATGGAATTTCTCCGGCAACTGTGACTGCTGAATTTGATTGTGAAATACTGACTGTAGAGCGAGATACTTTATTAAAAGCTATTGGGCAAAATCCTGAAATTGCATTACGAATGCTGATGGTTTTTAACAGTCGAATTCAGCAATTACATGAGACAGTTCACGGCTTAGTGTCTGAAAGAGCTATTGTTCGCCTTGCCAGATTAATTCAATATTTTGCTGCTGAATCTGGAACTGAATCAACTTCACAAGGCGAGTGTTTAAAAGTCAAATTATCTTATTATCGCATGGCTCGGAGTAGCGGCATTACTTACGAAGAATGCGTGCGGTTAATTAAAAGTCTCAAACCAGTAATTGCCTATAGTCGGGGTGGAACGATTACAATATTTGATGCGGATAAATTGGATGCGATCGCATCTGGAGATATAGATTTGATCTGACGAATACAATTCGCGGTTTCACAGAAAAAACCTGCGGAGGCAGATTTCATAAGGTTAATTTTCCGTAAAGAGTTATCAGACTGCTACAGCTGCTCTATCTTCTTCGCGTGCAGCAACAACTAAAACTAAACATAGAGCTGCGATCGCTTTTTGCCATTCTTGCCGAACTTGCGCGTCTTCGACACCTTCAAACATCCTTATCAAGCGGGGAATAGACGCTTCTAAAGCCGGACGAGGTACTGGACGGTGTAACTCAACTAAATGAGTTAAACTTTCTTGATTATGGAGGAAACCAATTACCCATGTCGTTGTGTGATCAGGACTATCAGGAACCCGCTTAACTCCTAACTCATCTTTTAGCCAGTTGTAGAAAGGTGGTAATTCCTTAGCTAAAACTCCTCCTGCTGTGGGTAAGGTTTCCTTAAGTAAATTAGTATCTAAGCTGCTTAATGCTTGCTGCAACTCAGGCGAATTGAGAACTTTAGTTAGAGGCTGTGATAGTATTTCTTCCAACTGAGTTTCAGAAAAATTCAAGTTTTCAGCAAAACTTAAAAGTAGCGATCGCATTTTTTAAGACTCCATAGATAACTAATTACTATCTGCAACTTTCTCAGAAAGTGTGAGCAGAAATGTCAGGTTTTCTTCAGCTTTTAAAGCATGAGGTGCATTAGCAGGCATAAAGACAAAAACACCAGCTTTAAGTGCAATATCTTCTCCAGATAAAGTAAGTAAACCTCTGCCTTCGATTACGTTGATAGTGGCATTACGAGTGGAGGTATGCTCCGAAATATCAGTGTTAGCTGCTAGACAAAATAAAGTGTATTGACAAGCGTTATCTTTTAGCAGTACTTTGCTGAGAACTCCTGCGCTGGGGTATTCAATTTGTTCTCGTAGTTGGGTAATAAAAGATGTGCTAGTTTTGATTGAATTTGTCATAGTATTTTCGGATTATTAACCGTAAACAAGGGTTGAAAATCATTCAAAAATTATCGGTATTTATCAGGTGATAATTTTGGGAATAAATTATCTTACTAGGCAACAGCACACAAAATGATGTAGCCTAATTCGTGTTGGTATTTATGAAAAACTTGGTGAATTTCTAAAACCCGTTTGCGAATATTTCTCTGCGTCAATATCTTCCACAAAATCCGAATTGTGTTAAGAATACCTTCATCTTGAAACATCCGCTTTAAATTCAATAAATTCATTGAGTCAGTTTGGCATTGCTCTACTTGCAACCCTGCTTTTACAAAAGCCGTAATCCAGTTGGATTCTGAAAGTGGTGTAGAATTAACTCGAATTACTCGTGCTAAGTCAACATGAATTTGTTCTTCTTTGTCAGTGGCTAAGAGTTCATGGGAGAGGAATTTACCTCCCGGTTTGAGCCGATTATGAATTTCAGCTAAAATCTTGGTTTTTCCCAATGGGGATTGCATTGTGAGAATGGCTTCTGCCAATACATAATCAAACTTTCCTGAGATTGCCTCTAGGTTGAAAATATTACCTTCAATTATTTCGACTTGATTTTCTAACCCAGCAGCGCAGATATTAGCACGCGCACAAGCTACACTATCAGGATTTTTTTCAACGCCTACTACTTTGACATGGTAGCTTTTTGCTAAAGCGATCGCACTATATCCAAAGCTAGAACCTAGCTCTAAAACTGTCTCTCCAGGCTGAAAGTTTGCCCACTGAAATAATTTCTCCGTGGCTATTCGTCCACCAGGCCGAAGATATTTTTTACCTGCTGCTGCTAAAATTTCGTGTCCGGTAGCTGTTTGGAAATTGAGGATAGTGTTGGTCATGTCTGTGACCCTCTGAATTTGTCTTACCCTCAATTTCCCAGCAATTTACGATATTGTCTCTGAGGTAGCTCATAGAAGCAGTATTACTTTGCTTTCCACTCGTGGTCAAGGATAGCGTAAAGAAAATTGTCGTACCATTTGCCTTTGATTAATTCTTTTTCTCGCAGATTACCCTCACAACGCATACCAATTTTTTCTAATACCCTTACAGAAGCAACATTCTGTGCAACACACCAAGACCAGATACGATGCATTTCTAGTTCTTCAAAGCCGAACTTTAAAATGGCTTGTGCTGCCTCTGTTGCATAACCGTGTGCCCAATACTGAGTGTTTAATTCATAGCCGATATTTGCTTCCCGCATTTCCGGGTCATTTACACGGATACCACAATTACCAATAAGCTGATTTTCTGATTTTAGGATAATAGCTAACTGAAACTTTGTTCTTGGTTGCTCTTTTTGCTGACCAATAAACATCTGGACAAATTCACAAACATCCTTTTGTGTGCGATGCGTCCAATAGCTGTAACGCAAGTACAAAGGATCAGATTGATAAGTAAAAACCGCCTGCCAGTCTGCCTCTACAAAATCACGCATTAGCAAGCGGTGTGTTTCTAAGATCATGTCTTTTCTCTATACTCTTATTGCAGACAATCTAGAAATTTTAAATTTTACATTTTGCACCTTGAGGAGTAGCATCAGGGTAATAGGTAATGATTGCTTTTTCTTCTCTAACAAAAACTGTAGGAAACGATTGACCCGTTTCTCGGTCACGTACATTATAAATACACGCTCCCTCATTATTACCTTGGAGTTTAAATATTTTGGTGGCATCTAAAAGCATTTCTTCAGCATTGCTGAGGTAGCTATAGCCTTTGATGACATCTGTTACTGTCCTATTTTTCTGCTTAATTACTACACCCATTGTATAAATGACTCCAGGTACAACTTCCTCTCGTCCCTGATTATTTGGCAACCGTCCGCTTATTCTTTCATTTTGTAGTTGTAAATATCTGCCGTTAAAATGTAAGCCACCAATATCATTGGCGTTATATATTTCCCCACAAAATATATGCTCAAACCCTCGACGTTGAAACCAAATATTGGTTAAATCATCGAGAAATTGTGCTTTATTATTACGCCCAGAACGCAGTTCACCGCCGCTAGCTTGCTGAAGTTTCTGCAACACATCTGGGTAATAAGATAACAATTGTTTAAAATTATTATAACTAACTCTTGTACCAATAGGGCCGCAGAGTTTTAGTACAGCCTTGTCAAAAGGATTTAGCAATGGTGGAGGTGGTGTGATATCTGCCTGTTGCCCTGCGGGCAAACGAACAGGAACCAGGTTATCTATATTATCAAAAAACGGCAAAAGTTGCGTATTTGACTGAGACTGCGCCTTCACTGAATTTTGCCAGCAAAATGAGGAAACCAGTAGCAGAACAAACACATTTACCATCTGCTTTGACCTATTGGTTAGAAGATTTGGCTGCATAAATTTTAGATTAATTACTTCGATGGCAAGACTACATCAAGTTTAATTTAAGGGATAGTATACATTAAAAAAAAATCGGCTTTTTTTAATGTACCGGGTTGATGAAGTTGTTTTAAAAGTCTGTTTACTTGAAATTTTAAATTATTGATTACCTTGTCTTAAACTAACTAAAGGTGGCGCGTAATCCCAATTTTGTATGAAGATGCGCTAAATCATAGCGATCGCTTCTGCTAGAATACTTAGTTGCAATATAATTACTTTGTAGAGCAGGCGATAAACCTGCTGTTTTTTTAATACTTAATTAATTGTCAAAAATGTCTTTTACTTATAACCGCACGGTTCGTTTTCAAGATACTGATGCTGCTGGGGTAGTTTATTTTGCTAATGTTTTGAGTTTTTGCCATGAAGCTTATGAAGAATCTCTAGAAGCATCAAGTATTAATCTCAAAGAGTTTTTTACTAATCCATCTGTAGCTTTCCCCATTGTTCATGCTAGTGTCGATTTTTTACGCCCTATGTTTGGCGGGGACAAGTTACTGATTAGTTTAATTCCCCAAAAAATAGGTGGTGATAAGTTTGAAATTACTTACGAAATTACAGTGACTGAGGTGATGGTTGCTAAGGCTATTACTAGGCATGTTTGTATTGATGCAAGTAGTAGAAGTAAGCAGGAATTACCTGATGAGATTATTCAGTGGTTGGGAATGAACCACAGAGACGCAGAGAGCGCAGAGAGAAGAAAGTCTAGAGAGATTATGTGATGGAATTTTGGAGGAATTCTCTGGCTATTTGCTGTAATTGTTGGTGGTTAATTTTACCTTGGGAGTTGCGAGGTAGATTTTGTTGGGGAATCCAATATTTTGGAATTTTAAATTTGCTGAGTTTGTCTTTGAGTAGGGTTTGGATTTTTAAAGCAGAGGTATTTGATTTGTTGGGAATATAAATCGCTGTTAAGGCTTGTCCCCAATGTTTATCTGGGATGCCGATTACACAAATATCAGCAACTAATTGAGTTGCTTGTATAGCTGATTCAATCTCTGCTGGGTAAATATTTTCTCCACCTGTAATAATTTTGTCGCTGTTACGTCCGACAATATTTAAATGACCTTGCTCGTCTAAAAAGCCTAAATCATCTACTTGGAAATCAGCTTGATTTTCTCTGGTTATAGGATAGTACCCAAGGGCTAAAGATTGAGCCTGAATGGTGATATTTCCAATTTCATTTAAATTTAAAATATCGCCTTGCTGATTGCGAATAGTTACTTTTGCATGGGGAAGAATTTTACCACTGCTAATTATACCACTGAGAAAATCATCTGGTTTGAGGGTCGCAATTTGAGAAGCAGTTTCTGTCATGCCATAAGTAAGTGCTAACCGAATGCGATGAGATCTGGCTTTCTCTAATAGTTCGTTCCATGCTGGCGCACCTCCCAGAAGTACAGTGTTAAATTGGGTTAGCCATTCAGTTAATTCGGGATTTTGCAGGAGTCTTTGTAACTGCGTTGGAACTAAAGATATTAAAAATTCTGATTGTTTAATATTGAATATTTTACCTGTTTCTACTGCTTTGAATGGCAGAATAGCTAGTTTACCTCCGGTGGTAAAAGAGCGCATAAATTGCATTAAACCGCTAACGTGATATAGCGGTAATACACAAAATGAATTGACTTGTTTTAGTTGAAAGTATTCTGTAAATCCTTTTACAGATGCGATGAGAGTTTCCCAAGTATGGATGGCAAATTTAATCTGCCCGGATGAACCACCTGTGGGAATCATAATGCAATGGGGCATGGGGCATTGGTAATTATCGTTATTTCTTATTTCCCATTCGCTATTGCCTATTCCCAAAATAATATTTGGCTGTACTAAATCAAAGACTTGCTGCCATTCTTGTGTTCCCCAGTCGGGGTTACAAATAAAAATTGGACAATTAGCTGCACAAGCGGCAATGAAACTTGCTAAAAATCGTACTGGTTTGCGTTCAGCTAAGATGATTTTTGGTGGTATTCCATACGCTGATAATTGTGTTAGTTGTAAATATAATTCTTGAGCTATCTGATTAAATTGATGGCTGTTGTAACCAATAAGCCAATCATCCTGAGTTAGGTTATTAAGACAGTTTAAAGGTCGTTCCATAGACTTTGAAGCCATGTTTCTTCTTGTTCTAAAAAATGGTCGATACCAAAACCAACTGCCCTATTGTTTCGGGATAATTCCGCCGCTAGCTGGAGTGCTGCAAGTCTACCGATCGCAGTTTCAAATACTGATGAAAATACAGTATCAATTTTATGCTGGTGACAAAAGTTTCTCAGACGAGATGGCGATCCAACTATCCCAGGCTTGATCACAAAAATCCCTCGCCAACCTTGTTGATAACAAGCGGCGAGTTGCCTAAGTGTGGCAACAGATTCATCTATTGCGATCGCAGTTTCATAACTCGTACTCAATTCCAATATTTCCTGAAATTGCTCAACGGGTAAGGGTTGTTCGATAAATTCAATTTCTACGGGTAGTTCTGCATTCGCCTTGAGATTGTCGCAAGTCCGCAGCCATAAGTTAGCTTCTTCATAGCTGAGTCCACCGTTGGCATCTAATCGCAGTTTGCTAAAGTCTGGTAAGGTGTCTATCAGTGACTCAAAAATTTCTAGTTCATCAGCGATCGCATACACACCAATTTTCCACTTAAATGTGTGATATCCCTGCTGCCACAACGTTTCCCATTGATTTAAAGCCGCTTCCCCTGCTGGTAATAACGCACTGTAGAAAAGTGAGTGAGGAGTGAGGAGTGAGGAGCTAGGAGTTAGGAGTGAGGAGTTAGGAGTTAGGAGTGAGGAGTTAGGAGTTATAAAATTATCTCCCTCATTTCCCCCACTCCCCATTCCCCACTCCTCACTTCCCATCTCATAAGCTGACTCAAAGCCAAATTGACAAGTAGGTAACTCATCTGGTATTGAGAAAATTATCTCGTCTGTGATTTCTCTTGGGAGTTGGCGACAAAAATCTAAAGCTTCTTCTAGGGTTTCGGAACCGAACCAGCTAATGGGGGCGATTTCTCCCCAGCCGACTTTACCTGATTCATCGGTAAGCCGGAGGATAATACCTTCACGAATATCCCAATTACCATGATTGGTAGTCAGTGTTCGCACAAATCTTCGCTGATAAGGACGAAATTCAAATCTGTAGCCATTAGTCATTAGTCATTCTCCCTCTGCCCCAATGCCCAATGCCCAATGCCCAATGCCCAACTAAAGCACAAATCCCAGTCCAAGTAGCAAGCAAGCCCAGAAATGCACGGCTACGGCAATAAATTTACAGTTACTAACTTTGTCTGGCTGGTTGTGATTTTCTTGAACATGGCGGCATAATTTGACAGCAAACGGTAAACTCACCCAACTCAATAACGTCCAAGCTGGAGAAATTCCCAATAGCACAAATAGCAAGGTGAGGGGATAAATGCTAGCAGTAAACCAAACTAGGAGTTGGGCCCCTTTTTGGGTTCCTAGACGGACGATAGGCGATCGCTTGCCTGCGGCTATGTCATCCTTAACTTGGTGAAAGTGTGAGCAAAACAAAATTAAGGTTGTGGCAATCCCGACAATGACTGAGACTGCTAAACTTGTCATTGACCAAGTTTGGGTTTGGCTGTAGTATGCTGCCTCCACTGCTAAGGGGCCAAAGGCAAAAAAGCAAAGGATCTCACCTAAACCCTGATATCCTAAGCGAAAAGGAGGCCCTTGGTACATATAACCCAAACCACAGCATAGTAAAATTATGCCGATAACAGTTAGGTCTTGTTGCCAAAGAGCGATCGCTAGTATGCCCAGCAACCCCAAACCTAAACACAAATTTCCTATCCAAAATATTAATGGCTTATTATCTGTTAAGTTAACCAGAGAATGGTGCTTATTTTGATCGATACCTGTTTCAGAATCAAAGACATCATTACTGATATTTTCCCAGGCTAGAATTAAGATTGCCGAAGCTACAAAAGTAGAAAATACCGCACCATTAAGATTTTTAGTTTCGGCAAATGCTACTGCTGTTCCTACCCAAATAGGCATAATGGCAACACTGTACATTGGCGGTTTAATCGCTGCCATCCATAACTTAGTGTTGGGATATAAAATCTGCTTAGTTGTCATCAGTGGTGATTAATCAAATTACTGGAAAATTACTTACACTTGAGATTTTATAATTTAAATAGACGCACCGCTACGCGGAAGTCAAAAGTTAAAAGTCAAAAGTCAAAAAAATTATGATTTGGGTTTTTGAACTGTTGGACTGGTCGCTTTTGTACCCGTGCTGTACTAGATATTTATGGGCTAAAAACAACTGCTACTTTGACTGTGGCTCATTAACCTTGTGTTGTTTACACTCTACTCTCATGTTCCAGCTTGGGCTGGAACTGGCTTGTCAGGGTCTGGGAACACCATAGACAATGCAATTCCTACGCTGGTGAAATGATAACTTAATATGTTACCTGTAGAAATACGACCACGATTAATTACACTTTAGGAAGTTAACTTAAAAAAAATTTACTATAGATCCATGACAGTTTCACCATGTCGTAACAACCTCTCTGTACACAAAGATTTATATCAATTTTTGGTAGCAGTGCAAGAAAAGTGCGTCAAAAGTAATTGCAAGCAAATTGTCAGTATCTCTCAGGAGATCGATTTAGTTGACCCTTTACTTGTATTAGATAAACTAACACAAGCAAATGAAATAAATTTTTACTTTGAGGATAAAGGTAAAGGAGAAGCGATCGCAGCAATTGATTCTGTAGCAAAATTACAGATTGATGGTGCAGAACGTTTTACTCAAGCTGAATATTTTATCAAATCTCGTCTAAAAAATATAATTAATTTTGGTAACGCTAATCAACCTTTTTCTGGGCCTCACTTTTTTTGTTATTTCAGCTTTTTTGATAAAAATGCCCAAGTAGATTATCCATTTCCATCTGCGACCATCTTTCTTCCACGTTGGCAAGTAGCTGTTAAAAATCAGCGTTGCATATTAGTAACAAATATAATTATCAAAGAAAGTGTAAATATTCAAAGGTTATTAGAGAATGTCCAAAATAAAATTAAATTTATCCAATCTTTAGAATATTACTCTGCTAATATTGATTGTTTCCCAGCAACCTTCTACAAGAAATCTGTCACAAATGCTACTCAATTTAAACGTTCAGTAGTATCTGTTTTAGAAAAAATTAGGTCTAGTCATTTAAGCAAGATTGTCCTCGCAGATATATTAGATGTAAAATCAAGCAACCACTTTAACTTAGTTAAATCTTTAAATAATCTTAGGCAAATACATCCTAATTGTTATATTTTTTCTACAAGTAATGGCAAAGGACAAAACTTTATTGGTGCAAGTCCAGAAAGATTAATTAGTATTAATAATCAGCAGTTAATCACTGATGCTTTAGCTGGTTCTGCACCACGAGGTAAAACCCCTGCTGAAGATGCAGCTAATGCCAATCGCTTGCTTAATAGTGAAAAAGAAAAGCACGAACATTCACTGGTGCTTGATTTCATTACACAACGCCTATGCCAGCTAGGTTTATTACCGCAAATATTAGCACCACGCCTGCGACAATTATCGAATATCCAGCATTTATGGACACCAATCAGTGCTACAGTTCCCGCTAATATACATCCATTAAAGATTGTCGCCCAATTGCATCCTACACCAGCCGTTGCTGGTGCAGCACGAGATGTAGCCTGTGCAGAAATTCGGCGTTATGAAAACTTTGAAAGAGGTTTGTATGCTGCACCTCTGGGTTGGATAGATTCTCAGGGAAACTGCGAGTTTATTGTGGGAATTCGTTCAGCATTAATTGATGGCGATCGCGCGAGATTGTATGCTGGTGCTGGTATCGTGGCGGGATCTGATCCTGACAAGGAGTTTGCAGAGGTGCAACTTAAACTTCAGGCATTACTCAAAGCATTAGTTTAATAGCTAATTTATCAGCCACCGATGATTTTGCAACACTCAATCACTAAAATTTGCTTGGTTAGGGTGCAGCTATTTGTTAGACTGCTGACTTGGTTGTTTGAGTGGTACTGAGATTATTTTCCTTCCACTAACAGCTTGCTTCTTTTGCAAATCATCACAAATTGCTTGTAAATCGTAGTTAAACAACTTGGCGTGTTCTTCTCGAATTCTGTAAATCTCTTCCAGAACTTCATCTTTCCACATTTTTATTCTCCCATTAATTCATAAGGTGTACAAATTGTTGGTAGCTCGTACCCAGCTTCAAGACTAATCTGTAATAATTTTTTCTGCATCTGAGCATTAGCAATATGTTTACAATTCCACGTTAACAGATAGTTCAAACCGTAAACTGTAGTCACAGCAATATGAAGTGCATCATCAGCAGCTTTGGGTGGAAGATTGCTTCTTGTGAGAAATTGCGCTGCTAAATCTTGTACAGCTTTATTTACTTCGAGTAATGGAAAATCAGAGAGTATCTCAAGTCGCCTAGTCGCCATCTCAATATCACCTCGCGCCACCTCATCCAAAACCACTTGAGAGATATAGAGGTTGAAATGATTTCGGCGAGTGTCCCACCATTCGCGCGTAGCTTCCAAATTTGCCATGAGAATCAAGTTGTTGCTGGGCCTAGCAGTTAGATATCCTACTATGCTGGTTTCAATATAGACAGTTTCACTCATAACGGTCATAAAGAATTCTCTGTAAGATGCAACCGCTAATACCCACTTTTTTTAGTTATGTAGTATTTGTGATATAGCAATCCGATAGCGAAGCGGTAGCGAGTCAGACGCTCCTGCGTCGCTCTAAGCGAAGCCATGCCGTAGGCTTTACGCTGCGCTATCGAGCGTCTTTGATTTCTGAATCACTCGTGGAGGTAAGGGACTGGGGACTGGGAAGAAGGAATAAAGGTGTACTGAGTTTTGTTCAAAAATCAAATATGGGTCCTATATCTGAGAATACTTTACCCCAAATCCTCATGAGTAAAAGCTTTAGCATTCCCCCCGGTGTAAGTAGCTACAATATGACCATCGCCAGTCATTTGATATTTATATGTAACTAATCCTTCTAACCCAACAGGCCCACGGGGAGGCATTTGTTGCGTACTAATTCCTACTTCTGCACCGAAACCATAGCGGAAACCATCAGCAAATCTGGTAGAACAATTGTGGAATATATTGGCTGAATTTACCAACCCAAAGAAAGTTTCCACAGATGCTGAATCTTCAGTAATAATCGCGTCAGTATGACGAGAACCATATTCGTTAATATGCGCGATCGCACGTTCTAAAGAATCTACAATTTTAATAGACAAAATAAAATCGCTGTATTCTGTTTCCCAATCTATTTCTGTTGCAGCTAGGATATTTGGTAAAATTTCCAATGTGCGTTTATCACCTCTTAATTCCACATGGCGTTCTTGCAAAGCCTCAGCAACTTTTGGTAAAAACTCTCTAGCAATTGATTGGTGAACTAGCAAAGTTTCAATTGCATTACAAACAGCCGGATATTGCGCTTTGGCATCTACTGTAATCGGAACTGCTTTAGAAATATCTGCCACTTTATCTATATAAAGATGACAAACACCATCGGCGTGACCTAATACAGGAATTCGTGTATTTTCTTGCACAAAGCGCACAAAGGAATTAGAACCTCTGGGAATAATTAAATCTACATATTTATCTAACTTCAAAAGTTCTAAAGTTTCTTCCCTAGTTGTGAGTAACTGCACTGCATCAGGGTTAACAGCAGTTTGAGATAATCCTTGTTTAATTGCCTTAACTATCGCTTCACAAGAACGTACCGCTTCTTTTCCACATTTGAGAATCACGCCATTACCCGATTTAATCGCTAAGGAAACAATTTGAATCGCCGCCTCTGGACGTGCTTCAAAAATAATTCCCAAAACACCTAAAGGACAAGTAATTCGCTTGAGAATTAAACCAGTGTCAAGTTCGCGGTGAATCTGCACTTTACCGATAGGATCAGCTAGCTTACCAACATCTCGTACCCCAGCGATCGCATCTCTTAATTTATGTTCATCCAACTGCAAGCGTTTATAAAGTGGCTTGGGAATTCCTTCGGCAGTAGCAGCTTCACAATCAGCAATATTTGCATGTAAAATGTCATCTCTAGCTGATTCTAAAGCTTGAGCGATCGCTTCAATCGCTTGATTTTTTGCTTCAGTGGAGAGAATTGCTAGTTTACTTGCAGCTTGGCGGGTTTGTCCTGCGATCGCAATTAGGGGAGAAACAATGTTAACAATAGTCATAGTACAAATCTTTACTTTTTCCTCATCTTATCAATGTCAGTTCATCATTGCTTATCGTCTTCCCCCAATCGGGTGAACCATTTGGGTAATTAATGATTACTCTGATCGGGTGAAGCAAAACTTGGTTTAAAACATTTACTCTATGATTATCGAACACAGGTAAATTAAAGGTAGTAAAATTACAGCCATAAAAACATTATAAGTATTATTACATAGCTTATTTGAAAGTCTTAAAAATGATTTATGCGTACCGGAGACTAGAGAGACATCGTAATTTATGTTTCTCTAGTCTTTTCCTTAAGTAAATAATTTATACTGCCAATATTTGAATTTTTACAAAATTGTGATCACGAACCCTGGATCTATTGAGTAGTGATGGATCAAATACCACTCCTATGTTAAGGAGATGCTATGTCATTGCAATCACGATTAGAGGTCATTCATCCTTGGTCGTGGATCGATATATCCTGGGAGTGGTTTTGATTATCTTCTTGAGCAGCTAGCTGAGTTTCTAGCCTGCTTGTTAAAGCATTTCTCAGTCCATCCAAGCTTTAATTTGTTGGGAGGTAGTAAGAAACTGCCTCCTTTTTTTAATGCAGCTTATAAATTATACCAATTCACGAAAACCCTGGTATATAGATTTACCATAGGGGCTTGTCTTTGCCCATGCGTGTCAACTTAACGTGAAACTCTTGTCAAAACGTGATATTCAGTTCTCTGGCTTCCCATTACGATCCGCGTTACCCCACCCTAACCCTCCCCGTATGTATTGGGGAGGGAACTAAATTTCCTGTTTCCCCCCTTTCTAAGGGGGGATTAAGGGGGGTAAAACGCCGTCTTTGCGATTAGCGGCGCGACAACATTTGCTACATCAGCGACAACATTTGCTACATCAGCGATCGCATTTGCTACATCAGCGACAACATTTGCTTGATCGGCGACAGCATTTGCTTGATCAGCGACATCATTTGCTTGATCAGCGACAGCATTTGTTTGATTAGCGACATCATTTGCTTGATCAGCGACATCATTTGCTTGATCAGCGATCGCATTTGTTAGATCAGCGACAACATTTGCTTGATCAGCGATCGCATTTGCTTGATCAGCGACAACATTTGCTACCGAGAGCTTACTTATGCATTAAACTTGTTGGCTGCCTTTAACCAGGTTCGCCACCACAGTCACTAACTTATCTGGCTCGATTGGCTTGGATAGGTGAACGTGGAATCCAGCTTGCAGAGCCAGCTTGCACTCTTCATCTCTCGCAAAGGCCGTCAGTGCTACAGCTGGAATTTTTTTTCCTCGAGCTGCTTCGCTGATTCGCACTTTGCGAATCAGCGCATAACCATCTTCATCTGGCATTCCGATATCACTGACTAAAACATCTGGCTTTAATCGTACCAGCGCTTCTAAAGCTTCAGCTACTGAGCTAACCGATGTCACATCTGCTCCAGACTGTTGCAAAATAAAGGAAACTAACTCACGAGTATCAGCATTGTCATCTACAACGAGTATTTGCAAACCTATCAGCGCTGAGAGATGATCGGTTTCTACTTCACTCTCTTGAATTTGCTGTTGTTGCAATTCTATAGTTGGCAACAACATTGTAAATGCTGCTCCCCGTCCTTCCCCTTCGCTAGCTGCGTGGACAGTGCCTGAGTGCATTTCTACTATGTAGCGCACAATTGACAGTCCCAGCCCCAAACCACCCTCTGCTCTAGTAGTTGTGCTATCAGCTTGACGAAAGCGCTCAAATATAAAAGGTAGAAAGTCAGCACTAATTCCCTTACCTGTATCTGAAACAGTTATCTGGGCATTTGAGTTTACCTGCTTTAGATGTACTTCAACTCGCCCTCCACTGGGTGTAAATTTGACAGCGTTAGAGAGCAAATTCCAGACCACTTGTTGCAAGCGTTCTGAATCACCCATAACCTCACCTACTGAAGAATCAAGGTTAGACTCAATTTGAATATCCTTAATTTCAGATGTGGGATATATAGCTTCAATGGCCGCGTTAATTACAAGTACAAGATCAACTTTACGGAGATTTAAACGGACTTTACCTTGTATAATGCGTGAAACATCCAGGATATCTTCAATCAGTTTGCCCTGAAGTTTAGCATTCCGCTCGATTGTTCCTAGTGCCTTAAAGGTACTTGCCTCGTCCAATCTTCGATTACGGATTATTTGAACCCAACCCAGCATAGAGTTGAGAGGTGTACGAAGTTCGTGAGAAACGATCGCCAAAAATTCGTCTTTAATTCGGTTAGCTTCCTGGGCTTGGCGATAAAGCTGTGCATTTTCAATGGCGGAGGCTGCACGTTGGGCAACTTCTTCAGCCATTGCCAGGTCTACAATAGTGTAATGCCGTCCTAGTTGTGCAGATGCAAATATAATTGTTCCCAGCTTGCGTTCACGCACCACCAATGGCACAGTCATTTGAGACTTAAGTTGGAGTTCGTGCAGCAGACTGAGGTGTTCTTGGTTTGACGCATTTCTATGTAATGACGACTCAAAAATATTTGTAGCAAGTTCCGACTTACCACTTCGTAAAACCTTCGCTGGCCCATAATCAGCATCAACAGGAATTGGATAGCGTTGTCGCAATTCTCTTACTAGTGCTTCCTTTTGCGGTTCAGATGCAGCTATCACTGGGTTATTGAAGACCGTCAAATTATTTTCAACGACATCTACAATACACCAATCGGCTAGGGTAGGCACTGCCAATTGCGCGACACTGGTTAAAGTGGTACGGTAGTCTAAAGAAGATGCCAGGACACGACTTGCTTCAGCCAAAAAATTAGAACGCCTCTGTGCTTCTTGGGCTGCAATCCGGGCGGCTTGTTCACTGGCAAATAACCGTTCGCGTTCCGACTCTAAACGCTTACGCTTGGTAATGTCGCGCATTAGCCAGCGTAGAGCAACTGCCTTACCTTGCTCGTTACGGACGGTAACTACTGTCAAAGCAACATCAAAACAGATTTTTTTTCGTGGTTGTAAACACACTTCCCATTCCCCGCCCCGATCGAGATGCTGCAACTGAGTTAGGTAATTAAAAAAAGCTTGATGATCTGGTCTGGCAATGAAAGTAAGTAGCGGTTTGCCAACCAAAAATCGCTGTAAAACACTGAGGTGTATGGTAGCGGCACGGTTAGCTTCCAGGATAATACCATTAATATCAGTTACCAAATAACCATCAGGCGCAAAATCAAATAATTCTTGGTATCGCTGACGCTCCTTCTCGACTACCATTCGTGTTGCTTGTAGTTCCTCGGAGGCGATTTTCAGTTCTTCCAAAGTGATTTTCAGTTCCTCAAAAGCTTCAGCTGTTAGCTCTTGTTGCGAGTACGGCTCATTTGCAGCACTCTGCAATAATCCCGTCACCCGTGAGCTAAATGTCTCTATTTGTTGACTAAAATCGTCTACACTCATGTTGCTCACTTTGCTAAGACTACAACGCGCACACGACGGTAAACATCAAGCAAGTATAAGCCCAACTGTACGCTAAAAGGTGCTCTCAAAACTATTGCTCAAAAGGTAGAGGTTTGTCTTGACAACACGAGTTCTACAAAGTGAATCAGACACAATAATATACTTCTCTTAACCTCTAAGTACTATTTTAAAATAAAGAATTTATAAAGAAATCCACCTATAGGGTTGTACAGCAACAAACATAATAAGTAGATTTAAGAAAATTTTTTTATAACTTAAGGAGGGCCTGATGGTTACAGCAACAGTACCAGAACAACAGGTTAAAATTGGCCCAACCCAATTGTTGATTAACAATGAGTGTGTAAATAGTGTTAGCGATTGCCGATTTGAAACAATCAACCCGACTACAGGCGAGGTAATCTGTGAAGTCTCAGAAGCAGACGCCGCAGATGTAGATAAAGCAGTAGAAGCAGCCCGTGCTGCTTTCACTAGTGGAGAATGGAGAAAGATATCTGCTACCCGTCGCGGCGAGTTGCTTTACAAGCTAGCTGACTTAATTGAGCAAAACATCGATGAGTTGGCGCGGCTAGAAACTCTCGACAACGGTAAGCCATTACAAGATTCATTCGGTAGCTTGGGGTTAGTCATTGCCTGCTATCGTTACTATGCAGGGTGGGCTGACAAAGTACAATGGTAAAACTATTCCGATTAACGCCTTCATTCCACGGCAAGAGAAAGGGATCATTTCCCCCTGCTCCCTGCCCCCTCTCCCCCAATCCCCACTCCGTGGAGGCCCCGAGTCCCCCTGCCTCTTCCCCACTCCCTACTCCCCACTCCCTTCTTTAGCAAGTTGAGCTTTTGCGTGTTGCCATAACTTTTCTAACTCATCCAAACTGTAATCAGAAAGGGGGCGATCAACAACTGCCTCCATTTTTTCTAATCGCTGGACAAAGCGCTGATTTGTACCTTGCAAAGCGGCGCTGGGGTCGAGATTATGCCAACGCGCTAGCTGAATCACTGCAAACAGTAAATCGCCTAATTCTGATTCTTGCCGTTCTGGTGTTTCTTCAGCTAAAGCCTGTTGAAACTCTCCCAACTCTTCATGAAACTTATCCCAGACACCCTGAATATTTTCCCATTCAAATCCGATCGCCGCAGCCTTTTGGGAAATCTTCATCGCCGCCGTCAGTGGGGGAAGAGTGCGCCCATAACGAGCGAGTTTCGCACTAAGTTTTTGCGCCTCTGGAGATGCTTCACCTTTCTCCTCCGCTTTAATCTGTTCCCAATTTTGCCGCACCTCATCCACACTTGCCACCGACACATCACCAAACACATGGGGATGACGGCGAATCAACTTTTGGGAAATCCCCTGAGTTATTTCTTTGAGAGAAAATTGTCCAGATTCGCTAGCGATTTGGGCTTGCAATACTACTTGTAATAATAAATCGCCTAACTCCTCTGCGATCGCACCTTTATCCCCACTCTTAATTGCATCCACCACCTCATAAGCTTCCTCAATCACATAAGGGGTGAGGGTTTCAGGAGTTTGAGCCAAATCCCAAGGACAACCACCATCAGGCGATCGCAATTTTGCTACCACCTCAATTAACTCCTGCAATGCCGCCAAAGTATCAACATTGTCATTTGTCATTTGTCATTTGTCCTTTGTCGTTCTTCCGTTGCTCTTTCTGCTAACTGTAGCTCGACGACTACCGCGAGTTGTAACTTTCCGCTTCTTAATTTTGCCACTAGGAAGCAACCCCCGAACCCCCTGCTTTTTAAACCGCTTATAAGCCGAACCGCCCCAATCGCTAAGAGAATGACTCATCGCACCGAGTTCCAACCCTAAAAACAGGGCGATATATTCAGTATCGTATTGCACGAGCGATCGCCCCACAGTTCCCCCCAAATCTTGCCAAGTAAAGCTTAGATTCCATAACCTTTCGGCGATCGCTAAAATGAAAATTGCCAAAATAGCAAGCAAACACCCCAGATAAAGTATTCGCAAAATCGTGCCAATAATCGGCCCGTGGGATAAAAAAGAACGATGCCGCAGACTTTTTTGATAAGGTAGCCAAATCCAGCGCAAGAAACCCCAGCGTTGAAATTGCACAGAGTAAATATCCAAATCGGGGCCAAACATCAGCCCACCAAAGAGAAACCCGCCTGCAACTAACAAAGTCGCATTACTACTGCGAGTTTGCCAGAAAGTAACGCCCGCCACGAACGGCAGAGCATACATAGTAATGCGATCGTGCGTCCGACCAGAGGGCATCCTAAATCCTGAGTTAACTCAATACTGAGTCAGTATAAGAGAAAAAAAGATTTTCTTGAAACTACTAGCGCAATGCGAAATCTTTTGCTATATTAGTTAAGGATTAGTCAAACGGGCGGTTAGCTCAGTTGGTAGAGCGCCTGCCTTACAAGCAGGATGTCATCAGTTCGAGTCTGGTACTGCCCATTAATTAAATTAAGGCTAGAAACGGCTTTGAAGCGGTTTCTAGCCTTTTTGAATTTGTGGTATTCCTTAACTACGGCAAAGGACGCTGGCGAATCTGATCTCGCTCTAATACTGTGAACCGCTCCTCAAATTGCAATCCTTCTATCTCTAGTAAATTTAACAATAGTGTGGCTGGCTCCTCTGGAGTATGGGGGCGAAATCGCAAATAAATCACACCAGTTGGTGATGGTAATCTTAAGCGATAGATGAGTTCGCCGTAATCGCGATCAAACGTTAAAATCACCCGTTGCTCATTAGCGCCACGAGTTAAAACCTCTGTATCTTCAATGCCTGGAGAATCCTCTGTCACCGAAGCAACATCATAACCCGCTTGCCGTAGCAGCCGCACACTGGGCAATGGGAAATTCTCATTCGCCAGAAACCGCATTACCTGGCCTCAGTAGACAGCAATGGTGTGTAGAATACATCTTCTTTGAGACACTCCGCGGCAAACGCGAACACAGCTTGGATTGCAGAAGCGCTAAGAGTTGGATAGCTTTCTGTAACTTGCTGTTCTGTCCAACCTTCGGCAAACAACCCCAATATGAATTCCACAGATAGCCGCGTTCCTTTGACGATAGGCTTTCCAAGGAGAATTTTCGGGTCTGAATGAATATAAGTTCTCCAATCCATACCAGTTTACCTTTATCGGGCTTCATCTATTATGAGCGATGCCTATAGCGGGCTGTGCCAACGCACCATTCAAATATGCCACTTGGGCAAAAGATTTTAAATTGCTCAAAAAATTAATCACTAGTTAATATTGAGGCAAGAAGGTCAGGATGAGACAGGTGTGGGCAATGTCCAGCAGGTAGTTCAATGGCATCGACTCCTAAGCGCTTGCGGGAAGCGTAGCGTGACCATGTAGGAGACAATATTCGGTCATCGGTACAAACAATATATTTACGCTCAACATTTGGCAAAGCTTTTAAAGGATTCGTTTCAAAAATATATGCCATAGATTGTTGCGAACGGCTTTTCGAGATTGCCCACTGTGCTACATCCGGTTGACAATCATGAAAGAAAAACTCCCTTAATACTGCTTCCTCTGAATAATCTTTGCCTACGGAAGCTGGTTCAAACATATCAGGTTCATCGTGGAACTGTTGCAGTTTACTTGGCTCTTTTGGGTGGTAATTAAATGATTTAAGCGTATCAGAATCAAGACGATGAGAAAATTGATCGAGTGTACTGATTTCGGGATGAGGCATCAGCGCAGCCACAAATACTAGTTGACGCACTTTTACCGCTTCTGCAACCAGGGGAATTATAGTACCAGCCATTGAGTGACCGACTAGGACAATATCATCATCAGTTTTTGGCAGCGCTTGAATTACTACATCTGCAAATTGGGACAAAGTAGCAGATGCATTTTCAATTGGTAAATCCATTGCTACAGTTTTGTGGCCCTGTGTTTCTAAGTAGGGAATTAGCAAATCCCAACACCAACTAGCTTGGAAGGCACCGTGAACTAGACAATATAGACTCATATCAATTGAATCGTGGTAATGGTAGACGAGTTTTTAACTTCTCTTATTTTTTAGCAAATTTTAAAACTTGACCAAGTGAGTTACATTAGCACCTGCTATATATTCAAACAGTAGTTAAAACAGGCTGAAAAGGTTGCAATAAAATACCCAAAATTTTATCAACTTCTTTAATATAGTACTCAGTCGAATCTATATAAACAGTCGTCCCTTCTAAAAATAAAAACTTCCAGTTAGTTCCACTAGTAACCGAGCCATAAATCCGCCCAACTTCATTGCCTTGATTTTGATTGAATAGTTGGGCTGCAATCATTGCCGCTACACATTGACCAAGACCGCCGATAATATCTTCTTTTTTCGCTTCAAAAATAAACATTACCGGAGCAGAAATAAATAATTGCTCCTGGGAATTGCTGAAGATGTAATCGCAAAACCCTTGTAAGTCTTGAGTTGCATCAACATTAAATTCATTTCCAGAGAACAATGAGATTTTATTATTTAATAATCGTCTGACCTCTGCGAGGATTGGTGCAATTAAAAACTCTGATCTAGCTTTTTCGGTTGAAATTGCAGTTGCTAAAGGTATGTAATCGATTAAAATCGTTCTGAAAGTTTCTGATGGCGTAACAGGTTTTGTATCAACAAATAAATTCCGAGTTTCATCGAGTGTTAAATCAAAACTCTTTTTAACTTTAGCGAGACTAAAATCGCTGTATGCCATCCTTATACCTTGTGATTATTTATTTTGTCTATTCCATATTGATACAGAACAAGGAGATAAGAGAATTAAATGCCCAATGCCCCATGCCCAATTCCCTAATTCTGTAGCTTTTTAATCTCTGCATCTGTAAACGGATTCTTCCCCGCTCGTAAATCTTTCACCCAGCGCTGCCGTTGTGCTTTATAATCTTTATCTTCAGTCTGAGCGATAAATGCCTCAAAGTCCTCAATTGCTCCTTGATAGTTGCCTGTCAGCGCCCTAGCCAAGCCACGACTATCACGATTATTGCTATCTTTAGGTGCAAGGGCAACGGCTTTTTCACAGGCTGGTAAAACATCGGCGGCTTGTTTTTGCAGACTCCCGTCCCAGCATATTGCATTCCAAGAATCAGCAGGAATTTCGGCTTTCGGATCAAACTTTAGAGCTTCGGTGTAAGCTGCGATCGCTTCCTTAAACTTTTTCTCTTCTAAGCGGCTATTTCCTTCATTAACTAAGCGATCAACCTTGGCTTAATTCGCCAACTCTTTCGCTCTCGCCTGAGAATCAAACTTTAATTTATTATCCCACTGCTGGGCTTTGCCAAACTTTTCAACAGCGCCATTAATATCATCATTTCGCGCTAGCTTCTCACCTTGGATGACTAACACTGTCGCCCCCAGCACCAACCGCGATGGAGTTTGGCATGATTGCAACTCTTCTAACACTTCTGGATGGGCAACCAGGTAATTATTCAGCAAGTTACAACCACTGAGTAATAAACCATTGAAATCTAAGTCCCATAAAATCACGGTCTTGTCAACACTGCCAGAAGCCAGTGTCTTGCCATCGGGGCTGAATCCGATGCTAATGACCCAACTGCTATGCCCAGTCAGGGTTTTGATGGCTTTGCCTGTGCTGATATCCCAGAGTTTGATCGTCTTGTCAAAACTGCCAGAAGCCAGTGTCTGTCCATCGGGGCTGAATCCAACGCTATAGACCAAACTGCTATGCCCAGTCAGGGTTTTGATGGCTTTGCCTGTGCTGACATCCCAGAGTTTGATCGTGTTGTCAAAACTGCCAGAAGCCAGTGTCTTGCCATCGGGGCTGAATCCGACGCTATTGACCAAACTGCTATGCCCAGTCAGGGTTTTGATGGCTTTGCCTGTGCTGACATCCCAGAGTTTGATCGTGTTGTCAAAACTGCCAGAAGCCAGTGTCTTGCCATCGGGGCTGAATCCGACGCTAATGACCCTACTGCTATGCCCAGTCAGGGTTTTGATGGCTTTGCCTGTGCTGACATCCCAGAGTTTGATCGTGTTGTCATCACTGCCAGAAGCCAGTGTCTGGCCATCGGGGCTGAATCCAACGCTATAGACCGTACTGCTATGCCCAGTCAGGGTTTTGATGGCTTTGCCTGTGCTGATATCCCAGAGTTTGATCGTCTTGTCAAAACTGCCAGAAGCCAGTGTCTGTCCATCGGGGCTGAATCCAACGCTATAGACCAAACTGCTATGCCCAGTCAGGGTTTTCATGGCTTTGCCTGTGCTGACATCCCAGAGTTTGATCGTCTTGTCATCACTGCCAGAAGCCAGTGTCTTGCCATCGGGGCTGAATCCAACGCTAATGACCGTACTGCTATGCCCAGTCAGGGTTTTGATGGCTTTGCCTGTGCTGACATCCCAGAGTTTGATCGTGTTGTCAGAACTGCCAGAAGCCAGTGTCTGGCCATCGGGGCTGAATCCGACGGTATTGACCAAACTGCTATGCCCAGTCAGGGTTTTGATGGCTTTGCCTGTGCTGACATCCCAGAGTTTGATCGTGTTGTCAACACTGCCAGAAGCCAGTGTCTTGCCATCGGGGCTGAATCCGACGCTATTGACCCTACGGCTATGCCCAGTCAGGGTTTTGATGGCTTTGCCTGTGCTGACATCCCAGAGTTTGATCGTGTTGTCATCACTGCCAGAAGCCAGTGTCTTGCCATCGGGGCTGAATCCGACGGTATTGACCAAACTGCTATGCCCAGTCAGGGTTTTGATGGCTTTGCCTGTGCTGACATCCCAGAGTTTGATCGTGTTGTCATCACTGCCAGAAGCCAGTGTCTTGCCATCGGGGCTGAATCCGACGCTATTGACCAAACTGTTATGCCCAGTCAGGGTTTTGATGGCTTTGCCTGTGCTGACATCCCAGAGTTTGATCGTCTTGTCTTCACTGCCAAAAGCCAGTGTCTTGCCATCGGGGCTGAATCCGACGCTATAGACCCAACTGCTATGCCCTTCTAAAGTATTTACGTCTATAGCGCGGTTTTCTTTCTTCTCGTTTAGCTGTAAGTAAACCGCTTGCTGTAAAGTTGCTACAGTTTGCATTCGGGTATCGTTTCTTTCTTGTGCCGAAACTGTAAGTTTGAGTTTTTCACTTGCTTTTAAACCTGCTATTAAGGCATCTGGATGTTGTCCTGAGGCAACAAATGCTTCTGAAGAATTATTCAGGGCGTTAATTTCATTAATATCGGCTTGCTTTCTTTGCTCATTTGCTTCTAGTGCCGATCGCCATGATAAACCTGCCAACCCAGCTAATACTAATCCTGCGGCTACGGAACCAAAAAGGGCGCGTTTGAGAAAGTTATTCAGTTTCGTGTCACTCAGTTTTCTTTGTTCTCGTTCCTTTTCCAGTTCCGCCATTACCTGCTTTAACTTCGGTTCTTGTTGCTGGCGGATAAAGGCGGCGATGTAGTCATGTACCAGTTGATAACGGTCAGCCGGGTTTTCTGGTAGCAAAACCACCAAGCCAGATTGGACAAAAATCTTTAACACTAAATCTAATTTACTGATTTCAGAAGCTTGTTCCGCCCTAGTTTCTGATCCCCCCGCCTGTGGCGACCCCCTTAAAAAGGGGGTTTCTGATCCCCCCGCCTGCGGCGACCCCCTTAAAAAGGGGGTTGAAGAAATTAAGCCCCCCTTTTTAAGGGGGGTTGGGGGGATCTCCGAGAAGTACGGGAGCAAATCGCGTTCCAATTCAGCGCGAGTCTTTAGGGGGCGAGTTCCTTTTTCATCCGTCAATAAATACAGTAATATGTCTGCTGCTTGCTGATTCTCAACACCGCAATCATTAACAACTTCATCCAAATAACGCTTAACCAATTCGTCTTTAGTGCCACCCTTGCGATATTCTGCCAGAGTTGTAATATTCTCCGTTTGCAGTTGCGCCCCCACAACCTGCAACTCAATGGGACGAACTTCACCCAATTCCCCGGCTAAATCTTGCACCAGTTGTTGAACTAAAGCACATTCCAAGCGGAAACTAGTATTTTCAGTTAAACGCTGAATAATTGACTTCGCATCAGCACGCGAGAAATTCCCCAACTTGTAAAGCACATTATTACTGAGAATGTCATTGCCAATAATCTTGAGGCTGGACAAATCATTGCACTCTAGCAAGTAATGGATGTAATCTACCCGCAGCGATAAGATAACTTTCACCGATAGAACATTCAGACACTCTCCCAGAAACTCAAAGAATTGCTTCCTTTGTGCTGGTTCGGTGTAAACAAAGAAAAATTCCTCAAATTGATCAAAAATTAACACCGTGCGGAGGTTGCGCTGTTCGTTTTCTTTCAGTCTGGATATTAAATATTGCGGAGTTCCGAGTTCAAAGGCTGAACGTTGAGCCTCTGAGGTTGAAGTTCCGAGTTCAGAGGTCGAACTTCCGAGTTCAGAGGTCGAACGTCCGAGTTCAAAGGTCGAACTTCCGAGTTCAAAGGTCGAACTTCCGAGTTCAGAGGTCGAACGTCCGAGTTCAGAAGTCGAACTTCCGAGTTCAGAGGTCGAAGTTCCGAGTTCAGAGGTCGAAGTTCCGAGTTCAGAGGTCGAAGTTCCGAGTTCAGAGGTCGAACGTCCGACTTCAGAGGTCGAACGTCCGAGTTCAGAGGTCGAAGTTCCGAGTTCAGAGGTCGAAACTTGAAGTTCTAACTCCCCCTCATCCCCTTCTCCCCTGCTCCCTGCCCCCTGCCCCCTGCCCTCATCTCCCCCATTTCCCAAAAGCCTCCCCAACTCTTCCACCCAGTTGGTGTAAACGCGCATTACCACCGGCAAATAATCTTGAATACCGATCGCTTTATTCTTTAAAGCTGGCACTAGTCCGGCATTCACCAGGGAACTTTTGCCTACACCCGATTGCCCATGAATTACTATCAGCTTATAATCAGGGCGACCCATGCGTTCAATTAAACGTTCTACATCCAATAGGCGACCAGATGCAGCAATTTCTGGGGCAATGTTTCCTTGGGGAGAGTTTGAGCGCAATGTCTCGACAAATGCCTGTTTTGTAGCTTCTAATCTACCCGCACCAATAAAAGCCCGCAAGCCAAATTGCTGTTCAATGGAACGCTGTTGCTGTTTGATTTTATATGCTTTGAGATATTCTTTTTGCTCAAAATAAAGCTGCTGCAAAAACCTGAGAATATCCAAGTAAAGCCTGACATCTTCTAAGGGATTACCGATATCCCTAGCAGTTTGTAAGCTGAGAGTTGCCTGTTCAATTTGACCTAAATGGTATTGAGAACGACCTAAAATAAACTTATATAAGCTGAAATCTTTTGATTTTAAAACCCTTTCGGTAATATCAGCTAAAACCCCTGATATATTCGCTGACTCCAGATTAGGAATTGCAGCAAAAACTTCCAAGGCTTGCTTAACTAACTGATTTGCTTTCACCCAGTTATTTTGAGCCAAAGCTACCTCAGCTAAAAAACCGTAATTTTTGGCTAATTCTCTTAGTTGGTTGTTATTTCGATGGATTACTAAAGCTTGTTCTGAAAGACTCTGCAACGTTTCCCATTTTTGCAAGTCTCGCAAGATATCACCGAATTTAACTACTGCATTAGCAATTAAACCTGGACTTTGGAACTGGTTAATAAAATTTATATACTCTTGAATATAATGCCAAGTGGCTTGCCAATCTGGATGATTGATATCTTGATGTTTAAAAGCTTTTAAATAATAACAAAAGCCAATCTCACTGAGGATTTTTGCCTGTCTTTCTAAATTATGATTTTGCTGCCAGAGCTTATAAGCGTTGTGATAATGCTCTAACGCCGAATCTTTTTGATTATTTATCTGTTTGATAAAACCTAATAAAGATTCTAAATTAGCTTCGATTTCTAAATTATAAACCTCTGGCTGTTTGAGTAAATATCTTTGCGCCGCTTCTAACTCATTCTCCAGTTTAAGATATTCATCTACGCTAAATTTTAAGTTATTACTAAACCATTGATTAGCGGTTTCGATGATAAAATCTACCAATTCCTGTGTTGATATGGCAAAATCTCTCGTAGTTGCCCAACTTTCCAAATCTGGCGCAAACTGTATTAGTTGCTTGTAGATTTCATCGTCAATCCACAACACTAAGGGAAAAGCAAAATTCTTGCGAAACTCCTCCCGCACCTGATTGGCAGAAGTTAACATCACAGACAAATTCTGCACTGATTCCAAACCCACAACCATCACACAGCCTGGTATTTCTGCGCCAAATTCTTCCTGAATTGCAGTATAAAGAGTTCTGTGAGATTGCTGCACCGCCAAGACACGAATTTCGACTTGGCAAATTTCTTGCAATCTGGAGATTAAGCGATCGCGCAAACTGCCATAATTACACCGTGCCAAAATCAGCTTAAACTGTCCCACAGAGGATTCGATCGCCCAAGCTAATTGTTTCAGAGAGCGTAGGCGTAGCTCGTCGTAGACATCGCTATTTATATGGTCATCTTTTGATGGTTGTTGTGGACTCATAGAGCTAATATGCTTTTCAGGTGCGAATTTTTACCATATATTTTGACGTTGAGTCAACATATCCCGCCTTGCACTTAAGTGCAAGGCTAATAGCTGAAGTCCACTGAAGTGGACTGGAAGCAATTATTAGTCCTCTTGAGAGGACTTTAGCTATTAGCCTCGGAATTTATTCCCAGGCGGGTGAGTGGGTAAGCGAAAGATACTTTACTGCAACTCCTTCGCCTCAGCCAAAACGGGATTAACATCAAACCAAGACTCACCACCATCACGATATTCAAAGACAAACCGACTGCGAATCAGTTTTTGATATCCTTGGTCATCACTGACCTTTTTCCTTTCCTTGACATGACGTAACAATTGCCACTCATCATCAGAAATCGGCAACATTATTTCATTCCGACGAGAACGAATAACTTGCTCTAAGGTTTCACGGGTTAGGGGAAGACTCATTTCTTCCATAATCCAGGTATTCAGCAGCCTCAGCACGTCGCGCACATGACCACCGCTCATTTGACATAACCGCTCTAAGCTAGTAGTACTATCAAAAATCTCGGTAACTTTATTTAAACGCTCCTCTGGTGTCAAATCAGGAAAAGCTCTAGCTAGTACCATTTGCTGCATCAGTGCCATTCCCTCTACATGAACACTGCCATCAGTTTTTTGTACAGGTACCATTGGTAATACTTTGGGATCTTCTGGGAAACGCTGGGTTAGCATTCCGTAATCGTTGGAAAACTTCAAAGCCAAGGGCATGGTGTAGAGTAGATGACAATTGAGCCTTGTCAAAAACTCACCTTGATCGACAAATAAATATTCCTGTTGCGGACGACCCCAAGGTTTGACACGATTATCTATGCGGTCAAGATTATCGACAATTACCACCAGACCATTTTTACCCTGCTGTTTGAGTTTAGCCACGGCCGGTTCTAATAATTCTTGATTAATCGCTTCCAACAGCTTAGTTTTTTGCGGTGCTAAATACTGATTGAGTTTTTCTCGCAGCGTTGGGTCATTTTTCATCTTCGCGGTGATTTCACCAATGCCCACAGACAGAGACAATTTTTCTTTTTCAGAGGTAACACCAAAATCACCGACATTCGGAACCTTAACTTTTACCCCCGTCACCTCGGAGTTTAAGACTTTCCAAGCACCTTGCAGCAACTCATTAAACTTGTTAGGTGTCTCCAATGTAATTTTATCCAGACTTTGACTCACCCGACGAGCGATCGCTAGCAGCACATCAGCAATATCGACATCGGTCATTTCCAAATCGTCACTGGACTCAAAATAGACGACGTGGAAGCCTAATTTTTCCAGTTCTGCCTGTAACCGTAATAGTTCTGTCGATTTCCCACAACCAATATGCCCAGTAAATAACGTGCAAGTGGGTTCATTCGGCTTAAAAAAAGTAATTTTTTGCTTCAGCTTGCCAAGAATATCACCACCTCGTACCGAGGAAAAATCAATGTAATATTTGCTATCAGAGCTATTGTTGACAAACAGAGTTCTGCTGGGATCGCTAGCCTGATAAAATTCCCGTAAATCTATGGGCATAATGCTGGTAGTGCAATTATCTGGTATTGTCTTAATATATCCTTGTTGAAAAGGATAAAATTTTTACATCTTTGCATCTAGATTATAGAACCGATTTGACATCTAAGAAGGTGCAGCAAGCCTCTTAACCATCAACCGAAGAACCACAAAGATTTACCTTGGCAGTGGCTGTCTTCTAAAGTTCTCTCAAAGCTCTTGACGAGAATTTTGCATCTTTCCATCCAAGCATTTTGCTACGGTATGCTTTACTCATTCGCCCACAGGGTACTGGTTTCTACAAATTTCAGCATACGCCCTGTGAGCTTTCTTACAGTAGCTACCCACTTTTAAAACATCGTCTAAAATACGCCCTAAAGCTGCTCAATTTCCATACAACTAGACAAAGTTTGTATTTATAAATAGTATATTTTAAAGATAAATTCCGAGACAATTGTCAAAAGGCCCCAAATAGGAAATAATTTCAATTAATTACTAATGTGTCCAGTTTGTTAATTATTTTGTTGGAAGATTTAATATGCAAAATGTTAATCATAAATTGCTGTCTTGCAGCTATATGTAAAAAAATGCATAAAGGAGTTTGTTGAAGCACTCAAGCTTATGGTTAAAGTTCAGATAGTTAGAAAAAAAGTTTTATGGAAAAATGATTTCCTGTTTCCAGCAGCAATATGGCTTGCCAGCCGAATCTTCATCTGGACTGCTATGTTGCTGGTTGCGCCAAAGCTACCGTTACCGACAGAAGAATTTTTGCCCCATTTTGGCTGGGGGGTTGTTGATGCATGGGATAGTATGCATTACCGAGCGATCGCTACTTCTGGATATGAATTTGTAAATGACGGCAAGCAACACAATCTGGCCTTCTTTCCCCTGTTTCCCTTAAGCATTTGGGTTTTGATGAAACTGGGCTTGCCGTTTGAATTAGCCGGTACGTTTGTCAACAACTTGGCATTTTTCGCAGCCCTTTACTGTTTGTACCTTTGGATTAAAGAGAATTATGGCATCAATGCAGCGCAGTGGACGACTGCTGTAGTTTCTTTGTATCCATCTTCTATGTTTACGGGCGTGATTTACACAGAGGGGCTGTATTTGTTTTTGAGTACATCGGCTTTGCGGTCGTTTGATAAAAAGCAGTATGGCTGGACTGCGCTTTGGGGTGCGATGGCGACAGCAACACGTCCTACAGGTATGGCACTAATTCCAGCATTTGCGATCGCAGCGTGGAAAGAACGCCGACCACTCATTGCCTATATAGCTGGTTTTACTACCGCTATTGGCATACTTCTATTCAGTTTGTATTGTGCGATTTATTTTGGCAATCCTTTAGCTTTTATCGAAGCACAACGGGGATGGCGGCCAACTCTGGGGTTTGATTGGCAGGGTTGGTTAAATATGCTCATGCAAATTGTAGTCGGCACAAATAATTGGCAATTTGGTTGGGTTCAAAACCCCTCTGGCGGCATTCAAGACCCCTGGTATCTGTTGTTGTTTGGCGCGATCGTTACCAGTGGCTATCTTTTATGGTGTTTCCGTCAACGTTTTAGTTCTGTGAAATTATTTTATGGCTTTTATGCTTTAATCTTATTTTTGTTGATTCTGGCAAGTGAAGAGTGGATCAATAACTTGCTCAACTTGTTCATGGTCTTGGGTGGTGGCTATGTGTTGTGGCGCTTACACAGGCAGTTGACCGCAGTTACAGTTATTTATGGCTTTTGCGGTATTGGTTTGCTGTTAGCTTCTGGAGGTACTATCTCTTTGAGCCGCCTAGCTTATGGTATTGTGCCTCTGAATATAGCCATTGGTTTGCTGTTATCTCGCCATCCTCGTCAGGGATATTTAATATTGGGCGCTTTTGTGACACTACTAGCCAAAATAGCTGTAGGATTTGCCCAAGAGCGCTGGGTTGGTTAGAGGGTTTGACCATATATTTAAATTTCCTAATGAATGTATCCAATCAAACAAAGATAGCGATCGCTTCATTATTTGTAGGTGTAGGTGCAATTTCTTTTGGCTCTATTTTTATGAAATTGAGCGAAATGGAACTCAGCCCCAATGCCACTGTATTTAATCGTTTTTGGCTTGCTAGTGTGGTCTTCTTGGTATGGCATGGATACAAGGCAATACGGCAGCGATTCTCCTTAGAAAAATCTGGAGAACAGCAGACCTACACCAGTCAGGATTTGTTGCTATTGTTAGGTGCTGGTATTCTTTGGGCTGCTACTTTAGGCTTTTTGGCTTGGTCGCTGACTCAAACTAGCGTTGCGATTTCTAGCGTGTTGCATAACCTTGCTCCTATATTCACTAGCTTAGGGGTGTGGCTGTTATTTCGTCAGGCTTTTGAGAGCCAGTTCCTGATTGGGATGGCCATTGCCCTTGGGGGAGCGATCGCTATTGAATTTGAGGAACTGCAAATCGCCACAGACGAAGTTCAAGGGGGCTTTGCTGCGATCGTTTCTGCGGTTTTCTTGAGTGGATACCTGCTAATCGTAGAAAAACTACGAACCAAATTTTCTCCTGCCACAATCCAGTTGTGGATCAGTGCGATCGCGGCTTTAGCCATCTTCCCCATACTTTTGTTCACTCAAGATCAGGTTTTCCCCTCTACAGTCAGTGGATGGCTTTGGGTGATTTCCCTAGCCCTGATCTGCCAAGTTTTAGGTCATGGGCTTTTGACCTATAGCCTTGCCAAGTTTTCCTCTGTAGTTGTCTCCTTGGTGCATCTATTAGAGCCATTATTTAGCGGCATTTTCGCTGTTGTAATATTTTCGGAAAAATTAACTTTCTCAAATTGGGTAGGTTTTGCTGTAGTTTTAATGGGTTTATACTTAGCCATATCTAGCCAAGCTACTGTTAATTTCCCGTTTCAGGAATCAGTCAAAACTATAGTTAACACTTTCGTTAAAAGTATAACGATCAAATTGTTATTACTAAAGCAACAATTTTTTGAAACACCAGCTTTACTAGGAGCTGTCTCATTATTTGTTGCCCTAATTCCCATATCTTTGGCACCATCTCTAACAAAATTATGCGAACAAGAAATTGGTGCAAATGCTGTAGGATTTCATCGGAGTTGGATTGCCGCAGTCGTCTTTGCGCTGTGGAATGGACTTGAGGCTTTGCGCCGCCAACAACCCGATCATCAACCTATAGAACAGAAGCCTTTTACAAAAAAGGATGTATGGCTGTTATTGGCAATGGGAAGTGCTGCAACGACCTCCCTGTTGTTGTGGGCTTGGTCGCTGAGTCAAACTAGCGTTGCTAACGTAGCTTTATTGTCTAATTTAAATCCCTTATTCGTTGCTGCGGCTGGGTATCTGTTATTAGGTCGGCGCTTCGATAACAGATTTGTTATTGGTATGGTCATAGCCCTTTTAGGAGCGATCGCCTTTGAACTTCATAATATACAATTTGCAACTGACCAAATACTTGGTGATGCGCTAGCATTTCTAACCGCAGTTTTTATTGCCACCTATTTGCTGCTGATAGAACAACTCCAAACCCGATTTACTACCGCAACCATAATGCTTTGGCGTTGTGGTGTCACTACAATGTTTCTGTTGCCTATTCTCCCATTCATCGAAGAGAGATTGTTTCCCTATTCTTGGATGGGGTGGTTTTTCATCATTTTTCAAGCTCTCTTCTGCCAAGTATTGGGTCAGGGACTTTTGACTTATAGCCTCAGTAGACTCTCGTCAGGCGTCGTCGCTGTTACCCTTCTCCTCAATCCAGTCTTGGCTTCCATTTTCGCTTGGTTCATTTTTTCAGAACAAGTAGGTTTGTTTGACTGGGCGACTTTTGCCGTCGTTTTAGTGGGTATCTATCTAGCCCAATCTAGTCAATCTATTATTCAAGTAACGAACGAAGGCTCATAGTAGCATGACTCTTAATTTACTATAGCTAAATTTTATATAACGAATTAAGGTAATAAAATAAGACTTTCCACATCTTTAAGTTATGGTGAAATCAGTGTAAATTCTTTAGCTGATCCTATAATTGTACTACCAGTTAAATTGATTTGCTGTAAAGCCTCATTGTCTAATAGCAAATAAGATTTATTAGATAACATTTTTTGTAAAACTGGCACAGTTGCAGCAGTTACCTTGCAATCGCTATAAAAGTCTAAACTAGGACGACTATAACCAAAAGAAGTATAAATTTGTGTTCCTGGTGAAACATTTGCCCGAATTAATTCCGCGACTGGTTTAACTGGGAAAGCTTCATTCAATTCCCAAATCCATGATTGCGAACTCATCAACAGTGCTAAAACTAAGTACATCCCAGAAAACAATACTGGAATAAACTTGCGATCGCGCTGTTTAACTAGCCATGCTGCAATGCCCATACTTATTGCCAAAACAATACTCATGACTATTAAAATAGGTTCTTTTTTAATAAAAAAGTAAACACAACCTCCTAAACCAGCAATAGAAATAATAGCCAGAAATATTGCCAAACTTCGTCCCTTAAAATGGTCATTCTGCCAAATTTCGCTAAGTTTAGCACCAATTGCCAAAGCTAAAAATGGGTATATAGGCATAACATACCACGGGAGCTTAGTTCTCATTAAAGAGATAGTTCCTAAGTAAACGATTGTGCCGATAATAATTAGGCGGCTCCCGGAAGTATGACGTTTTTTCCAAGCTAGATAAAAACCTCCGGGTAAAAATAATAGCCAAGGGAAACTATACTTAATTATCTCAATTAAATAGTACCAGATAGGCCCACTATGACCTTCAACAGATTGTGTAAGGCGATTAAAGGTTTGTGCTTGAAAATTCACTTGGAAGAAATTTTCGCCATAATGTTGCCATTGAGCAAGAAACCAAGCGATCGCTGGCGCATTTCCTAAAAACATTCCCATTAATAAATAGGGGCTTTTTAACAAAGCAAATTGTCGATCTGCAATGAGGAATAAACAAGCGATCGCTCCTAGCGGCAAAACCATCATCCCTTTAGTTAGAGTTATTAACCCTAGACAAAATCCCACACCGAGAGCATACCGACGATTTTGACGTGCTTTTAGCAAAAAAAATAACAACAGCAAGAAAAAGGTAATAGTTGTACCATCTAACATTGCTAGCCTTCCGTGACGCACCACAGGCAACATTGTTAAGTAAACTAAAGCGGCAAATAAAGCTGGTAAACTTTCGTTAAAAAGCAAACATCCCACTAAGTAAAGCAAAGGCACACCCAAGGCAGTTAACACTGCACCCGGTAGACGTGTTGTCCACTCATTCACGCCTCCGATAGAGTAAGTCCAGGCAATTAGTAAGTGCATCAGTGGTGGCTTATTATGATAAGGTTCACCTCCCAAGGTGGGGTAAAGCCAATGCATTGAACCAAATGGGGCACGCCAAATTTCACGGGCAACCTGTGCCACAGTCCCTTCATCCCAATCTCGTAAAGGGGAGTTTCCTAAAAATATCAGCCATAGAACTAGAGATATTACCAGTAGGCTAAATAACCATTCTTTTTCTCGGAATAGACGCATATAAAATCGGGATAATCATCTCAAAGACTGTAAAGCGGTATTTTACCCCAGATTTCGTAACGAGAGTTTGGTTAGTTAAAAGAGCATTTATGTGGTGCGATGTCTACGAAGGGCTAACAAATTCAATAGTAAAATCTGGTTGATTATCAATATCTCAGAACTTTAACAGGTATTAAGCTATAAGCTAGGGTAGCATAGCTTACCCTTTCGACAATTTTTTATTTGAGTAGTTCAACTTTGCGATCGCTCAAAATGCCAGCGTCAATCATGCGGTGATATTCTCTCTAGTAACTTAGGCTAATTTCGCAGCTAAAAGCCTACCTTCAATTGGTTCATACTCATCTTCTAGCAACCATAACTTAGCTGCATTATAGTCATTACTAGAAAATACAATTTTATAACCCTGCGCCGGATCATAAACTTGACAGTTATCTTCACTGTTGCAAAGCAATAAAAGAATATATGGAGGGGATAACATTGGATCTATCCATACTTCTGTAAATTCCCAGTTATTCTTCACTCGGTCTTGTGCGGGGGATGACGTGACATTGGTTGTCTGCATTGATTTTTATCTCCCCATAGTAAAGTAGAATACGGCTACCATCTGGACTGATTCTATAACCTATTGGTTCATTAAAAAACATCCCATAACGGTCATATCCTCGCATCATTCCGGTGAACTGCCCATTTTCTATTATGGCTTGAGTAACTTTATTCATTGTAGGTTCATCGTTAAATACATGAGCAGCAAGTCCTCTTTTCAGAAGTCTTTGACTTTGAGATTTTTTTAAAATTGTTTATAGTAGTAAAGCAAATTTTAAACTTTATGAGAATGAAGATTACAAAATAATTACTAGCATCATGGATATCAGGGATGTTGCTAGTCATGGAGATTTGAATGGTAAATCGATTAAAGAAAGAATTGAAGCTAAAGGTAAATTCATAAAAATACGTCTCAAGTCACTTAATAAGGGTATTAATAAAGAAAAAATAGAAGCCTTATTTATTGAATTTGTAGTCAATAGAAAAGGAATTAAAGTTAGCGGAAAAGTAGAAGAAGGATGGGCATATATTACTCTATCTAACCTAAAAAATAGTTTTTTAGACGCTGGAAAAGTAGTCAACGAAATTAAAAAAAATCTAAGCATATTACAATATCCATTAGAAAAAAATGTGCAAATTTTTCCAGATGGAAAGCAACCTCACAATGAACTTAAAGAATTATTCGAGCAAAAAGATTATCAAAAAATACACAATACAATAAACTGGTTTGTTAAGGAAATAGTTAATTCTTTAAATGAAAACTAAAATTATCCCCAAATGTTTTCACACAAAAAACCAGTAGAGCAATTAATACTCTACTGGTTTCTAATTTTTATTTGAGATTCAAATCCCAAACCCTAAATTTTACTCAACACCTTGGGGTAACAATTCCCGACGCTGTTGAGAACTGACTTGGACAACGCCATTTTCATCCACATCAACAAGGGCTGTATCGCCATCCTTAATGCGACCAGACAGAATTTCTTCTGCTAGGCTATCTTCTAACAGGCGCATAATTGCCCGACGTAATGGCCTAGCGCCGTAGCTGGGACTGTAACCTTCAGTGATCAACCGATCCTTGAAGCGGTCTGTGACTTCTAAGGTGATACCCTTTTCGGTCAGACGACCAAATACTTCCTTGAGCATAATTTCGGCGATTTGGGTCACTTCCGGCTTGTTCAACTGACGGAAGACGATAATTTCATCGAGTCGGTTGAGGAACTCTGGACGGAAGTACTGCTTCAATTCTTCGTTCACCAAAGAGCGAATCCGGTTGTAAGTTGACTCGCTGGCATCTTCGGAGAATTCAAAGCCGATACCGCTACCGCCTTTTTCAATTACCTTAGAACCAATATTGGAAGTTAAAATCAGCAAGGTGTTCTTGAAGTCCACCGTGCGACCTTTGGCATCAGTTAACCGTCCGTCTTCCAAAATTTGCAGCAGCATGTTGAATACATCGGGGTGTGCTTTTTCGATTTCGTCGAACAACACCACGGTGTAAGGACGTCGCCGCACGGCTTCAGTCAGCTGACCACCTTCGTTATAGCCAACATAACCAGGAGGCGAACCAATCAGTTTGCTGACGGTGTGACGCTCCATGTATTCGGACATATCTAAGCGGATCATCGCTTCTTCGGAACCGAAGAAGTAAGCAGCTAAGGACTTCGCCAACTCGGTTTTACCTACACCAGTAGGCCCAGAGAAGACAAAGCTAGCTATGGGTCGATTGGGATTCTTCAAACCGACACGAGCGCGACGAATTGCGCGTGAAACTGCTCTCACAGCTTCATCCTGACCAATTAAACGCTGGTGCAAGGTGTCTTCCATGTGCAGCAGCTTTTCAGATTCAGATTCGGTGAGTTTGTTCACCGGTACTCCAGTCCAGGAAGCGACAATGTGGGCAATGTCTTCTTCTGTAACTACAGGTTCTTCACCTTCTGTGCCAGTTGCATTGGTCTTGCTTTGAGCGATCGCCCGGATTTCGGCTTTGATTTCCATTTCGCGATCGCGCAATTCTCCAGCTTTGTCAAAGTCTTGAGAGCGCACCGCGTCATCTTTTTCTTTTAATATCTGACGCAGTTCTTTGTCTAACTCTTTGGCTGCGGGTGGCAGTTGGGAGTTAATCAAGCGCACTCTAGAACCAGCTTCATCAACTAAGTCGATGGCTTTATCTGGGAGGAAGCGATCGCTAATGTAACGGTCTGACAATTTCGCCGCCGCTACCAATGCTTCGTCGGAGATTTTCAGTTTATGGTGTTGCTCGTAGCGTTCGCGCAAACCATACAAAATTTCAATTGTTTCATCAACTGTAGGTTCGCCAACCATCACTGGTTGGAAACGCCGCTCTAGCGCTGCATCTCGCTCGATGTGCTTCCGGTATTCATCTAGGGTTGTAGCGCCGATGCACTGCAACTCACCCCTAGCCAAAGCTGGCTTGAGGATATTCGCTGCGTCAATAGCACCTTCTGCCGCACCCGCACCAATTAAGGTGTGTACCTCATCAATCACGAGAATGACATTACCCGCCGAGCGGATTTCATCCATGATTTTTTTCAAGCGTTCTTCAAATTCACCCCGGTACTTGGTTCCTGCTACGAGCAAACCAATATCTAAGGTGACGACGCGTTTATCTTCCAGGATGTCAGGGATATCTTTGGTGGCAATGCGTGAAGCTAAACCTTCAGCGATCGCTGTTTTACCAACCCCTGGTTCCCCAATCAGCACTGGGTTATTTTTGGTTCGGCGACCCAATATCTGGATCACCCGCTCAATTTCTTTAGCGCGTCCCACCACTGGATCGAGCTTATTATCTATTGCCATCTGAGTCAGGTTGGAGCCAAATTCATCCAGAGTCGGGGTTTTTGTGCGCCCGGATGAACCGCCTGGTGAAACTTCGGCAGTTTCTCCCAACATGCGGATGACTTGGGTTCTTACCTTAGATAGATCCACACCGAGGTTTTCTAGCACCCTGGCTGCGACGCCTTCCCCTTCGCGGATTAGGCCCAACAGCAGATGCTCGGTGCCAATGTAGTTATGCCCCAGTTGGCGTGCTTCCTCCAAGGAGAGTTCTAAAACTCGCTTCGCCCGTGGCGTAAACGGAATTTCCACGGCAACAAAGCCTGATCCCCGTCCTATAATTTTTTCAACTTCAATTCGGGCATCTTTGAGATTGACGCCCATTGATTTCAGCACCTTGGCAGCCACTCCAGTGCCTTCGCCAATCAGACCCAGGAGGATCTGCTCGGTTCCGACAAAGTTGTGACCTAAACGGCGGGCCTCTTCTTGGGCCAGCATGATTACCTTAATGGCTTTTTCTGTGAAGCGCTCAAACATGGCTTTATCCCATCATCTGCGGTCGTGCCGGTATGCTGATTTTAGCACAGGCAAAGCTTTTGGATGCCTGTATAACAGATTATAGACATCCTGAAGCTATGACTTGAGTTGATGGGCTAATTGTTAACTATTGACTACTTTTATCTGGCTAGTGTACTGAGGAGCTTTAGTTCACCAGCCTTTTTGGGATTTATTACAAACAGTTCACTGCTTACATTGAGAGTTTATTCACTCAATCCCAAACACTTATACATAACATATATATTTTTTAATATCAAGTAAAAATATTTGATATATAATCTGCTTATAGAATTTAGTTTTTAGATAAAATATTTGAATAAAAATAGGTGCGGCAAAGTTACATTTTTTTGCTGAAGCTGATCGCAAGTGCCAATAATTCAAAATTACTAATACCCAACAGTTAAATGTAGGCCTTCTGAGTTGAGTAAGCTACAAGAACCCCACCCCCAACGCCCTCCCCGCTCTTCAAGAGGGCAAAGCTATAATTCGTGTTTAATTACGAATTACGTTAGCGTAGCGGGGCGTAGCCCATTACGAATTACGAATTAGTTAACAAGCAAGTGCCAAGAAGATTTGTTCAAGCGATCGCTGACAATGGAATACCATTGGTCTAAAGTTGCTTTAAATTTGCGGTGTTGTAAATCTGGAAGCCAAAGAATTAAAGCGTCCTCATCGTTATCTTGGTAGTAACGCCGCCGCCGCCCAGCTGTTTGAAAGCCAAATTTTTGATATAAAGATATTGCCGCCAAGTTGGAAGCTCGGACTTCGAGGGTAGCTCGCTCCATTTTGCGATCGCAAGCTGTCTTAATGAGCGAATATAGTAAAGCCGCACCCATTCCTTGACGGTGATATTGAGGATGAACCGCCAAAATTGTAATGTGAGCTTCATCTAAAATTGACCAAAAGCAACCCATTCCTAGCAAACTCGTGTTGGAGGAGGGAGAAAACAAGCCGAGTATATCGCTGTTGGGACTATCCAATTCTCGTTTGTAGCCGTCCAGAGTCCAAAGTCCGCCAAAACAGGCTTGATCGAGTTCCAGAATAGCACTGAGATTTTCTAATGTCAGTAATTTAATTTCTAAGTCTAATGCAATCACATTTATTGAATAACGTTACAAACCCTTTGTACACTGGGAATCGGGAGACAAACTCAAAGCCCGTAATTTGAACAAGGAAAACTTTTATAGTTATGGTATCGACTCACCCCACTGGGGTTCAACATTCTGGAAGTCAATATTTACCTCAAAGGCACGACACCAAGGCAAATCCATCGCCTAATCAGGAACTTTTACCCTTAACTGCCAGAGTCCATAATCATGACTCCCTGGAAATTGGTGGGTGTGATGTCACAACCCTAGTTGAGCAGTTTGGTTCACCTTTATATATTTTAGATGAAGAAACCTTGCGTTCGGCTTGTCAGCAATACCGAGATGCTTTCAAGCAATACTACAAAGGCGAATCTCAAGTATTGTACGCCTCAAAAGCTTGGAATTGTTTAGCAGTTTGCGCGATCGCGGCATCCGAAGGACTAGGAATAGATGTAGCATCTGGGGGAGAACTCTACACTGCCTTACAAGCGGGTGTCAGTGCTGATAAAATCTACCTCCATAACAATAACAAGTCTCGTGAAGAACTAATTTTTGCTATAGAATCCGGTTGTACCATTGTGGTGGATAACTGGCACGAGTTACGCACTATAGTAGAAATTGTGGAGAAGTTGTATACAACTCTACAAAAACCTCGAATTATGCTGCGTTTGACTCCAGGTATCGAATGTCATACGCACGAATATATCCGCACGGGACAACTAGATAGTAAATTTGGCTTTGATCCCAATCAGCTAGATGAATTGTTTACTTTTGTAAGCAAGCAATCTGATCTTAACTGCGTAGGTTTACATGCTCATATCGGTTCCCAAATTTTTGAGCGCCAACCGCATCAAGATTTGGCCTCTCTTATGGTGCAATGGCTGCGGGATGCCGCGAAGTATGATTTAAATATTACAGAGTTAAATGTCGGTGGCGGTTTGGGGATTAAGTATATAGAATCAGACGATCCCCCTAGCATTGAAGAGTGGGTAAAACCCATTTGTGAAGTAATCCAAGCAGCTTGTGCAGCTGAAAATCTGCCTTTGCCAAAATTATTGTGTGAACCGGGGCGATCGCTAATTGCCACAGCTTGCGTCACTGCTTATACTATTGGTTCATCCAAAGTTATCCCAGAAATTCGTACCTACGTAGCGATCGATGGGGGAATGTCTGATAATCCCCGCCCGATTACTTACCAATCAGTTTATCGGGCAGTAATTGCCAATAAAATGTCTTCTCCGTTAACCGAAACAGTCACAATTGCTGGTAAACATTGTGAATCAGGAGATATTCTGATTAAGAATGCACTACTTCCAAAGACTGAACCAGGAGATATTCTCGTAGTTATGGGAACTGGTGCGTACAATTACAGTATGGCATCTAACTACAACCGCTTGCCCCGATCGGCAGCAGTTGTTGTGGTGAATGGCGAAGCAAATTTAATTTTGCAACGTGAAACTTATCAAGACTTAATTCGACAAGATCGCCTACCAGAAAGGCTAAAGAAATAGTCTTTTGTCCTTGGTCATAAGTCATTAGCCAGGAACTAATTACTAATGACTTATGACTAATGACTAATGACTAAATGTAATTAGAGGCAAAAGTGTAATCCAGATGTCATGAGAGATTGGTGGAAGCAATGGCTGATAAACCTAGGATGGTCACAGTCCTTGCTACTTGGGACTCTGGATATTGTGTTAGTGCTGGCGCTGACGTACATGATACTAGTTATTATTAGTGAGCGCCGAACACTGTGGATGGTGAGGGGATTCATTATCTTAATGCTAGCCTCCGCACTAAGTGGCCGATTAGGACTACCTCTGCTAAGTTTTGTATTGGAAAAGTTGGTAATAGGTTGTGCTGTAGCGATGGCAGTTGCTTTACAGTCAGAGTTTCGGCGGTTTTTGGAACAATTGGGGCGTGGCGAATTCCGCCAGTTGTTTCAACCCGACCGACTGGCAATCCCCAAATCTGATAGTGTAATTGATGAAATTGTTGAGGCTGTTAAAGAATTGTCAAAAAACCGCATTGGAGCTTTACTAATTGTGGAAACCACAGGGCCAATTGATGAGCGAGATTTTTCTGTGCCAGGAGTAAAGCTAAATGCGGAGGTTTCTAAAGAACTAATCCAGACAATTTTTCAGCCAAAAACTTTGTTACACGATGGGGCAACATTGATTCGTGGATCACGGATCATCTCATCGGGTATAATTTTACCACTTTCGGGACGCACAGCCTCGCGCCAGTTGGGAACACGCCACCGGGCGGCAATGGGAATTACTGAGCGGGTCGAAAATTGCATTTGTGTCGTTGTGTCTGAAGAAACGGGTTCTATTTCCTTAGCGGAACGGGGAACCCTAAATAGACCCCTTACGATTAGGAAACTGAAAGAATCATTAGAGGCTCTTTTGTCCCCAATCGTAGATAGGGAAGCTGTAGCTCCCGGTCTGTTGAGTTTTGTTCGTCAGATAGGTGGGAAGACACGAGCACTGGTTTCACGTTTACTCAGATTACCATCGACCGCTTCTCGAGATAAAAAATGACAGCACAACAAACTAAACTGCAAGATTTGCCTACTGACTTAAAACGAGAACTATTGCCGCAGCACGTTGCGGTGATTATGGATGGCAATGGTCGATGGGCTAAACGTCAGGGTTTACCTCGGATTATGGGCCATAAGCGAGGAGTAGATGCTCTCAAGGATTTACTTCGCTGTTGTCAGGATTGGGGAATTCAGGCGCTGACGGCTTATGCTTTTTCAACAGAGAACTGGAAAAGGCCCCAAGAAGAGGTGGATTTTTTAATGACTCTGTTTCAAAGAGTTTTGCGCCAAGAACTACGGGAAATGGTCGAAGAGAATGTGCAAATTAAGTTTGTGGGAAATTTGCAGGCTCTGCCACGATCGCTCCAACAAGAAATATCGCGTTCAATGGAAGCAACCAAGGATAATGGTGGTATCCGGTTTTCAGTAGCAACTAATTATGGCGGACGACAGGAGATTTTACAAGCTTGTCAGGCGATCGCAAAACAAGTCCAGCAAGGTCTGCTACAACCCGATGAAATTAATGAACAGGTCTTTGAAAGCCACTTGTACACAGCTGGAATTACTGACCCAGATTTGTTAATTCGCACCAGTGGAGAAATGCGCCTCTCAAATTTCCTTCTCTGGCAAATGGCTTATGGAGAAATTTACATCACAGATGCTCTTTGGCCCGATTTTGACCGGGCTGAGTTTCACCGCGCCTTATCTGCCTACCAACAACGCGAACGGCGATTTGGGAAAGTATAAAATATTACGTTTATTAAGTCGCTAGGATGCGTTAGCGAAGCTACAAGATTGGCGATCGCACTACAATTTAATAAACTCAATGATGGCTATTGATATGGTATCGATTCCTATCACCCTGGAACAACTCATTACGGCTGTGCAACAGTTGCAACCAGAGGAACGGGCAGAGGTTGCCAGAGCGTTGATTTTAGTGGATTTACGTTCAGATTTGAGGGCTTTAATTCAAGAACTTTATGCTCAACCCCCAGTTGATGAGATTACAGACGATAATATCATGGCTGAAATTAAGGCTGTGCGCCAGCAATTTCACCAAACATGACGTTTCGAGTGGTCATCGACACCAACATTTGGATTCGTATTTTGCTTAGAGGGCGAGTTACATTGCCCATATTGGAGGCATTTAATGAGGATAAATTTCAGTTGGTGATGAGTCAACCTTTAATGGAAGAACTCCATTTAGTTTGGAATCGCCCCCGCTTAAAAGAACGGATTAACCCAAGCATTGCTAATCAACTTGAACAGCAGTTGCAGTACCGAGCAATATGGATTGAGTTGGAAACGGTTCCACCTAATTGTCGAGATCCCAAAGATTTAGCTGTGCTTGCTACGGCTATTGATGGCCAAGCAGAAATTATTGTGTCTGGGGATGATGATTTACGTGCTGATGATGAGTTGAGGGCAGTAATGGCAACTTATGGCATCCGATTGTTGGGTGTTCATTCTTTTTTGAACGTGATTGCGGCTTGATTTCCGTACCTTTTTACCGTGAACTGAACTCAGCACTTCATTTATGGCCCAGAAAACACCGCTTGTTCTACATCATCCCGACTCAAAGAATACTTGAATGAACGTTGGATATCTTGCCCATTTTCCCCAGATTGGACATATCGCACTACGATTTGCTCAACATCGAGCCATAGTTCAGCTTTCCAACTAGGGCGCTGTATATGCCAGCAATGCCTCTGTGTGTCATCTTGTTGACAACCTTGGTTTTTTAGCCACTGTTCAATTTGTGGCAGAGGATGATTATATAAGGGGGTATCAGAGGGAAGAAGAGGCATAGGAATTTTGGATTTTAGATTTTGGATTAGGAAATTTTTTAGTTTTTAATTACTATAGGGCTAATTAGTTGCAATACATGGGTAATGTGCTGTTGTACAGATGGAGTTGGCTGTAGCAAATGCGAATGGATCGCAGCCTCACCACGAGTTAAGCCAATGGCAATTGCTAGTAGCAGACAACCTACAAATGTTAACACCAGCATAAATAAAGCAAAAATTTCGCCAGATGAGAGGGGGCGATCGCTAGGATCGAGGTAAGCTGATTTTGACCAGTCATGACGCGAGACGGGACGGTTCAAGTCAGGAGGTGGTTGAATCACCGCAAAGCGAGAATAGCCAATTTTGAAATCGTAGCTTAACCGCCGTTCTGGATGGCTAAGGGTAGCGTAGGCTTCATTGATTTGCTGAAATTTGAGAGTGGCGATCGCAGTCGGCAAGTCTGTAGTATCAGGATGATAGCGTTTGCTCAGTTGCCTATAAGCACGACGAATGTCGATTACCGATGCCGAGGGATGCAGTCCTAGCAGGGAGTAATAAGTTGGTTTACTGCTTTGTGGCATTGCCCCGTTGTGATTCACGGCTGTTTGAGTCACCTTGCTCAAAGATATTCTTTATATTCTAAATCCTTTGTGATTGGCGAAGCCGGAAGAAGACATAGCAGGTCAAGTATTTGATAAAATATTTTATAAAGCATTGAATTAGATGCGATGGATATCAAAATTAATCTCGAAAATATTCAAACTCTCACCGATTTCAAACGCAATGCCAAGGATTACCTAGAGCGGATCAAGTCCACAAAGTCGCCACTTGTACTAACTGTAAATGGGAAAGCGGAGGTTGTGGTACATGAAGCGCAAGCGTTTCAGCAGATGATAGATAAACTCGCTCATCTTGAGGAAGAACTCGAAAAATTTAAGCTAGAAGCGTTACGCGCTCAGATCGACATTGGTATTAAGCAACTTGAGATCGGTCAGTATACTGAATATAATGACGAGTCACTTTCGGCTTTTTTTGCAAATATTAAAGCACGAGGGCAGGAAAAATTGGCTGACAGCGATTCTCTATGAGTCGATTTCGGATTTCTACTCAAGCAGCGCAAGCAAGATATTAAAAATATCTGGAAATATGTAGCGCCAAATAATTTAAAAGCTGCTAATAGACTTTTTGATACTCTGCGAGAAAGCTTTCCAAAGCTGGCTAAATTTCCCCAATTAGGCAGACAACTGTCTGAATTAGCACCTTTTTTGCGAAGCTTTCCGGTAAAAAATTATTTAATTTTTTATCGCCCAATAGACGAAGGCATAGAAATTGTACGTATATTGCACGGCTCACAAGATATAGAAACTATTTTTCAAGATGAAGGTTGAGGTCAATAGCTGGATATAGTATCTCATCCCTAACTCAGTAAATCAGCACGGGGTTTAAAGGTTTCAATTTGCCGTAACTTTTCGTACAGTTCTCGTTCTTCTTGACTAATATTTTTTGGGGTAACTATTTGAATTTCCACTAATTGATCGCCACGTTTGCCATCATCGCTGGGGTAGCCTTTATTCCCTAGTCGGAATTTTTGACCAGACCTAACTCCTTGAGGGATGGTCATTTTTACAGGGCCATCGAGAGTTGGTGCTTCTACCTGTCCTCCTAAAACTGCCTCTGTAGGAGTAACTGGTACTTGGCAGAGGATATTTAAACCATCTAACTTAAATAATGGATGAGGATTAACGGTAATTTTTAAGTATAAATCGCCACCACCAACGCCTTGGTTCCGCAAACGGATGGTTTGACCTGTTACCATCCCTGGAGGCATACTAACTTCTAGCGATCGCCCATCTTCCAAACGAATGCGTTCATTACCACCTTGATAAGCTTTTTCTAGCGGGAGCGTTAATCTGGCTTCTATGTCTCGACGGTTAGTGCGAGGCGGGGTGCTAACTGTGTAGGCAACTTTTGTTCTGGGGGAACGAAACGGATCGGCATTATTGCCATTATTGGACTTACTTGCCGTATTTTTATTTTTGACGCCGATAACTTGATTAATAAAGCTTTCAAAATCAGAGAATTGGCTTGGATCTACGTCCTGATTGCCGTTGCGATCGCTAGCGCCACTCTGCCAAGTTTTAGCCTTTGGCGTCTGTTTGTTGCCTGCAAAGCCTTTTTGCTTCCAGTAGCGGCTAAACTGGTCGTACTGCGATCGCTTGGCTAAGTCTGAAAGGACTTCATAAGCCTCGCCAATATCCTTGAATTTTTCTTCAGATTCTTTGTTACCCGGATTGAGATCGGGGTGATATTGTCTTGCTAAACGCCGATAAACTTTTTTAATTTCCTCACCAGAGGCGTCTTTAGATACTCCTAAAATTTCGTAGTAATCGCGGAAATTAGGCAAATTTTGCATAGTTCAATTATTTAAACTTTAGATTTTAGATTTTGGCTTAATTAAGAGTTAGGAATTATGAGTTAGGAGCTAGGAGTTGAAAGATTTAATTTTTAACTCCTCACTTCTCACTCCTGACTTCTAACTTTTTTTAGGAGTATTACAACCAATCATTGTCTTCTTCGTCATCCCAGTTATCTTGGTAGCTGGGACGGGATTTGCGTGGCGGACGGCTTTGGCTTTCATAGGAGGAAGAACGACTGTCTCGGCTATAGTCTCTGCCATAGTCTTTACCGTAATCTCTGCCATAGTCCTTACTGTATGAGTCGCGTTCCCGATATGTATCTCTGGGAAAGTCGCGTTCTTTATCTTTATCACCAGTAAAGATGTCACGGATTGTACCAAACAAGTCGTCATCTTCATCTTCAGCATAAGTTTCCCTGACTTCCCGATTTAGCTCATAGAGAGCATCTTGCAAATCGGCATAAGCTTGGTCAATACCGCGATCGCTATTTTCCTGAAGACTCTCCTTCAGTTGTCGGCAAATATTATCAATTCTTTGGCGGCGGTTTCGGGCAAACTGCATACCAAATTCCAGTGCTACTTCTCTAAGCTGTCGTTCTGCTTGGAAAATCAACGCCTCTGAACGAGTCCGCTTTTCTACTCTTTCTTTACGTTCGCGATCGACATCGGCGTATTTCTGAGCATCCTGAATCATCCGATTCACTTCTGACTCGTTCAAGGTGGAAGCGCCTTGAATGGTGATACTCTGCTCTCGCCCAGTGGTTCTATCTAGGGCTGTTACCTGTAAAATACCGTTAGCATCAATATCAAATGACACTTGAACTTGGGGAATTCCTCGTGGCGCTGGTGGAATACCATACAGCTTGAAACGTCCTAAAGACTTATTGTTTGCTGCCATTTCCCGTTCGCCCTGGACTACGTGGATTTCCACAGTATTCTGGTTATTTTCGGACGTGGAAAAAATGTCAGAACGACGGACTGGGATGGTGGTATTGCGGGGAATAAGTTTTTTCATCACGCCGCCGATGGTTTCCAATCCCATAGATAACGGTGTGACATCTAAAAGCAGCACATCTTTGAGTTCGCCTGCGAGAATTCCTGCTTGAATTGCTGCACCCACTCCCACTACTTCATCAGGGTTGACGTTTTCGTTAGGTTCTATGCCAATTAAGTCCCGTACTAGCTGCTTCACCATTGGCATCCGTGTAGAACCGCCAACTAACACCACTTCTTCAATGTCTCTGGATGAGAGTCCGGCATCTTTGAGGGCGCGTTTCACTGGTGTCCGCAATCGCCCCACTAAATCACCACATAAGCCTTCAAATTGAGAACGTGTTAGACGAGTTTCTAGATGTTTGGGGCCTTCCTGATCGGCAGCAATAAAAGGTAAGTTAATTTCGGTGATGCTGACAGCAGAAAGCTCAATTTTGGCTTTTTCCGCCGCTTCCATCAGACGTTGTAAAGATTGTCTCTCGCGTCTTAAATCTATCCCTTCGACTTCTAAAAATTGCTCTGCTAGCCAATCTACTATTACTTTGTCAAAGTCGTTACCACCAAGTTGCGTATCTCCACTGGTAGCTTTAACTTCAAATATTCCATCGCCTACTTCTAAAATCGATACGTCAAAGGTGCCGCCACCCAAGTCAAATACTAAGATAGTTTCCGTGTCACCCCGATCTAATCCATAAGCCAAAGATGCAGCAGTTGGTTCATTGAGAATCCGCAGCACCTCTAAACCGGCAATTCTGCCAGCATCGCGGGTTGCTTGCCGTTGAGAATCGTTAAAATAAGCGGGTACTGTAATCACTGCCCCTGTTACTGGTTCACCCAAATAGCGACTAGCATCGTCGGCCAATTTCTTCAGCACCATTGCCGAAATTTCTTCTGGGGCGAAATCCTTATTGAGACGAGGACAGGCAACTTTAATATTGCCTACTTCGTCTTTGCGAATGGTGTAGGGTACACGCTTGGAATCTGGACTAAGTTCGGCATATTTGCGCCCAATGAAGCGTTTAACTGCGAAAAAGGTATTTTGTGGATTGAGGACGGTTTGTCGCCGTGCCATTTGCCCAACCACCCTTTCGCCTTCTTTGCTAAAGCCAACTACGGAGGGGGTTGTTCGCATTCCTTCTGCATTGGCAATCACCACCGGCTTGCCACCCTCCATAACGGCGACTACTGAGTTGGTTGTACCCAAGTCGATGCCGACTACCTTGCCCATGCGTTACTCTTCTCCTAAAGTGTCTTATATATTTATTATGATTGGGCGGAACTACCTCTAGCTTTGTGCTATTGGATGAAAACACCTCAATGGTATAATAGTCATCATTAAGGCAATAAGCTAAGAAGTTCAGCTAGAGCAGATAGTTGCAAGACTAGGATAGCATTGACGATGATTGGTATGTCCAAGCAGCCTCAATTCTTGTTATCCAGCTACTTCTATGTACTGTATCTGCAAGTTTGTAAATGCACCTTAATAATACTTGCTTTACTTCTTTGAGTGGCGGACAATCTTAATATTGCAACTATTTTAACCATTTGAATTTAACAGAGCGATTACAAACTTCCCTGGCTGAGATTGCGCGAGAACGCGATCCTTACATGGCAACGGCTGGACATTTTTTTGTCCAAGAATACATCCGCCAGGAATTTTCTCAATGGGGGAGTGTGGAAATCCACACCTTTGAAGTCAGGGGTAAAGCTTGTAAGAACTTGATATTAAATTTACCCTCCCAAGGGAGAGGACAAAAAAAGGATTTGCTACCGATTTTAATTGGCGCTCATTATGATGGCGTTCCGGGAACAGTAGCGGCTGATGATAATGCTACTGGTGTGGCGGTGTTGCTGGAATTAGCCAGAAAGTTTGCTGCCCAAGCTATAAGATATCCCTTAAGGCTAGTTGCTTTCGATATGGAAGAATACGGCTTACTGGGTAGTGCCGATTATGCAGCCCTGTTGCACCAACAAAAGCAACAGCTACGCTTAATGATTTCCCTAGAAATGCTGGGTTATACCGATTCTACGCCTGGTTCCCAAAGTTACCCCCCTCCTCTGGAACGCTTCTACCCAGACAGAGGCGATTTTATTGCTTTAATTGGCAATTTGCGAACATTTCCTGACTTAATTGGCATGAGCCGTAATATTCGCAAAGCTGGCGTACCTAGTCAATGGCTACCTGTGCCAAATCGAGGTTTAATAGTCCCCCAAACCAGACTTAGCGATCATGCACCTTTTTGGGATTTGGGTTATCCGGCAATGATGGTGACAGATACGGCATTCTTGCGAAATCCCCATTATCACAAAGCTAGTGATGCGATCGCTACTTTAAATTTAGATTTTCTGAGCGGTGTCTGTGAAGGGTTGGAAATTGCAATTCGGCGGTTGTGAAAATATTAGGCATGTCCAGAAATTAAATATGCATTATCCAGAACCCTTGTAGAGACGTAGCAATGCTACGTCTCTACATTCTTTTTGCCCATTCCCCATTCAGTTGTTACCAATTACTACTTTGTGAGTCTGAGGATTGTACGAATTGACACGAAACAATGAGGCTAATGAATGCCAAGATCAAAAAAGGATGCCTTAAGGATATTAAAAGTACTATGCCAGAATTACACCAATCAATTGCCCAGCATTACCACGAACGGACTAAATACAACCCTGAGACTCTCGCTTCCAAAAGTCAGCAGTTAGACTGGGCTAAACAGCCAGTGCCTTTCAAAGAGTACAAAATTGGCTCTACTTTTGATCTCAAACCCTATATCCAAGAAAAAACAGAGGGATTTGCTAATAACCCAGACGCTCAATGGTGGCAAAGACTTTCACGCCTGCTGTTTCGTAGCTATGGATTGACGGCGAAAATGCCTTCTATGGGTAGTGCGGTGTATTTACGGGCTGCTCCCAGTGCAGGGGGATTATACCCGGCTGAAGTGTATGTGGTTTCCCGTGGCACGGCGTTATTGCCACCCGGTCTATATAACTACCAGTGTCGGACTCATTCTCTCATGCATTATTGGGAAAGTGATGTTTGGCAAAATCTCCAAGCAGCTTGTTTCTGGCATCCTTCCCTAGAAAATACCCAACTAGCAATTATTGTAACTGCGGTTTTCTATCGTTCTGCGTGGCGCTATGAAGATCGGGCTTATCGGCGGATTTTTCTAGATACGGGACACCTGTTGGGTAATATCGAGTTAGCTGGTGCGATTACTGACTATCGCCCCCATTTAATCGGCGGTTTTGTGGATGAATCGGTAAATGATCTACTTTATATCGATCCACAACAAGAAGGTGCGATCGCTGTCTTACCTCTGGCAGATTTGTTAGATGTCAATCAAAATTTACCATTGGGATGTACTGCTTTACCTTCCGCCACCGAAACCAGTTATCCCGAAATTCCCGATGGTGAATTGCTGACATATTTCCATCGACACACCCAGATCCAATCAGGTGTAACTGGCAATCTCAATTTACCAACTATCAAACAAGAAAAATCTTTAGAGGATAAATATAACTTTCCTTTCTGTTTGAAAATTCCTACCACCACTGCGCCTATAGATTGGGGAGAAAACCTGTCAGAACTAGAAATTACTATGTATAAGCGACGCTCTACCCGCGCTTATAATGGTGATGATTTAACTTTCGATGAATTAAAAGGTTTACTCGATTTTACTTACCAACCACAAAATTACATCGACCAAAGTTTAGATATTTCTCCAGATTACTTTGATTTGAATTTAATAGAAACATTTATTGCTGTGTCGGGAGTTAAAGGATTGGAGGCAGGTTGTTATTATTACGCACCCAAAGCCCAAGAATTACGCCAAATTCGGTTTAAAAACTTCCGGCGAGAGTTACATTTTCTCTGTTTGGGGCAAGAATTGGGGCGGGATGCAGCTGCGGTGTTGTTTCATACAGCCGATTTGAAAGCTGCGATCGCACAATATGGCGATCGCGTTTACCGTTACTTACATCTGGATGCCGGCCATTTAGGACAACGCTTGAATTTAGCAGCAATACACCTCAATGTAGGCGTTAGTGGTATTGGTGGTTTCTTTGATGATCAAGTAAATGAAGTTTTGGGTATCCCTGGCGATGAAGCTGTTCTATATATCACTACTTTGGGACGCCCAAGATAAAACAAACCGCAAAAAACACAAAGTACATAAAGATTCTTTGCGTTTTTTGCGGTTCCTTTCTTAACCTCAACTTCTGGGGATAAATTTATGATGTAAAGATTTTTAGTTTCTAGATTGCACTCTTCAGCATAGCTGCTTTCTTCACTTACTTCTTCTGGTACCTCATTCAACTGAAAACTACTTGCTATAGCTCACTTCTTCATCACAAATCGTTAGTGCATCTGGACGGCAACGTTTAATGACGACTTTTATCCCCAAGACTCCCTCGCTTTCAAGGTCGTCAATATAACCAGGGCAAGCAGCTTTTGCTTCAATAAATGTTTGAAAAGGTCCAAAATAGTAGATGCAGTAAGGACTTTCAGTGATGAGTTCTATCCAGTAATCACTAATAACCTTTTGAATAATTATTGAACCCAAAATTTTAAATTTGTTTAACATAAAAGGAAAAATTAGATTGCTAGTAGGTATTCAACAGCATCTCTGTTGCTCTAATAGTTATCATCTGCTAAAAGCATGAGACATGTAAAATTTAACTATGCTCAATGTTAAGCTTCTATGTGATCATGCCAAGTTACCTTCTGGGTGCGGTGGCTTTTTAGGTTCGTCGAATTCAAGTAAAATCTGATACTACAAAAGATTTTTTTCACACAATCACTAATGCTATCTACAGAAGATGAAAGCCAACGACTAGAAGTACTTAATCAGTATCAAATTTTAGATACACCACCAGAAGAAATTTTTGATGAACTGGCTCAATTAGCTGCTAACTTTTGTGAAACACCAATTGCTCTCATTAGCCTAATTGATGCAGAACGGGAATGGTTCAAGTCAAAAATCGGAGTAACTATATCAGAAATTCCTCGAAGCATTTCCTTTGGTAGTTATACTATCTTACAAAATCAAATATTAATCATCCCAGATACTTTACAAGATGAACGATTTGCAACAAACCCCCTTGTAACATCAAATCATTATTTCCGCTTTTATGCAGGTGTTCCTCTAATTACCTCCAACGGCTTTGCATTAGGTAGTCTTTGTGTAATTGATTTTGCACCGCGAAATATGACTATTAAAGAGCAAGTAGCCTTACAACAGTTGGCAGGGCAATTAATTAGGTATTTAGAGTTACATCGGCAAAAGAATATTGATGATAGCCAAAGGAGTTTTAATCTTCTTTTCTATAAAAATCCTAACCCAATGTGGGTATATAACCAGGATAATTTGCAATTTTTAGATGTAAATGAAGCTGCTGTTATCCACTATGGCTACTCACGAGAAGAGTTCTTGCAAATGCGAATAACTGACATTCGCCCTTTAGAAGATATGCCTATATTCATAGAATATTTAAGAGAAAGGCACTCTAACTTACATTTTTCTGGACAATGGCAACATCGGCGAAAATGCGGAGAGATTATTGATGTTGAAATTGTCACACATACAATAGATTATGCCAGTTATAACGCTCGGTTGGTTAATATACGAGACATAACAGAACATAAACGAATCAAAAGAAAACTTCAAGAAAGTGAAGCGAGATTTAGAGTCATTTTTGAAGCTATTCCAATTCCATTGATTATTTCACGTGTGTCTGACAATTTGATATCATATGCTAATCCAGAGTTTATTAAAAGTTTTCGATTTTCAGGAAAAGATTTCATTAATCAAGAAGTTTTAGATTTATACCATAAATCAGCCGATTTCAAGTTACTATTAGAAGCTCTGAATCAACATGGCTTTGTTCATAACTATGAACTTCAATTAAAAAGAGCAGATGGAACTTATTTTTGGGCGATCGCTTCACTACAATATTTAAATTTTAATAATGAAGCAGCGATTTTAACAGTATTTTATGATATTACGAAACGCAAAACTTTAGAAAAAAAACTTCAAGAGCAAAATGAGTTTTTGCAAATAGTTTTTGAAAGTATACCGTTGATGATTGCACTTTTTGATACCAATGGGAAACTTCAATGGGTGAATCAAGAATGGGAAAGTGTTTTAGGCTGGAAATTTCAAAGCTTACAAGGGTGCAATGTCCTAGAACGGCTATATCCTAATCCTGAATATCGACAAGATGTGATTAATTTTATTCAGTCTGCACAACGCAATTGGAGTGACTTTAAAACTCAGATGCAGAATGGTAATTTCCTCGACACATCTTGGACTAATGTTAAACTTTCAAATGGTCAAATTATTGGTATTGGGCAAGATATCACAGAACGTAAGCGAACTGAACTGGCTCTAAAAGCCCAAGCCGAGCGGGAGCAATTGATGCGAACCGTTGCTCAACGGATTCGTCAATCTTTGAATCTTCAAGATATTCTGAATGCAACAGTTCAAGAAGTGCGAGATTTACTTGGGGTTGATCGAGTGGTAGTTTATCAGTTTAACCCAGAGATGATCGGCACAATTGTGGCGGAATCGGTGGAAACTGGATGGACTGTTTCTTTGGACGTCCAGATTCATGATACATGTTTTCAAGCAGGCGCAGGAGTGGAGTATTATCACAGACGTAAAAGAGCGATCGCTAATATTTATGAAGCGGGATTAACTGATTGCCATATTCGCTTGTTAGAACAGTTTGAAGTCAAAGCAAATTTAGTCGTGCCCATTTTACTAGAAGTCAGCTCTCAGAACCCAGTCTCTCACCTTTGGGGTTTACTGATTGCTCACCAATGCTCAGGTTTACGCGAGTGGGAAGAAAATCAATTAGATTTGTTGGATCAACTGACAGTCCAATTAGCGATCGCAATTCAACAATCCAGCATTCTTGAGCAAGCTCAAACTGAACTTGTTCAAAGACAAAAAGCTCAAGTCAAGTTAAAAAATGCTTTGGCTGAAAAAGAAGTTTTATTAAAAGAAGTTCATCATCGAGTCAAAAATAATTTGCAAATTGTCTCCAGTTTATTACAACTCCAGTCTCAAACACTCAAAGATCCAGAAGCCATCAAAGCTCTTCGAGAAAGTCAGAACCGGATTGAGTCAATATCTCTAATCCATAAAAATTTATATACTTCCGCTAACATTGGACAAATTGATGTTGCTGACTATATCGAGAATTTGGCAGCAAGCTTACTATTTTCCTATCAAATATACCCTGGAAAAATCGCTCTAGAAACCGATATAGATTCAGTTAGCTTGAATGTTGACCAAGCTATTGCTTGTGGACTAGTTATTAACGAATTAATCTCCAATGCCCTCAAACACGCTTTTCCCAACCAAGAAGTAGGCACAATCAGTATTGCTTTACGTAATGTTGGTAATAGTATTGAGATGACTATCCGAGATAATGGGATCGGTTTACCAGATAATTTAGATTGGACAACTACTGATTCTTTGGGGCTGTCGTTAGTATATGACTTGGTTACAGAACAACTAGAAGGCTGCATTACTCTAGAACGCAATCACGGAACAGTATTCAAAATTCAATTCACGCAGTTAACTTTGCATTAGTAAATATCAAATGGACCAAGCTAGGATTTTAGTTGTTGAAGATGAAGTGATTGTGGCTAGAACTATTGCCAGCCAACTCAGACAACTAGGATACATTGTTACGGGTACAGCTTCATCTGGAAAAGTTGCCATTGCCAAAGCATCGGAAACTCAACCAGAACTGGTATTAATGGATATTATTCTTAAAGGTGAGATGGACGGTATTGCTACTGCCAGTCTTATTCGTGAGCAGTTAGACGTTCCTGTAATTTTTTTAACCGCTTATGGTGACGATCATACTTTAGAAAGAGCCAAAATTACCCAACCTTTCGGATATATCGTTAAACCCTTTACTATAAGAGATTTAAAAATAGCGATCGAAATCGGTCTTCTAAAACATCAATTAGAGCGTGAACTGCGAGAAAATCGAGATCAGTTAGCAACCCTTTTAAACTCAATGAGTGATGCTGTAATCGCTACAGATGAGCAGGGAATGATGACATTTATGAATCCCGCAGCTGAGGCGTTGACTGGCTGGCAGCAAAAAGATGCTTTAGGAAATGAGGCGGCGAAGATTTTTCATATTGTCGATGAACTTACAGGAGCTACATTAGAAAACCCAGTAACAAAAGTACTGCGAGATCAACAGGTTGTTTATTTAGGGGAATTCACATCTCTGATTACAAGAGACGGAAAAAGAGTTCCAATTGGTGATAGTGCTTCGCCACTAAAGCGACGAATTGACCAGATAAATGGTGTAGTAATTGTTTTCTGGGATCTTAGCGAACGACACCAAACAAAATTTCTAGAGCAAGCCTTGGAGAAAGAGCAAGAACTTAATCGTCTCAAGTCCTTATTTATCTCTACCGTATCTCATGAGTTCCGTAATCCTTTGACTGTTATTCAAACAGCAGTAGAACTCATAGAAATGCAAGGAGCAAATTTGACAGATGCAAAAAGAGGCATTTATTTAAAGCGAATTCAAGGTGCTGTGCAATCTTTAGAAAAACTCATGGAAGAAGTCTTGTTTATGGGTCGAGCAGAAGCAGAAAAACTCGTATATAACCCTGCTCCACTTAACTTAGAACAATTTTGTCGAGAGTTAATCGAAGATTTTTCTATTGTCGAAGATAGCCTATATGAAATTGTTTTTACCTCTCATAGCGATCGCACCGATGCTGTAATGGATGAGGGACTCTTGCATTACTTGTTTGAAAATCTCCTCTCAAACGCGGTTAAATATTCTCCAGAAGGTGGCAATATTCAGTTGGATTTAATCTGCGACCCGATTAAGAAAGTAGCAATTTTTTATATTCAAGATCAAGGTATAGGGATTCCCGAAGCAGACCAAGCGCGACTTTTTGAGTCATTTTACCGAGCCTCAAATGTCCAATCAATTCAGGGTACTGGATTAGGGTTAGTAATCGTTAAAAGGTGCGTTGATGCTCATAGAGGCCAAATCAGCGTCACAAGTCAAGTTGGAGTCGGTACTACATTTACAGTAATTTTGCCCTTAAATCCTGAATTATCCTTAACTGAAGCTTCTGAATTCTAAATTCTGGATTCGGAATTCTTCTTTAACCCACATCCCGATTTTTGGAATTAAGAACTTGGGTTTGGTAGTGCCGCCATTTTTCCTGCTGACGCGCTCTTTTTTCATCGGTGAGGCTATCAAAACAATAGGGACAGGAGATACCTTGTTCATACTTTGGAGATACCTTATCTGACTCAGTAATCGGATATCCACAACAGAAGCATCGCTCACAACTTCCTTCCTGCAACCCATGACTGACAGTTATGCGATCGTCAAACACAAAACATTCCCCTTCCCATAAACTTTCTTGTGCTGGAACTTCCTCTAAATACTTGAGAATGCCGCCCTTGAGATGATAAACTTCTGCAAAGCCTTGGGCAAGCATGAAGGATGAGGCTTTTTCACAGCGAATGCCGCCTGTACAAAACAGAGCAACCTTTTTGTGTTTAGCTGGGTCAAGGTGGCGTAGCACATAATCGGGGAATTCACGGAATGAGCCAGTTTGGGGATTTTCTGCTCCTTGGAAAGTACCGATATTTACCTCATAATCATTGCGAGTGTCAATTACAGTTACTTCTGGATCGCAAATCAAATCATTCCATTCTTGGGGACTAACATAAGTGCCAACTTGCTCATTTGGGTCAATTTCAGGCAATCCCAAAGTAACAATTTCTTGCTTCAACCGCACCTTCATTCGCTCAAAGGGGGGGGTTTCGGTATAAGACTCTTTGTATTCTAGGTCTACGAGACGAGGGTCAGTACGCAAAAAGCAGAGAACAGAATCAATCGCCTGACGCGAACCAGCAATTGTACCGTTAATGCCTTCTTGTGCCAGCAAAATTGTCCCCTTCACACCTTGCGTTTGGCAGTAAGACAGCAGAGGCTCTCGTTTCTCGGCAAAATCTGGCAGCTTGACAAATTTATACAGTGCTGCAACAACTTGGATATTTTCTGGCTTCATCCCTTTGGTAATGGAACAATATAAGTTACAATTAACTTCGGCAACCAAAGTTACCATACTATTTTAATTTTATGGGGGTTTAGCTCAGTTGGTAGAGCGCCTGCTTTGCAAGCAGGATGTCAGCGGTTCGAGTCCGCTAACCTCCATTAGATATAATTTATCTTAATTTGCGATCGCTGCGGTTTTTGGTGGCCTACGCACATACAAGTCAATGAAAGTTTGGGTTCTATAGGACTCCTATTTGATTGGGTGAAAAACTCGCCCTCAACTGAAAAAGCCTGATTCCCTAGTCCCTGCCTATCGCGCACCACGCAAATAAATTCAAAAATCAAATAAGATTGCTATATCTACTTAGGAGGTTCTTTGAAAAAGCGTCCATTGGGGTTAGTGGCAATTGTTCTCTACAAATCATTTGCCGCATTGCTGCTTATGGTTACTTCGATCGCTTTATTATTGACATTAAAAAATTATCAAGCTCTAGAGGTGTTTTCAAAAAATTATGTTTTAGAAGGTAAATCGATAATTATTGATTGGCTTTTAAAGAAAGTTATCAATTTAAATCCCCAAACCTTGGCATTTAGCGGTATTGGAACAGGAGTCTATGCTATTGTTACTAGTATTGAAGCCGTTGGTTTATGGTACGAAAAGCGTTGGGCACATGTCTTAGTGTTGGGACTTGTCGGTATCAGTGTTCCACCAGAGATTTATGAATTAATTCAGGGGATTTCTCTTGTAAAAATATTGATTTTTGTGTTGAACTTAGTAGTGTTTGGCTATTTATTCCGAAATTTTCCAAAACATCCAAACTAATTTTTTTCAACAAGTGGTTTCCGGCGCATAGACTTCTCTTTGGGTTGACGCAAAACCAAGACTCCACGTTGTACAATCCCTAGAAATACAATCTGGAGAGCGACTTGCCTAGATCGATTCAGTCTACTCAACCACCATTAAAATTCATTCCCCAACGGTTGAACTCGCTGGTACTTCAGATTGTTCGGTGGTTGCTGCCGATCGCACTACGGTTCCGCACTCGTCCTTGGCTAACGGCTGGTATTGTGCGTGTTGAAGCCAAGAATGTTGAGGTATTAGCTGAACTTTATCAACAATTCCAGGCTGGAAAAATTCGCTTTTTGCTGGCATTTCGCCACCCAGAGGTGGAAGATCCTCTGTGTATGCTGTATTTGCTTTCCCGGATTGTGCCACAGGTTGCTCGTCAGAAAGGTATTACACTGCAATCCCTTGTTCACAGCTATTTTCTCTACGATCGCGGTATGACGGTTTGGGCTGGAAAGTGGCTGGGTTGGTTGTTTTCTCGGATAGGAGGTGTGCCAGTTCATCGCGGTAGGCGACTAGATCGCCAAGCTATTCAAACAGCACGGGAGTTGTTTGCTAATGGCGAACTACCGATCGCAGTGGCACCGGAAGGCGGTACTAATGGTCATAGTGGTATTGTTAGCCCCTTAGAACCTGGTGTTGCTCAAATGGGCTTCTGGTGTGTAGAAGATTTGCAAAAAGCCAATCGGACTGAGACTGTAATCATTGTGCCGATCGCTATCCAGTATCGCTACATTGAGCCACCCTGGTCTAAACTGGATTGGCTGCTGAGTAAATTAGAAGCTGATATTGGCTTATCGCCGATGGAAGTTGAGCAAGGCGAGGGCGAAGAGATTTACTATCAACGCCTCTGTAGGTTGGCTGAATATCTGATTACCGAGATGGAAGAATTTTATCGTCGCTTCTATCATCAAGACATTCCAAAAACCATCTCAACTGATGAATCTGCTACTCCGAATCAGGTGTTGATTGCTCGACTTCATCGCTTGCTAGATAAGGCTTTACAAGTTGCCGAGCAATATTTTGGAGTTCAAGCACAGGGAAATCCCATTGATCGCTGTCGCCGCTTAGAAGAGGCTGGCTGGAATTACATTTATCGGGAAGATTTGCCAGATATCAATGCTTTATCACCCTTTAAACGCGGTTTGGCAGACTGGATTGCTCAAGAAGCAGACTTGCGAATGCGTCACATGCGGATAGTGGAAAGTTTTGTTGCTGTCACAGCTACTTATATTCAGGAACAACCGACGGCGGAACGGTTTGGGGAAACAGCTTTGCTTGTATTCGATATGCTTTCTAGAATTCAGGATACAACACTTCCGGGGCGACCTCGGTTAGGTTTGCGAGAGGCACAAATCACTGTAGGAGAGCCAATTTCAGTAACCGAACGCTCTCATAATTGTCAGGGCGATCGCTTGGCGGCTAGACAAGGTGTGAGCGATTTGACAAAAGATTTGCAGGTTGCTTTAGAGAAGATGATTGCTTGATTGCCTGACGCAGAAGTGATAATTATCCTCAAGGAGAACTACTTTTAGAAACTTCTGGACTGCGAATTATTATATGTCCCTTATCACTTTCTTGAATCGCCAACACTGACGGTAGCTCATTAGATTTTGCATTTACGGGCAATGCTCGAAACAAATAAATCCAGCCGCCACGTTCTAGGAGTAAGCGCCAGACTCGCGGCTGCTGTGGATTGCTGATATCAGCATCTTCTCTGCCTCGCAAGTCATCAAACAAACCCCGATCGCCAATAATGCAAATATACTGTTAAAACTATCAATACCTTTGCCAATTTATGAGCCTGAGTTGATTACGCTTTCACTATTACTCGCTGTTATTTGAGGTTTGCTAAAAACAATAAGTTCTAAAAATTCCTTTAAGGTTGACCACAAGTTTTTTTTTACGTATTGACAGCAGTATAGAGGTTTTAAATAACAAACTCCCTTTTAAGCAAAACGCATATGTATGGGTAATTTTGCCGATTTTGCCAAAATTTTTCTAGGCTCTTATTTTGGCAAAGGTATTGAACTATGAAAGCTTTTTTCCAGGGATGGGTTGTAGCAATCTTAGTAATGGCAGCAGCGATCGCAGGAAATATTCAAGCTGTAATGAGCCAAAATGTCAAGACGGGAAATTCTTCGTTAGCACAGACATAAATCAAAGCAGATGAATTAGAACTTGCAGTAGCATTACCAGAGCTAGCAGAGGTCATCTTTAAAAGGGGTGAGTCAAGCAGTGGTAGAGTGATAGGAATTGATGCACAAGGGCAAGTGCTATCAATTTTGCGTAATGACAAAACTACCACGATTCCTCTGAGCCAAATTGCAAGAGTAGTTTTCAAGAATGGGGCGTTGGTTTATAGAAGCGATAGGAAGCCATTAATGCGAAGTGGGGAAGACCCTCCTACAGGCAAACTAGTAACTTGGAGGGGCATACCTTTAAATAATTTTACCGTAAAAAATCCTACTCAGGGTCAAACGGTGGTGAAGCTCAAACCACCTGTAGTTTCCACAGTACAGTTGCGGGGTATTCAGTCAGTGGCGAGACGTTGGAAATATGTGGTATATGAAATCCAGTTCAATTCGCAACAAAGAACGATCACTATTCTGGCGAAACCTTATTGAGCGTGAATCAATTCATCTGTAGGGGAGTACATCTATGCCCCTAAGCTTTTGAAACCGGCGGCGAACTTTTTGACGCTCTCATTCGCCCTATAGAAGACAACATTAAGGCCCTATCACCTAAACAACTGAGTATTATTGCTACTGGTAAACTCCGCCATTTACCTTTTGAGGCTGTTTACGACAATAAAACCAACCAATTTCTGATCCAAAAATATCCTGTCAACTATCTCACTCGCATTTCCAATAATTCCTTAAAATCTCTAGGTATGCAAAATGCCATACCTCGCAAACTACAAGCTGTTTTAGCATTTGGTAATCCAGTAACCAGTGAGCCGCAAAATCTCCCAAGTGCAGAAGCAGAAGTCATAAGGATTAAAGAAATACTGCCAGACAGTGAAGTTTATATCCATAAAAAAACTACCTTGGAAAACTTTAGATCCCAAAAACTGGCGTAGGTTAGGTCAAAAGAGGCAAGGGGGCAGGGAGCGGTGGGCAGGGGGAAAAACTGAGACGGAGCTTGTACTCCGCCCCAGTTCAAGCGTGCTGGAAAGACGATTGGATTAAGAATCTCTAATTAGCAATGCTAATGATTGGGGTTATTAGGATCTAGCTCCAAGCTTGCAGACATGTTTAAATTCTGTCTAATTAGCCAACAATCTCAAAGTTCGTAGCTGCCAATACTGGTGCTGCTGTTAATGGATTGTTATCGTTATCAATGTTGGCAAACAGCCCATCTGTCCCAAAGCCTGATGAACTCAAGTTTGGGTTAAAGAACAAATTGCCAGTTCCAAGACTGTAAGTAATGACTCCAAAGCTAGTTGAAGCTGCTGCATCATTAGCTACTATCCTAATATCGGACAGATCGTCGAGTCCGACAAAAGTTGTACTATCCAGGACAATTGTGTCAGCATTGCGGTTAAAGTCAGTAATTTGATCTACGCCTAGATCATCAGCATTGAACGAAGCGCCTGATCTGAACACAAAGCGATCGCTACCAGCACCGCCTGTCAGGATATCATTACCGTTGCCACCTTGTAGCCAGTCTCTACCAGCACCACCATTGAAGGTGTCATCTCCATCGCCACCAATTAGGGTGTCATTTCCAGCATCACCAGAGCCAGTTAAGGGTGTAGCTGTGCCACTACCATCAAGCGAGTCATTGCCAGCACCGCCTGTAAAGCTGACTGCACTGACGCTAGTTTCCTCCAGGTCGTTAACCTCGAAGATGTCATTGCCTCCGCCACCATTGACTTCAAAGCTCTCTACGGTGTCTACAGTCAGGGTGAAAGGAACTAAGTTGAGCCGATCAAAGATTGCTGTTCCTTCTTCGGCGTCTTGTTCTAGGAGGAAGGTGTCTCCTGCACCTGCTGCGCCGTTGACTTGAACCACGTCAGAGCCAGCGTTACCACTAATTCTGTCGCTACCGTCACCGTTGTTCCAGATGAGTCGGTCGTTGCCACTTCCACCGATGAAAGTGTCGTCGCCACGATCTCCTTGTATGGTATCGCTCCCGCTCCCACCGTTTAGTAAGTCGATACCGTCACCACCTTGCAGGAGGTCATTACCAGCGCCACTATTGAAGGTGTCATCTCCATCGCCACCAATTAGGGTGTCACTTCCAGCATCACCAGAGCCAGTTAAGGGTGTAGATGTGCCACTACCATCAAGCAAGTCATTGCCAGCACCACCTGTAAAGCTGACTGCACTGACGCTAGTTTCCTCCAGGTCGTTAACCTCGAAGATGTCATTGCCTCCGCCACCATTGACTTCAAAGCTCTCTACGGTGTCTACAGTCAGGGTGAAAGGAACTAAGTTGAGCCGATCAAAGATTGCTGTTCCTTCTTCGGCGTCTTGTTCTAGGAGGAAGGTGTCTCCTGCACCTGCTGCGCCGTTGACTTGAACCACGTCAGAGCCAGCGTTACCACTAATTCTGTCGCTACCGTCACCGTTGTTCCAGATGAGTCGGTCGTTGCCACTTCCACCGATGAAAGTGTCGTCGCCACGATCTCCTTGTATGGTATCGCTCCCGCTCCCACCGTTTAGCAAGTCGATACCGTCACCACCTTGCAGGAGGTCATTACCAGCGCCACCATTAAGGGTGTCATTTCCACTTCCACCAATTAGGGTGTCATTTCCACCAAAGCCACTGAAGTTATCAGAAGCAGTATCACTAGTACCTGTATCTGCTCCATTGGTTGGCCCTGGGCCTGGAATCCAAGTTACTGCCATGATTAATCCTCTTGATTCTTAATTTTTAAGTGAACAATGAGTTACTAGTACTTCATTTCTAAGAAGAGTATGAAAGTACTAGTTTTTATCTACGAGCTACAAAACTTATAGTTTTTAGCCGCTAAGTATTACTCAGAGATACATTCTGGTTTTATGCAAAATATTGATTTTTATGGAACTCTTTATTATGAAAATTGAAACTTTTATAAGATAGAATATCGTCCGTAAATACCTTTACTAACAAGCTTTCAGCCGATTAGATTATTTTAAATAAAGTTAGAATAACAAATGATAACTAAATAAGAATCCGTGCTTATATTGTGGCTTTAATGACAACCTTACACTTGCCGAGCAGTATTATATTAATAAGCTAGTACTTGCCTGTCAAATATAGTGAGGTTTATCTAAAGTATTTAAAAGTCTTACCAACTTAAAAGTAGCTATGGCTAATCGATCCGTGCTATTAATAACCAAGGGTTTTTACTGAAGGCTAAAGCATGGACTTTTGCATTTAGTCTTAAATAATTGAAACTTTTGATAAAATAGAATATCGCCCGTAAATGCCTTTGCTAACAAGCTTTCAGCCGATTAGATAATTGAAACTTTCAGCCGATTAGATAATTTTAAATAAACTTAAAACAACAAATAATAACTAAATACGAACCCGTGCTTATATTGTGGCTTTAATGACAACCTTACACTTGCCGAGCAGTATTATATTAATAAGCTTGTATTTGCCTGTCAAATATAGTGAGTTCATCTAAAGTATTTAAAAGTTTTGCCAACTTAAAAGTAGCTATGGCTAATCGATCCGTGCTATTAATAACCAAGGGTTTTTACTGAAGGCTAAAGCATGGATTTTTGCATTTAGTCTTAAATATAAGTATTTATCTAACGAGTCAAATGTAATACTTTAATCTGATTGAATATTTCCGTTCTAGAGTTAATTTCATCCTATATTGCCTAACCGTTGTTTATAAACTACTGTTTATAAAGCATTATTTTGCTTACCCCGAATCTTTGAGGGGATATCAAAACTTTTCGATCTACTGAAATTCTGACTTAGAGAATTCTTCCTCAAAGAGCAAGACTTTCAGGGGTTAAAACTTCATCACACACAATTGCGGAAAATTATATTATGCCCAGACTAATTGTTTCTTTACTCCCATTCATAGGGACTTCTGGTTCCGATCTTGTAATAGGACAAGAGGATAATGCATTCCCAGGAATTGGAATTGAGGTTCTAAAAAAGGGAATCATTGATACTCAAGCAGGTAACGATACTATCAAGGGTACTGGCACCGGCAGCAACGAGACTTTCAATTTTAGCGCAGGCACAGGAATTGCTAACAGTGGCACCATCAATGTAGGGATAGGAGACGATGTGCGATTCGTTGCTTAGTGAATCTCGGTATCCAATCCGTACATAACTAAGCCAGCCCGACAGCAGATTACTGTCACTAAAGGCTGAACTCTCGGTCAGATGTAGGTGCAAGCCCTACCATTTAGACTCAGAATTGACTCCCTATCTGCCCACACCGAACAAGCTCGATTCTTGTAGAGTGAAGCTGGGAACAGGGCGCAATCAGACAGCCGTTGCGGGTTGACACTGGCGCTAACGGGAAGTTCCTACGGTGAAACAGAGCCTAGAAAAGCAACCTACCTATGGGCAGGGCGCAACATAAAACCCCCTGACCCCGCTAGAGAATAATTCCCGCCGAATGGGTCGTCAATATCGGCAAGAGTCAAGGGAATCTAGCGGTTGAATTGGCTACACCTAACGGAACAAACAATCTCTCCGAGGGAACGAATAAAAACGATTTGTGGGTCTAGGGGCAGTCGAACCCCAAGTAGGCTAGACGAGAAGCGGAACCCTCACAAGTCGGGTAGGACAGACCGTAATTGGTCTGAGGTGTTCAGAATACACAAACTCCAGAAGAGAAAATGATTAGACACAGTTACAAAACTAGTGAATCTTGGGTAGCCCTACCGTGGAAGAAATTCCGCCGAAATCTATTCCGCCTTCAAAAGCGCGTGTATAAAGCTGTTCAAGTTGGAGACAAGCGGAAAGCTAGGTCACTCCAAAAGCTTATTCTCAAATCCACCTCGGCTCGATTTCTTGCAATTAGACAAGTATCTCAGCTAAATGCTGGTAAAAAGACGGCTGGTATTGATGGTAAGAAATCCCTATCATCTGAAGAACGCTTCAACCTTGAAGAACTACTGAAAATGAATAGTGGAAATTGGAAGCATCAAGGACTACGGGAAATCCCTATCCCCAAGAAGGACGGGACTACCAGAATGCTTAAGATACCAACCATCGCGGATAGAGCTTGGCAATGCCTAGCAAAATACGCACTGGAACCAGCACACGAAGCCACTTTCCACGCTAGAAGTTACGGGTTTAGAACTGGGCGCTCTGCCCATGATGCACAATATTACATCTACACAAACCTCAACTCCCAGACTAGCGGAATAGAAAAACGAGTAATCGAACTCGACATCGAAAAGTGCTTCGACAGGATTAATCACTCAGCAATAATGGACGAACTCATCGCTCCCAAAGGTCTAAAACTCGGTATCTTCCGATGCCTTAAGGCAGGAGTCAACCCAGAATTTCCCGAACAAGGAACCCCCCAAGGGGGAGTGGTAAGTCCCTTACTAGCTAACATCGCGCTCAACGGGATTGAGAGTATTCACAGACACCACAGGAATCCAAAACAGAGTGTCTCTTCTGGAACTCCAATCGACTCCATCAGAGAACCATCAGTCCGATACGCGGATGACATGGTTATCATACTCCGACCCGAAGAGGACGCAACAGAGATACTTGAAAGAATCAACGAGTTCCTCCGCAAACGCGGAATGAATGTAAGCCAAAAGAAAACCAAAGTTACCGCAGCGACAGATGGGTTTGATTTCCTCGGCTGGCACTTTAAAGTACAGAAAAACGGAAAGTTTAAAAGCACTCCCTCAGTGGACAACTTCAAAGCGTTCCGTAAGAAAGTAAAACACATTGTCAACAACTCGAATTATGGTGCTACTACAAAGGCTGAAAAATTAGCCCCGGTAGTTAGAGGGTGGAGAAATTACCATAAGTTCTGCAAGATGGACGGGTCTAGAAACTCGTTATATCACATCGAAACCAGAGCCAAAAAGGTATTCAACAAGGAAACCAAACTAAATCGCCATTCTAGCAAGAAATTACTAGACAAAGCATTTCCAAAGGTTCCATACTCCGAAAATAAACACGTCATGGTCAAAGGGACAAAATCCCCCTATGACGGAGATACAGCCTACTGGAGTGAACGTAATAGTAAGCTCTACGACGGCGAAACCTCTAAAACCCTCAAAAAGCAGAACCATAGATGTGCTTCCTGTGGCTTGAAATTCATCGATGAGGAAAAAGTTCACCTGCACCACATCGACGGAAATCACGCCAACTGGAAGAAGAATAATCTAGAAGCAATTCACGAGAGTTGTCACGATTACAAACACATGAGCAAAAGCGAAAGCTAAGAACATCGGGAGCCGGATGCACAGAAATGGGCATGTCCGGATCTAACTGAGAGGTGCGGGAGATAATACTCCCCATCGACTCAACCGAGTATCAAGGGCACTGGCACTGCCGGTGAGGGCTATCGAGGTGAGACTGCACGCGGTATAGGTATCTCTAACACTCAGGGCGGCTACATTAATGGAGGAGATGGAAAAGATTTGATCTTCGGAACCGGAAAGGGAGCCGAGGTATCCATTGATGACCTTAAACCTGCTACAGGCATCAATAATACTCAGAATAGCCGCATTGATGGAGGATTTGGGGACGACTCTATCTTTGGAACTGGAATTGCAGTATTTGAGGGGCCTGCTGTAGGAATCTCTAACACTGACCGCAGCAATATTAATGGAGGAGAAGGGAACGATTCGATCAAGGGAACTGGAAATGGTGGAACTGGAGAAGATGGTACAGGCATCTTCAACAGTGGTGCTAGCGTGATTAATGGAGGGAAAGGAAACGATTCTATTACTGGTATCGGCAACGGCAGGGATGCAAGTTTAGAACCTTTTAGATCATTCAACGCAGGTAGGGGTATAGGCATCTCCAACAGTAAGGGTAGTGTGATCGATGGAGGGCAAGGAAACGATTCTATTACTGGTATCGGTAAGGGCGGTAAAGGGAGCTACGATACCCCTTTTGGGGAGCTTGGGCCCGGTGAAGGTATAGGCATTGTTAACAGTGGCATCATCAAATTAGGCGATGGCTTGGATACCCTTACTGGCTATGGCACCAGCATTGGTATCCAAGGCGGTACCATTGATGGTGGAAACGGTAACGATTACTTCAAGGCTCGTCGAATTGATGCTAACGGTAATCCCGTTTTAGGACAAGGAGGCGCTATTGCCGATGTCTTGATTAAGGGTGGAGGTGGCTCCGACACATTTGATGTTGGTTACGGTAATGCCACGATCAATGGTGAATCGGGATTAGACAAGCTAATTTTGCCTGATTTCAAAAGTGATTATACCATTCTAGGCAGCTCCAACAATTACACCATTAAGCGTGATCAGTTCACGTTGAATGTATTGAATGTTGAGGAAATTGCTTTTCTTGGCGTTGCTCAACAGAGCTAGTGTGCTTGGGATTGTGAATTAGGGATTTCCAACAAATAAATTATCCAATTTTGTAGAGCAAGCATCTTGCCCAATATTCCATTGTGCTTGCGGTGAATTGCTCTCCGCAAGCACAAAAAGCTTCAATTTTTGATGTTTTTATTGAGGTTATAAAATTCTTGGCATTTTCTTATTCCCTGGCTGATAACCAGAGAATAAGAAAATCCTAACTTGCAGCAAAATTGCCCCAACCTACGTAGGGTAATTTTGCTGCCGTTACCCGAACTTGGTCAGCATTGGCTACCAACTGACCGCAAGCATCCCAAGTTCCAGAAATAAATGTGCTTCTTGTCCCTTCACCGATCGCAACTGGGGCAGTGTAATCACCAATTTGTACTTGCAAGGTTTCCAGATTCACTGTCACGGTGGCTTGAGGATTAGCAGCCACTAAATCTTGCACTTGTTTAACAGTAACAGCATCAGCTGTCAGACAAGGTATCCCCATTGCCACACAGTTACCGAAAAAGATTTCGGCGAAGCTTTCACCGATTAAAGCTTGGATTCCCCATTTTGCGATCGCTTGGGGTGCATGTTCCCGTGATGAACCACAGCCAAAATTTCTATTGACTATTAAAATATTCGCCCCTTGGTACTGGGGTTGGTCAAAAGGATGTTCACCTTTAAGTGCTGTCCGATCATCAATAAATGCGCCTTCGCCTAACCCATCAAAGGTAACGGCTTTCAAATATCGCGCGGGAATGATGCGATCAGTATCTATATCATTGCCCACTAAGGGTATACCGCGTCCTGAAACTGTTTTAACTTCACTCACCATAATTTTATATAAGAAACGTAGACACGAAGTGGCTTCCCGCAGGGTAACGCAAAGAAAAGAAAGTTTGAGAGAGTTTTCTCTGTCACAAGATGGGGTTACAGTAACTCGCGTACATCAGAGACTTCGCCTTTAATCGCAGCTGTGGCGACCATCGCCGGACTCATTAACAATGTCCGACCGGAAGAGGAACCCTGTCTTCCTTTAAAGTTGCGGTTGGAGGAGGAGGCGCTGATTTGTCTTCCTTGTAGCTTATCGGGGTTCATCGCTAGGCACATAGAACATCCCGGTTCCCGCCACTCAAATCCGGCTTCCTGAAAGATTTTATCTAGTCCTTCAGCTTCCGCTTCTTCCTTCACCCTTTCAGAACCTGGGACAACAAAAGCTTTGATTCCTTCTGCAACGTGGCGACCTTTGGCGATTTTTGCAGCTTCTCGCAAATCAGTAATTCTGCCGTTGGTGCAACTACCAATAAAGCAGACATCTATTTTAGTGCCCTTGATCGGCTGGCCAGGATATAAATCCATGTAGCGATAAGCTTCTTCGGCAATAAATCGGTCTTCTTCTAGCAGTTCTTCCGGTTGAGGTACTGACTGATTGATACCGATACCTTGACCGGGAGTAATCCCCCAGGTGACGGTAGGAGAAATTTCCGCAGCGTCAAATATGACTACATCATCGTACTGGGCATCAGCATCGCTCTTGATGGAATCCCACCAAGCCACTGCTTTATCCCAATCTGCATGTTTGGGTGCAAAATCTCTGCCTTTGAGGTAATCGTAGGTGACTTGATCGGGATTAACGTAGCCGCATCTAGCACCGCCTTCGATCGCCATATTGCAGACAGTCATCCTCTCTTCCATATTCATTTGCTCAAATGTCGTACCGGCAAATTCGTAAGCATAGCCCACGCCACCTTTAACACCAAGTGAGCGGATGATATGTAAAATTACATCTTTGGCGTAAACTCCAGGGTTGAGAGTGCCGTGAACTGCGATTTTGCGGACTTTCAGTTTGGATAGGGCGAGGGTTTGGGAAGCAAGAACATCTCGGACTTGGCTAGTACCAATACCAAATGCGATCGCACCAAATGCTCCATGACTCGAAGTGTGACTATCTCCACAAGCGATCGTCATTCCTGGCTGAGTCAGCCCAAGTTCTGGAGCGATTACGTGAACTATACCCTGGCTACCAGAACCGATATTGTAAAAAGTTATGTTATTTTCTTGACAGTTATTTTCAAGCGCCTGGATCATTTCCTCTGCCAAGTTATCGGCAAAGGGACGCACCTGGTTTTCTGTAGGCACAATATGATCAACTGTGGCCACAGTCCGCTCTGGAAACAGTACTTTTAGACCCCTCTCGCGTAACATAGCAAAGGCTTGGGGACTGGTGACTTCATGAATTAGGTGAAGCCCGATAAATAGTTGCGTCAGTCCTGAGGGAAGTGTACCAACGGTGTGTAAGTCCCAAACTTTATCAAACAGGGTACCTTTGCTCATACGTCAATCAATATTTCAAGAGTCTGGTCTTAAATAGTATCAAAAAAAGTCTAGATTTTTGCAGATCACTTAAATATTACTTACATCCAGCAGTTATGCCATACTCTAGGAGCCTCACAGACGAAGAGTGGATGATCTTTAAACCCCTACTGCCTCAGATATTGCCGTCCAAAAAGCAGATGAAACCACCTAACTCGACAAAGCGAGAAATTTTGGATGGCATCTTCTATCAACTCAAGAATGGCTGCAATGTTAATAACATATAGAGAAGGAAATTTAGCTTGGTAAGCTAATATTTCTGCAAGGTCATATTTTCTTAATTCATTGATAGAATGATTAAAGTAATTTAGCGGGCTAAAGTAGACTTAATCTTCGGATATTTGAGTTAGAAGGTTCATCATATCTTCTTGTTTATTTGCCATGCTAAATATTCATCCATTTTTTTAGATTTATCTGCTATAAAACCTTGAAATTAAGGGATTGGGGCTGGCGCAGGCACGAAGACAAGGAGACGGAAATTTTCTTTCTCCCCCTCCCCGCGTCTCTCCTCGCCGTCATCAGTGTATCGATTATAGTGATTGCTGTTATTAAAGAGTCCCCGGCAATTTATAGTGGAAGTTGTCTGTAAATCCTTAAGCAATTGTGAAAGCGATTACTCTTGTTGGTTCCACTGGTTCTATTGGTACTCAGACTTTAGATATTGTCACTCAGTACCCAGATCAGTTTCGGATTGTGGGATTGGCAGCTGGGAACAATGTAGAGATGTTGGCTGCTCAAATTCGGCAGTTTCGACCGGAAATAGCAGCCATTTGCTCAGAAGATAAATTACCAGCGCTCAAAGAAGCTATCATTGACCTCGATCCCCAACCGATTTTACTGGCTGGTGAGGCGGGAGTGATAGAAGTCGCTCGCTACGGCGATGCTCAAACCGTTGTCACTGGGATCGTTGGTTGTGCTGGTTTGCTACCCACGATCGCAGCTATTGAAGCTGGTAAAGATATTGCCTTAGCGAACAAAGAAACCCTGATTGCTGGGGCCCCTGTGGTTCTACCCCTAATCGAAAAACATGGTGTAAAGTTACTCCCTGCCGATTCTGAACATTCCGCTATCTTTCAATGTCTCCAAGGTGTGCCAAAGGGAGGCTTGCGAAAAATTTTGCTGACTGCATCTGGTGGGGCTTTCCGGGACTGGGATGTAGAAAAGTTAGCAGATGTAACCGTTGCTGATGCTCTCAAGCATCCTAATTGGTCGATGGGACGTAAAATCACTGTAGACTCTGCTACTTTGATGAATAAAGGACTCGAAGTAATTGAGGCTCACTTCCTGTTTGGGTTGGATTATGACAATATCGAAATTGTCATTCATCCCCAGAGCATTATTCACTCGCTGATTGAACTGCAAGATACTTCAGTTTTAGCCCAACTCGGTTGGCCGGATATGCGCTTACCTTTGCTGTATGCTTTATCTTGGCCCGATCGCATTTACACCAACTGGGAACGACTAGATTTAGTCAAAGCTGGAAACTTAACCTTCCGTGAACCAGATCACCAAAAGTATCCTTGTATGCAGTTGGCTTATGCTGTGGGTAAAGCTGGTGGTTCGATGCCAGCTGTGTTAAATGCCGCCAATGAGCAAGCTGTGGCTTTATTTTTAGATGAAAAAATTCGGTTTTTAGATATTCCCCGGTGTATCGAATGGGTGTGCGATCGCCATCAAAATGATAACCGTTCTAATCCCTCTTTAGATGACATTTTGACAGCAGATAAATGGGCAAGACAAGAAGTTTTAACAGCGACTGAAAATTTAGAAACTCACTCGCGGATAATTTCTTTGCGATAAAAACCTTTACCCAGATACCCAAAAGGCAGATTTTCTGGCTCTTAACCAATTCTTGTTTAGCCTTCAGCCTAATGCTGAAGGCTAACGGCTAAATTCATTTTTGTCCATTCTTTGCTATGCGTTGTTAGCCTCTTTCTCTGAAATAGCTATTGATTAACTAGAGACATTTGTCTTTGGCTTTTGTAATAACAAAATAATTCCTAAAATCGGAAGAATTAAAGCGATTAAATGTATCACTTTAAACGATGTTATATTTATTACAATGTCTTGTGAAAAATATGCGTTGATAATTACCCGAATAATACTAAAAATATACCAACTATAGATTGCAATTGTAATCCATTTTGCCCACATCTTTTCTTGACATATTCCAACTATTGTGGAAACTGCCACTAAAACAGTGATCGCTAGAAAAAATATTGGTGTCAAAGATATCTCACTACCAGCAGTATTATTTCGAGCTATCATAACCCAAATTATTGCAGTAGCTGCACAAGCTAGGGCAACCAACCCTAAATATGCTATGCTGTACAACTTTCCAAGTTTGGTATAAATTTTGTTACCATACATTTTACTTTGGGCCTTGTTATTCTCACTAATCAAATAGGATTACTCATATATTATGCTTCCAAAATATAACTTCTGTATATTGTAATTATTGATACATTTTTTCATAAAAAATCTTTTTAGGAATTCTGCCAAATTGCCAAACAAATTGCCTCTTATCTAAATCATTGTCTCATTTTCAGGTAATATATCATTAATACAGTTGAAAGATATTAGCTTTAGTATCTATTTCAATTTAGGTCTAATAGCTTTAGTACTAATAATTTTTACTTCCGATAAAAACTTCCCCTTTCTGAATAAACACCTTCTCAGATAAGGGCTATTCTTAAGGAATTTCTACATTATGATTGCTACGTTAATTGTAGCTTGGATTATCTTCATAATATTGTGGAAGTTGTTGAAAGCAACCTTGAGTAGTGCATTAACTATTGCCGCAATCCTGATTTTATTAAACATTAGTTTTGGCATTACCCCACAAGATATTTGGCATCACATAATGCAGTTTACGCAAACTGTATCACAGTTCCAAAACGGCAAGTAAAAAATTAATAATTCACCTTTGTTAACAAAGGTGAATTACAAAAAAGGAATAGATAAAATTTTCAAAATTGAAGCAAATCGTGTCTGCAACTTTTGTTGGTCAATTTTTATTTAATGCTGAAATTTTAGCCAGTGCATCTTTAACACTCGGCGGCAACTGACGCATAATTTTACCTCTTTCGCTATCTAAAGCTACTAAAGTCACCTTAGCAGTAACGTACAATTGTTGCCCATCAGTTGAGACAATGGCATAATCCCAATTGATTCGTACACCAGTCACCTCAGCCATCCGCGTCTTTACCAACACTGCCATACCCAATTTAATTGAACGGTGATAGCGCACCGACAGTTCTACTACTGGTAAATCGCAACCTATAGCGACTAAATCAGCAAATTCAATCCCTATAGATCGCAAGCATTCAATCCGTGCTTCTTCCATCCACGCTATATAGGAACCGTGCCAGACAAGACCGGCATAGTCAGTGTGGTGAGGTTGCACTCTGACAGGATATTCAAACCAATTTTCAAATTCAGGACTTGATAAATTGTCAAGGGCGCTGGTTGGTGGTAGTTTTGGTTGGCTAGGTTTTTCTTCTGACATCTTCAAATTCCTCAGCACCTATAAATAAATTTTCCAAATTATTGAATAGCATAAAAATTAATTGCACTGCCGGATTTATTGATTTAATATTTCCCTTCCGAGTATAGGGAGTGTTTTGTTATACAGCCTAATCTCCGGTATGTGGGCGTTGTTACTTTGACTCTACTTAGTTTACTAGGTTTTGGGATGACATACCCAGACAATAACCAGGCAAGCACAAATGCAAAGTTAAGGTACGACTCTGGAGAAAAAGCTCAAGCTTTACCGAAGAATAATCAACTTTCAGAAATTGCAAGGCTCAACAAAGAAGCTATCAAAGAATTGCTACTTTCCGCCAAGCTTTAATCAATCCCAGTCGAAATATCAAAGCACCTGCACGCCAACTGTATGACTGGCTAATTAAACCGATAGAAAAAGACCTGGAGCTATCAGGTACACAAACTCTGATTTACGCTCCAGATGAACAGTTACGCTATATTCCTTTAACTGCTTTATATGATGGCAAACAATGGCTAGTGCAGCGCTTGGCTGTCAATCACATTACATCTGCCAGCCTGACTAACTTAAATACCCCAAAACAATCAACTTTGCGGGTTTTAGTCGGTGCTTTTACTAAAGGTAATTATCAAATCAAAGTTGGGAATCGACAGGTTGCTTTCGCTGGATTGCCTTTTGCAATGCGAGAAGTAGAAAGTTTAGCAGCTGCGGTTGCTGAAACTACGAAGCTTTTAGACGATGCCTTTAACCCCAAAGCTACTGTACCCCAAATGCATGATTATACAATTGTCCATTTAGCGACTCATGCAGGCTTTGTCGTCGGTAAACCAGAAGATTCGTTTATTTTATTCGGGAATGGCGATCGCGTTAACTTCAGAAATGTCGGCACTTGGTCAGCGAGAAAATTCATTAAAAATTCATAATTCATAATTGATAATTCATAATTGCGTTATGCAAATAGATTTAGATCCAATCAAAACGGGGTTGCTTGCTTGATAGTTGCAGGTTCTTTTAACCTGGCTTTTAATTATGAATTATGAATTAGTAATTATCCTGTGCGTTTTACTAACCTTCCAGCTAAAGGCTCAGAATCCGGCTCGTGAGGTTTTGGCAGATACAAAAAAATGTGCGATGGGCCAGCCACGGGCCAATCACTTAATGGTAATGGAGAACAGGTAAGAGCGATCGCTAACTAAGCCACCGTTACCAATTACCAATAATCAATTTCTAATTTGCCATCGGCCTTTGGAACCTTAATACTTCTTGGCAAGAGTTTTAGAGCCTGTATCGGTTTGCATAGATTGCTTGACAAGATCAGCCAGATCGTCTAATTGGCTAATCGCCTCTGCACCTTCTAGCTTCATTAATTCGCGGTCATCCCGCATTTCCGTCCAAGTAATCCCGTAATCGGACACCAAAAACCGAATCAGGTGGTTATCACCAAGGCTAACCATAAACGATGCACTATTCATTTGATCGCCACAGGTGTAGCAGGATGCAGGATATCCGCGCCGTTCTAATACAACGGCCAAGGCTTGCAGGTTCATTACCAAGTCTTGGACGAATTGTCGATGTTGATGTGCTAGTCTCAGAAACACTTTTGTCCTCCAGACACCACAGTAATTTGAGTTTCTTTTATATTTTCTTTAGATTTTCTCATCCATTGGTATTGTAAACTATTCAATACAATTACCAGACAGATGATATTGAGTCGTTAATTGACTACCTTGTTTAGGGTAGTGGATCAAATTTTTGAGCGCCGTATCAAACTATTCAGTTTGCAAATTAAAAATCTCGGACAGAATTTCTAAATTTAACTATATCTTTATACACTTCTGTCAGGGTAGATTCTTACAAGAAGCGATCCGCTTTAAGAGTAAGTTAAATCTGGCACTAGTCAACTACAGGAAAGCTACATATTTCGCTTTAGAAGGCGGGTTGCAGCCTAAATAAGTGTTATTAGAGGTTATAACGTAGTTTCACATTGTTATACTCTCTTTTGTTTAGATGTTTACTATGTTCTCCTTCTAACGTAGATTTTGGGTAACCGCTCAATAATCCGGGGTAAATTGCTCAGTGACAAGGCTCAAATGGCGTAAAATCGTTACTTATTTGGTAGTTCGCCCCGATTTATTGAGCGGATAGATTTTGGTATATACAAGGAATTTAGTATACCAAATTCGTTCCTCCTGTATATATCAAGTTGAGCAGATAACAGTGCAAATTTGATATTCAGTACTACAACCAGGTTAGTTATAGTTCTTTATACAAACTTTACGTAATTAATAGATAAGTCTGAGTAGAGAATCCACAATGGATAAACCCAACACTGACAATACCTAAAGTCAGCAGAGCAATGTTGCCATTTAGGCAATATTTTCAAATATTTTGGGATTACTCTAAAAAAGTTGTATAAAACAAAGCACAGAAATTTGGAAAACTCTTTATCTTAGTTTGGTTTTGCCAAATTGAATGCTCATCATATAACATATTTTGATTATTTATTCAAAGTTAATAATTATTTTTTATAGTAGTGCTCGTTGAAAACCCTTGCAAAAGAAAACTATAACCGAGGAAGCGTAAAAGTAAAAAACCTTGACAGTTTTACTGCCAAGGTCTTCTACGATTTTCTGTTACCTGTACGTAAGCCTTATGGATAAGGCACAGAGCCAAATAAGATGTGTAAATAATTTTGCATTACCAAGAAGCGGAGGGGCAGGGAGCAGGGGGAGGAAGCCCTACCCGAAGCCATGGAGCAGAGCGGAACATGGGTATAAAGCCCCGCCATAAAGGGCGCTCTTGCTGGGGCGGAGTAACAAGCTCCGTCTCAGCTTTCTCCCTTGCTCCCTGCCCCCTGCTCCCCTGCCTCTTTTGACTACTGATTACTTACTAAACATTACCTGTAGTGCTAACAAGTTTCTCCCCTTTCAACATCCGCGCCGCAGCTTCAAGTAGAGCTTCTTCGAGATAAGGCTTGGTAAAGTAGCCACTAGCACCGAGTTGAGCTGCAATTTGTCTGTGCTTGTCTGCACCTCGTGAGGTGAGCATGGCGATAGGTAAGTGGTTGAGATTAGAGTCTTTCTGAATGCGAGAGAGTAACTCTAGACCATCGCAACGGGGCATTTCGATGTCGCAAAATACAATATCGCAAGGCAGACCAGAGCGGAGTTTATCCCAAGCTTCCTGTCCATCACGCGCCTGTTCTACACGATAACCTGCCTTATTAAAGGTTAGGGAGAGCAACTCTCGGACTGTAATCGAGTCATCGACGATTAGCACTGTCGGGTCAATCTTCGCAGGAGAGGTGTCTACAGGAATTCCTTTCTGTTGCCAAGAATTGCCACCAATTTGTGTAGAAATCCGTCCTTGGAAGATGTCAATTATTTCTAATACGTCAGCAATGGGCATAATCCGACCATCACCCAGGACTGTAGCACCAGCTACACCAATGGGTTTAGGCGCTGGCCCTTCAAACTGCTTAATTACAATTTCTTGTTCGCTCAACACTAGGTCAATCTGTAGAGCAATTAGGGTATTTGCCGATCGCACCACGACCACAGAAACCATATCATCATCTCTAGTGCCACCATAGACATTACCGCGACTGATTTGGCGATTGAAGGTTAAAAGTTCCTTCAGGGGACGGAATGGCAGCACCGTATCGCGCCAGGAAATAAATGATTCCCCATTGGCATCGTGCTGGATATTTTTGACTGGTATATCCAGCGTATCTTCTACACCGTCCATCGGGAAAGCGATTCTGGCTCGATCAGAGACGCAGCAGAGAGCTTTACAAATACTCAGAGTCAGTGGCAGACGAATGGTGAAAGTGGTTCCCTTACCGATCGCAGAATCAGTGTTCACTGTCCCCCGAATTTCGCTAATTTCGGAGCGTACTACGTCCATACCCACACCACGACCAGAAATTTCATCTGCTTGGTCTTTGATGGTAAAACCAGACTGGAACAGCAGATCGTAGACTTCCAGGCGAGACATGGCTTTAGCCTGCGCTTCTGTAATCATGCCAATCTTCACCGCTTTAGCCTTAACCTTTGCTGAATCGATGCCTGCGCCATCATCGCCTACAGAAATTATCGTTTGGTTGCCTTGATGGAAGGCGCGGATAGTAATGATTCCTATGGGTGGTTTTCCAGCAGCTTGCCTTTCTTCTGGCGTTTCAATACCATGAGCGATCGCATTATTCAGCATGTGAGTTAACGGATCGGTGAGATGATCTAAAATCATCTTGTCAATTAAGGTATCGCCACCTTCGATCACCAACTCTACTTGTTTGCCGCACTTAATGGCGTTATCGCGCACTCCTCGCCGCCAGCGATCGATAGTTTGGGCAAAAGGCACCATTCGCGCTCTTGTTAATCCCTCTTGTAGCTGGGTAGTTACTTGGCGGAACTGCCTTGCTACGCGCTCGGTTTCTTCGGTAACAAAATCAATGTCACTTGCCGACTCACGCACTCGCACAATGCGCTCAATCATCTGCTGGGACAGGGTATGGAAGGGAGTAAAACGATCCATTTCTAACTCGCTAAAACCCCTTTCGGCATTGAAATCAGGCGCTTGGAAGCCGGAGTCTTTCTTTTTGCGTCCAGCTAATAGAGAAGCTTCTAATAGCGATCGCTCGTACAACTCCTGCATTCTTGCGCCTACATCCGAGAGTTGTTGTACCTGAATTAGCAAGTTATCTAATGACTGCCGCAGCCGTTCATGATCCTGCTCTAAGGTATTGCGATTTACCACCAACTCCCCAACTAAATTACTCATATCGTCCAGTTGCTTAACTGGAACCTTCATCGTTTCTTCAAATCTCGCAGCCCGACGAGTAGAGGGACGGGTAGTTTTGTTAGTGTTAGGTTTTACTGATGGTGAATGGGATATTGTTTGATCCGCTTCTGCCAGCAACTTTTCTAAGTCACCAAATTCATCTATAGATGGTAATGGAATGACATTTTTCGCTAAGACTGGTTGAGTGTTGAAGGGCTGGCGTTGGCGTAGTCCGTCGTTGGCATCGCTGGCGTTATCTGTACCTAGCAATTCTTCCAGCGCTGCAAAATCTACTTCTGGTATCTCCCTAGCTTTGAGGTTAAGTGGTACTTCCTCTCCTAGTAATGCTTCCAAGTCGGCAAAATCATCTTCTGGAACAACTACTTCAACGTTTTCTGTTGTTACCAATTCTTCAATTGAGGTAACAATAGCGTTTTCGCCCTCTGACACTGGTACAGATTCAGATGTCTCTGCTAGATCCCACAAATCGGTTTCTATACCTTCCTGAATAACCGTTTGCGTATCAATTTTTGTCGCACTTTCTCCTAAATCTTCCTGCTTTTCTGCTTCTAATAGAGCAGTTTCTGTAAACAATAAATCATTTCCTAAACCCAGCTCTGTATTTTCAAAATCTGTATTTTCTGGGAACTCAAAGGCAGTTTCTAAGTTATTGTTCGGCTCAGTACCTAAAACTTCTGGGCTTGTCTGGGCTAAATCTGTAGTTTCTCCAAAACTGATATTTTCTATAGCCGATAGTTCATCCACAGTATTATCTGTGGTTTCCATCTGAATATAGGTGGATGTGGCAACATCTTCAAACAGCAGTTGCAAATTTTGATCGAAAGAGCCAAACAAATCATCTTGCTGTGCTTCAAGTAATGCTAAATCTGAACTTTCTTCAAAACTGATACTTTCTATAGCCGATAGTTCATCCACAGTATTATCTGTGGTTTCCATCTGAATATAGGTGGATGTGGCAACATCTTCAAACAGCAGTTGCGGATTTTCATCGAAAGAGCCGAACAAATCATCTTGCTGTGCTTCAAGTGATTCTAAATCTGAACTTTCTTCAAAACTGATACTTTCTATAGCCGATACATCCACAGTATTATCCGTGGTTTCCATCTGAATATAGGTGGATGTGGCGACATCTTCAAACAGCAGTTGTGGATTTTCATCGAAAGGGTTGAATGAATCAAGTTCCAGATCAAGAGCAGATATCTCTGGTGGCTGATTAGTAAATTCTGGAACAAAATCTAAAGCTTCTGGTTGTTGCGATCGCTTGATAATTTCTTCCCCTGGATGCTGCGCCAACAAAGGCGTTTCAGGCGCGGAAGGCTGTATGCGATCGTTGATTGCAGGGGAAATGGTTGAGTTACTCGGTGCTAACTCATCAAAGAAATCATCTCCAGAATCTGATGATAATATCAAATCTAGCTGTTGCTGCTGGAAATTGATATCAAAATCTTCTTCTATGTCAAAACTGGCTATAGGAGAAGGTATTGGCTGCTGACTGTCGGCAAAAATGTCATTAGTTGCAGCAAACAAACTCTCCTCTAAAGCCCTTTCCACATTTTGCTCAATTAAGGAATTGAATTCGTCCTGTTCCTCTGTGCTTTCCTGGTTCCAGAAGTTGCTCAGATCATTTTCTGATTGAGAAAACTCTGGTGCTGTTACAGGAGATGTATCAAATAAATCACCGAGTTCTGGTTCGCTTGTAGGTAGTAGTGACTGTTCTTCCGTTCCAGCAAATAGGCTGTCTAGAGACAAGCCTGTTTCCTGGGGTAATTCTATGTAGTCACTAGGAGTAATTTCTTCTACCCAATTTGCATTTCTAGTTTCTAAGAATAAGTTATCAAAACTGTTTTGTTCGTTGGTAGATAGTTCTACAGAGGCGTTTGCCTCAGTTTCTGGTTGAGTTACTTCGCCTGTAGGTAATAGTTCGATATCATCTAGTGCCAGTGTCAATAAATCTTCAACGACATCGTTTTTGTTGACATCAGGAGGCAGGTTTGTATCACTAGTATCAATAGATTCTTGTAAATCCTGGGAAGAAGAGTCTAAATTTATATTAAGTACGTTAATAAGTACGTTAATATCGCTTAACTCTAAAGTCGTAGCAGATGTTTGTTGATTTTGCGATTCTGAATTCTCTTTTTCTAAGAAATTTTCGCCAAATAATAGGGATAAATCTTCTGTCGTGGTTGTAGCTGTTGGCTGCTGCTCGTTACTTGTCTCTTCATCAAAGGAGAGGAAATCTGATAAATCGCTATTAGCGTCCTCAGTGTCTGTGCTGTTGAAATCAATCCCAAAATCATCGGTGGCAGCAATATCTAAGATTTCTTCTTGATGCCAGCTTTCATCTAGTTCGGGAGTATTTCCGTCAAATAAATCAGCAAGGGTATTTAACTCAGCTATTCCTACCTCTGGCCCATTGTGGTCAAGATTGCTACTGATTGGATGTACTTCGTCATGTGTGTTAAAACTAAGACTAGTGTGAGTAGTAGCGTTTAATAGTGCCCCTTGTTGAACATAAGCGCGATCGCCCTTGACGTTGGCGTAACCAGATTCTCGCGGACTCGCTAACGCTGCGCGATCGCTAGTATCCTCTTCTAAATTAAGTTCTTCACTTGTCTGGGCTAGGTTAGTTATGACTAACGGCTCGGTGTTACCAGATAAAATTGCCTCTGACGCAGTTGATGATTCTGTCAAAGATACAGATTGTTCGTTAAACAAATCTGTGGTAACTTCTAGCAACTCAATTTCTGCAAAGTTCAAAAGCGCTTCTAGTTGCTGACTAATTGTAATTTCAGCTTCTCTACCTTGCAGGACTAATTCTTGAGCTTGCTTGATTTCGGTAATGACAATTTTAGCTAACGTCAGATAAGTATTTTCCGGATTGCCGATCGCACTCGCTGCTGCTTGACACAAACCACACCACTTGGACAAGTTCCAAGTTTCACCAAGCCTGACTAACTGGTAACAGCATTGCTGAAGGTTTTGTCGAGTTGAAGGTGTTGTTGTTTGCTTAAACAGTTGCAACATTTCCCGCAGTCTTTGCAGCACCTGGGCTTGAAATTCGCCCCAATTATTATTTTCTTTGGCACTGAGAGGCGATAGCGCAGCGTTAGCGAGTCCGCGAGCGTCTCGCACCTCTTGGGGCGCTACCGACAAAGATATTTCTGGAGATTCCTGATGGATGTCTTCTGCCAAACTGGGAATATCTGGCCGCAGGAAAATTTCTGTAAGTGTAGAGACATTCTCTACAGAGGTTGTCTTTAGTTGGCTTGTACTATGTGATCCACTTTTTGCTTGTTCTACAAGTAGTTCCAGATGCTGATATAGCCATTGAAAGACTGGCTCAGTTTCTGACATCAAAGTATTAGCCGCATCTTCAGAAAGACCATAAGGGCCACTCAAATGCTCTAACAGTGATTTCAGGGTATCAGATACACCGAGAAATAAAGACTCTAACTTTTGGTCAATCTGAACCGGATTATCTTTGAGAACTTTAAAACAATCTTCCAGACGGTGAGAGGTATGCTGGATGCTAGTCAATCCAAGCATCGCCGCTCCTCCTTTGATGGAGTGAGCCGCCCGGAAGACTTCACTGATCATTTCCGGGTCGTTCAGGGTACCCTCTAAATTCAGCAAGCCCTGCTCAATAGTATTCAGGTGATCCCTGGCTTCTTCGATAAAGTAACCCAAAATCCGCTGTTGTTGTTCCGGCAGCATAGTTTTTTAGTCATTGGTCATTGGTCATTGGTCATTGGTCATTAGTCATTGGTCATTAGCAAATAAGAAAGGACAAAGGACAAATGACATATTTATCTGGTTTCTGTAGTTTCCACTCGGAAACGTTCAACGGAGGCGATTAAGTCACGGGATACACCTACTAAGTGTTGTAGGGCACCTGAAACTCGCTGTGCTTCCTGGGAAGTTTCTTGGGCGGTGAGTTCTACTGATTGCATTACGTGAGCGACAGCGCGGGAAGTTTCAGTTTGTTCCACAGTGTCGCTGGTAATCGAACGTACAAGAATATCAATGCGATTCGCTACTTGAATAATGTTTTCGAGCGATCGCTTGGCTTCTTCTGCCAATTTTGTACCTTTAATTACTTGTTGTGTGCCTTCTTCCATCGCGGTCATTACAGAGCCTGTTTCGCTTTGGATTTGCATCACAATTTGTTCAATTTCCTTCAAGGATTTAGCAGATTTGTCTGCTAACTGGCGCACTTCGTCTGCTACGATCGCAAACCCGCGTCCAGCTTCTCCTGCCCTTGCCGCCTCAATACTAGCATTGAGTGCTAGTAAGTTTGTTCTGGAAGCAATTTGGGAAATCAACGCCACAATTTTAGAAATTTCTTGGGAAGATTCCGCTAACCGTTTCACTTTTCGAGTGGTTTCGGCAACGGTTTCTCGAATTTCCAAAATCCCCGCCACGGTATTTTCTACTGCTTCTCCACCTTTGAGAGCGATCGTACTAGCATCACGCGCAACCGTTTCAGCTTCCCGTGCCGCCTCTGCTACCCGTTGAATCGAGTCAGTCATTACCTGTACAGAATTTAGCGTCACCGCCAACTCTTCTGCTTGGCGTAAAGCATCACTAGATAAGGCTCTAGCAAAGGTTTCGGAATTGGTTGCACCTTTTGTCACATCCTTCGCCGCCACTTTTACCTGTTGCACAATATCCCGCAGGTTTTGAATTGTCAGGTTAAAAGCATCAGCTACCGCTCCCAATACGTCGGCTGTAACTTCAGCTTGGACTGTTAAATCTCCTCTAGCAGCACCTTCCACATCATCTAAGAGGCGAATCACCTGGCGTTGCAGGTTTTCTTTGGCTTCCTCTTGTTCATCAGCTTTCCGTTGGGCTTCACTTGTGGTTGTGAAAATTACCCGCGCCATTTCATTAAAGCCAGTAGATAAATGGCCCAATTCATCTTCGGAAAACACTGTGGCTTGAGCATTCAAATTTCCTTGACGTACAGCCTCAAACTGAGCTTGGAGATCATTAGTGGTGCGCCGAATTTGTTTGAGTGCAAGATTCCCCATGACGCCTGCGGTAGCAAAACCTGCAATCCCAGCTGCAAGTGACATTGCCCAACCTGTGTTTCGTACTGATTCTCGTTGTTGGGCTGGCGAGAATGTGGTGGCGACAAAGCTAACTGTGGCTACAACCAGCGCCGAGACAATGCCCACACTTCCAGCAATTAACCATTGTTTCCTCTCTATGGAGGCATTTTCTAATGGTGCTAACCATCCTTGCTCAACGCTGACATTGGGTTCTAGTTTTGAGACATCTGTTTGGCTAAAGACTGGAACTTCTTCATGGGAACCAGTCATTGTGAATAGTTCCTCTTCGCGATCGCTGGCTGCACTACTCGCAGAAGCCTCCACGGCTGGAGAACGTTTACTGCCACTGGTTTCTAATGAAGCAGAATTCATTGCTAGATCGCCGAAGTTAGAATCTCCTTCGAGCAGGTCAAACCCTGGAATATTACCTAAATCATCAAATTCCTCAAAGTCATCTAAAAATTCTATATTGCCCTTAGAATTTTCTCCATTCAGTATATTGTTTGAGTCTTCATAAGGGCTTAACCCCTCTGAGCCAAAGGCAGACTCAAATGCTTCCATATCAAAATTATCATCGTCATCAAAGCTATTTTTACCGATGATTTCGCCTGATTGAAACTGTTTGTCTTTTACAGGTAGATTGCTGCTAAAAGAGGAAAAATCATCAGATAAATCCGGCACAAAAGCTTCTTTTGCTGCATTTTTTTCCGGCTTCAACCAATCATCGTGTGCTTCGGTTTTAGGCACATGTTGACTCTTGTTATTTGTTGACGAACTATTTTTAAGTTCTTCTTGAACAAAAAGTAAGGTTTCGTCTCCCAAACTAGATTTTGTATATTCAAAGTCCCCATTACTAAACTTTGGAGACTTTGGCTCACTCAACAAATCAGCGAAATTATTCTCGTTATTCCCAGTTTTTGAATTAGAAGAGGAAGAGTTATTATTGCCAATAGCTGAATTATTGTCATCAGAATTAATCTGATTATCTGAAAAGTGACTATTTATTAATAGTTCTTCGTGGTTCTCTTCTGATATATCTTCTTGCCAGAAAGCAGGCAACTCTAATTCTGTTTTATCCTCAAAATTGCTGCTATTTAATTCTTGCTCCTGTAGTTCTTTGAACGCAAAAGGATCGTCACCAAAAGCTGTAGAAGAATCTAATATTTTTCCTGTTCCAATACTATCTTCTGTTGGTAGATCAAATGGACTTTTTGAAGATAGCTCTTCAACGCCATTTACAGCTTCTTGATGCTCTCCAAAAAAGTTCAAATCAAGGTTATCGCTGTCAAAATCCTCATTAGCGCCCAAATCTTCTAATTCTTGTTCGCTATCTGCCAGTGCATTAGACATCTCTGGGGAATTGATTTGCTCTTGACTATCTGATGTATTAATCTCCCCACTGAATGACTGTAAATATTGATTGATATTCTCAATTCCATTATTGGCAAAACCAATAATTTCTTGATCGTCAGTCAACTGTAATACCTTTTGATATTCTTCTTTTGCTACATCATACTGCTGTAAAACATAGTAGATGTGACCCCTTAATAAATGGGAATTGGGGTCATTTGGTAAATTTTGCACCACTTGGTCAACTAAAGTGGCAGCAACCTCATAATTCCTTTGAACATAGGCGGTCATCGCCTGTTGATACGTTGGCTCGTAATTATCAATACTTGTTGCCATTTCCTCCTCCAATTTCATCCTGCCCACCTAGCACTCCGTAAAATTGCCATTTGATCGAGTAGTCGCAGACACTTGTTGTTTTTAGCATCTAATAACCACTCTCCACGTAAAAAGGGAGCCATAGTATCTGGAACACTAGTTGTTGGCATGAGATTCTGGACATCCAACCAGTCCATGCCACCAATTTCTTCTACTGCTAAACCCACTATTGTGTCTTGCTCTTCAATGGCAATCACCGAAATTTCAGCTCTATCCGTGTTTAATGCACTTGTTTCCCCAAGAAATTGACCCAAATCAGCTACCCAAATAACTCGACCTCGTAAATTTAGAGTACCCAAAAGTAAAGGAGAAGCATTAGGAATCGGGGTGATTCTATCGGGACTTAGTTCAATTACCTCCCGAATGCCAGTTGCTTGTAGTGCAAACTCCTGATGCGAGGGAATGTAAAACCTCAAATGTAACTCACCTTCAGGACTTTCTACTTGTAATTCTGGTCGGAAATGGTCTTGACCACTGCCACTTAAAAAGTCCGGTTTGCTGACCATATTGCTTTTGTCCTTATCCTCGCAGCAGTTGTTTGACTGTTCCCACCAACTCGGTTGGTTGAAATGGTTTGGCTATGTAAGCGTCTGCACCCTGCTTCATGCCCCAATAGCGATCAAATTCTTCGCCTTTGGAAGAACACATAACCACAGGGACATTTTGGGTTTTTGGATCGGATTTTAAGCGCCTACAGACTTCGTAACCGTTCATTCGGGGCATGACAATATCCAATACCACTAAATCGGGAGGTGCTATTTGAATTGCCTCCAATGCTTCTAATCCGTCGCTGGCATGGGTTACTGTTAGTCCAGTCGCTTTCAGGAGGTCTGTAATCATCTCCCTTTGCGCGATACTGTCTTCCACAATCAGAACTGTACTCATAAGTATCTATTTACCCCCTGATGTAGACGTTCCTATTTGGAACATTCTTTGATTCCCCCGCAAGTATTAACTGTATAAATTAATTGTATGTTCTCACTATTTTCCGGGATATTGACGTTTCACTAAGTAGCTGACTCTGTGATAACATCTTTTAACTGATCTTTTAGTAGATCAACAAATCTTGGATCACTTTATATGCTCCATACCCCCTCAATTTGCGTTAGCGAATCATTGAGCGTCTTTTAGGTTTTAGATTGTTCAATCCAAAATCCAGAATCTATAATCTAAAATTATTCTGCCCAATTCCCAATGCCTTATTTTCATTGGTTGTTGATATATTTCTCTACGAGCATAAGTAACTCAGTGTCTGTAAATGGTTTTGTTAAATAATCTGTTGCCCCGACCATACTAGCTTTGACTCGATCAATAAATCCATCTTTACCAGTGAGCATAATAATCGGTGTGAGCCGAAATGCTCTTGAATGTCGCAGCATGGCGCAAACCTCGTACCCTTCCAATTCCGACATAGCAATGTCACATAAAATTAAGTCCGGTTTGAGTTGAAAAACCAGACTCAGTGCCTCTAAGGGATTGGTGAGAGCGATCGCTTCATAACCTTGTGCTTGTAAGATGGAATTTATAGTCTCACCGATGGCGATCGCATCGTCAATACATACAATCCGCCCCCTGTGTTTTCCCTTCAATTCCCCGTCAACAGTGTGGGTATCTATTTTAATAGTGTCTGAATATACTAGTTGTAGCCAACTCTGTTGCACATAAGGATATATTGCCTTAGCGACTGTCAAAATGTCTCGGTTAAGATAGCGAGCTAATTGACGCAAGGATGTTTTACCATCAGCCCAATGTTGTAGTTTATTTACGGTTGCTTCTGGTAGCGAGGATTGTAGGTGAACTTTGTCAGATAGCACTGGCAATTGTTCTGGAGACTGAATATGTGGGTACAGCTCCTTCCACTCTTGCACCTGCTTAGTAATTTTTGTAACAAATGGAGCAATCTCGAAAGTGTTTAATTGCGGGGCAAGTGCCGCACCCTGATGGAAAATAAAGTTCCCTTGGTGTAAAGTCAGGAGGTCAAAGAGAGTTTCATGTACCAAGCCGTGAATGATACTACCAGCGATTTTGGGGTTGATAATATTCCGCTCCAAGAGCGCCCACAGATAGGCATACTCTGGCGCGTCGGTTGATGGTAAGGAGGCAATTTGTTTGTCGGTAAGTCGCATCTCGACTCGATAATGACGTAAATAATCGCTAATTCTGGATAAACTACTCTCACCTTCTTGGCAATAGATAATTTGACCATTGAGGAAAAAGACGAACCAAGACTGTTGTTTGAGGCGATAAATGTTTGCTCCCTCTCCACCCAGTTTGTTGTTATGGTGAGAGCTAGTAGCTCTGACCCATAGTTGCCCAGTTCGTTGTCCCAACTCAATCAATTGCAGAATACTGCAAATATCAATTTCATTTAGATTTCCCTGCATTTATCTAAAAAATACTCCTTGTAATGCCGTTAATATTATTTTTAAATGGCTTTGGGCTTAAATTGACTATGATCTGTTGCATCCAAAGGAGAACTGCTATAGATTCAGCTATAAAGTTTAATCTTTCGTAATACACTTTGACAAAGCTAGTGTTAACACGGAAGTCATCATCACTGTCATCAGTACAAAATATAAAGGCGCGACTAACTCACTTTTATAAATATCAAGACGTAATATCTCGCGTCTATACTTTTGTCTGTCTTGTTTTCCTAAACTTCGGTTCAGTGAGACAAGTTAACAGAATTATTCAAGGTATATCCTAAAACATAAACTTTAAGTGCATCAATAAAGGACTAACGGTGTGCTGTATTTAGCAGAAGTACAAAAACAGAAGGGTGGTTTACTCAGTGGCAGTGGTAAAACTGAACTGAAATTACTAGCTTGTCAGCGAACTGACCAGAATTGGAGTCCTGTGTCAGAAGAAGTGATTGCGGCTGAGGAAGCAAGCAAATTAAATGATGGTGCTTTAGTACTGGTTGAACTGAATCCAAACCGTCAAGTACAACGGATTCAAGAAGCAGGGCGGCCACTAGTCAACATTTTGCAGAATTTTTCCCGCCAATTGGAGAAATTTAAGCTCAAGGAAGATGAAATTGATCAGTGGAAGCAATCGCTGACGTTTCAGGCGCAAGAGTTGAATCGCCGTGAAATGGACATGGAAGTACGCTCTGAACAGTTGCACAATATGGAGGATGAGTTGCAACAACTGGAGCAGCAAAAACAGAAAGTTAACACATCCCGCCAGGAAATTGAACGGTTACAAACAGAAGTTGGGCGCAACCGCCTAGAATTGGAAGGCGCTTGGGAGCATTTGCGGGGTGAGCAGCGCCGCTTGGAGGAACGTCTTGCGGATTTCCAGCAGGGGACGGTTTTAGATGAGGAGCAAAGTCGGGTAATGAGTGAATTACTCGATCGGTTATCTAGTCGTGTTGCTCCCACGGAAACAGTCAGAGAACACCTCCATCTGGCCTTTGAATTGGTCGAAAAGCAGCAAGCTACTCTTACCCCGCATTGGCAAAAATTGGAGGAGCAAAAAACTGCGATCTCACAACAGCAAGAAGAAGTCGAGCGTTTGTCACAAACCTTTAGCGATCGCCAAAATGCATTGCAACAAGCACAAAATTTTCTAGTCCAGCAAACAGCCCAATTGCAGATAAATACAGCAGACCTTAGCAGCAAGCAAGAGTATGCTCGGATAATTAAAGAGCAGCTACGAAACGCCGAAGAGTTATATCAACAGATTCACTCTTTGTCCGCGTCTGGAGGTGTAGTCATCGGCCAGCAAGCTAATGTGGAAGCTCTAAAGAAAATGCCTTTAGTAGAACTGCAAAAGATAGTGCAAGATTTGCAGTACAAGTTAGAAATAGACGCTAGCTTTGTTCACGATCAAGAACAAGAATTGAAATATAAACAAGAAGCTATAGATGAACTGCAAAATAAATTAAATCACGCATCTGACCATGACCATATCAATTTTGAACTGGAACTAACAGATGAAAAAGACCTCTATCAGATGCTAAACTCCAGTTTGGTGGGGCAACGCCGCAATATGTTACAGCATCAAAAGTTTCTCAAGCAACACCAAGCTGTATTGCTACGGCGACAAGGACATACTGTTGTTGATGAAGAAGAGGGTAATAAAGTTAATTTAGAACCGATTCTGTTACAACTTGAAACCCAGCGACAAGAATATTCACAGGAAGTCCAAAAGCTGGAACGTGAAATTGATCAGATTCGTTCTGGTATTGAGCTAAATCAGGGAATGATTGAAAATCAAACTCACGATTTGGATGAAAAGCGCCAAGAACTGAAAGCGATGGAGGAAAATTTGCTATACCTAAGAAGAACAACTGCTGAATGCTGTGGTCGAGTGAATCTTTATCAAGAAGCACTACAACCAATTCAAGATTCTTTAGATGGATTACGGCAGAAGCTACAAGGAATTGGAGAATCTTTAGAGCAATTCCATGAAACTGGTGAGTATCAAGTCCAAGCCATCGCTCAGTTGCGTCATACTCTCCAAAGTTTAATGCCTCAGCCAGAATTACTAGCGTCTTAGCAAGTTAGGAGTTAGGAGTGATGAGTTATGAATTAAAAAGAATTTCTAACTCATAACTTTTAACTCCTAACTATTTAAAACAAATCCAGTCGCCTTCTACTTGAGCGATCGCACCACCAGGAAATGGATCAGTTTGCGATCGGTTGGGCGCTATAATTAAAGCCGTTAATTTCTCGATGTGTTCAAAACTGGGGGCATCAGTCAGTATTTGCTGCAATACCTGACGCATCACCCGACGTTGCAGCGCCAATGGTGCTTTCTGCAATACTCGACGATTTAAGCGTAAGGGAACAAGAGCAGTAAGAGAATCTTCCTCATCCCCAATACCCATAGCCTTTTCGCGCAACTGCTGGGCAGCTTTTTCTAAATATTCTACTTCTGCTTGGAGAAGTTCTGCTGTTTGAGCTAAGGCTGATTCTACTTGGGGATTAAAATTTTCCTGCAAATATGGTATTAACTCTTGGCGAATGCGGTTGCGAGCATATTGCAAATCTTGATTGGTGGAATCTTCCCAAATTGGCAATTTAAATTCTTGACAAAATTGCTCTGTTTGTAAACGAGTAATTTCTAACAGTGGACGCACTAGCATAATGCCTGTATTTAGGGGGCGTTGCCAAGTTAGGGCTTGTAAGCCATCAGCACCAGTACCGCGAATTAAATTGTAGAGGAGAGTTTCGGCGCGATCGCTTGCGGTGTGTCCTGTAACTATATATTGATAATTATTTGCTTTGGCGATCGCACTTAAAGCTTGATAGCGCCAATCGCGTGCAGCAGCTTCACTATTTATAGGTTCGTTCGCTGTTTCTAAATAAAAGGATATATCCCAAGTTTTAGCTAAATTTTCAACGTGATGAGCATTAGCTTCGGAGTCAGAACGCCAACGATGATCACAGTGGGCAATACCTAAATCCCATGCCCATTTGGATTGTAAATCTAAAAGTAATTTTATTAAACACAGAGAATCCTGTCCGCCGGAGACAGCGATTAATAGACGCTGGTTGCGCTCAAATAAGTGGCGCGATCGGATTGTGCGATGGATTTTTGCATGTAGGGGAGTCCATACCATATTTAGAACTTCTCATAGTTTTTGGATTTGACTTGCAGCTACAACTTGTTTAACAGTTAGTTCTAGTTTGGGGAAAGTAGTAGAAATAATACGGTCATTGTCTGTAAACTTTTGAACTTGGTATTGACCCTTAACCAATTGGTAAACAAAAACCGTGGCGAGTTTGGGATTACCGAGATAAGCACGAGAAGCGATCGCTAGATAATCCACAATCCAATACTCAGGGATACCCAGTCGCTGATACTCATCTAATTTGTCAACATAATCATCATCCCAGTTTGTTGAGGTAACTTCTACAGCAAGTTGAATCGCCTCAATCAGCGCCCCGTAGGCTAAAACATTACTGTTCCACTGTGATGCACTAACTACGCTCACATCTGGATTTCTGCCTTGTTCTTCCCCAGCATCAGTAAACGTCCTAATGATGATATCTTTGTCAGCAATATATTCAAGTCCCAAGCGTCTAATTTCATCATTGAAGGCAAGCATTAAAAACCTTGCGGCATTCTTATGCGCTCTAGTTGCCTCCATTGGTATAATCTCTCCGTTGATCAATTCGTAAATGCCACCATCAGGATATTGCTCTAGAAACTCTTCAAAAGTTAGTTTTTTAACTGGAATTTGAACCATATTGTTCACCTGCTAAAAAAAGGACTTAAAGTAATTTGCAATTGATAATGACCTTCCTACATTGCTAACGTAATTCGGAATTTTTGAAAGTCAGATTCAATCTGGGTTTCCAGGTTTGCGTCTATTGCCTTATTTTAGGCAATTCTTGCAACACAAAGAAAATACTTTTGCAATACTCTCTGTTTCGGTGTGTGAACCTTATCGCCAATTCAACGCATAATAATACAGAATCTTGGATAAATTCATGGGTGATTTAATGGCAGGAATTCAAGTCGGTATTGAGGGTGAAGGCGCACCAGCAGCAGCCGAGGCTTTGCTAGAAATTCCTGGAATATCGGGAAGCTATGAAGTTCCGACGCAAAGAGAGGGAACTTTGGCGGCGATCGCTACTATTATTGGCATTGTGGGTGGTGCTGTGGCTTTAGCTGAACAAATTCGCAAATGGTATCAAGAATGGCATAAATCTCATCCAGGAAAGCAATTTGATGTAGTAATTCTTGACCCTGATACTGGAAATAGGATTTTACTCGAAGAAGCTACCATAGAGGAAATCACGGAAATCCTCAAATCTATCAGCAAATAAGTGCAAACTATCCGCATTCAACTTCGGGAAAGTACGCAGGAAACAGTTGAACTCAGGTATTGGCTACCTCAAATAAAGCACTATGAATCACGTCGCCTGAAATTAGCAGCAATCGCTGATTTACTCAAGCAACGGGAAGACGATTACTATAAACCGCTGCCCTATCTACTAGGAATGGGGCAGCAGTTATTTTTTTGGTTAGATGGGGATGGACGGTGGTTGAGTCGGGGAATTGCTAACTGTCGCGGTGAAGGGTTGGTAATTGCCATTGATACCGATCAAAAATTGGCACATTTACCTTGGGAAGTGCTGCATGATGGTGAGGATTTTTTGGTCAAGCGGGTTAATCCAGTGGTGTTACCTCTGCGCTGGATTGAGAAAGAAACGGAACCGTTTTCTGTGGAAGCACGACAATTGCGAGTATTGTTTATGGCAACCGACCCGGAAGATGTGCAACCAAAGTTAGAGTTTGAACAGGAAGAAGCGAGAATTCTGGCTGATACGCGAGATTTTGCTGTAGATTTGCGGGTGGAAGAAAGCGGTTGCGTTAGCGAGTTGGGTAAGGTGTGGAGTCGCTATTTTAATGACTTTGATGTGTTTCACCTCACAGGACACGCCTCAATTAAAGATGAAGCACCTTACACGCCTTACTTTATCACTGAGACGGAAGTTGGGGAACGCCAGGAAACCACAGCCGCAGAACTTGCCGAAGTCTTCCGGTTTCGCTTTCCTAAGTTGGTGTTTTTATCTGGGTGTCGGACTGGACAAGCACCAGATAAAGGGGCTGTCCCTTCAATGGCTGAGGCACTTATTGCACAAGGGGCGAGGGCTGTTTTAAGTTGGGGGCGGCCTGTGGAAGATCGGACAGCTACAGCCGCCGCCGCGCACCTCTACGGCAAATTGGCTGCGGGATATCAATTAGCTGAAGCACTTGCTAGCACTTTCCAGCATTTGTTTAAACAGAAAGTGCGTGACTGGCATTTGTTGCGGTTATATGTCCAGGGAGAATGTCCCGGTGCATTGGTGGAAGTGTTGGGAGATTTGCCACCCTCACTGCCGGAACCTGCTTATGAACTGTTTTTAGATCCCGATACCCAACTGGTGCGGGTAGCGAAACCCTCTGAGTTTGTTGGCAGACGGCGGACTTTGCAAAGTTGTCTCAGAGCAATTCGCATTAATTTGGGGGTACTAATTCACGGGCTGGGGGGTGTGGGTAAGAGTACTGTGACGGCGCGACTTCTGGAAAGGATGGTTGGCTATCACAGGCTGGTGAACTTTCGGCAACTCGATGAGGACAAACTGCTCAAAACCCTTGCTGAACAATGTACCTCGGAACGGGGGCATGAAATTTTCAATGGCAAGTTACCCTTGATGCAGCGCCTCACCAAGTTTTTCACTGAAGGACTCAATACCAAAGAACAGCGCTTTGCCTTTGTGCTGGATGACTTTGAGGCAAATTTGGATTTACGAAATGGGGTTTATGTCTTGCAACCACAAGTTGTGGATGTACTGCTGGCGTTGCTGAAGGCGATTCAAAATTCCCAACTTTCCCACAAGGTAATTATTACCTGTCGCTACAATTTCACATTGTCGGAACTGAATCATCGTCTGTACCGCGAACCTCTGGGTGCTTTGGGTGGGGCAGATTTAATTAAAAAGTATAATCGTCTCAATTCGTTTAATGGCAGTTGGCAATTTCAGCCAGATTTGCCCGAACGTGCCAAAAAAGCAGCAGATGGAAATCCTCGGCTGTTGGAATGGTTAGATAAGATTTTGCAAAATTCCCCGAAGTCGCCAGAAGCTGAGAGGGGAGTTGAGATGATTCTGCAAAAGATGGCAGATAAGGAAAAGGAATTTCGTGAGGATATTTTGGCTGAGGAATTGCTGAAGCAGCAAACTCCAGCTTTGCGTCTTATGCTGGGGAAGTTGTTGGTGTATGAGTTACCTGTTCCTCAAGCTGCTATTGACCCGATTTGTGAGGATATCTCAAGTTGGGAAAGTCATATTCAACGCGCTGAAATTTTGGGTTTGTTGGAAGTTACCCTCACCAACAACAAAGAGAGGTTGTATCGTGTTCCCCGGATTTTGTCACCGTTGCTAGAGTTTCCAGAAAACCCCAAGGGTGAAGAGTTGTATAAACAAGCTGCACAAATTTTGTATCGGCTGTGGTGGGAAGAGGAAGGTGCGACGGAGGTACAAGACTCAGAAATTCATCGCTTGGCGTTGCTGGGGAAGGATGAAGAAATCGCAGGGAAAATAGGTAGTTCATTGGCGAACCGCTTGTGGAATCAAAGCCGTTTTCGGGAAGCAATACATCTCTGCCAATCAACTTTAGAAATTACTAAAAACCATAGTGTTCTCAAAGAAATGGCTTATTGTGAACACCAAATGGGTGAGGTTGATCAAGCATTAAACTATTACCAACAAGCTTTAAATCTTTGTCCCGCAGAAGACGAAGAAGAATTAGCAGCAATTTATCATTATTTAGGGATGCTGAAAGGCGATAAAGGGAAAGTTGATGAAGCGCTCGCACTTTTCAATCAGTCTTTGGAAATAAATGAACGCATTGGTAATGTTCAAGGTAAAGCAACCACGTTGCACCAACTGGGAATTCTCTACGCCAACAAAGGGGAAGTGGATGAAGCGATCGCACTTTACAATCAGTCCTTGGAAATAACTGAACGGATTGGAGATGTCGAAACCAAAGCGGCGACGTTGCACCAACTGGGAATTCTCTACACCAATAAAGGGCAAGTGGAAAAAGCGATCGCACTCTACAATCAATCTTTGGAAATAGAAGAACGCATTGGTGATGTCCAAGGCAAAGCAGCTACGCTGCACTGTCTGGCAATTCTCTACACTGACAAAGGGGAAGTAGATGAAGCAATCGCACTCTATAACCAAGTTCTTGAAATTGATGAACGCACTGGAAATGTCCAAGGCAAAGCAGCGACGTTGCACCAACTAGCAATTATCTCAGCCAACAAAGGGGAAGTGGAGCAAGCGATCGCACTCTACAATCAGTCTTTGTCAATAACTGAACGCATTGGAAATGTCCAAACCAAAGCGGCGACGTTGCACGAACTGGGAATTATCTACGCCAATAAAGGGGAAGTGGATCAAGCGATCGCACTCTACAATCAGTCTTTGCAAATAACAGAACGCATTGGTGATGTCCAAGCCAAAGCGGCGACATTAAACAATCTGGGAATGATCTACGCCAACAAAGGGGAAGTGGATCAAGCGATCGCACTCTACAATCAGTCTTTGGAAATAAAAGAACGCATTGGAGATGTCCAAGGCAAAGCGGCGACGTTGCACAATCTAGCAGGTATCTACGCCAACAAAGGGGAAGTGGATCAAGCGATCGCACTCTACAATCAGTCTTTGGAAATAAAAGAACGCATTGGAGATGTCCAAGGCAAAGCGGCGACGTTGCACAATCTAGCAATTATCTCAGCCAACAAAGGGGAAGTGGAGCAAGTGATCGCACTTTTCAATCAGTGCTTGGAAATAACTCAACGCATTGGAGATGTTCAAACCAAAGCGGCGACGTTGCAGCAACTGGGAATTCTCTATGCCAACAAAGGAGAAGTGGATGAAGCGATCGCACTTTTCAATCAGTCTTTGGAAATAAAAGAACGCATTGGAGATGTCCAAGGCAAAGCAATTACTCTGTGGTGTTTAGGACATTTGGCAGAACAGCAGGGTGAATACACTAAAGCGATATCCTATTTGCAACCAGCTTTAGAGATTTTGCAGCGATTGAAGTCACCCGATGCTGAAAGTGTGAGTGCAAGTCTTGATAGGGTAATGGGTAATTCGTAATTCGTAATTACTGAAAGATTTTTGTCTCACGCAAAGGCGCAGAGGCGCAAAGAAGAAGGCAAGAGTGTGGTTTAAGTAAATGAAAATTGCTGTAATGAGTCTTTTATACTAGTGGACGAGTCTTTGATACTCGTGAATGAGTCTTTGAACTCCATTAATGAACCTTTGAGCTTCGGTCGTGAACCTCAGAGCTTCGTGAATGAGTCTTTGAACTCCATCAATGAACCTTTGAGCTTCGTTCGTGAACCTCAGAGCTTCGTTAATGAACCTTTGAGCTTCATTAATGAACCTCAGAGCTTCGTGAATGAGTCTTTGAGCTTCATTCGTGAACCTCAGAGCTTCGTTAATGAACCTTTGAGCTTCATTCGTGAACCTCAGAGCTTCGTTGATGAACCTTTGAGCTTTGTTGATGAGTCTTTACAGCAATTCAGGACAGAGAATCAGGATTTATGCCGAGCGATCGCTAACGATAAAAATATTTAAATGTTTGGACTTTACAACAAATCTAAAAATTTTTCTAAGTTTATCCGAGCTTGTTTTAATATCTTAGCCAGTGTAGTGCGTTTAACTGGCCGATGGGCAGGAACAGTCAATTTCAAAACTTCATCCGGCATTTGTTTTTGCAGTCTAATGTGACTACCTCTTTGACGTACAACTGTCCATCCATCTCGCTCTAAAGCTGTAATAATCTCAATGTATGACAAGCTAGGAACTTTAGTCACAAAACCAATTCCTTCACTATGGCTCCCTGTCCAATTATCAATTCTTCTTCCAGTGGTTCCAAGTAAAGTTTTATCGCTTCTTGAATATTTTCTACTGCTTCATCAACAGTTTCGCCTTCACTAATGCATCCTGGAAGTGTAGGGACGAAAACTGTATAACCACCTTCATCGCTTGGTTCTAATACTACTTTTATATTCATAGATTACTTGACTTCCTATTAGTGTGGACTTTGTTAATGTAGCAGAAGTTTTTTAAATTAAATCAGGATCTACACCAAGCGATGTCTAACGACAAGCCGCTGACGCTCCAACTCTTGGAGACGCTACGCGAACGTCGCTACCGCTTCTCTACGAGAGGCTTGTCTGCGACACGCTCCGCGTAGCTTGCTTCCACGGAGTGGTACGCCAACGCTAATGCGTCTACGCAATTGTTATGCTTTATTTCATTAATGAATTTTGATAGCAATTCAGGTGAGAGAATCAGGATCTATGCCGAGCGATCGCAACCGTTCTTGTAATAATTGAACTTTTTGTTCTGCTTGCTGCGCTTTTTGTTCTGCTTGCTGCGCTTTTTGTTCTGCTTGCTGTGCTTTTTGTTGAGCAAGTTTTTTGTCTTCTTCTGGTGTTAAAAGCTTTTGCCCTTGCTGGTTATACCAATACATCCACTCGCGTGGAATGCCTAAATAAGTTCCCTGTTCTATGCCAATTCCTAAACTAATCTCTGGCAGCCAAACAGGATTACCATCTTGAAATTCATAAACATTATTAACTAATTTGTAAACTTCTAAACGTGGCTTACGGCGACGAAATGGATTGTAAACTACATAATACAAAATCCCCAATCTTGCATACTCTGCTTTCTTGGTTGAGTACTCACCACGATATGTCTGAGATACCACCTCCAGCACTAATATGGGTAGTTTCTTCTCTTCCCAAAGAACGTAACTAGGGCGGAGGTTTTGATCATAAAATCGCTCTACGCCCAAACTCAAAAATCCATCTGGGACTATCGCTGGTAAATCTGGGTCATGATAAATCCCCATATCTACACCAAAAAACCAATCCATGCGCTCTGGCCAAGCCATTGCTAGGGTAGCTTTGAGTAAACCGGGAATTAAATCTTGTAATTCATTATCCACAGGGGTATCGTCAGAGTCTGGCAGTTCCTCAGATGAAGGCAAACAAGCTAATGGATCGTACTTTAGCATGATGGGTTTACTCTTTCTCAGTTATTAGTACATCTTTATTTTATTAATGAATTTTGATAGCATTTCAGCACATCCTATTTTATTTGCAAACATAGAGAGACTCAAATCCCCGACTTCTTAAATAAGTCGGGGATCTTTTCGTAATTGGATATTAGTTTTCTACTTGTTTGAGCCTTTGAAAAATTTCATCAAGTGGCGACTCAGATTCATCAGGACAAAATTCTAAAGCAAGTCTAACTTTTCCTTTTTTCCATCCCTGAGTACTAAATTGCAAAACCTCACAATTTAATCCTTCGGTATACAAATTTACTTCATCTGCCTCGTCTGCTCCAATATATTCCTTAATTGCTGTAATCAAATCACGAACTTTAAAAGTTTTAGCAATATTTAACTTATTAAAACTGTCTGGTTCTATAGACACAACTTCATCATGGTTTAGTCTCTCGAATCCATCTTCCATAAAAATCTCCTGTCAATAAATCTATATTTTCCAGGGATATAACAGTTCATCCGAAACAAAATGATGATTTTATAGATTTAGTGCTAGTCAAATAAAAGTTTAGTAATAATTTGATGTACGATAAATTAGCCTAGAATTCTCGCGTTACCCCTCCCCAACCCTCCCCAAAGCATCGGGGAGGGTGCGCGGCAGCACGGGTGGGGTAGTTTTATTTAAACGGTTCTTAAAAGAACCAACCGTAAGAATGTAAACCTTTACCCAAAAGATTCACACCGAGATAGCAAACCCAAATCACAACAAAGCCGGTGGCGGCTAAAATTGCCGGACTACGCCCTTGCCAACCGCGAGTGATTCGGGCGTGGAGATAGGCAGCGAACACTAACCAGGTGATTAATGCCCAAGTTTCTTTGGGGTCCCAACTCCAGTAGGAACCCCAAGCTTCGTTAGCCCAAACGCCACCGGCAATAATACCAATTGTCAGCAGGGGAAATCCTAGCCCAATGATGCGATAGCTGATGTTGTCGAGGGTTTCGGCAAGGCTAAGGCGCTGGGGTGAAAGAGGTTCGGCAGATGCTATTTGAGACTCAGAGGTAGTTATTAAACCCAAAACTGCGGTGTTACCGTTACCGTTGCCGTTGCTACTAGTTTCAAAACGAGCAAAGCCGTTATTTTCGCCAGAAGGGGCTAATGGTTGAGAAATTAGCTCAGATGCTTTGTTTAAGCGGTAGCCGTTGCTTCGATAGCCACCAGTACCTACAGAACTACCTTGTAATTGGATGTTTTGACCGCGAGTCACAACTAAAAAAGCGATCGCTAATAACGCACCCACCATCAAAGCAGAATAACTCAACATCATGACGCTGACATGCATCATCAGCCAATTTGACTTCAAGGCAGGTACTAGCGGTTCTGACGTTTGCATCTGGGATGGTAATGTGATGGTAGCAAAAGCAGCGATCAACATTGCCACAGGAGCTGTAACAACTCCTACTAAGCGGCTACGGCTACTACTTTCAGCAATTAGATGGACGGTGGTAATTCCCCAAGTTAAGAAAAACAGGGACTCATAGAGATTACTTAAGGGAAAGTAACCAGCTTCTATCCATCGTGCCCCTAGTAGAGTTGCCATGCACAAATTAGCGATCGCCATCCCAGCTGTCCCCAAAGCGGCTAAATAAGGCAGATTCGGAAAAGCTGCTCCTCCCCAATACACGAGCATTGTTAGGAATAAAATGGCAAAGGAGGCATTGTCCAGCCAGTTCTGGAGTACAACCAAATTCATAAAGTCTTCTCTCCGTGGATAATTTAAAATATGGATTCTGACTGTTCTGATCCTATATGCTTAGAGGGTCATGGGACAGGGGAAATACGAAATAGGGAGTAAGGCATTAAGAAGAGATAAGGAAGAAACTTCTTCAATAGTTCTCCCTTGTATCCCCTCATGTCACTACTCCCCACTCCCCACTCCCCTATCTAACAGAACTGCTCTTATTACTTTCTGGACTAGGTAAGGGAGTCGTGTTCCTAACTTTTTTAAGTGCTATAAAAATGTCGTAAAGGTTACTGCGACTGTCGCTGACTGCGGATGTCATGCCAATTGAGCGCGTTGCATCAAGCAAAGCTTGTTGATTGGGAATTAGAGTTGGTAAAGGAAAATTTTTCACAGTTCGTTCCACATCCAGGAAAAACTGACCATTTGTCGGATTTGGTTCTGTGGGAACTGTTTGTTGGAAGGGGATAGTGCTAGCTAGTGTGGTGTTGGGTTTGGGAAGAATTTTATCAGTAACGGGAGCGCCTACTACTAGAAAGGCGACATCTCCATCTAACCAGCCGTGGGTGGCAGTTAAAGTACCATAGGGTGAAACCCAGTTAACAACGGGTTGTCCTGCGACTTTCGCCGGTTGGACTTGGAACTGGTATTGATTTCTCATCACCTCATCAAGCTGTTTTATTGATGCTTCAGCTGAATTATGATCCTTTGTCTGTACCATGAAGAGTAAACCCAGACGAAAATCATCTGGTGAACCTTGTTTTGGAGTAGTAGGAATCAGTGATAAGGAAAACTCGCCTTTCATCCAACTGAGCAAATCCTTATCTAAATCGAGAGTGGTAAGAGATTTTATACCACCTCTAAATTGTTCTGGTGCGATCGGTGAGAGGGGATTTCCTTGAGATGTTAAAACATAATCTCCCCACAACCTCTGTAAGTTCCCCCCCGAAAGCATCATTAAGGTTTCTGCTGGTACGCGGTTTTGCATTTGCCCAGCTTTGTTTTCTACCGCCAGCACCCGTTGACTATTAGGATTTAACCAAGAAACGCCCTTGAAACGGATTCCTTCTGCCTCTAAAGTCATTGTCCCTGCTAAACCTTGGTTATTTTGCAGTTGAGCCAAAACTTGAGCAGGTAAAGGGCGGTTTGGAGAAGCTGCGGCTATTTTAGCTGCTGTTGGTACATTGACGTAAAACTGGCCAAAGGGTTGGTAGTCGGCAATTTTTGGAAAGTTCTCAGCAAAGCCCCCTGTTGTAGCTAAAGATGTTTGATTTTTGTAAGCGTCAATTGCTCGTTCTGTGGCTTTGGGACTATCAGTTATAACTAAAAAACGCCCATCTAGTAATGCTGCTGAGAAGTTTTCTCCTGCTTGTCCCTCACTTTGTTTAATGGCGATCCCTTGATAAATACGGTCAATCCATTTGCCTTGTTTAAGGGTTTTGGGTTGTGCCAAAATATTTTTGGCGATTTCTGGGTTTTTCACTGGTAATACCATTACCATCGACTGCTGATCGTTGGCAGCATCTTCATTGGTGGTAACTGGTTTGGGTGCAGCTTTACTCGCTATTGCTGGGGCAAGAATTGCCATTGTAACGTCATTGCCTACCCAAGGAGCGATATCTTTCTGGAAGTCGTAACCGTTATTAGTGAGAAAGCGATCGCGCAATTCAACTAAATTTCTGTCCAGTTCTGCTTGGGTTTCTTTTGTGCCAAACTCCCGCAATTTCTGCCACTGCTGGGGATCTGTTGTCAGAGAAACCGCAAACAGGGCATCACCAGGAATAATATTTGCACCTACTAACAAATCGCTAGAAGATCGTTGTCTCTGGCTTAATAACCAGTATGCTGCACTTCCCACACCAATCAATAGCCCAGCAGCCGAGAGCGTCAGCACCAGAGACGGTTTCTTATTTTTCTTCATCGGAACAGACACAAGAGGCGGTGCCATTGAAACCTATACCTTATACTTGCAAACTTATTACTTGCTTGATTAGTCAAGTACACCAACAGGTTTAACCATTCTTTAGAACAGCTAATTATATTAAATTTTTCTACCCTAGATGTTGATGATACTTCGGTAATCAACCTTCCCTACTCTTTCAAAAGCTGTGTTTTTGACTCAGTTACCATTTTTAACACGCTTTGTTGAATTTCGTAGGACCTTTCCCTGAGATTAATTCCTTTGTCGGAAAGTTTTCGCAAGTAAATCTGTTATTCCAAGCAATTTGAGAATATAACTAACTCGACAAAGCTGCAACTCAAGTTCAGCTACTTGGCTTTGCTCGGTTGCGATATACGATCGCCTACGGTAGCCGGGTATGCGATCGCGCCACATCAAAAGTGCAGTATTTTTTGGGATAATGTGGTATAGCAAAGCTATACCTTCAGGCTTATCATTTACCTATACTTGCAACTCAAATCCAGGTAATATATCTTCTCCAGAAACAATCGCTGGCATTTGCACAACTTCTACAGCTTTCAAAAGTCGGTAAATTTCAACTTGGCGATCTTGAGGATTAATCAACCAACCCAAACGCAGACCATTTTTAATGTATTCTTGCATTTTCTCTTGAATTGGTGCAAGGCGATCTGTCTCCGATCGCAGTTCAATCAAAAAGTCGGGTACAAGTGGCGGAAATTTTTTTCGTTGTTCTGGTGTTAAAGCTTCCCACCGCTCCAATTTTACCCAAGCCGCATCAGGGGAACGTTTTGCACCGTTGGGAAGTATAAAGATAGTTGAAGAACTAAAAACTTTCCCTAATTTTGCTTGACGATTCCAAATTTCTAAATCAGCGATCAGTCCAGCTTCTTGATTTCCGCTTTCTCCTCCTACTGGTGGCACAATTATTAATTCTCCAGATGCATTCATTTCCAGGTTTAAATCACCATTGGCAATACACAATTGATAAAATTGCTCATCGCTTAAATGAGCAATTGGTTCTAGATTTAGCACAACAGTATTCATGAAACCTTTCCTTGTGTCTTTCTTGCTAACATCAGTAGGAAATTCTTGCTTGTTGAAAGATTTCTTGAGGTGTAATTTGCAACCCTCCTATACTTGCAATTCAAATCCAGGTAATATATCTTCTCCAGAAACAATTGCTGGCATTTGTATAACTTCTACAGCTTTCAAAAGTCGGTAAATTTCAACTTGACGATCTTGAGGATTAATCAGCCAACCCAAACGCAGACCATTTTTAATATATTCCTGCATTTTCTCTTGAATTGGTGCAAGGCGATCTGTCTCCGATCGCAGTTCAATCACAAAGTCGGGTACAAGTGGCGGAAATTTTTTTCGTTGTTCTGGTGTTAAAGCTTCCCATCGCTCCAATTTTACCCAAGCAGCATCAGGGGAACGTTTTGCACCGTTGGGAAGTATAAAGATAGTTGAAGAACTAAAAACTTTCCCTAATTTTGCTTGACGATTCCAATTATTTAAGTCTGTAATTAAATCTGCTTCTTGATTTCCGCTTTCTCCTCCTACTGGTGGCACAATTATTAATTCTCCGGCTGCATTCATTTCCAGGCTTAAATCACGATTGGCAACGCACAATTGATAAAATTGCTCATCGCTTAAATGAGCAATCGGTTCTAAATTTAGCACAACAGTATTCATTAAACCTTTCCTTGTGTCTTTGTTGCTAACATCAGCAGGAAATTCTTGCTTGTTGAAAGATTTCTTGAGGTGTAATTTGCAGCCCTTCAAATAAGGAATCTTCTAAACTATCGATACCACGTTTGGTTTGAGGGAGAATATCAGGAAAAAAAATAGTAATAGTTTTTGCTCTAAAATCAATAATCCAAACTCGTTGAACTTTAGCTTTTAGATAATCAGTGGCTTTTTCGGTCATTTCTCCGAAAGTTTGACCGGGGGAGATAATTTCAATGACTAATTCGGGTGCAACAGGACAAGCCTCATCTTGCAACCAATCAGCAGAAAGACGATTATAAGAAACATAAGTCAAATCTGCTACAGGAACCCAGTCTTGTTGATTTCTTGTTAGCTTAATTGCCCATTCAATTACAACCCGCCCCTTTCCTTGCGCCCATGCAGACAATAGTATAAATAACGCACCTGTTATAGAACTATGAAAAAATTTTGGTGCCATCTCATCGTTTTTGAATTTGGGAACAGCTTCTCCATCAATGAGTTCGTAGGTAATATCTCCTTCGGGAAGTGCGAGAAATTCTTCGAGGGTGAATTGGGTTTTAAGTTGAATCATGGTTGAACTTGGGGAATGACTCTATTTTAGAGAGGATGCGATCGCCTAAAACGGCAAACCATCACCGAAAACTCATTATTTTAACGGCACTAATACCAAATTTGATAATTTCATTGTATGATTTCAGCTACTTGGTTTTGCTCGGTAGCGATCGCCTACGCCATTGCACCACATCATGCCTTTTTACTGATTTTTGGAATTTAATTGCATATCTCCCAAATATTTAGTTAAATAAGGCGAAAAAACTTCATAAATTAACGTTAATGGCTGTCCATGATGCCAAAACAAGTAATGGCGACCCCAAAAAGGCCCAGTTACATCAAAACCGGACTCTAGGGCCGATGAGTCACCATAGTAAATTCCTCGAACATCCCGATACAACTCTGTGCGGAGACGAGCTAAACTCGCCCAAATTGGTAATGAACGATTTTGCAAATACTCATCTACATGACTAGCTTCCCACCACGAGGTTGCATAGGCTAATCGCTGACCAGAAGCGGTACGCAGCCAGACTTGCCGCCGTAATCGCGGCCCTGGGACAGCTTGGATTAAATCAGGAGCGCCATCTAAGTCCATGCCAATCAATGACATATCAATAACATCTACTTCTACAGGCTCACCTGTAAGCAATTCTAGGTGACGTGTTGGAGAGCCGTCACCCAAAAGCATTAGCTGCCAAGCCGGTGCTAGCTGAGTATGAGGTAAACTTTTTTGAATTATTTCCTCCCCTCCTTGCCAAATCGGAGTGAGGCGATGCCAAGCTGCTGGCAGTGTTAAGTTGTTTGTCGCCGTAAAAGTAATACTCAATGCTTTTTACAAAACTTCACGTATCTCTATAAAAGCATAAAAAACCAGAGGTATACCAAGATTTAAGGGCCAACGGTCTAAGGTCTATTGACCCTCGACTATTGACCCTTGACTAATAAACAAAATATGCGGATGGCGAGACTCGAACTCGCAAGGCAAAGCCACACGCACCTCAAGCGTGCGCGTATACCAATTCCGCCACATCCGCACGGGTTGTCTAAACATAGACTATAGCATAAGAAACTAATTATAGTAAGGTGATATCTAAAGTTATATTTCTCAAAAATATAAATTTCCTCAAGGCTGTATCAGACTGACAGAAATCTAGCATCTGCACAAGTGATATTAAAAAGGGTAGAGCGACTGTGAGAGGTGTGGTGCGATCGATCATCGCATACCCGCCTGACGTAGGCGATGTTTATAACGGGCTATGACGCTCTCTACGAGACGCAAACTCGCGAACGCAAACTCGCTAACGCTACGCTATCGGCGTCACCAAAACCCAGTTTAGTAAGCTAACTAAGACTTACAGCAGCAATGTTGTTAGTCTAGTAAGACTCGTAGAGGCAGCAAGCCTGCAATATGCGAGTTTGCTTAGTAATCAGGGTGGCGAATCTCCTGTGATAATTTGAAATAATGCGAAAGCGTCGTTCCAAGTTGGATCAGAGAAAATGTCAATCTACTGGTAATGACATCGAAACTAAAAAATGAAGTTTGACAAAATATTAATTGCCAATCGGGGAGAAATTGCCCTTCGCATTCTCCGCGCCTGTGAAGAAATGGGAATTGCGACAGTCGCGGTTCATTCCACCGTTGACCGGAATGCTCTCCACGTCCAACTTGCTGATGAAGCGGTTTGTATTGGCGAACCTGCTAGCAGTAAAAGTTATTTGAATATTCCCAATATTATTGCTGCCGCATTGACGCGCAATGCGACTGCGATTCATCCAGGCTATGGCTTTTTGGCAGAAAATGCCCGGTTTGCGGAAATCTGTGCCGACCATCATATTGCTTTTATCGGCCCAACTCCAGAAGCTATAAAGCTGATGGGGGATAAATCCACTGCCAAAGAAACCATGCAAAAAGCTGGAGTTCCGACAGTACCAGGTAGTGAGGGGTTGGTAGAATCCGAGGAAGAAGGATTAAGATTTGCCAAGGATATCGGCTATCCAGTGATGATCAAAGCCACAGCCGGTGGTGGCGGACGGGGTATGCGCCTAGTTCGTTCTGAAGATGAATTTGTCAAACTTTTCTTAGCAGCCCAAGGGGAAGCAGGAGCAGCTTTTGGTAATTCTGGCGTTTATATAGAAAAATTTATTGAACGTCCCCGCCACATCGAATTTCAAATATTGGCGGATAACTACGGTAATGTCATCCACTTGGGCGAAAGGGATTGCTCAATTCAGCGCCGGAATCAAAAGCTACTAGAAGAAGCACCAAGCCCGGCTCTCGACCAAGACCTGCGTGAGAAAATGGGACAAGCTGCTGTCAAAGCTGCCCAATTCATTAATTACAGTGGGGCGGGTACTATTGAGTTTCTCTTGGATAGATCGGGTAAATTCTACTTTATGGAAATGAACACCCGGATTCAAGTAGAACATCCTGTAACAGAGATGATTACTGGAATAGATTTGGTTGCCGAACAAATTCGGATTGCTCAAGGGGAAAGACTTAAGCTTACCCAAGAGCAAGTAGTCTTGCGGGGTCATTCTATTGAGTGCCGGATCAACGCTGAAGACCCAGAGCATGACTTTCGCCCTTCTCCTGGACGCATTAGTGGCTATCTTCCCCCTGGAGGCCCTGGTGTTCGCATTGATTCCCACGTTTACACAGATTACCAAATCCCGCCTTACTACGATTCCTTAATCGGTAAGTTAATTGTTTGGGCCCCAGACCGACCCACTGCTATTAACCGCATGAAACGCGCACTCCGGGAATGTGCCATCACTGGACTACCTACCACCATTGGGTTTCATCAAAGAATTATGGAAACTCCACAATTTTTGCAGGGTAATGTCTATACAAATTTTGTGCAGGAAATGAACGGCTAGGGAGTGGGGAGTGGCGAGTAGGGGGAGATGAGGGAGATGGAGTGTAACCAATGCCCCATCCCCATCCCCAATGCCCAATCCTTAATTCACACGAGATAGCATAGTCAGCAATCCTTGTTGACCTAGTAATATTTCTCGCACCAGACTGAAGATACCAACCCAAATAATAGGTGTAATGTCCACTCCGCCTATAGGTTGTACCAGTTTTCGCAATGGCACTAAAAATGGTTCGGTGGGCCAAGCTATTAAATTAAAGGGCAAACGATTCAGATTCACTTGCGGATACCAAGTGAGAATGATCCGAAATATAAATAAAAATGTCATCAGCCCTAATACAGGGCCAAGAATCCAAGCAGTCAGGTCAACACCAGTCATCGGTTTAAGGTACTATCTATCGTAAAGAAAAAAAACTTAGGCAACGGCAAGCCGCGCTTCGCTAACGCCACAAAATTTGAAGCTTTGTAAAGCACTCTCATCATCATTTTAACCAAATGCTGCCACTTCCTTCTGGAATAGAAAAGCAAACTCGCTCACAGCAGTTACCAAGTTTGACAGTTCAGAGTTAGAGGCTTCTCAAGAAAGTAATACACTATTAAAATTAGGATGAAGTGTGTAAAAAAAGGTTTAGAAGTATGACGCCTTCTTTAGCAAATTTTCTTTGGAGTCTGTTATGGGGTACTGCAATTGTTGTGATACCCGTTACAGTTGGTCTAATTTTCATTAGCCAAAAAGATAAAATTCAGCGCTCATAATGCTTATGAGAGTCAGTTTGACTCTCACAAGCGATTGTCTGTTAGCTATTTATAATTGCACTAAAAGCAGCAGTATTTGCCGCTAGAAGTAGTTGTAGCTAACAGACATAGGTTTTTTTATTTTTTGGTGAACAGCTTCAGAGCTTCTTTGCCAGAGGCTTTGAAGCTTCAATATATCGTGACTAATTACAGTAGTGATTTTAATTGTGACTCGCTAACATAGATTTGATATTGGGAAAACAGCAATGATAAATTTTGGGCTGAACTCAGCCAGTTTTCTGGCTCAGGTAAATTTTGGGGCAAACTCAGCCAGTATTCTAGGAATTTTCCTGGCTGTGGCTGGGGCAGCACTGTATTTTCTCCGCACTGTGCGTCCAGAATTGTCACGGGATCAAGATATCTTTTTTGCGGCAGTCGGTTTGCTCTGCGGCTTCATTCTCGTGTTTCAAGGATGGCGCTTAGACCCGATTCTACAATTTGGTCAACTGCTATTAGTTGGCACAACTGTGTTTTTTGCAGTTGAAAGTATTCGTCTGCGGAGTATAGCGACCCAGCAAGCAAAGCGCAACACTCCGATTGTGGACGATGAGCGAGAGGTAAGCGGAAACTATTCAATGAACCGCAACCGCAAGAAGTATGGGGCTGAGATGGAGGCAGACTTAGATCCACTGCCTTATGAAGACGAGGAAGACCGCCCCGTGCGTGCCCGGATTCGCGGTAGCAGGGATGAGATTTCAACTCGTGATGACTACTACGAGGAGCAACCCCCCCGTCGTTCAGAACGCCGCAACAGCAGCAGTAGTGAAAGACAGACCCCAGTAGATAGAACGCGGCGGCGGACTTCTGGGCGTCCTGTGAATCGCCCTTCTGAAACCTCTGAAGAAGAAAATTGGGGTTCTTCATCTAGGCAAGTTGATGATTGGGAAAGTTCGAAAGGAGAAGCCAGAAAACCTTCTCGGCGTAATAATAACGGATCTGGGCGTCCAGAAAGCCGGGAAGATGATGTTGCTCCCAGACCAAGAAGGCGTCGTCCACCAACGGATTCAACTCCTCGAAGACCGCGCGAAGATGATGAGGCGATCCCAACTGATTATGTGCCATACAACCCAGTTGAAATGCCAAATGAGGGGCGAGATAATTCGACCGATTTTGATGACGATGTTTAAAACAGTTGGGGTGACACTAGGTTTAAAGGCGACGGAAAACAGTTGAGGTGGAAAAATTTACGCCTACATTTTGGCTCCAAAGACCAATTCATTGGAGCCTGGTTTTTGGCTTAACCAGTTTGCTTGCATCTTGTGGTTATAACGATATTTCTATAGGGCCTACTTCCCTCAACAGTCGCTACACTGAGGAGCAACCTGCTTTAAGTGGAAATGGGCGCTTTTTAGCGTTTGTATCTAATCGGAATGGTAATCAGCAGCTACTGGTTTTCGATTTGGAGAGGCAACTGTTTATTGGTACACCGGGCATAAACCGAGCGGAGACAATTGCTGAAAGTCCTAGCTTGAGCTATACCGGGCGTTATATTGCTTATCTTACTAGTGACCAAGGTAGACCAGTGGTGGCGCTTTACGATCGCGCTACACAACAGTCGCAAATCGTCACACCAACCTATCGCGGCTGGGTCAGAAAACCAAATATCAGCCCTGATGGACGTTATGTTGTCTTTGAAACCGCCAGCCGTGGTCAGTGGGATATTGAAGTCCTAGACCGAGGGCCAAATATTGAGTTAGATATTCCTAATGGTGCAACCGTAGGTTCACCTCCGTAGGGGAGCAGGGAGTAGAGGTAAAGGAGCAGGGGAGGCAGGGGAGGCAGGGGAAGCAGGGGGAGAATAATTATTGATTAATAGCTAATTACTATATATATGAAACGTGTTTTTTTTATACCTGCATTTTTATGCCTAAGTTTATTGACTGGGTGTTTTGGCTACCCTCGCCTTTTGAGTTATCCCTTTGATCCGGGGGGGCGGAGTCTCAATAGTTTAGCGTCGGAATTAAACCCCCAAATTTCTCAGAGATACATTGTTTTTATTACTGACCGACGCGGTAGCCAAGATGTTTATATGTTTGATACAGTCACTCGTGATTTGGTTGATTTGCCGGGTTTAAACTCCCTCGATGCGATCGCAACTCATCCTAGCGTTTCACAAGATGGTCGTTATGTAGTGTTTGGTGCTAGCCGTCAGGGGCGATCGGCTATTTTTCTCTATGACAGGGAAACACGCCAATCACGAAATTTGACTAATAGCCTACAATCTGAAGTCCGCAACCCTACAATTAGCGCTGATGGTAGTAGGATTGCTTTTGAATCCAGTAACAACGGTCAGTGGGATGTTTTAGTATATGACCGTTATGGGCAACCGTTGAATATACCTCAAGAACCACGTTGAACTACAGTTAGGAGTTAGGACTGAGGAGTTATAAGTTAAAATTCCTAACTCCTAACTCATAACTGCTAACTTTTGTTTTCTACTTGTTGCACAGATTCAATGAGCGATCGCACTTGTTCTGTCCCTTCAGAAGGTTCAAAGGACAAGGGAAACTTACCCCGGAGGATCATCCGCAAACCGAGGGGTGCAAGACTGAGTAATCCTCTTAAATCTTTAAAGTAGTTACCGACAACTTGTAAACCAAATTGACGTTCATCAATCCAACCACCTTCTTTAACTAAATCCACCAATACTTTTCGGTGACGAATTGAGCGACTATCACTGGCTTGTTTGTGGGTGAGAATTTCTTGTTTAATTTTGGTGATTTGTTCTAATGGTGCAACCTCCATTGGACAAACTGAATCACAGTACAAACAACGGGTGCAACCCCATACGCCTTTAGTACCTTCGTTGTAGCTTGCTAAACGATTTTCGGTGTCGCTATCGCGGGAGTCTGCTACCATCCGGTAAGCTTTAGCAAGGGCATGGGGACCAACAAAGTTTGGATCAACTTCACGGGCATTGCATTCAGAGTAACAAGCACCACACATAATACAGTTACCAGTTTGATCGAGGCGCGATCGCTCTTGTGGTGTTTGCAAAAACTCTCTTTCTGGTACTTGTCGTGCTGCTGTACTCACATAAGGAGCAACTGCTTCTAGATTATTCCAGAAGCTGCTCATATCTACAACCAAATCTTTAATCACGGGCATATTCCCTAGAGGAGCGATCGTGATTTCGGGAATGGCATTTACTTTACTTTGGGATGATGCTATTTGTTGTAATCTGGCAAGTTCACTGCCAACATTTTCCTTACAAGCTAAAGCCGAACGCCCATTAATTCGCATAGCACAGCTACCACAAATTGTATTACGGCAATTTTTGCGAAATGCCAAAGTTCCATCTTGCTCCCACTTAATATGATTGAGGCAATCCAGGATTGTATTACCTGGTTCTGCCTCTACGAGGTAGGTTTGCACCACTGGGGAGGAATTTTGTTGCTGTCGAATGACCTTAAAAATAACTTCCATGACCACTAACCAATATTTTAAAATTGCTTCACCAGCCTCAACAATCATGAGTAAAGGCAGGGAGTTCTGAAAAGTGAGCTATACTTTTTTGCTCTTCATTAAAAGCCTGGTGTTAATAGGCTGACCATGAAAGAGCGACTGATTCTAGTTTAACGATAACCATTCAAAGTTTACTTGTAGCAGCGCTATAGGCAAGATTTGTGTCAAATTCTCAGATAAAACGCCAAAAATGTAATCATACCTTTGCCTTGAATTTACCTGTTTAGGAATGTAAACGAAAGAGCAATTTACCTTCATCTCTGACTTAGCGATCATATCCCAATTAAATGCATGTCAGGTTAGCGACACCTCTTGATGCCAACTTGAGTTAGAGCAACTAACTAGAAAATTCAGCAGAAGCCACGCTTGACGGAATTTTTTGATTATATAGAAGTGTAAAAGGGTATGTTCAATATATAGTAGTGGCAATCAAGCGATAGGCAGATGTTAAGAGATTTATTCTTCCCGTAGACAGACGTACAAAATTCTCTGACTGCTTTTGAGCAAAAGATAATAAACTGAGGAAAAATCCTCACCAGTTTAAAATAAAAGTTATTGTACCGGGAATCCCGGATGCGCGAGACTTTTAGATTTTTGCTTCCTCTCAATCAAGAAAATATTGAATTTAACACATTGGTCAAAACTGCTCGTCTAAATTAGATAAATTTTTATAAAAGGCATAGAGCAATACTCACGCTTGCAATAAAGGGTGAGGATTTTCCTCAGTGCTTTTTCCAAGCTTTCAGTCCAGGAATTTAAATAAAAATTTACCAGCAACTTTAATTCAAAATTAAACAACTATTTTGCTATTATTAGTCCATGCTAGTATTTAATATAAAATTACGAAGACACAAAACAGAATCAATAGCCGTATCAGCGCGGCTACTACTGCTTTGTTAAATCGTAATGTAGAGACAAGAAAATTCATGTCTCTACTGGCAGGACAAAAGGGCATAAGCCCCTAGGACTCTATTGAAATACTATGCTGTCCTAAGCTTGAGAGAATAAGTAGAAAAACTCTACCTTCTCATTGACCAGAGGGGCAAGCACTAGAAGTGGAAAACCTGCATTTTTTGGGATCTACAACTTATTTGGAGTAGAATTAACCCAATTTGAAAAGGTGGCTGAAAGTTACACCGCTACAGTAGCGCCAAAAGAGAAAATAATTTCATTTCTGATGGCGAATAATGGTTAAAAGTGCCGTGAAATCAGCGAAATCAATTTCTATGGCAACTATGACCTCTAACTGGTTGTGGACAACCATATATAGAAGTACTTTTGGCTCCTATCGGCAGAAATTGACCCGTTACACTAGAGTCCTAAGTAGCTCTATGCAAATGCTAAAAAGCCAAATGCTGACATGAGACTACATCGTTTTTCAGTTTGGAGAGAGTAAGGAAAATTTGAGCATAATGACTGAAACTGCAACCGCGCCATTAACCGGAAAAGCACTACTTGCTAAAGTAAAAGAACTTTCCACTTTACCACGCCGAGAAAGAGCTAAACAGTGCGGCTATTACACTGTTACTAAAAATAACCAGGTTCGTGTCAATCTCACTGATTTTTATGACGCTTTGCTATCGGCTAGGGGGATTCCTCTAAGTCCAGAAGCACCTAAAGATGGTCGTGGTCGTGAACCGACATATCGGGTTAGTGTCCATCAAAATGGTCAGATTGTGATTGGTGCCACATACACCAAAGCAATGGGCTTAAAGGCTGGGGATGAGTTTGAAATTAGGTTGGGATACAAACATATTCATCTGATTCAACTGGGTGAAAGTGACAAAAAACTAACCTCAGAAGATATAGACTCCGACGAATCGGACGAAGATTTGGAAGACGAAGAGTAAATTTGCTGATGGTAGGGATAAGTTTCAGGTTATGATAACTTATCCTTACCCCGACAGAAAACTAGTGCAGGTCGGCGGAAATAAACGTACTATTTCATTACAGCCATAAAGCTCAAAATTAAAGCTTTTTGACTTTTGACGTTTGACTTCCACCTTGCGGTACTAGTAGCTCTATTTAAAAAATTTTGTCATAAGTAAAGAATACGATTAGACCCCTTGCAAAAGTCACCAATTTTAGTAGAGTCTTGATTAATCAGCAAGAAATCTATAGTGCAAGAAGTCTATCGTGTTTTTTTTGTTTAGTTTAGTAACTTACTTTGAGTCTCCTATCAACGCTTTATTGGCGTTTATGGGAAATGCACCAGCACTAGTTGTAGTGATGGCATTTTTTATTTTCTGGATAGTTTGCTGGTTGCCAGTGGCAACAGTATCAGCAATATTGCTTAATTGGCAACCCCCTAAACCTTTACAGCCAGAGCAAAAGATGCCGTTATTGGTGTCACTCTACCTATTAGCTCCCCTAATTCTCTGGGGAGTTAGTTGGCTTACCAATAAATCTTTTTCGGATTACGGCTTTATTGGGAATCTTTCAACTATTGGTTCTTTAGCACTAGGTTTTGCTTTGGGAGTGGTGAGCCTAGCTATTGTATTTAGTGGGCAATTTGGGTTAGGGTGGTGTTCTTTTGAAAAGACGAATTTCAAGTTAGCGCTACCCATCTTGCTACCGATTTTCTTGATAGCGTTATTAGTCGGTGGGATAGAAGAGTTAGTTTTTCGCGGTTTCCTGTTTACTGAATTAGCGCAGGATTATCCAGTTTGGGTAGCAGCAGTAATTTCTAGTTTGATATTTGCCTTGCTGCATTTGGTTTGGGAGCAACGAGAAACCGCACCCCAACTCCCAGGATTGTGGCTGATGGGAATGGTGCTGGTGTTAGCACGCTTTGCCGATCGCAACAATTTGGGTTTAGCTTGGGGATTGCACGCGGGATGGATATGGGCGATCGCTACCATAGACACAGCAGAACTAATTACTTATACAGGTAAAGTCTCTGACTGGTTCACAGGTAAGAATAAAAAACCCCTAGCTGGCTTGGCAGGAATTATTTGTGTATTGGGAACTGGAGTGATTATCTGGTTTTTCTCTAGGTATTTTTAACTTCGCTTTAGGCTGCAATATTTGAGAGGCGAGCCTGCTAACGAAGCTTGCCTTTCAAATAATATCTTGCAAAGACCGACAAGCGATGCATTATTAAGATAGAACTGGAGCAGAAGTCTATGGCATACAGTGATTTTAGTCTTGTTAAAGTTAGAGATGCATTTAGCTTAACTTTGTCAGAGACACGCAATCTGTTTCTGACTGTAGGCGGGGTGCAGCCCTCTGACTTGCTAAAGCGGTTGCTGGATGAGAACCTAACTTTAGCAACTGCCATTAACAGTGAAAAAGCTCGTTCTGAGTTCTTAATCGCTCCTATTCTGTCTGAGGTCAGGCGACAGTTAAATTATCAGATCAGCTTATTTTCAGGTACAGAGTTCAATATTGATCCTGCTAAAGGACTCTCAGGCTTTTGTGACTTCATTATCAGCGCATCTCGTGAACAGTATTTTATCAGTGCCCCAGTAATCACTGTTATAGAGGCCAAAAATGAGAATATCATCGGTGGGTTGGGGCAATGTGCAGCTACAATGATTGCTGCTCAGATGTTCAATCAAAGAGCAGGAAATGATATTAAAGTCATATATGGAGTTGTCACAAGTGGAACCGCTTGGAAATTCTTGACTTTAGAACAGAATACTGTTTGCATTGATTCAGTAGAATATCATGTTAATGCAGTAGATAGAATTCTAGGAATTATATTGCAGACCTTTGAGAGTTCGTTGTCTAAAACCCTAGTTTAGAGAAATGCTAAGTAGATAGGCATAATTAAAGTGAAAATAGGGTGGGCGAGACGTCCACCCCACAAGAGATGATTAATTTTTGTAGGGTAGCATCTTTAGGACTTACGCACAGGTAACGGAAAATCGAACCACAGAGGCACAGAGAACACGGAGTAATAAGAGTTCGAGAGGTATTTTGCGTAATTCCTGATCTTGTCCACTAGAGATTCGTTAGCTAATCGCTAATACTTAACCTCCAAAGCCAGGAATTAAACGCTTGAGGGCGCGATCGGTAACGTCGCTATACCGCAGTTCTCCACAGAGAATCTTACCCATGATTTTGGCACCAGAGGGATGTTTAACACCAACTTTGTAGCCAATAGCAGGAAAGCGATAGAATGCTCCAGCTAATTTTTGTGCCCAAGCCATCTCAGTACCCCATTCTTCATTAATAGCTTCAGTATATTTTTCTAAAGCGTTGGTATCACCAGAAAGGGCGTCATTAATAGCTCCTGCTGCAATCAAACCGCTAAAAATTGACGGACGAATGCCTTCTGCTGTCATGGGATAAACTACACAAGCAGCTTCCCCAGCCAAAACTGCATTTTGGGTATGCAACTTTTGCTTTCCATTCCACAAGCAAAGGGGATAACCATAATGCTTGCTAGTTTTGATATCTAGATCAAACGATCGCGCGTACTCATCTAAAATCTTTTTAAAATCTTGGGGTTGACCACCAACAAATGTACCGATACCAATGGAATAACCATCCGCCTTCGGGAAGTTCCAAATATAGCCATTTTTCACCAAGCCCAACTCAAGGTGAATTGTAGATTTGTCTTTCACAGTTGCAGAAACTTCTGCTTCTAAAGCTGCTGCTAAACTGCGTTTACGGTCTTTGAAGCCTAGCCATTTTGCCATTGGCCCTTTAGCACCATCAGCCGCGATTAAGTAGCGACCTGTAACCGGCCCATTGGTTGTGTTAATTTGCCAATAGTCACTTTTAAATTCAATACCCGTTACTTCAGTATTATCTCGGAGTTCAGCCCCTTGCTTCTGCGCCTGCTGTACTAGGAAATGGTCAAAAATATCTCGTCGCACCATCCAGACTGGTTCTTCTGTGGCGATTTTTGCTTCCACTGGATCGCCCAATTTCCAGGTAAAGCGAAAGGAGTCGGCTTTTACAGAAATTGCTGGGCTAAAATCAAAGTCAAACCATTGAGCGATCGCTGGAGATACACCACCGCCACAAGGTTTATATCTTGGCAGGGATTCTTTTTCTAACACTAATACTGAGCGACCCTGTTTGGCTAAATGATATGCAGCTGTTCCACCAGCTGGCCCAGCACCGACGATGATGCAATCGTACATAAGGCTGAATTTTTGCTCCTGAATTAGTTTAATTAATTTTTGTTAATATCTAACAAATGATAAAGGCTGAAGAATTTATCCATCATCCTTCAGCCTTTATGCTTCAGACATTAAACTTTAAACAGTCGTGATGTCTTTTTCTTTTTCTGCCAACAGTGAGTCTATTTTGGCAGTGTACTCGTTTGTCAGTTTTTGCAAGCTATCTTGTTGGTCTTTTGATTCATCTTTGGAGATTTCAGAGGCTTTCTCCTGTTTGCGAATCGCGTCTATGGCATCGCGGCGAATGTTGCGAATAGCAACACGACCCTCTTCAGCATATTTAGATGCCATTTTGACAAATTCTTTACGGCGATCGCTGGTCAAAGGCGGAATATTCAGCCGAATTACAGAACCATCGTTACTGGGGGTTAAACCTACATCTGAGAGGGAAATAGCCTTCTCAACGATGTTTAGGGAATTACGCTCGTAGGGCTGAATCAGAATTGTCGAGGCATCTGGCGTGCTAATATTTGCCAGTGATTTTATGGGCGTGGGCGAACCGTAATAGTCCACTAATACCTTATCTAATAGACTCGCATTGGCGCGACCAGTGCGAATCGTGTTAAAAGCTCGTTGAGTTGAATCAACAGAACTTTGCATTTTACTTTTCGCGTCAGCTAATATCACAAGAACCTCCCACAAGGGTACCGATGGATTCTCCCAAGACTGCTCGGTGGATGTTACCTCGCACCGTTAGGTCAAATACCAGAATTGGGATATTATTTTCTTTACACAAGGCGATCGCAGTACTATCCATCACCCGCAAATCTTTCGCTAAAACATGCGCGTAGGTAAGGCTATTGTAACGCTTGGCGTCAGGATAAATATGAGGATCGGCATCATACACTCCGTCTACTTTGGTGGCTTTAAAAATCACTTCTGCATCAATTTCTGCGGCTCTTAATGCCGCAGTAGTATCCGTAGTAAAGAAGGGATTTCCAGAACCAGCACCAAAAATTACCACCCGTCCTTTTTCAAGATGGCGGATGGCACGACGACGGATATACGGTTCTGCTAATTCTTGCATAGCGATCGCAGTTTGCACCCGCGTCTGTACTCCTATGCGTTCTAGCGAATCTTGCAACGTCATGGCATTCATTACCGTGGCAATCATCCCAATATAGTCAGCGGTTGCCCTGTCCATCCCCGCCGACGCTGCTTTGACGCCACGAAAAATATTGCCGCCGCCAACAACTATGGCGATTTGAGTGCCAGTGGCTATCACCTCTGCTAATTCTTGTGCTATACCTTTGACCACTTCGGGATCAATGCCATAGCCCATGTTGCCCATTAAGGCTTCACCGCTCAGTTTGAGTAAAACCCGTCGGTAATTCGTTCCCATGAAGTTCCGCTTTATCAAAAAAGTTGCAATTGCCTCCAATTTAAGATAGCAGTTACAGGGACTATCTATGTCTAGTTACGCCAAATCAATGTAGTACCTATTGGTTGTGTTTCTGGAATATCTATTTTTTCCCCAAGAAACAAAGAAGCGATCGCAGTTCTTAAATAATCCTCTCCCGCCGATAATGGATCTTGGGGATGATCGTCAATTTTACCTTTGTAGCGTACTATACCATTAGTATCTATAAGAAAGGCTGTTGGTGTTTTTGTCGCACCGAAACTACCGGTCACATCTTGGGTTGAGTCCCACAGGTAGGGGAAGTTCAACTGGTGACGCAGGGCAAAAGCTTTCATATTTTCAAAGCTTAACTTAGTGCCGCTATCAACATTACTACCATTCAGGCCAATTAATGTGAAGCCTTTCGGGGCAAATTCGGCTTGAATGTTTTTTAACCTGTCTATGTACCACTCTACATAAGGACAGTGGTTACATAGAGAAATAACGCCCACTGCTCGGAACTTCTCAAGATAACGCCTAAGATGGTGTACTTGACCGTCAATTCCTGGCAGTTCAAAATCGGGTGCATAGCTCCCAACGGGAGTATCAATTGTTTCTAGTAGATTCATGATTTCTGGCCCGCAGAACTAGGAACAAGAAAAATATTATTAAATTCAGCGTCAGTTTCCAGTTGCAAACCCACCCCTTAGCCGATGCCTCATATTCGACAATGTTATATACCAAATTCGTGATCGTAAATTGTGAAACTACTGAATCTAGCAGTGATGCTAATTCGCTCACATCTAAAAATAGCGAAAATATGACTCATATTGTAGAAGTTATGATTTCTAATACTGACATAATCTAATTTGTGAGTAAATTACCTCTATCAACAAGACGGAAATCTATGCTGAATAAAACTCTATCAGCCTAGAAGTTTTCGTGGTGTTTGTCTAAGCTATCACTAGAGCAAAGGATTTACTTTGAAAATCTGATAAATTTTATTCAAATTCACAACAATTTTACTTGCGTCTTGCTGCTGAAAAGTTTTTACCCTTCTATTCATCAAATTTTTATGACAACCTCAAGTTCAAAAACAGCACTTAACTCTACAAAAACCTGGATTTGGCAAGATTTCCCTATCTGCTATCAAACCCAAGGAACCACTGGGCCATCTGTTGTTCTGGTGCATGGATTTGGTGCTTCTTGGTGGCATTGGCGGAAGAATATTCCCGTATTAGCACAAAGTTGCCGGGTTTATGCGATCGATTTGATTGGTTTTGGTGCTTCTGCAAAACCTCAACCTGGTGAAAAAATTGCCTATACACTAGAAACTTGGGGACAGCAAGTAGCAGATTTTTGCCGCGAAGTTGTCGGTGAGCCAGCTTTTTTAGTGGGAAATTCTATTGGCTGTATTGTCGCCATGCAAGCAGCAGTAAGCAACCCAGATATTGCTTTAGGAGTTGCTTTGCTCAACTGTTCTTTACGGCTTTTGCACGATCGCAAACGGGTAACTTTACCTTTATCTCGTCGTTACGGAGCGCCTCTACTGCAACGCCTGTTATCTATCAAACCAGTTGGTGATTTCTTTTTCAATCAACTCGCCAAACCGAAAACAGTGCGGAAAATTCTGCTGCAAGCTTATGCAAATGCTGAGATGGTGACAGATGAGTTGGTAGATATTCTCACTTCACCAGCAAGCGATGTGGGGGCTGGTGCTGTGTTTCTTGCTTTTACTTCTTATTCTACAGGGCCACTGCCAGAAGACCTTTTGCCACTGCTACCGTGTCCGGCGATTATCTTGTGGGGAACGGCTGATCCGTGGGAACCAATTAAGTTAGGGAGAGAATTAGCTAACTTTCCGCAAGTAGAAAAGTTTATTCCTTTAGAGGGAGTGGGGCATTGTCCGCAGGATGAAGCACCGGAGTTAGTCAATCCGATTTTACTCGATTGGATTTTGGAGCGATCGCGGTAATAGATTTGACTCAATTTTCACATAATGGAAAGATTAGTAACTAAGAACTAACTGACTTAAAAAGAAGGCGAGGGCTGCACTACCCAAAGGAACTGTTAAATTGTCAATACCCAAAAATGAAACAGCCTCTAAACCAGTAGCGATAACTGCTACTAACAGTGATACTGCCCAAGTTTGCCAACTGTTTCCTTGAGTTCCAACTAAAATCAAACTACTGACTACATAGCTAACGAGCATCATAGTTAGGGAGCCTTCCCAACTTTTTTCTGTCCCAAAAACTTTATACTTGTGTGTACCAAAGCGTTGCCCAATTAAGGCTGCTAGTCCATCTCCCCAAGTCATCACCAAAATTCCGAGTGCTGCGTACTGGGGTTGTTGTAAATACCAGAACCAGGCAACTAAAATACCGAAACTGACAGAGTAAAAAAATGTCCCTAAACTTTGCCGTCCAACGCTATTAAGACCAGGAAGAATTGGTAATCGGTAGGATAATAAGGTGATTGCACTGGCTAAAATAGAAGCTGTAATCCCTACACTGGCGGGAATATTTAGCCACCAAGCGATTAAAATCACATTACCAGTGCCAATATGAACTATCTTCCGCACGATTTCTGGCTTATCGGCAAAGCGGTTTACCACCCCTGCAATGAGAAGGATGAGTAACACCCAAATTGCAGCCGACGCAATTTGCAGCCAGAAAACCGGAATTGAGGTGAAGTCAGAAAATGTAATTAACAAAGATGCGACAAATGAAAAGTTTTACCCTTGTTACTAATTTATAAGATTTGGGTAGCTGCAATGAAATTATTATTTATTTGGCTGATTCGGGGCTACCGAATGTTTATCTCGCCGTTGTTTCTCCCGACTTGTCGCTTTCAACCAACTTGTTCGATGTATGCTATTGAAGCCATTGAACGATTTGGAGTGTTGCGTGGTAGCTGGATGGCAACTCGGCGGATTTTGCGCTGTCATCCGTTTCATCCAGGTGGTTATGATCCAGTGCCTGAGGTGGTAGAAAAGGTGAAGGAGGAGTAGTTTTGTGCAATTGGTGGGGAATTGAGGTTGGATTTTAAACGCAGAGGGGAGGCAGCGCGTTGCGGGGGTTCCCCCCGTTGTAGCGACTGCCGTCGCGCAAAGGAAGCGCAGAGGGACGCAGAAAATGAGAAGAGGGGTAAATTATTAAAGGATGTGTTCGTGAGTATAGCTATTTGGGAAGATGTCAACAGATGAGGTTGTCATCTAGCGTGGGAAGGTTAAATAATTTAATTTAGACTTACGATGATTAATCCTACTGCGATTTCTATACCCGAACCACAAATTCCTACTCCTGGCCCAAGTCCACTACCTAGTCCCAATCCTGAGCCGAATCCGTTACCGGGGCCTGTACCAGAACCAGTACCTGCTCCCATTCCTCAAACAGTTCCAGGGCCGATTCCCCAAACCATACCGGAACCTGTTTAGATTAACTTGGTAATGTAATCCAAAATCTCAAATCTAAAATCCAAAATGCTAAGAGCCGGAATTGTCGGACTTCCCAACGTCGGAAAATCTACTTTATTTAATGCTGTAGTTGCTAATGCCAAAGCTGAAGCAGCTAACTTTCCTTTTTGCACGATTGAACCGAATGTCGGCGTTGTCGCAGTACCGGATGAACGGTTAAATGTTCTTGCTAAAATTGCCAGTTCGGCACAAACTATCCCGGCGCGGGTTGAATTTGTAGATATTGCCGGTTTGGTTAAAGGTGCTAGTCAGGGTGAGGGACTAGGGAATCAATTCCTGTCCCACATCCGGGAAGTTGATGCGATCGTCCATGTGGTACGTTGTTTTGAGAATGACGATATTATCCACGTTGCTGGTTCTGTTGATCCAGCGCGAGATATTGAAATCATTAATATAGAACTGGGTTTATCAGATTTAGCACAAATTGAGCGACGAATTGACCGGACTCGTAAACTTGCTCGAACCAGCAAAGATGCACAGTTTGAAATCGCAGTTTTAGAAAAATTAGCTGCGGCTTTAAATGAAGGTAAATCGGTGCGTCAGGTGAGCTTGAATGAAGAGGAAACAGAAATTATTAAAGGATTAGAACTGCTCACTTATAAACCGATTATCTACGCTGCGAATGTATCTGAGGATGAGTTGGCAACTGGTAATCATTTTGTGGAAACAGTGCGGCAAATCGCAGCGACAGAAAATGCCCAAGTTGTGATAGTTTCGGCTCAAGTTGAAGCTGAATTAGTGGAATTACCAGAGGAAGATAAAGCTGATTTCCTCGCGTCTTTAGGTGTGGAAGAAGGCGGTTTGAAATCGTTGATTCGAGCAACTTACATGCTTTTAGGCTTGCGGACATATTTCACTTGTGGGCCTAAAGAAACTCGCGCTTGGACAATTAATGCCGGAATGTCTGCACCTCAAGCTGCTGGTGTAATCCACAGTGACTTTGAGCGGGGATTTATTCGCGCCGAAACTGTTGCTTATAAAGATTTAATAACAACTGGTTCGATGAATGCTGCGAAGGAAAAAGGGTTGGTTCGCAGTGAAGGGAAAGAGTATGTTGTGCAGGAAGGGGATGTAATGTTGTTCCGATTTAATGTGTAGATGTAATTAATAAGTGGCCGTTATCGATAAGATAATGGTCAACCCCTTCTGTGCGTTCGCGCAGCGTGTCGCAGACAGACGCTACGCGAATGGGGAAGTCAAAAGTCAAAAGTCAAAAATTTACCAAGCCCATAAATAAATTTATTTGCTCTGATTCAACTAACGTAGTATTTATTGCACTACGTGTCACTACATACATATTTTTTATTTTCCATAACCAAATTTACTTGCTCTGTTCTTGTTATATCTCCAATTAAATACAATCGAATCGCTTCTTTAGTTTTAGCGTGTCCTATAACTAGCAAGGCAAAAGAGCTTAGTTTTGAAGTTCCACTTGTTGAGGGAATGCAAACAAAAGGAGTTGTGTTATCCGACCAAATTAAAACACTCGATTGGAAAGCTAGAAAGGTAAAATTTGTTGAAAGTGTTTCACAAGATTTAATAGAAGAAGTACAGGCAAAGCTTGAGACATTAATTTTATAAAACTAATTTTATTTGAATTTAGAAGTGCGATCGCACCCTCAACAAGCTAAAAGTAGTTAGGTAGACAGAATGTCTGCCTATTCTCATACTCATTGGACATAGTTCAACTATTTCCACCCACAATGTATACATAAGAACCCAAATTCTCATCATCTGTACCAAGAATCACACCGCCTTCTGCACCGGGAACAAGTTCCATACCTTCAATTTTGTGGTAATCAGAGCGGTAAAGGGGAACAAGTTGAGGGTTTTGCCGCCATGCAATTTTGTTACCACGCAATCCCAAGTAACCAGCGACATAGATAGCTGACTGAAATGGCCCATCATCTCCGGCATCACTTGCTGAGGTGATGTATACAATTCCTACGGGGTCTACTTTAATATCTGAAATATGACGAACTTTGCCAGATGGAAACGGTACTTTCAGATTGGCAGAACCTGCGAGAGTAATTTGATATTTAGCTAAGTCAAATATTCCCCAAAAAATAGTTGCTGGTTGTTCTCCTTCACCTCTATCTCCCCAAATAGCAACTAATTTGCCGTCTATATTTTGTAATCCAAATGATTCAAAATTATTTCCTTGAATAATTCCTGGTAAATTGAATTCTTTGATAATAGAGATAGTCTTATTGGCAGCCTCTAACCTGATATAATAAGCTTTTCCAGAACTAGTTAAAGCGATAAATGATAACTTTGTTTTTTCTGGAACAGATGTTAAAGCTTCTAAATCGATGGGTAATTCTATTTTACTTGGCCAGTTCAATGGAAAATATTCAAGTTGGTTTTTACCCTTTATGCTGATAATTGCTAAACGACCTTGGTTTTTTTGTTTGTTGTCATGGACAATCAAAAAATCGAGCGTATTGTTTTGTTGCTCTATCAGAGCCATACCACTGATACCGAAAGGCATACCACCGCGAACCGGACGCCAATCTTGCGCCCAAACTTGCTGGGATATGGCTAACAATGCACCTAAGATTACTATATTGATGATTAACCTAAGAAACCGAGGCATATTGATTTAGCCAAGCTATGAGTATCGGTAAAAGGACGGTGTTAACGGATGCTCAATCATATTAAATCAAAGCAATTTGCACGCACATCAATAAAGCAGCCTTTTGTACTCTTAGCCATTAGCAAAATTACGCAATTAATTCACCTAATTTTAGATTTTGGATTAATGACTGTGGTTAGCATAACTATTTATACGGTTGTGAGATGAAACAAATCCAAAATCTAAAATCTAAAATCTAAAATTGTTTGGCTCACGATAGTACTTTCTCTAAAGAAAGCAATAATTCGTTGACAGTATAGGGCTTTGGCAAAAAAGTATTGACACCAATGTTAGTTAATGCACTGAGCTTCTTGTCAGACATAAGTCCACTGCTGGCAATAATTCTAACTTGGGGGTTGATTTTTCGCAGGGTACGGATTGCAGTTAAACCATCCAGCGAGGGCAGCATAATATCCATTAGTACAGCACTAATTTTGTCCCTATTTTTAGCGTACAGCGCGATCGCCTCAATGCCATCACTGGCAACTAAGATTTTATAATTGTGAGCTTCTAGTGATGTTCTGGTAATCTCTTGAATGGCAACTTCATCATCCACAATCAAAATTAATTCTCCATGTCCTGTCTGTGGTAGCAATTCTTCTGGAGTAAGTGTTTCCATCCCCTCCACTGCTGGCAAGTAAACCTTAAAGCTAGTGCCACTTCCCACTTCGCTATACACGTTCACAAAACCTCCGTGGCTTTTAACTATCCCCAGTACGGTGGAAAGTCCTAAACCAGTGCCTTGTCCTACATCTTTTGTAGTAAAGAATGGCTCGAAAATTCTATCTAAGATTTCTCTAGGTATCCCACTTCCAGTATCGGAGACAGTAACCACTGTGTAAGGCCCCTCTTTGGCTTCTAGGTTCATGCGAGCATAATTGTCGTCAATCAACAGATTCTCAGCATAAATACTCAAACTACCGCCATTAGGCATAGCATCGCGGGCGTTAACGCAGAGGTTCATCAGCACTTGATGCAGTTGTGTGCTATCTCCAGAAACCATCCACAAATGCTGTGGTACATCAGTGCTGATTTCTATGGATTTGGGAAATGTCTCTTTAAGAATCTTGCCAAGTTCCACAATTATATGTCTGAGTTGCAAAGTGATGCGCTTTCCTTCTACACCCCGCGCAAAGGACAGCACCTGTTTGACTAAATCAGCACCGCGTCTAGCGTTGATTTCCAAAATTTCTAGTAGATGGCGAGTTCGCTCATCTGCATCAGGAAATTTGAGTGGTAACAATTGCGCTCCTGCCAAAATCGGTGTCAGGATATTGTTGAGGTCGTGAGCAATGCCACTAGCTAAAGTACCTATACTTTCTAGGCGTTGGGCGCGAAACAATTGGGCTTCTAAGTGTTTTTTCTCGGTAATATCTGTATCAACGGTGAGAATCGATTTGGGTTTCCCTTGTTCATCGCACACCAGACTCCAGCGACTAGCAACAAGGATTTCCTTGTCAGTTTTGGTAAGTTTAGTTAACTCGCCCTGCCACTTTCCTTTACTAAGAACTTGTAAAAGAGCCGCTTCGATTTCTGGTGAAAATTCGTCATACAAAAGCTCACTAGCATTTTTGCCATAAGCTTCTGTTGCTTGCCAACCGAAAAGTGTTTCTGCGCCTTTGTTCCAGAAGATAATTTTATTGTTTAAATCTCGCACGCAAATGGCATCTGTGGTGACATCAAGTAATGCTGCTTGTTCGCGGATTTTTTCTTCTGCCAATTTGCGATCGCGTAGCGCAGCTTGCTGTTCGCGCAGTGCGGCTTGTCGTTCGCTAATATCAATACTGGCGCATGTTACGCCGACAATTTCTTGCGACTCATTCCGCAATGGCTCAACTGTCAAATCGTAATATCTAGTTGTATCTTTGATTGTTATTGATACTTCCTCTCGCGTTCCTATGCCAGTAGTTAACACTCCACGTTTAATTGTGGTGAGATGTCGAGCATCTTCATCTGGAATAATATCCAAATCTTGTTTGCCCAACATTTCTTCAACTGTCAATCCATCGGAGGGATTGTAAACCCAGGTGTACCGTAAGTCGCAATCTTGGTTGTAGACAAAGATGGGAGAGTTTTTGAGGGCCACCCGAAATCGTTCCTCACTCTGTCGCAGTGCGTTGTCTGCCCGTTGACGTTCGATGGCATAACGCATGGAGCGCACCAGCAAGTCGCCAGTTACTTGCCCTTTTACCAAATAATCCTGCGCTCCTTCTTGCATTGCTCTAGTTGCCAGGGTTTCATCGTTTATACCGGTCAGCACAATTATCGGAGTGGCTTTTGCTTGATGGTGAGCGATGACAAAAGTTTCGAGTCCCTGGCTATCTGGCAGCGAGAGGTCTAACAAAATGACATCAAAAAATTCTTTAGCTAAGTAGTTGAGTGCTTCAGAAAGTCGCTCAACGGGAGACAAATCAACTACAACTGTAGTAACTTCCTTTAACAACTCTTGTAATAAAAAGACGTCGCCAGGGTTATCTTCTACTAATAAGACTTTAATATTTTTACCTGCCATTTCCACTACTCCGGTGGCAGTTTTACGATCGCAAACCAAAAATTTTCTATTGATTGGACAATTTTAACGAATTGATCGAAATCTACTGGCTTAGTTATATAACAGTTTGCACATAAATTATAGGCTTTGAGGATGTCTTCTTCAGCTTGGGAAGTTGTCAAAATTACTACAGGAATTCGCCTGAGGTTTTCATCTGCTTTAATTTCTGCCAGTACTTCCCGCCCATCTTTTCTGGGGAGATTTAAATCGAGCAGCACAATATCTGGATGGGCTGCTTTAACGTATTTGTCCTGCTTTCGCAAAAATGCCATAGCCTCCACACCATCTTCGACCACATTCAGGTGAATCGATATTTTGCTATCTTCCAGGGCGATACGTGTCAGTTGGGCATCGCCAGGATTATCCTCTACCAACAAAACCTCAATAGGCATAATCGGTGTTATAATGCCCACGATTGCTTACCTGCTCTATCTGGAATTGTGAAGTAGAAAGTCGAGCCTTGACCCAGTTTCGATTCAACCCAGATCCGGCCGCCGTGGCGTTCTATAATTTTTTTACAAATTGCCAGACCAATTCCAGTACCCGGATACTTATCTCTACCATGTAAGCGTTGAAAAATTATAAAAATACGTTCAGCATATTGGGATTCTAAACCAATGCCATTATCGCACACCCAGAACAACCATTCATCTACCGACGGGGTAACATTTAAACTTTCCCCATCTGGATTTGCATCTGTCTTCGCTACCCCGATGTGAATTCGTGGCTGCTGATTCTGGCAAAATTTGATTGCATTGCCAATCAGGTTTTGAAATACTTGGATCAATTGGGTAGCATCAGCCATAACTTGAGGTAGAGGATCGTGAGTAACAATTGCTTGACTATCAGAGATCGCAATTTGCAGATTAGCGATCGCTTGTTCTAAGACAATACTACAATTTACTCGCATAAAGGGCTGTCCACGGGTGCTAACGCGAGAATAATTCAACAAATCATTTATCAGCGTCTGCATCCGCCGTGCCCCATCTACCGCGTAGTTGATAAACTGATCAGCATTATTATCAAGTTGATTTTTGTATCTTCGCTCTAGTAGTTGTAAATAACTCGTTACCATCCGCAATGGCTCTTGTAAGTCATGGGAAGCCACATAAGCAAATTGTTCCAATTCCGCATTAGAACGAGCCAGTTCCTGACTTTGCTGGCTTTGTTTTTCTAATAGTTGCGCTTGAGATAAAGCAATCCCAATTTGGTTAGCTAGTTGCTTTAACAGCTCCGTCTCAAAGTTATTCCACCGTCGAGGTGCAGCACACTGATGAGCCAGCAATAAGCCCCAAATGCCGTCCCTGACGAGAATTGGTACTACGAGGTTAGCCTTGATAGCAAACTGCTGAAGAAATTCTCGATGGCATGGTTGAATGTGAGCGGTTTCAACGTCTTCCATCGCACTCACTCTTCCTTGGCGATATCTTTCTATGTATTCTTCCTTAAAGCAGGGGTCAAAAAGATTTCTTCCCAAAATTACCGGCCAACCAGGTAGCACCGCCTCTTGCACTACTGTTCCCGAACCATCAGACTCTAGCTGAAAAATTAAAACTCGGTCAGCTTGTAGTAATTTTTGTACCTCAGTAACTGTGGTTTGGAGGATTTCCTCTATTTGTAAAGATTCTCGAATTTTCAGAGTGATTTCAGCAAATAATTGCGATCGCAAATTCTGTCGCTTTAATTCTTCATCAGCCTGCTTGCGATCTGTGATATCTGTATAAGAACCCACCATCCGCACTATATCACCCGATGCGTCCCAAAGTGCCTGTCCTCGATCTAGAATCCATTTATAGCTGCCGTCTTGGCACTGGACTCGATATTCACAGACGTAAAACGGTATTTTCTTGGCAAAGTGGTCTTGGAAGGCTTGAAGTACCCAATCTCGCTCATCGGGGTGGATTAGTTTTTTCCATTCATCCCAACCGTTGGAAACTTCGTGGTCTTTATAACCGAGCATTTCCTTCCACCGAGTTGAGAAGAACACTTCATTAGTCTTGAGGTTCCAATCCCAAATACCATCATTATTACCATTTAATGCTAATTGCCAACGTTCTTCACTCTCTCGTAGTGCTTCTGCTGTTCGCCGTCGTTCAGTGATGTCTTGGAAATAAACAGACAAGCCGTCTTTTGCAGGATAAGCGTGGACTTGCAGCCAGCAGTTTAGTGGCTGATAAAACTCCTCAAATTCCACACTCACCTGTTCTAACATTGCCCTGTGATACTCACGATAGAATGTTGTGTCTATGAATTCTGGAAATACCTCCCAGATGCTTTGACCTAATAATTCATTCTGGGTTTTTTGCAATAGTAGTTCTGCTTGACCATTAATGTAGGTGAATCGCCACTTTTTATCCAAGGCAAAAAACGCATCAGTGATGCTTTCGAGCAAATTAGCAATGCGGATTCTCGCCGATTCAGACTCGGCGTGTGCTGCTTGCTGGTGCGCCACGAGTTTCTCAGTAACTTGAGATACCTCAGTTACATGACGCCTGAGTTCTAATTGGTCGATTACCAAGCGGCTCAGAGCTACAAGCGCCTCCACTTGTTTTTGGCTCAATTCTTTTGGAGCTTGGTCAATTACACACAGAGTTCCCAACATATCTCCCTTGGGAGTAATTAGGGGTACACCTGCATAAAACCGTATATATGGATAACCAGTTACTACCGCATTATTTGCTAATGTTTCATCAGCTAGGGTGTCAGGAACCACCACAACATTACGCCGCTCTTGGCAAAGGTAAGATAACCCAACACACCGGGGCATTTCTGATACATCTAAACCTACTTTTGCCTTAAACCATTGACGGTTTTCATCAATGAAATTTACCAAGGATATGGACGTGCCACAAATAAATGCCGCTAACTGAGCAAGATTGTCGTAAGCTTCTTCCGGTTCGGTGTCAAGAATTTGATACTGGCGGAGGGCTTCTAGCCTCGCCACTTCTGTATCAATTTGTCCAGCTTTCATTAACTTTTCTTAATAAATTTAAACGTAATATCCAGTCATCAGGGTGGCTATCTCAAGAATAGCTTAATCTCTTGTAATAATTCTTAGTCTTTTCCCCGCCTCTGGCTGTTCAGGAAAGCTTGTTAAATTTTGTCAAAATGGTACATCCACATTGAAAGTGGTGCTTAGAGTAAGCTATTCCCTGTCTACGCCGCAAAGTTATTGCGTAGGCGTAGCCCGTCGTAGACATCGCAGCTAATTCTAGTGTAAACAAATTTAGTCTGTATGAGGAAATTTAATTGTTGCAGACTATCTACTAATCATTAAAACCTCACCTTGTCCTCACAGACATCCCTCTCCTTAACAAGGCTACGTTGTACACCCACAAGTCTCTTAACCTGCAATGCCATTGTATTGACTGGCAATGCGATTGTATTGATTGACAATGCGATTATATTGACTGGCAATGCGATTATATTGACTGGCAATGCCATTGTATTGACTGACAATGCCATTGTATCGATTGACAATGCCATTGTATCAACTAACAATGCTATCTATTTCTCTCGTTTCCATGCTCTACATGAAAATAAGGAAAACGTCATCAAGCTAGGTTTTTAGGACTTGTGTGTACACCGTAGCCTTAGTAAGGAGAGGGACAGGTTTTGCACAAGCAAAATCAGGGTGAGGTTTCTTTGGGCTATTCGATAAACCGTGAATTACGTCACCTTGACAGCACTACTATTACACCTCTACCAAAACGGCTTCTCGCAACTTGGCAATCACGTCACTTAAATTACTCGTATTTAGGCGGTAACTCAAAGGATGGGCAATCAACCGCGCCGTGCTTTCATAGAGAGTCGCAATTTCAATCAAACCATTTTCGCGCAAAGTCCGCCCTGTAGAAACCAAATCCACGATCGCTTCTGACATTCCAGTAATCGGGCCTAGTTCAACTGAACCATACAACGGTACTATTTCCACAGGTAAATCTAGACTATGGAAATATTCACGAGCGCAATTGACATATTTTGAAGCAACTCTACCATGCGGTGGTAAATCTAAAGGCGATCGGTAAGAACTGGATGCTTTTACCGCCACGGACATCCGACAATGCCCAAACTGCAAATCCACCAAGTGGGCAACTTGCGGCTGCTTCTCTCGCAGCACATCGTAACCAACAACACCCAGTTGTGCTTGGCCATATTCCACATAAACAGGCACATCCTGCGCCCGCACCAACAAAGCTTTTGCAAGTCCCTTAGTATCAGGAATTTGAAGTTGGCGAGTTCCTGAATCTAAAAAAGCACTAAAATCTAATCCCACAGATTGTAGCAGGCGGATGCTATTTTTAAGGAGTTCCCCTTTTGGCAATGCAACAGTCAGCATTCTTTGTTTAATATCCTTGGCGTTCTAGCAGTTGAATAATATTGAGAATATCTCTATATGCTTACCACAAGCAGCATGAGAATTTTATTAGTTGATGATGAAGTTGAACTAACTGAACCCTTGAGTCGCTTATTAACTCGTGAGGGTTACATTGTGGATGCCGCTTACGATGGCACAAGTGGTAACGAATATGCACAAGCAGGCAATTATGACCTACTAATTTTAGATTGGATGCTGCCAGGAAAAACGGGGTTAGAAATTTGTCAGCAATTGCGACGCCAAGGCAAAACTACTCCCGTGCTGTTTCTCACAGCTAAAGATACTCTAGATGACCGCGTACAAGGTTTAGATGCTGGTGCAGACGACTATTTGGTTAAACCTTTTGAACTGCGGGAGTTACTAGCGAGAGTCCGTGCTTTATTGCGTCGTTCCGGTTCCCAAACCTATGAAACCACTACCGGACGTTTAAACGTCGCTGATTTAGAACTCGATTGTGAAAATCAAGTAGCCTATCGCCAAGGACGAATAATTGAGCTATCGCAAAAAGAAAGCCAGCTACTGCAATACTTTATGGAACACACTGGACAACTAATGACTCATGCCCAGATTATGGAAAATTTGTGGCAAGAGGAAGAACAACCCAGTAGTAATGTAATCGCGGCATTAATTCGTTTGCTGCGCCGTAAGATTGAGGTAGCTAAAGAAACTACACTGATTCACACAGTTTACGGCAAAGGTTATCGTTTCGGTGCTTCCTCAGTGGAGTCAGTTTAGCGAAGAAATTTTTCTCTGGTGGACATTGCTTAGTGTTTACTTAAACCTTAATTTTTAGAGAAAACAATGGTCATCAGCCTGAAAGAACTCTTAGACGACCCAGAACTTGCAGATATTGATGATCCGGAGGAAAAATTTGTCACTAGTGGGGTAAGCTGGCAAATGTATGAAGCTTTATTAGCCAAACTAGAAGATAATTCTCATTACCGTGTCACCTATTTAGATGAAATCTTAGAAATTGTGTCACCGTCTATCAGACATGAAAATATCAAAAAACGTTTGGCTATTTTGATAGAACGCTATCTCTACTTAAAGCGAATTCGATTCAGCCCAATGGGGAGTTCTACAATTAAAAAACAACTTAAGGGAGCTGGGGTTGAACCAGATGAATGCTACTCGATTTCCGAGAAGAAAAATATCCCAGACTTAGCTATAGAGGTAAACATCACTAGTGGAAGCATTGATAAATTAGAAATTTATCGCCGTTTGGGAGTTGCTGAAGTTTGGATTTGGCAATTCAATCGACTTAGACTTTATCACTTGCGAGAAGAAACACCATCTGAGTTTTTAGATACTTACGGCTACGAACAGATTACCTCAAGTGAATTATTGCCGGAACTAAATATTGCTTTATTAGAACAATGCATCCAGATTTCAGATGAAATTTAAGCCATTGACGAATTTGAACAAGGTGCGTAAATCTTGATAAAACTCTCCCGTTCCTCGTTCCTAAAAATATATGACTTGACACTCCCCGCTCTAAAGAGACGGGGATTCTTGGTTCCCTGACTCGCCGTTAGACAGCAGGCTTGCGCCAACTGCCCAAGAGGGCAAATCTCCCCAAGCGTAGTTTCCGGTGTGCCCCACCGTAGTTAATCCAAGTTTAAGAATATTGATACTGGCGTTCACGTCCCTATCTTCTACATAGTTGCAGTGAGGGCAAACATGGGTTCTTGTAGATAGAGACTTCTTCACTTT